>NZ_JBWKPT010000009.1:0-215477 GCF_059418385.1 Variovorax sp. GW821-FHT09A10
AACGTCAGCATCACCGTCAAGCTGATCAACCCGATCGCGATGGAAGAAGGCCTGCGCTTCGCCATCCGTGAAGGCGGTCGTACCGTGGGTTCGGGCGTCGTGGCCAAGATCCTCGACATCTAAGCCAAGCGTAAAGAGTGCCGGAGGGGTATAGCTCAATTGGCAGAGCGTCGGTCTCCAAAACCGAAGGTTGTAGGTTCGATTCCTACTGCCCCTGCCACCTAGGTGGCACCCCGACAAGCCCATCGCGATCCGATGGGCTTCGGCGTCTCAAGAGACGCATTGAATTGAAGGCCGCAAGGTCACAGGAAATCAGCCGACATGGCCACTTCTCAAATCGAAACCGTGAGCACGGGTGCCGACAAAGCCAAGCTGGCTGCGGCGGTGGTGCTGGCAGTGGGCGCGATCGTCGCGTTCTACCTGCTGTCGCGCCAAGGCTCGCTGGTGCAATGGGCTGCGCTGCTGGTCGGCCTGGCCGCGGCCGTGGGCGCCTTCGGCAGCTCCGAGAATGGCCGTCAGCTGTGGGCTTTCGGTCGTGACTCGTGGCGCGAGGTCAAGAAGGTCGTGTGGCCGACCCGCAAGGAATCGATGCAGATGACGGCCTATGTGTTCGCCTTCGTGGCGATCATGTCCGTCTTCCTCTGGCTCACCGACAAGACGCTCGAATGGGTGTTCTTTGACCTCATTCTGGGCTGGAGAAAATAATGACCGCTGATCCAGTGAATGCAGTTGAAACCACGCCGAGCACGCCGGAAGAAGAGCAAAACCCTCTCCTGGCTCCCGCCACCAACCCTGATCTGCGTTGGTACGTGGTGCATGCCTACTCGGGCATGGAGAAGGCTGTCGAGCGCAACATCACCGAGCGCATCACCCGCGCCGGCATGCAGGACAAGTTCGGCCGCATCCTGGTTCCGACCGAAGAAGTGGTCGAGATCAAGAACGGCCAGAAGCGCACCACCGAGCGTCGCTTCTTCCCGGGCTACGTGCTGGTCGAAATGATCATGGACGACGAGAGCTGGCACCTGGTGAAGCACACCAACAAGGTGACGGGTTTCGTGGGCGGCGCCAAGAACCGTCCGGCCCCGATCTCGCAGAAAGAGGTCGAGGACATCGTCAACCAGATGCAGCAGGGCACCGAGAAGCCGCGGCACAAGGTCGAGTTCACCGTGGGTGAGTTCGTGCGCGTCAAGGAAGGCCCGTTCACCGACTTCAATGGCACGGTGGAAGACGTCAACTACGAGAAGAGCAAGGTCAGTGTGTCGGTCATGATTTTCGGCCGCGCCACCCCTGTGGAGCTCGAATTCGGTCAGGTCGAGAAGACCTGATCCCATGGCCTGCCTTCGGGTGGGCCTGCCAGTTTCCGGCTGCGCGTTGTCCGACTCGGCGCGCGGCCTTGATCGAAGAGTCGTTTAACCCCGGGGAGCCGCGGCGAAAGCCAAGGCGATATCACCCGCAAGGAGCAAAGCATGGCGAAAAAAATCGTCGGCTTCATCAAGCTGCAAGTGCCAGCTGGTAAGGCCAACCCGTCCCCGCCGATCGGTCCCGCACTGGGTCAGCGCGGTCTGAACATCATGGAGTTCTGCAAGGCGTTCAACGCGCAAACCCAAGGCGTCGAGCCGGGTCTGCCGCTGCCGGTGGTCATCACCGCGTTCGCTGACAAGAGCTTCACCTTCATCATCAAGACGCCCCCGGCGATCACCTTGATCAAGAAGGCCATCAAGCTGGACAAGGGCTCGGCCCGTCCGCACACCGACAAGGTCGGCAAGATCACGCGCGCTCAGCTCGAAGAAATTGCCAAGGCCAAGATGAAGGACCTGACTGCCGCCGACCTCGACGCAGCAGTTCGCACCATCGCCGGCTCGGCCCGCTCGATGGGCGTGAATGTGGAGGGCGTGTAAATGTCCAAGATCACCAAGAAGCAAAAGTCGCTCGAAGGCAAGGTCGACAGCAACAAGCTGTACCCCCTGGCTGACGCCATCGTCATCGTCAAGGACGCCGCCACCGCCAAGTTCGACGAATCGATCGACGTGGCCGTGCAGCTCGGCATCGACGCGAAGAAGTCGGACCAGGTGGTTCGCGGTGCTGTCGTGCTGCCGAACGGCACCGGCAAGACCAAGCGCGTCGCCGTGTTCGCCCAAGGCGCCAAGGCTGAAGAAGCCAAGGCCGCCGGCGCCGACATCGTCGGTATGGACGACCTGGCTGCGATGGTCAAGGCTGGCGACATGCCTTTCGACGTCGTGATCGCTGCCCCTGACGCTATGCGCGTCGTCGGTACGCTCGGTCAGATCCTCGGCCCGCGCGGCCTGATGCCCAACCCCAAGGTTGGCACCGTGACGCCTGACGTCGCCACCGCTGTCAAGAACGCCAAGGCTGGCCAGGTCCAGTTCCGCGTCGACAAGGCCGGCATCATCCACGGCACGATCGGCCGTCGCTCGTTCGACAACGACAAGCTGCAAGGCAACCTCGCTGCGCTGATCGACGCTCTGGTCAAGGCCAAGCCCGCGACCAGCAAGGGTGTGTACCTGCGCAAGGTGGCTGTGTCGTCGACCATGGGTCTGGGTGTCCGCGTGGACACGCAAACCATCTCGGCGAGCTAAAGAGATTTGCCCGCTCCCGCAAGGAGAGGGCAGATGTGGTGGGTCGCGGCAGCTTCGGTTGCCGCGAGCCATCCAAGACCGCTGGTGTGCAGGGCGCTGCACTTAATGGCCGGATCGATCCTTCCGGTATCCAGCGCAGATGGCGACCCCACTGCAAGGAATTTGATTTTTGTTCCGAAACAGTTGGTCGCTGCATGAAGCGCGATCCGAGGCCCCGGCCGAAGGTCGCATTAAAAGGAGTAGACCTTGAGTCTGAATCGCAGTGAGAAAGAAGCGGTCATCAGTGATGTGACCAGCCTCGCCGCAAAAGCTCAAACGCTCGTGATGGCGGAATACCGTGGCATCACGGTGGCCGATATGACCAAACTGCGCAGCGAAGCGCGCAGCAACGGTGTGACCCTGAGTGTTCTGAAGAACACGCTGGCTCGCCGTGCTGTCGCTGGCAGCCCGTTTGAGATCGTCGGCGACCAGATGACCGGTCCGCTGATCTATGGCTTCTCCGAAGACGCTGTGGCTGCCGCTAAGGTGGTGGCCAATTTCGCGAAGACCAACGACAAGTTGGTGATTCGCGGTGGCGCATTCGGTGGCAAGGCCCTGGACGTCGAAGGCGTGAAGCAACTGGCCAACATCCCTTCCAAGGAAGTGCTGCTGGCGCAACTGCTGGGCTTGATGCAATCCCCGATCTCTCGTACCGCCCGCGTGCTCGCGGCGCTGGCCGAGAAGCGTGGTGGTGGCGAAGCTGCACCCGTCGCCGATGCACCGGCAGAAGAAGCGCAGGCCGCCTGAGCGCGCCCTCGTTTTTGAATATTCAACCCAATTGTTAGGAAACAAAAATGGCATTCGATAAAGACGCATTTCTGACCGCGCTCGACAGCATGACGGTCCTGGAACTCAACGACCTGGTGAAAGCCATCGAAGAGAAGTTTGGCGTGAGCGCCGCAGCCATGTCGGCACCCGCTGCCGGCGGTGGCGCTGCTGCTGCAGTCGCTGAAGAGCAAACCGAATTCAACGTCATGCTGATGGATGCTGGCGCGAACAAGGTGTCGGCGATCAAGGCCGTGCGCGAAATCACCGGCCTGGGCCTCAAGGAAGCCAAGGACCTGGTGGAAGCCGCTCCCAAGGCTGTCAAGGAAGGCCTGTCGAAGGCTGACGCTGAAGCCGCCAAGAAGAAGCTGGAAGATGCCGGCGCCAAGGTGGAACTGAAGTAATTCAGACCCCCTAGAGGGCTGGAGGTGCCTGAAAAGGCCCTCCAGCCTTTGCCGCTTTCAGAGCGCACCCAAAAGCCGGCTTGGCGCCGGTTTTCTCAGAGACCGAAAGGTCGATGAAAAAGCAAAAGCCAAGACGATTTTTGAGTGTCTTCTGAACCCGACTGCAGAAGACCCCTTGGTTCGGGCGATGTGCAATGCATCGCCGTCCGCCAACGGCTGGTAGTGGCCAGCCGCCAAGCAGTGGTGCCGTTCGCCCGGCATTGCTGACAAGTCGCTGAAGATCTCAAGCACCGGAGCTCTCATGGCCCAATCGTCCGCGTACAGTTACACCGAACGCAAGCGCATCCGAAAAAGTTTCGGTAACCGCGACAGCGTCGTCGAAATCCCTTACCTGCTGCAGATGCAGAAAGACGCGTACACCGCGTTCCTGCAAGCCGGCATCGCCCCCAAACAACGCACCGTCGAAGGCCTGCAGGCCGCGTTCGACGCCGCCTTCCCGATCGTCTCGCACAACGGTTTCGTCGAGATGAAGTTCCTCGAGTACAACCTGGCGAAGCCGGCGTTCGATGTGCGTGAGTGCCAGACCCGCGGTCTGACCTTCGCCTCGGCCGTGCGCGCCAAGGTGCAGCTCATCATCTATGACCGCGAGTCGTCGACCTCGCAGTCCAAGGTGGTCAAGGAAGTGAAGGAACAAGAGGTCTACATGGGCGAAGTGCCGCTCATGACCGACAAGGGTTCGTTCATCATCAACGGCACCGAGCGCGTGATCGTCTCGCAGCTGCACCGTTCGCCTGGCGTGTTCTTCGAACACGACAAGGGCAAGACGCACAGCTCGGGCAAGCTGCTGTTCTCGGCCCGCGTGATTCCCTACCGCGGTTCGTGGCTCGACTTCGAGTTCGACCCGAAGGACATGCTGTACTTCCGCGTGGACCGTCGCCGCAAGATGCCGGTCACGATCCTGCTGAAGGCCATCGGCCTGAACCCGGAATCGATCCTCGCGAACTTCTTCGTGAACGACAACTTCCGCCTGATGGACAGCGGCGCGCAGATGGAGTTCGTCTCCGAGCGCCTGCGCGGCGAAGTCGCGCGCTTCGACATCACCGACAAGTCGGGCAAGGTCGTGGTCGCCAAGGACAAGCGCGTCACCGCGCGCCACACGCGTGAGCTCGAGCAGGGCGGCACCACGCACATCAGCGTGCCGGAAGACTTCCTGATCGGCCGCGTGATCGCCCGCAACATCGTCGACGCCGACTCCGGCGAAATCCTGGCCAAGGCCAACGACGAGCTGACCGAAGCGCTGCTCAAGAAGCTGCGCACGGCCGGCGTGCAGGACATCCAGGTCATCTACACGAACGAACTGGACCAGGGCGCGTACATCTCGCAAACGCTGCGCATCGACGAAACCGTCGATGAGTTCGCCGCGCGCGTGGCCATCTACCGCATGATGCGCCCCGGCGAGCCGCCGACGGAAGACGCGGTGCAGGCCCTGTTCCAGCGCCTGTTCTACAACCCGGACACGTACGACCTGTCGCGCGTGGGCCGCATGAAGTTCAACGCCAAGGTCGGCCGCGACGAATCGACCGGCCCGATGGTGCTGACCAACGAAGACATCCTGGCCGTGGTCAAGATCCTCGTGGACCTGCGCAACGGCAACGGCGAAGTCGACGACATCGACCACCTGGGCAACCGCCGCGTGCGTTGCGTCGGCGAACTGGCCGAAAACCAGTACCGCACCGGCCTGGCACGTATCGAGAAGGCCGTGAAGGAACGTCTGGGTCAGGCCGAGCAAGAGCCGCTGATGCCGCACGACCTGATCAACAGCAAGCCGATCTCGGCTGCGCTGAAGGAATTCTTCGGTGCGTCGCAGCTGTCGCAGTTCATGGACCAGACGAACCCGCTGTCCGAAATCACCCACAAGCGCCGCGTGTCGGCTCTTGGCCCGGGTGGTCTGACGCGTGAACGTGCAGGCTTCGAAGTGCGCGACGTGCACGTGACCCACTACGGCCGCGTGTGCCCGATCGAAACGCCTGAAGGCCCGAACATCGGTCTGATCAACTCGCTGGCCCTGTACGCCCGCCTGAACGAATACGGCTTCATCGAGACGCCGTACCGCCGCGTGGTCGACAGCAAGGTCACGATGGACATCGACTACCTGTCGGCCATCGAAGAAGGCAAGTACGTCATCGCCCAGGCCAATGCGGTCCTGGACAAGGACGGCACGCTGACCGGCGACCTGGTCTCGGCGCGTGAAGCCGGCGAATCGATCCTGGTCGGTGCCGAGCGCATCCAGTACATGGACGTGTCGCCTGCGCAGATCGTGTCGGTGGCTGCCTCGCTCGTGCCGTTCCTGGAGCACGACGATGCGAACCGCGCGTTGATGGGCGCCAACATGCAGCGTCAGGCCGTGCCTGTGCTGCGTCCCGAAAAGCCGATGGTCGGTACCGGCATCGAGCGCGTTTCCGCGGTCGATTCGGGCACCGTGGTCACGGCCACCCGCGGCGGTATCGTCGACTACGTCGATGCGACCCGTGTCGTGGTGCGCGTGAACGACGCCGAAGCGGCTGCCGGTGAAGTCGGTGTGGACATCTACAACCTGATCAAGTATCAGCGTTCGAACCAGAACACCAACATCCACCAGCGTCCGATCGTCAAGCGCGGCGACAAGATCGCCAAGGGCGACGTGGTGGCCGACGGCGCATCGACCGACCTCGGCGAACTGGCCCTCGGCCAGAACATGCTGATCGCGTTCATGCCCTGGAACGGCTACAACTTCGAAGACTCGATCCTGATCTCGGAACGCGTCGTCGCCGAAGACCGCTACACCTCGATCCACATCGAGGAACTGGTGGTGATGGCCCGCGACACGAAGCTGGGCGCCGAAGAAATCACGCGCGACATCCCGAACCTGGCCGAGCAGCAGCTCAATCGCCTCGACGAATCCGGCATCATCTATGTCGGCGCCGAAGTGCAGCCGGGCGACACGCTGGTGGGCAAGGTCACGCCGAAGGGCGAGACCACGCTGACGCCGGAAGAGAAGCTGCTTCGCGCCATCTTCGGCGAGAAGGCTTCCGACGTGAAGGACACCTCGCTGCGTGTGGACCAGGGCTCGCAAGGCACCGTGATCGACGTGCAGGTGTTCACCCGTGAAGGCATCCAGCGCGACAAGCGCGCCCAGCAGATCATCGACGATGAACTCAAGCGCTTCCGCCTCGACCTGAACGACCAGCTGCGCATCGTCGAAGCCGACGCGTTCGACCGTATCGAGAAGCTGCTGACCGGCAAGGTCGCCAACGGCGGCCCGAACAAGCTGGCCAAGGGCACCAAGCTCGACAAGGCCTACCTGTCGTCGGTCGAGAAGTTCCACTGGTTCGACATCCGTCCGGCGGAAGACGAAGTGGCTTCGCAGCTCGAGTCGATCAAGAACTCGCTCGAGCAAACGCGCCACAGCTTCGACCTCGCGTTCGAAGAAAAGCGCAAGAAGCTCACGCAAGGCGACGAGCTGCCCGCGGGCGTGCTCAAGATGGTCAAGGTCTACCTGGCCGTCAAGCGCCGCCTGCAACCCGGCGACAAGATGGCCGGCCGTCACGGCAACAAGGGTGTGGTGTCCAAGATCGTTCCGGTCGAAGACATGCCTCACATGGCCGACGGCACGCCGTGCGACATCTGCCTGAACCCGCTGGGCGTGCCTTCGCGGATGAACGTGGGCCAGGTGCTTGAAGTGCACTTGGGCTGGGCCGGCAAGGGCATCGGCCAGCGCATCGGCGACCTGCTGCAGCAAGAGGCCAAGGTGGCCGAGCTGCGCAAGTTCCTGGAGCAGCTGTACAACGGCTCGGGCCGCAAGGAAGAGCTCGACCAACTGAGCGACACCGAGCTGCTCGCCATGGCGGCCAACCTGCAAAGCGGCGCGACCTTCGCGACGCCGGTGTTCGACGGCGCCTCGGAAGAAGAAATCCGCGGCATGCTGAAGCTCGCCTACCCGGACGACATCGCCAAGCTCAAGGGCCTGACCGATACGCGCACGCAGGCGTACCTGTACGACGGCCGCACCGGCGACCAGTTCGAGCGTCCCGTCACCGTCGGCTACATGCACTTCTTGAAGCTGCACCACTTGGTGGACGACAAGATGCACGCCCGTTCGACCGGTCCGTACTCGCTCGTCACGCAGCAACCGCTGGGCGGCAAGGCGCAGTTCGGCGGCCAGCGTTTCGGTGAAATGGAAGTGTGGGCGCTGGAAGCTTACGGCGCCGCCTACGTCCTGCAGGAAATGCTGACCGTGAAGTCCGACGACGTGCAAGGCCGTACCAAGGTGTACGAAAGCATCGTCAAGGGCGAGCACTCGATCGAAGCCGGCATGCCGGAATCGTTCAACGTGCTGGTCAAGGAAATTCGTTCGCTGGGTCTCGACATCGAGCTCGAGCGTTCCTAAGTTGAAAAGGGAAAGAGTCTTATGAAATCGCTACTCGACCTGTTCAAGCAATTCACGCCCGATGAGCATTTCGATGCCATCAAGATCGGCATGGCTTCGCCCGAGAAGATCCGTTCGTGGTCTTTCGGCGAGGTGAAGAAGCCTGAGACGATCAACTACCGCACGTTCAAGCCCGAGCGCGACGGTCTGTTCTGCGCCAAGATCTTCGGCCCCATCAAGGACTACGAGTGCCTGTGCGGCAAGTACAAGCGCCTGAAGCACCGCGGCGTGATCTGCGAGAAGTGCGGCGTTGAAGTCACGCAGACCAAGGTGCGTCGCGAGCGCATGGGTCACATCGACCTGGCCGCGCCCTGCGCCCACATCTGGTTCCTGAAGTCGCTGCCGTCGCGCCTGGGCCTCGTGCTCGACATGACGCTGCGCGACATCGAACGCGTGCTGTACTTCGAAGCGTACGTGATCACCGACCCCGGCATGACCCCGCTGAAGAAGTTCGGCATCATGTCCGAGGACGACTACGACGCCAAGCGCAAGGAATACGGTGACGAGTTCATCGCCAAGATGGGCGCCGAAGGCATCAAGGACCTGCTCGAAGGCATCGAACTCGACAGCGAGATCGAACGCCTGCGCGGCGACCTGACCGGCTCCGAAGTCAAGGTCAAGAAGAACTCCAAGCGCCTGAAGGTGCTCGAGGCCTTCCGCAAGTCGGGCATCAAGCCCAACTGGATGGTGCTCGAAGTGCTGCCCGTGCTGCCGCCGGACCTGCGTCCGCTGGTGCCGCTGGACGGCGGTCGCTTTGCGACCTCCGACCTGAACGACCTGTATCGCCGAGTCATCAACCGCAACTCGCGTCTGCGCCGCCTGCTGGAGCTGAAGGCTCCGGAAATCATCGCGCGCAACGAAAAGCGGATGCTGCAAGAGGCTGTCGACTCGCTGCTGGACAACGGTCGTCGCGGCAAGGCCATGACGGGCGCCAACAAGCGCGCACTGAAGTCGCTGGCCGACATGATCAAGGGCAAGAGCGGTCGTTTCCGCCAGAACTTGCTGGGCAAGCGCGTGGACTACTCGGGCCGTTCGGTCATCGTGGTGGGCCCGACGCTCAAGCTGCACCAGTGCGGCCTGCCCAAGCTGATGGCGCTCGAACTGTTCAAGCCCTTCATCTTCTCGCGTCTCGAAGCCATGGGCATCGCGACGACGATCAAGGCCGCCAAGAAGGAAGTCGAATCGGGCACGCCGGTGGTCTGGGACATCCTGGAAGAAGTGATCAAGGAACACCCGGTCATGCTGAACCGTGCGCCTACGCTGCACCGTTTGGGCATCCAGGCGTTCGAGCCGATCCTGATCGAAGGCAAGGCCATCCAGCTGCACCCGCTCGTTTGCGCGGCCTTCAACGCCGACTTCGACGGCGACCAGATGGCTGTCCACGTGCCGCTGTCGGTGGAAGCGCAGATGGAAGCCCGCACGCTGATGCTGGCCTCCAACAACGTGCTGTTCCCGGCTTCGGGCGAACCGTCGATCGTTCCTTCGCAGGACGTGGTGCTGGGTCTGTACTACACGACCCGCGACCGCATCAACGGCAAGGGCGAGGGCCTGATCTTCTCCGACATCGGTGAAGTGCAGCGCGCGCTGGACGCCAACGAAGTCGAACTCACTGCCAAGGTCGCGGTGCGTATCACGGAGTACACCAAGGACAAGGAAACCGGCGTGTTCACGCCGTCGACCTCGCTCGTGGACACCACCGTGGGCCGTGCCCTGCTGTCCGAGATCCTGCCGAAGGGCCTGCCGTTCTCGAACATCAACAAGGCGCTGAAGAAGAAGGAAATCTCCAAGCTCATCAACGTCTCGTTCCGCAAGTGCGGCCTGAAAGAGACCGTCGTGTTCGCCGACAAGCTGCTGCAAAACGGCTTCCGCCTGGCGACCAAGGCCGGCATCTCGATCGCGATCGACGACATGCTGGTGCCCGCTGAAAAGCACGGCATCATCGAGCGCTCGGCCAAGGAAGTGAAGGAGATCGAACAGCAGTACGTCTCCGGTCTCGTGACCTCCGGTGAGCGCTACAACAAGGTGGTGGACATCTGGGGCAAGGCTGGCGACGAAGTGTCGAAGGTCATGATGGCCAAGCTCTCGAAGCAGAAGGTCATCGACCGCCACGGCAAGGAAGTCGAGCAGGAGTCCTTCAACTCCATCTACATGATGGCCGACTCCGGCGCCCGCGGTTCCGCAGCGCAGATTCGCCAGGTGGCCGGTATGCGGGGCCTGATGGCCAAGCCGGACGGCTCGATCATCGAGACGCCCATTACCGCGAACTTCCGCGAAGGCCTGAACGTGTTGGAGTACTTCATCTCCACCCACGGTGCCCGTAAGGGTCTGGCCGACACGGCGCTGAAGACGGCGAATTCGGGTTACCTGACCCGTCGTCTGGTCGACGTGACGCAAGACCTGGTCGTGACCGAGCAGGACTGCGGCACGCACGGCGGCTACCTGATGCGCGCGATCGTCGAAGGCGGTGAAGTGATCGAGTCGCTGCGCGACCGAATCCTGGGCCGCTCGGCGGCGGACGACGTGCTGCACCCGGAAAACCGTTCGGTGCTGCTCAAGGCCGGCGAGATGTTCGACGAAGACAACATCGAAGCACTGGAAGCCCAGGGCGTCGACGAAGTCAAGGTCCGCACCGCGCTGACCTGCGAAACGCGTTTCGGCATTTGCGCGACCTGCTACGGCCGCGACCTGGGCCGCGGCGGCCTGATCAACATCGGCGAAGCCGTCGGTGTGATCGCTGCCCAGTCCATCGGCGAACCCGGCACGCAGCTGACGATGCGTACCTTCCACATCGGTGGTGCCGCTTCGCGCGCTGCCATCGCCTCGAGCGTGGAAGCCAAGTCGAACGGCTCGATCGGCTTCAACGCCACGATGCGCTACGTGACCAACAGCAAGAGCGAGCTGGTCGTGATTTCGCGTTCGGGCGAGATCGTCATCCATGACGAGCACGGCCGTGAGCGCGAGCGTCACAAGGTGCCGTACGGCGCCACGTTGACGGTCAAGGCCGACCAGCAGATCAAGGCCGGCCACGTGCTCGCCAACTGGGACCCGCTGACCCGCCCGATCATTACCGAGTTCGCCGGCAAGGCGCAGTTCGAGAACGTCGAGGAAGGCCTGACGGTCGCCAAGCAGGTGGACGAAGTGACCGGTCTGTCGACCCTGGTCGTGATCGACCCGAAGCGCCGCGGCGCTGCCAAGGTCGTGCGTCCGCAGGTCAAGCTGATCGACGCCCAAGGCCTCGAAGTGAAGATCCCCGGCACCGACCACTCGGTGACGATCGGCTTCCCGATCGGCGCCCTGGTGCAGATCCGCGACGGTCAGGACGTGGGCCCCGGCGAAGTGCTGGCACGCATCCCGGTCGAAGGTCAGAAGACCCGAGACATCACCGGCGGTCTGCCGCGCGTGGCCGAGCTGTTCGAAGCCCGTTCGCCGAAGGACAAGGGCATGCTGGCCGAAATGACCGGTACCGTGTCGTTCGGCAAGGAGACCAAGGGCAAGATCCGCCTGCAGATCACCGATCCCGAAGGCGGCGTCTACGAAGACCTCGTGCCGAAGGAAAAGAACATCCTGGTGCACGAAGGCCAGGTGGTGAACAAGGGCGAAAGCGTGGTCGACGGTCCGGCGGACCCGCAGGACATCCTGCGCCTGCTGGGTTCGGAAGAACTCGCGCGCTACATCGTGGACGAAGTGCAGGACGTGTACCGTTTGCAGGGTGTGAAGATCAACGACAAGCACATCGAGGTGATCGTTCGCCAGATGCTGCGCCGCGTCGTGGTCGACAACATCGGCGACACGAGCTACATCTCCGGCGAACAGGTCGAACGCAGCGAAATGCTCAACACCAACGACGCCCTGCGCGCCGAAGGCAAGATCCCCGCGACGTTCACCAACCTGCTGCTGGGTATCACGAAGGCCTCGCTCTCGACCGACTCGTTCATCTCGGCCGCTTCGTTCCAGGAAACGACGCGCGTGCTGACCGAAGCCGCGATCATGGGCAAGCGCGACGAGCTGCGCGGTCTGAAGGAAAACGTCATCGTCGGTCGCCTGATTCCCGCGGGCACCGGCATGGCGTACCACCAGGCCCGCAAGGTCAAGGACGCCATGGACGAAGCCGAGCGCCGCGCCATCGCCGAGTCGGAAGCCGCCGATCTGGCCGGCTCGAGCGACAGCGATGCGACGACCAGCACGGTGGACGCCAACGAAGGCGCCGCGACCGAATAACTGGTTAGCATCACCGGCATGACCGGTTGCCCACGCCCCCCGACCGCTCTGGTCGGGGGGCGTTTTTCTTTGTGTTTCCTGGGTTCCGACCGATGACCAAGAGGTTCTGTTTCCGATGAGCGTCCTGCCCGATTCGCTGGCCGGATGGCTCGTTGCCGCGCTGCTGCTGTTCTGGTTCGTGGGCGCCTACAACCGGCTCGTGCGTCTGCGCGCGGCCGTGCTCCAGGCCTACGCCGTGCTCGACGTGGCACTGCGCAAGCAGCTCGATTTCGTCCAGGCCAGCATCACCGCCGCGCCCCGGCCCGAGACGCCGCCCGAAGGCGCGCCCACCGTGGCGCCGTTGCAGGCCGCCACGACGCAACTCGCGACCCTGCTCGGCGCGACGCGGGTGCGCCCGCTCGACCCGGGCAGCATGGCGGCGCTGGCCACCGCGCTGCAGGTGCTCATCGCCGCATGGCGGCGCCAGTACCCGGGCGCGGTCACCGTGTTCGACGCGGACGGCACGCTGTCGCGGCCCGCGCCGCTGATGCCCGGCCTGGGTGGCGCGTCCGATCCGGCCGCGCCCATCGCCTGGCCCGAGCCGTCGGCGGCGGCGGAAATCGCGCGCGGCCAGTTCAACCTGGCCGTGGCGCAGTACAACGCCGGCATCGCCCAGTTCCCGGCGCTGCTGGTGGCCTGGATCGTGCGACTGCGGCCGGCGGCGCCCTTGCTCTGACCGGCCTCGACCCGACGACAGGCGGGTAACGCCTTCGTTTCCATTCCCACCGCGCGGCGTGCTGTCTTTCTCGCCCGTTACCATCGGCTCCAACTTGCCAGCAGATCTCTCCTTCGACCCCTCTTCGGGCAGCGCCTCCTCGGCGCCGCAACAACCGCCGCTCTGGCGCCAACTGCAACTGACCGCAGGGGCGCTGGCGTCGATTCGCGCCGGCACCTCGGGCACCGTCGCGTTCGAGGCCGTCGAGCCCGCGCTGCGCCCCGGCGTGCAGGCCCTGGGCTTCCAGGTGCTGCGCTGGCTCGGCCGCGCCGAGGCGCTGCGCCGCCACCTGGCCAAGCGCACGCCGCCGCCACTGCCCGACGCCCTGCTGTGCACCGCGCTCGCGCTGGCCTGGCACAGCGACCACGCCCCCTACGAACCCTTCACGCTGGTCGATCAGGCCGTGGAAGCCGCCAAGCGCAACCCGGCGACGCGGGCGCAGGCCAGCTTCATCAACGCCTGCCTGCGCCGCTTCCTGCGTGAGCGCGACGAACTCGTGGCCGCCACCGACACCGAACCGGTCGCGCAGTGGAACCATCCGCGCTGGTGGATCGAGCGCCTCAAGCGCGACCACCCGCGCGACTGGCAGCGCGTGCTGTCGGCCGACAACGCCCAGGCGCCGATGACCTTGCGCGTGAACGCCCTGCAATCGACACCGGCCGCGTACCTGCTGGAGTTGGAGGCCGTGGGCCTCGGCGCCACGCGCGTCGGCGTCGACGGCCTGCAGCTCACACGGGCCCGCCCGGTGCAGCAGCTGCCCGGTTTCGCCGACGGCGCCTGCTCCGTGCAGGACGCCGCCGCGCAGCTCGCGGCCCCCTTGCTGCTCGACGGCCTGCTGCCCGCCAAGCCCGGCGCCGTGCCGCTGCGCGTGCTCGACGCCTGCGCCGCCCCCGGCGGCAAGACCGCGCACCTGATCGAACGGGCCGGCGCCCACGCCATCGAGGTGACCGCGCTGGAGGTCGATGCCATGCGCAGCCGCCGCATCGACGAGACGCTCGCCCGCCTCGGCCTGAAGGCCAAGGTGGTGGTGGCCGATGCCGGCCGCCCCACCGACTGGTGGGACGGCGCCCTGTTCGACGCCATCCTGCTGGACGCGCCGTGCACCGCCTCGGGCATCGTGCGGCGCCATCCCGATGTGCGCTGGCTGCGCCGCGAGAGCGACACCGCCCAGCTGGCGACCCAGCAGGCGACGCTCTTGGCCGCGCTCTGGCCGCTCGTGCGGCCCGGCGGCCGGCTGCTTTACTGCACCTGTTCCGTGTTCCGCGAAGAAGGCTCGCAACAAATTGATGCGTTTCTTGTACGCAACACCGATGCCCGATTGCTGCCGTCCCCGGGACACTTGCTGCCTCAAAGTGGGGCGAATGCCCGTGGCGTCCCGGACAATCCCCCTGGTGACCACGACGGCTTCTTCTACGCCCTGCTTGAAAAACCCGCGCCGCACTGACGGCCGCCGGTCGATCCTGCTGGCCGGCCTGCTGCTGGTCTGGGCCCTGTGGATGGCCCTGTTCCCGGCCGCCGCCACCGCCCAGGCCCGCGCCGGTGGCGCCACCATCACCCAGATGCGGCTGGAGCAGGCCGACGACGGCGTGTACCTGAGCGCCGCCGTGCAGTTCGAGCTGCCCACCTTGGTGGAAGACGTGCTCGACAAGGGCATCGCCATCTACTTCGTGGCCGAAGCCGAGGTCTTCCAGGAGCGCTGGTACTGGACCGACCGCAAGGTCGCCCAGGTGGCACGCCACATGCGGCTGGCCTACCAGCCCCTCACGCGCCGCTGGCGGCTGAACGTGTCGCCGGTGCCCATTACCGGCGCCGCCGGCTTCGGCATCTCGCTGAACCAGAACTTCGACAGCCTCGGCGACGCGCTCGAGGCCATCAAGCGCATCGGCCGGCTGCGGCTGGGCGACGCCGCCGAGATCGGCGACGAGCCGCTGCACCAGGTCACCTTCCGCTTCCGGCTCGACACCTCGCAGCTGCCGCGTCCCTTCCAGATCGGCATGGTCGGGCAGGCCGAATGGAACATCGCCGCCGAGCGCACCGCCCGGCTGCCGCTGGAGAAGCAGCGGTGAGCACCAAGCCGCGCAGCGGCGCCGCGGCCACGCCTGCCGCCCGCCGCTCGCGCGCGTTGCGCTGGGCCGTGGGCGTCGGCGCCGCGATGGTCACCGCCATCGGCCTGGTGCTGATGTTCCTGCTCGCGCAGGCCACCAACAACCGCGCGCTGTACGAGCGCTACTACGTGCGCCTGTTCGGCATCAACGTGGTGGTGGCCGTGCTGCTGGTGCTGGTGATCGGCTGGGTCGCGTTCCGGCTGCTGCGGCGGCTGCGCCAGGGCAAGTTCGGCAGCCGGCTGCTGATCAAGCTCGCCGCCATCTTCGCGCTCGTGGGCGTGGTGCCGGGGGCGCTGGTCTACGTGGTGTCCTACCAGTTCGTCGCGCGCTCGATCGAGAGCTGGTTCGACGTCAAGGTCGAAGGCGCGCTCGATGCCGGCCTGAACCTGGGCCGCGCCACGCTCGATTCGCTCTCCGACGACCTCGCTGCGAAAACCCGCACCGCCAGCGCCCAGCTGGCGCAGGTGCCTGACGCGAGCGCGGGGCTGCTGCTGGAGCGCATCCGCGACCAGCTCGAAGCCAGCGACGTGATCCTCTGGACCGGCTCGGGCCAGCTGGTGGCCAGCGCCGGGGCGTCGCGCTTCCAGCTCAACCCCGAGCGGCCAACGGCGCAGCAGTTCCGCCAGGTGCGGCCCGACCGCGCCGTCGCGCATGTCGAGGGCCTGGAAGAAACCGCACTGCCCAGTGCCACGCCGCCGAGCGCCAGCGTGCGCGCGCTGGCCATGGTGCAGCGTCCGGGCTTCGACTTCGACACCGCACCGCGCTACCTGCAGGTCACGCGGCCGCTGCCGCCGGCCGTGGTCGCCAACGCCCTGGCCGTGCAGGAGGCCAACCGCGAGTACCAGGAGCGCGCGCTCGCGCGCGAGGGGCTGCGCCGCATGTACATCGGCACGCTCACGCTGAGCCTGTTCCTCGCGGTGTTCGGCGCCGTGCTGCTGGCCGTGCTCTTCGGCAACCAGCTGGCGCGCCCGCTGCTCGTGCTGGCCGACGGCGTGCGCCAGGTGGCCGCCGGCGACCTGCGGCCCACCGCCGTGCTGCAAGGCAAGGACGAGCTGGGCGGCCTCACGCGCTCCTTCGCCGTCATGACGCAGCAATTGGCCGATGCGCGCGGCGCGGTCGAGAAGACCATGGACCAGCTCGATGCCGCCCGCGGCAACCTGCAGACCATCCTCGACAACCTGACCTCGGGCGTGATCGTGCTCGACGCCAAGGGCACCGTGCTGTCCACCAATCCGGGCGCCACCCGCGTGCTGCGCGCGCCGCTCGCCGCCTATGAAGGCAAGGCGCTGGTCGAGGTGCCGGGGCTGGCCGACTTCGGCGCCAAGGTGCAGCAGCAGTTCGACGAGTTCCTGGTCGAGCGCATGCAGCACGGCCTGGACCACTGGCAGCACGCCTTCGAGCTGCACGCCACGGGCCACGACCTGCCGCAGCAGGACGACGCCATCAACATCGTGGCGCGCGGCGCCGAGTTGCCGGGCGATGCGCGGCTGCTGGTGTTCGACGACATCTCGGAAATTGTCTCGGCCCAGCGCGCACAGGCCTGGGGCGAGGTGGCGCGGCGCCTGGCGCACGAGATCAAGAACCCGCTCACGCCGATCCAGCTGTCGGCCGAGCGGCTGGAGATGAAGCTTTCGGGCAAGGTGGCGGCCCCCGAGCAGGCCATCCTGGTGAAGTCGGTCAAGACCATCGTCGACCAGGTCGATGCGATGAAGCGGCTGGTGAACGAATTCCGCGACTACGCACGGCTGCCCGCTGCCGACCTCAAACCGGTCGACCTCAATGCGCTGCTGGCCGACGTGCTGCAGCTGTACCACGCCGAGAACCTGCCGATCACGTTGCGCTCGGAGCTCGACGAGCGCTGCCCGCCCGTGCGCGGCGATGAGCAGCAGATCCGCCAGGTCGTGCACAACCTGCTGCAGAACGCACAGGACGCCGCCGAGGCCGCCGCCAGCGGCACGGGCCGGGTGGGCGAGGTCGTCATCCGCACCCGCCTGGGCGATTCGGGCCAGCGCGTGCGCCTCACCGTGCAGGACAGCGGGCCCGGCTTTGCCGAAAATATTCTCAAGCGCGCCTTCGAGCCCTACGTCACGACGAAAACAAAAGGTACCGGTTTGGGCCTGGCCGTCGTCAAGAAGATCGCCGACGAGCATGGCGCGCGCATCGAGCTTTCCAACCGTGTCGTCGACGGGGCTGTGGCAGGGGCGCAAGTCTCGCTATCATTCGCGCTGGCAGGCGAACCGCGGGCAGCGGTCGCTCACACCGAAGATTCGAAATCTTCGTCCGCCTGAGTACCGGCGAATCCAGCGCATAGGGGCTGGATCGGGAGCGGATCAATACACACCAGCGCATACAACAAGCAGCACTCATGGCAAACATTCTCGTGGTCGATGACGAGCTGGGCATCAGGGACCTGCTCTTCGAAATTCTCAATGACGAAGGCCACAACGTGGAGCTCGCGGAAAACGCCGCCGAAGCCCGCGCGGCCCGACAACGCGCCCGGCCCGATCTCGTGCTGCTCGATATCTGGATGCCGGACACCGACGGCGTCACCTTGCTCAAGGAGTGGTCCACCGCGGGCCTGCTGAGCATGCCCGTCATCATGATGAGCGGGCACGCCACCATCGACACCGCGGTCGATGCCACGCGCATCGGCGCCTTCGCGTTCCTCGAAAAACCCATCACGCTGCAGAAGCTGCTCAAGGCGGTGGAGCAGGGGCTGGCGCGCGAGAGCGCCCGCCGCACCGCCGCCGGCGTGGTGCCGCCGCCCACCGGCGCCCACCAGGCTGCCGCAATCACCACCACGGGCGACAGCCTGTTGATGGCGTCGCTGGCGGCCGTGCCGGTGGCCGATGCGGGCCCGCAGTCGACCCAGAGCTTCGACCTCGACCGCCCGCTGCGCGATGCGCGCGATGGTTTCGAGAAGGCCTACTTCGAGTTCCACCTCGCGATGGAAAACGGTTCGATGACCCGCGTGGCGGAGAAAACCGGCCTCGAGCGCACCCATCTTTATAGAAAACTCAAACAACTTGGCGTGGACCTTTCGCGAGGCCGCAGAAGCGCTGTATAATTTGAGGCTGCACACCAAGGCCCGGTAGCTCAGTTGGTAGAGCAGCGGATTGAAAATCCGCGTGTCGGTGGTTCGATTCCGCCCCAGGCCACCACTCTTCGAAGCCCCTGATTCCGAACGGAATCAGGGGCTTTTCAGTTTGTGGGCCCAGCTCACGCACCCACACCGCCTTTTGCCTGCAAGGCGGGGAGCTTCGCGAGAAGTTCTCCCATTGACCTCCCCGAAAGAACGCCCGCGAGCCGCGGGCCGTCGCGACCCTGTCAGCCGTCCTCTCGCGTGGTCTCGCGGCCAGGCGGCGGAACTACCCAACGCGGGGAGGGATTCCGGCCACCGTGCCCGATCTATTGCAGAGCATCGAACGGATGGATGCGGAAAGTGAAAGCACTGGAGGCAATCAAGCGCGTCGTCGACGCCAACGTGAAGGCGCAGGTCAAGTCGGACGGTTTCGACATCGAGTTGGCCAACGTCAAGATGAGCATGAACCTCTTCGACGAGATCGCTGCCGAAGAAGCGGTTCGGCTGAAGGAGATTCGCCACCGCACCCCGGCATGCTGCCTGAGCGCTTGAGTGCCGTCTGCATTCCGTGCGACGACGTGCGGGCGACATTGTTGGGGCTCGACGCGGGGCAGATCGAGCGGCGTCGCAGCGAAGAGGTGATCCAGGGCGACGAATACCAGGCGCCATCGGGTTCGCTGTCGCTGGTCGTTGGATCGGCAATGGAATCCCCAAAAAAACGACCTTCGGAAGAGGTCGCTTTTGTTTTCCATGGCTGAAGGAGCAGGGCGCCGTGGCCCTGGTTTCACATCCGGTAAGGCGGTGCGGGCGTGCTGACCGAGACCAGCTGGTAACCCTGCCCGTAGACCGCGCGCAGCACGAACCCATTCTCGCGCTGCAGCGACAGCTTGCGCCGCACGTTCGTGGCGCAGGCGTCGAGCGAGCGCGTGACGGGGCGCTCGGGGGGGAGCTTCCACACCGAACTCATGAGCCAGGAGCGCGTCAGCACGTTGCCGAGGTTGCGGAACAGCTCGAGCGCAAAGGAAAACTGCCGCGGCTGGAGTGCGATCTCGCGGTCGCGATGCAGCACGGTGTTGTTGCCGTCGACGAAGCGGTACTCGCCCCAGGTCCAGCGGTCTGGTGTGGTCTGGCGCGGGGTGATGCCCGCGTCCTGCTCCGTGTAGAGCGTCTGCATGTGCTGCACCAGTGCGTCGTTCGAGATGCGGCGCAGGTCGAAGTTGGTACCACTGCCCAGCAGGGGCATGTCTTCGAAATAAGAAGGCAGTGCGACCACATCCGGTTCGCCCTGCGCGGTGATGGGAAGGGCCGGCATGCCCAGCACCCAGCACACGGTGAGCAGGCTCTCGCTGCCCATGGCATCCGGGGCGGCGAGCAGCAGGTCGAAACGGCTGCCGCGGCTCAGGGTGTTCAGCAGTTCTCCGATGCTGCTGAACATGACGGGCCGGTGGCCCATGGTGCGCAGGCGGTCCTGGAGCAAGTTGCTGCGCGAGCTGCGGTTGTCCAGCAGGGCCAGGGACAGTTTTCCCTCGAGGGTCATCTGGTTGGTCTATTTCAAAGGGCTGCGAGCACCCACTGCGGAGCGTGCCTGCGACCTTGGGTCTGCCGCAAGGCGCCGGGGCTGCTTCCGCAATGTGCGAGGAGTCTTGATTCTGGGCAGAGGGCGCTTCTTTATTGATCCGATCGCGTCGCTGAATGATGCTTCCTTGACCAGCTCCTGACATGGCAACGCATCGGCCTTCGCTCGCCTCTACTTGTAGTCGATGCTGAACGTGGCGGTGCCATCCGCCCGGCCCGGTGTCACCTGGTTGCCGGTCTGGAAATAGCGGGCCGTGTAGTTCAGCACGTAGTCGCCGTTGCGCGAGGTGCCGACCAGCGTCTCTTCCCCGAACTTCACGGGCACGTTCTTCTCGTCGATCACCTGGATGCCCACGCCGGTCGCCAGGTTCGGCGCGCCTCGCGTGGGTTGCAGCACGCCCTGTTCGTTCGACGGGTCCTGTGGCGCATCCATGCGCAGATACACCGTGTTCTGCGCGTTCTGCCCGGCCTTGCAGTTGAGCTTGATGCTGAACTTGCGTTCGGCCGTGGTGCTGCCGCGGCCCTTGAAGCCGTCCTTCGGCACCTTGCCGAACTGCACCAGGATGTTGCGCGAGCCCAGGTCGACCGAACACGAGGGCGTGATGATCGTGATGCCTTCGCCCAGCAGGTTCGTCGTGAGAACCGACTGCGTGTCGGCGACGCTGTAGTACTGGGTGTAGGTACCCTGTGCGAGAGGGCCGTTGCCGGTGACGGGTGCGGTCTTGAACAGTTCCACCTGGAAGCGCGACGCCGCATTGAAACTGCTGAAGTCGTCATTGGTCGTGCGTTCGTGCGGGTAGTAGCTGACCTCTGCCTGGTTGAAGTAGCGCGACAGGCGGATGCCCACCCCGGGAACGCTGGTGGTGAACACGTAGTCGTAGCCCGGCACGGGGGTGCCCTGCAGCATCACGCCTTTCACGACGCCGCCTTTCGTGCACGTCCATGGCTTGTTGGTCGAGCCGGACAGCGGCAGGGGAAAGAGCTGCTGCTTGAACACCGTGCCCACCGTGGCGTCGTTGGGAATGACGACGCGACCGATGTTCATGTTGACGATTTTTTCCACGTAGCCCTTGGTCACGTAGCACGCGGCCTGCGCCGGGAAGGCGCACAGCAGCAGGCCCAGGGCCGAGGCGGCGGTGCATGCATTCAACAGGATGGGTCTGCTCATTTCATTCCCTTCGGTGGCGCGCTGTCCGGCGTCCGGCATTGCGCGGTCAGTTCGCGGATGGGCGGGGGGCTGGGGTCGACCGGCAGGCGGTAGGGCACCTCGCACTGGTCCGCCGCGTCCTGGCCCCAGCGCACGGTGAGGCGGCCGCTGTCGCCCGCGCCCGTGACGAAGGCCTGGCCGTCCGGTCCGACGACGCCGACTTCCTGGCCGCTCTCGTTTTCGATCCGTGCGCCCAGCGGCAGTGCGCGTCCCTTGCCGTTGGTCAGCGTGATCAGCAGCCGGTAGCCCACCGAGGTCTCGAAGCGCGCGGCCACCACGGCGCCGCGCGTGGGCACCACGTCCATGGCGGCGTTCTTGACTTCCACGGTGTCGCCCAGGTCGCCGGTGCGAAGCGCGACGCGGTTGAGCCGGTACGGGCTGAGGTTGGGAATGACGGCGTCGCCTGCCCAGTCGGTGCTCACGCCGGGGCGCGATTCGAGGCCGACGCCTTGCGCCCTGGGCGCCTGCACCAAGGCCACGGTTTCGCCCAGGGGTTGCGACAGCGTCACGCCGCCGGCATGCGCCAGCAGGCCGCCGGCCACGCCGACCGTGGTCTGGCCGTAACCCGGGCCGCGCGAATGCCCGAGGTCGAAGCGGCCCACGGGCGAGAGATAACTGGCGCTCGCGCTGCCGCTGCTGTCGCCGCCCTGGTTGGCGTGCGCCGCGGTCAGGTTGTAGGTGAGGCGGCTGTCGTCGAGTGCCGCGCCGTAGAGGCTCGCCTGCTGGACCAGCCGCCCGCCGATCTCCCGCGTGGCGGCGTACTGCGCATGGGCGCGCGTGTCGCCCAGGGGAATGGTCAGCGTGAACATGATCTGCCGGTTGGGCGCGCGGTTCAGGCTGGTGCTGTGGTTGTAGAAGACGCTGTAGCCGAACTGCCTGTAGCTGCCCGAGTAGCCGACCTGCACCAGCCGGTCCTGGGCGGAGGTGCCCCAGTAGCTCTGCTGGCGCGCCGACGCATACACCGACCCCGCCTCGCCGAGCTGCTGCGACAGTTCGAAGCGCAGCTCGTTGCGCCGGCTGTGGAACGACGCCTGCGGCTGCGGGTCCTGCATCTGCACTGCCTCCTGGAAGGTGCGGTAGCCGCTCGTCGAGTAGCGGTAGCCCGCCACGCGAAAGCTCGTGCCCGTGTCGAGGAAGGATTTCGAATACAGGAAGCGCAGCGACTGCCCGCTGTAGACCGACGTGCCGTTCAGGGGCGTGCGATCGGTGGTCCGCGCGTGGGTCAGGTCGACCGAGAAGGCGCCGAAATCGCGCAGGTTCTTGCCGGCGCCCACGAGCAGCGACTGGTACATGGAGGCCACCATGAGGCCGCCATACAGCGAGAGCTCGTTGCCCATGCCGCGCGCGAGTGTGCCTTGCAGGAAGGCCGGCCGCGCGATCGACGATGTGGCCGACGATGTCTCTTCGCTTTCTCCGCGGCGGTACCTGCCGACGGCGGCCGAGAAGCGCCACGTGCCTTCGCGCAGCAGCGTGGGCACGGCCGAGAAGGCCTGCGTGTAGCGCGTCTGCCGACCGTCGGCCTCGGCGATGCTCACTTCCAGGTCGCCGCTCGATGACGTGGGGTAGAGGTCGTCGATGACGAACGGGCCGGGCGCCACGTAGGTGCTGTAGATGATGTAGCCGTTCTGGCGCACCGTCACCCGCGCGTTGGTCTGGGCGACGCCGCGGATGGTGGGGGCGTAGCCCTGCTGGCTGTCGGGCAGCATCGCGTCGTCGGAGGCCAGCTGCACACCCCGGAACGGCAGGCTGTCGAAGAAGTTGCCGGGCGTGTTACCGTCGCCGATGCGCAGGTAGCCGTTCACCGACGCCAGGTCGCGTTGCGCATACGTGTTGACGCCTTGCCAGCGGCCCTGGCCGCCGAGGCCGCGGTTGTAGGTCGAGAAATGACGCAGGCGCCAGTCGCCGACATTGAAGCCCGCGCGCAGTCCGGCGAAGAGCGTGTTGCGCTGCGGCTTGCGCGTGTTGTCGGCGAACGGGTTGCCGTCGAAGATGTTCTGCGACGCCGTCGGCAGCGGCGCAGCGTCGCGCGTGCTGTTGCCGCTGTAGCGCGCGAAGTTCAGCTGGTAGTCCAGCATCGCGGCGGTGATGCCGCGGTCCCATTTTTCGGGGCCGACGGCCCCGCGTGCCGACCGCTTCAAGGCCGCTTGCGGGATGCTGAGCGTCAGGCGCTGCTTGCTGCCGTCGTAGGTGACGGCGGACTCGGGAATGGCCGAGGCCAGGTCGACGCAGGCGTCGTCCGCAAGGTTCGCCAGGCCGGGAAACACCGGCACGTTGAGGCCCCAGCCGTCGAGCATGCCGCGTGTGAGGCACGGGGTGGCGTCGAGCTGGCCCTCTGCCGCGGCGAAGCGGATGTCGGTCTGGCCGGTGCTGCGCTCGTTGAGCGAGACATCGACGAGGTACGTCCCGGCCAGCACGCGGTTGCCCGTGGAGAACAGGGACAGGTCCGCATGCGGCTGGTCGCCGCCGATGCTGAGAAATTCCGCATTGAAGTCGGCACCGCCCGATGGCGGCCGTGGCGCTGGTTGCTGTGCGAGGGCGGGCACGCTAAGCATGCCGAGCGCACCGAGCATCGCGGCGTGGAGTGCCGATCGGGCTGGTGCGCGAAAGACGCAGGAGTGACGCATGGCGATTCGTCCCGGGTGCGGCGTCAGCGCGGCTTGCTGCCGTCCGCCGGGGCGGCGGGCGGCAGCAGCTCGGCCTTCACCGCCACAGGCGTGGTGCCCTGGGGAACGCGAACCTGCTCTCCGGGCGTCTCGCCGCCGTAGTCGTTGAGCGTGGTGAAGCTCACCCGGATCGCTTCGGGCGTTTTCACCGCGGTCAGCGGATAGCTGGCTTCGCCGAAGGGCGGCACCATGTCCGCGTTGATCTTCTGCTGGCCGTCGTTGATTTCCAGCGCCGTGAACGTCACGTGATAGGCCGACGGATTGGCCACCCGCAGCACCGCGCCGTGCCCCTCGGGGCCGGGGCTCACCACCCACTGCAATTGGGTGCGCGCTTCTTCCGGCTTGCCCGCCAGCCGCGCCGGCCGGTAGAACAGCTTGATGCGGCTGCGCACCGCGATCTGGAGCACGTTCTCCTCCTTCGACCGCTCAGGGATCTCCTTGACGTTGAGCCAGAACACCGACTCGCGGTCGGCCGGCAGATCGCCGGCCACGCGCATGATGCGCAGGATGTTTTCCGTGCCCGGATCGAGCCGCGACAACGGCGGCGTGACGAGCAGCGGGGTCTTGTTCTGGCCTTCGCCGGCGTCGATCCAGGTCTGGACCACATAGGGCGAGGTGCTGGTGTTCTTCACCGGGATGGAGGCTTCGCGGTCCTTCTCGCCCAGGATCACGCGCGTGCCGCTGAGCGTGATGCCCGCGCCGGCCGGCCACGGAAGGCACAGCGCCAGCAGGACGGCAAGGGTCCATCGGAAGCGGTTCTTGCTGCACATAGAAGAAATTCCTCGGCGCGTTTCCGACACATGAACCGCGCGCACCCGACCGCGCCGACGCACCACGAGGTGCGCCCGGCGTGCGGGCAGAAAAGAAAACGGGAGGTGGCGCCTGCCGCCGTGTGTCGATCGGGCGGTGGTGCCGTGAGGCCTGGGCGGTATCGCGCCGACGCGATGCGAAGGGCGTCGGTCGGCGTGCGAAGACCGCGGGTGCGGCGATTACTTGTAGGCGATCGTGAACTGCGCGACCGAGTTGGCCGGGCCCGCCGTGACGGCCGACCGGGTGGCCACGTACGCAGCCTGGAACTTGAGGGCGTTGTCGCCCTGGCCCAGCAGGTAGACCGCCGACGGCGAGCCCAGCGGAAGCTTGGTGCCGGCGGAGTCGCCCAGTTCGATCGCGACACCGCTGGCGGCGCCGATGCCGACCTGCCCGGCGTTGGCCAGGCGCAGGTTGCTGGCGTCGTCGAGGTCGGCGGTGCCGCTGAAGGTCACCGTCGCGCCCTTGGCGGTGGCGCCGCAACCCAGCAGGTCGATGTTGAACTTGGCCGGCGTGGCCTTCTTGCCGACGACCGCGGTGCCGGCGGTGGCACCGTCGAACACGGTGCGCGACACCTTGCCCAGCGGCACGGTCAGGTTCTGGCTGCTCGGTGCGATCGAGCACAGCGTGTCGACGATTTCGCCGGTGAAGTTCACGGTGCCGTCGGCGGCCAGCGCGCCTTGCGAGAGAACCACGGTGACCGCGACTGCCGCGGCCTTGAAAAAACTACCCTTTTGCATTTGATTTCCCTGAATTTTTAAGAATGAACAACGCTTTACCTTTGTAAGGCGGGCGGAGTCTATTTCTTAAATCTTCTGGATGAAATGCGGAATTTTCAGTAATTAACTTTGGTTGTGTTTGGTTGTTCGTTCTTGTGAAGAAATGGTGACATATTTCATGCGCAATGCGGATTGGCGAAATTGAAAAACTCGCTGCGTGTAGAAGTAAGAATGCAGGGAGTTAAGGGGAGATCGCCGATGGAGGGCTGATGGCACATGAAAAATTGCGTCCAAATTGTTAATTGGAAATGCAGGCCGGGCCAAAGGTTGAGTCTTCACAAAGGTTCGCTCGATCCGCGTCGGCAACAGCAGTCACGGGTCAAACGGTTAATTTTCCAGTGATTTAGTTCACCTTTGAATGTCCGCAGGTCACTGGAATATCACGCGACGCCAAACGCGTATGCCTGCGGGACACATGCCGTTCATAAATTGACCCGACTCCCACGCGACCGGCGCAGGAGCACCGGCGTACAGGGCCTTCGAAGACGAACCCGCACGCACAACTTCCAAATTCACGTCTTCATCTGTCAGGAGTTCACTCGATATGCGTACCCACTTCATTGCCGCCGTTGCTTTCGCTGGCGCACTCGCCCTCTCGCAATCCGCCTCGGCGGCGGACGGGAACATCTCTTTCAACGGCGAGATCACGGGCCAGACCTGCGTGATCAACGGCGGCAACAAAGACATCGTCGTGACCTTGCCGACCGTCGCCGCCAGCACGCTCGACGCAGCCGGCAAGACGGCCGGCAAGACGCCGTTCAGCATCGACCTGACCGGCTGCGCCGCCACGCCCGCCAAGGTGCTGGTCCAGTTCGAACCGGGCGCCACCGTGGACAGCACGACCGGCCGCCTCATTCCCGGCTCGGGCGGGGCCACCAACGTGCAGGTCGGCCTGAGCAACGCAGACGACGCCAGCCCCATCAAGCTCGGCCTGGCGCTGTCGGCGCAGAACTCCAGGGCCGCCGACATCGTCAACGGCGCGGCCTCGCTTCGCTACACCGCCGAGTACGTGGCCAGCGGCGGTGCCGCCACCGTCGGCAAGGTCACGACGAGCGTCGTGTATTCGATCGCCTACCAGTGACCGGTTGCACGGGCGGCCGCGGCCAGCGGCCGCCCGTGTCCGGCATGACCGCTTCGGGAGAACCCATGAAGACTGCCCATGCATCGGCTGCGATGCGGATCGTGATGGCGGCCGTCGGCGCGCTCGTCCTGTGTGGCGGGGTGCAGGCGGCCGTGGTGATGGCCGCCACCCGCGTCATCTATCCCGCGAAAGAAACCGAGGTCACGCTGAGGCTCTCGAACGAGGGGGCGTCGCCCGCCCTGGTGCAGGTCTGGACCGACGACGGCAATGCCGAAGCCGGTCCTGCCGCGAAGGGCGCGCCGTTCCTGGTCACGCCGCCGGTGTCCCGCATCGATCCCACGCGCAGCCAGACCCTGCGCATCGCCTACACGGGCGAGCCGCTGCCTTCCGACCGCGAGTCGGTGTTCTGGCTCAACATGCTCGAAGTGCCGCCCCGTCCCGAGGGGGCCATGGCCGACGCGAACAAGCTGCAGCTGGCGTTCCGTTCGCGCATCAAGCTGTTCTTTCGTCCGGCCGGGCTGGCGGGCAAGTCCGAGGGGGCTGCGGCCCAGGCGGTCTGGCGACTGGTCGGGCGCGAGGGCGCGCCGGCGGTCGAGGTGCGCAACCCGACGCCCTATCACCTGAACCTCGTCTCGGTGGAGCTCGAGGGCGACGGCAAGCGCGCGGGGTTCGACGACGGCGTGATGGTGGCGCCGGGCGAAACCAGGGAGCTCCCGCTGAAGGGTTCGCTCGATGGCCGTGGGGCCGCAGACCTCCAGCTTCGCTATCAGACGCTGAACGACTATGGCGGCGCCGTGCCAGGCAACGCCGTGCTCCCCAAGGGCACCGCACGCTAGCGGATGGCGATTCATGAAGGCCTCGAAGAACGCCGTGTGCACTGTGCGGCGGTTGTCCCCCTGCGCATGGGCGGCGCTTCTGGCGATGGCGGCCAGCACGCAGGTCGGGGCCAACACGCAGGCTGCCGCAACGCAGCCTGCGGAAGTGCGCTTCAACGAAGACTTCCTGCGGCTGGGCAACGGCGTGCCGTTGGACCTGAGCCGCTACAACAAGGGCAACCCCGCTGAGGCGGGGCGCTATCGCGCCGACCTCTACGTCAACCAGGTCTGGCTCGGGCGCGCCACCGTCACGCTGAAGGCGGTGGGCGCGCGCAGCGGCGATGTCGCCACCTGCTTCGACCGCGACCTGCTTGAGCGTGTCGGTGTCGATCTGCAGCGCCTGTCGCCCGAGGCCACAGCCCTGCTGCCGGGCGCTGCGCCATCGCCATCGCAGCAAGACTGCGTGGCGCTGGCCCAGCTGGTGCCCGACGCGACCGCGTTCTTCGACAACGGCGAACAGCGGCTCGACATCGGCGTGCCGCAGGCGGCGCTTCGGCGCCAGGCGCGCGGCCATGTGGACCCGAGCCAGTGGGACGACGGCGTGCCCGCCGCCTTGCTGCAGTACGACGCCAATTACTACCGCTCGAAGTCCGCAGGACGCTCGGACAGCCAGGGCTATGTGGGCCTGGTGGCGGGCGGCAACATCGGCCCCTGGCGGCTGCGGCACCACGGCAGCCTCACGACCGGCTCGGCACGCGGCACCCACTACCAGGGCACGCAGACCTACGTGCAGCGCGCCATCGAACCCTGGGGCAGCCAGCTGGTGGTGGGCGATGCCTTCACCGAGGGCGCGTTGTTCGACAGCTTCGGCTTTCGCGGCGTGCAGCTGGCCACCGATGACCGCATGGTGCCGGAGTCCCAGCGCGGCTACGCGCCGCGCATCACGGGCATCGCCCGAGGCAATGCGGTGGTGCGCGTGAGGCAGAACGGCAACCTGCTGCGCGAGACCACGGTGGCGGCCGGCGCCTTCGTGATCGACGACCTGTACCCCACGGGCTACGGCGGCGACCTCGACGTCGAAGTCACCGAAGCCGACGGCAGCGTGCAGGTGTCGAAGGTGCCTTATGCCGCCGCGGTGAACGCGCTGCGCCCCGGCATCACGCGCTACCGCGTGACGGCGGGCCAGCTGCGCGATTCACAGCTGCACAGCCGGCCCGCGCTGTTCCAGGGCACGGTACAGCACGGCTTCACGAACGCGCTCACGGGCTACGGCGGCGTGCTGCTCGCACGCGGCTATCGCGCCCTGGTGGGCGGGGCCGCGCTCAACACCGGCTGGGGCGCCTTCGGCGTCGACCTGACGGGCACCTCGGCCAGCCTTCCCGGGCAGGAGCGCCGAAGCGGCCACAGCGTGCGGCTGGCCTACACCAAGATCCTGGCGCCCACCGACACCCACGTCACGCTCGCGGCCTACCGCTATTCGAGCAAGGGCTACCTGGGCCTGCGCGAGGCCGTGGCGCTGGGCGAGGCACCGGGGCCTTCGCGCGGCGACGGGAGTGGCCTGCCGGGCGGACACCTGCGCGGCCGCCTGCAGCTCATGCTCAACCAGAACCTGCCGCGCGACATGGGGTCCTTCTACCTGAGCGGCTCGACCCAGGACTACTGGAACCGCGAGGGCCGGGACACGCAGTTCCAGGCCGGCTACAGCAAGAGCCTCGGCCGCGTGAACCTCGGGCTCTCGGCCGCCCGGCAGTTCGACCCCTTGCGCAAGCGCTGGAACAACACGGTCATGCTGACCGTCGGCATTCCGCTGGACACCGGGTCGCGCCAGGTCTACACCACGTCGAGCGTGCAGCGCGATTCCAGCGGCGCGATCGACATGCGCACCTCCGCAGGCGGCGTGTTCGGCGAAGACAACGCGTGGAGCTACAGCCTCAACGCGAGCCACGGCCGCGGGGGCGAAGGGGCGTCGACGTCGTCACGCACCGGCGGCGGCGCCACGCTGGCCCATGCCTCGCCCGTCGCCACCTGGCGCGCCAGCGCGTCGGCCGGCGAAGGCTATTCGCAGCTGGGCGTGGGCGTGTCGGGCGGCGTGGTGGCCCACGGCGGTGGCGTGGTGTTCGCGCCTGCGATGGGCGAAACGCTCGCCATCGTCGAGGCGAAGGGCGCCAACGGCGCGCGCGTTGCCAACGCGAGCGGGTTGCGCGTGGGGCCGGGCGGGCAGGCCGTGGTGTCGAACCTCGCGCCCTTTGCGAGCAATGAAGTCGAGCTCGACCCCAAGGGCCTGCCGATGAGCGTGGAGTTGAAGTCGAGCACGCAGCGCGTTGCACCTACGGCGGGCGCCGTGGTCAAGCTGAAGTTCGAAACCTCGGGCGGCGGGCGTTCGGTGCTGGTGCGCGTCACCCTGGCCGACGGCACGCCGGTGCCGTTCGGTGCGCGGGTGACGGATGCGGCGGGGCAGGAGGTCGGCACGGTGGCGCAGGACGGGCGGCTTCTGCTGCGCAGCGTGATGGTCGATACCGCGCGCTACGAGTTGGCATGGGGCGAAGCCGCGGATCAGCGTTGCAGCTTGCCGCTCGCGCTGCATGACAGCCCTGCCGATGACTCGGGGTCTGGCCGTTCGCCAGCGTGGCGGGTGATCGAGGCCCGATGCGCGATCTGAGGGCCGGACACGGCATCTGCGCAATCAAGGAAAAAGGGAGAACCGTGCGATGAACAGCAATCACTGGCCGTTGAATCGTCTTGGCAAGCCTGCGTGCCGGTGGGTCGTTGCGCTGACGTTGCTGCTGTTGCTGTGGTGGCCGGCCGCTGCCGATGCGCAGCCGAAGTGCGAACTGACGTCGAGTTCTGTCAAAAACATGTACCAACCGTCCTACTTGCTTGCACCTCGTGATCTGCCGATCGGTGGTGCGCTCTCGGCCTGGTCGGCGCCACCCACCGGTGACCATGTCTATCGGTGCACCGGGACCGGCACCTTCGGCCTGGCGCTCAAGGTGGCGGGGTTGTCGGCTGCGGGCATGCAGACCGCAGGGACCGGGGGAGGCATGGTCACTGTCTTCGGCACCGATCTGCCCGGGGTCGGCGTTGCATTCGAAGGGCGAATCGAAGCCGGCAGCTGCAGGTTGAGCAATGTGGACCTCGGCGGCCCAGGGGCCTCATCGGGTGCGGCGGTCTCGAAGTGGTCCCCCGCGAATGGCCAATGGCTCGAATGCACGGGCGTTGTTCAGGCGACCGAAGCCAATCCGGTCTTCCTGAGGGCCTCTGCCTGGATGCGCTACATCAAGACAGGTCCTACCAATGCCGGGGTGGCGACCTTCGGCCAGCCGCTGATCGAGCTGCGCCACAGCATCAATGGCGCCATGACTCGCGCCAACTGGGGGTTCAATGCCTGGCCGCTGAACCTTCAGGGCCACCCGACCTGCACGGCACAGGATCTGACCGTGGACATGGGAAAGCACAAGAGCTCAGCGTTCACCGGCATCGGAACCGCATCGGCACTGGTGAAGACCTTCGCGATCTCGGTCACGTGCCCGCCGGAGATGCGCGGGGCCATTGCAGGGGTTGGCGGCACCTCCGTGAACATCGGCTATCTGTTCTCCGCGCCGGCCGGCCTGAGTGTGCCGGCCCAAGGGGTGGTTGCGCTGTCTTCCGGGTCGACGGCCACGGGCGTCGGCTTGCAGTTGAAGGACGGTGCAGCGGTCCCGTTGCAGTTCGGGAAGCGCTACACGCTGCAAGGCTACAACTACAAGACGGGCAGCACCCTGGCGATCCCGCTGCAGGCCGCGTATTACCAGACGGGCGCAACAGTCAGTCCTGGTACGGCGAATGCCGTGGTGACCTTCACGTTGGACTACCAATAGCCGCACCCCTCGATGGTCCACCTCGCGCCTCGGTGCCGCACGCGCGCGGCACAACACGCCATCTTGCACCCAGACAGCGCCGTCAGGTGAAGTGATTGCACTGAGAAGCGCGTCACATTGCACGCTTAACATCGCTCCGGCCGCCTTGCCCAAGGCGCTCTTGAACGCGCCGCTTCGACGGCGGATCGCAAGGAGGGAGCACCATGGAACGACGCGCGGTTTTTCTTCGTCGGCTCGCCGCGATGGCCGGCATTTCCTGGCTGGGCGGACTGGCGCTTGGCAGCCATGCCGGGGACGGCACCATCCATTTCACCGGCGCCATCGTCGCAGCGCCCTACCAGGTGGCCCTGGTGCCACCCCAGCAAACTCAACGACAACAACCGCAGCGGATGAAGGCCACATCGACGGGCGAACGCCAGGCCGAGCTGGTTTTTTCCCGTGACACCGTGGACCGCCCCAGTGCACGAATGAAGGTCGAGATGGCGCGCACGCAGGCGGTGTCGGCGCGCTTCATGGACAGCCGCGGGCGGACGCAGGCCATCGACCCCGCGCAGTGGCATGCGATCGGCCAGCAGGGCGGCACGCTGTCGCTGCTTGCGTCGGCGCAGCCGCAGTCAGGCGGCCCGTCGGCCGCACTGGTGACGGTCGCCTACGACTGACGCTGCGATATCGCGGCGCTGACGTGAACCGTGCCGGCGGCGGCCATCGCGCCGACGCCGATGCCTGCCATGTCCAGCCGCGAGATCGGCAGCGTCTGGCCCTGGCTGTGGCGCATGGCCATTCGCAGGCGGAACTCCTTGGGCGTCATGCCCTTGATCTCCAGGAAGCGCCGGTTGAAGTTGGCGATGTTGTTGTACCCGGCGGCATAGCAGATGTTCGAGATCTGCTGGTCGCTTTCCATCAGCAGCCGGCACGCCTCGCCCACGCGCAGCCGGTTCACGAAATCGGTGAACGAGACGCCCGTCGACTGGCCGAACAGGCGGGAGAAACTGCCGGGGCTGACGCCCGCGTGTTCGCAAACGCTCGGGGCCGACAGTGGTTGGTCCAGGTGCAGCCGGATATAGGCAACGGCCTTGCCGATCGCATCGACTGTCTCCACGTTGCCCTTGATCGGCAGCCAGCCCGAAGAGAGCGCGCGGTGGTTCTTGCAGCGCGTGAGTCGGCTCAGCAGGCGGAGAAACTCGGCGAACCGCTCCGGCCCCTCGCAGTCTTGCATGCGCTCGAAGTGCTCGCGCACGCTGTCGGTGATGCCGAAGAATTCGACGCCGTAGCGCGCCTTCTCCAGCAGGGGTTCCGCTTCCTTGAGTTCGCGGAACACCTCCATGCCCTTGCGCAGCGGTGCGTCTGCAAACTGGAGCACCTGGCTGCGCAGTTCCACGCCTTCGCGCGGGAGGTTGTGCGAGACCCAGTTGTGCGGCAGCCGCGGTCCCGTGAGCACGAGGTGCCCGGGCTCGAAGCGCCCCACGTGGTCGCCGATGAAGGCCCAGCCGCGCGTGTCGGCGATCAGGTGCAGTTCGTACTCGTCGTGGCAGTGCCAGCGTTCCAGCGGCGACGGGCTGCCGTGCTGAAGGCAATGCAGGAAGCCGCGCTGGCTCGAAGGCGCGGGGCCGCTCTGCGGCGAACGCATGAAGCTGTGCTCGATTTCCGGCGCGGGATTGCGGCGCACGCCCTGTGGCGTCGCGCTTCTCACTGCAAACGCGCCGTGGCGGCGCACTGTGCGGTCTTGGTCTCCAGTCCTGGCATCGGACGCTCCCTTTTTGCATGTCTTGTGTCGGGTGGCAGGCCTTCCGGCATCGCCAGAGCGAGCGGCTGACCGTCAAGACGCTATTGGGGCGGAGCTTGGTAAATAAAAAGTAAACAGTGAAAAGAGATGACGAAACACTCGCAATGCAAACAAGTGTTCCGTTCGCGCGCGACCTCCGGGTCGCAGCAAGGCTGCGGTTCAGGCCGGGAGCGCGTCGGAGGCCGGCGAGTCGGTGCGTGCTGGCGCCAGTGCCTGCGCAATGGCCTGGAGCAGCTCGCCTGTCAGGAACGGCTTGCGCAGGATGCGCGTGTGCGGCGGCACCGCGTAGCGGCGCGCGAGCAGGTCGGAGGGAAGCCCCGAGAACAACACCACGGCGGTGCCGGGGTAGAGGCGGCGCACATCTTCCTTCAGCTGCAGGCCGTCGCCGCCGGGGCCCAGGTCGACGTCGGACAGCACCAGGTCGAAGACCTGGGCCTCGAGTGCCGAGGCCGCTTCTGTCGAGCAGGCGGCGGCCTGCACCCGCGCGCCGCGCCCTTTCAGGAATTCGAAGGTGGCATCGCGGACATCGGTGTCGTCGTCCACCAGCAGCACGCGCATCCGTGCGAGCGACAACGCAGGCGGCGGCGGCGCACATGCCGGTGCCGAATGCGGGGGCGCCTGCGGCAGCACCAGCGTGAAGGCGGTGCCTTGCCCCACCGCGCTGCGGACCCGGATGTCGCCGCCGGACTGCTTGACGAAGCCGTAGACGATGCTCAGGCCCAGTCCGCTGCCTTCGTTCTTCTTGGTCGAGAAGAAGGGCTCGAAGATGTGCTCCAGCACGCCGGGCGGCATGCCGCTGCCCGTGTCGCTGACGCGGATCTCCACCAGGGCTCCCTGGGCTGCAGCACCCGCGCCGGCGGGATGCCATGCGCTGTGCAGCGTGAGCACACCGCCCCGGGGCATCGCGGCCCCGCCGTTCAGCGCCAGGTTGAGGATCGCGTTCTCGAGCTGCCCGCCATCGACCAGCACGCAGGCCCCGTTGGCCTGCAGGTCGAGTTCGACGCGGATGTCCTTGCCCAGCGAGTACGCGACCAGGTCCTGCAGCCCGGTGAGCATCTGGTCCACGTCGAGCACTTCAGCGCGCAGCGTCTGCCGACGCGCGAAGGCCAGCAAGCGCGTCGTGAGCACCGCGCCGCGCTCCGAGGCCCGGAACGCGCGGTCGACGATCCGGCGCATGTCGGGCGACAGGTCGTCGCGCGCCTGCAGCAGCTGCAGGTTGCTGAAGACCGCCGCCAGCAGGTTGTTGAAGTCGTGCGCCACGCCGCCGGTGAGCTGGCCCAGCACTTCCATCTTCTGCGCCTGGCGCACCTGACGTTCGAGCGCGCGACTCTCGCTCTGGTCGCTGTACAGCGTGACGAAGCCGCCCGCCGGCATGGGGTGGTTGCGCACGGCCAGCACCTGCCCGTTGTCGAGCAGGTAGTCGTCGCGCCGCCGCTGCGCATCGGGCGGCCCCAGCAGGTCGACGCCGGGGCGGCCGTCGGCCAGCGCCGGCAGCGCCGTGCGCAGCGCGTCGAGCGTCGCGCCGGTATGGATCGCCTGCGCGGGCAGGCGCAGCAGCGCGGCGAAGCGCGGGTTCCAGGCCACCAGGCGGCCTTCGGCGTCGAACGCGCCCAGGCCGTCGTCGATGCTGTCGAGCACCGTGCGCAGCAGGCGCCGCTGCTCCGAGATGTCCGCGCCCATCCGCCGCATCGACAGCGTGTTGTCGCGGAACACGTTGAAGGCGCGGATGAGTGCGCCGACCTCGTCGTCGCGCCGCGGGACATCGGGCGGTGCGCCGGCGTTGCCGTGCGACAGCTCGGTGATGGCGGAGGTGACGCGCGTGAGGTCGCGCATCGAATCGCGCAGGCTCCAGAACCCGAGCATCAGCGCGGCGCCCGCCACCAGCAGCGCGAGCGTGACTGCGATGAGTCCCGAACGCACGATCAGGCCCACCGAATGCTCGCGCGACGACACCTCGGCACTGAGCGCCGCCACATGGCGGTCGACCGAGCGCGTGAGGTCTTCCGAGAGCATGCGTGTGGAGGTGAGCAACAGGGTCTTGCGGTCGCGCAGTGCGAGGTGCTGCCTGCGCAGCGCGAAGATGCTGTCGGCCTGCGCGGCGATCTGCGCGCGGACCGCCGCGTCGATGCGCAAGGCGTTGCCGGAAGCGGCGTGGGCGCGATAGACCCGCTCGGCCTCGTCCAGGTCGAGCGTGTTGTGGGCGTACAGGGCCACGCGCAGCAGCTGCAGCGCGTGGTCGGCCGCGTACCGGGTGCGCTCGGGCAGGTCGGCGATCCGGTGCTCCATCTGGCTCAGCGCGTGGATGCGCCCGCGGCCTTCTTCCCGCAGCGCGAGGTCGCGGCGCTTGAACTCGATCAGGTCTTCCAGCACCCCCTGCATTGCGCCGAGCACCTGCGGGATACCGGTGGCCGATCCGCTGGCCGGCGGCAGCTGCGCCGCGAGCGCGCGCGCCTCGTCCTGCCGTTTCAGCAGCTCGGCCTTCTCCTGGTTGAGGCGCGCCGAGATCGAAACCTCCGCCACGTAAGGCGCAGCCGCCGCCAGGTGCGTGACGCGTTCCGACAGCGCGAGCGACTTCGCCACCGACGGCAGGATGCGCTCGTCGAAGCCCTGGATCGCGGCCTTGGCGTTGAACAGCGCCACCATCGCCACGGCGGCCAGCACCAGCGTGGTGATGGCCAGCACGCCGAAGGTGAAGATCCACTGCCCGCGCAGGCTGCATGAGCGCGAGCGGGTGCGCGCAGGCGCGTGCGAGGGGGCGGGGGGGCCTGTCATGGGGCGTGCGGGTGCTGCTGTTTCAGCAGCGCACCACGTTCGCGGCAAAGCGGTAGCCCGCGCCGCGTTCCGTGCAGATGAAGCGCGGATGGTCCGGGTCGTCCTCGATCTTGCGGCGCAGGCGCGACACCAGCACGTCGATCGTGCGGCTCACCGCATCCGACTGGGCGCTGCGCGTCTTGAGCAGCAGCTGCTCGCGGTCGATGACGCGGTTCGCATGCAGCACGAAGACCTCGAGCGGGGCGAACTCGCCGTGCGTCAGCTCGCAGGGCGTGCCGTCGCTGTGCAGCAGCTCGCGCGCGGTGATGTTGAGCGACCAGTCGCCGAACAGGTAGCGCTCGTGGCTCAGGCGGTCGGTGCGCAGCGAGCGCGGCATGCCGGTCTCGGCCGAGCGACGCAGCAGGGCGCGGATGCGCGCGACCAGTTCGCGGTTGTCGAAGGGCTTGGCGATGAAATCGTCGACGGCCGTTTCGAGGCCCAGGATGCGATCGGCCGCCGTACCCTGGCCGGTGAGGATGATGATGGGGATGCGCGAGCGCGTGCGCAGCTGGCGCGCGAGCTCGATGCCGTCTTCCTTCTTCAGCCGCAGGTCGATGATCACGAGCGAGAACGCGCGCTGGTCGAGCCGGGCTGCCATGGCCAGGCCGTCCGGCACGGCCTGTGCGCGAAAGCCCGACGACTCCAGCAGGTCGACCAGCGTCTCGCAGACTTCGGGATCGTCGTCGACCACCAGGATTTCGGGTTTCACTACGTCAAGCATGAAGGTTCCAGAAGGCCGGACTGTGTGTCCGGTCGTCCAAAATTCTTGCAGACAAAAGCACACCAATTGATACCTAAAGGTTAATCAACTCCCTCTCAGGCTGGCATTTCGCGACTTTTTTTCGTCCGATGCTTTACACATGCATCGAAGCATCCCTTTCGGGGACTTCAATGTGATCCGTTTGTCACGCGGAATGCGTCACTTCGGTACGGGCGGCTCGACCGGCAGTGCCCGCTTGTGGGCGCTCTTGCGGTGCGTCGACAAGATCACCGCGCGCGCCGCGGCCGACACCGGCTTGCCTTCGAGGAAATCGTCGATCTGCTCGTAGCTCACGCCGAAGGCGTCTTCGTCGGGCTTGCCCGGCACCAGCGACTCCAGGTCGGCCGTGGGCACCTTGTAGACCAGCGCATCGGGCGCGCCCAGCAGCTGCGCCACCGCGCGCACGCGGCGCTTGTTGAGGCCGGTGAGCGGCGTGATGTCGGCCGCGCCGTCGCCGAACTTGGTGAAGAAGCCCATCAGCGCTTCGGCCGCGTGGTCGGTGCCGATCACGAGCCCGTCGTGCGCGCCGGCCACCGCGAACTGCGCAATCATGCGCTGGCGTGCCTTGATGTTGCCGAGCACGAAGTCCTCGTGCGCCGCGTCGCGAAACGCGAGCCCGCCGGCGTGCAGTGCGGCCAGCATCGCATCGGCGGCGGGGCGGATGTCCACCGTCAGCAGGCGGTCGGGGCGGATCACCGCCAGCCCCGCCTGCGCCTCGGCTTCGTCGCGCTGCACGCCGTAGGGCAGGCGCATCGCGATGAAGGTGGCGTCGCGGCCTTCGGCGCGCAGCGTCTCGACCGCGCGCTGCGCAAGGCAGCCGGCGGTCAGCGAATCGACGCCGCCGCTGATGCCCAGCACCAGCGTCTTCAGGCCGGTGCTGCGCAGGTAGTCGGCAAGGAAGTCGGTGCGCCGCCCGAGTTCGGCGGCGGCATCGAAGACGGGCGCCACGTGCAGGGCCGCGATGATCTCGCGCTGCGTGGCATCGACGGGGGAGAGGTCTGCACTCATCTGTGGGGCTCGGGAAGTGAGGAAGATCAGAAATCGACGAGGCTGAGGCCGATGCTCAGCACCGTGCGCTTGCGGTTGTAGTCCACCAGCGTGTCGCCGTAGCCATGGAACAGCTGCGTGTGGAAGCGCAGGTTGCTCTTGGTCGGGTCGCCGATGGCCTTCAGCCATTCGAGGCGCACCGAACCCCGGCCGCTGTCGCGCAGGTTGTTGCGCACCGTGATGCCCAGCTGGTTGTCGCGGTTGAGGTTCCAGCGGCCCGTGACTTCGGCGCGGCCGATGTAGTCGGCGATGTCGGGGTTGTCGTCCTTCGCGGCGCTTTCGGACATGCGCTTCCAGACGCGGCCGGTGATGGTGAAGCGGTCGTCCAGCTCCACGCCGCCCATCAGGTACACGCGGTTCCAGCTGCGCGACAGCGGCAGGCTCTGGCCGTTCGACTGGTGCACGATGCCCACGCCCGCATAGCGCCAGCGCCATCCGCCGGGCAGCTTGAAGTCGGTCGGGTAGACATACATCAGCTCGGGTTCGTGGTCGGTGGTGCGGAAGGGCCGCGAGATCGCGCCGTTGAACAGCTGCCAGGTCGACTGCTGCGAGTACGCGAACCACAGCGAGTCTTTCTTGACCGGGTCGTTCTGCGTGAGCATGCCCTGCGCGAGCTTGGTGCGCACCGACAGGCCGATGCGCATTTCGTTGGCCTGGTAGGCCACGGGCTCGGCCGTGTGGCCGGCCGACGGCGAGGTGGGCGGCTGGGGCCTGTCGGTGGCGGCCGAAGCCGACACGGTGAGCGGGCGGTAGCCGCGGAAGCCGAAGGTGCCGCAGTCGGTGGCGTTCTCGAGTTCCCAGAAGCGCGACAGCGTCGAGTACTGGCGGTCGCGGCAGCCTTCGGTGGTGGCGACCGAGACCACGCGCGTGGCCGGGATCGTGCCGTCCACCGGCGGCTGCGTGCTCGCGAGCACCGGCGGCGCCACGGGCACCGACACCGAGGGCAGCGTCTGTTGTTGCGACCAGCGGTCGTAGCAGGCCAGGCGCGCTTCGTTGTTCGCGCCGAGCGCGGCGCACTGCTGCCAGGTGAGTTGTGCATCGGCCAGCGGACTGGCGGGCTTGTCGACGGCTTGTGCTTGTGCGACAGATGCGGCACCGAGGCAGGCGGCCACGGCGGCGACGGTGCGCAGATCGAACAAAGAAGCAGGGTGTCGTCGTGTCGTCTTCATGGCTTTCCTTCCTGTGCGACGGTCTTGCGCAGCACGAACGGGTGCGTGCGCTCGGTCGCGGCGTCGCGCCACGTGCCGCGGAACTCGCGGCCGCAGGCTCCGGGCTGCAGCGTGCCCGACCAGACGCCGCTGATGGCGCGGCCGTCCAGCGATTCGTCGATGGACAGCGCGCCCTCGTCGTCGACGTCGCCCGCGAGCTGCGCGACGGTGGTCTTCGTGGAGGCATCGGCGCGGCGCGTGATGGTGCCGCGCACGCCGGCGTACTCGGGGTGCTTGCCCAGCTGCACGACGGCCGTGCCGGGCAGGTCGTCGAAGCGGGCGTCCCACTGGCCGTACAGCGCCTGCAGCGGCAGCTCGCGTGCATCGGCGGGGCAGTTGGGGTCGCGGGGCGTTGCGCAACCGGCCGCGAGGGCAGCGGCGAGCAGCGCGACTGCGACCGTCGCCGTCGTCCTCATGGCGTGGCGGCGGCCTTGGCCGCGCTGTCTTGCGCCTTGCGTGCGAACTCGGCGCGCAGCGCCTTCAGTTTCTCGCGCGGGTCTTCCTTGGTCGTGGCCTTGTCCAGGCCCATCTCGGCGATGAAGCGGCTCGGCATGCAGGGCACCATGTCGCGGCCCTGCTTGCGCTTCTTGGTCCAGCTCACGGCCAGGCTGCGCTGGGCGCGCGTGATGCCCACGTACATCAGGCGGCGTTCTTCCTGCAGGCGCTGCGTGGTCTCGTCGCTCACCACCTTCTGGCGGCCGTTGTCGTCGTCGAGCTTGAAGGGCAGCAGGCCTTCGGTCACGCCGATGAGCATCACGTGCGGCCATTCGAGGCCCTTCGATGCATGCAACGTCGAGAGCGTGACCACGTTCTGGTCCTGCTCGCGCTCGCTGATGGTCGACAGCAGCGAGATGGTCTGCGCCACTTCGAGCAGGCTCTTGTGCTCGTTCGGGTTCGTGTCGTCGGCGCCCGAGGCGTCGTCGAGCGAACCGCCGGCGCGCTGCGACATCCAGTCGACGAACTCCAGCACGTTGGTCCAGCGCGTGGCGGCTGCGGCCTCGCTGTCTTCGCCTTCGTAGAGATGGCGCTCGTAGTCGATCTCCTTGAGCCACTCGAGCATGAAGGCCCGAGAGGCTTCGGCGCCCATGGTGCGGCGCGCGCGGTATTCCAGGTCGTTGATGTAGCGGCCGAACTCGTGCACGCCGTCGAGCGTGCGCTTGGGAATCACGCTCGGCAGCGAGGGGCTGAACAGCGCCGCGAACAGGCTCAGCTTGTACTGGCTCGCAAAGCTGCCCAGGCTGGCCAGCGTGGTGTGGCCGATGCCGCGCTTGGGCGTGGTGATGGCGCGCAGGAACGCCGGGTCGTCGTCGTTGTTGACCCACAGGCGGAACCAGCCGCACAGGTCCTTGATTTCGGCGCGGTCGAAGAAGCTCTGGCCGCCCGACACCTTGTAGGGAATCTGCGCCTTGCGCAGCGCCTGTTCGAAGATGCGCGCCTGGTGGTTGGCGCGGTACAGGATCGCGAAGTCGCGGAACTCCTTGTACTGCTTGCCCTGCGACACCGTGTCGCCCGCGCGCAGGCTGATGATGCGCGCCACCGTGCGCTCGGCCTCGTGCAGCTCGGTGTCGGCATCGACGATGCGCACCGGCTCGCCTTCGCCGAGCTCGGAGAACAGCGTCTTCGGAAACAGCTTGGGGTTGGGGCCGATCACGTTGTTGGCCGCGCGAAGAATGGCGCTGGTGGAGCGGTAGTTCTGCTCCAGCTTGATGACCTTGAGCGTCGGGTAGTCGACCGGCAGCTTCTTCAGGTTGTCCAGCGTGGCGCCGCGCCAGCCGTAGATCGACTGGTCGTCGTCGCCCACGGCCGTGAACTGGCCGCGCTCGCCGGCCAGTGCCTTGAGCACTTCGTACTGCGTGGCGTTGGTGTCCTGGTATTCGTCGACGAGGATGTGGCCCAGCATGGCCTGCCACTTGGCGCGCACCTCGGGGAACTCGTACAGCAGCTTCAGCGGCATGCCGATGAGGTCGTCGAAGTCCACGCTCTGGTAGGCCTGCAGCCGCTCTTCGTACTGGACCATGATCTCGGCCGTGATGCGCTCGTTGTCGTCCACCGCGGCGGCCGCGGCCTGCGCAGCGTTCAGGCCCATGTTCTTCCACTTGCTGATCGTCCACTGCCAGATGCGGGCGGTGGCGATGTCGACGGTGCCGCCGCAGTCTTTCAAGATCTTGGTGACGTCGTCGGCGTCCAGGATGCTGAAGGCCTTCTTCAGGCCCAGCACGTGGCCGTCCTCGCGCATCATGCGCACGCCCAGTGCGTGGAAGGTGCACACCACCACCTTGCGCGCGTCGCGCCCGATCAGGTCCTTGGCGCGCTCGCGCATTTCGGCGGCCGCCTTGTTCGTGAAGGTGATGGCCGCGATGCGCTCGGGCTTCAGGCCCGACTGGATCAGCCGGCCGATCTTGTGCGTGATCACGCGCGTCTTGCCCGAGCCCGCGCCAGCGAGCACCAGACAGGGACCGTGCATGTAGTTGACCGCTTCTTGCTGGGCGAGATTGAGACCGTGGGACATGGGGGAGGGGGGACCGGGAAAGCGGGAACGCGAAAACGCAGGAGGGGGCCGCAGGGCGCGACCGTCGCAAAGCGGGCAATGATACGGGCCCGGCTGTGGCCGCCTGTGTCAGCGGGCATCGCGCGACGAAGGAGGACGACAATGCCGGCGTGCTGCCTGTTTTCCTTGTTACTTTTCCTTTCTTCGCCCTGATCGCGGCCGGCTACGCCGCCGCCCGCACCCGCATCCTGCCGCTGGAGGCGATTCCGGGGCTCAACACCTTCGTGCTGTATTTCGCGCTGCCCTGCATGCTGCTGCGCTTCGGCGCCGGCACGCCCATCGCGCAGCTGCTGGACGGCAGCGTTGCACTGATTTGGGGCATCTGCGCGCTGGCCGTGGTGGCGGGCGTGGTGCTGTTCACGCGCAATGCGCGCATCGGCTGGAACGACGCGGCCTTCGGCGCGCTGGTGGCGGCCTTTCCGAACACCGGCTTCATGGGCGTGCCGCTGCTGGTGGCACTGCTGGGCGCGCAGGCGGCCGGGCCGATCATCATCACCATCGCGTTCGACCTGGTCGTGACCTCGTCGCTGTGCATCGCGCTGTCGCGGCTCGACGGCGCCGGCAGCGCGGGCCGACACGGCGCCACGCTGGCCGCGCGCAAGGCGCTGCGCGGCATCCTCGTGAACCCGATGCCGTGGTCGATCCTGCTGGGCGTGCTGCTGTCGGCCGTGCGCTGGCCGCTGCCCGGGCCGGTCGAGCGCACGATCGCCATGCTGGCCGACGCGGCCTCGCCGGTGGCGCTCTTCACCATCGGCGCGGTGCTGGCGCGCTCGGCGCTGCTGGCGCGCGAGCACGGTGCCAGCGCCATGGTGGCGGCGGCGATGGGCACCGGCGCCGGGCCCGCGCCGAAAGCGCCGCTGGCCGACGTGCTGCCCGTGGTGCTCGTGAAGCTGGTGCTGCATCCGCTGGCGGTCTGGGCGCTGGGGCTCGGCGCCATCGCGCTGGGGCTGCCGCTGGCACCGTCGGCGCTGGCCGTGATCGTGCTGGTTGCGGCGCTGCCGAGCGCGAGCAACGTGTCGATGCTGGCCGAGCGCTTCGGCGCCGACAACGGCCGCATCGCCCGCATCATCCTGTGGACGACGGTGGCGGCGTTCTTCACCTTTCCGGTGGCGGTCGGCGCGCTGCGCTGACCGGGGGCGTCACTCGGTCAGCACGCCGAGCTTGTACGGATCGGCATCCGACAGCCGCTCGCACTTCGAGAAGTCGCGGCCCTGCGTGCCGTCGCAGTAATACGTGTTGTAGACGCGGCCGAACAGCGTCGGGCTGGCCGTGAAGAGCACGCCGTGGTCGGGCTGCCAGTTGTCCTTGGGCGCGGGCGCCGCGGCGCTGGTTTCGATCGGGCGTGCCGCGTCGGTGGTGGCAGGGGCGGGCGTGAAGTCGGCCAGTGTCTTGCGGGCCTCCTCGCCGCGCCAACGCACCGCCAGCTCGGCCGCCGTGGGGCGGGTCGCCACCGGCACCAGGATGCCGTTGACCTGCAGGCCGCGTCCGAAGCGGTGCGTCTTGCCGGCCAGGAACGCGTAGGCACAGGCCGCCATGCAATGGCCGCGCACCTCGGTCTGCACGCCGCTCTCGCGGATCGCGTCGGCATACGCACCGGCCGCTTCGGCGGTGCCGCCGAACGAGTCTTCGAAGACCACGGTGCGCACCGTGCCGCTGCCCAGGTGTTCGGTGAAGGCCTTGACCTTGCTGCCGTCGAGCGTGCCCGACACCACCAGCCGACGACCCTGCAGTTCGAGCTCCGCCGCGCCCGCGGACCCTGCAACAGCAAGGCACGACAGCGACACGGCGACAGCAACAACGACCCCAGCCAGAAGAGACGACGATTTCACGGCGACCTTTGCATCAAGCGAACGGGCACGAAACAACGCGGACCCGGCGATGGAACCGCACAGGCACAGCTTGTGCAAGGCCGGGGGTACCGTCAACTCTTTTTGCAGATTATTTCGGGGTAATCCCAGGGCATGTCTTAAGGCATAGCGTGCGTTATCTCTTCAGATGAATGCTTGCGTATGCAGTTGCGCTGCTACAGTGGTTCCGAGTCCAAGGTGTGAATGGGGCGCTCGATGGCAATACTGGTTCGCATCCTGATGTGGTTGGCCTGGCTCGCTGCGGTGGGCTGGTTCTGGCATGCCGGCACGCTCGGCACCGCTGCCGCGCTCGCGCTCGCCGCGCTGAGCCTCGTCGTGTTCGCCTGGCCGATCAGCGTCGCGCGGCGACGGCACAACGAGCTGCGCTACGTCGACATGGGCAAGGAGCCCACCGGCTACCACTGACGATCGATACGGCGCGTTCGTGCCGCGCATAGGACTTTGGTCCAATGCGCTGCAGCGCAGAGCTTCCTAGGATGGCGGCGCCTTACCGCCCTCCAGGAACTTCGCCGTGTCTCTTTTCCCTCTGCGTTTTCGTTTCGCCCGTCTTCTGCTGCTGGCCGTTCCGACGGCCGTGCTCGTCGCCTGCGGTGGTGGAGGAGACGGGGGCTCGGGCGTCAGCTTCTGGCCGAACAGCGGCACGACCACCCCGCCGCCTGTCACCACCCCGCCCGCGACGCCGCCCGACGTGCCCGACGACGGCGATGCCTTGCGCAACGCGCCGTGGGTCGAGGGCGTGTTTCGGACCGCGAGCCTCTATAAGGACCGCTGCGCGGCGCCGCGCACCGGCACCGACTACGACGGCCAGCCCTTCGCCGACAAGACCGGCCGCACGCTCGACGAGAACAACTGGCTGCGCGCATGGGTCAACGACACCTACCTCTGGTACGACGAGGTCCCGGACCTGGACCCCGCGCGCTACGCCACGGCCGACTATTTCGACCTGCTCAAGACCCACGCCGTGACGCCCTCGGGCAGGGACAAGGACCAGTTCCATTTCACCTACACCACCGAGGAGTGGGATGCGCTCGTGCGCGCTGGCACGTCCGTCGGCTATGGGGCGCAGTGGGCGATGTTTGCCGTCAGCCCGCCACGCGATCTGCTCGTGGCCTATGTGGAGCCCGGCTCCCCCGCAGCTGCGCCGGCTGGCGGCCTGCGGCGCGGCGACCAGGTGCTCATGGTCAACGACGTCGATTTCGTGAACAACAACACGGACGAAGGCATCGACATCATCAACGCGGGGCTTTTTCCCGCCGCGCCGGGGACGCTCACGCGTTTCACCGTCCGCGATGTCGTCAGCGGCATCGAGCGCGAGGTCACGCTGAAGGCCACCGCCGTGACCTCGGTGCCTGTCCAGAACATCAAGACCTTCCCGCACGGGGGCCGCACGGTCGGCTACCTGCAGTTCAACGACCACATCGGGACTGCGGAGCTGCAACTGAAGGCGGCCATCGAGCATCTGCGCACGCAGCGGGCCACCGAGCTGGTCGTCGACCTGCGCTACAACGGCGGCGGCTATCTGGACCTGGCCAGCCAACTGGGCTTCATGGTCGCCGGCGAGACGCAGACGCGTGGCAAGACCTTCGAGACCATGCGGTTCAACCACAAGCACACCGAGCGCAATCCGGTGACCGGCGACGCGCTCGCGCCCACGCCGTTCTGGCCCACCACCCTGGGCTTTCTTTCTCCAGCCAACGAGCCCCTGCCCAGCCTCGACCTGCGACGCGTCTACGTGCTCACGGGCCCCGACACCTGCTCGGCCAGCGAGGCGTTCATCAACGGCCTGCGCGGCATCGACATCGACGTGATCCAGATCGGTGGCACCACCTGCGGCAAGCCTTACGGCTTCTATCCCCGGGACAACTGCGGCACCACCTATTTCGGTGTGCAGTTCCAGGGCGTGAACGCCAAGGGCTTCGGCGACTACCCGGACGGCATCGCTCCCACCTGCGCCATGCCCGACGATTTCGGCCATGCGCTCGGCGATCCGGCGGAGGCGCGCCTGGCCGCCGCGCTCTCGCATCAGGTCACGGGCGTCTGCCCTGCCGTGCCCGGCGGTCGCCTCGCCAGGCGTGTTGCCACCGGCCCCGCCGCGCCCCTTCTGCACAAGCCCGAAGGCCTGCGCAACCGCATCCTGCGTCCGCGCTGAAGCAGGCGCAGGCACACGCACCGCGCTCAGATGCTGTGCGGGTCCACGTCCACCAGCCAGCGGATCACGCCCTTGCCTTCGGGCGTGCGCCGCAGCTCGTGCAGCAGCGGCTGCCAGGCGGCCAGCAGGCGCTGCAGCGCGGCGCGTGAGGGGCTTTCGATGAGCATCTGCGCGCGCTCCACGTTGGCCACGCGCTGGATCGCCAGCGGCACCGCCGGGTAGCGCGTGACCAGGTCGGCGCCGGGCAGCGCCTCGGCCTGGTCGGCCGCGAGGTTCAGGAAGCCCTGCGCCACCGCCTGCTCGCGCGCGTCGGCGCGCACCAGCGCCTGGAACGCGAACGGCGGCATGGCGGCGGCCTGGCGTTCCTCCAGCTGCTGCTTGGCGAAGGCTTCGTAGTCGTGCCGGCGCAGCGCCGCGAACAGCGGGTGCGGCGCGTGGTGCGTCTGGATCCACATCTCGGCCTTGGCGCCTTGCGCCGCGAGGTAGGCGGCGTCGCGGCCCGCGCGGCCGGCGGACTGCATCAACAGGCTGAACAGACGCTCGGGCGCGCGGAAGTCGCTGGAGAACAGCGCGCCGTCGGGGTTCACGGCGGCCACCAGCGTGATGCGGCGGAAGTCGTGGCCCTTGGCGATCATCTGCGTGCCGACGAGCACGTCGACCTCGCCCGCGTGCACGGCCGCGAGCTGCGATTCGAGCGCGCCCTGTTTCTTCGTGCTGTCGGCGTCGATGCGCGCGATGCGCACCGCGCTGCCGTCCGCATGCTTCACGCCCGCGAACAGCTCGGCCAGGTGCTCTTCGAGCCGCTCGGTGCCGCGGCCCACGGGCGCGATGTCGGGGTTGCCGCAGGCCGGGCAGGCGCGCGGCACACGCTCGGTGAAACCGCAGTGGTGGCAGCGCAGCGTGCGGTCGATCTTGTGGAACACGCGGTAGGCGCTGCAGTGCGGGCATTCGCTCTTCCAGCCGCAGTCGCCGCAGGCCAGCACCGGCGCATAGCCGCGCCGGTTCAGGAAGATCATGCTCTGCTCGCCGCGCGCGATGCGCTGGCCGATGGCGTCGAGCAGCGCGCCCGAAATCACCGTCTTCGGCGGCTGCAGGTTCATGTCCACGAGCCGCACCGCCGGCAGCGCGCCCGCGCCGATGCGCGACGGCATGGCCAGCCGCACATAGCGCCCGCCCGGGTCGTCGCCCTCGGGCGGCCGGCTCTGGTGCCAGCTCTCGAGCGAGGGCGTGGCCGAGCCCAGGATCACCTTGGCTTTTTCGCGCTGGCCGCGCCACACGGCGAGGTCGCGCGCCGAGTAGCGCGCGCCTTCCTGCTGCTTGTAGCTCGGGTCGTGCTCCTCGTCGACCACGATGAGCTTCAGCCCCGGGATCGACGCGAACACCGCCATGCGCGTGCCCAGCACGATGCGCGCGGCGCCGCTGTGCGCCGCCAGCCAGCTCGCCAGCCGCTGCGGGTTGGTCATGCCGCTGTGCAGCGACACCACGGCCTCGTCGCCGAAGCGCGCCTTGAAGCGGGCCTCGAGCTGCGGCGTGAGGTTGATCTCGGGCACCATCACCAGCGCCTGCGCCTCGGGGTCGCGCGCCAGCAGGTTGGCCACGCAGCGCAGGTAGACCTCGGTCTTGCCGCTGCCGGTGCTGCCCACCAGCAGGAAGGTGCCGGTGCCGGCCTCGATGCGGGCCAGCGCGGCCGTCTGTTCTTCGGAGAGGGCGATCAGGTTCGCGGATTCGGCCGTCTCGGCCACCGGCCCGACCGTGGTCTTGCGCTTGAGGCGGCGCGCCAGTTGCGTCGTGCTCAGGTCGCGCAGCTGCGGCGGCAGGGCGGCCAGCGCGATCTCGCCGATCGAGCGCTGGTAGTAGCGCCCGGCAAACGCCACCAGGTCGCGCCAGGCCTCGCCCAGCGGCGCCAGCGCGTCGAGCGCCGCACCCACGGGTTTGAGCGCCATGTCGGGCTCGGCGCCCTCCAGCGAGGTCGGCTCGTTCCAGACCACGCCCAGCACCTCGCGCTTGCCCAGCGGCACCCGCACCAGCGTGCCCGGCACCAGCGGTTCGGCGCCGGCGTAGCTCAGCAGGTCACCCAGCGCGGCATGCGCGGGCGTCTGTACCGCGACGTCGAGTCGCCAGGGGCAGGAGACGTTTGTGGCGGATGTGACCGTTGGCGCGCCGGCTTCGGGCGGCGATTCGGCGGAGGGGCTGGGCGTCCTTTTTGGCAAGGTTTGTTAATGCGTTTTGGAGCAAGACCGCTTAAGTTGTTGATTTCACAGCGCTTTGGCGGTCATCCAGAGTTTCTGTGGATAACTTTGTTGACAAGACGGCTGGATAGTCGCCGAAGCCTTGATTTTCAAGGCTTCCGCTGGAATGCCTGTAAAAAAAGCAAAAATCAAAACCTATATAAATCAACCACTTAGCGTCGCTATTGGTTTAGGAGCAGAACCAACGGCCCCTCAGATAATCTTGCGCAGTGCAACACGCGTTTTGTGCATAAGTCGGGCGTCCGGGGCCGTTTTAGGGCTTGACAAACGCCGGGCGACTGGCTTTCAGGGGGCGCTGAGTCTGCCAACCGGGCGGTCGGCAGTTCACATTTGTTAGCTCAGGCGCGCAGCGCGCGCGACTGGTCGTGCACCGCCTGGACCAGCGCCGCGACGTGGTCGGGCGGGGTGAACTGGCTGATGCCGTGGCCCAGGTTGAAGATGTGCGTCGGGCCCGTGGTGGTGCGGTCGGTGTGGGGCTTGCCGAAGGCCTGCAGCACCTTGCCGACCTCGGCCTCGATGGCCGCGGGCGGGGCGAACAGCACGTTCGGGTCGATGTTGCCCTGGATCGCCTTGGCCTTGTCCTCGGCACCTTCGGCCACGAGGCGGCGCGCGGCGGCCAGGTTCACGGTCCAGTCGACGCCGAGCACTTCGCAGTCGAGCGCGCGCATGGCGCCCAGCCACAGGCCGCCGCCCTTGGTGAAGACGATGCGCGGCACCGGCTGGCCGTCGGGGCCGTGGCGCTTCAGGCCGGCGAGCACGCGCGCGGTGTAGGCCAGGCTGAATTCGTGGAACGCGCCGTCGGCCAGCACGCCGCCCCAGCTGTCGAAGATCATCACGGCCTGCGCGCCGGCGTCGATCTGCGCGTTGAGGTAGGCGGCCACGGAATCGGCATTGACCGCGAGGATGCGGTGCATCAGGTCGGGGCGGCCGTACAGCATGCTCTTCACGAGGCGGTAGTCGCTCGAGCCCGCGCCTTCGACCATGTAGCAGGCCAGCGTCCACGGGCTGCCCGAGAAGCCGATCAGCGGCACGCGGCCGTTCAGCGCCTTGCGGATCGAGCCCACGGCGTCGAACACGTAGCGCAGCTTGTTCAGGTCGGGCACTTCGAGCGCGGCCACGGCCGCTTCGTCGCGCACCGGGCGCGCAAAGCGCGGGCCTTCGCCGGCCTCGAACGACAGGCCGAGGCCCATCGCGTCGGGCACCGTGAGGATGTCCGAAAAGAGGATGGCCGCGTCGAGCGGGTAGCGCGCCAGCGGCTGCAGCGTGACCTCGGTGGCGTAGTCGGTGTTGGTGGCCAGCCCCATGAAGCTGCCGGCCTTGGCGCGCGTGGCAACGTATTCAGGAAGGTAGCGGCCGGCCTGGCGCATGAGCCAGACGGGCGTGTGATCGGTGGCCTGGCGCCAGCAGGCCCGCAGGAAGGTGTCGTTTTGCAAAGGGGCGAAAGGCATGGCCCGATTGTCGCAGGGCCCCCCGCGTTCGCCGTCAGTTGACCGACAGCGCACTTTGCGTTGCATCAACCCGCCCCGCTGCGCCACGGCGCGCGCCAGCCGCGAGCATCCGTTCCCGACAACAACTTCGGTCTGGAACAGACATGGCGCAGCAGGTTTTCGATGTGGTGGTGGTGGGCGCCGGCTCGGCCGGTTGCGTGCTGGCGCACCGGCTGGTGCGCGCCGGGCGCCGCGTGCTGCTGCTGGAGGCGGGCCCGCCCGACGACGACCGCTTCATCCACATGCCCGCCACCTTCGTGCGCGTGATCGGCACCGAGCGCACCTGGGCCTACGAGAGCGAGCCGCAGCCCGCCGCCGCCGGCCGCAAGATGTTCGTGCCGCAGGGCCGCACGCTGGGCGGCGGCAGCTCGGTCAACGCCATGGTCTACGTGCGCGGCACGCCCGCCGACTACGACGGCTGGGAGGCGCACGGCTGCGAAGGCTGGGGCTGGCGCGACGTGCTGCCGTGGTTCCGCAAGGCCGAGGGCAACGCGCGCTTCGCCTGCGAGCTGCACGGCACGAACGGGCCGCTGAAGGTGAGCGACACGCGCTTTCGCCATCCGCTGAGCCTGGCCTTCCTGCGCGCCGCGCAGCAAAGCGGCCTGGCCTACAACGACGACTTCAACGGCGCCGCCCAGGCCGGCGTGGGCTTCTACCAGACCACCACCTTCGAAGGCCGGCGCGCCAGCACCGCCGCCACCTACCTCGCGGCCGTGCGCGACGACCCGAAGCTCACCGTGGTGACGGGCGCGCACGTGCTGCGCGTGCTCACACAGGACGGCGCGGCCACCGGCGTGGTCTACCGCACGGGCCGCAACGACAGCGGCGAAGAGGTGGTGGCCACCGCGCGCGATGAAGTGATCCTCTCGGCCGGCGCGCTCGCTTCGCCCAAGTTGCTGCTGCTGTCGGGCATCGGCCCCGGCGCGCAGCTGCAGGCGCTGGGCCTGCCGGTGGTGAAAGACCTGCCCGGCGTGGGCGAGAACTTCCAGGACCACCTGGAGGTGTCGGTCTACGGCCGCACGCGCGAGCCCGTGAGCCTGCTGGGCAACGACCGCGGCCTGGCGGCGCTGAAGCACGGCCTGCAATGGATGATGTTCGGCTCCGGCCTGCTCACCTCGAACGTGGTCGAGAGCGGCGGTTTCGTCGACACCACCGGCGAGGGCCGGCCCGACCTGCAGTTCCATGTGCTGCCCGTGCTCGTGGGCGACGTCGACCGCGAACCGCTGGCCGGCCACGGCCTGTCGATCAACCCCTGCTTCCTGCGTCCGCAGTCGCGCGGGCGCGTGGCGCTGCGCAGCCCCGACCCGATGGCGCCGATCCTGTTCGACGGCGGCTACCTGCAGGCGCAGGCCGACGTCGACACGCTGGTGCGCGGCGTGAAGCTGGCGCGCCGCATCCTGCGCGCGCCGGCGCTGCGCGAGGTGGTGTCCGAAGAGCTGGCGCCGTCGGCCGCCGACGACATGTCCGACGAGGCCCTCGAGGCCTACGTGCGCGAGCGCGCCAAGACCGTCTACCACCCCAGCGGCACCTGCCGCATGGGCCGCGACCCCATGGCCGTGGTCGATGCGCGCATGCGCGTGCACGGCGTGGCGAAGCTGCGCGTGTGCGATGCCTCGGTGATGCCTTCGCTCGTCAGCGGCAACACCAACGCGCCGACCGTGATGCTGGCCGAACGCTGCGCGGACTTCGCGCTGTCGGGCAACTGAAGCTGCGCGCTCGGTCAATCGCCGAAGCGCACCGAAACCTAGAGTCCTTCCCAACAAGGAGACAGAGCGAATGAGTGCTACAGATTCCATGGCCGGCAAGGTCGCCTTCATCACCGGCGGCGGCACCGGCATCGGTGCGGCGGTGGCCGCGCAGTTCGTCGCGGCGGGCGGCCGCGTGGTGCTGATGGGGCGACGCCTCGCGCAGCTCGAAGCGGTGGCGTCGACGCTCGGCGGGCTCGCGGTGGCGGGCGATGCAGCGAACACTGCCGACGTGCAGCGCGCCCTGGCCGCCGCGCGCGAACGCTTCGGCGGTGTCGACGTGCTGGTCGCCAACGCGGGCGGTCACGGCGTGGGCGATGCGCTTTCGACCGACGACGCCTCGTGGGCGCTGTCCACGCGCCTGAACCTCGACACCGCCTTCGTCTGCGCACGCGAGCTGCTGCCCGAGCTCATCGCGCGGCGCGGCAACATCGTCGTGCTCTCGTCGCTCGCGGGCCACTTCGCGGGGCCGGGCGTGGTCGGCTACGTGACCATGAAGCACGCGCTCATCGGCCTCGTGCGTTCGCTGGCGCGCGACTACGGCCAACAGGGCGTGCGCGTGAACGCCGTGTGCCCCGGCTGGGTGCGCACCGAGATGGCTGACGAACAGATGCAGGTGCTCGTCGACAAATACCGCCTGCCCGATGCCGACGCGGCCTACGCCCTCGTCACGCGCGACGTGCCCATGGGCCGCGCCGCGAGTCCCGACGACGTGGCGAACGCCGTGCTGTTCCTCGCCTCGCCGCTGGCCGCGATGGTCAGCGGCAGTTCGCTGATGGTCGATGGCGGCGCGTCCGCGGTCGACCTGCCCACCATCGCCTTTGCGCACGACGCCTGAAGAAGGAAAGACGCCATGAGCACCGACACCACGAAACCTGCCGACTGGAAGACCTACGACCAGTTCGCCCTCGGCATCGCAACCAACCGCCTGCCCGCCACCGACGCGCTCGCCGGCCAGACGCTGAGGCTCGCGCTGCCCGGCTTCCAGCTCACGCTGCAGCCGCGCGCGCAGCACACGCTCGACTGGCATGAAGACGGCGCACGCGGCGGCCAAGGCCAGGGCGACTGGTACGAGGCCATCAAGGTCGCGCCCGATACCTTCTTCCTCGACATCACGCAGGCCAGCCGCCCGAGCGAGGCGCTGACCGTCGTCGTCAACACGCGCACGCGCCGCGTGCTCGCGATTCGCTGCCGCATCATCGGCGCCGACGAGGCCGCGGGCCAGCCGCGCGTGCCGCAGGACTTCTGGCCTGGGACGCTCGAAGGCGGCACTGCAACGGGCAGCGCACCGCACGCCACGCGCGACCTCATCGGCCTGCGCACCTGGCAGACCTACAGCCCCAACCACACCTACGAGCACACCTACCTGAGCGCCGAGCGCTACGCCTGGCAGTGCCTCGTGGGCGTGCAGCGCGGCCACGGCGACGTCGACCTGGCGAGCTACTGGAAGTTCGACGACGACCAGTACGTCTTCACCTTCCGCGAGTTTTTGATTCCGGTCGCCTCGGTGTTCTTCTTCGACTTCGCGAACGGCCGCTCGACCGGCAAGTTCCTCGGGCTCACCGGCACCGGCGCGATCGCCAACAACCCCGCGGGCGCCTTCATGCGCAAGGCCTCGCAGACCTTCTATCCGCCCGAGTTCGGGCCCGTCTGACCTCATCGTTGTCCAGGAGCTTTTTCATGCGCACCCCTTACCAGATCGTGGCCGACCACTACGCCGCCTCCGACCGCCACGACCTCGCCGCGATGTTCGCCGACGTCGCCAACGACGTGCAGTGGACCGAGATGGCCGGCTTTCCCTGCGCCGGCACGCACGTCGGCCCCGCGCAGGTGGTCGAGAAGGTCTTCCAGGTGCTCGGCGCCGAGTGGGAGGGCTACCGCTTCGTGCTCGAACGGCTGGTCGACGGCGGCGACACCGTGGTCGGCATCGGCGACTACCACGCGCGCCACCGCACCACGGGCAAGCCGATGCAGGCCCGCGTCACGCACGTGTGGCAGGTGCAGGGCGGCCAGGTGCGGCGCTTCGAGCAGTTCACCGACACGCTGCTCGTGGCCCGTGCCATGCAGCCGTGATGCCTCTTTCTTTCGCATCCCTTCCCGGAGCCCGCCCATGAATCTGCGCGACCTGTCGATCGAACACCTCGGCCAGGTGGGCCTGCTGGCGCAGCGCCGCCGCGGCAACCACATCGACGGCCACGAGGTCGTGCCCCGCAACGGGCAGTACCTGCCGGTGGTCGACCCGGCCACCGAAATGACCGTGGCCGAGGCGCCCGACAGCGACGCGGAGGACGTGCACGCGGCGGTCGCCGGCGCGCGCCGCACCTTCGAGAGCGCCGCGTGGAAGTCGCTGCGCCCGGCCGACCGCGAGCGCATGCTGTACACGCTCTCGACGCTCATCGAGTCGCACGCCGACGAACTCAGCGCGCTCGAAACCCTGCAAAGCGGCAAGCTGCGCGGCATCGCGCGCATGGTCGACGTGGGCGCGGGCGCGGAGTTCGTGCGCTACATGGCGGGCTGGGCCACCAAGCTCGAAGGCCAGACGCTCGACAACTCCATCGGCATCCCCGGCGCGCAGTGGGTCACGTACACGCGGCGCGAGCCGGTGGGCGTGGTCGCGGCCATCGTGCCGTGGAACTTTCCGCTCGCCATCGCACTGTGGAAGGTGGCGCCCGCGCTGGCGGCCGGCTGCACCGTGGTGCTCAAGCCGTCCGAAGAAACGCCGCTCACCGCGCTGCGGCTGGCCGAGCTGGCGCTGGAGGCGGGCTTTCCGCCGGGCGCGCTGAACGTGGTGTGCGGGCGCGGCGCCACGGCCGGCGCGGCGCTGGCCGCGCACCCGGACGTCCGCAAGATCAGCTTCACCGGTTCGACGGCGGTGGGCCGTCACATCGGCCACGCGGCCGTCGACAGCATGGCGCGCTTCACGCTGGAGCTGGGCGGCAAGTCGCCGCTCATCGTGCTCGGCGACGCCGACCCGGTGGCGGCGGCGCAGGGCGCGGCCAACGGCATCTTCTTTCACCAGGGCCAGGTGTGCACGGCAGGCTCGCGCGTGTACGTGCAGCGCAACCTGTTCGATGAGGTGGTGCGCCGGCTCGCGCAGGCCGCCGAGGGCCTGCACATCGGCTCGGGCTTCGACCCGAAGGCGCAGTTCGGGCCGCTCGTGTCCAAGCGCCACCTGGCGCGCGTGATGGCGCACATCGACGGTGCCGTGGCCGAAGGCGCCACGCTGGTCACGGGCGGGCGCCAGGCCTTCGACGGCGGCTGCTTCGTGCAGCCCACCGTGTTCGTCGACGCGCAGCCGTCGATGCGCATCGCGCGCGAGGAAGTGTTCGGCCCCGTCGCGACGGTCGTCCCCTTCGACGACGTGGACGACGCCGTGCGCCTGGCCAACGACAGCGCCTACGGCCTGGCGGCCAGCGTCTGGTCGAACGACCTCTCGGCTGTGCACCGCATCGTGCCGCGCCTGCAGGCGGGCGTGGTCTGGGTCAACGCGCACAACGTGCTCGACAACGCGCTGCCGCTGGGCGGCGTGAAGCAGTCGGGCAGCGGGCGCGACCTGGGGCGTGCGGCGGTGGAGAGCTTCACCGAACTCAAGAGCGTGTGCATGGCGGTGTAGCCCCGCCCCGGTTTCGATCACCCAGAAAGAAGGAGACACCTCATGCAAAGCAAAAGACGAATCGCGCTGTCGGCCGTTGCGGGCGCGCTGGGCCTGGCCGGCTTCAGCGGTGCCTGGGCGCAGGCCAGCCCCGACTGCGGCCTCAACACCGGCAAGCCCGCCACGGGCGAGCCCATTCCCATCGGCGCCGTGGTCGGCAAGACCGGCCCCGACGACTTCAGCGCCTCGGGTCAGGCGGCGGCGGCGTACTTCAAGTGCGTCAACGCCAACGGCGGCATTAACGGCCGGCCGGTCGACTACCTCGTGCTCGACGACCAGTGGAACCCCGAGACCGCCGCGCAGGTGGCCTCCAAGCTCGTGAAGGACCGCAAGGTGGTCGCGCTCGTGGGCAGCACCAGCTTCGTGGAGTGCGGCGCCAACGCCAAGATGTACGCCGACGAGGGCGTGATGGTCATCGCCGGCACCGGCGTGCCGCGCGAATGCTTCAACGCGCGCAACTACGTGCCGGTGAATGCGGGGCCGCGCGTGTCGGCCACCATCGCCGCGATGTACGCCGCGCAGAAGTACAAGGCCAAGAAGATGGTCTGCATCATTCCGAACATCCCGAGCCTGGGCAACTGGGCCTGCGAGGGACCGAAGGAGTGGGGCAGGAAGAACGGCGTGACGGTCGAGACCCTCACCATCGACCCCGGCTCGGCCGACGCCACCTCGACCATGCTGCAGGCCGCCGCGAAGAAGCCCGACACCATCATCATGAACGTGCCCAAGGGCATCCTCGTGCCGATGCTGGCCGCTGCCGAGCAGCAGAACCTGGGCAAGAAGATCCACTTCGTGTCGGCCGCACCGGCCTACAACGTCGACGTGCCCAAGGCCATCGGGCCGTACTGGAAGGGCAACTTCGACGTCAACCTCGAATTCAACCCGCTCGAATCGGCCGGGCCCGACAACAAGAACTGGCTCGCGGTGATGGACAAGCACGGTGCCAAGAGCGACCCGCGCGACACCTTCTCGCAGGCCGGCTACCTGGCCGCGCGCCTGGCCACGCAGGCGATGCTGAAGATGGACCCGAAGAAGCTCGACCGTGCCGGCGTGACCGACGCGCTGCGCAAGGTGAGCGACTTCCGCAGCGACATCCTGTGCAAGCCCTTCTACGTGGGCAGCGGCAACCGCCACAACGCGAACAACAGCGGGCCCATGGCCAGCCCCGACGGCAACGGCTGGCGCTTTGCGCCCGGCGGCTGCCTCACGGCGGACGACCCGGAGCTGGTCGACATCCGTGCCGACGAGCAGAAGATGGGCTTGAAGTAAGCGCGCCGGGCCATGGAGGACTACCTGCCTTTCGTCATCTCGGGCCTGGGCCTGGGCGCGGTGTACGCGCTCTCGGGCGTGGGGCTGGTGGTGCTCTATCGCTCGTCGGGCGTGCTGAACTTCGCCTTCGGGGCCATCGGCGCGCTCGGCGCCTACGTGGCCTGGACGCTGCTCGAAGCCGACTGGCCGCAGGGCCTGGCGTGGTGCGCGGCGGTGCTCGCGGCCATGGCGCTGTCGCTGGCCTACGGGCGCCTCTTGGCGCCGCGCCTGTCGCACCGCGACCCGACCATCCGCAGCATCGCCACGCTGGGCTTCGCGCTCGTGGTGGTGGGCTTCACCGAATGGACCTGGGGCGAGCAGCCGCGCCGCCTGGTGCTGCCGACCGACGGCGGCGCGCTCGAATTCGTGCTGGGCGAAGTCGAGGTGCGGCTCACGCACACGCGTGCGCTTGGCCTGGCGCTGGCGGTGCTGATGATGGGCGGCGTCGGCCTGCTGCTGTCGAAGACGCGCGTGGGCTTGAAGATGCGCGCGCTGGCCAACGACCGCGACCTGAGCGCGCTGCTCGGCATCCGCGTGCTCGGCGTCGACACGGTGGCGTGGATATTGAGCGGCGCCTTCGCGGGCGTGTGCGGGCTGCTGCTGGCCAACATCGTGCGGCTGCAGGCCACGCTGCTGACCTTTCTCGTGATTCCGGCGTTCGCTGCCGCCATCATCGGCCGCCTGCATTCGCTGCCGGCGACCGTGGCGGGCGGCATCGCCATCGGCGTGCTGGAGGCGCTGGCAATCACGGTGCCGGGCTTCGCGGCCTTTCGCACGGCGACGCCCTTCCTCATCGCGCTGGCGATGATCGTCTTCTACCGCGCGGGGACGCGCTCGGCATGAACGCGTCGATCCTCGAAGGCGCCATGCCCACGTCCGACGCCGCACCCGCCGCGCTCGCGCAGGCCACGCGCCGCGCCCGCCGCTCGCTCATCTTGATGGTGGCTTGCGTGCTGCTGATCGGCTGGGCCGTGCCGTGGTTCGCGAACGCGTACTGGATCAAGACGCTCACGTCGTCGCTCGCGCTGTCGGTCGCGGCGGCGGGCGTGGCGCTGCTCTATGGCCAGCTCGGGCTGGTGTCGCTGTGCCAGTACGCGCTGCTCGGCGCGGGCGGCTGGGTCGCGCTGCGCGCGGGGCACGGGCTGGGCTGGCCCTTCGAGCTGTCGGTGCTCGCGGGCGGGCTGCTGTCGTGCGTCGTGGGCATGCTCGCGGGGCTGCCGGCGCTGCGGCTCAAGGGGCTGTACCTGGCGCTCGTCACGATGATGATGGCGGGCGGCTTCCAGGTGGTCGTCAACGTGACGGGCTTTCCCGACGGCGGCGCGGGCTGGCTGGGCCGTGTGTTCGGCAGCGAGCGGTTGATGATGCCGCGCCCCGCGCTGGCGCTGTCCGACGCGGCGTACTTCCGCTACGTGGCCGTGTGGCTGGCCGCGGTGCTGGCGCTGATCGAGCTGCACCGGCGCACGCGCGCGGGCCGCTCGTGGGCGCTGATCCGTCGCGGCGAGGCGGCGGCCGTGGCGGCCGGCGTGAACATCCTGCGCTACCAGACCTGGGCCTTCGGGCTCGCGGGCTTCTGCGCGGGCGTGGCCGGCGCGCTGCTCGCGGGCGGCGTGGGGCAGCTCGACGGGCGCGCCTTCACGGCCGGCGAATCGGTGATGCTGTTCGCGCTCACGGTGGTGGGCGGCGTGTACCACTGGGCCGGCGCGCTCATCGCGGGGCTGCTGCTGCGCGCGGTGCCGGCGCTGCTGACCGACTTCGGCGTCAACGGCTACCTCGCGATGATCTTCTTCGGCGTGGCGCTGCTGCATGCGCTCATCACCGCGCCGAGCGGCATCGCGGGGCAGCTGGCGGGCGTGTTCGAGGCGGTGCGCCAGCGCTTCGCCGCACCGAAGGACAAGGACGCCGCGCCATGATCCGCATCGACGATCTCACCGTCGCCTTCGGCGGCGTCAAGGCCATCGACGCGCTCACGGCGCAGCTCGACGCGCCCGTGTGCGGCCTCATCGGGCCGAACGGCGCGGGCAAGACCACGCTGGTCAATGTGCTCAGCGGCCTCGTGTCGCCCAGCGCCGGCCGCGTGGCGGTGGACGGCGCCGACCTGCTGGGCCTGAAGCCCATCGCGCGCGTGCGCTTCGGCCTGCGCCGCTCGTTCCAGACCGAGCAGGTGGTGGAAGACCTCAGCGTGTGGGACAACGTGCGCGCGCTGCTCGACCACGTGCCGCACGCGCGCGGCGAGGCCGCGGCGCAGGTGGCGCGTGCGCTGTCGCACACCGGCCTGCTCGACGTGGCGACCGTCATGGGGCACCGCCTCAACCTGTTCCAGCGCCGCATGCTCGAGCTTGCGAAATCGCTGGTCGGCGCGCCCAAGCTGCTGCTGCTCGACGAGCCCGGCGCGGGCCTCACCGAGCAGGAGGCCGGCGTGCTGCGCCGCACGATCGGTGCGGTGCATGCGTTCTGCGGTGCGCAGGTGCTGCTCATCGACCACGACGTCGACCTGATCGCCGCGACCTGCACGCAGACGCTGGTGCTCGACTTCGGCCGCCGCCTCGCGCTCGGCCCGACGCGCGAGGTGCTCGACGATCCTGCCGTGCGCAAGGCCTACCTGGGAACGGAGTGACCACCCCATGCTGAACGTGACCGATCTGCGCCTGCAGCGCGGCGGCAAGGCCGTGCTGCACGGCATCGACCTGCAGGTGCCGCCCGGCGAGGTCACGGCGCTGCTGGGCGCCAACGGTGCGGGCAAGTCGAGCACCGTGATGGCCATCGGCGGCGTGCTGCCGCTCGCGGGCGGGCGCATCGAGGTCGAGGGCCACGCGCTGCACGGCCAGCGGCCCGAGCGCGTGCGCGCTCTTGGCGTGGCGGTGGTGCCCGAGGGGCATCGCGTGCTCGGCGAGCTGTCGGTGCTCGACAACCTGCGCGCCGCCGCGACTGCGCTGCCTGCGGCCGGCGTGGCCGATGCGGTCGAGCGCGTGCTCGGCGTGTTCCCCGAGCTGCGCGTGAAGCTCGCGCTGCCCGCGCGTTCGCTGTCGGGTGGACAGAAGCAGATGGTCTGCATCGCGCAGGCGCTCATCGGCAAGCCGCGCTACCTCGCGATCGACGAGCTCTCACTGGGGCTCGCCCCCGCGGTGGTCAAGCGGCTGGTCGAGGTGGTGCAGCAGGTCGCGCGCGAGGGCGTGGGCGTGCTGCTGATCGAGCAGTTCACGACGGTGGCGCTGGCCGTGTCGAGCCGCGCCTATGTGCTGGAGCGGGGGCGCATGGCCTTTGCGGGCACCTCGCAGGCGCTGCGCGAGCGGCCGGAGATCCTGCACAGCAGCTATCTCGCGGCGGCCTGACGTCAGTCGAGGCGCCGCGAGTGCGGTGGTGTCACGCCACGCCGTCGAGCGAGGCCGAGAAAAGAATGCAGGCATCGCCCGCGATGGACACGGCCGCCGGCTCGCCGTTCGCGATCACGACCTCGACATGCACGATGCCGTCGCGCCGCAACGCGCGGCCCTGGCGGCCCTGGAAGCGCAACGCCCGCCCGTCGTGGGCCATGAGCTTGTGGCGCACCAGGTAGGCGCCGAGCGGACCGTTGGCGTTGCCGGTCACGGGGTCTTCCATGATGCCGATGGCCGGCGCGAACATGCGCCCGTCGGTCACGGCGTCTTCCCCGGCCGGCTGCTGGAACACGAAGTAGCCGTTGCAGCCGATCTCCCGGCTCAGCTGCGAGAGCGCGGGCATGTCGGGCCGCAGCGCATCGAGATCGACCCGCGGCGCCAGCGGCACGACGACCTTGCTGTGCCCGGTCGAGACGACCTGCACCGGAAGTGCGGCAGGCACATCGCCCGGTGCGAGCCCGAGCGCGGCCACGATGCGTTCGCGCAGCGCGCCTTCCAGCGGTGCTTCGAACACCGGCGCGCCCTGGTGCATGACGATCCGGTACCCGCCCGTGGCGCTTCGCGAGAGGCCCACGGTCTGGATGCCGGCGCCCGTCTTCTGCCGCAGCGTCACCTCGCCGAGCTGCAATGCCGTGGCTCGCGCGAAATGCGCGGCAATGGTGGCGTGGCCGCACAGCGGGACCTCGGTGGTCGGCGTGAAGTAGCGGATGCGCAGGTCGTGGTCGTCCGCGTCGGCGCGCCACACGAAGGCGGTTTCGGAATGCTTGAGCTCGCGCGCCAGGTCCTGCATGGCTTCGTCGGACATGCCGTCCGCGTTCAGCACGACGCCCGCGGGGTTGCCGCGAAACGGCGTGCGGGTGAATGCATCGACATGGAAAAGGGTGCGTGGGGTCATCGTCGTTTCAGCAGTGGGGGATGGGCTGGGGCTGCGCCGCGAGTGCGGCCACCATGGCGGCCTGCACCGCGTAGCCCTTGCGGATCGCGGCGACGCCGAGCACCGTGCGCGCGGGGCGATGCGCGCCGAAGAAGGTGGCGCACAGGCGGTCCGCCTCTTCCCAGTGGTCCAGGTCGGTGAGGTACAGCGTCAGTGAAAGCACCAGGGCCCGGCCGCTGCCTGCCGCCTCGAGAACCGCCTCGCAGTTGGCGAGCAGCTGCTGCATCTGGTGGGCGAAGGCACTGTGCGCACCGACACGCCCGGGTGCGCGCGGATCGACCGGCAGTTGGCCGGCGACATGCAGCACGCCTTGGTGCACGATGCCCTGCGCATAGTGGCCCAGCGGGGCCGGTGCTGTCGAAGAGGTGACGGCCGTGATGGCCGCCTCGCATGCTTGCTTTGTCATGGCGCCAAGCTTGCCGGTGCCGCGGCGCCAAGGATTGGCATGAAAGAAATACACTCGTTCCCAGGAGGAATGAATGGCCGCAACATCCGATCTGCCGCTGGAGCTGGTACGCGCCTTCGTGCGGGTGGCCGCGCACCAGAGCTTTGCGCGTGCCGCGCACGATCTGCGCATCACGCCTTCCGCCGTCAGCCGGCAGATCAAGCTGCTCGAGCAGACCCTTGGCGTGCAGCTGTTCTTGCGCACGACCCGCACGATGTCGCTCACCGAGGCGGGCGCGACCTACCTTGCCGCAGCGCGCGAAGCCTTCGACAAGCTCGACGCCGCGGGCCAGGCGCTGGGCCGCATGCGCGACGAGGTGCGGGGCGAGTTGCGGATCAGCGCACCCGTGGCGTTCGGACGCCGCTACCTCGTGCCGGCGCTGCCGGCGTTCATGGACCGGCATCCGCAGCTGTCGCTGGACCTGGTGATGACGGACAGCTTCGTGGACCTGGCGGGCGAGGGCGTCGACGTGGCCGTTCGCATCGGCCGGCTCGAAGACTCGGCGCTGCGGGCGCGCAAGCTCGCGGCGAACCGCCGGGTGCTGGTGGCCAGCCCCGGCTACGTGCGGCGGCGCGGGTCGCCGAAGACGATCGAAGACCTGAAGCAGCACAGCTGCATCGTCCTCACGGTCAACCGCGATGGCGAGCAATGGCGCTTCTCCGATGTTCAGGGCCAGGAGTTCTCCGTCAAGCCGAAAGGCGTGCTGCGGGCCAACAACGGCGACGCGGTGCTCGAGTTCGCCAAGGCGGGGCGCGGCATCGCGTTCCTTTCGCAGGTGCTGGTGCGCGATGCGCTGGCAGACAAATCGCTGGTGCGCGTGCTGCCGAAGCACGGTGGCGCGGACGCCGGCGTGCATGCGGTCTTCCGGGTCGACCCGCTGCTGAACCCGAAGGTGCGCGTGCTGGTCGACTTCCTGGTCGACCTGCTCGAGCCGCCGTCTGCGGCCTAGGCGCGCGCCTTCCGTGCGGTGGGCATCACGAAGCCCTGGAAGTAGTCCCGCAGCCGCGCGGTGAACTCCTCGGCGATGGCCGAAGGCGCCGACTGCGGCGAGAACGCCATCGACACCTCCACCGGGCAGCGTGGCGACAGCGGAAGGATCTTCAGGTCGCGCGCGAACACGGAGGCCACGTAGGGGTTGACGATGCCGACGCCGGTGCCCTGCGCCGCCATCATGCAGATGGTGACCGAGTAGGTGGTCTCGACCGTGGCGGCGCATTCGATGCGGTGCTGCTGCAGCGTGCGCTGGAACTGCTGGTGGATCTCGTCGTCGGCATTCAGCGTGAGCAGCACCTGGTGCTTCAGGTCGCGCACGTGGACGGCGTCGCGGTGCGCCAGCGCATGCCCGGGATGCACGACGCACACCGCGCTGGCCTTGTGCAGGCTGACCGCGTCGAGCTGCGGCTCGTGGAAGGCGGCGGTGCTGAGCGCGACGTCGTACAGGCCGTAGAGCAGGCCTTCGCGCAAGGCGTGCGTGCCGACGGTCTGCAGGTTGACGTGCACCTCGGGGTGCAGCCGCGAGAACGCATGGATCACCTGCGGCATCACACCGAGCCCGAGCGCCGGCGTGCAGCCCACGCGCAGCGAGCCCGCGCCCGACTTGCGCAGCACCGCCACGCTCTGCTCGATGCGGTCCAGGCCCAGGAAGTGGCGCTGCACCGTGTCGAACAGCTGGCGCGCCTCGTGCGTGGGGCGCAGCCGCCCCTTGTGGATGTCGAACAGCTTGAGCCCGGTGGCATGCTGGATCTGCGAGAGCAGGCGGCTCACGGAGGGCTGCGTGGTGTGCAGCAGCGCCGCCGCGGCGGTGGTGGTGCCGGTCTGCATCACGGCGCGGAAGGCCTCGATCTGGCGGAAGTTCAACGGTCGCGACATGCGGAGGCTCCTGGGCTGTACGGCGCAAAGCATGACATATCTTTTCTGCATAGCCTGTGAATGAAAATGAATTTTTCAGAATGATGCTGCGTTCCTAGACTGCGCCCTATCCACCCTCTCCATCGCGCCGTCGCGGCGCACAGCAAGGAAGACGCATGACACAGCACTGGCCCCGCAGGGCCGCCGGCCTCGGCCTTCTCGCACTGGCCCTGGGCGTCGCTTCGACGTCTCAGGCATCGCCGCCGCAGGCCTACCCCGACCGGATGATCCGGCTCGTGGTGCCCTTCACCGCCGGCGGCAGTTCCGACGTGCAGGCCCGCATGCTGGCCGACCGGCTGGGCAAGCTGTACAAGCAGTCGGTGGTGGTCGACAACAAGCCCGGCGCGGGCGGGCACATCGGCGGCAAGTTCGTGGCCGATGCGCCGGCCGACGGCTACACGCTGCTGCTCGGCTCGATCGGGCTGCACGCGACCTACGGCGTGTTCAAGAAACTGAGCTACGACCCCGCGACCGACCTGAAGGTGGTCACGGTGCTGGCCGAGATGCCGCATGTCGTGGTCGCCAACCCCGCCTTGCCGGCCAACGACCTGAAGCAGCTGGTGGCACTGGCGCGCAAGCAGCCGGACACGATCAACTTCGGTTCGGCCGGCGTGGGCTCGTCGGTGCACATGATCGGCGAGCTGTTCAAGCTCACGGCCAACGCACCGATCGTGCACGTGCCCTACAAGGGCAGCACGGCCGCACTGAACGACCTGCTGGCCGGGCAGATCCAGCTGATGTTCGAGAACCCGCCGACCACGCTGGCCCACATCCGCGGCGGAAAGCTCAAGGCGCTGGCCGTGACGGGCAAGACCCGCCTGCCGGCACTGCCCGAGGTGCCGACCGCGATCGAGTCGGGCTTTCCGGCCTTCGAGGCCACCTCGTGGACCACGGTGGCGGTGAGCGCCAAGGTGCCCGACGCCATCGCCGACAAGCTCAATGCCGACATTCGCAAGATCGTTGCGGCGCCGGAGTTCCGCAAGGGACTGTCGGAGCAGGGCATGACGCCGGTGGCGAACACGCGAGATGTCGCGACGAAGTTCATCGCGGCCGAGAAGCTGCGCTGGGACCAGGTGATCCAGCAAGGCCGCATCGCCGCGGAGTGAGCCCATGTCGTCGAACCCACTTCTTGAGCAACCTCGCCTGGCGCCTGCACCCTGCCGCCGCGTGGGCGATGGCGCGCAGCACCATTTCTTCGGCTACTACAACAAGAGCGCCTGGGACCGCAGCGGGCGCTATTTGCTGGCACAGCAGGTGCCCTGGATGGACGCCGAACTCACGCCGACGGCGGCAGCACGCATCGGCTACTTCGACCTCCAGGACAACGACTGCTTCCATGCAGTCGGCGACACCACCGCATGGAACTGGCAGATGGGCAGCCAGCTGCAGTGGCTCGACGGCGCGCCGGGCCGCCAGCTGGTCTACAACAGCCGCACCGGCGATGCCGATGCGTTCTACCCTGGCTTCGGCGCCACGGTGCTCGACGTCGACACCGGCGCGAAACGCCTGCTGCCCTTGCCGATCTACGTGGTGGCGCCCGACAGCCGCTGGGCCCTGAGCGTGGACTACCGGCGCCTGTACATCACGCACCGGACCATCGGCTACAGCGAGGCCGGCGGGCCGTTCGAGCTGCCGCGCGCACCGGCCGACGACGGCATCCACGCGACCGACCTGGCCACCGGCACGGCGCGGCTGCTGCTGAGCTACCAGGACCTGCGCCGGTTTCATCCGCGCGCGTCGATGGACAAGGCGATCCACTGGGTGAGCCACATCGAGGTCAACCCGTCGTCGTCGCGCGTGCTGTTCCTGCACCGCTGGACCGAGCGCGTCGAGGACGAGACCTGCTTCCTGCACCGCCTGCTCACGATGAACCCCGACGGCTCCGACCTGCGCCTGCTGGAGTGCTCCGACCACCCGCTGCCGCAGCTCGCCGACGACTTCGACCCGACGGCCGTGGGCACCTTCGACTACGAGAAGTCCGAGTACCAGATCTCGCACCCGCTGTGGCAGGACGACGAACACATCATCGTGTGGGGCCCGCACGCCGGAAAGATCCACTACCACCTGTACCACGACCGGGAGGGCGGGGAGGTCCGCGTGATCGGCGACGGCGTGCTGGTGGAAAACGGCCACATGACCTTCTCACCGGTCAACACGCGCTGGCTGCTGAGCGACACCTACCCCGACGCACGCACGCACGAGCGGGTGCTGTTCCTGTTCGACATGGAAACCGGCCGTCGCCACGACCTGGGCAGCTTCTACGCCTCGCCGGCGCTGAGCAAGGAGAACCGGTGTGACCTGCACCCGCGCTGGCGCCGCGATGGGCTGCAGGTGTGCATCGACTCCGTGCACGAATCGCAGCGGCAGATGTACATCGTGGACGTCTCCGATATCGTGCGATGAGACCCGGGGGCCACGGCCGGCTCAGCCGCCGCTGGCGCCCGGTGCGTCGAACGGAAGGTGCGACGAACTCTTGATCGTGTGCAGCACGAAGGCACTGCGCACCTCGCGCACATGCGGCAAGACCGCGAGCACCTTGCGTCCGAATTCCGCGAAGTCGTCGATGTCGCGGGCCACGACGCGCAAAAGGTAGTCGTCCTGCCCGGAAAGAATATGGCAGGAAAGAATATTCCTGACCGGTTTCAACGCCGCTTCGAATTGGACCGCCTGTTCTTCCGAATGCGAGGAGATCTTCACGAAGACAAAAGCCTCGATGCCGAAGCCCAGCGCTTTCCGGTTCAGTGAAATTCCATAGCCTTCAATGACCTTCGTCTCTTCCAGGCGTTTCACGCGCCGCCAGCAGGGAGAGACGGAGCTGTTCGTTTTTTCCGCCAGCTCGGCCATCGAGATGCGCGGGTTCTGCTGAAGCTGCGCCAGCAGGGCAAGGTCGACCGGTGTCAGCGCTGTTTCGCTCATGTTTTGCTCCGTGATTCTCTGGATGGGGATGTTTTTCCAGTTTATCAATCGACGGAGAAAATTCATGCCTGTTTGCGGTCTTTGAGGTGGCCATACAGGCAAGAATTTCCAGAATGAATTAACCATAATTCATGCATTCAAAGAGCACCACGAATGCAGGATTCAATCAATTCAGAAGCAAGGGCGAAAGCGTATTCGCCAAGCTCGGTGGCGCCGGATTTTGCAAAAACAATTGCCGAATACGAAAGCCTCAGCGCGCTCGCGTCGAAGCGACATCCTTCGCGTGAAATTGGCTATGGCGATTCGCCGGACGAAAAAGCCATTCTTTTCGAGGCGAAATCTGCAGCATCACCGCCATTGCTGGTATTCATCCACGGCGGTTATTGGCAGGAATTGTCCGCGCGGGTTTCATGTTTTCCCGCCCTGCAATGCGTGGACGAAGGCATCTCCTATGCCGCGATCGACTACACGCTGGCGCCGCATGCGTCGCTGGGGAGCATCGTGCGCCAGTGCATCCGGGCGGTGCGCACGCTGGGCGCCTTCTACCGGCGCCGGCATCCCGGTGCCCGCATCGTGATCGCCGGCAGCTCGGCCGGCGCGCACCTGGCGGCGATGCTGCTGGCGGCGCTGGACGACATCGACGCGCCGCTCCAGGGGGCCGTGCTGCTGTCGGGCGTGTACGACCTGCAGCCCCTGGTCGGCACCTACATCAACGACAAGCTGGGGCTCGATGCGCCCGCGGCGTTGCGCCTCAGCCCGTTGTTCCTGCCGGTGACGGCCCGGGTGCCCGCCGTCGTCTGCTGGGGAGAAAACGAGACCGACGCCTTCAAGCGCCAGAGCCGTGACTACGCCGCCCGCATCGGCGCGAACGGCCGCACGGCGAGCGTCTACGAGGTCGCGGGCCGCAACCACTTCGACATTGTTTTCGACCTGTGCGATCCGGCCACCCGCCTGGGCCGCGACACCTTCCAACTGCTGCGAGGAACCCCATGAGAAAGCCAACACCCCGTGTCATCCCGACGGTGAGAGACCCGGCCCTGGAACTGTCGCTCGTCCGGGCGGTGGACATCTCCACCCACGACAGCCGCGACGAGGCCGTCAAGGCCACCGACGGCCAGCCGATGATCGAGTTCGCCGGCAAGAGCAATCCGTTCATCGACTACCACCGCAACGACCTGCTGCTCAGCACGCAGCACATGCGCAGCGAGGGGCACGACGAGATGGTGTTCATCCTGATGACGCAGTGCAAGGAGCTGATCTTCAAGGCCATCCACTACGAAGCCTTCAACATGCAGCTGCGCCTGCGCGACGACGACCTGGCGGGCGCGCTGGCGCTGGCGCCGCGCATCAAGCGCCTGTTCGAGTACCTCACCAAGACCTGGGACGTGCTGTCGACCATCACCACGAGCGGCTTCAACGAGTTCAGGGACTGCCTGGGCGTTTCATCGGGGCAGCAGTCGTACATGTACCGCCATGTCGAGTTCGTGCTGGGCAACAAGTCGCGCAGGCTGGCGCAGGCGCACGAGAACAATCCCGATGTCTATCCGTACCTGCTGCAGTCGCTCGAGTCCCCGAGCCTCTACGACGAGGCCCTGGCCTTGCTGCACCGGCGCGGTTTTGCGGTGCCCGAGCGCGCGCTGCAGCGCGACTGGAGCGAAACCTACCAGTCCAACCCCGCGGTCGAGCAGGCCTGGCTCGCGGTGTATGCGCAGCCCTGGCCGGAGAACCCGCTCTACCAACTGGGCGAAGCGCTGATCGAAATTGCCGACCTGTTCTCGCAGTTCCGCTTCAAGCATTTCACGTCGGTGGAGCGCATCCTGGGCTTCAAGCCCGGCACCGGCGGGTCGGCCGGCGTCGGCTGGCTCAAGCACGTGGTGGAGCACCGGTTCTTTCCCGAGCTGTGGGCCATTCGCACCGTGATGGGGGCCTGAGTCGTGAGCGTCATCGACATGCATCCGGGTTCTTCGGCAGACGCGGCGCCCGGCCGCTTCAGGCACCGCTTCCACATGCCGCCGGGGCTGCGCTACTTCGACGGCAATTCGCTGGGGCTGATGCCCAGCGCCGTCGCACAGGCGGTCTCCAACGCGGTGTCGCACGAATGGGCGGACGGCCTCATCCGTTCGTGGAACGGCGCGGGCTGGCGCACGCTGGCGCAGCGCGCGGGCGACAAGATCGCCCGCCTGGTCGGCGCCGAGCCCGGACAGGTCATCGCCTGCGACTCGACGTCGGTCAACCTCTACAAGGTGCTCGTCAGCGCGGTGCGGCTGCGCGCCGGCCGCGCGCGCATCGTCACCGACGTGGACTCGTTCCCGACCGACCTGTACATCATCGACGAGGTCACCCGGCAGTTCGGGCTGGGCGTGCAGCAGGTGCGCGCGGCGGACATTCCGTCCAGCCTGGATGCGGACGTCGCGGCGGTCGTGCTGACCCACGTGGACTACCGCACGGCGCAGGTCCACGACATGGGGAAATACAACGAGGCCGCCCACGCGGCGGGCGCCCTGATGGTCTGGGACCTCTCGCACACCGCGGGCGCGGTGCCCTGCGCACTGGACGCCAGCGGCGCGGACTTCGCCGTGGGGTGCGGCTACAAGTACCTGAACGGCGGGCCGGGCGCACCGGGCTACCTGTATGTGGCGCATCGCCACCAGGCGGCCTGCGACCAGCCGCTGGCGGGCTGGTTCGGCCACGCGCGGCCGTTCGAGTTCTCGCCCGGCTATGCCCCGGCGCCGGGCGTGGACCGGTTCCAGTGCGGCACCAGCCCGGTGCTGGCGTTGACCGCGCTGCATGCGGCGCTCGATGCCTTCGACGGCACGTCGATGGAGGCGCTGCAGGCGCAGAGCCTGGCGCTCACCGATGCCTTCATCCACGGCGTGGACACCCGGCTGGCCCGCCATGGCTTCACGCTTGCCTCGCCCCGCGACAGGCGACAGCGCGGCAGCCATGTCTCGCTGCGGCATGCCGAGGGCTATGGCGTGATGCAGGCACTCGCGCAGCGCCAGCTGATCGGCGACTTCCGCATGCCGGACTTCATGCGCTTCGGCTTCGCGCCGCTCTACAACACCTTCGACGACGTGCAGGCGTTGATCGATGCCATCGACCAGATCATGCGCGATGCCTCGTGGAACAGCGACGCACACCGGGTCCGGCACGCCTTCACCTGACGCCTTCCCCTCCCCGTTGCCAGAACAAAGAGAGACACCCCATGGTCAAAGTTCATGATGCTTTTCGCGAAAGCGTGGCCGGCCGGGCCGACGTGGCCGACACACCGCAGCTGCTGGCGTACTACGAGGAGCTGGAACGGCTCGACACCGGCGCGCTGTGGACCGTGGCCAACAAGATCGAACCCTGGCAGCCGCAATCGGCTTCGGTGCCGGTGCTCTGGCGCTACCGCGACCTGCGTGCGCACGTGCTGCGTTCGATCGACCTGGTGACACCGGAGAAGGCCGGCCGCCGCGTGATCTACCTGAACAACCCGGGCCGCCGCGACGTGGCGGCGGCCGTCGGTTGGCTCTATGCGGGCCTGCAGGTCATGCACCCGGGCGAAGCCGCCTCTGCGCACGCGCATTCCGCGTCGGCGCTGCGCTTCATCATGGAGGGCACGGGGGCCTACACCGTCGTCGACGGCCACAAGATGACGCTGGGTGCCAACGACTTCGTGCTCACGCCCAACGGCACCTGGCATGAACACGGCGTCGGCGCCGAAGGCACCACCTGCATCTGGCAGGACGGGCTCGACATTCCGCTGATCAACGCGCTGGAAGCGGGCTTCTACGTGGTGCATCCCGACCTGTCGCAGGCCGTGACGCACGCGGTCGACGACGCCACCGCCACCTGGGGCGGCGTGGCCCTGCGGCCGCACGACGTGGCCTGGCAGAAGAACTACTCGCCGCTGTTCAAGTACGAGTGGGGCCCCACCTACGAGGCGCTGCGCAAGCGCGCAAGCGTGAGCGACGGCAGCCCGTTCGACGGCATCCTCATGCACTACGTCAACCCCGTGACGGGCGGCCCGGTGATGCCCACCATCGGCGCGAGCATGCAGTTGCTGCGCCCCGGCGAACACACGAAAGCCCATCGCCACACCGGCAGCTTCCTGTACCAGGTGGCCAAGGGCCGCGGCTTCAGTGTCGTCAATGGCCAGCGCTTCGACTGGCAGGAGCGCGACATCTTCTGCGTGCCGTCGTGGATGTTCCATGAACATGCCAACCTTTCTGCGACCGAAGACGCCTGCCTGTTCTGCTTCAGCGACCTGCCGGTGATGCAGTCGCTGGGCCTGTATCGCGAAGAGGCGCTGGCCGAGAACGCAGGCCACCAGCCCGTGGGCTGACCGCGCGCCGCGCGCCCTTTTTTCTTTTCCCCACCGTCCCGCTTGCATGTGCGCCTCGCCGAGCGCGGGGAGGTGTCTTGCCGTCTTTTTTCTCTCGGAGAACCGATCCATGCGTCTCGTCACCTACCGCGCCCATCCTGCCGCCGCCGCCCGACTGGGCGCGCGGGTGGACGAACAGGTCGTCGACCTGGCCACCCTGGGCGCCGCCGCCGGCGTGGCCCTGCCCGACGACATGCTGGCCTTCATCGACCTGGGGCCGCAGGCCGTGCGCATCGCCGGCGACCTGTTGAAGGAACACGCCGGGCGCTGGCCCCTGGCGTCGGCGCTGCCGCTGGCCAACGTGCGGCTGCTGGCGCCGATTCCCAGGCCGCGCAAGAACATCTTCGGCATCGGGCTCAACTACGTGGAGCACGTGGCCGAATCGAGCCGCACGCTCGACACCGCCAAGGAGTTGCCTAAGCAACCGGTCATCTTCTCCAAGCCGCCGACCACGGTGATCGGCCCCGGCGAAGCGATTGCGCACAACGCCAGGCTGACGCAACAGCTCGACTGGGAGGTCGAGCTCGCGGTGGTCATGGGCACGCGCGCCAGCCGCGTGACCAAGGAGGCGGCGCTGTCGCACGTCTTCGGCTACAGCGTGATGATCGACGTGAGCGCCCGCGACTGCCGCCGCGCGGGGCAATGGATCTACTCCAAGGGGCAGGACACCTACGGCCCGTTCGGTCCCTGCATCGTCACCGCCGACGAGATCCCCGACCCGCACGGCCTGAACCTCTGGCTCACCGTCAACGGCCAGATGAAGCAGTCGTCCAACACGCGCCATCTGCTGTTCGATGTGCCGCACCTGATCGCGGACATCAGCGCGGGCATCTCGCTGGAGCCTGGCGACATCATCGCCACGGGCACGCCCGAAGGCGTGGGCGCGGGCCGCACGCCGCAGGAGTGGCTGTGGCCGGGCGATGTGGTGGAGGCCGGCGTCGAAGGCATCGGCACCTTGCGCCACCCCGTGGTCGCCGTCTGAGTTCGCCACGAGGCTCGCCCCATGTTCAGCCACCTCGCGGCCAGTCCCGACGATCCGATCCTGGCGCTCAACGAGGCGTTCATGCGCGACGCCAGGACGCACAAGGTCAACCTGTCGATCGGCATGTACTTCGACGCAAGCGGCGCGCTGCCAGTGCTCGATGTCATCCGCGAAGCCGAGCGAAGGCTGGCCGCGCGCGCCGGCGCGAAGCCCTACCTGCCCATCGAGGGCCAGCCGGATTTCTCGCAGGCCGTGCGTGCGCTGCTGTTCGGCCCCGCCCACGAGGCCGTCGCTGCGGGCCGCACGGCCACGCTCCAGACGGTCGGCTCCTGTGGCGCGCTGCGCGTCGGCGCCGAGCTCCTTCGGCAGGCCTTTCCCGGCAGCGCCGTCTGGGTGAGCGACCCCACCTGGGAGAACCACCGCGCCATCTTCCACAGTGCCGGCATGGCCGTGCACGCGTACCCGTACTTCGACCACGGCACGGGGCGCTTGCGCTTCGAGGCCCTGTGCGAGGCCATCGGCGCGCTGCCCGCGCACAGCGTGGTGCTGCTGCATGCCTGCGGCCACAACCCGACCGGCGCGGACATGACGCACGCCGAATGGACGCAGCTCGCGGCGTTGATGGCCCGGCGCGCGTTGATTCCTTTCGTCGACCTGGCCTACCAGGGGTTCTGCGAAGGGCTGGAGGCCGACGCGGCACCCGTGCGCCTGCTGGCGGATGCAGGGCTCGGCCTGCTGGTCGCGAACTCCTTTTCCAAGAACATGGGCGTGTACGGCGAACGCTGCGGTGCGCTCAGCGTGGTCTGTCCCGATGCCGCGCAGGCGGCGCTCGTCCTGGGGCAGCTGAAGGCGATCGTTCGACAGAACTATTCCAGCCCGCCGATGCACGCCGGACGGCTGGTGGCCGAGGTGCTGAACGACGCCGCCTTGCGCGAGGCATGGGCGCGCGAGGTCGGGGGCATGCGCCTTCGCACGAACGCCATGCGCGCCGCGCTGCATGAGGCGCTGCGCCAGCGTCTGCCCGGGTACGACGCCGACTACCTGCTGCGCCAACGCGGCATGTTCAGTTTCACGGGCCTCTCGCCTGCGCAGGTGGATGCGTTGCGGGCGTCGCACGCGGTCTACCTGGTGCGCTCCGGGCGCATGTGCCTGTCGGGCCTGAACGGCGGCAACGTGGATCGCGTGGCCGATGCGATCGCACGCGTCATCGGCTGAAGCTGTGCCGCCCGACGCGCTTCCTCTTTCTTCTTTTCCACGCTTCATCCCCTTCGAAGGAGTCTTCATCATGAGATCCAGGCAGATCGTTCTCGGTTTCCTCCACGCGGTGCTGCTGATCGGCAGCGCGTGCACGGCGCAGCCGTCGGCTGCGGAGGAGGGGCCGATCCGAATGCTGGTCGGCTATGCCGCCGGCGGCAGCACCGACGCCATCGCCCGCGTCCTGGCGGAGGGAATGCAGCGCGAACTGGGGCGCAACGTGATCGTGGAGAACCGTGCGGGGGCCGGCGGGCAGGTGGCGGCGCTGGCGCTGAAGGCTGCCGCGGCGGACGGGGCCACGCTCTACCTGGCCAACAGCAACACCGTGTCGATGATTCCGCTGACCATGCGCAAGCCGGGCTTCGACCCGGTCAAGGACTTCGCGCCGGTGGGGCTGGTCGCGATCAACCCCGACGTCTTCGCCATCAGCACCACGGCGGTGGACGTTGCGAATGCCGGCCTGCGCGAATACGCCCAGTGGGCGAAGGCGCACCCGGGCCAGGGCAATGTCGGTGTGCCGGCACAGGCCAGCGCGCCCGACTTCGCGGTGGGCCTCGTCGGCCGGGCCCTGGGCGCCCCTTTGCAGTCGGTGCCTTACCGGGGCGACAGTCCCATCGCGCTGGACCTGGTCGGCGCGCAACTGTCCGGCGGCATCGGCTCGGTCGGGACCATGCTGCAGCACGCGAAGACCGGAAAGATACGGATCGTCGCCGTCAACGGCACGAAGCGGCTTCCCCTGCTGCCGGAGGTGCCGACCTATGCCGAGCTGGGCATCGAGGGCTACGAGGAGGTGATCTTCACCGCCATGTTCGCGCCGGCGGGCACGCCGCGCGAACTGGTGCAGCGCTACAACGCGGCCATCGCGCGCATCGTCGATTCCGCGAGCTTTGCCGACAAGCTCAACAAGCTGGGCATCGTTCCCAGCGCCAGCACGCCGGCCGAGCTGGCGCAGCGCATGGCCGCGACGACCCGGTCGTGGTCGGTGATGGTTCGCAACGCCGGCTACGTTCCGCAATGACGACAGGCGCATCAGGATCGCAGGCGGCGCCGGGCGCGCTGCTGCAAGCGCTGCGCGCGGTGACGGGCGAGGCCGGTGTGCTGACGGGCGTCGATGTCTCGGCCCTGGCCATCGTCCGCCCTCGCAGCACGCAGGAAGTCTCGGCCGTGCTGGCCCTGTGCAAGGACGCGCGGCAACCCGTCGTCGCCCAGGGCGGGCGCACCGGGCTGGTCCGCGGTTGCGAGGCCGGGCCGGGCGAGCTGGTGCTCTCGACCGAACGCATGAACCGCATCGAAGGGATCGATGCCGTCGGGCGCACCGTCACCGTGCAGGCGGGCGTGGTGCTGCAGGCGCTGCAGGAAGCCGTGCAAGAAGAAGGCCTGTGCTACGGAGTCGACTTCGGCGCGCGCGGCAGCGCGACCGTCGGCGGGAGCATCGCCACCAACGCCGGAGGCAACCGCGTCATCCGCTACGGCATGACGCGTGCGTCGGTGCTCGGGCTCGAGGCGGTGCTGGCCGACGGCACGGTGATCTCGTCGATGAACGCCATGCTGAAGAACAACACCGGCTATGACCTCAAGCAGTTGTTCATCGGCAGCGAAGGAACACTGGGCGTCGTCACGCGCGCCGTGCTGCGTCTGCACGAAATGCCGACCCGCCAATGCACGGCCCTGGTCGCGTGCGACGACTTCGACAGCGTGCAGCGCCTGCTCCAGCACATGGGACGCCATCTGGCCGGGGAGCTGGCGGCTTTCGAGGTGATGTGGCAAGACTACTTCCACCTGGCCACGACCTCGCCGGCAAAGGGGCGCTCGCCCTTCGCGCGCGAGCCTGCGCTCTGTGTGCTGGTCGAGTGCGAAGGGTCTGCGGGCGAATCGGACGCCGCGCGCTTCGCCGATGCACTGGAGGCCGCCATGGCGGCAGGCTGGGCGGTCGATGCCGCCATGGCCCAGAGCGTCGAACACCGCGATGCGTTCTGGCGCATCCGCGACAGCGTCGAGGCGCTGCACGCTTTCTCCCCGGCCTTTCATTTCGACGTGTCGCTGCCCATCGTGGAGATGGATGCCTACGTCCGTCAGCTGCAGGCCGAGGTGCGGCGCCGCTGGGCGGGTGGACGCTGCTGGGTCTTCGGGCACATCGGGGACGGCAACCTGCATGTCTCCGTGGCACCCGCTTCGCACGAACCCGGAATCCAGCGGATCGTCGAAGCACTCGTCTACGAACCGCTGGCGCGCTGCCGCGGCGCGGTGTCCGCCGAACACGGCATCGGCATGGCGAAGCGGCCGTGGCTGTCCGTCACGCGAACGGCGCAGGAGATCGACCTGATGCGGCGGCTCAAGCAGTCGCTCGACCCCCTGGGGCTTCTCAATCCCGGGCGGGTCGTGGGCGCGACGGTCGATGCCGCGCACTGACGGTCCGCCGCATCGGCGCACTTTTTCTTTTTCTTCCTTTCATTGCAATCCCGAACCACAGGAAACAGACACATGCTTGATCTGCCCACGTTCAAGGCCGCGGCCGTGCAGGCCGCGCCGGTGTACCTCGATACCGATGCGACCCTCGACAAGGCCTGCGCGCTCATCGCCGAAGCCGCGTCGCACGGGGCCACCCTCATCGCCTTTCCCGAAGTCTTCGTGGCCGGCTATCCGTACTGGAACTGGGTCATGAACCCGATCGAGGGCAGCCCGTGGTTCGAACGGCTGTGCCGCTCGGCCATCGAGGTGCCCGGGCCGCAGGTGCAGCGCCTGCAGCAGGCCGCGCGCAGCCACGGCGTTCATGTCGTGATCGGCGTCAACGAGCGCAGCCCGACCGGCGTCGGCACCCTCTACAACACCTTGCTGACGATCGGCCCCGATGGCGCCTTGCTGGGCCGCCACCGCAAGCTGGTGCCGACCTGGGCCGAGAAGCTCACCTGGGCGAACGGCGATGCCTCGTCGCTGCGCGTGCACCAGACCGCGGTGGGTCCGCTGGGGTCGCTGGCCTGCGGCGAGAACACCAACACGCTGGCCCGGTTCAGCCTGCTCGCCCAGGGCGAGCTCGTGCACGTGGCCAGCTACATCTCGCTGCCGGTCGCGCCGCCGGACTACGACATGGCCGAGGCCATCCGCCTTCGGGCCGCTGCGCATTCCTTCGAAGGCAAGGTGTTCACCGTGGTCTCGTGCTCGACGGTCTCCGAAGACATCGTCGAGGCCATGGCCGCCACGCATCCGGCGTCGCGCGCGTTGCTGTCGCGGCGCAGCAGCGCCTTCTCGGGCATCCTGGGGCCCGACGGCCGCGTGATCGGCAAGCCGCTGATCGACGAAGAAGGCATCGTCTATGCCGACATCGACCTGTCGCGTTGCATCCAGCCGCGGCAGATGCACGACATCACGGGGCACTACAACCGTTTCGACATCTTCGACCTGCGCGTCGATCGCCGGGCACGGGCACCGGCGCGGTTCCGCGACGAGGACGCTCCCGACCCGGGCGATGGCGGTGGTGCGGTGTTCCCGATGGCGCTGGCCGCCGGCCAGGCCGGGGAGGGCGCGCCATGACGCCAGGCCGTGTGTTTCGCATCGGGCAGATCGTGCCGTCGTCCAACACGACCATGGAAACCGAGATCCCCGCGATCCTGCGGGCGCGCGAAGCGGTGGCGCCCGAGCGCTTCAGCTTCCACGCGAGCCGCATGCGCATGAAGAAGGTCACGCGCGAAGAGCTGGCCGCGATGGACGGCGACAGCGACCGCTGCGCGCTGGAGCTGTCCGATGCACGCGTGGACGTGCTCGGCTACGCCTGCCTGGTGGCCATCATGAGCATGGGCAAGGGGTATCACCGCATCTCCGAGCAACGGCTGCATCAGCGGACCGTGGACAACGCGGCGCCCGCGCCTGTCGTGACCAGCGCGGGCGCGCTGGTCGACGGCCTGCATGCGATCGGTGCGAAGAAGGTCTCGATCCTGGCGCCGTACATGAAGCCGCTGACGCAGCTGGTGATCGACTACATCGAGCACGAAGGCATCGAGGTCGTCGACAGCATCTCGCTGGAGATTCCCGACAACCTGGAAGTGGGGCGCCAGGACCCCCTGGCCCCGGCGCAGATCACGAAGCGCCTGAAGACCGCGGGTGTGGATGCCATCGTGGCATCGGCCTGCGTGCAGATGCCGTCGCTGGCATCGGTCGATCTCATCGAGCAGCGGACCGGACTGCCGGTGGTGTCGTCGGCGGTGTCGACGACTTTCATGATGCTCAAGCGCCTGGGCCTGCGCACGCATGCGCCCGGGGCCGGGTCGCTGCTCGGCGGCAGTTACTAGCCGACCTGAAGCGCCACCGGCGCGCGCGCTCAAGAAAACCAGGCCCATCGGCCACAAGAAAAAAGGAAGACAAATCCATGCAAGCCAACGAGTCCCCCGCGGGCCATCTGCAGCGCCGGCTGAGCAACCGGCACATCCAAATGATCGCTCTGGGCGGCACGATCGGCACGGGCCTCTTCCTGGGTTCGGCGGGCGTGCTCGAGCTGGCCGGCCCCTCGATGATCCTCGGCTACGGCATCGGCGGCATCGTGGCCTTCATGATCATGCGTTTTCTCGGCGAGATGCTGGTCGAGACGCCGACGTCGTCGTCGTTCAGCCATTTCGCGAGCGAGCACTGGGGCGATTTCGCTGGCTTCTTCGCGGGCTGGAACTGCGTCGTGATGTACGTGCTCGTCGGCATGCTGGAGCTGACGGCGGCGGGAAAGTTCGTGCAGTTCTGGTGGCCCGGGGTTCCGACCTGGGTCACGGCCGCGGTCTGCTTCGTTCTCATCAACGCCATGAACTTCGTCAGCGTGCGGGTCTACGGCGAGACGGAGTTCTGGTTCGCCATGGTCAAGGTCGCGGCAGTGGTCGGCATGATCGCGCTGGGGGGCTACCTGCTGATCTCCGGGGACGGCGGGCCGCAGGCCGGCGTCGGCAACCTGTGGCGCCACGGCGGGTTCTTTGCGAACGGCGTGCACGGCCTGGTGATGGCGATGGCCCTGATCCTCTTTTCGTTCGGCGGCCTGGAGATGCTGGGCTTCACCGCCGCGGAGGCGGCCGAGCCGGGGTGGACGATTCCGAAGGCCATCAACCAGGTCATCTTGCGGGTGCTGATCTTCTACATCGGCTCGATGCTGGTGCTGCTGAGCCTGGCGCCCTGGACCCAGTTGCTGGCGTCGTTGCAGGCGGGCGGTGACACCTACGGCAGCAGCCCCTTCGTCAGGATCTTTTCCGCGCTGGGCAACCGCTTCACGGCCGATGCCCTGAACTTCATCATCCTGACGGCGGCGCTGTCGGTCTACAACGGCATGGTGTACGGCAACAGCCGGCTGCTGTACGGCATGGCACAGCGGGGGCATGCGCCGAAGGGGCTGGCGAAGGTCAGCCGGCGCGGCGTGCCTTCGGCCGCCATCCTGCTGCCGGCGTTCTTCACGGGCTCGTGCGTGGTGCTGAACTACGTCATGCCGAACGGGGCCGTCGAGCTGCTGATCTCGCTGGCCGTGGCGTGCCTGGTGCTGACCTGGTTCGTCATCGTGCTGACGCACCTGAAGTTCCGGCGAAGGATGCGCGCGCGGGGCATCGCCACGGGTTTTCCGGCACCGGGCAGCCCCGTGAGCAACGGGTTGTGCCTCGGGTTCCTCGTGCTGGTCGTCGCCGTGATGCTTCTGACACCGGCGATTCGTGCCTCGGCGCTTGCGATGCCGATCTGGGTGGGAACCGTGTGGGCCGCCTACCGGTGTGCACGGTGGCGACGCCCGGAAATGTCGAAGCAGTTCGCGAACTGACGGGATGCGCCATCTCCTGTTTCAACACCAACCCACCAGGAATCCTGACATGTCTGATTTCAAGCGAAATGCGTGGGCTCTGTCGCTGGCGGCAGCCGCTTCTCTTCTGGCGGTGGACGTCGGCGCCGACATCGGGGGTCGCCAGGCGATGCCGCCCGCGAAGCGCGGCCTCGTGAGTGACGGCGAGCAGGCCTCTTCCGGAGGAACGCTTGCCGCATCGCTGGACACCCTGGTGGCGCAGATGTATCCGCAACTGGATGCGCTGTACAAGGACTTGCATGCGCACCCGGAACTGAGTTTTGCCGAAGTCCGCACGGCGGCGCGTCTGGCCGCCGAGATGCGGGCCCTTGGCTTCGAGGTGAAGGAAGGCGTTGGAAAGACCGGTTTGGTCGCGCTGTACCGCAATGGTGCAGGACCGACGGTCATGGTCCGCACCGACCTCGATGGCCTTCCCATGGAGGAGAAAACGGGCCTGCCCTATGCCAGCAAGACCCAGGCAATCTGGCAGGGCCGTGAGACGTTCGTTGCGCACAGCTGCGGCCACGACGTGCACATGGCGAGCTGGGTGGGCACGGCGCGCGCGCTGGTGGCGATGAAGGGCCAATGGCAGGGCACGCTGATGTTCGTGGCCCAGCCGGCCGAGGAAATCGGCGCGGGCGCCAAGGCCATGCTGGCGGACGGCCTGTTCAAGCGCTTTCCGAAGCCCGACACGGTGCTGGCGCTGCACACCGATCCGCGTCCCTACGGAACGGTCAGCTACAGCGTGGGCCCGATGACCTCGGCGGCCAACTCGCTCGAGATCGTCTTCAAGGGCCGTGGCGGCCACGGTTCGGCGCCCCACAAGGCGCTCGACCCGGTCATGATCGCCGCGCGTTTCATCGTGGACGTGCAGGCCGTGGTGAGCCGGGAGAAAGACCCGATGGCGTTCGGCGTGGTCACGATCGGCGCCTTGCAGGCGGGGACCTCGGGCAACATCATCCCCGACGCGGCCCTCGTGCGGGGCACCATTCGTTCGTACGATCCCGCGGTGCGGGCGCAGTTGCTGGAGGGCGTGCGCCGCGTCGCGCTCGCGTCGGCCGCCGCGGCCGGCGCGCCGGAGCCGGAGGTGAAGTTCCCCGACGCCGGCGCCGGCGTGGTCAACGACGAAGCCCTGGTCCTGCGCGTCGAGGCGGCACTGCAGGCCGGCCTCGGCGCGGGCAAGGTCGAACGCACGCGACCGCTGACGACCAGCGAGGACTTTGCCGAGTACGGCAACGAGGGCGTGCCCTCGATGTTCTTCCTGGTCGGTGTGCTCGACCCGAAGGAGGTCGCCGAGTCGCGCAGGCCTGGCGGCAAGCCGCTGGTGTTCAATCACTCGCCGTACTTCGCGCCGGTTCCCGAGCCTTCGATCACCACGGGCGTGAAAGCCATGAGCCTCGCGGCGCTCAGTGTGCTGGGTGCGCGGTAGGCGCGGGTGAGGGGGCGTGGCGGCGCCCCCGGCGCGGCGTTCGTGAAGACGTCTTGGACCTGCTCAGTGCGTCAGCGCCGGCGACGCCGCCCGCTGCGCCTCGCGCCGCTGGAACTCGCGCGGCGACACGCCGTACTGCGCCTTGAACACGCGGCAGAAATGCGCGCTGCTGTTGAAGCCCCAGGCGAAGGCGATCTCCGACACCGAGGTGCGCCCGCCCGCGGCCTGGCGCAGCGCTTCGCTGCAGCGCTCCAGGCGCATCTGCCAGATGAAGCGGTCGAGCGTCTGGTCTTCGTCCTCGAACACGCGGTGCAGGTAGCGCTTGGAGCAGCGCAGCTGTTGCGCGATGAGGTCCAGCGACAGGGCCGGGTCGGCCAGGTGCGCGTGCACGAACTGCTTCACGCGCGCCTTCAGCACGCCGGGCAGCGGCTGCGCGCCGAACTGCTCGTCGGCATGCGTGGCGAGCGTGGAGGCCAGCAGGCCCAGCACGGTGTCGCTGACCGAGCGGCCGACGGCGTTGGGCAGCGAGGGCAGCTGGTCGGCCAGCGAGGTGAGGAAGGAGCCGAGCACCGCGTACAGCCCCTGCATGGCCGGCGTGTGGGCTTCGCAGGTGTGCAGGTCGGGCATCTTCATGCCCTTGAACTGCTGGCGCGGGATCGTGATGGCCAGCAGGCGCGAGCGCTCGGGGTTGGTGATGGCGTAGGGCACGCGCGGGTCGTACAGGCTCCAGTCGCCCGGGTGCAGGTGGAACTCGCGGTCGCGCTGCGAGATGTGGCCGTGGCCTTCCAGCTGCAGCACCAGCTTGTAGTGCTCGTCGAGCGCGATCTCGCGGTGCGTGTCGGGCCGCGCCACGCGGTGCGAAGGCGCCTCGATCATGAACATGCCCAGCGGCCCGAGTTCGTAGGCGTCCATGCGCGCGTCGAACGGGCCGGGGTCGAGGCACTGCACGCGCAGCGCGCCGAAGTACGACTCGTTGATGCGGCCCCAGCAGGCCTGCCGGTCGGCCGGGTGTTCGAGCCGGGTGCTGAAGTGGTGTGCGTTCATGCCGTGGTTCCCTGGGGGCGCCGGAAGCGCTGGTGCAGGATAGGCAGGTCGGCGCGCGCCATCATCGGTACTTCCACCCGGAGCGGCAGGGGCGGTGCGCTCCCGGTCAACGGCCGGTGCGCGCTGGGTCAATGCCCGCGGTTCACACCTTCTCAGACGACGGGCACGCGGCCCGCGTCGGCCGGGTCGACATTGCGCCGGTACAGCACGAGCGTCGCGATCAGCCCGCAGGCCGCGGCGGCCGTCATCCACAGGCCGGGCGCGCCCTTGTCGCCGGTCATCTCGATCAGCCCCGTGGCAATCGCCGGCGTGAAGCCGCCGAACAGTGCCGTGGCGAGGCTGTAGGCCAGCGAGAAGCCCGCGGTGCGCACGCTGACCGGCATCACCTCGGTGAGCGCCACCACCATCGCGCCGTTGTAGCTGGCGTACAGGAACGACAGCCACAGCTCCACCTCGAGCATGCGCGCGAAGCTCGGCGCAGCGACCAGCCACTTGAGCGACGGGTAGGCCGTGAGGATGGTCAGCACGGTGAACAGCACGAGCAGCGGCTTGCGCCCCACGCGGTCCGACAGCGAGCCCATGATCGGCAGCCAGATGAAGTTGGAAATGGCCACGCACAGCGTGACGATGAGCGCGTCGGTCGTGCTCAGGTGCAGCACGGCCTTGCCGAAGGTGGGCGTGTAGACGGTGATCAGGTAGAACGACACGGTGGTCATCGACACCAGCATCATCCCGGCGACCACGAGGCCCCAGTTGGCCACCATCGAGCGGAAGATCTCGCGCGCGTCGGGGCGGTGCTTGCGCGCCATGAACTCCTCGGTCTCCTGCAGCGAGCGGCGGATGATGAACAGCACCGGCACGATCAGGCAGCCGACGAAGAAGGGAATGCGCCAGTAGAAGTCGCCGATCTCCTGGGGCGTGAAGGTCACGTTGAGCCAGTAGCCGAGCGCGGCGGCGACGACGATGGCCACCTGCTGGCTGGCCGACTGCCAGCTCACGTAGAAGCCCTTGCGGCCCGGCGTGGCCATCTCCGACAGGTACACCGACACGCCGCCCAGTTCCACGCCGGCCGAGAAGCCCTGCAGCAGCCGTCCGACCAGCACCAGCAGCGGCGCGATCACGCCGATGGTCGCGTAGCTCGGCACGCAGGCGATGAGCAGCGTGCCGACGGCCATCAGCGCGAGGGTGACGATCAGCCCCTGGCGGCGGCCCACGCGGTCGACGTACGCGCCGAGAAAGATGGCGCCCAGCGGTCGCATCAGGAAGCCCGCGCCGAAGGTCATGAAGGTCAGCATCAGCGACGCGAACTCGTTGCCCGCAGGGAAGAAGGCCTTCGAGATCTGCGTGGCGTAGAAGCCGAACAGGAAGAAGTCGAACATCTCCATGAAGTTGCCGCCGGTCACGCGCAGGACGGTGGCGAATTTCGAGGAGGAATGCGCGTTGGCAGGCGCGGAAGTCATGGTGTGTCCCCTGGGGCGGTGTTGTGGGCCCAAGGGTAGGTCGGGGTTCCCGACCTGCACCTGACGATGGGAGTCAGGTAGCTGTCAATGCGGCGCGCCGCGCAGCGGGCGGCGCGCGTGCGGCACGCTCAACTCTTGTACTTGATCGAGCACCCGTACGGCCGCGTGCTCGCCATCGACACCGGTTTTCCGCCGGTCACTTCCCCCAGTGCCTGGGTCACGTAGTTGGTGGCAGTCTTGATGTCGTCCACGCGCGCCGAGGCGATGCTGTCGATGCCGCCGGCATACACCAGCGTGCCCTTGGGGTCGATGATGAAGATGTGGGGCGTGGTGCGCGCGCCGTAGACCTGGCCGATCACGCCGTCTTCGTCCATCAGCACGGCGGTGGGCGCGGCCTTCTGCGACTTCATCCAGGCGTCGAGTGCGTCGGCCTTCAGGTAGTCGCTGGCGGCGCGTTCGGTGGAGTTGATCGCGAGCCAGACCACGCCCTTGTCGGTGGCCGCCTTCTGCGTGGCCGGCATGTTGCCGCTGCCGTAGTGCTTGCGCACGAAGGGGCAGCCGGGGTTGGTCCATTCGAGCACCACGAACTTGCCCGCGAAGTCAGACAGCTTGTGCTTGGCGCCGCTGGTGTCGACGGCGACGAAATCGGGCGCCTGCTGGCCCACGGCGGGCGCGGCAAAAGCATTGGTGCCCATGAGGAAGGTGGCGCCCAGCGCGACGGCGGCGGCCACGACGGCGCGGCGGGAAGCGCGGCTGAGGGCGGCGCGCGCCTGGCGCGCGGCGCGAAGGGAGCGTGAGTCGACAGTGGGCGAGAGCGTCATGGCCAGCTTGAACTCCAAAAAACAAAATTCCAAACAACAACTGCAGCTTAGAACGGTTTCTTCAAGTGCGTGTGACAACCCATGACAGCGGCGTTGTCATCTCGTTTCAATTCACCGCATCGGCGCTCAAAGCGCTGCCAACGCGGCGCGCACCTCGTCTTTGCTGAGGATTTCGGTCAGCACCACCGGCGCCTTGCCCGGTGCCTGCAAGACGTACACCGGCACGCCGCTGCGGCCCAGCGCGGTGAGCGCGGCGGTGATGGCGGGGTCGCGACGGGTCCAGTCGGCGCGCAGCATGGCGACCTGCTTCGTGTCGAAGTCGGCGAGCACCTCGGCGTCGGCCAGCGTGCTCTTCTTGTTGTACTGGCAGGTCACGCACCAGGCGGCGGTGAAGTCGATGAACACGGGCCGGCCCGCGGCCGCCATGTCGCTCACGCGCTGGGCCGACCACGGCTGCCAGCGCTCGCCGTCGTTCGGTGCTGCCGAGGCCAGCTTGGCCGTCGGCTCGGGCACCTGCACGATGTTGCGGCCGATGGTGCCGGCCAGCACGGCGGTGAAGGCGATCATCAGGGTGGCGATGACGACGCGCGTGCGTCCGGTCAGCGTGAGCGCCCAGACCACGGCGGCCAGGCACACCAGCAAAGCGAGCAGCGTGCCCGCGCCGTCGATGCCGCTTTGCTGGCCCAGCACCCAGACCAGCCAGGCCACGGTCGCGAACATCGGGAAGGCGAGCAGGCGGCGCAGCGTGTGCATCCACGGGCCCGGCTTGGGCAGCAGGCGCGCCACGGCCGGCACGAAGCCCGCCACCAGGTAGGGCAGCGCCAGGCCCAGGCCCAGCGCGGCGAACAGCAGCAGCGCCTGGGCCGCCGGCAGGCCGATGGCAAAGCCCAGCGAGGCGCCCATGAACGGCGCGGTGCAGGGCGAGGCGATCACCACGGCGAGCACGCCGGAAAGGAAGTCGTTGGCCAGCGGATGCTTGGCCTGCGCGCTGCACACCGATTGCGGCGCGGCGCGGCCGAACTCGAACACGCCGGCCAGGTTCAGCCCGAGCAGGGTGAAGAGCGCCGCCAGCGCCGCCACCACGGCGGGCGACTGCAGCTGGAAGCCCCAGCCGAGCTGCGCGCCGGCCGCGCGCAGCGCCAGCATGGCGCCGCCCAGCGCGAGGAACGACAGCATCACGCCGCCCGTGTAGGCCAGGCCCGCCTTGCGGTGCGCGCTGGCGTTGCCGGCCTGGCGCGCGAAGCCCAGCACCTTGATCGCGAGGATCGGGAACACGCAGGGCATGAGGTTGAGCAGCAGGCCGCCGAGCAGCGCGCCGAGCAGGGCGACCATGAAGGTGCCGGCGGGCTGAGCCTGCGCAGCGGCAGCGGGGGCCGCCGCCTGGGCCGCGTTGGCGGCCAGCGCCGCCTGCAGCGCGGGCGACACCTCGGCGGCGCGCGGTGCGGCGGTGGCGGCGGGCCAGGTGCCCGACACCGGCGCCTCGGCGCGCCAGGCCACGGGCTGGCCGGCCTGGCGGTCGGCCTCGGCCAGCGCCACCACCACGGGCATGGCGGTGGGGCTTTCGCTGCGCTGGTCGGCCAGCGGCACGGTGGCGGTCCAGGTCGCGCCGTCCCAGGCCTGCGTCCAGTCCTTGCCGGAGACGGCCGCGGTGCGGATCACCTCGGGCGTTTCGGGGAAGAACTCGAGCGTCTTGCCGCGCACGGCGGCGGGCAGGCCTTCGAGGCGCACCTTCAGCTGCTGGCCCTCGACGGCGATGGTGCCAGGCGCGCCCAGCGGCTGCGGCTGCGCGGCCTGCGCGGTGTCGAAGGCCGCCTTGTTCAGCGCGGTCGAGCCGCGCGTGGGCAGCGAGAGCGTGAACTCGCCCTCTTCGGGAATGCATTCCTTGCGGCAGACCAGCCAGGAGGCCTGCAGCTTGATGTCCATGGCCGGCGAGCCGCCGGTGAGCGCCACGTCGGGCTTGTAGAGCGTCGAAACCTCGAGCGGCACCGGCAGCAGCACGGTGTTCTCGTAGCCGTAGTTGGCCAGCGTGCCGACCGGGATCTTCTTGGGCACCGGCCAGGCGATCTCGCCGGTCGAGACGCCGGCGGGCAGCGTCCACTTCAATTCGGTCGGAAGGCCCGAGTCGCCGGCGTTCTTCCAGTAGGTGTGCCACTCGGGCTGGTGGGTGATCTGCAGCCCGACCCAGACCGGCGCGCCGGGCGCCACGCCCTCGGGCGCATGGGCGACCAGTTCGGCGCGCACGTGGGGGGTGGTGACCACGGCCCCGGTCTTCGGGGCCAGCTGGGCCGCAACCGGCATGCAGGCTGCGGCGGTAGCTATCAGAAAAGTAGCGAAAGAGATGCGCGAAAAGGTCATGCCGGTCAGTCGGAGCCAGAGGGCGGGGCGAAGTTCCTGGGGGCCGGGTCTTTCCGGGGGCTCAGACGGCGGTGGCCGCGGGCCAGCCCAGGACCACGCGCCGGGTGGTCGCGCTCTTCTTCTCGATCTTGGTGACGACCATGGCGCCGATTTCCGCCGTGTTGGCCACGTGCGTGCCGCCGCAGGGCTGGAAGTCGATCGACGGCGCGCCGCCGTCTTCGCCCGTGCCGCCGATGCGGATGGTGCGCACCGTGCCCGTGCCGCGCGGCGGCTGCACGCTCATGCTCTTGACCAGCGCGGGGTTGGCGTCGAGCTCGGCGTCGGTGATGGCGCCCACGGTCAGCGGGTGGGCGGCCTCGACCAGCTTCGCGAGGCCCGCGGTGAGCGTCTCCTTGTCGAGCGGGTCGGTGATGTGGAAGTCGATGCGCGCGTACTCGGGCGTGATCGAGCAGCCGTTCACCGGCACCGGCACGAGGTGGCACAGCAGGTGGCTGGCGGTGTGAAAGCGCATCAGCCGGTGGCGGCGCTCCCAGTCGAGGCGGGCGGTGACGGTGTCGCCGGGCGCCAGCGCGGCCAGCAGTTCGGCCTGGTCGGGCGCGGGCACGTGGACGAATTCGGCGGTCGGCTGGCCTTCGGCGTCCTTGGCCTTGCGGGTGTCGGCGATGGCGATCTCGCGGCCGTCGGCGAGCACCAGCACGCCGGCGTCGCCGGCCTGCCCGCCGCCCAGCGGATAGAACACGGTGCGGTCCAGCACGATGCCGGTGTCGTCGAGGCGCAGGATGCGGGCTTCACAGGTGCGCAGGTAGGCGTCGGCGCGGAACAGGTCGTCGGTCATGCGGCGATGGTAGCGACGATGCGCGAAGGAGGTGCGCGCACGCCGGAAAGCGCCCACGACCGACACGCCCGCGCCGTGCGATTGCGCATGATCCGGCGGTCTGCGGCCGCCTGCCGCGCAAGGAATCCGCATGAACGCATCGCCGCACCTTCCCGTCCGCCTCGCCCTGTCTGCCGCGGCCGTGGCCGCCGTGCTGCTCGTCGCCGGCTGCGGCGAGGCCGCCAAGCTCGCGCCCGAACTCACGACCGGCCCGCGGCCGCAACTGGCCGATCCGAACAAGACGCTGATCCCCACTGTCAACGTGGCGCCCGCCGTCGGCTGGACCGACACCGCCGCGCCCACGCCCGCAGAAGGCCTGCGCGTGACGGCGCTGGCGCGCGGGCTGGACCACCCGCGCTGGGTCTACACCCTGCCCAACGGCGACGTGCTGGTGGCCGAGAGCAACAAGCCGCCCAAGCCAGAAGGCAGTGGCGCCAGCGGCCCGGTCGCCGCGGTGCGCAACTGGGTCATGGGCAAGGTCATGGGCCGCGCGGGCGCGGGCGTGCCCAGCGCCAACCGCATCACCTTGCTGCGCGACGCCGACGGCGACGGCCTGGCCGAGGTGAAGCAGGTGTTCCTGGCGAACCTGACATCGCCCTACGGCATGGCGCTGGTCGGCAACGAGCTCTTCATCGCCAACGCCGACGCGCTCGTGAAGGTGCCCTACACCGAGGGCCAGACCTCGGTCAGCGCCACGCCCACCGTGGTGACGGCGCTGCCCGCGGGCATCAACCACCACTGGACCAAGAACGTCATCGCCAGCGCCGACGGCAGCAAGCTGTACGTCACGGTCGGCTCCAACAGCAACATCGGCGAGAACGGCATGGCGGCCGAAGAGGGCCGCGCCGCGATCTGGGAGGTCGATGCGAAGAGCGGCGAGAAGCGCCTGTTCGCCAGCGGCCTGCGCAACCCCAACGGCCTGGGCTGGGAGCCCGAGACGAACGTGCTGTGGACCGTGGTGAACGAGCGCGACGAGATCGGCAGCGACCTCGTGCCCGACTACCTCACCTCGGTGAAAGAGGGCGCCTTCTACGGCTGGCCCTGGAGCTACTGGGGCGGCGTGGTCGATGCGCGCGTCACGCCGCAACAGCCCGAGCGCGTGGCCAAGGCGCTGGCGCCCGACTACGCGCTGGGCGCGCACGTCGCGCCGCTGGGGCTGGTGTTCTCGCACGCGCGCGGCATGCCGCCCGAGTTCGCGAACGGCGCCTTCATCGGCGAGCACGGCTCGTGGAACCGCAAGCCCAAGTCGGGCTACAAGGTGGTGTTCGTGCCCTTCATCGGCGGCAAGCCGAGCGGGCCGCCGGTCGACGTCCTCACGGGCTTTTTGAGCGCCGATGAAAAGGCGCATGGCCGGCCGGTCGGCGTGGCGCTCGACAAGAACGGCGCGCTGCTGGTGGCGGACGACGTGGGCAACGCGGTGTGGCGCGTGTCGCGCAGCAAGCCCAACTGAGGCGCGGTCAGCCCCGGCGTGCCGACGACAGGCGCGGCACCAGCTGCGCCGCCGGCCCGTCGACGCGGCGCCGGCTGGTGTCGCCGCGCAGGTGGTCGAACAGCAGCGCAATCGCCTGCTGCGCCACCTCGTCCAGGTGCAGGTCGACGGCCGTGAGCGGCGGCACGCAGGTGCGCGCGCGCAGGCCGTCGTAGCGCGTGGCGACCATCACGTCCTCGGGAATGCGCCGGCCCGATTCGCGCACGGCCGTCACCGCGCCGGAGGCGAACGCGTCGACCGGCACGCAGAAGGCGTCGATGTCGGGGTGTGCCGCCAGCAGCGCCAGCGCGGCCTGCCGCCCGCCGTTCTCGCCCTCGGCCTCGTCGACCAGCGACAGCAGCGGCCCCTGTCCGCGCGCGGCGGCGAAGGCCTGGTAGGCCGCCTGGCCTTCCACATAGGAATTGCGCGCGGCCGAGCCGAGGATCATCGCGACCTTGCGCGCGCCCTGGTCGTGCAGGTGCTCGAGCAGCAGGCGCGTGGTCTGGCCCGAGTGGATGTCGACATAGGGCGGCATCGCCGGCCCGTCGGCCGCTTCCTCGGCCGGCTTGCCGATGGCCACCACCGGCAGGCCGCGCCGCAGCAGGTACGCCAGGTTGGGGTCGCCGGCCGAAGGCTCGATGACCAGCGCGCCGTCCACGTCGAGCAGTTCCATGGGCACCCGCCCGGTTTCCATCGGCGGCGCCAGCACCAGCGCCAGGCGGCGGTCCAGCGCCGCCGCCGCCGCCACCGCCGCCACCTCCATCAGGAAACCCAGGCGCGACGGGCCGCCGGCCACCGCGAAGGGCATCGACGACAGCAGCACGATCATGTGCGCCTCGCCCGTGCGCAGCCGCTGCGCATTGCGGTTGGGCCGGTAGCCCAGCTTCAGCGCCGCCTGCTCGACGCGCGCGCGCGTTTCGGCGTCGACCTGGCCCCGGGCGTTGAGCGCGTGCGACACGGTGGTCGGCGACACGCCCGCTTCGCGTGCCACGTCCTTGATGTTTGCCCGCGGCGATGGATTGGTGCTCATCCCGTTGACCTTTTCGAAAAGCGGTGATTCAATTCCCAAATCGTTTTGGGGCGCCATGCCACGGAATGTACTTCACCCGCTTCGGCGGCTTTTTTTGCCAGTGCGCCCAAATCGATTTGGGCGCGGTCCCGGTTCAAGGATTCCATGATGTCCCGTGTGCCCGATGCCTCTGCTGTGCCCCCTGTCGTGCCTGTCGGCGCGCCTTCCGCCATCGCCCCGGTCGATGCGGTGCTGCCCCTGTCGCAACTGCTGCTGTTCGGCCTGCAGCACGTGCTGGTGATGGCGGCCGTGCCGATCACCTCGGTGTTCCTCGTGGCCAAGGCGCTGGGGCTGGAGTCCGCGCTCACGGTCAACCTGATCAGCGCCACCTTCCTGCTGTGCGGCGTGGGCACCTTGTTGCAGTCGTTCGGGCCGTGGAAGTTCGGCGCGCGCCTGCCCTTCGTGATGGTGCCGGGCGGCGCGCCGATCGTGATGTTCGTGACCATCGCCCAGCAGCGCGACCTGCAGACGGCCTCGGGCGCGGTGATCCTCACGGCGCTCTTCTACTTCCTGGTGCTGCCGGTGTTCGCGCGCTGCCTGCGCTACTTTCCGAAGATCGTCATCGGCACCTTGCTGCTGCTGGTGTCGATCAACCTCGTGAAGGTGTACGGCGGCATCATCGCGGGCAAGGCCGGCACGTCCACCTTTGCCGACCCGGTGAACATCGGGCTGGCGCTCGCGACCATCGGCTTCACGGTGCTGTTCGCGCGCGTGTTCAAGGGCACGCTCGGCCAGCTCGCGGTGCTGCTGGGCCTGCTGGCCGGCACGGTGCTGGCCGCGGCCTGCGGGCTGATGGACTTCAGCAGCGTGGCGGCCGGCCCCTTCTGGAGCGCGCCGACGCTGCTGCCCTTCGGCATGCCGCGCTTCGACCTGGTGGCGGCCGTGCCGCTCTTGATCTTCAGCATCATCTCGATGGTCGAGGCCACGGGGCAGACCGTGGCGGTGGCCGAGGTGGTGGGCCGCAAGATCGATGCGCGCGACGTGGTGCCGCGCACCATCCGCGGCGACGCGCTGGTGTCGCTGGCGGGCGGCTTCTTCGGCACCTCGATGATCATCACCAGTGGCGAGAACATCGGCATCGTGCGCGCCACCAACGTGCGCTCGCGCTACGTGACGGCCGCGGCCGGCGTGATCCTGATCCTCATCGCGCTGTCGGCGCCGCTGGGCCGGCTGGCCAGCGCCATTCCGTCGGCCGTGGTCGGCGGCACCGCGATGGTGGTGTTCGCGATCATCGGCACCATGGGCATCGACATGCTGCGCAAGGTCGACCTGCACGAGCGCGGCAACATGTTCGTGCTGGCCGGCGCGCTGACCATGGGCCTGCTGCCCATCGTCGTGCCGGGCCTGTACAGCCGCTTCCCCGACACGCTGCAACTGGTGCTGGGCAACGGCCTGGCCATGGGCTCGCTCACGGCGGTGGTGCTCAACCTGGTGTTCAACCGCGTGCAGGCCGACAGCCCGGCCATCGCACCGGCGCCGCAATGAGCGCCTCTCCAATTCTTTTCCCGTTCTCTCCTTTGACCATGTCTCCTGAACTCGATGCCGCGCACTTCGCGGCCGACGAGCTGCTGCTCGTTCCCGACCACCTGATGCTGCGCGACGGCCCCGCCACCGGCCATGCCGTGCGGATCGAAGGCGGGCGCTTTTGCGAGGTCGGCCCCGCCGACGCGCTCATCGCCCGCCACCCGCAGCTCACGCCGCTGCACCTGCCCGGCAAGCTGCTGATGCCGGGCATGATCGACGCGCACCACCACCTCACGCAGTCCTTCGGCAAGTCGCTGGCCTACGGCGAGCCGTCGGAAATCTTCCGGCGCGTGTGGGTGCCGCTCGAGTCGAGCCTGGACGACGAGTTCGTCTACATGGCCTCCAAGCTCGCGGCGCTCGAATCGCTGCGCGGCGGCTTCACCACCGTGTGCGACGCGGGCACGCGCGCGCCGGGCGACATCGGCGCCGTGGCCGCCGCCGTGCAGGAGGCTGGGCTGCGCTGCGTGCTGGGCCTGATCTGCAACGACGGCGGCAACGACAGCAGCGCCGCCGACCGGCAGGCCATCCGGTCGCATGCCGCGCAGTTCCTGCGGCAGTGGTTGGACGCGCCGCTGGTGCATCCCTCGCTCGCCATCTCGGTGCCCGAAGCGGCGTCCGACGAGATGCTGGTCGCCGTGTCGGCCCTGTGCGCCGAGGCGCGCACCGTGTTCCAGACGCACGTCAACGAGCACCTGGCCTCGGTCGAGCGCTCGGTCGTGCAGCGCGGCAGGCGGCCGCTGGAGCTGCTGGCGCACCTGGGCGCGCTCGGCCCGCAGGTGCTCATCGCGCACGGCACGCTGGTCACGCCCTCGGAACTCATGGTGCTGCGCGACACCGACACCGCCGTGAGCTACAACCCGGTCGCCAGCCAGTGGAAGGGCAATGCCGTGGCGCCCGCGAACCTGATGGCCGCGCTGGGCATCCGCTTCGGCCTGGGCACCGACGCCACGCGCAGCGACGCCTTCCGCCTGATGGACGCCGCCGAGGCCGCGCAGAAGCTGGCCTTCGGCATGGCCATCGGCGACGCCTCCAGCGGCGGTGGCTGGACCTGGTTCGACCACGCCACGCACGAAGGCGCGCGCGCCGTGGGCCTGGGCCACCTCACGGGCGAGATCGCCGTGGGCAAGGCGGCCGACTTCCTCATCGTCGATGTCGACACGCCCGAGATGTGCACCTCGGTCGACCTCACGTGGGACCTCGTGCGCCTGGGCAACCGCGACCAGATCGTGGCCGTGTTCGTCGACGGACGCCTGCGCCTGTGGGAAGGCTGGCCGCCCGACTGGGATGCGCGCGCGCTGCAGCGGCAGCTGGCGCGCGTCGCCCACGCGGCCATGGACCGCGCGCCCATCGTGCGCCTGCATCCCCCGGCTGCCGCGCACCGCCGCCTGGCCTCGGAGCGGCACTCGCAGTGAGCGCGCAACACCTTGTCCTCGTCTCGCTCGCCGTGCTGTTCGCCGCCTTCGTGCAGGGCGCGACCGGCGTCGGCTTTGCGCTCATCGCCGCGCCGGTGATCGGCATCGTGCGCCCCGACCTGCTGCCCGTGTGCGTGCTGGTGCTGATGCTGCCGCTGAACTTCTACGTGATGTGGCGCGAGCGCGGTGCCATCGACCGCACCGGTGCCAGCTGGATCACCGGCGGGCGCCTGCTCGGCACCGTCGGCGGCCTGTGGGTGCTGGCGGCGCTGAGCGCGAGCCACCTGTCGCTGTTCGTTGGCGCCTCGACCATCGCGGCGGCCCTGGTCACGTTGATGATGCCGGCCTTCTCGCCGGGCCGCACCGCGTTCGTGGCGGCGGGGCTCGTGACCGGCGTCACCGAAACCGCGACCGGCATCGGCGGGCCGCCGCTGGCGCTGGTCTACCAGCACCAGCCGGCGCCCACCATGCGCTCGACCATCGCGCTGTGCTTCCTGGTCGGCGAGCTGGTGTCGCTGGCCACGCTGATGGCGGCGGGGCGCATCGACGGCTCACAGCTCTATGCCGCGGCCCTGCTGTTGCCCGCGCTCGTCGTGGGCGCGGTGCTCAGCCGCGTGGTGCATCGGCGCATCAACGGCCGCGTGCTGCGCATCTTCGTGCAGGTCTTCGCGATCGTGTCGGGCGCCGCCCTGCTGCTGCATTCATTCTGAGGCGCGCTGCGCGGCCTGCCATGCCGCGCGGTCGATGCGAAACAGCCGGTGGCCGCGCAGCGCATCGCCTTCGGGCACTGCCGGATGCTCGAAGGCACCGGCCACGTCCTCGTGCATGCCCAGGCGCGCCATCACGGCGGCCGAGCGCAGGTTGCCGTTGGCGGTGAACGCCACGATCTCGTCGAGCCCGAGCCGTTCGAAGCCGACCTGCAGCGCGCCGCGCGCCGCCTCGGTCGCGAAGCCCTGGCCCCAGCTGGCGCGCGACAGGCGCCAGCCGATCTCCACGCAGGGCGAGAAAGGCAGCGTGGCCAGCGGCACGTTCAGGCCCGTGAAGCCGATGAACTCGCGCGTGTCCTTGCGCTCGACGGCCCAGAAGCCCCAGCCCTTCTGCGCGATGAGCGCCTGGGTACGGTGGGCCGCGGCGTTGCTCTCGGCGCGCGTGGGCAAGGGCAGCAGGAACTCCATCACCTGCGGGTCGCAGGCCAGCGCGAAAAATGGCGCGAGATCGCTCTCGCGCCATTGGCGCACCCGCAGGCGCGGGGTCTCGAATTCGATGAGGTGGGGCGGGGTGGGTGTGCTTTCGTCGGTCATGCGACCGATTGTGCGCAAATCAGAACCCGGCCAGCACCACCTTGCCCTGCGCCTTGCCGCTCTCGATGAGCGCATGCGCCTTGCGCAGGTTCGCGGCGTTGATGGTGCCGAAGCTCGCATTCGCCGTGGTGCGGATGCGGCCCGCGTCGACCAGCGCGGCCACCTCGGCCAGCAGCTTGCCTTGCTCGGCGATGTCGGGCGTGGTGAAGCGCGAGCGCGTGAACATCATTTCCCAGTGCAGCGAGATGCACTTGGTCTTCAGCGGCATCGCGTCGAGCACCTTCATGTCGTCGATCACCGCGAGCTGGCCCTGGGGCTTGAGGCTTTCGATGAGCTGCGCGTAGTGCTGGTCGGTCTGCGTGAGGCTGGCGACCATGTCGACTTCATCGATACCAGCGGCTTTCAGTTCGGCGGCGAGCGGCTTCGAGTGGTCGATGACGACGTGCGCGCCCAGTGCCAGGCACCAGGCGCGCGTTTCGGCGCGCGAGGCGGTGGCGACCACGCGCAGCTTCGTGAGCTGGCGTGCGAGCTGGATGAGGATGGAGCCCACGCCGCCCGCGCCGCCGGTGATCAGCAGCGTCTGGCCTTCGCCGCCGTCCTTGGGCACCTGGAGGCGGTCGAAGAGCAGCTCGTAGGCGGTGATGGTGGTCAGCGGCAAGGCGGCGGCTTGCGCGTCGTCGAGGCTCTTCGGGGCGAGGGCGGCGATGCGCTCGTCGACCGCGTGCAGCTCCGAATTGGCGCCGGGGCGAATGATCGAGCCAGCGTAGTAGACGCGGTCGCCGACCTTGAAGTTTTGCACGCCGCTGCCGATGGCTTCGACGATGCCGACTGCGTCCCAGCCCAGCACCTTGGCCTGGCCGGCCTCGGGGGCGGCGTTCTTGCGGACCTTGGTGTCGACCGGGTTGACCGACACGGCCTTCACGCGCACCAGCAGGTCGCGCGCGCCGGGCACCGGAGCGGGGAGCTCGATGTCCTGCAGCGATTCGGGGTGGTCGATGGGGAGGGGCTGGTGGTAGCCGACGGCTTTCATGGGGAGAGACCTTCTTTATTGAACGATGGCTGGACTGTAGGATGACAACGGCTGTTTGATAAGGTGGCCTGAATCACCAACACTTTCAAATGAAGATTGAAAATATATCGGACCTGCAGGTGCTCGTGCAGACGGCGCGTGGCGGCACGTTGACGGCGGCGGGGCATGCGCTGGGGATCACGCCCGCCGCGGCCAGTGCGACGTTGAAGCGGCTGGAGGCGCAGTTGGGGGCGCGGCTGTTCGAGCGCTCGACGCGGGCGATGCGGCTGACGCCGCAGGGGCAGACGCTGCTTGACTATGCGGTGCGTGCTTTTGAACTGTTGGACGAAGGGGAGTCGCTGGTCACTGCGGATCGCGGCGAACTCGTCGGCACCTTGCGGGTGGCCTCGCCGTCGGACCTCACGCGCAGCACCTTGCTGCCCTGGTTCGACGAGTTCCTGGCGCTGCATCCGGGGGTGCAGTTGTCGCTCTCCGTCGGGGACCGGCCGCTGGACGTGATGCGCGACGAGGTGGACGTCGCGCTGCGCTACGGGGCGCTGGCCGATTCGCGGTTGGTGGCGCGGGCGTTTGCGCTGACGAACCCGGTGCTGACGGCTTCACCGGACTATCTGCGTCGGCATCCCTTGCCTCGGGTTCCGCAGGATCTGCTGCAGCACAACTGTCTGACGTTCAACCGGAGTGGGCGAAGGCACCGGGTGTGGCGGTTTGCGCAGTTGGGGCAGTGGACGGAGGTGCGGGTGAATGGGGATCGGAGTGTGGATGATGCTTCGCTGGCGCGGGAGTGGACTGTGGCGGGGTATGGGATTTCGCTGAAGTCTGCGCTGGATGTGCGTAACGACATTCGGGAAGGTCGTCTTGTGCGGTTGCTGCCGGATTGGGACACCGAGCCTTATCCCTTGCATGCGCTGTTGCCCAGTGGGCGCTTTGTGCCGGCTCGGGTTCGGGCGTTTGTGGATTTTCTGGCTTTGAAGTTCGAGGGGCTGCTGGCCGGATAGGCCAGTTTCTCGCCTCCGATCGACCAGGCCCTATCGCACGGGCCAGTCTCCGAGATGTACTTTCCTGTACGTCCCGTGTACTCCCATACCTTCACGGTTCGGGGTATTCAACAGGTTGTATTGCCCTTCGATCGAAGAATAATTGTTCAACAATTTTTCGATCAAATCCGGTTCGGATTCGAGGATTGCACATCGACAAGGCCCATCGCCGTGTCGCGTCACTTGGCAGCTTCATTCCGTTGGAAGGGATTCCTCCCATGCTCAGAACGTCTTTCATCGCCGCCGCGCTGTCATGCGCCGCAACGCTCGCGGTGGCCCAGACCAAGTGGGACCTGCCCACCGCCTACCCCGCGACCAACTACCACACCGAGAACATCACGCAGTTCGCCAAAGACGTGGACGCGGCCACCGGCGGCAAGCTGAAGATCACGGTGCACGCCAACGCGTCGCTGTTCAAGGCGCCCGAGATCAAGCGCGCCGTGCAAAGCGGCCAGGCCCAGGCCGGCGAGATCCTGCTGGCCAACTACGCCAACGAAAACCCGATCTACGCGCTGGACGGCGTGCCCTTCCTGGCGACGACCTATCCCGAGGCCCGCAAGCTCTACGACGCGTCCAAGCCCGCGATGGACAAGCTGCTCGCCGCGCAAGGCATCAAGGTGCTGTTCGTGGTGCCATGGGCGCCTCAAGGCATCTACACGAAGAAGGAGATCGGCTCGGTGGCCGACCTGCGCGGCATCAAGTGGCGCGCCTACAGCCCGGCCACGGCCAAGATCGCCGAACTCATCGGCGCGCAGCCCGTGCAGATCCAGCAGGCCGAACTGAGTGCGGCGATGGCCACCGGCGTGATCGAGAGCTACATGAGCTCGGGCTCCACCGGCTACGACACCAAGACCTTCGAGCACATCAAGAACTTCTACGACACGCAGGCGTGGATTCCGAAGAACGCGATCCTCGTGAACGCCAAGGCCTTCGATGCGCTCGATGCGACCACCAAGGCAGCGGTGACCAAGGCCGCAGCCGACGCCGAGGTGCGCGGCTGGAAGGTGGCGCAGGAGAAGAACGACGAGTACAAGCGCCTGCTCGCCGAGCGCGGCATGAAGGTGCACAAGCCCTCGCCCAAGTTGGACACCGACATGCGCCAGGTCGGCGGCATCATGCAGGCCGACTGGCTCAAGGCTGCGGGTGCGGACGGCGCGGCCATCGTCGACAGCTACAAGAAGAAGTAAGCCGTGCGCCGCTTCCTCGACCGCCTGTATGACGGTGCAGGCGCCCTGGGTGCGTTCTGCGTCTTCCTGATCTTCGTGCTGATGATCGTGGCGGGCGTGGGCCGACAGATGAACTGGCACGTGAGCGGGCTCAACGACATCGTCTCCTGGCTGTGCGCCGCTGCGGCCTTCTTTGCGATGGCGCATGCGTTCCGGCATGGTGACTTCGTTCGCGTGACGCTGCTGCTGGACGCGGTGCCGCTGAAGGTGCGGCGTGTGCTGGACGTGATGTGCCTGCTGATCGCGGCGGTGTCGGTGGCTTACCTGACCTACTGGGCCACCAGCTTCACGTACGAAAGCTACGAGTTCGCGGAGATGGCCACAGGGTTGGTGGTCATTCCGATCTGGATTCCGCAGTCCGCCTTCGTGATCGGCTGTTGGCTGCTCTTGATCGCCATGCTCGATGAGCTGGTGGGCGTGGTGCGCGGCGAAAAGCCCAGCTACCAGCGCGCCATCGAAGAGCGGCACGCAGCCGGCGATTTTTCCTCCGACGTCTGAACGCACGCCATGCTCGAAACACTGCTCATGGGCGCGCTCTTGCTCGCCATCATGCTTCTCCTGCTCGCCGGCGGCGTCTGGATCGCCATGACCCTGGCCATCGTCGGCTGGGTCGGCCAGGCCTTCTTCACGAATACGCTGCCCGGCAAGAACCTGTTCTCGGCCTTCTGGGAAAGCAATGCGAGCTGGGAGCTGGCGGCGTTGCCGCTGTTCATCTGGATGGGAGAAATTCTCTTCAGAACCAAGCTCAGCGAGGAGATGTTCGAAGGCCTGCGCCCGTGGCTCAACCGCGTGCCCGGCCGGCTCATGCACACCACCATCCTCGGCTGCGGCGTGTTCGGCTCGGTCTCGGGTTCGTCGGCCGCCACCTGCGCCACCATCGCCAAGGTGGCGCTGCCCGAGCTCAAGCGCCGCGGCTACGACGAGAAGCTGGCCATCGGCTCGCTGGCCACCGCCGGCACGCTGGGCATCCTGATCCCGCCGTCGATCACCATGGTGGTGTACGCCGTGGCGGCCGACGCTTCCATCATCCGCATCTTCCTGGCCGGCTTCCTTCCAGGTTTCTTGCTGATGCTGCTGTTCTCGGGCTACATCGCATGGTGGAGCCTGCGCCATCCCGACAAGGTGCCGCCGGCCGACCCGCCCACCACCTTCATGCAGAAGATCCGGCTGTCGGGCAACCTCATTCCCTGCGCGCTGCTGATCGTGTTCATCGTCTGGGTGCTGGTGGCCGGCTGGGCCACGGCCACTGAGTGCGCGGCCTTCGGGGTGCTGGGCTCATTGGCCATCGCCGCCTACGGCAAGAGCCTGACCTGGAAGAACTTCAAGGACGGGATCATGGGCGCCACGCGCACCAGCTGCATGATCATGTTCATCCTGGCCGGCGCCGCATTCCTCACCAAGACCATGGCCTTCACCGGCATCCCGCGCGAGCTGGCCGAGTGGGTCGACAGCATGCAGCTGTCGCCCTATGCGCTGATCGGCGCGCTGGTGGTGGTGTACCTGGTGCTGGGCACGGCGCTGGACGGCATCTCGATGATCGTGCTGACCAGCGCGGTGGTGCTGCCGATGATCCAGAAGGCGGGCTTCGACCTGGTCTGGTTCGGCATCTTCATCGTGCTGCTGGTCGAGATCGCCGAGGTCACGCCGCCCGTGGGCTTCAACCTGTTCGTGTTGCAGAACATGACGGGCAAGGACAGCAACGTGATCGCCAAGGCGGCCATTCCGTTCTTCTTCTGCCTCGTGCTGTGCATCGCGCTGATCACGCTGTTCCCCGGCATCGTGACGATGCTCCCGGATCTCGTCATGGGCAAGGAGCAGTGACCGTGTGCCCGACGTGTTTGTTTCTCTTACTCCTGCAAGAGCGATGTCGATCCTTTCAGGGAGAAAAACGACGTCTTCGCTCGCCGCATTTGCGCATCCATGAATCCACACATGCTGTTCACATCATGAAGAGAAAAATTCACACGCCACTCAAACTGCTCGCGATCTCCGGTCTCGTCGGGGCCGTTGTCGCCGGCTGCGGCGGGGGCGACGGAGGTGGGGGCCAGTCCCCGATCCTTCCGCAGCCCACCGTTGCGCCCGTGACCGCCGATCCTGCGCCGCCTCCTGTCGTGGACCCGGAGGTTCCGGGGCCATCGCGCACTGCTCGCTGCGCCGTCGACACCACCGTGCAGGCTTCCTACGAAGAGCGGCGCCTGCCCAACAAGCTCCGGGCCAGCGATGCGCTGAGCTTCTCGGAGCAATTGCTGAAGGCCAGTGGCTTCGACAAGTTCGGTCCGGCATTTGCCCAGACGCTGTGCAAGGACGGCTTGTCCGGTGCCGCCAGCTACGACGAGGCCGCCGTCTTGCTCCGGCGCGAGGGGCAGAAACTGTGGCAGGCCGCGCTGGACCGTGTGCAGGGGCGCGTGGTGGAAGGCCCGCTGTCCAAGAGCGACGATCGCATGCTGTACTGGGCCAGGCTCACCATGACGAAGGCCTTGCGCCAATGGGTGCCCGACTTCACGCTGGACGAGGGGCAGCGCGCTGCGCTCGAACGCGAGTTCGAGCGTGCCTCCCGCGGGCAATACGCCATCGACTTTCCGGAAGGCCCGGGCGTCAAGCGCATTCTCGTCAGTGGATTCGATCCCTTCACTTTGGGGACACCAGGTTCCAACAACAGCGCCAGCATCCGCATCGGCAATCCATCCGGCGCCACCGTCCTCGCGCTGGATGGCACCACCCGTACATTGCCCGATGGCTCCAAGGCGGTCATTCGCACCTTCATCCTGCCGGTCAACTATGGGCCGTTCATGGACGGCATGCAGGAAGACACTCTGGGGCCCTGGTTCAAACCAGGGTCCAAGCGCGTCGATGCCTCGATCACCATGAGCCAGGGACGCGATTCGTTCGATCTCGAGCATTTCAATGGCCGCTATCACCTGGCAGCACTGCCTGGAAACGACGACATGAGCCCGCCTTGCGAGGAGGCAGGCAGGCATCCCGCCGCGGCGGACTGCGACATTCATCCACCCGCCCGCTGGACAGGTTATGAGTCCAAGCCCTGGATGCGTGACAGTCCATCGCAATTCACGCAAGCATCCTTGCCGTTCCAGAAGTTGATCGATGCCCAGACGGGACTGGGTGTTGTCAATCCCGTCACGAAAAAACCGGACGGGTGGAGCGTTCGACGCAATGACCAGTACACGGTCACGCTTTGCACCAAGGCCGCGGCCGATTCGCAAGCGCAGCAGGATGAGAACGACCGGCGCATGAGGCCGCTCCGGGAAGCGCTCACAGCGGCTTTGGCGGCGGCGACGACGGTGAGCGAGCTGATGAGGATCATGGAAGACCATTCGAAGGCTGTTGATGCACTCCATCTTCCTGTTGTCGCGGAGATCAGCCCGCTTGAAACCAATTGCGCGTTGCTCGGGGGCGGCGGGAGCCACTTGTCGAACGAGAGCGCCTATCGAAACACGTTGCTGCGGGACTTTTTCAGGCTCCGGATACCCGCGGGCCACATTCACACGCCGATCATGACCATCTTCGGAGAAGGCAGCGGTGGCGCGATCACCGATGCCACATTCGAGGGCTACCGGGACGCCATCGTCGCGCAATCTCGCAATCTGGTGTTTGCCCTCGCTGACACCCTGACTGGCAGTACAGCGCCATGATCCCCTTCATATTCAGGAGTGCAGCCATGAAGTTCCCATCTCCGTTTCGCGTCGGCCTTCTTCCGGTCGGGTTCCTTTTCGCTGCTGCTGCGGTGGTGGCCCAGCCATCGGGAGGCTTCTACCTTTTCAAGAACCATCAAACCGGTCAGAGCATGTGCCTGCAATGGCAGATGAGCCCGGAGTGGGTCAAGCAAGCAGGCCCTTTTGCGGACCAGGAATGCAAGGTGCCCGAACGGCCGGCGTCCGCCGAGCAACAAAAGAAGCGGGCGTCCCTGCCGGAAAACCCCCTGGATCTGGCCGCTCCCAAGCGGTGATGCGCTGGAGGAGGGGGTTGTCTGCACGCCTCGCACCGGACGCCGAACGACCGAGGCCTTGCAGGGGTCGCGGCCTTCAGATCATCGGCGTCACTGCGCCATCCATCGCCACGATGGCCCCCGTCACATAACTCGCCTTCGGCGACGCCAGGAAGAGCACGGTGTTGGCGACTTCCTCGGGCGTCGCGATGCGGCCCAGCGGCAAGCGTGCGGTGGCGCGCTCCAGCGCTTCGTCGGTGTCGATGCCCTGCAGCTTGGCGTCGGCCTTCATGCCTTCCTGCAGCCGCGCGGTCAGCGTGAGGCCGGGGTTCACGGCGTTCACGCGCACGCCCTTGGCCGCATAGGCCGCGGCCATGCCGGCACTCACCAGCATCAGCGCGGCGTTGGCGGCACCGCCGGCCATGTGCACGGGGCTGGCGACCTTGCCGCCCTGGCCGATGACGTTGACGATGGCGCCGCGGCCGCGCGTGCCCATGCGCTTCACGACGGGGTCGATCATGTGGATGTAGGTGAAGTACTTGGCGTCCATCGCGTCGTGCCACGCGGCGGGCGTGAGCTCGTCGGGCGGGGTGCGGCGCGCGGCGCCTGCCGAATTGACGAGCACGTCGACGGGGCCGAAGGCCTGCTCGGCGGCGTCGAGGGCGGCCACGGCACTGGCGGGGTTCTTGAGGTCGGCGGCGTGCAGGCTGACGCGGCCTTCGGCTTGCGGGAACGCGGCGAGCAGCGACTGCTGGCCCTGCTGCAGGTTCTGCAGGTCGCGCGAGACCAGGCTCACGCGCGCGCCTTCGCGCAAGAAGCCCAGCGCGCAGGCCAGGCCGATGCCCTTGCTGCCGCCGGTGATGAGAACGTGCTGGTCCTGGAGCTGGAGGTCCATGTCGGGGTCCTTGGAAGAAGGTGAATCTGTCTGCGGCGCTGCCGTCGCCGCGCGATTGAATCACCGCCCCGAAACCCCTGCAGCGACGCGGCCGAAAAGGCCGCGTCGGTTGTCTCTGCGCGTCAGGCCTTGCGGCGCTTCGCTGGTGCTTCTTCTTCCAGCGCGGCCGGCGCGGTGTCGGTGGCGTCGCGCAGATGGCCCTGGTTGTCGTGGTGCGCCAGCAGCTGGCGCGTGCGCTGCCAGGTCGACAGGCGCGCGGGCGCGACCTCGATGTACGACGCCAGCGCGAACAGCGACGACTGCTCTTTTTCCGGCGGCGTTTCGCGCCGGTGCTGGCGTCGGCGCAGCGGGCCCATGACCAGCATCGAGGCGAGGATCACGCCGATGACGATGGCGTACAGGCCCAGCAGCTGCAGCACTTCGGGCTGGGAGCGCGCGCCCATCACGTAGGGCCAGGCGTACCAGATGGCGCAGAACCAGATCGCGACGGTGATCGCCGGGCGCAACGCGCGCAGCCACAGGAACATGGCCAAAGTGCGTGCCGGCGAACGGCCGTTGCCGAAGGCGTGCAGCGGGATGCGCGCGGCGTCGATGATGGGTTCGTCCACCGCGGGCTGGCCCCACGAACGGGTGCGAGGCGGCGGGGCTTCGTGCAGCGCCGGCGAAGAGAGCGGGTTCTCAGGATGCATCGGAAGAAACTCCTCGGTCAGGGCTCGTCCACACCGCGCGCTTGCCGCGACGACGCATCAGAGCGTTGGGAAGGGCGACCACCGTGGTGGCCATCGTGATCGTCCAGAACGCGATCGGGTACCAGATCGTTCCGGCGAAATAGCGCATGAGGTCGCGGTCGTAGCGACGGTCGATCCACAGGCTCAGCAGCATCTGCAGGATGCAGGTCATGGCCAGCAGCGTGCCCTGCCAGTGCGGCAACAGCGCCGAATGCCAGGCCGACTCGTGCGGCAGGAAGGGGCGGATGAAGCTGATCACCAGCACCAGCGCCATCGCATAGGCCCACACCACGCTCACCATGTACTCGCTGTAGATGAGCCACAGGCGCCAGCTGCGCAGGCGCAGGATGGACGGCGTGATGCGCAGCATGGTCTGGATGCCGCCGACGGCCCAGCGCAGGCGCTGCTTCCACAGGCCGCGCAGGGTCTCGGGCATGAGGATCCAGCACAGCGCGCGCGGCTCGAAGCGCAGGCGCCAGCCGGCGAGCTGGAGCTTCCAGCTCATGTCGATGTCCTCGGTGAGCACGTCGGGGCTCCAGAAGCCCACCTCGAGCACGGCGCGGCGGCGGAACATGGCCAGCACGCCCGACACCGTGAACAGCGTGCCGATGAGCTGCTGCGAGCGCTTGATGAGGCCGATGATCGACGAGAACTCGCCCACCTGCATGCGCCCCAGCAGCGTGGTGCGCGTGCGGATGCGCGGGTTGCCGGTGACGGCGCCGATGCGATCCGAAGCCAGCATGCGCTTGAGCATCCAGGCGATGGCGTTGGGGTCGACCAGCGCGTCGCCGTCGATGCCCAGGATGTACTCGCCGCGCGCCAGCTGGCAGGCGGTGTTCAGGCCCACGGCCTTGCCCTGGTTGCTGGCGTTGTGGATCACGCGCAGGCGGCTGAACTCCAGCGTCATCTCGTCGAGCAGCTCGCCGGTGCCGTCGGTGCTGCCGTCGTTGACGGCGATCACCTCGTAGTTCGGGTAGCGCGTGCGCATCAGCTGCTCGATCACTTCGCGCAGGTGCGGCGCCTCGTTGAAGCAGGGCACCACCACGGTCACAAGCGGCTGCGAGGGCAGGGCCTCGAGCGGATCGGCCTCGACGTCGCGCTTGCGCTCGAACGACCACGCGTGCGAGAGGCCGCCCGCGATCCACACCCACGCCATGAAGAACGGGTAGTAGAAGACGAAGCCGAAGAGCACCGGTGGAATCAGGTCCACCAGCATCTGGAGCGTGTTCATCGGGGCTTCCCTCCTTCAGGCGGCAGCGTGGCGGCGTCGTGGTTGCGCCGGGGGGCGCGCGACAGCAGCGAACGCACCGAGATCGCGCGGCGCACGGTCTCCAGCGAGGGCTGGTTGTTCAGGAAGTCGTCGGGGTAGTAGCCCAGGTGGCGCACGCCGGCGCGCTGCAGCAGGGTCCACTGGCGCGTGAGCTCGGCGTCGGCCACGGGTTTCCCGGTGCGCCAGTCGCGCGCCTGCAGCTCGAACACGGTGCGGTCCAGGCCGTGCGGCGTGGCGGCCGCGCGCTGGGCGAGGCGGCCCAGCCAGGCGTCGCTGTCGGCCGGGGTGCGGGCCTCCTGCTCCATGCGCGGCATGGCCATCAGGCCGACGTAGTCGTAGGCGGCGAGCGAGGCTTCGTAGTTCTGCGCGAACCACTGCTCGGCCTGCGGCTCCAGCACCGGACGCGCGTAGAGGTTGCGCGCCGTTTCCAGCGCGGGGCGCCAGGTGCCGACGCGCGCCGCGAGTTCGTGCGTGAAGTCGATCAGGTAGCGGGTCTTGGCGGCGGTCCAGCGGGCCATGAGCGCGGGGTCGGCGCGCAGCGCGGCCACGTCGGCCGGCAGGCCCCAGCGGCGGTAGGTGTCGAGCGCGGCGGGGCTGGCGTCCTCGTCGTCCGAGAGCATGGCGTCGTCGTGGAACAGCAGGCCCTCGAAGAAGGTGTGGCGACCCAGGTCTTCGTACAGGTCGCCGACCAGCGTGCGCACGGCCGGGTCGAAGGGCGAGAGCCGGTGGTAGCGGTCGGCCGGCGCGTCGCCCTTCAGCGTGCGCACCGTGTGCGTGGCCAGCGGGTTCGACGCCGGCAGCCGGTAGGCGGTGACGGGCATCCAGGCGTAGACCTTCACGCCGGTGCGGCTGCGCAACTGCCAGGCGGCGCGGGCGAACAGGTCGGCGCGCATCGGCAGGTGGCGGTTGGGAAAGTACAGCGCGTCGGCCACGCCGTCGCCGTCGGGGTCGGCATAGGCCTGCAGGAAAACCGAGCGCGGGCGCACGGCGGCCACGCGCTCGATCAGCGCCGAGAGGTTGCGCTCCTGCTGGGCCGGGTCGGCGTCGTACACGTAGTCCAGGTCGACGTGCATCACGCGGTTGATCGGGCGCACCTCGCCGCCCACCGGGCTGCGCAGCATCTGCACGTAGTCGGGCGCCTCGTTGTCGTAGGCGGCCAGCGCGCGGCGGATGCGGCTGAGCGGAATCTCCTTCGTGTTCGCGCCGTCGTCGAGCGTGAAGGTGATCGGCATGCCCACGCGCGCCGAGGCTTCCAGCGCGGGCGTGTTGTAGGCGCCGTAGGGCCACACGGTGGCGCGCACCTTGGCGCCGGTGCGCTTCTCGATCAGTTCGCGGCTGCGGCGCAGGTCGGTCTCGATGCGGCGCAGGTAGGCGGCGTCGTCCTCGTAGCGGCCGGTCTTCGGGTCGTAGCGGTGCGTGGCCGCGGCGGGCAGCATGTTGCCTTGCGGGTTGGCCTGGATGCCGGTGTGCATCGCGTCGGTGTGGCTGGCGAACTCGACCAGCGGCGAGCGCGCCATCTCGGCGGCTTCGCGCCACAGCAGGAAGTTCTCGCGCGGCGCGGGCTTGTCGCCCCAGTGCACGGGCTGGCCTTCGGGCACCTCGAGCCAGCTCGTCACGAGCGCGAACAGCGCGGGGTAGTTGAAGCGCTGCAGCAGCGGGAACACGTGCGTGTAGGCACTGCGGTAGCCGTCGTCGAAGGTCAGCAGCACGGGCTGCGAGGGCAGCGGCTTGCCGCCGCTGCGCGCATCGATGATCTGCTGCAGGCTGACCGGGTGGTAGCCGTTGTGGCGCAGCCAGGCGAACACTTCGGCGAGCGTGCGCTCGTCGATGGCGGTTTCGTCGGGCGAGGTCTCGAAGCTGGCGCGCACGTTGGGGCGCACGTCGTGGAACGAGATCACGCGGAAGTCGACGCCGTTGTCGGGGTCGGCGGGCAGCACCGGCGCCGCCAGCGCAGGCAACGACGCCGCCAGCAGCAGCCCGAGCAGGGCCGCGCGCAGCCGGAGGAAGAAGGTGGGGGCTTGCATCACGGACATCACTGCAGGGGCATCGAAAGGTTCAGGAACACGCCGCGCTGTTTTTCGCGCACGCCGTCGTAGGGGTGGCTGCCGAAGGTCAGGCCGTAGCGCAGCGTGAGCTTCTGGCCCAGGGCCCAGCGGTGCTCGTAGCGCACGTTCCACAGCGGGCCGCTGCCGAAGCCGGCCTGCTGGTAGCTGCCGCCGCCGAGCTCCAGCACCTGGAAGAACTGGCGGTCGTCGCTTTTCCAGGTGAGCCACTGGCCGCGCACCGACAGCTGCGCGCTGGCATCGCGCGAGGGGCTGAAGTAGCGCACGTCCTGCAGGCGGCTGCGGCTGGCATCGACGCCCAGCCGCGTCTCGATCTGGAAGCGCGGCGTGCTGACCCAGCGCTCGCGCCAGCCGAAGTCGAGGCCGTCGCGCAGGTTGCCGTCGCTGAAGTCGAGCCGGCGCCATTGCAGGTCGAAGCGGCGCGACTCGTTGACGACGTAGGCCGCGCTGGCGCCGAACTCGCGCGCGCCGATGGCCTGCGCGCCGAAGGGCACGGCGCGGGCTTTCCAGGGCAGCTCCTTGCTGTCGCCGTCGTAGGTGGCCGACAGGCGCCAGGCATCGCTGGCGCGGTAGTCGACGCGGCCGGCCACGCTGTTGCGGTAGCGCCCGCTGTTCGCATGCTGCAGCACGCCTTCGGCCAGCCAGCGGCCTTGTTGCCAGCTCGCGCCGAGGCCGCCGCGTGCCCACTGGGCCGTGCCTTCGGAGGTGTAGCCGCGGCCCAGCGTCTGCGCGTAGAACACGCGCCATGCGTCGCCGATGAGGCCGGAGCTGAGCCGGCTGTCGACGCGCCATTCGCGGCTGGCCAGCGTGCCGCCGCCGCGCGAACCTTCGGCATCGATCTCGAGCTGCGGGCCGACCAGCGAGCGGCGCTTGCGTGCCATCTCGCGCACTTCGGCGGCGTCGGGCGCATCGGTCTCGAGCGCCTCGGCGCGCAGCCGCGCGGCGCGGAATTCGTCGGCGTCGAGCAGCGCTTCGACATGGCCGGTGCGCACGCTCAGGTCGTCGGGGTGGTCGGCGCTCAGCGCCTCGAAGCGCGCCACGGCCGCCTCGGGGTGCTCGCGCAGCCGCTCGGTGAGCGCGGCGCCGTAGGCGTAGCCCGCGTTGAGCGGGGCTTCCTGCGTGAGCGTGTCGAAGCGCGGCTGCGCGATCTTCGGGCGGTCGCCGTAGAGCTGCAGCAGCGCACCCAGGCCGCTCACCTCGGAGAACTGGTCGTTGGGGCGGCCGGCTTCGGGCGCCAGCCGCATCAGCACGGGCGTGGCGCCTTCGATGCGCTGCAGCAGCGCCTCGGCCTCGTCGAAGCGGCCGGTGTCTAGGTAGGCGTAGACCAGGCCGAAATGCAGGCTGTCGGGCATCGGCAGGTCGACGACCGCCTTTTCGAACAGCGGCACGGCATCGGCCGAGCGGCGCTCCTGCGCCAGCGCGCGGGCGGCGGTGCCCAGCGCGTAGGGCGGCAACGCGGTGCCGTCGGCACGCAGGCTGTCGTACAGCGCGATGGTGTCGGCGGGACGGCCACGCTCCAGCAGCGCCGCCATGCGGTCCGACTGCAGTCGCATGCGCAGCGTGCGCCAGGTGTCGGCGTCGGGCGGGGCGGGCTGCGCGAGCGCGGCGTCGACGCGGGCCAGCGCGCCACTCTGGGCGGCCAGCACCTTGTCGAGGTCGGCGACGCGCGCCGCGCCCAGGCGCTGGTCGCGCGCCTTCACGGCCCAGCGCAGCTGCTGCGCCAGCGCCTGCTGTTCGAGCAGCGCGAGCGTCAGCGGCGCAAGGCTGCCGGGCTGCTTGCGTTCGGCCGCCTGCGCGTCCTCGAACGCAGCGGTGGCGCCACCGTACTCGGCCAGCAGGAAGTCGGCATCGCGCTGCGCATCGCGGCGCGCGGGCTGCAGTGCGGTGATCTCGCCGTAGGCCGTGAGCGCCTGGAAGGGCTGACCTTGGGCGCGCGCCAGCGCGGCGCGCAGATCGAGCAGCGCGACGCGGTCGGCGACCGCTGTGGGCGCAGGCTGTGCGAGTGCGCGGTAGATGGTTTGCGCGCCCGCCGTGTCGCCGCTGGCCAGGCGCCAGAAGGCTTCGTGGAGGCGCGGTTCGCGGGCCGCTGGCTGGCGCGCGCGCCAGACCTTGACGGTGTCGCCTTGCAAGGCGATGTCGCCCGTGCGTCGCGCGGCGCCGGCCAGCGGGCCGAGCGCGTAGTCGCTCAACGCGTCCGGCGGCACCTGGTGGCCCACGGCCACCGCGTCGGCGAACTGGCCGTCGGCCACCGCGATCGCGATGGCGTCGGACGCCACGCGGCGGCGCTGGTCGTCGGCCAAGGGGGCCGCCAGCCATTGGCGCAGCTGCTGCAGGGCCTGGGCCGGCGCGATGCGACCGGCGCGGCGCGCGACGATCAGGGCGTCGTGCTGCGAGGCGTCATATGCCACCGCGCCGCCAAGGGTGGCGACAGGTGGGGGCGTGACAGTGGAATCCGCGTACGCGGTGCTGCTTCCGAAGACCAGCACGCACACGATCGGCGGCAAACCTCGCACGGCACGTGCGAGATGGTGAGGCAATGCCTTGAAGGGCGCGACTTTGCGCCCGGCAACGACGGTGCCTCCATTTTTTTGTGGATGGATGGACACGCTACTCCCTTTTGCGTGAACTCTCCTGGGCCGTGACAAGCCGTGGCGGAAAGTTCGTGAAAAGTGACTCTAGGTCAATTTGTAAACAATAGGACCGAATATCGGGAAAGATGAGAACTAATCGTGAACAGATTCGCGATCAATTCATCCGATGTTGGCAAGTTGTATGCAAGTGTTGCCCCATGCGCCGCCCATGGCCCCGTCCTAAGATCGCGGCATGAACGCACTTCCGGTTTCTTTGCCCCGTTTCTGGTCCCAATTGACGACGCGCGACTTCGCCGCGCTCGACGCGGCGACCACCGTGGCGGTGCTGCCGCTGGGCGCGACCGAGCAGCACGGCCCGCACCTGCCGCTGGGCGTGGACACCGTGCTGGCCGACGGCATCGTGGCAGCGGCGCTGCCGCTGCTGCCGCCGGAACTGCCGGCGCTGTTCCTGCCCACCCAGCAGATCGGCCTGAGCCCCGAGCACGCGCGTTTCGCGGGCACGCTCACCTTCTCGGCCGAGACGTTGATCCGCATGTGGAACGAGATCGGCGCGGGCGTGGCGCGCGCCGGCGTGAAGAAGCTGGTGCTGTTCAACGCCCACGGCGGCCACGTCGGTGCGATGGACATCGTGGCGCGCGAGCTGCGCGCCGCGCACGGCCTGATCGTCTACAGCGTGAGCTGGTTCAACCTGCCGCTGGGCGATGCGAACGCGCAGTTCAGCGCGCAGGAGCACCGCTTCGGCGTGCACGCGGGCGAGGTCGAGACCTCGATGATGCTGGCGCTGACGCCCGCGTTCGTGCGCATGGGCGAGGCGAAGGATTTCAGTTCCACCTCGCAGCAGCGCGCGGCGGACTACGCGATCCTCGGCAACGGCAAGAGCGCCAAGCTCGGCTGGGCGATGGAGGACTACAACGCGCAGGGTGCGGCGGGCAATGCCGCGGCGGCCACGGCCGCGAAGGGGCAGGCGGTGATCGATGCGGCTGCGCAGCAGTTGGCGCTGCTGCTGGCCGAGGTGTCGCGGCTGCCGTTGAGCACGGCGAATACCCAACCGCTGCCCTGAGATCGAATCAGGCGCTGCGTCCCAGCACGCCGGCGAACATGTCGGCATCGACATTGCCGCCGCTCAGCGCGATGCCCACCGTCTGCCCGCGCCAGCGTTCCTTCTGCTGAAGCGCCCCCGCCAAGGCGGCAGCGCCCGCACCTTCGGCCACGTTGTGCGTGTCGCTGAAGAGCACGCGCATGGCTTCGGCCACCTCGTCGTCGGTCACGGTGATCACGTCATCGGCTTCCTGCAGGATCACGTCCAGCGACGCAGGCACCGGCGTGCGACAGGCCATGCCGTCGGCCAGCCATGTCGTGACGGGCGATTCGATGGCGCGGCGCGCGCGGAAGGAATCGCGGTAGGCCGTGGCATGCGCCGACACCACGCCGATGAGCTTCGTCGACACGCCGCAATGCGCACGCGCCGCCGCCGCGCCGGCAAAGCCGGAGCCCAGGCCGATGGGCACGAACAGCACGTCGGGCGGTGAAGCTTTCAAGGCGCTGAAGAACTCGACGTACGCGGTCGACACGCCGCGCACCAACTCGCGATGGAACGAGGGCACGCGGTGCAGTGCGTCGCGCTCGGCCAGCACCGCCGCGTGTTCGGAGGCCGCCTGGAAGTCGTCGCCGTGCTCGACCAGCGTCACGCCGAGCGCGCGCATCGCCGCGTTCTTCTCGCGCGAATTGCCGTGCGGCACCACGATGGTCGCGGCCAGCCCGTGGCGCTGCGCCGCGAAGCCGACCGACTGGCCGTGGTTGCCGCGCGTGGCGCTGATCACGTGGCGCACGGCGGGCTGCTCGCGCGCGAGGGTCTCGAAGTAGGTCAGGCCGCCGCGGATCTTGAAGGCGCCGACCGGCGTGTGGTTCTCGTGCTTGGCCCAGACCGTGGCGCCCAGGCGCTGCGACAGCTGCGGCCAGGTGTACTGGGGCGTGGGCGGCATGGCCGCATGCACGGTGCGCTGCGCGGCTTCGATCTCTTCGCGGGTGAATCGCATCGACGTCCTTCGGGTTGCTTACTTGCGTTCGGTGAGCGCCACGCGCACGGCCAGCGCGGCCAGCACGCTGCCCATGATGTAGCGCTGCGCACGCAGCCAGCCTGCGCTTTGCGACAGCACGGCCGTGATGCTCGCGGCGCCGACGATCATCACGGTGTTGACCAGCGCGCTGCTCGCCATCTGCGCCATGCCCAGCTGCAGGCTCTGCAGCAGCACGGAGCCGCGCTCGGGGTGGATGAACTGCGGGAAGAACGACAGGTAGAACATCGCCACCTTCGGGTTCAGCAGGTTCGTGAGAAAGCCCATGCGGAACAGCTTGGCCGGCGGATCGGCCGGCAGCGCGCGGGCCTCGAAGGGCGCGGTGCCGCCGGGCTTGACCGCCTGCCACGCGAGCCACATCAGGTAGGCCGCGCCGGCGAAGCGGATCGCGTCGAACGCGACCGGCACCGCCAGCAGCAGCGCCGTGAGGCCCAGCGCCGCGGCGAACAGGTGCACCAGGAACGCCATCAGCACGCCGCCCAGCGAGATCATCCCCGCGCGGCGGCCCTGGATCAGCGTGCGCGACACGCAATAGATCATGTTCGGTCCCGGCGTGAGCGCCAGCAGCAGCGAGGCGAGGGCGAACCAGGCGATTTCGGTCAGGGTGAGCATGGGGTCAGAGTCCTTGCGATTCGAGGGTGACGGGGCCGCGCGGCGTGTCGAGCACGGCGACGAGGTTGGGCGGCCCGGCATCGACCGGCAGGCCGCCCATGCCGATGGCCGTGAGCGCGGCCGACAGCGCCGGCGCGCGCGGATGCGCCACGCGCAGCGAACGCAGCGCCAGGCCCGAGGCGGGCATGGCGTCGGTGGGGTGCACCGCGCCCCACTGGATCAGCGTGGGCAGCGCGCCGTAGAACAGGCGCTGGCCGTCGTCGCGCACCGTGATCTGCCATTCGAGCCGGCCGGCCGGTGTGTCGCGCGAGGCTTCGAGCAGGTGGCCGCGGTCGATGTGCGCATGCTCCTCGCGCGCGAGTGCCTGCGTGGCGGCGTGTGCATCGGGCACGCGCGCCACGAAGTGAATGAGCCGCGGGCCGCGCTGCGCGAGCGCGGCCTGCAGCGCGGCGTCGTCCAGGTCGAACCAGCGGCGCGTCTTCGGCCGCGACGGCGCCTTGCCGGGCTCGATCGCGATGATCTCGGCATAGGCGCGCGGGAACGCGGCGCTCGCGATGTTCAGCAGCTGGTTGTGCGTGCCCATCAGCGGGTGCACGCCGCCCGGCGCGGGCGTGACGCCGAGCGTGGCCTCGCACCATGCCACGCCCTCGGCCAGCGAGGCGGCGGCGATCACCAGGTGGTCGACTTCGGCGGGGTGCATGGTGTGGCTTTCGTTCAGAGCGTGACGTGGCCGTCGACGCAGGTCACGGCATCGCCGCCGACCCAGATCGTGCCGTCGCTGTCGCGCTCGATGTGCACGCGGCCCGCGCGGCCCAGGCACTGGCCTTGCGCGGCCAGGTAGCGCTCGGGCATGTGGCCGTCGGCGATCAGCCATTCGGCCAGGCTGGCGTTGAGGCTGCCGGTGACCGGGTCTTCCTGCACGCCGATGGGCTCGGCGAAGGCGCGCACCTCGAGGTCGATCTTGGCGCCGTCGTCGTTCGGCGTGGCGGGGCGGTTGCCGAAGGCGCGCGCCTCGCGGTTCGAGCGGCCGATGAGCAGCGAGGTGTCGTGCGCCGAGGGCACGCCGGCCACGCCGGCCTTCACGCCCAGTTCCTTCAGCGCGCGGTGGTCGGGCTGCAGCGCCAGCACGGCGTCGGCGTCGTTCAGCAGCAGGCCGAACCAGACCGGGCCGTTGTCGAGCACCTGCGCCGCGATGACCTGCTGCGCCTTCAGGCCCAGCGCGCCGGCCACCTTGGCCAGCAGCGCGGGGCTCGGGGCGCTGCGCTTGAGCGGCGGCGCGGCAAAGGCCAGGCGCTCGCCGTCGCGCCGCAGCGGCACCAGGCCCGCGCCGCACTGCTGCACCACGCGGCCCGCCACCTTGGGCTTGCCGCCGGCCTGCAGCCACGCATGGCAGCTGCCGATGGTCGGGTGGCCGGCAAAGGGCAGCTCGCCGCCGGGCGTGAAGATGCGCACGCGGTAGTCGGCGCCCGGGTCGGTCGGCGGCAGCAGGAAGGTGGTCTCCGACAGGTTGGTCCACTGCGCGAAGCGCTGCATGGCGGCGTCGTCCAGGTCCTGGCCGTCGATCACCACCGCGAGCGGGTTGCCGTAGTAGGCGGTGGCGGTGAAGACGTCGACTTGCTTGAAGGGGCGGGATTTCATCAGGGTCATTCGAGGGATAAATCAAGCACGCCACGCGTGCCCGGGCGGGAAAGCAGTTCCGAATACCAGCGCTCGACGTTCGGCCAGGTCGGCCGGCGGTACTCGGCGCCGGGCAGGCCGAACCAGCGGTGCGCCTCGCAGCCGATCGGGATGTCGGCCATGGTGAAGCGCTCGCCGGCCATGTAGGGGCGCTGCGCGAGGTGCGCGTCGAGCATGGCGAACAGCGCCTCGCTCTCGCGCACCGACGCGGCGATCAGCGCGGGCTGGCGCTCCGAGGGCGCCGTGCGCACCCATTGCACGAAGGCGTCGCGGCTGGCGCGGTTGAGCGTGGTCTGCTGCCAGTCCATCCAGCGCTCGGCGTCGAAGCGCGCGGGCAGCTCGCTCGGGTAGAGCGTGCCGTGCGAGTAGCGGGCGCACAGGTAGCGCACGATGACGTTCGACTCCCACAGCGTGACGCGCTCGGCGCCTTCGCCGTCGTCGATGGTGGGCACCATGGCGTTCGGGTTGAGCGCGCGGTACTCGGGCGTCTGCACCACGCCGAACTTGCCGCCAGCCTCGGTGCGCTGGAAGTCGAGCCCGAGCTCCTGCGCGCACCACACGACCTTGCGCACGTTGATCGAACTGATGCGGCCCCAGATGTTGAGCATGTGTTCAGTGTCCTTGTGCGGAGAGGGCGTCGGCCGTGGCCTGCAAGTACGGTTCGATGTTGCGCAGCGCGCGCGCCACGTAGTCGTCTTTTTCACCGACCGGCGCGACGTAGTGCAGCGCGCTCTTCGCGGCCTCGAGGCCCTCGGTGCGCGCGATGAGCCAGGCCGCGAGGTAGGGCGCCGAGAAGCAGCCGCCCGCGGTGGCCACGTTGCCCTGCGCGAAGAAGGGCTGGTTGAGCACCTCGACGCCGGCCTCCTGCACCCAGGGCTTGGTCGTGAGGTCGGTGCAGGCCGGCACGGTGCCCAGCAGGCCGAGCTTGGCCAGCAGCAGCGTGCCCGAGCATTGCGCGCCGATGAGCTGGCGCGACGGGTCGAGCCCGCGCAGCACGCCCATCAGGCCCGCGTCGGCGGCGATCTCGCGCGTGCGGATGCCGCTGCCGACGATCACCGCGCCCGCCTCGCAGGCCGCCTCGAGCGTCGCGGTGGCATGCACCGTGACGCCGTTCATCGAGGTCACGGTGGCGCTGGGCGAGGCCAGCGTCACGCGCCAGCCCGGCTTCTTCACGCGGTTGAGCACACCGAGCGCGACCAGCGAGTCGAGCTCGTTGAAGCCGTCGAAGGTGAGGATGGCGATGTGCATCGTCGTCGGCCCTGTCAGGCGTGGGCGGGGGCCAGCAGCGCCAGCTCTTCGCGCAGCGTGACGGCCAGCGCGGCGATGGCGGTGTCGATCTCTTCGACGCTGGCGGTCACGAACGACAGGCGCAGCGTGCGCGGATCGCCTTCGCCCGCGTAGAACGGCGCGCCGGGCACGAAGGCCACGTTGCGCTCGACCGCCTTGGGCAGCAGGGTCACGGTGTCGATGCCCTCGGGCAGGCGCGCCCACAGGAACATGCCGCCCTTGGGCGCGTTGAACTTCACGTCCAGGCCGGCCATCTCGCGCGTGAGCGCGGCCATCATGGCGTCGCGCTGGCGCTTGTACAGCGCGCGGATGGTGGGCACGTGGCGGTCCAGGAAGCCGTCCTTCATCACGGCCGAGACCATGCGCTGCGTGAAGATCGGCGTGTGCAGGTCGACCGCCTGCTTGGCCTGCAGCAGCTTGGGGAAGATGGCCTTCGGCGCCACCAGGAAGCCCAGGCGCAGGCCCGGGGCCAGCACCTTGGAGAACGAGCCCAGGTAGATCACGCCCTCGGGGTTGCGCGCGGCCAGCGGCAGCGGCGGGGCTTCGTCGAACCAGAGTTCGCCGTAGGGGTTGTCTTCGACGATCGGCAGGTTGGCGGCGGCTGCGGCGGCCGACACGGCGGCGCGGCGCGCCTCGGTCATGGTGCGGCCGGTGGGGTTCTGGAAGTTGGGCAGCAGGTAGACGAAGCGCGCGTCGGCCGCCTTGGCCACGAGGTCGTCGACGATCACGCCGTCGTCGTCACTGGCCACGCCCACGGGGTGCGGCTCCATCGGGCCGAAGGCCTGCAGCGCGCCCAGGTAGGTGGGCGTCTCGACGAGCACCTTGCTGCCCGGATCGATCAGCACCTTGGCCACGAGGTCGAGGCCCTGCTGCGAGCCGGTGGTGATGAGCACCTGCGACGCGTCGACGTCCCAGGGCAGCATGTCGGCCACGGCCTGGCGCAGCGGCGCATAGCCTTCGCTGGCGGCGTACTGCAGCGCGGCGGCACCGTCGTTGTGCAGCACTTCGGCGCAGGCGTCGGCGAATTCCTGGATCGGGAAGGTCTTGGGCGAAGGCAGGCCGCCGGCCAGGCTGATGATGCCGGGGCGCTCGGTGACCTTGAGGATTTCACGCAGCACCGAAGGGTTCATCTTGGCGGCGCGGGCGGCGAGTTTCCAGTTCATGGGAGGCTTTCTTCTTTCTGGCGGATGAGAGGTGAGGTGAGTCTGAGTGTGGGGTCAGGGCGGCGGGATGTCGCCACGGTGCACGACATGGATTTTGTTGCCGTCCGGGTCGCGCAGGTAGGCGCCGTAATAGCCCTGCCCGTAGCGGGGGCGGGGACCGGGCGCGCCTTCGTCGCGGCCACCGTGGCGCAGGGCCGCCTCGTGGGCGGCATGAACGGCCTGCGGCGAGGGCGCGCAGAACGCGACCATGCTGCCGTTGCCGGCGCTGGCGGGTTCGCCGTCCAGCGGGATGTACACGTAGAAGCGCGGCAGCGTCTGGCCCGGCACGATCCAGCAGGCGGCGTCGGGGCCGCCGTCGGGCGTCACGGGGCGGCGGATCAGGCCGAGCGGCGCCAGCACCGCGTCGTAGAAGGCGGCGGCGCGCGACAGGTCGGTGCAGCCGACGGTGACATGGCTGAACAGCGTCATGGTCGTCAGCTCCTGGCCTGCGGCTCGGCGCCGCGCGGAACGGCAGGCGCGGCCTGCGGTTGCGACAGCCGCTTGCCCACGACCACCGTGGCGACCACGGCGGCGGCGAAGCCCAGCGTCACGAGGTCGAGCGGTTCGCCCAGCAGCGGGATCGACGCGAGGATCGACAAAAAGGGCTGCAGCAGCTGCGTCTGGCTCACGCGCAGCGCGCCGCCCAGGGCCAGGCCGCGGTACCAGGCGAAGAAGCCGATCCACATCGAGAACATGCCCACGTAGGTGAAGCCGACCCAGGCCGAGGCGGCCACGGGCTGCTGCGGCCACAGGGCGATCGTGGCGGGCAGCGTCACGGGCAGTGCCATCACGCAGACCCAGCAGATCACGCGCTCGGCGCCCAGCGACGGCGTGACCTGCGCGCCGTAGATGTAGCCGACCGAGGCCGCGATGACCGCGCCGACCAGCAGCAGGTCGGCCCATTCGAAACCGAAGCCGTGCCCGCTCTGCTGTGCGCGCAGCACCGAGAACACCACCACCAGCAGGCTGCCCGCGACGGCGCAGAGCCAGAAGCCGAGGCGCGCGCGCTGGTGCAGCACCCAGGCCGCGACCGCGGCCGTGACCAGCGGCAGCAGCGCCGTCACCACCGCCGCATGGCTGGCCGTGACCACGCGCAGCGCAAAGGCCAGCAAGAGCGGAAAGCCGATCGCGTTGCCCAGCACCGCCATGCCCAGCGGCTTCCACTGGTGCGCCGCCGGACGCGGCGAGCGCGTGACCAGCAGGAAGATGGCCGACAGCACGCCCGCCAGTGCCGCGCGCCCGACCGTGACGAACCACGGCGACAGCTGCGGCGCGTCTTGCGTGCCCGTGGCCAGCCGCGTCATTGGCAGCGTGATGGCGAACAGCGCGACGCCGACCATGCCGAGCCACATGCCCAGCGTTTCGTCCTTGAGGGCGAGCTTCATACGCCCACCATCCACCAGGCCGTGAGCACGAGGACGAGGCCCATCGCGCGGTTGAACCACAGCAGGCGCGTGCCCTTGGCCAGCCACTCGCGCAGCAGCGCGCCGACCAGCGCATAGGCGAAGTTGCTCGTGAAGGCATAGGTCAGCATCACGGGCGCGACGATGGCGAAGCGCGCGAGCGCGTCGGGCTGGCCGGCGATCCAGCCCGCCACCAGCGTGAGCGCCAGCAGCCAGGCCTTGATGTTCACGAACTGCAGCATCACGCCCTGCGTGAACCCGACCGAGAGGCTGGCGTTGTCGGCCTTGCCGAGCTGGGCGCTGCCGCTGAGCTTGTAGGCCAGCCACAGCAGGTAGGCGATGCCCAGGCCCTTGATCGCCAGGCGCAGCGGCGGCATCGCCACCACCAGCGCGCCGAGGCCGGCCGCGCAGATGGCGAGCAGCAAGGTCCAGCCCACCGGCACCGCGACCACGAAGCGCATCGCACGCGGCAGGCCGCCGTTGGCCGCCAGGGCGGTGGAGAGCGTGGTGTTGGGTCCGGGCGAGAAGCTCATCGCCGTGGCCAGCACCAGCAGCGCGGTGAATTCTTGCCAGTTCATGTCACAGACTCTAAACTTGAGACCATTACAGTTCCAGTACAGATGATCGAACAAATCTGAAATCTGTATTGGTCATTCCTTCGACACACGCCGCCCTTTTCTCGCTCTCTGTGCGATGCAGCCCGATCCGATGCTGACCCGAACCTCCACCCAGTCCCTGACCGGGCAGCTGGCCGATCGCCTCGCCGAGCGCATCCGCAACCGGCTGCTGGCCCCCGGCGCACGCCTGCCCTCGGTGCGCGAGTGCGCACGCCAGCAGGGCGTGAGCCCGTACACCGTGGTCGCCGCGTACGACCAGTTGCTCGCGCAGGGCCTGGTCGAGGCGCGCCGCCAGCGCGGCTTCTATGTGCGCGACGCGGCACCCGTGCCCGAGAGTTCGCGCAACCCGGCGCATGCCGCGCCCGAGGTCCCGCCGATGATGGCCTCGCGCGTGCCGGCCGATGCCAGCTCGCTGATCCGCAGCATGTTCCACCGCCCGAGCGACAAGCCGCAGCCGGGCATGGGCGTGTTCCCGCCCGACTGGATGGCCTCGACCTTCCTGGCGACCGCGGTGCGCCGCGTGACGACCACGTCGGCGCTGCAGGAACTGTCGCTGCAATACGGCGAGCCCTCGGGCGACCTCGCGCTGCGCCGCAGCCTGTCGCAGAAGCTGGTGCGCATCAACGTGCCGGCCGGGCCCGACCAGATCGTCACCACCATCGGCGCCACGCACGCGCTGGACATCGTGAGCCGCACGCTGCTGCGCGCGGGCGATCCGGTGATGGTCGAGGAGCCCGGCTGGGCGCTGGAGTTCGCCCGGCTCGAAGCGCTGGGCATGCGCATCCTGCCGGTGCCGCGCCGCGCCGACGGGCCCGACCTCGACGTGATGGCGCAGTACTGCAAGCTGCACAGCCCCAAGCTCTTCGTCAGCGTGAGCGTGCTGCACAACCCGACCGGCTACAGCCTCACGCCGGGCAGCGCGCACCGCGTGCTCAAGCTGGCCAACGAACACGACTTCCACATCGTCGAGGACGACACCTACAGCCACCTCGCGCCGGAGCACGCCACGCGCCTGAGTGCGCTCGACGGGCTGCAGCGCACCATCTACGTCAGCGGCTTCGCGAAGATCCTGGCACCCAACTGGCGCATCGGCTTCCTGGCCGCCTCGCCCGCGCTGAAAGAGCGGCTGCTGGAGACCAAGCTGCTGGCCACGCTGACCTCGCCCACGCTGTTCGAGCGGGCGCTGTCGTGGTGCATCGACCAGGGCCAGCTGCGCCGCCATTCGGAGCGCGTGCGCATCCGCCTGGACGGCGCGCGTGGCCGCGCGGTGAAGCTGGCCATGTCGCACGGCTGCACCTTCGCCTCGGAGCCGGCCGGGCTGTTCGGCTGGGTCGACACGGGCGTGGACACCGACGCGCTCACGCAACGCATGCTCGACCAGGGCTACCTGCTGGCGCCGGGCTCGCTGTTCCATGCGCGCAGGCCGCCGAGCACGATGATGCGGATCAACTTCGCGACCTCGCAGGACGCGAATTTCTGGAAGGTTTTCAGCCGGGTCAGGGACGAGCTCTGATTCGCTTGCAAAGGGCTTGGAGTAAGCTGGCAGCACAAGAAAACCCAGCCAGGAGACCTCCCGCATGAGCAACGCCAGCAAACCCTTCGACTTCAGCCAGTTCGTCCCCGGATTCGACTTCCTGAAGAACCTCGCCGGCGGTGCCGCCGCGGGCTCCGGCTCGGTGCCCGGCATCCCCAGCCTGGCGAGTTGGGTCGCGCCCACCATGAGCGTCGAAGAGGTCGACAAGCGCATCCAGGAACTCAAGACCGTCCAGTACTGGCTCGAACAGAACGGCCATGCGCTCAAGGCGACCATCCAGGCGCTCGAGGTGCAGAAGATGACGCTGTCGACCCTGCGCGGCATGAACGTGCGGATGGAAGACATCGCCAGCGCGTTCACCAAGCAGGCAGCGGCCATGGCGCCGGCGCCGGCGCCTGCACCGGCCCCTGCCCCTGCCCCTGCCCCTGCCCCTGCCCCTGCCCCCGCACCGCGGCCCGAACCGGAAGCCGTCGAGGAAGAGGAAGAAGAGTTCGACGAGGCCGAGGAAGAAGCGGAAGAGGAAGCCCCGGCGCCGAAGAAGACATCGCGCGCCAAGCCCGCAGCGTCCAACGGCGCCGCCGGCGTCGTCGACCCGATGCAATGGTGGGGCTCGCTCACCGAGCAGTTCCAGCAGATCGCGAGCACGGCGCTGCAGGACGCGGCGCAGCTCAAGGTGCCGGCCATGGCGCAGCCGCTGGCCGACGCCGTGGGGCAGGTCATCGGCAAGGCGACGGCGGCGCGCAAGCCGGCCGCCAAGACCGCGGCGAAGAAGGCCGCCGCCAAGAAAGCCGCGCCGGCACCCGCCGCGCGCAAGAAAACCACGTCCACCGCCGCGCGCAAGCGAACCTCCGGCCGGCGCTGACGTCTTACAGACACCTTTCCAGACGACGACGCACGGGTCGGTACGCACCATGAAACTGTTTCCCACCGGCCATGCCACCCACCCGCAATGGCGCATGGCCGCCGGCCTCGTGCTGGCCCAGTTGCGCGCACAGATGGCGCTGCCCGACTACGCGTCGAACCCGACGCTCGGGCTGCTCTACATCACCGACCACTACGCGAGCGAGGCGCAGGAGATCCTCGATCACCTGAGCGCCGAGCTGCCCGAGGTCACCGACTGGTCGGGCACGGTCGGCATCGGCGTGTCGGCCAACAACGCCGAGTACTTCGACGAGCCCGGCCTGAGCCTGATGCTGTGCGCGCTGCCCAGCGACCAGTACCGCGTGTTCTCGGGCGTGGCGCCGCTGGGCAGCTCCGAAATGAGCGGCTTCGAGGCGCACACCGCGCTCGTGCACGCCGACCCCGCCACGCCCGACCTGGGCGAGCTCATCGGCGAGATGGCGGGCCGCACCGACACCGGCTACCTGTTCGGCGGGCTCTCGTCCGGCCGCGGCGGGGCGCTGCAGTTCGCGGTCGGCGGCAACGGCAACATCCGCGGCCACGGCGCGGCGGGCGGTGTGTTCTCGGGCGGCTTGTCGGGCGTGGTGTTCGGCGAGGGCGTGCGGCTGGTGTCGCGCGTCACGCAGGGCTGCCAGCCGCTGCGCACGGGCGGCGCGCGCGAGCGCGAGATCACCGAGGCCGACGGCAACCTGCTGCTGGCGCTCGACGGCGAACCGGCGCTCGACGTGCTGCTGGCCGACCTGCAGGTGTCGCTCGACCGGCCGCAGGAGGCCATCGACGCCGTGCGCAACACGCTGGTCGGCCTGGCCGACGCGGGCAGCGACGGCATTCGCCGCACCGGCGACCTGGGCGCCGACGTGCTGGTGCGCCACATCATCGGCCTCGACCCGACGCGGCGCGGCATCGCCATTGCCGACAACGCCGAGGCCGGCATGCGGCTGAGTTTCTGCCGCCGCAACGCGCAGGCGGCGCGCGCCGACCTGATGCGCATCTGCGCCGAGATCCGCGAAGAGCTCGAGCCCGAAGAACAGACGCTGGCCACCGCGCGCGCCGTGGCGGCCGGCGAGGCCGAGGCCGCGCCGCATCCCGCGCGGCGCATCGCGGGCGCGGTGTACGTGAGCTGCTCGGGGCGCGGCGGCCCGCACTTCGGTGCGCCGGGCGCCGAGCTGCAGATCGTGCGGCATGCGCTGGGCGACGTGCCGCTGGTCGGCTTCTTCGCCGCGGGCGAGATCGCGCGCCATCACCTGTACGGCTACACCGGCGTGCTGACGGTGTTCACCGCACCGGACTGAGGTCCGGCGCCGGTCGCGTTCAGGCCGGTTGCAGTGCGCGCGGCGCGGGCGCCGGCATGCCGGCGAACGCGAAATCGACCTCGGGCGCCAGTCCGCTCACGATGCGCGCAATCGACTTGCCCGAGCCGCAGGCGTGCGTCCAGCCGAGCGTGCCGTGGCCGGTGTTGAGGAACAGGTTCGGCAGCTTGGTCTTGCCGATCAGCGGCACGTTGCTCGGCGTGGCCGGGCGCAGGCCGGTCCAGAACTGCGCGCGCTCGGTGTCACCGGCGCCAGGGAAGAGCTCTTCGACGCGCCGCACGATGGCTTCGCAGCGCACGCGGTTCAGGTCGCGGTCGTAGCCGTTGAGCTCGGCCGTGCCGGCGATGCGCAGGCGGTCGCCCGATTCGGAGGTGTAGCGCGAGAACACCAGCTTGTATTCGTCGTCGGTGAGCGAGACCTGGTGCGCTTTCGATGCGTCCTTCACGGGCAGCGTCACCGAGTAGCCCTTGGCCGGGTAGATCGGCAGGCGGATGCCCAGCGGCGCGGCGTACAGCGGGCTCAACGAACCCATCGCAAGCACGAAGGCGTCGCCGCGGATGCGCTGGAAGCGGCCTTCGTTGTCGGTCGCCTCGACGTGGTCGATGCTGCCGCCGGCTTCGCGCAGCGCGGTCACCGTGTGGCTCATGAGGAACTTCACGCCGGCCGCCTCGGCCAGCTTCACCAGCTCGCGCGCGAAGCGGTTGGCGTCGCCCGATTCGTCTTCGGCGGTGTAGGTGGCGCCGGCGAGTTGGGGGCGGATGTGGGCGAGGGCGGGTTCGATCTTGATGGCCTCGTCGGCCGAGATGACCAGGCGTTCGCAGCCCAGGGCGCGCATCTGCTCGGCGGGCGCGAGGGCGCCGTCGAATTCTTTTTGCGTCGTGTAGAAGTGCAGGATGCCTTGCGTGCGCTGGTCATAGTTCAGGCCGGTGTCTCGACGCAATTGCTGCAACATTTCCCGGCTGTATGTACCGAGACGAACGATCTGTTCGATGTTGTGGCGGGTGCGCGCGGGGGTGCATTCGCGCAGGAACTGCAGACCCCAGAGCCACTGGCGCATGTCGGCGCGGATGCGAAAGAGCAGCGGCGCATCCTCCTTGCCGAGCCATTGCAGCACCTTCAGCGGCGCGCTCGGATTGGCCCAGGGTTCGGCATGGCTGACCGAGATCTGGCCGCCGTTGGCGAAGCTGGTTTCGGCGGCCGGGGTGGCCTGCCGGTCGATCACGGTCACCTCGTGGCCGAGTTGCTGGAGGTAGTAGGCCGACGTCACGCCGAGCAGGCCGGCGCCAAGAACGATCACACGCATTGCAAGTACCTTTGAGTTTGCAGCGCTTGAACGGCGGGCGTGGAGTGCTATTGAAAAAATAGCAAGCAACCGGACGACCGCTGTCCAAGTTGCCGCTCCCCCTGTCCTCGGTACCTGAGAGATTCACCCTGCTGCACCCGCAGCGGGTTTGCTCCTTCGGTGCGCCACATGGCGTGACGGCTCTCCAGACGGCTGTATCGATGAGTGCAGTACTGACCCCTTGCCGAAATTCCGTGGCGTTGCCTGGAATGTCGTCGGGCCGACCTGAGCGTTTATGGGAGTTTGCGCCTTCGGTAGGGCCTCCGTGGAGGCCCGCTCTCCTGCAATTGTTGGCGATTGTAGGCGGGCCCCGCAAGCCGGCCAAGCCCTGTACATCGGCACTTCACACCGATGGGATAATTGAATGTTGATTTTCGGTAAAGCAAACTTTTTTCTACAGGTGGGGACTCCATGATCCTGGTTACCGGCGGCGCAGGCTTCATTGGCGCCAATTTCGTACTCGACTGGATCGCGCAGGGCAACGAGCCCGTGGTGAACCTCGACAAGCTGACCTACGCAGGCAACCTTGAGACCCTCGCATCGCTCAAGGGCAACGCGAACCATGTCTTCGTGCAGGGCGACATCGGCGACAGCGCGCTGCTCGATCGCCTGCTGGCCGAGCACAAACCGCGTGCCGTCGTGAACTTTGCCGCGGAATCGCATGTGGATCGTTCGATCCACGGCCCCGAAGACTTCGTGCAGACCAACGTGCTCGGCACCTTCCGCCTGCTCGAATCGGTGCGCGGTTACTGGAACGCACTGCCGGCCGACCAGAAGGCCGCCTTCCGCTTCCTGCATGTGTCGACCGACGAGGTCTACGGCTCGCTCTCCAAGACCGACCCGGCCTTCACCGAAGAGAACAAGTACGAGCCCAACAGCCCGTACTCGGCCAGCAAGGCCGCCAGCGACCACCTCGTGCGCGCCTGGCACCACACCTACGGCCTGCCGGTGGTCACCACCAACTGCTCGAACAACTACGGCCCGTTCCACTTCCCCGAGAAGCTGATCCCGCTGATGATCGTCAACGCGCTGGCCGGCAAGAACCTGCCCGTCTACGGCGACGGCATGCAGGTGCGCGACTGGCTCTACGTGAAGGACCACTGCAGCGCCATCCGCCGCGTGCTCGAGGCCGGCAAGCTCGGCGAGACCTACAACGTCGGCGGCTGGAACGAGAAACCCAACATCGAGATCGTCAACACCGTGTGTGCGCTGCTCGACGAACTGAGCCCTCGCGCCGACGGCAAGCCGTACAAGGAACAGATCACCTACGTCACGGACCGCCCGGGCCATGACCGCCGCTATGCCATCGATGCGCGCAAGCTCGAGGCCGAGCTTGGCTGGAAGCCCGCCGAGACCTTTGACACCGGCATCCGCAAGACCGTCGAGTGGTACCTCGCCCACGGTGACTGGGTGCGCAACGTGCAAAGCGGCGCGTACCGCGAATGGGTCGAGAAGCAGTACGACGCTGCGCCTGCAAAGGCTTCCGCATGAAGTTGCTGCTGCTCGGCAAAGGTGGACAAGTCGGCTGGGAGTTGCAGCGCAGCCTCGCGCCGCTCGGCGAACTGGTCGCGCTGGACTTCGATAGCACCGACTTCCACGCCGACTTCAGCAGTCCCGAGCAGCTGGCCGCCACGGTGCTGGCCGTGCGCCCTGACGTCATCGTCAATGCCGCCGCCCACACCGCCGTCGACAAGGCCGAGAGCGAGCCCGACTTTGCGCGCAAGCTCAACGCCACCTCGCCCGGCGTGGTGGCCGAGGCCGCGCAGCAGATCGGCGCGCTGATGGTGCATTACTCCACCGACTACGTCTTCGACGGCAGCGGCACCCGCCCCTGGAAAGAAGACGACGCGACCGGCCCGCTCAGCGTGTACGGCCAGACCAAGCTCGAAGGCGAGCAGTTGGTGGCGCAGCATTGCGCGAAGCACCTGATCTTTCGCACCAGCTGGGTGTACGCCGCACGCGGCGGCAACTTCGCCAAGACCATGCTGCGCCTGGCCAAGGAGCGCGACAAGCTCACGGTCATCGACGACCAGTTCGGCGCCCCCACCGGGGCCGAGTTGCTGGCCGATATCACTGCACACGCCATCCGCGCCACCTTGCAAGACCCGACCAAGGCCGGGCTGTACCACGCCATCGCCGGCGGCGAGACCACGTGGCACGGCTACGCGCGCTTCGTGCTCGAGATGGCGCAGCAGGCTGGCGTCGAACTCAAGGCCGGCCCGCAGGCCGTGGAGGCCGTGCCCACCAGCGCCTTTCCGACGCCCGCGAAGCGCCCGCACAACTCGCGGCTCGACACCACCAAGCTGCAGACCACCTTCGGCCTGCGACTGCCGCCCTGGCAGGAAGGCGTGGCACGCATGTTGCGCGAGACGCTCTGACCGACTGATTTTTCCCGGCCTCCCACACTAGAAGACCCCATGACGCAACGCAAAGGCATCATCCTTGCCGGTGGCTCCGGCACCCGCCTGCACCCGGCCACGCTCGCCATGAGCAAGCAACTGCTGCCGGTGTACGACAAGCCCATGATCTATTACCCGTTGAGCACGCTGATGCTCGGCGGCATGCGCGACATCCTGATCATCAGCACGCCGCAGGACACGCCGCGCTTCCAACAACTGCTGGGCGACGGCAGCCAGTGGGGCCTCAACCTGCAGTACGCGGTGCAGCCGAGTCCCGATGGCCTGGCGCAGGCCTTCATCATCGGCGAGAAGTTCGTGGGCAATTCGCCGAGCGCGCTGGTGCTGGGGGACAACATCTTCTATGGGCACGACTTCGTGCATCTGCTGTCGGATGCCGACACCAAGCAGCGCGGTGCGACCGTGTTCGCGTACCACGTGAACGACCCCGAGCGCTACGGCGTGGTTGCCTTCGATGCCAACGGCAAGGCCAGCAGCATCGAAGAGAAGCCCGTCAAGCCCAAGAGCAGCTACGCCGTGACCGGCCTGTATTTCTACGACAACCAGGTGGTCGACATCGCCAAGGCCGTGAAGCCCAGCGCGCGCGGCGAGCTGGAGATCACGGCGGTCAACCAGGCGTATTTGGACCTTGATCAGCTGAACGTGCAGATCATGCAGCGGGGCTATGCATGGCTGGATACGGGCACGCATGAAAGCCTGCTCGAAGCGGGTCAGTTCATCGCGACCCTGGAGCATCGACAGGGGCTGAAGATCGCGTGTCCTGAAGAGATCGCGTGGCGCAATGGCTTCATCGACCGCGCGCAGCTCGAAAAGCTGGCTGCACCGCTGCAGAAGAACGGTTACGGCAAGTACCTGAACCACTTGCTGGCCGAAGAGGTGCGCTCGTGAATGTCATCCGAACCGAGATCCCTGACGTTTTGATCATCGAGCCGAAGGTGTTCGGCGATGCCAGGGGGTTTTTCTACGAGAGCTTCAACCAGCGTGCTTTTGAAGACGCGGTCGGGTCGAAGGTCGACTTCGTGCAGGACAACCATTCGAGGTCGTCCAAAGGCGTGCTTCGGGGGTTGCACTATCAGGTCCAGCAAGCGCAAGGAAAACTGGTGCGCGCTGTGCGTGGCGCGGTGTTCGATGTGGCCGTGGACATCCGCAAGTCGTCGGCGACTTTCGGGAAATGGGTCGGCGTGGAACTCAGTGAAGGCAACCACAGGCAGTTGTGGGTTCCCCCCGGTTTCGCGCACGGTTTTCTCGTGCTCAGCGACAGCGCCGATTTCCTCTACAAGACCACCGACTACTACGCGCCTGCGCATGAGCGATGCATCGTATGGAACGATGCCTCTCTCGATATTGCGTGGCCGGATGTGGGACAGGCGCCTGCACTTTCGGCCAAGGACAGCGCCGGGCAGACGATGAAGCAGGCGGAATTCTTCGAATAAGAGATGAGCGTGGCGGCCTGGTTTGCCGCTGCTATTTCAAAAGGGGTAGTCAAAGCCGTTGGAACTGTCTGCCACCCCCTATTTCTATAACTCCCACTTGAAATTTTTATGCCTTCATTCTTTCCAGATCACCAGATAGCAGATGCTGGGCTGTACGCGGACGCGTATTTCGAAAGAATCACGGCCGCAGCCAAGACCGTGGACCGTGGCGCGCTTGCAGCCGCCGGGCGCCTTCTTGCGGAGCGTGCGGCCCAGGGAAAGATGATTTTTTCGTGTGGCAATGGGGGGTCGGCGGCCATCTCCAACCACCTGGTCTGCGACTGCATGAAAGGTGTTCGCAGCAATGGCTGGCTGAAGCCGAAGGTGAACAGCCTCTCGTCCGCCGTCGAACTGATCACCGCGATCGTCAATGACATCGGACCCGAAGAGATGTTCTCGTTCCAGCTGACGTCCATGGCGTCCGAAGGCGACGTCCTCATCGCGATCAGCTCGTCTGGCGCTTCGCCCAACATCATCAAGGCGCTCAATACAGCGCGTGAGATGAAGATGACCACGATTGCCATGACCGGGTTTGCGGGTGGCGATGCGGCTCGCCTCGCCGACGTCAGTCTTCACGTGGATGCGCAGAACTACGGTGTCGTCGAGGATGTTCACCAGTCGCTCATGCACATCCTGGCGCAGTACCTTCGCCAGAGCCACCTGACAGATCCGTCCCTGCTGGGAACGCTCAAGTTCTAGCATCCGACACGCAGGCCTGGGCAAGCAACTTCCAGCTCTTTAGGTCTGCTGCCACCCAAAGCCTTCCTATTGTGAGATTCCCATGAAATTGCACCTGATCACTGGTGGCGCTGGTTTTGTCGCTGTCAACCTGACGCGCCGTCTGCTTGGAGAGGGTGGCGCCGTTCTGGCCCTGGATGACTTGTCACGTGGACGGCGTGAACTGGTGGCGGAATTCGACAGCCATCCTCATTTCAGTTTTCGGCAGGTGGACTGCTCCGATCTGGAGGCCTTGTCGGCGGCGATCCAGGAGGCCGGCACGCCCGTGGCCCATGTCTGGCACCTGGCCGCCAATTCGGACATCCCGGCAGGGGTGGCTGATCCGCGCATTGACCGCGATCGCACGTTCCTGACCACGTTTTCCGTGCTCGAAGCGATGCGCCGGCATGACATTCCCGAACTGCACTTCGCGTCGAGCTCGGCCATCTACGGCGATCTCGGCGAACGTGAAATTCATGAAGACATCGGCCCGCTGCAACCGATCTCCAACTACGGGGCCATGAAGCTGGCATCGGAAGCGCAGATCCGGGCGGCCGTCGAGTCTTTCCTCCCGCGCGCAGACATCTTCCGATTCCCGAACGTCATCGGCGTGCCGGCGACGCACGGTGTGATCTTCGATTTCATCCGCAAGCTGAAGGCAACCCCCGAGCAACTGCAGGTTCTCGGGGACGGCACGCAGCAGAAGGCGTATCTGCATGTCAACGACCTGATCGACGCCATGCTGCACGTGAGCCGGCTCGAGGGGCGCTACAAGGTGTTCAACATCGGGCCGAAGGACGATGGCGTCACGGTGCGCATGATTGCGCAGACGGTGCGCGACCGGGTGTCTCCGAAAGCCGACATCGTCTTTGGCGAGGGCAACCGCGGCTGGGTGGGCGATGTGCCGCGCTTCCGCTATTCGACCCAGCGCCTGGCCGCCAGCGGCTGGAGCCCTCAGCTTGATTCGACGCAGGCCATGGTGCGCGCGGTCGACGAGATCGCGCGCGAGGAGCTGGCGGAGTGACGCAGGCGGTCATTCTTGCGGGCGGCAAGGGCACCCGGCTGGCAGAGCGCCTGAACGGGCGTCCCAAGCCGCTCGTGGATGTCAATGGCACGCCATTGCTGGAGCTTCAGGTCCGCACGCTCGCGCATCACGGGATCGATGACGTCGTCGTTCTGGTCAACCACGCGGCAGACCAGATCCAGGCCTTCTTCGAACAGCGCCAGTTTCCCAGCCGGGTGCGCCTCTTCGACGATGGCGAGCCGCGCGGGACGGCGGGTGCCTTGTTGGCATGCCTGGACGACCTGGATGATCGATTCATCGTCGTCTATGGCGATACGCTGTTCGACATCGACATCGGGCACATGCTGGCAGCACACGAGGCTTCGGGTGCGGATGCCACCCTGCTTCTGCATCCGAATGATCATCCGGCGGACTCGGACCTCGTGGAGATCGATGCATCCGGCCGGGTGCAGGCGTTTCACGGGTACCCGCACCCGGACGGCGCCGAGTTGCGCAACCTCGTCAATGCGGCCTTCTACATCGTCGAAAAGAAGGCGCTCCTGGCATGGCGCGACTTTCCTGTGCCCTGCGACTTCGCCAAAGACCTCTTTCCGGCGATGGTGCGCGCCGGTGCGCACATCGCGGGCTATGTCAGCTTCGAGTACATCAAAGACCTGGGCACGCCCAAGCGACTCGACAAGGTGGAAAAGCACCTGCGTTCAGGCGTTGTCCAGCGGGCCAGCCGGCAGCACCTGCAAAAAGCGGTGTTCCTGGACCGGGACGGAACCCTCAATGTGCTGCGCGACTATGTACGCCGGCCTGCGGATTTTGAACTTCTGCCGCACGCCGCCGAAGCGGTGCGTGCGTTCAACAACGCGGAGTACCGCGTGGTCGTGGTGACGAACCAGCCGGTGCTTGCGCGTGGGGAGGCCAGCTTCGACGACTTGCGGCGCATCCACAACCGGTTGGAAAGCCGGCTGGGCGATGCTGGTGCCTATGTCGATGCGATCTACTTCTGTCCGCACCATCCCGACGCCGGTTTTGCCGGTGAAGTACCGGCACTGAAAGTCGCGTGCAATTGCCGCAAGCCTCAGCCCGGCATGATGCGCGAAGCCATGGCGGCGATGAACGTCCAGGCCGCCGACTCCTGGATGGTCGGTGACAGCACCGCCGACGTGCTGGCGGCGCGGCGAGCCGGCCTGCGTTCGGTTCTGCTGGAAACCGGAGAAGCCGGGCGCGATGGCAAATTCGCAGCGGCGCCGGATTTTCGTTTCGCACACATCGGCGCTGCAGCGCATTTCATCGTTCACACGTATCCACTGCTGGTTGCCGCCATCAACGAATGGATGCGCAAAGTCCAGCCGGGCGACTTGGTGCTGGTCGGCGGCTTGGCGCGCAGTGGAAAGTCGACGATGGCCAGCGTGTTGAAGTCCGAACTCGTGGCGCGCAAACTGGACGCCCACGTGCTGTCGCTCGATCGCTGGTTGCGTCCCGTCGCCGAACGAGGTGCGGGCGTGCTGGGGCGCTATGCGTTGGAAGAAGCGCAAGAAGATCTCAAGGGCTGGCTCGACGGCGGCGCGGTCGACGCTGAATTGCCGTCCTACGACCGGAAGGTTCGTGATCGGGGCCTGCCCGAGCGCACGGTGCTGGCGCAGGACGCGGTCCTGATTCTGGAGGGTGTCCCCGCGCTGCTCGCCGATTGGCGGAGCGAGCGGCGGACCTGGCGTATTCACATCGAAGCGGACGAAGCATCGCGGCGCGTTCGCGTCGAAGCCGACCTCATCGCACGCGGTCTGGCGGATGCACAAGGGGCGGCCCAAGCCTACGAGCAGCGACAGCAAGACGAAACGCCCTTGGCGGCCGCTGCGCGGGCCACGGCTGACGGCGTGCTCGACTTCGATTCCATTTTTTCCATGGATGACACCCCATGATCATTAGCCGGACACCGTTGCGGATGAGCTTTGTCGGCGGCGGAAGTGATCTGCCGAGCTATTACCGACAACATGGCGGGGCGGTGCTTTCGACCGCCGTAGACAAATATGTCTATGTGAGCGTCAACAAGAAGTTCGACGGCGGGATCCGCATCGCGTATTCCAAGACCGAAGAGGTCGACCACATCGAGAAGATCGAGCATCGCCTGGTTCGTGCGACGCTTCAAATGCTGGAAATCCCGGGAGGGATTGAAGTCACGAGCACCGCCGACATTCCGTCGCGCGGCACCGGGCTGGGGTCGTCCAGTGCCTTCACCGTCGGCTTGATCAATGTCCTCTCGGCCTATCTGGGTCGGCATGTCTCGGCGGAACAGCTGGGGCGATTGAGTTGCGAGATTGAAATAGATCGTTGCGGTGAGCCGATCGGAAAACAGGATCAGTACGCGTCGGCGTACGGCGGGTTGAGCCTCATTGAATTCAAGCCGGATGACAGCGTCCTGGTGACGCCGCTCGTGTTGCAGCGAAAGATCCGAGAGGCTGTCGAAAGCAATATTCTTGTTTTCTACACGGGTATCACGCGCAGCGCTTCGGGCATCCTGAAAGAGCAGTCGTCGAACGTGGCAGACAGTGCGGGCAAGCAAAAAATGCTGAACCGCATGGTTGAACTGGTCTATGAGTTGCGCGACGAGTTGCAGAACGGCCACCTGGACTCGATGGGTGAAATTCTCGATGAAAACTGGCGGCTGAAAAAGCAGCTGGCCTCGGGCATCACCAGCGATGCAATCGACGACTGGTATGCAAAGGCCAAGGCCCATGGCGCGCTCGGCGGCAAGCTGTTGGGTGCCGGCGCAGGCGGATTCCTGATGTTCTATGCGCCGTCTGAACGCCACGATGCCATTGAGAAGGCGCTGGGCCTGCGCCGGATACATTTCGGATTCGAGCCTTTGGGAAGCCGAATCATTTTCTATAACCCGACTGATCTGTAGTTTGAATGAGCATCTGCTCCGCGCTTGCACCTACTTTGCGCAAATTGCCACTTTGAATTAAAAAATAAAACTGCTCATGTATCCACCACGCGTATCAGTCGTCATTCCAACGCGAAATTCCGAGAAGTATCTGAAGGAGGCGTTGGACAGCATCCTGGGGCAGACATTCACGGATTTCGAACTGTTGATTGTTGATGACAACTCGACAGACGGTACTCTGGGCCTCATTCGTGGCTATGAGGACGCTCGCATCACAGTGTTGAAAGGGCCTGGCAAAGGTCTGGCTGCTGCATTGAATTTCGCTTTCCGCGAAGCGCGGGGTGAATTCATTGCGCGCATGGATGCGGATGACATTGCGGAAGCGACGAGACTCGGAAAGCAGGTGGCGTTTCTCGATGAGCATCTCGACGTGGGGGTGTGCGGCACGAAGTTCCAGCAGTTCATGGACGGTGACGCCATTCACCATCACATGGAGAACGTCCGCTATGCCGACATGCTCATGGGCTGCTATATCGCGCATCCCACGGCCATGTTGCGACGCCAATTGTTCGCTGAAAACAATCTTTTCTATGATGAATCGATGCGTTTCAGTGAGGATTACGATTTGTGGACGCGTGCCATTCGCGTCACGAAGCTGGGAAATGTCCAGGAGATCCTGCTTCGCTATCGCCGACACAATGAAAGTGCGTCGATTGCTCACATGGACGAAATGCATCGGCTGGATGTCGGTGTCAAGCTCCGGATGATCGGGTACCTGGTGGGCGACCTGTCGCCAGCCGATGTGATGCAGGTCACGGCGATGCTGAAAGGCGAGTCCGGCAATGAGTCGGCCAAGCTCGACATGCTGTCGAAATTGATGGCTTCCATCAAACGCCCCGACCTTTGCTCACCGCTTGAACTGGCCTCCGTGTTCCACCAGATCAAGCCACTGCCCAAGGCCGATTTCGTTCGCCTGTGCAAAGACGTCATCCGCGAGATTCCGATCTTCGTCATTTCGTTCAACCACCTGACGTACCTGCAGGCAAGCATTGCGTACTTCGAAAAGGCAGGATTCAAAAACATCCACATCATCGACAACGCGTCGTCCTATCCGCCGCTTGTCGAGTACCTGGGTGCCTCTCCCCACAGAGTGCACTACATGGGTGTCAATTACAAACACACGGTATTGTTCGACTCGTTGAAATTCAAGGAGATCGTCGATTCGAACTATTTCGTGTTGACCGACCCGGATGTCCTGCCCGTCGATGAATGTCCGTTTGACTTCTTGTATGTCTTCCTTGATGTCTTGCTGAGTCATCCAGCCAAGAACAAGATCGGTTTTTCCCTCAAATTGGACGATCTGCCCGATCACTACGAGCTGAAGGAAAATGTTCTCAAATGGGAAGGCCGCTTCTACGAAAAGGTGAAGGAGCACGGCGCGCTGACGATTTACGATGCACCGGTGGACACGACATTTGCGCTGTATCGTCCGCGAGAAGAATGGCGTACGTCCGATTTCTTCTCAGCTTTCCGAATGGGCTATCCCTATGAGGCAAGGCATTTGCCGTGGTACCGGGATCTGAAAAAACTGACAGACGAAGAGATTTTCTATCGCAGCCTCGATCAGGGAAGTAGCAACTGGAACGGCACGATGAGTGCCGAGCAACTTCACAAGAAATACGGTACGGGTGTGGCGCCGGACGCGAATGTCGATCAGGCCGCATTGGATGCGCAAGCCGCGCTGCAGGGCAGTTTCAGCGATACCTTTCGACGTCGTCGGGTGGGCGAACTGCGAGGATACTTTCTCAATGGGCGCTGGCCGTTGCTCAACTTGCAGACCATTCCCGGTGAAAGCATCTGCACCACGCTTTATGTCTTCGGAAAATTACCGTTGATGAGCAAGACCACGGACGCTCGGCATCACGTATATCGCGCGTTCGGCGTACTTCCAGTTTGGAAGATGGTTAAAGAGGATATTGAATGAAGCGTTTGTGCCTTTTCGCCGGTTATAGCCTCGAAAATCGGGTCGATGACTATGTGGTTCATTACCTGACTGAGCTTTCCAAGTTTGCCGACGTCTATTACCAGGCGGCAAATGACGCCAGCGAGGACGAGCTCCAAAAGTTGGAGGCGGTCACTCGGGGGCGATGGGCGGAAGCGCACGAGAAGTATGACTTCGGGTCTTGGCAGAAACTGATTTTTCGGCTGGGGTGGCAAGAAGTCGAGAAGTACGACACCGTCATCTTGGCGAATGACAGCAATTACGGGCCCGTACGGGAACTGGCGGTAGTCTTCGACCGCATGGATGCGGCCGGCCTGGATGCCTGGGGCATCACTGAGAACTATGGCAACACGCGGCATCTCCAGAGCTATTTCCTGACACTGAACCGGCCTGTGGTGGGGAGTGCAGTTTTCCGTGATTTCTTCGAATCCATCGCGGTCGAAGAATCGAAGCAGAAGATATGTGAAAAATACGAAATCGGACTCAGCAGGTTGCTGGCCGCGAATGGATTTTCCTTTGCACCACTGATTGACCGGTCTGTTCTTGACATTCCGTTCGGTGCAGATATTTCGACCTATCAGAACACGCTTCTTCAGAAGGGTTCGCCGTTCCTGAAGCGCAAGGTGTTTTCATCGCGCAACTTTGCGAATGAAGACCTCACGCTGACGCGAACGCTGTTGGAAGAGTTGAAGTACCCACTCGACTGGATTGCCCTCCCTGCGGCATTGCAAGAGCCGGTGGGCGAGGGTGGCCCGGAAGCCACGCAAAGGCCATCGGACGCGCTGGAATCTCAGGCACAAGCGGGACCACCGCCTGCGGGGGGGCTGTCCATTCGCGCTGTGATCAAGCGGATGTTGTGGCCGCTCTACCTGCCATTCAAAGCGAGGGTGGTCGACAAGCTGGCCGGCATCGAACAGCGGGTCGGGCATCTGGCGGAAAGGACCGTCAAGCTCGATGGTGATGTCGGCCATCTGCGAGGCTCGGTCAATGGCTTGGTCGATGGCTTGCCGAGCTTCTTTGTCGATGTCCGCGCGCAGGTGTCAGGCCTGGCTCAAGGGTCGCGGGATACCGCCGCGCAAATTGCTGCGCTCCAGGTTCAGATAGCGGCGCTCTCTCAGAACTCGACGAACGCGGTCGCCCGTGTGAGTGATGTGCAGACCTCTGTCGCGGAGCTGCACGGGCATCTGGATTGGGTGCAGCGAGATATCTTGATTGCGCTGATGTCGAACATCGATCTCAAGAGCCTGCAGGGTTTCAAGTGCGTCACGGACTATCCGGTGGCCTATGACAGCCCGGATCACATTCATCCGGTAGGAACCGTTCTCGATCACACGCGGCATCCGCGCTTCATCCGCGCGTGCGAGGACTTCTTTGCTGCTTCTGGCAAGCCGTTGTCTTTCCTGGACCTCGGCTGCTCGGCGGGCGGGATGGTGCTCGACGCAGTCCTGCGGGGTCATGTGGGCGTTGGCCTGGAGGGAAGCGACATCTCCAGGCTGCAGCAACGTGCGGAATGGCGGCTCCTGCGCGATACGCTCTTCACGTGTGATGTGACTCGCCCCTTTGCGCTGGGCCGCGGCGAGATCGAAACGTTCAAGTTCGACGTGATCTCGGCCTGGGAGGTGCTCGAGCATCTGACGACCGAGGGGGTCGAGGGCCTGTTTGCCAATCTGGCGCGTCATACCCGTCCGGGAAGCATCTTCGCCTGCTCGATCTCCCGGGTGGATGGTGGCTTCACGGAAGACGGCACGCCGTTGCACCAAACCCTGGAACCACTGCCCTGGTGGCAAGAGCGGGCGGCGAAACACGGCTTTGACGTGCTGGATTCCGACGCGTTCCTGCCGCTGGACTTTGCGCGGGGCAATGGCAACTCCAGCGTCTACTATCGCCCGGCGCACAGCTACCAGGAAAAGGAAGGCGATTGCTTCCTCGTCGTTTTCCAGCGTCGATAAGGCGGGTGGGGCGCTAAGGCCCCGGCCACGAAGTGCGGCGATGGAGTTCCGAGCCACTAGCCCGGCCCTCCACGCTGCACCTCAACTTTCGACGATCCGCCCGTGCTCCATGTGGATCACGCGATTGCACTCCTTGGCAATCAGCTCGGGCGAGTGCGAGGCCAGCACCAGGATGCCCGACTTCGACACCACGTCGCGCATCCGTTTCTCGGCCTTCTCGGTGAACGCGGCATCGCCCACCGACAGCCATTCGTCCATCAGCAGGATGTCGGCTTCGACGCTGGTGGAGATGGAGAACGCCAGCCGCATCATCATGCCGGTCGAGTAGGTGCGAACGGGCATGTTGACGTACTCGCCCAAGCCGCTGAACTCGCAGATCTCGGGCGTGAGCCGTTCGATTTCCTTCATGCTCATGCCCATCACGAGGCCGCGCAGCATGATGTTCTCGATGCCGGTGGCGTCCATCTCGATGCCCAGTGCGGGGTCGATCAGGCTGGCCACGGAGCCCTGGCGCGTGAATTCACCCGCCGAAGGTTCGTAGACCCCCGCCAGCGTGCGCAGCAGCGTGGACTTGCCCGCGCCGTTGTGGCCGACCAGTCCTAGCCGGTCTCCGCTCTTGAGCTCGAGGTTGAGGCCGCTGAGTGCCTGCACCACGGTGACCCCGGTTTCCTTGCCGAAGCGCCCGCCGGTGACCGAAGCCGCCAGCGTTTTCTTGAGCGATGCCGAGCCCGCCCCGTAGATGGGGAAGCTGACCGAAACGTTTTTGAGTGAAATGGATGCCATGGATCAGAGCCAGTAGACGACGCGGCGGCGGTATTTGACGAACAGCACGCTCGCGATGGACACGCACAGCACAGTCCACACGGCGATGCCGATCCAGCTGTGCAGGTGCGCCACGCCGCCCATGAGCGGCGTGCGCAGCAGGTCGAGCATCTGTGCGAAGGGGTTCCACAGCACGTACTTGGCGCGGCTTGGAAGGTTCTCGGGGAGCCAGAACACGGGCGTGAGGAACATCAGCATCTGCATGAGGCTGGTGATGATCTGGGTCACGTCGCGGTAGCGCGTGCAGATGAGGCCCAGCAACAGGCCCAGGGCGTGCGCGTTGATGATGAGGATCGCGAAGGCGGGAATGATCAGGAGCACCGACCACGACAGCGTGACACCCGCCCAGATGGCCACGGGGATGTACAGCACGATCTGGTGGAGGAACTGGATCAGGTTGCGCGCCAGGCCTCGCCAGACGAACAGGCTGATGGGAAAGTAGCCCTGCTTCAGGTAGTTGGACGAGCCGACGAAGGCATTGCAGGCGTCGGTGACCACCGCGGAGAACGTGCCCCAGAAGATCACGCCCAGTGCCAGGTGCGGGAAGAACTTGTCCAGGTGGGTGCCGAAGAGCGAGGCATACAGCGGCCCCATGCCGCCGATCATGACGCCCATGCTCAGGGTGAGCCACAGCGGCCCCAGCATGGAGCGGCGATAGCGCAGCACGATATCGAACCAGGCCAGCGTCCACCAGATGTCGGTGCGGCGGGTGCCTTCCCACCAGTCGGCCAGGGGGCTTCGATGTAGATTGGAATGAACTTGGCTCATGCGTGTGCGTCAGTGTCTTTGTCTGCCATGCGGACGGTGATGTGCAGGGTCAGGGTCCCACCGCCGCATGAAACGGCGATGAGCAAAAGCGCTTCGTGGCCGAGGGGGTCAAGCGGGATTTCTTGGAGGGCTATGGCCGCAGGGGCCGGGACGGTGCTCGTGCGAGCCCGCGCATTTTATTCAGAGTATCAACTGAGAGATAATTTTACCGGCTCCGGTTCCGCTGCAATTCGTAACCATCGAAGAGCCCCCCGCTCCCCGATCGGACGGGCTGCGGCTGCCATCGGCAGCATGCCCGACAGAAAATCGATCAACCCATGCGTATGTCCCGTCCCCTCGAAGTCTCCGTCGCCCTGTGCACCTACAACGGCGCCCGCTTCCTGCGCGAACAGGTGCGCAGCATCTGCCTGCAAACCCGCCCGCCGATCGAAATCGTGCTGTCCGACGACGCTTCGCGCGACGGCTCGGTCGATGTCGTGCGCGCCACGGTGGCCGAATGCGCGGCGGAGCGCCCCGGGCTGGCCATCGCCCTGCGGGTCTTCGAGAACCCGGTGGCCCTGCGGGTCGTCAAGAACTTCGAGCAGGCCATCTCCGCCTGCACCGGCGACCTGATCGCGCTGAGCGACCAAGACGACGTGTGGGTGCCCGACCGGCTCGAGCGGATGGTGGCGCCCTTCGTGCAGGACGACAACCTCTGGCTGCTGCACACCGACGCGCGCCTCGTGGATTCGCAGGGCCACGATCTGGGCAACACGCTGTTCCATGCGCTCGAGGTCACACCGTCCGAGATCGAGCGGATCCACACGGGCCGGGCGTTCGACGTGTTCCTGCGCCGCAACCTCGTGACCGGCGCCACCACGGTTTTCCGTCGTGCGCTGCTCGCCGATGCGCTGCCGCTGCCCGTCGAGTGGGTGCACGACGAATGGCTGGCCATCATCGCGTCGACGACGTCGCGGGTCGACCTGCTGGAAGAGTCCCTCATCGAATACCGCCAGCACGAATCCAACCAGATCGGCGCCCGCCGTGACACCTACAAGGAAAAGGTGCGCAAGGCGCTCGCCTCGCGCGGCAACACGCACGTCGAGCGCGCGATCAAGGCCGAGCTGTTGCTGGAGCGCCTGCTGCAACTGGGCGATCGCGTGCCCCCCGAGATCTTCGACAAGGTGCGCAGCAAGATCGTGCACCAGCGCTTCCGCGCCGCTTTGCCCGCCTCGCGCCTGGCCCGTTGCGTGCCGATCCTGCGCGAGGCCATGACCGGTCGCTACGACAAGTTCGGCCGCGGGGTGCGCGGCGTGGTCCGCGATCTTTTCGAATCCGTCTGACACAACAACAATGAACCCAACCAACGTCCCCGCGAACCCTTCCCGACCCGGCGAGCCGACGGCCTGGCCGAACGTCGTGGTCATCATTCCGTTCTACAACGGCGCCGATTTCATCGAGCGCTCGGTGAAGAGCGTGTTCGAGCAGTCGGTGCCCGCGCACGAGGTGATCGTGGTCAACGACGGCTCGCGCCCGGAAGAGCGCGCCGCGCTCGACGGGCTGGCGGCCCGCTATCCGTTTCGCATCCTCGACAAGGAGAACGGCGGCCAGGGCTCGGCGCGCAATGCGGGCGTGGCGGCGTCGACCTCCGAATACATCTGCTTCCTGGATCAGGACGACTTCTACCTGCCGAACCACATCGAGACTCTGGTGTCGTCGATCCCGGCAGACGACCGCCTGTTCGGCTACATCTACGCCGACCTGTACGAGGCGGACGGCGACGGCAACGTGATTCGCACCGGCGTCATCAAGGACCACGCCACGCACCCCAAGCGCCACATCCACGACCTGCTGCGCAACGACATGTTCGTGCTGCCGTCGGCTGCGCTGGTGAGTCGCAAGGCCTTCGAGGCCGTCGAGGGTTTCGATTCGCAGTTTATGGGCTTCGAGGACGACGACTTGTTCCTGCGCATCTTCCGCAAGGGGTTCAGCAACTACTTTGTGGACAAGGCCGTCACCGTCTGGTGCATCCACACGGCGAGCACTTCGTTCGGCATCCGGATGATCCGCAGCCGCTTCAAGTACTTCAAGAAGCTCACCGAGATGTTCCCCGACGAGCACCTGCGCGGGCGCTACTACTTGCGCGACTTCCTGGTGCCCCGCTTCCAGCCGTACTTCGTCAACCACGCGATCGAGTCGATCAAGAACGACGACCAGTACCGCGCAGAGATGAGCGCGATCCTCAATGAGTACGGCGCGATGGTGTTGGCCAACCCCTATGTGGGACGCAAGAAGAAGCTGCGCCTGCGGATCACGCTGTTCCTGCTCAACCACTGCCCGCCAGGCGTGGTGCGCCTGGTCGGCACGGTGACGAAGCTGCCGGGCATTCGCAGCCTGCGCAAGCTCTACAAGGCCTGACGCGCGCCGCGGTGGCCCGGAGGCCGCCGCAGCCCCGTTCTCAGCGTGCCGGCGCCGGTGTCGTCATCGCCGGGTCCATGTAGGTGGCGTGCTTGCGCACGTACTCGGCGCGCAGGTGGCCGGCGTCCTTGTAGATCGGCGTGGCATCCGCATCCGCCCGGCTGCACTGGTCTTTCTCGCACAGCGTCGGGATCGGGTCGATCACGATGGCGCCGCTGCGCTGCGCCATCTGGCGCATGCGCTCGTGCAGCGCTTTCTGCTCGGAAGCCCAGGGCGCGGTCGAGGACATGCGACCGACGGTCATGCTGCCCAGGCGGCCCCCCTTCACAAATTCTTCGGGGCCGAAGCCTGCGCCGACCGGGTTGTCCAGCAGCAGGTAGACCTGCTTGTGCTTGGAAAGCGTCGTCATCACGGTCTCGAGTGTGCTGAGGGCTAGTTCCGCGCCGTTACCGCCCATGAAGCGGTGCTTGTTCTTGCCGTCGAAATAGTAATAGCGGTCCGCCGCGGCATCTTCGGCGGTGGGCTTGCGGGTCACCGAGAAGTAGCAGTTCCAGCAGCCGCCGAAGACGACTGCATCGAACTTGTCGCTCATCGCCAGACGCATGCCACCGTCGCGGCGCTCCGCGCACAGGTTGTTCTGCTCGTCGACGACGCCGGGAACTGGCGGGCAGGCGCCCCAGGTCGTGAATGACAGCGAGTCCAGCCTGTCCGGCGCGATCTTGCTCAGCTCCACCGCGCGCGGCCCGTACTGCTCGATATGGCTGTCCCCGAAGAACAGCACCCGTCGCTTGCCCTGCCCGATCTGCTGCAGCACTTCGCCGTCGACCTTGATCGGGCTCAGGCCGTCCGGGTAGGCCCAGTCCTTGGCGGCGGCGGCGGTCTTGTTGAAGTACGGATCGCTGTGGCGGCCCACGTAGTAGCGCGTGGTCGCCAGCAGGCCGAGCACGACGAAGCCGATCATCACGGCCACCAGCCCCGCCGTCACCGTCGGGTTCTCGCTGCGGCGCGTGTAGCGCTCGACGAACCGGTAGGTCAGCCAGGCGAGCACGAACGACGCCACCAGCATCAGCGCCCGGATGCCGTCTGACGGCAGCTTGCCCTCGAGGATGCGCGCATAGGCCAGCAGCGGCCAGTGCCAGAGGTAGAGTGGGTAACTGATCAGGCCGACCCACACCATCGGCTTGGAGGCCAGCACATAGCGGTTGAGCACGCCGCTCGGTCCGGCGGCGATGCAGAAGAAGGCGCCCACCGACGGCAGGATGGCCCAGAACCCCGGGAAGGCCTTGCCGCCGCGGATGTAGCACAGGCCCAGCACGATCAGCACGAGGCCGGCGATCGACTGCGCGTGGCGGCTCCAGCCCGGCTGCGGCGGCGGGCGGTGCAGCCGCGCATAGGCCAGCATGCCGCCGATCATCAGTTCCCAGAAGCGCGACAGCGGCGAATAGAACGCGGCCGTGCGGTGGCTGTGGATGGTCGTCACGTTGAGCAGGAACGACATCGCCGCCACCGTGCCGAGCACCGTGAGCATGCGCCACTTGCGCTTCCAGGCCAGGCCCAGCAGCACGGGCCAGAAGATGTAGAACTGCTCTTCAATCGCCAGCGACCACAGGTGCAGCAGCGGCTTGGTCTCGGCGGCGTTGTCGAAGTAGCCGGCCTCGCTCCAGAAGGCGAAGTTCGAGACGAAGCCCGCGCCCGCCGCCACGTGCTTGCCCAGCTGCTCCCACTCGTGCGGCAGCAGGGCGAACCAGCCGAAGGCCATGGTGGCCAGCAGCACCAGCGCCAGCGCCGGAAAGATGCGCTTCACGCGCCGCGCATAGAACTCGCGGTAGCTGAAGCCGTCGCCCTGGAAGCTGCCCAGGATGATGGTGGTGATCAGGAAGCCCGAGATGACGAAGAAGATGTCGACGCCGATGAAGCCGCCCTTGATCCACTGCGGGAACGCGTGGTAGCCGAGCACCGAGAGCACCGCGACGGCGCGCAGCCCGTCGATGTCCGGGCGGTATTTCGGGTGAACCAGGTGGGCGTGTTCGGGGAGGGAGGTCGGGCTGCTCGTGGTCGTCATCGTCGGTGCTGAAAGCGGCGCTTGCGGGCTTTTCGTGCGGGGCTTTTCGGCCCCGATTGTCCTCGCAAACGCCGCCGCGCCTTTTTCAGGCGGCGGTGCGCTGCAGCCGCCAGTAGCGCCAGAACGCCCCCGACAGCCACACCTTGAGCAGGCTGGTCACGTGCCAGTACAGGTACTTCTTGCTGCGGTGGCTGGCGCGCTGGGCGTCGTGGCGCGCGCGCAGGTCTTCGGTCACCTGGAGCTTCCAGCCGGCCAGCCGGGTGCGGGCGCAGATGTCGAAGTCTTCCCCGTACATGAAGAAGCGCTCGTCGAAGCCGCCGATCTTGCGGTAGGCCTCGCTGCGGAACAGCATGAACAGGCCGGGAATCCAGGCCGGCACGGCCGGCGGCTGGTAGCCGGGCTTCTTGCGGCCCAGGATCTCGAAGGGGGTCAGCAGCGCGCGGTGCGGCTCGGGCTCGGGCCGGCCCGACTCCAGGATGCGCGGCGTCATCAGGCCGGCGTCGGGCGCGGCCTGGGCGAGCATCGGGGCGAGCACGTCGGCGTCGAAGCGGATGTCGGGGTTGAGCACCAGGAACCAGGGCGTGTCGCAGCGCGCGAAGGCCTGGTTGTGGTTGGCGCCGAAGCCCAGGGGCGCCGGGTTCTCGATCCGTTCGATGGCGAGACCCCAGGGGCGTCCTGCGAGCAGGTCGGCCTCGGGAATGTTCAGCGTGAGCACGACCTTGGCGATCGCGTCCCGGCTGTGGCGGTCGAGCTGCTCGAGCAGCGGCAGCACCAGCGCGAGCTGGCCGTGGCTCACGATCGACAGGGTGACCGGGGCTTGGGGTGAAGAAGGGGGCGTGGGCATGGTCTAATTTCGCTCGGGAATTCTAGGGTTCCCCCAATCCCACTCATGATTGCCCTGATCATCCTCAGTTTCTTCGTCTCCGCCATCGCGGTGCAGCTGTTCATGCGCCGCGCGCGCAGACACGCGCGCCGCTACGGCGCCGACATGCCCCAGCGTTTCCACAAGGGCCACGTGCCGCGCCTGGGCGGGGCCGGCATCATGCTCGGCATGAGCGCGGCCTGGCTTGGCGCCGGCCTGATCGAGCCGCTGAACATCGCCTGGCCGCTCAAGACCTCGATGCTCACGCTGGTGTGCATCCTGCCCGCCGTGCTCGGCGGCATCGTCGAAGACGTGACCCAGCAGGTCAAGGTGCGCTACCGGCTGGGCCTGACCATCGGCTCGGCGCTGCTGGTGTGCTGGGTGCAGGGGCTGGGCGTGGCGCGCACCGGCTTCGAGACGCTCGACGGCTGGCTCGCGGTGCTGCCTTACGCCTCGCTGGTCTTCGCGGCCCTGGCCATCGGCGGCCTGCCGCACGCCTTCAACATCATCGACGGCTACAACGGGCTGGCCGGCACCGTGGCCGTGCTCGTGTGCCTGGCCATCTCGCACGTCGCGCTGCAGCTGGGCGACCGGCAACTGGCCGCGATGGTGATCTGCCTGGTTGGCGCCACCTTCGGCTTCCTGGTCTGGAACTACCCGCGCGGCAAGATCTTCGCCGGCGACGGCGGCGCCTACGTCTGGGGCATGGTGATCGCCGTGGCCTGCGTGACGCTGGTGCAGCGCCACCGCGTGGTGTCGCCGTGGTTCCCGATGCTGCTCCTGATCTACCCGGTGTGGGAGACGCTGTTCTCCATCTACCGCAAGCTGGCCCGGGGCCAGTCGCCGGGCACGGCCGACGCGCTGCACTTCCATCAGCTGATCTTCCGGCGCATCGTGCGCGTGGCCTTCGCGGACGACGAGGCGCGCCAGCTGCTGGCGCGCAACAACCGCACCTCGCCCTACCTGTGGATGTTCGCCGCGCTGTCGGTGGTGCCCGCGGTGCTGTTCTGGAACAACACCTTCGTGCTGATGCTGTTCTGCCTTCTGTTCGTCACGACCTACGTCGGGGCGTACCTGATGATCGTGCGCTTCAAGGTCCCGCGCTGGCTGCGGCCCTGACCGCCACCGCCGCCTTGTTGCGAGAATTCTTCCCATCGTCCACCGCTTTGGAGCCTGACTGTCCATGACCGATCCCGTCCTCAACATCCCTCCGCGCGACAAGGCCGAGATCCTGGCCCAGGCGCTGCCGTACATCCGCAAGTTCCACGGCAAGACCATCGTCATCAAGTACGGCGGCAACGCCATGACCGACCCGGCGCTGCAGGCCGACTTCGCCGAAGACGTGGTGCTGCTCAAGCTGGTCGGCATGAACCCGGTGGTGGTGCACGGCGGCGGCCCGCAGATCGAGGCCGCGCTGAACAAGCTGGGCAAGAAGGGCAGCTTCGTGCAGGGCATGCGCGTGACCGACGCCGAGACCATGGAAGTCGTCGAATGGGTGCTGGCCGGCGAGGTGCAGCAGGACATCGTGGGCCTGATCAACCAGGCCGGCGGCAAGGCCGTGGGCCTCACGGGGCGCGACGGCGGCCTCATTCGCGCACAGAAGCTCAAGCTGGCCGACCGCACCGACCCCAACGTGCACCACGACGTGGGCCAGGTCGGCGACATCGTCTCCATCGACCCCAGCGTGGTCAAGGCGCTGCAGGACGACGCCTTCATTCCCGTCGTCAGCCCGATCGGCTTCGGTGAAGAAAACGAGAGCTACAACATCAACGCCGACGTCGTCGCCGGCAAGCTCGCCACCGTGCTCAAGGCCGAGAAGCTCATGCTCTTGACCAACACGCCCGGCGTGCTCGACAAGAACGGCAACCTGCTCACGAACCTGAGCGCGCGCGAAATCGACGAGCTGTTCGCCGACGGCACCATCTCGGGCGGCATGCTGCCCAAGATCGAAGGTGCGCTCGACGCGGCCAAGAGCGGCGTGAATGCGGTGCACATCATCGACGGCCGCGTGCCGCACGCGATGCTGCTCGAGATCCTGACCGACCAGGCCTACGGCACGATGATCCGGGCGCGCTGAAGGCCCTCGCGTGCCTTCCGTCGGCGGAAGGCGCGCGCTCACTGCGCTGTGCGAGAATCAATTGATTACATCTTTGCACGCGCTCCCATGCAGAACGAAGAGACAGCTGCCCCCGGCGTAGAGACCCCGGCCGACACGCCCGCCGCCGCACCGACGCGCAAGCGCCCCAAGCCGGGCGAACGGCGCGTGCAGATCCTGCAGGCGCTGGCCGCCATGCTGGAGCAGCCCGGTGCCGAGCGGGTCACCACCGCGGCACTCGCTGCGCGGCTCGAGGTGAGCGAGGCGGCCCTGTACCGCCACTTCGCGAGCAAGGCCCAGATGTTCGAGGGCCTCATCGATTTCATCGAGCAGAGCGTCTTCACGCTGGTCAACCAGATCCTTGAGCGCGAAGGTGCCACCGGCAGCCAGCAGGCCGCCCGCATTCTCACGCTGCTCGTGCAGTTCGCCGAGCGCAACCCCGGCATGACGCGCGTCATGGTCGGCGATGCGCTGGTGTACGAGAACGAGCGCCTGCAGCAGCGCATGAACCAGTTCTTCGACAAGATCGAGGCCACGCTGCGCCAGGTGCTGCGTGGCGCGGCCGCCGCCGACGGCTCGGCCACGCCCAGCGTCGACGCCCAGGTGCGCGCCGCAGCGCTCACGGCCTTCGTGGTGGGGCAGCTGCAGCGCTTTGCGCGCTCGGGTTTCCGCCGGGCACCGTCGGAACACCTGGAAGCCACGATCGCCCTGATCGTCTGAAGGGCAGGCCGGCAGGTCCGGCGCCACACCGCTCAACTCGACGCGGCCCCTTGCGGCGCGTACGATCAATTTCCTCCCTTGCCGCCACGCGGTGCCGCGGTGACAAGCCCGTTTCGCATGACCTCTGGATCGGAGGCTCGCATGAGTGCTTGTCCTTCCCACAGCCGCTGGCCTTCCGGGGCATGCCATGCCTGACGTCGCCGCCGCCCGCCCAGCCCCTCTCCTGCACGTCGCCGCGCTCACCGCCGTCGCCATGGTCGCGTTCGCGGCCAACTCGCTGCTCTGCCGGCTCGCGCTGCAGCACGGCGGCATCGACCCGGCCAGCTTCGGCAGCATCCGGCTCGCGTCCGGCGCGATCACGCTGGCGCTTGTCGTGCGCTTCCGGGCGCAGCCGTCGGCGCTCGGGCGCACCGGCTGGCTCCCGGCCGTCATGCTGTTCGCGTACGTCGCGTTCTTCTCCTTCGCCTACCTCAGCCTCCCGGCGGGCACGGGCGCGCTGATCCTCTTCGGCGCGGTGCAGCTCACGATGCTGGGCGCGGGCCTGGGCGGCGGCGAGCGCTTCGGGGTGCTGGCGTGGTGCGGCTTTGTCCTTGCGGCGGCCGGCCTCGTCTACCTCGTGTCGCCGGGCGTTGCCGCGCCGCCGCTGCTGGGCGCCGTGCTGATGGCGGTGGCGGGCGTCGCGTGGGGCGTGTATTCGCTGCGCGGCCGGGGCGTGGCCGACCCGCTGGCCGCGACCGCGCGCAACTTCCTGCGCGCCGTGCCATTGGCCCTGGCGCTGAGCCTGGTGTTCGCCACGCGCGCGCACGCCGATGCGCGCGGCGTCGCGCTGGCCGTGGCCTCCGGTGCGCTGACCTCGGGGCTCGGCTATGTCGTCTGGTACGCGGCGCTGGGTCGGCTGTCGGCCTTGCGGGCGGCGACCGTGCAGCTGTCGGTGCCGCTGCTGGCGGCGTTCGGCGGCGTGCTGTTCCTGTCGGAAGCGATCACGCCGCGGCTGGCGCTCGCCTCGGTGGCGATCCTCGGCGGCATCGCGCTCGTGCTGAGCCAGAAGTCGCGCCAGGCGGCGCGACGCTAGGCGACGGCCACGCCCACCTTCGCGCCGGCGGCGACGATCTCGCCCCAGGTCGCGTCATCGACCCACACGCCGTCGCGCCGGCGTGCCGCGCGCGCCCGGCGCTCCGGCTCGCCCGCGATCTGCACGGCCTCGAAGCCCTGGCCCGGCGGGCTTTGCCGCAGCCAGCCGATGAACTCGCGCGCCTCCTCGTCGAAGGCCTTCTGCGTGCCGAGCTTCGCGGGGTCGATCAGCACCGTCAGCATGCCGTTGAGCACCGTGCGCGCCGTGTCCGCCGGCCGGTGCCAGGTGCCGCCGCCCGTGAGCGCGCCGCCCAGCAGCTCGCAGGCGACCGCCATGCCGTAGCCCTTGTGCTCGCCGAAGGTCATGAGCGCGCCGAACAGGCCGTTGCCCTGCGGCACCACGACCACGCCCGGGTCGTTGGTGGGCGCGCCGCGCTCGTCGATGAGGTAGCCGTCGGGCACCTGCTCGCCCTTGTTGTGGGCCACGCGCATCTTGCCCTGCGCCACGCGGCTGGTCGCGTAGTCGAGCACGAAAGGCTCGGCGCCCGCCAGCGGAATGCCGATGCAGCACGGGTTGGTGCCGAAGCGCCCGTCGCCGCCGCCCCAGGGCGCCACCACGGGCCGCGAGAGCACGTTGACGAAGTGCATCGCCACCAGCCCCTGCGCCGTCGCCATTTCCGAGAAATGGCCGATGCGCCCCAGGTGGTGCGCGTTCGCGAGCGTGAAGATGCAGCTGCCGTGCTGCTTCGCGCGTGCGATGCCGAGCTCCATCGCCTGCACGCCGACGATCTGCCCGTAGCCGTGCTGGCCGTCCAGGCCCATCAGCGTGCCGATGTCGAGGTTGACCTTCACGGCCGCGTTCGGCACGAGGCCGCCCTCGGCCACGGCGTCGACATAGCGCGGCAGCATGCCCACGCCGTGCGAGTCGTGGCCGCTGAGGTTGGCCAGCACCAGGTTGGCCGCCACCTGTTGTGCTTCGGCAGGCTGGCTGCCCGCCGCTTCGAGGATGCGGGTGACGGTCGCTTGCAGCGCATCCGCCGGCAGGGTGTGGGACATGGTTCAGGCTCCCTTCGCGTTCAGTGTGATGGCATAGAGCGACGTGGTCGCGCAGATGAAAAGCCGGTTGCGCTTGGGCCCGCCGAAGCAGACGTTCGCCACGCGCTCGGGCAGCAGGATCTTCCCGAGCAGCGTGCCGTCGGGGTGGTAGGCGTGCACGCCGTCGAGCGCGCTGGTCCAGATGCGGCCTTCAGTGTCGAGGCGAAAGCCGTCGAACATGCCGCTCGTGCATTCGGCGAACACCTCGCCGCCGCTCAGGCTGCGGCCGTCGGCGCCGACCTTGAAGCGGCGGATGTGGCGCGGCCCGTCCTTCATGTGGCTCGCGCCGGTGTCGGCGATGTAGAGCAACGATGCGTCGGGCGAGAACGCGAGGCCGTTGGGCTTCACGAAGTCGTCCGCCATGCGCTCGACGTCACCGCTCGCGGGGTCGATGCGGTAGACATGGCACGCGCCGATCTCGCTGTCCGCGCGCAGGCCTTCGTAGTCCGAGAGGATGCCGTAGCTCGGGTCGGTGAACCACACGCCGCCGTCCGGATGCACCACCACGTCGTTGGGTGAGTTCAGGCGCTTGCCCTGCCAGTGCGAGGCCAGCACGGTGATCGATCCGTCGTGCTCGGTGCGCGTCACGCGGCGCGTGAGGTGCTCGCAGCTCACGAGCCGGCCTTCGCGGTCGACCGTGTGCCCGTTCGTGTTGTTCGACGGTTCGCGAAAGATGCCGACCGTGCCGTTCACCTCGTCGTAGCGCAGCATGCGGTTGTTCGGAATGTCCGACCACAGGAGCGTGCGGTGCGCACCGAACCACACCGGGCCCTCGCACCAGCGCGCGCCGGTCCACAGCCGCTCGACGCGCTCGGGGCCGGGGATGCAGGTGTTGAAGCGTGGGTCCAACCGTTCGAAGCCGGTGCCTTCCAGGAAGCCGAAAGGGAGGGTGCTCATGCCGGCGCTCACATCACCGCACCGACCTGCCACGGCACGAACTCGTTCTGCCCGTAGCCATGCTGCTCGCTCTTCGACTGCGCACCGGATGCGGTGGCCAGCACCAGCTCGAAGATGCGCTGGCCCATTTCCGCAATCGACGCCGTGCCGTCGACGATCTCGCCGCAGTTGATGTCCATGTCTTCTTCCTGCCGCTGCCACAGCGCCGAGTTGGTCGCCAGCTTGAGAGAAGGCGAGGGCGCACAGCCATACGCCGAGCCGCGACCGGTCGTGAAGCAGATCAGGTTCGCGCCGCCGGCCACCTGGCCCGTGGCGCTCACCGGGTCGTAGCCCGGCGTGTCCATGTAGACGAAGCCGTGCGCGGTGACGGGCTCGGCGTATTCGTACACCGCCTCGAGGTTGCTGGTGCCGCCCTTGGCGACCGCGCCCAGCGACTTCTCGAGGATGGTGGTGAGCCCGCCCGCCTTGTTGCCGGGCGAGGGGTTGTTGTTCATCTCGCCCTCGTTGATTTCGGTGTAGTGCTCCCACCACTTGATGCGGTCCACCAGCTTCTGGCCCACCTCGCGCTTCACCGCGCGGCGCGTGAGCAGGTGCTCGGCGCCGTAGACCTCGGGCGTTTCGCTGAGGATGGCCGTGCCGCCGTGCGCCACCAGCAGGTCGACCGCCGCGCCCAGCGCCGGGTTGGCGCTGATGCCCGAGTAGCCGTCCGAGCCGCCGCACTGCAGCCCAATGGTGATGTGCGCCGCGCTGCACGGCTCGCGCTTCACCGCGTTGGCGCGCGGCAGCATCTCGTTGATGAGCGCCACGCCCTTCTCGACCGTCTTGCGCGTGCCGCCCGTGTCCTGGATGTTGAAGGTGCGGAAGTTCTCGCCCTCGGCCAGGTGGCCGGTCGCGAGCCATGCGTTGATTTGGTTGGCCTCGCAGCCCAGCCCCACCACCAGCACGCCCGCGAAGTTCGGGTGCGTGGCATAGCCCGTGAGCGTGCGCTCCAGGATCTGCATGCCCATGCCCTGCGTGTCCATGCCGCAGCCCGTGCCGTGCGTCAGCGCGACCACGCCATCGACATTCGGGAATGCCGCCAGCGCCTGCGGATTCGTCTTGCGCGAGAAGTGGTCGGCAATGGCGCGCGCGGCCGTGGCCGAGCAGTTCACGCTGGTCAGCACGCCGATGTAGTTGCGCGTGGCCACGCGGCCGTCGGCGCGCTTGATGCCCATGAAGGTGGCCTCGCGTTTCGCGGGCGCGGGCTTCACATCGGCGCCGAAGGCGTAGTCGCGTTCGAAGTCACCCTTGTCGGGGCCCATGTCCAGGTTCTGCGTGTGCACATGCTCGCCGGCCGCGATGGGCCGGCTCGCGAAGCCGATGATCTGGTTGTAGCGGCGCACCGGTTCGCCCGGCGCGATGTCGCGCATGGCGATCTTGTGGCCCGGCGGAATGAGGCCGCGCACGGTCACGTGCTCGACGGCGGTGCCGCCGAGCAGCTGGGCGCGCGCGATGACGACGTCGTCGGCGGCGTGGAGCCTGATGTAGGGAGTCATGGGTGCGTCTGCTGGCTGTGGGAGGGGCTGGCGTGCATGTCAGGAGGCCTTCGTGCGGCGCCAGCTGGCGCTGAATCGCTGGTGGAACTTGTCCATGTGCTGGTGCATGGCCTCGCGCGCCGCGGCGGGGTCGCGCGCGGCGATGGCGTCCAGGATGGTCTGGTGCTCGCCGATGGCGGCCTGCCACGACGCCATGGTCTCGAAGTAATCGATCATCCGCGCGAAGATCGGGCCCTGCCGCGACTCCCAGAAGCCCTGCACCGTCTCGGTCAGCACCACGTTGCTGCAGGCGTTGACGATGGCCAGGTGGAAGGCGCGGTCGCCCTCGTGCGGCACCTCGTTGCGCGCGGCCATCTCGCGCATCCTCTGGATCGCCCGACGCATGGCGTCGATGTCCTTGCGCTTGCCGTGCTGCGCGGCGGTGGCGGCGGTTTCGCCTTCCACCAGGCGGCGCGCCCGGATGATCTCGAGCGGGCCCCACTCGGCGCCGGTGCCGCCCGCGGGCGCGCTACTGCGGTGCGAGCGGTCGAGCACGTACACGCCCGAGCCGGTGCGGATCTCGACCCAGCCTTCCACCTCCAGCGCGATCAGCGCCTCGCGCACCGACGGCCGGCTCACGCCCAGCTGCTTGGCGAGGTCGCGCTCGGCGGGAATGCGCGCGCCGACATCGAACTCGCCCTTGCCGATGAGCCCGCGCAGCTGGTCGGCAATCTGGCGGTACAGGCGCTGGGGTTCTACGGTCTGGAGCGGCACGGGATCGAAGGGGGTTAAGGGTTGTCCTGAATTGGACAAGTGGTAAGGCCAATTCAGAATACGGCGCTTCGCCGATGCCACCCATCGGGCCTAACCCGAATCCACCCCGCACCCGCAGAACACCCCAGGAGACACCGACCATGAGATTGAAGGGAAAGACCGTGCTCGTCACCGCCGCCGGCCAGGGCATCGGCCGCGCCAGCGTGCTGGCGCTCGCGGCCGAGGGCGCCCGCGTGTGGGCCACCGACGTCAACGAGCAGCTGCTGGCGGCCTACGACGGCGTGGCGAACGTCACGGCCCTGAAGCTCGATGTGCTCGACAAGGCCGCCATCGGCGCGGTCGTGGCGCAGCTGCCCGCGCTCGACGTGCTGTTCAACTGCGCGGGCGTGGTGCACAACGGCACCGTCGAGCAGGCCGGCGACGACGACCTCGACTTTGCCTTCCGCCTCAACGTGCGCGCCCAGATGTGGACCATCCAGGCCGTGCTGCCCGGCATGCTCGCGGCCGGGCGCGGCAGCATCATCAACATGGCCAGCGTGTGCTCCAGCATCAAGGGCCTGCCCAACCGCTTTGTCTACGGCACCACCAAGGCGGCCGTGCTCGGCCTCACCAAGAGCGTGGCGGCCGACTACGTGGCCCACGGCATCCGCTGCAATGCCGTGTGCCCGGGCACAGTCGACACGCCTTCGCTGGGCGATCGCATCAACGCCAACGCCGACCCCGAGGCCGCGCGCAAGGCCTTCGTGGCGCGCCAGCCCATGGGCCGGCTCGCGCAGGCCGAGGAGATCGCGCCGGTGGTGGTGTTCCTGGCGAGCGACGAATCCATCTTCGCCACCGGCCAGTACTTCACGGTCGACGGCGGCATCACGATATGAACCGGCTCGATTTCGAAGGCCGCCACGCGGTGGTCACCGGCGGTGCCACGGGGCTGGGCTTCGGCATCGCGCAGCGGCTCGTCGCCTCGGGCGGCAGCGTCACGCTGTGGGACCGCGACGAGGCCGCCGCCGGGCGCGCGGCCGAAGCGCTGGGGGCCAAGGCCTTCGCATTGAAGGTCGACGTGGCGCAGCAGCCCTCGGTGGCAAAAGCCGTGGCCGCCACGCTCGCGCACGCGCCGCGCATCGATGCGCTGGTCAACAGCGCCGGCATCACCGGGCCCAACGTCAAGCTGTGGGACTACCCGGTGGACGAGTGGCGCCAGGTGATGGAGGTCAACGTCAACGGCGTGTTCCTGTGCTGCCGCGAGGTGGTGGCGCAGATGCGCAGGCAGGGAACGAAGGGCGAGGGCCGCATCGTCAACATCGCCTCGGTCGCCGGCAAGGAAGGCAACCCCAACGCCAGCGCCTACAGCGCGAGCAAGGCCGCCGTCATCGGGCTCACCAAGTCGCTCGGCAAGGAGCTGGCCGACACCGGCATCCGCGTGAACTGCGTGACGCCGGCGGCAGTGAAGACCGCCATCTTCGAGCAGATGACGCCCGACCACATCGCGTTCATGCTGTCGAAAATTCCGATGGGCCGTTTCGGCACGGTGGAAGAAGTGGCTGCGCTGGTCGGCTGGCTTTGCACCGAAGATTGTTCGTTCTCCACCGGCGCGGTCTTCGACCTGTCCGGTGGCCGCTCCACCTATTGATTTTTCAATGCACTGAAAGGAACGCATGAAACTCGTCCGCTACGGCAACCCCGGTAAAGAGAAGCCCGGTCTCATCGACAACGAAGGCAAGCTGCGCGACCTGAGCGCCGTCGTCAAGGACATCGGTCCCGACCAGCTCGGCGATGCCGCCCTGGCCAAGCTGCGCAAGACCAAGGTCGACAAGCTGCCGCTGGTCAAGGGCAAGCCGCGCCTGGGCAGCCCCGTGGCCAACGTCGGCAAGTTCATCGCCATCGGCCTGAACTACGCCGACCACGCGGCCGAATCGGGCCTGCCGGTGCCCAAGGAACCCATCGTCTTCATGAAGGCCTCCAGCTGCATCCAGGGCCCGAACGACCCGGTGATGCTGCCCAAGGGCTCGGTCAAGTCCGACTGGGAGGTCGAGCTCGGCGTGGTCATCGGCACGAAGGCGCGCTACGTCTCGCAGAAGAGCGCACTGGACTACGTGGCCGGCTACTGCACCATCAACGACGTGAGCGAGCGTGAATACCAGATCGAGCGCGGCGGCACCTGGGACAAGGGCAAGGGCTGCGACACCTTCGGCCCCATCGGCCCCTGGCTCGTCACGCGCGACGAGATCGAGAACCCGCAGAAGCTCGCGATGTGGCTCGACCTCAACGGCCAGCGCGTGCAGACCGGCAGCACCAAGACCATGATCTTCAGCGTGGCCAAGCTCGTGAGCTACGTGAGCCAGTTCATGACGCTGATGCCCGGCGACGTGATCACCACCGGCACGCCGCCCGGCGTCGGCATGGGCATGAAGCCGCCGCTGTTCCTGAAGAAGGGCGACGTGATGACGCTGGGCATCGAAGGCCTGGGCGAGCAGCGCCAGGAAGTCGTGCCCTTCAAGCTCTGAGCACGCGCACCAGCTCGTCGTACACCAGCCGCACGCGCGCCGGCACCGGCGCGCGCTGCGGGCGGTAGACGTGGATCGGCCAGGGCTCGGGCGCCTCGGCCGCCAGCACCTCCACCAGCGCACCCGACTGCAGCCACGGCTGCGCCAGCGGCCCGATGAGTTGGCCGAAGCCGATGCCCGCGAGCACCGCGGCGCATTCGGCGTCGATGTTGTCCGCCACGAACGCGGGCGACGACACGGTGAACACCCGTTTCTTGCTGAAGGCCCACGGCCAGGGCCGGCCCGAGCTGTGGTCGATCAGCGCCGTCACCGGCAGCGCGGACAGCGCATCGACGGTGCGCGGCGCACCGACCCGCTCGATGAGCGCGGGTGATGCCACCACGCACAGCGACATCTTTCCCACGCCCCGGGCCACGAAGCGCGCGTCGCGCATCGGGCCGACGCGCACGCCGAGGTCGATCTGCTGGTCGACCACGTCGGCATGCTGCTCCGACAGCCGCAGGTCGAGCACCAGCCCGGGGTGCCGCGCCAGCAGCGGCGCCAGCGCCTGCGGAATCAGCCGGGCGTACACATGCGGCGCCGTGACCCGCACCGTGCCCGTGTGCTGCGACAGCGCGCGCCGGTCGATGCGGTGGAAAAGTTCGTCCACGCCGCCCACGGCCACGCGGGCGCGCTCGGCGAGCTGGCGCCCGAAATCGGTGAGCTGCACGCCGCGCGTGCTGCGGTGAAAGAGCGGCTCGCCCAGCTCCTCTTCAAGTTCGCGCACCGCGCGCGTCACCACCTGCGGCGACACCGACAGCCGCACGGCCGCCTCGCGGAAGTTGGCGGCATCGGCGGCGGTGAAGAACACGCGCAGGGCTTCGAGGCGGTTGGACATGGGGTGTTCCTTTTTTGGGAATTCTGAAGTCGCCAGAGTTTCATTTACTGGAACGCGTGGATTTTCCACACTGCATGCACTTCTTCAACACACCCCAAGGAAATTCCCATGACCTCCATTCAAGACAACATCCAGGGCAAGGTCGCCATCGTCACCGGCGCCAGCAGCGGCTTGGGCGAATCGACGGCGCGCCACCTGGCCGCGCGCGGCGCCAAGGTGGTGCTCGCGGCCCGACGCACCGACCGGCTCGACCAGGTCGTCGCCGAGATCCGCGAGGCCGGCGGCGACGCCATCGCCGTCGCCACCGACGTGGCCAAGCGCGCCGACCTGGAAAAGCTCGCCGCCGCGACGGTCGAGGCCTTCGGCCGCATCGACGTGCTGGTCAACAACGCGGGCGTGATGCCGCTGTCGCCGCTCGACAAACTCAAGGTCGACGAATGGGACCGCACCATCGACGTCAACATCAAGGGCGTGCTCTACGGCATCGCCGCCGTGCTGCCGCGCATGCAGGCGCAGGGCAGCGGCCACATCGTCAACGTCGCGTCGATCGCCGGGCTGAAGGTGTTCACGCCCATCGGCACGGTCTACAGCGCGACCAAGCACGCGGTGCGCGCCATCTCCGAAGGCCTGCGCGTGGAGGTGGGCAACAGTGGTGTGCGCGTGACCATCGTGTCGCCCGGCGCGGTGGACTCGGAGCTGAAGTTCGGCAGCAGCGACGCCGAGAGCGCCGCCGGCGTGAAGGCCTTCTACGACGCCAACCAGATCCCCGCTGACTCGGTGGCGCGCGCCATCGTCTACGCGGTGGAGCAGCCGGCCAACGTGGACATCAACGAGGTCGTGCTGCGGCCCGTGTCGCAGGAGTTCTGATCCCGCGGGGCAAGGGTGCGGCCCCCTGGCGGTCGCCCCTTGCTTTGGCTAACCTTTATTAACCTACCGCGGACCAAGGTCATTTGCGGTCAAAAGTGCAAAGCCCCTGCAAAATAGAACGACCGTTCGTTTTATTCGGAGCTTTCACGATGTCTGCCACCGCCGTTCCCGCCAAGCCGGCCCGCGCCGCCCCCAAAGGCCAGCAGACCAAGGCCATCATCGTCGACGCCGCATTGGCGCTGGCCGCGCAGATCGGGCTCGAGGGCCTGTCGATCGGCGCCGTGGCCGAGATCACCAAGATGAGCAAGTCGGGCGTCTTCGCCCACTTCGGCTCGCGTGAAGAGCTGCAGATTTCCGTGGTGCGCGAATACCACGCGCGCTTCGAGCAAGAGGTGTTCTTCCCCGCGCTCCAGGCCCCGCGCGGCCTGCCGCGCCTGCGCGCCATGTTCGCCAACTGGATGAAGCGCACCTCCACCGAGATCGACTCGGGCTGCATCTACATCAGCGGCGCCTCCGAATTCGACGACCGCCCGGGCCCGGTGCGCGACGCGCTGGTCGAGTCGGTCAGCATCTGGCAGGCCGCCGTGCTGCGCGCCATCGTGCAATCGAAGACCGAAGGCCACCTGCGCGCCGACGCCGACGAGCGCCAGGTCGGGTTCGAGATCCACGGCCTGATCCTCGCGCTGCACTACGAAGCTCGCTTCCTGCAGGTGCCCGGCTCCATCGGTCGCGCCAACGTCGGCTTCGACAACATCCTCGCGCGCGCCGCCACGCCGGACGCGCCGCCTGCTTCCAATGCCGCCGAGTCCGCGCCCGCCGCGCGCGGCACGCGCCGGCTCAAGACCGTGCGCTGAGCGCCACGGCCGCCCGTTTCGTTTTTCCGTTTTCGTTTTTTCCAATCTATCTAGCTTCGACCAGGAGAGTCCCGGATGCCTACCTACAACCCCCCCGTGCGTGACATGCAGTTCGTGCTGCACGAAGTGCTCAACGTCGCCGAGGAACTCAAGGCACTGCCGGCCCACGCCGAGACCGACGCCGACACCATCAACGCCGTGATCGAAGAGGCCGGCAAGTTCGCGGCCGAGGTCACCTTCCCGCTGAACATCAGCGGCGATGAAGAAGGCTGCGTGCTCGACAAGGCCACGCACGAAGTCAAGACGCCCACCGGCTTCAAGGACGCCTACGCCAAGTACGTCGAAGGCGGCTGGCCCGCGCTGTCGTGCGACCCGGCCTTCGGCGGCCAGGGCCTGCCGTTCGTGGTGAACCAGTGCCTGTTCGAAATGCTCAACAGCGCCAACCAGGCCTGGACCATGTACCCGGGCCTGTCGCACGGCGCCTACGAGGCACTGGCCGCGCACGGCACCGACGACCAGAAGAAGACCTACCTGCCCAAGCTCACGAGCGGCGAGTGGACCGGCACCATGTGCCTGACCGAACCCCATTGCGGCACCGACCTGGGCCTCTTGCGCACCAAGGCCGAGCCGCAGGCGGACGGCACCTACCGCATCACCGGCAGCAAGATCTTCATCTCGGCCGGCGAGCACGACATGACGGACAACATCATTCACCTGGTGCTGGCCCGCCTGCCGGACGCGCCCAAGGGCAGCAAGGGCATCAGCCTGTTCGTGGTGCCGAAGTTCCACGTGAAGGCCGACGGTTCGCTCGGCGGCCGCAACCCGATCTTCTGCGCCGGCCTGGAGCACAAGATGGGCATCCACGGCAACGCCACCGCGCAGATCGTGATCGAAGGCGCCACCGGCACGCTGGTGGGCGAGCCCAACAAGGGCCTGGCCGCGATGTTCGTGATGATGAACGCCGCTCGCCTGGGCGTGGGCAACCAGTCGCTGGGCCTGACCGAAGTGGCTTATCAAAATGCACTGGCCTACGCCAAGGACCGCATCCAGATGCGTTCGCTGTCGGGCGTGAAGGCCAAGGACAAGGAAGCCGACCCCATCATCGTGCACCCCGACGTGCGCAAGATGCTGCTCACGGCCAAGGCGTACGCCGAAGGCGGCCGCGCGCTGCAGATCTTCTGCACGCTGCTGCTCGACAAGGAACACAACCACCCCGAAGAGAAGGTGCGCAAGGACAGCGGCGAGCTGGTCGCGCTGCTCACGCCCATCGTCAAGGCCTTCATCACCGACAACGGCCACATCGCAACCAATTCGTGCATGCAGGTCTTCGGCGGCCACGGCTTCATCAAGGAATGGGGCATGGAGCAGTTCGTGCGCGACAACCGCATCAACATGATCTATGAAGGCACCAACACCATCCAGTCGCTGGACCTCTTGGGCCGCAAGATCCTGGGCAACAACGGCGCGTCGCTGAAGAAGTTCGGCAAGCTCGTGGCCAAGCTGGTGGAAGAAGAAGGCGTGAACGAGAAGATGGCCGAGTTCATCAACCCGATCGCGATGCTGGGCGACCAGCTCACCAAGTTCACCACCGAGATCGGCTTCAAGGGCTTCCAGAACCCCGACGAAGTGGGCGCCGCCGCCGTCGACTACCTGCGCGTGGCCGGTCACTTCGTGTTCGGCTACCTGTTCGCCCGCATGGCGCAAGTGGCGCTGCGCGAAATCGCCGCCGGCAACAACGATCCGTTCTACGTCGCCAAGCTGCAGACCGCACGCTTCTACTTCGCCAAGCTGTTCCCCGAGACCGTGATGCTGATGCGCACCGCGCGCGCCGGCAGCAAGGTGTTGATGGACACCGACGCCGCACTCGCTTAAGCGACACACAGCCTTTCTTCATCGACCCACCGGGAGCCCGCTCATGAAAGCAACGCTTGCAGCCGTCTTGTTCACCGTCACCGCCGTCTCGGCCATGGCCCAGAGCACGCCGGTGGGCCTGTGGCGCAACGTCGACGACAAGACCGGCGAGGCCAAGGCCGAGATCCGCATCGCCGACGCCAACGGCGCGCTGCTCGGGCGCATCGAGAAGTCGTTGAAGAAAGACACCAAGCCCGACGCCACCTGCGACGAATGCGCCGACGACCGCAAGGGCAAGCCCATCGCGGGCCTGGAGATCATCCGTGGCGGCAAGAAGGCCGAGGGCAAGGACGTCTGGGAAGGCGGGAAGATCCTCGACCCCGAGAACGGCAAGGAATACCGCGCGAGCTTCACGCCCATCGACGGCGGCAAGAAGCTCGAAGTCCGCGGCTACCTCGGCCCCTTCTGGCGTACCCAAACCTGGAACCGCGTGCAGTAAGCCTGCTGCACGCAACCCATCCAAGAAATACCAAGCAACATGTCCCGATTTCAAGTGAAGAAGGTCGCCGTGCTCGGCGCCGGCGTGATGGGCGCGCAGATTGCCGCCCACCTCGTCAATGTGCGCGTGCCTGTCGTGCTGTTCGACCTGGCCGCCAAGGACGCGACCGGTGCGGTCGCTCAAGGTGCAGCGAAGAACGGCATCGTCACGCGCGCCATCGACAACCTCAAGAAGCTCAAGCCCGCGCCCCTGGGCGACGTGGCCGACGCGGGCCTGATCGAGCAGGCCAACTACGACGACGACCTGGCCAAGCTCGGCGAGTGCGACCTCATCATCGAAGCCATTGCCGAGCGCATGGACTGGAAGCTCGATCTGTACAAGAAGATCGCGCCGCACGTCGCCAAGCATTCGATCCTCGCTTCGAACACCTCGGGCCTGTCGATCACCAAGCTCAGCGAAGCGCTGCCTGAAGCCCTGAAGCCGCGTTTCTGCGGCATTCACTTCTTCAACCCGCCGCGCTACATGTTCCTGGTGGAGCTGATCAACACGCCCACCACGCAACCCCAGGTGCTCGACGACCTCGAGGCCTTCGTCACCAGCACGCTCGGCAAGGGCGTGGTGCGCGCGCACGACACGCCCAACTTCATCGCCAACCGCGTCGGCATCGCCGGCATGCTGGCCACGCTGAAGGAAGTCGAGAAGTTCGGCCTCACGCCCGACGTGGTGGACGACCTCACCGGCAAGAAGCTGGGCCGCGCGAGCTCGGGCACTTTCCGCACCGCCGACGTGGTGGGCCTGGACACCATGGCCCACGTCGTGAAGACGCTGCAGGACAACCTGAATGCGCAGACCGATCCGTTCTACGCCAACTTCGCGACGCCGCCCGTGCTCGCCAAGCTGCTGGAGCTGGGCAACCTGGGCCAGAAGGCCAAGGCCGGTTTCTTCAAGAAGGCCGGCCGCGACATCCTGCGCTTCGACCTGAAGAGCGGCGAGTACGTGCCCGCCGGCGCCAAGGCCGACGAGGTGTACGGCCGCATGCTCAAGAAGCCCGCGGGCGAGCGCCTGAAGCTGCTGCGCGAGAGCGAAGGACCGCAGGGCCAGTTCCTCTGGGCCATCCTGCGCGACGGTTTCCACTACGCCGCCGTGCACCTGGCCGACATCGCCGAGAGCGCGCGCGACATCGACTTCGCGATGCGCTGGGGCTTCGGCATGAAGCAGGGCCCGTTCGAGCTGTGGCAGGAAGCCGGCTGGGCGCAGGTCGCCAAGTGGGTGCAGGAAGACATCGACGCCGGCAAGGCACTGAGCACTGCACCGCTGCCCAAGTGGGTCTTCGAAGGCCCGGTCGCGCAGGCCGGCGGCGTGCACACGCCTGAAGGCTCGTGGAGCGCCTCGCAGAACAAATTCGTGCCGCAGCGCAAGCTGCCGGTGCATGACCGCCAGCTGTTCCCCGAGAGCGTGCTCGGCGCGAACGCGGCCGATGCCAACACGGCCGGCACGACGATCAGCGACGAAGGCGATGTGCGCGTGTGGACGCTCGACGGCGAAGTGCTCATCGCGAGCATCCAGTCGAAGATGCACGCCATCAGCCCCGACGTGGCCGAGGCGCTCGGCGCCGCGGTCGACCTGGCCGAAGCCGAATACAAGGGCCTGGTGATCTGGTCGCCCGACGAGGTGTTCTCGGTCGGCGCCGACCTGCAGGCGATGCTGCCGGCCTTCGTGGTCGCGGGCATCGGTGCGGTCGAAGGCGCGGAAGAAGAGCTGCAGAACGTCATGCTCAAGATCCGCTATGCCAACGTGCCGGTGATCTCCGCCGTGCGCGGCATGGCACTGGGCGGCGGCTGCGAGCTGGCCATCCACTCGGCCAAGCGCGTCGTCGCGATGGAAAGCTACATCGGCCTGGTCGAAGTCGGCGTGGGCCTCATCCCCGGCGCGGGCGGCCTGACCTACATCGCACGCCGTGCGGCGGAGAACGCCTCGGCTTCCACGGGCACCGACCTGCTGCCGTTCCTCACCGAAGGCTTCACCGCCGCGGCGATGGCGAAGGTGGGCACGGGCGCGCTCGACTCGAAGAAGCTGGGCTACCTGCTCGACAGCGACGTGATCGTGCCGAACAAGGACGAGCTGCTCTACGTGGCACTGCAGCAGGCCAAGGCCATGGCCGACGCCGGCTACCGCCCGCCGCTGCGCCGCTCCTTCCGCGTCGCGGGCCGCAGCGGCGCCGCGACGATCAAGGGCCAGCTCGTGAACATGCGCGACGGCGGCTTCATCAGCGCGCACGACTTCCACATTGCCAGCCTGATCGCCAACGTGGTCACCGGCGGCGACGTGGACGCGGGCTCGCTCGTGACCGAGGAATACCTGATGACGCTGGAACGCAAGGCGTTCTGCTCGCTCATCGTGCATTCGAAGACGCAGGAGCGGATCATGGGGATGTTGAGCACGGGGAAGCCGGTGCGTAACTGACCTGACTCCCTCTTCCTCCTTCCCCTTCCGGGGGAAGGTTGGGATGGGGGCTCTCCACTCAAGCACGATGCGAAACCAGTCCACGCCCAACGCCCGCGCGAATGCACAAGTGCTTCGCCGCGAGATGACCGACTCGGAGCGCAAGCTCTGGAGCGGACTGCGCGCGGAGCAGTTGGGTGTGAAGTTCCGTCGCCAGCACCCGCTGGGCAACTACATCGGGGACTTCGCATGCTTGGCGCCGAAACTGATCGTCGAACTCGACGGATCGCAGCATCAAGCTCAGCAAGGTTACGACGCGCGACGTGACGAGTTCTTCCGCGCACAGGGGTTCGACGTGCTGCGCTTCGCATCGAACGATCCGTTCACCAATCTTGATGGGGTCCGTCAGGCCATCGCCAACCGGCTGGTCGAGTTGACGCCGCTAGCCCCCATCCCAGCCTTCCCCCGGAGGGGGAAGGAGCAAGAAAATCCAGGAGCTTCTTCATGAGCAGCAAACAAGTCCAAGACGCCTACATCGTCTCCGCCACCCGCACGCCCATCGGCAAGTCGCACCGCGGCTACTTCCGCAACTACCGTCCCGATGACCTGCTCGCGACCACGCTGAAGGCGGCACTCGCGGCAGTTCCCGGCCTCGACCCCAAGGCCATCGAAGACATCATCTGCGGCTGCGCGATCCCCGAATCGCAGCAGGGCCTGAACGTCGCGCGCATCGGCGCGGTGCTGGCCGGTCTGCCGACCAGCATCGGCGGCATCACCGTGAACCGCTTCTGCGCCTCGGGCCTGTCGGCCGTGCAGATGGCGGCGGACCGCATCCGCGTCGGCGAGGCCGACGTGATGATCGCGGCCGGCGTCGAGAGCATGAGCATGGTGCCGATGATGGGCAACTCGCCCTCGCTGTCGCCCTCGATCTTCGAACGCGAAGGCGACGTGGGCATTGCCTACGGCATGGGCCTCACGGCCGAGAAGGTCGCGCAGCAGTGGAAGGTGAGCCGCGAGGCGCAGGACGCGTTCGCGCTCGCCTCGCACCAGAAGGCACTGGCCGCGCAGGCCGCCGGCAAGTTCGCCGACGAGATCACGCCGATCCAAGTGACCGACCGCACGCCGAACCTGGAAACCGGCGAGGCCATCGCCAAGACCCGCACGGTGAGCCTGGACGAAGGCGCACGCCCCGACACCAGCATCGAGGGCCTGGCCAAGCTGCGCACCGTGTTCGCCGCGCGCGGCACCGTGACGGCCGGCAACAGCTCGCAGACCTCGGACGGCGCGGGCGCGCTGATCCTGGCGAGCGAAAAGGCCGTGAAGCAGTACGGCCTCACGCCGCTCGCGCGCTTCGTGAGCTTCGCCAGCAAGGGCGTGCCGCCGCACATCATGGGCATTGGCCCGATCGAGGCGATTCCGGCCGCGCTGCGCTATGCGGGCCTGAAGCACGAAGACATCGACTGGTTCGAACTCAACGAAGCCTTCGCCGCGCAATCGCTCGCGGTGATGAACACGCTGGGGCTCGATCCGTCGAAGGTCAACCCGATGGGCGGCGCCATTGCACTCGGCCACCCGCTGGGCGCAACAGGCGCGATCCGTGCGGCCACCGTGGTGCACGCGCTGCGCCGCGAGAAGCTGAAGTACGGCATGGTCACGATGTGCGTCGGGATGGGGCAGGGCGCAGCGGGCATTTTTGAACGCGTCTGATCCGTCCGACCCCGGGACGCCCTAGCAAGGGGCCGCAGAACGAAGGAGACCACGGAATGCAAGCCCTGCAACTGCCGGTCGACGCCGGCGCCCACGTGGCGGTGCGCCGCTACGACCCCGCCGGCGCCCCGCGCGCCAGCATCGTCATCGGCGGTGCGATGGGCGTGCGCCAGTCGTTCTACGAGCCCTTCGCGCACTGGCTCGCGGGGCAGGGCCTGCGGGTCTGGACCTTCGACTACCGCGGCAGCGGCGACTCGCTCGGCGATGCGCCGCTGCGTGGTTTCCAGGCCGACCTGTTCGACTGGGCGCGCGACTACGAGGCGGTGATCGACGCCGCCAAGGCCGCGCTGCCCGACTCACCGCTGTACCTGCTGGGCCACAGCCTCGGCGCGCAGCTGCCGGGCTTCCTGCAACGGCCCGGGCAGGTCGACGGCCTCGTGAGCATCGCGGCCGGCAGCGGCTACTGGCGCGAGAACGCGCCGAAGCTGCGGCGCAGCATCCTGTATTTCTGGTTCGTGCTGGTGCCGCTGGCGACACGCCTGTGGGGCTACTTTCCGGGCCGCAAGCTGAAGAAGGTCGGCGACCTGCCGCGCGGCGTGATCCTGCAATGGCGCCGCTGGTGCCTGAACCCGCGCTACAGCGTGGGCGCCGAGGGCGAGCCCGCGCTGCAAAGCTATGCGCGCGTGCGTTTCCCGGTGCTCGCACTCTCGATGGCCGACGACGAGCTCATGACGCACGCCGGCACGCGCAGCCTCGTGAGTTTTTATGCAGGCGCGCCGAGTGCGGTCGAGCGCATCGCGCCGGCCGACGTGCAGGCGCGGCGCATCGGCCACTTCGGCTTCTTCCGCGAGCAGTTCAGCCAGAGCCTGTGGCCGAGCACGCTCGACAAGCTGCACCGGCTCGCCGCGCTGACCGCGCCTGCCGCAGTGCAGCACGCCAACGTCCCGCACACGACTGCGTGACGTCATCCTCCGCAGGCACACTGGCGATCACCATGAGCAGCACGACCCCACACCCCCTCGACAAAGCCCTGGCCCTGCACCACAGCGACATCCGCGTGGGGCACTTCACGGGCACCACGAGTCCCGACTACTGGAACATGGTCGGCCCGTTCGGCGGCACCACCGCGGCGCTCGCGCTGCAGGCGGTGCTCCAGCACCCCGACCTGCTCGGCACGCCCATCGCGCTGACCGTCAACTACGCGGCCGCGCTCGGCGAAGGCGCGTTCGACATCCAGGCCACCGCCGTGCGCACCAACCGCTCGACGCAGCACTGGACGGTGACGATCACGCAGCCCGGCGCCGACGGCACCGCGAACATGACGACCACCGCCACCGTGGTCACGGCCGCGCGCCGCGACACCTGGAGCCAGGCCGACCTCACCATGCCCGAGGCGCCGAAGCCCGAGGCGGTCGATCGCATCCGCATCGGCCCGTCGGGCGTGGCCTGGCTCGAGCAGTACGAGATGCGTCCCTTCAGCGGCGGCATTCCCGCCAAATGGGACGGCAGCCTGCAGCACAGCGAAACGCGCCTGTGGGTGCGCGACGCGCAGGCCCGCCCGCTCGACTTCGCCTCGCTCGCCGCGTTGAGCGACGTGTTCTACCCGCGCGTGTGGCTGCGTCGCGCCACGCACGTGCCTGCGGGCACGGTGTCGATCACCACCTACTTCCACGTCGGCGCCGCCGAGCTGGCCGAGGTCGGCACGGGCTACCTGCTGGGCTGCGCGGCGGGGCAGCAGTTCTTCAACGGCTTCTTCGACCAGAAGGCGCAGCTGTGGAGCGAGAAGGGCGCGTTGCTGGCCACCTCGAACCAGATCGTCTACTACAAGGAATGACGCGATGACGCTCACCAAGGCTGCATTGATCGTCGGTGCGGGCGACGCCACCGGCGGCGCCATCGCCCGCCGCTTCGCGCGCGAGGGCTACGCCACCTGCGTCACGCGGCGCAGCCTCGACAAGCTGCAGCCGCTGGTGGCGCAGATCGAGGCCGACGGCGGCCGGGCCTACGCCTTCGCCTGCGACGCACGCAAGGAAGAAGAAGTGGTGGTGCTCATCGAGCAGATCGAATCGACCGTCGGGCCGATCGAGGTGATGGTGTTCAACATCGGCGCGAACGTGCCGGAGAGCATCCTCACCGAGTCCGCGCGCAAGTACTTCAAGGTATGGGAGATGGCCTGCTTCTCGGGCTTCCTCAACGGCCGCGAAGTAGCGAAGCGCATGGTGGCGCGCGAGATGCCGGCCGGTGGCCATCGCGGCACGATCATCTTCACCGGCGCGACGGCCTCGCTGCGCGGCGCCGCCAACTTCGGCGCCTTCTCGGGCGCCAAGATGGCGCTGCGCGCGTTGGCCCAATCGATGGCACGCGAGCTGGGGCCGCAGGGCATCCACGTCGCGCACGTCGTGGTCGACGGCGCCATCGACACCGAGTTCATCCGCAGCAACTTCCCCGAGCGCTATGCGCTGAAGGACAGCGACGGCATCCTGAACCCGGACCACATCGCCGACAGCTACTGGATGCTGCATGCGCAGCCGCGCGATGCGTGGACGCACGAGCTGGACCTGCGCCCCTGGTCCGAGAAGTTCTGACCGGCGCCGCGCTACGCATCGCGGCGCGACGCACAGCCCCAAGGAGACGACACCCATGACGAAATCCGTCGCGTTCTATTTCGACGTCGGCAGCCCCGCCGCCTACCTGGCCGCCACGCAGCTGCCGCACGTGTGCGCCGACACCGGCGCCGAGCTGGTCTGGAAGCCCATGCTGCTGGGCGGCGTGTTCCAGGCCACGGGCAACCATTCGCCCGCCGAGATCAAGGCCAAGGGCCCGTACCTCACGACCGACCTGCAGCGCTTTGCCAGGCGCTACGGCGTGCCCTTCGTGCACAACCCGCACTTCCCGATCAACACGCTGCTGCTGATGCGCGGCGCCACCGGCGTGCAGATGCAGATGCCCGAGCGCTTCGGCGCCTACATCGACGCGGTGTTCCATGCGATGTGGGTCGAGCCGAAGAACCTCAACGACCCCGCGACCGTCGGCGCCGTCTTGCAAAATGCGGGCTTCGACGCGGCGGGCCTGCTTGCGCTGGCCGGCGCGCAGGAAGTGAAAGACCGCCTCAAGGCGGTCACGCAGGAGGCGGTGGAGCGCGGCGTGTTCGGCGCCCCCACCATGTTCGTCGGCGACCAGATGTTCTGGGGCCAGGACCGCCTCGATTTCGTCCGCGAAGCCATCGACGCTTGAGAAGGTGTGAACGAACCCGCCATGTCCGCTCATCCCGCCCAGACACGCCCCCTCGGCGTTGCAAATGCTCGCCATAGCCCGAGCTATGGCTGCGCTTTGCGCCTTGATGGGGCGCGCCTGGGCGGGCTGCTCGGCCACGCCGGATTCATTCACACCTTCTGAGCGCGTCGCCCCCCGTTTTACCTACCCAAGGATCTTTCCATGAGCGACATCCTCGTCCACACCGAAGCCGGCGTGATGACCATCACCTTCAACCGCGTCGACAAGAAGAACTCGATCACCAGCAGCATGTACGCCGCGCTGGCCGATGCGCTCGCCACGGCCGAGAGCGAAGCGGCCGTGCGCTGCGTGCTGATCCAGGGCGACCCGACGATCTTCAGCGCCGGCAACGACATCGGCGACTTCCTCAACGCGCCGCCCGCCAACACCGAATCGCCGGTGTTCCGCTTCCTGCGCGGCATCGCCACCTTCCCCAAGCCCATCGTCGCCGCCGTGTGCGGCCCGGCCGTGGGCATCGGCACCACGATGCTGTTCCACTGCGACCTCGTCTATGCAGGCGACAACGCGGCCTTCTCGATGCCCTTCGTCAACCTGGGCCTGTGCCCCGAGGCCGCGTCGAGCCTGCTGGTGCCGCAGATGCTGGGCTACCACCGCGCCGCCGAAGCCCTGCTGCTGGGCGAGCCCTTCATGGCCGAGGCCGCGCTCGAAGTGGGCCTGGTCAACCGCGTGGTGCCGCCGACCGAAGCCAACGGCATCGCCCAGACGCAGGCGCGCAAGCTCGCGGCCAAGCCGCTGAGCGCGCTGATCGAAACCAAGCGCCTGCTGAAGAAGGCGCAGATGCCCGCCGTGCTCGAGCGCATGGGCGAGGAAGGTGCGAGCTTCGGCCGCATGCTGCGCGAGCCGGCGGCCAAGGAAGCGTTCGGTGCGTTCATGGAGAAGCGCAAGCCCGATTTCTCGAAGGTCTAAGCCTTCCGTGGACTTGCCTGCGGACGGTGTCTGCGTACACTGTTCCTCGTGCCTGCTCCAGACATCAACCTGCCCACAACGCCCGCCACGCGGGCGATGCGTGCTACTGAAAAAGTAGCATTCGGGCCGACGCGCCGGCATGCTTTGGGCTTACTCGCGGGCACGCTCGCGGCGCCCTCGCTGGTGTTGGCGCGCGTGCGGCCGTTGCGCATCGGGGTCATCGGCTCGTGGTCAGGGCCCTATGCGGGCGGTGGGCGCCAGTTCGACGCCGGCATGGCGGTCTGGCTGGCCGATCACAAGCAGCAGATCGCGGGCCGGCCGGTCGAACTGCTGCGCCGCGACGTGCCCGGCAGCGCGCCCGAACAGGCGCGGCGCCAGGCGCAGGACCTCATCGAGAGCGAGCGCGTCGACCTGCTCACGGGGCTGGACTTCAGCTCCAACGCCTACGCCGTCGGCACCGTCGCCACGCAGGCCCGCGTGCCGACCGTGATCATGAACGCCGCCTCCTCGGGCATCCCCGGGCGCTCGCCGTTCATGGTGCGGGTGTCGTTCACCATCGCGCAGGTCACGGCGCCGCTGGCGCGCTGGGCGTTGCAGCAGGGGCTGCGCGACGTGTGCACCGTGGTGGCCGACTACGCCTCGGGCGTGGACGCCGAGAGCGCCTTCGTCTCCGGCATCACCGCGGGCGGAGGGCGCGTGGGCGCGATGCTGCGCGTGCCGCTGAACACGCTCGACTATTCGGCCTACATGCTGCGCCTGCGCGAGCTCAAGCCGCAGGCCGTGTTCTTCTTCCTGCCCTCGGGCCAGATGCCGGCCATCTTCCTGAAGTTCTGGCGCGACCGCGGCATGGCCGACACCGGCATCCGCCTGCTCGCGACGGGCGACGCCACCGACGACCACTACCTGGACGGCATCGGCGAACTGGCCGAGGGGCTCATCACCAGCCACCACTATTCCTTCGCCCACGAGTCGCCGGCCAACCGGCGCTTCGCGGGCGCCTTCGAGGCCGAGTACGGCAGCCACCTGCGCCCGGGCTACTTCGCCGTGGCGGCACACGACGGGCTCGCGGCCATCGATGCGGCGCTGAGCGCACCGGGCGCGCGCGGCGGCAAGGCGGGCGCCGAGCGGCTGGTGGATGCGTTCCGCGGCCTGCAACTGGACAGCCCGCGCGGGCCGGTCGAGATCGACGCCCACACGCGCGACGTGGTGCAGTCGGTCTACATCCGCCGTGTGGAGCGGCGCGACGCGCGCTGGATCAACCGCGAGTTCGAATGCTTCGAGCGCGTGCGCGACGCCGGCATGGGCGTCGCCTGAAGGCGGCTCAGGCCGCCGGCTGTTCGATGGGACGGGGGCGGCCGTTGTCGTCTATCGCCACGTAGGTGAAGGTGGCCTGCGTCACCTTGATGTACTCACCCTGGGCGCGGAAGCGCTCGGCGAACACCTCGACCGTCACCGTGATGGAGGTGCGGCCCACGCGCACCAGCTTCGAATAGAACGAGAGGATGTCGCCCAGCCGCACCGGCTGCTTGAAGATGAACTCGTTGACCGCCACCGTGGCCTGGCGGCCCTTGGCGTAGCGCGCCGGGATCACCGAGCCGGCCAGGTCGCACTGCGCCATGACCCAGCCGCCGAAGATGTCGCCGTTGGCGTTGCAGTCGGCCGGCATCGGGATGACCTTGAGCACCAGCTCCATGTCGGTGGGCAGGCTCTTGAGGGTGGCGGCGGCGGCCGCTGCGGCGGAAGCGGCACTGGAAGGGGTGGACATGGGCACAATCTGAAGCAACAACAACACCCACGATTGTCCCCCATGCGCCGAAGCGGCGAAGCCCTTTCCTCCTCTCCCCATGCGCCTGGCGGCCACCCGCCCGCGCGCTCCGACCGTTCCGACTGGGCGACCCTGCGCCGCCTCTTTCCCTATCTCTGGCAGTACAAATGGCGCGTGATGGCCGCGCTGGCTTTCATGGTGGGCGCCAAGGTGGCCAACGTGGGCGTGCCGGTGCTTCTGAAGAACCTCATCGACACGATGACGCCCAAGCCCGACATGGCGCAGGCGCTGCTCATCGTGCCGATCGGGCTGCTGCTGGCCTACGGACTGCTGCGCTTTTCCACGGCGCTCTTCGGCGAGCTGCGCGAGCTGATCTTCGCCAAGGCCACTGAAGGCACGGCGCGGCAGATCGCGCTGGAGGTGTTCGGCCACCTGCACTCGCTGAGCCTGCGCTTTCACCTGGAGCGCCAGACCGGCGGCATGACGCGCGACATCGAGCGCGGCACGCGCGGCGTGCATTCGCTCATCTCGATGTCGCTGTACAGCATCGTGCCGACCATCATCGAGCTGGCGCTGGTGCTCACCATATTGGGCGTGAAGTTCGACGCGCTGTTCGTGTGGATCACGGGCGTGGCGCTGGTGCTGTACATCACCTTCACCGTGACGGTGACCGAGTGGCGCACACAGTTCCGCAAGACCATGAACGAGCTCGACTCGATGGCGCAAAGCCGCGCGGTCGATTCGCTGCTGAACTACGAAACGGTCAAGTACTTCAACAACGAAGACTTCGAGGCGAAGCGCTACGACGCCAGCCTCGACCGCTACCGCAAGGCCGCCATCAAGAGCCAGCGCACGCTGAGCATGCTCAACACCGGCCAGCAGCTGCTGATCGCCGTGAGCCTGGTGCTGATGCTGTGGCGCGCCACCTCGGGCGTGGTCGAAGGGCGCATGACGCTGGGCGACCTGGTGATGGTCAACGCCTTCATGATCCAGCTCTATATTCCGCTCAACTTTTTGGGCGTGATCTACCGCGAGATCAAGCAGAGCCTGACCGACCTGGACAAGATGTTCGTGCTGATGGAGAAGGAGCGCGAGGTGCGCGACGCGCCCGGTGCGCAGCCGCTGGCGGGCGTCGACTCGACCATCCGCTTCGAGGACGTGAGCTTCGCCTACGAGCCCGATCGCCCGATCCTCAAGCACGTGAGCTTCGAGATTCCTTCCGGCAAGACGGTGGCCGTGGTCGGTCCCTCGGGCTCGGGCAAGTCGACGCTGGCGCGCCTCTTGTACCGCTTCTACGACGTGCAGCAAGGCCGCATCACCATCGGCGGCGAAGACATCCGCGCCGTGCAGCAGTCCAGCGTGCGCCGCGCCATCGGCATCGTGCCGCAGGACACGGTGCTGTTCAACGACACGGTCGAATACAACATCGCCTACGGGCGCCCCGGCGCCACGCGCGACGAGGTCGAGGGCGCCGCACGCGCTGCGCGCATCCACGACTTCATCTCGGCCACGCCCAAGGGCTACGAGACGACGGTGGGCGAGCGCGGCCTGAAGCTCTCGGGCGGCGAGAAGCAGCGCGTGGCCATCGCGCGCACGCTGTTGAAGAACCCGCCGATCGTGATCTTCGACGAGGCCACCTCGGCGCTCGACTCGGCCAACGAACGCGCGATCCAGTCCGAGCTGCGCAGCGCCGCGCAGGGCAAGACCACGCTGGTCATTGCGCACCGCCTCTCGACCGTGGTCGAAGCGCACGAGATCCTGGTGCTCGAATCGGGCGTGATCGTCGAGCGCGGCACGCATGCCGATCTGCTCGCGCAGCAGGGCCGCTACGCGCAGATGTGGGCTTTGCAGAAGAGCGAAGCAGTGCCGATGCTCTAGCCCGATCATTCACCCCTTCTTTCTTTTCACCGACCCCAGGAGTTCAGACGTGTCGACCAAGATTCCCCTGCTGGTGCTCAACAGCCTCTCGAGCGCCCACCAGGCCCAGATTGCCGAGGTCTACGACATGACCTACGCCTTCGGCGACGCGCAGCGCGCCGCCGCCATCGCCGAGCACGGCGCCAAGTTCCGCGCGGTGCTGACCATCGGCGTCATCGGCCTCACGCCCGCCGAGATCGACGCCATGCCGGCGCTCGAGCTGGTCTGCTGCATGGGCGCGGGCTATGAAGGCGTGCCGCTCGAGGTCACGCGCGCACGCGGCATCGCCACCGCCAACGGCGCGGGCACCAACGACGACTGCGTGGCCGACCACGCTTTCGGCCTGCTCATCAGCATCGTGCGCGAGTTCCGCACGCTCGACCGGCTGTGCCGCGAAGGCGTGTGGCGCGAAGCCATTCCGCAGCCGCCGAACGTGTCGGGCAAGAAGCTCGGCATCCTGGGGCTGGGCACCATCGGCCAGAAGATCGCCAAGCGCGCCGCCGCCTTCGACATGGCCATCGGCTATCACAACCGCAAGCCGCGCGAAGGTGCCACGCACCGCTATTTCGACGACCTGAAGTCGCTCGCCACCTGGGCCGACTTCCTGGTGCTGGCCGCGCCGGGCGGGCCGGCCACGAAGCACCTGGTCAACGCCGAGGTGCTCGACGCGCTGGGGCCGCAGGGTTATCTCGTGAGCATCGGCCGCGGCAGCGTGGTCGACACCGAGGCGCTGGCGAAGGCGCTGCGCGAACACCGCATCGCGGGCGCGGGCCTGGACGTGTACGAGAGCGAGCCCAAGCGCCCCGAGCCGCTCATCGGCCTGGACAACGTGCTGCTCACGCCGCACATGGCGGGCTGGTCGCCCGAGGCCACGCAGAAGTCGGTGGACCACTTCCTCGCGAACGCCCAAGGGCACTTCGCGGGGCGCGGCGTCGTGACGCCGATCTGAGTGTCTTGCTCCTTCCCCCTCTGGGGGAAGGTTGGGATGGGGGCGGGCAGGGCGCCCGATGGATGCGCCGCGTGCCCCCACCCCCGCCCTCCCCCGGAAGGGGAGGGAGTCAAGCCAATGCAGAGGGGCGGTGCGCCGCCCAGCCGCAAGCCTGATCGTAGGCATGCCCCAGCCGCAGCACGTCGAGGTCCGCATGGATCGGCCCGGCCAGCTGCAGGCCCATCGGCAGCCCGCCGTCGCCGAAGCCCGCGCGCACGTTGAGCGTGGGCAGGCCCGCCAGCGTGAAGGGCGTGACGATCTCCATCCAGCGGTGGTAGGTGTCGCTCTTCACGCCGTTCACCTCGGCCGGCCAGTGCAGCTCGGCGTCGAACGGGAACACCTGCGCCGTCGGCGCGACCACGAAGTCGAAGCGCTCGAAGAGCTTCAGGAACGCGCGGTACACGTTCGAGCGGTAGTGCGAGGCCTGGTACAGCGAGGCGGCGTCCAGGTGCCGGCTCTGCTCGATCTCCCATTGCGCCTCGGGCTTGAGCTGCGCGAACAGCTTCGGGTCGCTCAGGTAGGCGCCAAGCTTGCCGCCCACCAGCAACTGGCGCAGGCGCAGCCAGGCGCTCCAGTTGTGCTCGCGCGGCACGTCGAGCGTGCAGGGCTCGACCTCGCAGCCGATGGTGCGGAAGGTGTCGAGCGCCTGCTCGCCGAGTTCGCGCACGCCCGGCGCCAGCGGCAGCTCGGGCCAGAGGCTGCCGAGCCAGCCGATGCGCAGGCCGCGGCCGTCGCCGTCCAGCTGCAGGTCGTCGGGCGAGGGCAGGGCGTGCGGCGACGACAGCGGCACGCGCGTGTCGAAACCCGCCTGCACGGCCAGCAGCCGGGCCGTGTCTTCCACGGTGCGGCCCATCGGGCCTTCGCAGCCCAGCTGCTGGAAGAAGAGTTCCTGCTCCGGGTCGCCGGGCACGCGGCCGCGCGAGGGGCGCAGGCCGATCACGTTGTTGAAGGCGGCGGGGTTGCGCAGCGATCCCATCATGTCGCTGCCGTCGGCCACGGGCAGCATGCCCAGGGCCAGCGCCACGGCCGCGCCGCCGCTGCTGCCGCCCGCGCTGCGATCGGGCGCGTAGGCGTTGCGCGTGACGCCGAACACCGTGTTGTAGGTGTGCGAGCCGAGCCCGAACTCGGGCGTGTTGGTCTTGCCGATGACCACGGCGCCGGCCGCGCGCATCCGCGCCACATGCAGGCTGTCGGTGCGCGCGGGCGAGCGCGGCGACAGCGGCGAGCCCATCGAGGTCGGCAAGCCGGCGGCGTGGCTCAGGTCTTTCACGGCCAGCGGAAAGCCGTGCATCCAGCCGCGCCGTTCACCGCGCGCCAGCTCGGCGTCGCGTTCGTCGGCCTCGGCCAGCAGCTGGGCGGGGTCGCGCAGGGAGACGATGGCGTTGAAGCGCGGATTGAGCGCGTCGATGCGGGCGAGCGACGCCTGCATCACCTCGCGGCAGGACACGTCGCGGGCCGCGATCTTGCGCGAAAGTTCGGTGGCGCTGAGGTCAGGCAGGTCGTCGAAAGGCATGGCGCATGCGGGAAAAGGAGGGGGCGCCCAGTATGGCGCGGCGCTCGCATAATCGCCGCGTATGGAAACAAAGTGGCTCGAAGACTTCATCAGCTTGGCGGAAACCCGCAGCTTCAGCCGCTCGGCCCAGTTGAGGCACGTGACGCAGCCGGCGTTCTCGCGGCGCATCCAGGCGCTCGAGGGATGGGCCGGCACCGACCTGGTCGACCGCAGCTCCTACCCCACGCGCCTCACGCCCGCGGGCCAGACGCTGTACAGCCAGGCCATCGAGATGCTGCAGTCGCTGCAGAGCACGCGCGCCATGCTGCGCGGGCACTCGGCCGCCGGCCAGGACGTGATCGAGATCGCCGTGCCGCACACGCTGGCCTTCACCTTCTTTCCCTCGTGGGTCACCAGCCTGCGCGAGCACTTCGGGCCCATCAAGAGCCGGCTCATTGCGCTCAACGTGCATGACGCGGTGCTGCGGCTGGTCGAGGGCAGCTGCGACCTGCTCATTGCCTACCACCACCCCTCGCAGCCGCTGCAGCTGGACGCCAACAAGTACGAGATGGTCAGCCTGGGCGAGGAAACCGTCGCCCCCTGGGTCAAGGCCGATGCCGAAGGTGCGCCGCGCTACCGGCTGCCGGGCCGCCCGGGCCAGCCGCTGCCCTACCTGGGCTATGCGCCGGGCGCCTACCTCGGGCGCGTGGTCGACCAGCTGCTGAAAGAGTCGGGCACCGCCATCCACCTCGACCGCGTCTACGAGACCGACATGGCCGAAGGCCTGAAGGTGATGGCGCTCGAAGGCCACGGCATCGCCTTCCTGCCGCAGAGCGCGGTGCGCAAGGAGATCAAGGCGCGCAAGCTCGTGAGTGCGCTGCCGCCCGAGATCGACAGCCTCGAGGCCAAGATGGAGATCCGTGCCTACCGCGAGCGGCCCAGCGCGCCGGTTCCGGTGAAGGCCGGCGCCAGCCGGTCGGCGGCACGGGCCGGGTTGTCGGAAAGCATGCAGCCCAAGCGCACGGCCGACGCGCTCTGGTCGTACCTCGTCGGGACCCAGCCGCCGCACTGAACGAGCGTGAACGGCGGGTAGATTTGTGCACTGCACAATCTATAAGCACCACGCATACGGCCCCCCGCAATCAGCATTGGCGGCGAGGCCGCGCCGCCACTACAGTCGCGGCAGTTTTTTTCGGCCGTTGCACGCCGGGGATCGCCGGTCGCTGCTTGCGCCACGCACACAGCCGCCCCCACGCGGGCACAAAGGCTGCTTAGCGAAAGTCGGACAATGCGAAATGTCTGGATTGCACCAGGCTGGCGCTTCGATGGGCGCGGCCGGTGCGAGGCGGGCGGCGATGCCCGTGGAATGCACCGGGTTGGTCCGGGTATCCCGCAAAATGCGAGTGTCTAGAATTTCGTTCTATTTGTTTCAGTCACCCTCAGGAGCTTTTCGTATGAAAAAACAAGTATTGGCATTGGCTGTCGCAGCGCTCGCCACCAGCGGCGCCTTCGCGCAGGCCAATGACACCCTGGCCAAGATCAAGGCCTCGGGCACCATCACCGAAGGCGTGCGTGAGTCCTCCGGCCTTTCGTACACGCTCGGCAATGGCCAGTACACCGGCTTCCATTACGACGTCTGCGCCAACATCATCAAGGACCTGGAGAAGGCCGCCGGCAAGAAGCTCGAAGTCAAGTACCAGCCCGTGACTTCGCAGAACCGCATCCCCCTGGTGCAGAACGGCACCGTGGACATCGAGTGCGGCTCGACCACCAACAACGCCACCCGCCAGAAGGACGTGGCTTTCGGCGTGACCACCTACGTCGAAGAAACCAAGATCGTCGTCAAGGCCAACTCGGGCATCAACTCGCTGGCCGACCTGAAGGACAAGACGGTCGCCACCACCACCGGCACCACGCCGCTGCAGACCGTGCGCAAGCAAAAGCGTGCCGAGAACCTGACCTTCAAGGAGGTCTACGGCAAGGACCACTCCGACAGCTTCCTGCTGCTGGAAACCGGCCGTGCCGACGCCTTCGTGATGGACGGCTCGATCCTGGCTGCCCTGGCCGCCAAGTCGAAGTCGCCCAAGGACTACAAGATCCTGAACGACGTGCTGGCCGTGGAACCCATCGCCATCATGATCCGCAAGGACGACCCGGCTTTCAAGAAGGCCGTGGACGACAGCATCAAGGCACAGGCCAAGTCGGGCGAACTCGCCAAGCTGTATGACAAGTGGTTCCTCAAGCCGATTCCCCCGGCCAACGTGACCATCAACCTGCCGCTGGGCGAAGCCACCAAGAACGCGTGGGCCAACCCGAACGACAAGCCCGCCGAAGAGTACGTCACCAAGGAATAAGCGCGCGTCGCTGCGTGAATGGACGCCCACCTTTCACGGTGGGCGTTTCTTTTCAAGGGACGGTTTTTCGAAAAGAAGCTGAAGGAGTAAACACACATGGGAAACTGGGATTGGCAGGTCTTCCTGCAAGACCCCGGGGGGGAATATCCGAGCTACCTGCAATGGATGCTCTCGGCCTGGGGCTGGACGGTGTCGGTCGCGCTGCTGGCGCTGATCGTCGCGCTGGTGCTCGGCTCGCTGATCGGCATCATCCGCACGCTGCCCGACAGTCCGTGGCTCGTGCGCTTCGGCAATGCATGGGTGGAGCTCTTTCGCAACATCCCGCTGCTGGTTCAGATCTTCCTCTGGTACCACGTGATTCCGGCGCTCATCCCCGTGATGAAGGGCGTGCCGAGCTTCATCCTCGTGGTGCTGGCGCTGGGCTTCTTCACTTCGGCGCGTATCGCCGAGCAGGTGCGCTCCGGCATCCAGGCGCTGCCCAAGGGCCAGCGTTATGCGGGCATGGCGGTGGGTTTCACCACGCCGCAGTACTACCGCTACGTGATCCTGCCGATGGCCTACCGCATCATCATCCCGCCGCTCACGAGCGAGACGATGAACATCTTCAAAAATTCGTCCGTCGCGTTCGCCGTGTCGGTCACCGAACTCACCATGTTCGCCATGCAGGCGCAGGAAGAAACCTCGCGCGGCATCGAGGTCTACCTGGCGGTGACGGCGTGCTACGTGGTGTCAGCGCTCATCATCAACCGCCTCATGGCGTTCATCGAGAAGAAGACCCGCGTGCCGGGCTTCATCGTCTCGGCCAGCGGCGGCGGAGGACACTGACATGATGAATCTCGACCTGTCCTTCTACAACTGGGACGTCATCAGCAACTTCGTCATCAAGGGCTTCTACTTCAGCATCATGCTGACGGTGGTGGCCACGATCGGCGGCGTGATCTTCGGCACGATCCTGGCGCTCATGCGCCTGTCGGGCAAGAAGTGGCTCGATACGCCCGCGGCCATCTACGTCAACGGCATGCGAAGCATCCCGCTGGTGATGGTGATCCTGTGGTTCTTCCTGCTCGTGCCGGCGTCGTTCTATTCGCTGTTCGGTTCGCTCGGCTCGAACTACCGCTCGGAAATCTCGGCGGTGATCACCTTCGTGGCGTTCGAAGCGGCGTACTTCAGCGAGATCATGCGCGCGGGCATCCAGTCGATCCCGCGCGGCCAGGTGAACGCGGGCCAGGCGGTGGGCATGACCTACGGCCAGAACATGCGCCTCGTGGTGCTGCCGCAGGCCTTCCGCAACATGCTGCCGGTGCTGCTCACGCAGACCATCATCCTGTTCCAGGACACCTCGCTGGTCTACGCCATCGGTGCCTACGACATGCTCAAGGGCTTTGAAACGGCGGGCAAGAACTTCGGCCGTCCGATCGAGGCCTACCTGCTGGCGGCGGTCGTGTACTTCGCCATGTGCTACGCCCTTTCCTGGCTGGTGAAACGCCTGCACAAGAAAATCGCCATCATTCGCTGATCGAGTTGGCTGAACTGAACCGGAGAGAAACAAATGTCCGAAAAAATGATTGAAATCAAGAACGTCTCCAAGTGGTACGGCCCGGTGCAGGTGCTCAACGACTGCTCGGTGAACATCTCCAAGGGCGACGTGGTGGTGGTGTGCGGCCCGTCGGGTTCCGGCAAGTCCACGCTCATCAAGACCGTGAACGCGCTCGAGCCCTTCCAGAAGGGCGAGATCACCGTCAACGGCATTCCGCTGCACGACCCCAAGACCAACCTGCCCAAGCTGCGCTCCAAGGTCGGCATGGTGTTCCAGCACTTCGAGCTGTTCCCGCACCTGTCGGTGACCGAGAACCTCACGATCGCGCAGATCAAGGTGCTGGGCCGCACGCCCGACGAAGCCAAGACCCGCGGCCTGAAGATGCTCGACCGCGTGGGCCTGATGGCGCACAAGGACAAGTTCCCCGGCCAGCTGTCGGGCGGCCAGCAGCAGCGCGTGGCGATCGCCCGTGCGCTGTCGATGGACCCGATCGTGATGCTGTTCGACGAACCCACCTCGGCGCTCGACCCCGAGATGGTCGGCGAAGTGCTCGACGTGATGGTGAGCCTGGCCAAGGAAGGCATGACCATGATGGTGGTCACGCACGAAATGGCCTTCGCCCGCAAGGTCGCGAGCCGCGTGATCTTCATCGACGTGGGCGGCAAGATCCTCGAGGACTGCCCGAAGGACGAGTTCTTCAACCACCCGGAAAACCGTCAGCCGCGCACCAAGGACTTCTTGAACAAGATCCTGCAGCACTGATCCGCTGCCGCGCTCCAAACAAAAAGCCACGCTGTCCGCAGCGTGGCTTTTTTCATGGGAGCGCCTTGTTCAGGGCAGCCGTGCGATGTGCTCCGTCAGCAGATCGAAGAACCCCTGCGCATCGCCGTCGATGACCCAGTGCACGTTCGCGGGCCGCTTCAGGCTGCCGTGCCAGTCGGCCACGGTCTGGCCGAAGCCCATGCCTTCGCGGCTGTCGATCTCGACGTGGATGCGGCGGCCCTGGAACAGGTCGGGACGCAGCAGGTAGGCCGTCACGGTGGCGTCGTGCACCGGGCCGCCCGGCATGCCGTAGTGGGCCATCTCCTGCGGCGCGTAGGCGTCGAGGATGTCGGCGACGATCGCGCCCGCGCGGTTGCCCAGCTGGCGCAGCCGCGCGATGCGCGCCTCGCTCGTGAGGATCTTGTGCGTCACGTCCAGCGGCAGCATGGTGATCGGCACGCCACTTTTCAGCACCGCCTCGGCCGCATGCGGATCGGCGAACACGTTGAACTCCGCCACCGGCGTGATGTTGCCGCCGTTGAAATGCGCGCCGGCCATGAGCACCAGCTCGCGCAGGCCGCGCACGATGTCGGGCGCCTGCTCGAGCGCCAGCGCGAGGTTGGTCTGCGGGCCGAGCATGGCGAGCGTCACGCTGTGCTCGGGCGCGGCGCGCAGCGTGCGCACGAGGTAGTCGACGGCATGGCCTTCGGCCAGCGGCACGGCGGGCTCGTGCACGGCCACGCCGGTGAGGCCTTCGCGGCCGTGGATGTTGGCGGCGTAGATCGGTGTGCGCTGCAGGGGCCGCTCGGCGCCCGCGTAGACCGGAAGCTCCGGCCGTCCGGCCCATTCGCAGGCCAGGCGCGCGTTGCGCGAGGTCTTGGCCAGGGGAACATTGCCCGCCACCGTGGTCAGCGCCTGAATCGCCAGCGATTCGGGCGCCGCCAGGGCGAACAGCAGCGCGATCACGTCGTCCGCGCCGGGGTCCGTGTCGATGATCAGGGTGTGCATGGCGACATTGTCATGCCGCCCCGATCCACCGACGGCGATGCGCGGCTTACTTCGCGCGTGCGGCGATGGCCTTCTCGGCCTTGGCCACCAGGTCGACGCCGACGGTCGACTTCCACTTGTCGTACACCGGGCGCGTGGCCTTCACAAAGGCGTCGCGCTCGGCCGGCGTGAGGTTGGTCACCGTCACGCCCATGGCCGCGATGTCTTTCAGCACCGGCTTGTCGGCTTCGACCAGGCCCTTGCGCGCGATGGCGATTTCCTGCTTGCCGGCGTCGAGCGCGGCCTGGCGCACGATGGCCTGGTCGGCCGGCGTCCACGAGGCCCAGATTTCCTTGTTCACGACGAACACCAGCGGGTCGGCCACATAGCCCCAGGTGGTGACGAACTTCTGGCCCACCGTGTGCATCTTGAGCACGGTGAACAGGAACAGCGGGTTCTCCTGGCCGTCGACCGCGCCGCTGGCGAGCGCGGGCTGCGCGTCGGCCCAGCTCATCTGCGTGGGGTTGGCACCCAGCGCGGTGAGCATGTCGGAGTAGATGGGCGAGCCCACCACGCGGATCTTCATGCCCTTGATGTCGGCCGGCGACTTGATCGGCTTCTTCGAGTTGGTGATTTCGCGGAAGCCGTTCTCGCCCCAGGCGAGCGGCACCACGCCGGCCTTGTCGAGCGTCTTGAACATGTCCTTGCCCACCTCGCCCTGCGTGAGCGCGTCGATGGCCGCATAGTCGGGCATCAGGAAGGGCATCGAGAACAGGTTGAGCTGCTTCACTTGCGGCGACCAGTTGATGGTCGAGCCCACGGCCATGTCGATCACGCCCTGGCGCAGCGCGCTGAACTCGCGCGTCTGGTCGCCCTGGATCAGCGACACGCCCGGGTACAGCTTGATGTTGATGCGGCCCTGGGTGCGCTCCTTCACGAGGTCCGCCCAGATCTTGCCGGCCTGGCCCCACGGCGTGGGCGGGCCCAGCACCAGCGACATCTTGTACTCGGGCTTGTAGGTGGCCTGCGCCATCGCGCCGGTCGAGAACAGGCCGAGCGTGGCGGCGACGGCGGCAAGGCCCAGCAGGGTGCGGCGGAATTTCATGAGAGAGGTCTCCTCTTTGTCTGTCGATGGATCGAAAAAAATCAGTAGCCCAGCTTGCGCGGCAGCCAGAGCGCGAGTTCGGGGAAGGCGATCACCAGCACCATCACCACGAACATCGAGAACAGCATCCAGCCCACCCACTGCACGGTTTCTTCCATGCGCACCTTGGCGATGCGGCACGAGACCATGAGGTTGACCGCCAGCGGCGGCGTGAACTGGCCCAGCGCCACCTTCAGCGTGAGGATCACGCCGAACCACACCGGGTCCCACTTGTAGTGCTGCACGATGGGCAGCAACAGCGGCACGAAGATCAGGAAGATCGACACGCCGTCCAGGAACATGCCCACCGTGATCAGCAGCAGGATCAGCAGCGCCAGGATGCCGTACTCGCCCAGCCCCGAATTCACGATGGCGCGCGTGACCGGATCGATGACGCCGAGCGTGGACAGCGAGTACGCGAAGATGCCCGCCAGCGACACCACCAGCAGGATCACCGCCGACAGCTCGCCCGACTCGCGCAAGATCACGAACAGGTCGCGCACCTTGATCGTCCGGTGGATGCACATGCCCACGAACAGGCCGTAGAACACGGCGACCACGGCCGCCTCGGTCGGCGTGAACCAGCCCGCGCGCATGCCGCCCAGAATCAGCACCGGCGCCGCCAGGCCCCAGATCGCTTCGCGAAAGCTCTTCCAGAACGGCGGGCGCGGCAGCGTCGATTCGAGCGCGCCCATCTTGTGCTTGCGCGCCAGCCACACGGCCGGAATCATCAGCGCCAGGCCGGCCATGATGCCGGGGATCATGCCGGCCGCGAACAGCGCCGGCACCGAGGCGCCGGGCACCAGCACCGAGTACACGATGAACGCGACCGAGGGCGGAATCAGGATGTCGGTGGCCGCCGCGGCGCCCACCACGCTGGCCGAGTACGCGGCCGGATAGCCGGCACGGCTCATGGCCGCGATCATCACCGCGCCCACGGCGGCGGCGTTGGCCGGGCCCGAGCCCGAGATGCCGCCCAGGAACATCGCCACCGCAATCGCCACCAGCGGCAGCATGCCGGGGCCGCGGCCCACGATGGCGATGGCGAAGTTGACCAGGCGCAGCGCCACGCCCGAGCGGTCGAAGATGGAGCCGACCAGCACGAACATCGGAATCGCCAGCAGCGGGTACTTGCCCAGGCCGGCGTAGAAGTTCTGCGGCACGGCCAGCAGGCCGAACCACTGGGCGTCGGCGTTGGCCAGCGCGATGCAGGCCGCGCCCGCCAGGCCGAGCGCGGCGCCGATGGGCACGCCCACCAGCATCATCACGACGAAGGCGACGAAGAGCAGGGTGGCGATCACTTGGCGTCGCCCTTCTTGCTGTTGTTGTCGTCAGACTTGTAGTTGGTCTTGCGCCCGCGCCGCACCATCAGGCCGATGGCGCGCCCCGCGATCGCGAACGACACGATGGGCAGCCAGATCGAATACCACCAGGCGGGCAGGCCGATGCCGGGCGTGGTTTCCTCGAAGCGGTAGTCGTCCCAGACCATGCGGATGCTGAGCGCGCCGATCAGCGCGAACAGGATGGCGATCATCAGCGCGCCGAACTGCGCCAGGCGCTTGCGCCGCGCCATGGAGCCGCTTTCCGAGAAATACTCGATGCGGATGTGCCGGTCGCGCGCCACGGCAGCCGAGCCGGCCACCAGCGCCAGCATGATCATGAGGAACACCGAGAACTCCTCCGTCCACGCGAAGGACGAGTCGGTGAAGTAGCGCACGATGACGTTGGCAAACGTGATGAGCGCCAGCGCGCCCATGATGAGGACCGTGAGCCAGTCTTCGATGGCGAGGGGAGCCTTGGTGGGTTCGTCGGCGGCTTCGATGTCGGGGGGGAGGGGACTGGCGGCGTCCAGCGTGGGGCCGGACTCGGGAGGAGTTGTCATCGCAGGAAAGGGCAGCTGAGGCAGGCGCCAAGTCACCGGGCGGACGCCGGGACGCGATCCGTACACCTTGACAGGCGAGCAGCGCTCGATGCTAGGGGGTCAATGACCATTCATATATCGGGGGTTTCCTTAGCTGTGGCGGTGTGTTGACGGCTTTGGTCGGGGGCCTTCGGGGTGCGTGCACAGGACACCGGGTACTCCCCTCCGCGAATGTCCCCCGCCTTCGGCTCCTCCTTGATTTCGCTGCGGGGAGCACCCGATGTCCTGCGCACGATGAGTGCGGCTGTGGCGTTGGCGGTTCGACCGCTGCGGTGGATTGCAGATGGATGTGCGGGGGGTACCACTGAGCTCTTGTGAGAGACAGGCAGTGGACAAGCAGACGTCCGAAGGGCTGGTGTCGGTCGCGGTCGACTTCGGTATGACTGCGTGCAGTGTCCGCTTCAGACTGGTTGTTGATGTTCGATGGCGCTGGTCGGACGGGTACCATCGGCCACAACCAGTCGTGCGCTGTACCAGCAAAATGCGACAAAAAATGCAGCGATGACCTTGGGGGTGAACATGAGCAACACAGAGATGCTGTCTTACGTAGGCGCCCTAACTGGTGTCATCGGCGCTATCGCGGGTATTGCTGGTTCGATCATGGGGTACTTCAGTCTGAGGCGAACCGGTGAGATCAAGGCACTTGAGCTTCGTCTGGAACTTGTGAAGGCTGCGACAGACGTCTTTCAGAAAATCGATAGCGTCGGCGATCTTCTCGCTCGGGCCAAGAAATCGCGGGATGCCGTGGCCGCCGCAACGGGTATGTATCACTCCGGCGCCAGGCAAGTTTGGCTGCGCCAGTTCGAGGCAGACCACGAGTCACTGAATTCGATCAACGAATCTTTCGACGAACTGAACGTTGATTTCTCAAGCTTCAGTTTGCGTGAACTCGAGAGGTCAATTAGTGAGTTGTATGGACTTCGCACTTTCCTCGACGGCATTGCCCAAAGAAATGCTCAGTTGATCGCCGAAGACGATCTCAGTCGCGAGGTAATCCGCAGTCGGACGGGTGGCGCTTCGCTTCATAGCTAGGTTGACGCCTGACCGCATTCGGTCAGAAGTAGTTACTTGGCGTAGAGGCAGAATTTGCTCCAGAGCAGTCGGTTGCCGCCGGCAGCTTACAGGCCACCCCGTAGATTCCACCAGCCGCTTTGACTCACCAGCATGAATCCGATTGACCATGTTCTGTTCCGAGCAGCGTTCCGCACGGAGCTCGGCGAGGAAAGGTATCGCCGATTCGTAGCGGCTGGAACCACACCGCGACTCCGATACTGGCAAGAGGTCGAACTCAAGAAGTTTTTCGTAGCCCATCCCGAATACCAGATGGACGTTACGCAGCTCGCAGACGCGTTGAGGATCTGCGAGCTGCACGATGGTTTGCTGCAGTCCGAAGTCGTCGAGGTGCTCGATGGATACATCGACGTCAGCCAGACATACCTCGATGCGAGGCGAGACACGTTTCCGCATGCAGCCGCTGATCCCGTGTCGACAGAGGGCCGCATGAATATGCCTGCACGTGTGAGCGTTTGGTACTGCACCGCTTGTCGTGCGGTGCGCACGACCTGGATGAACGAGCGCTGACGGCCAGAACCAGTCATTGGCAACGCCGGGCTAAATATCATGAATAGATACGACGACAACCCATTTCTAAGGCTCTTGGACTGCTACATCCTGGACGCGATTGGGGAGCTCGGCGACGACCAACGAGAAACCCTGGCGGCTCTTGAACCCAAGCTCCGCCAAACCTTGAGTGCGAGCGGGTCGTGGCAAGAGTTGGTGGCGGCACAGATGAACTTCGTCGATACGGTTCCCGAGAAAATGCGCTCGTTCTGGCGCGGCTACATCGAAGCGGCGAAGGTGCAGGGCCACCAAGCTGTACCCGGCGACTTCGTGAAGTCATTTGTGAGTCAGAACTTTCCACACTTGGAAAGCGGGGGCACTGTACTTCAATGAGGCGCTTTCCCTCCGTCTCGGGCTGCTTAGGTCCCGGTGCACGCGGCACAATCAGCCGAACCGTGGGGGGCCGGACCCGGCCAGGACCAGCCGTTCGGTGCCGATGCAGAATTTGCCCGGTAGCGGACCTTCGAAGCTGGTTCCGAATCCTGGTCCAGGCCAACCATCAAGCGGGAGAACTCCCTGACAACACCGCCCTTTCGCCCTGAACAGTTCGTCAAGCGTCCCGGATTGGCCAAGACTGAGACAGACTTGCGAAGGTGGCTGCGCGAAGTGCCCGTTCCGGAGCGAGTCGTATTCCTGCGTGCGCTCTGGCCAAGAAACTTCGCGTTCTGCCTGTCGCTCGCAAAGTCATCGCAGTTGCCAGTCGAGAATGTCCTGGACCTGCTCCGCGAATGGCTGGGCAGCGGGGAGGTCAATGCCGCAAGGGGGCTGCTTGAAGCCATTGAACCTCTGGTTGGTGAAGCGAAATTCTGGGCAGTAGCGCGAGACGCAAAGATGACTCCTCAGATGCGCAACATGCTCGAGTACCAAAGCCGCGGTCGCCTCGGCCCACACGACAACTGACGGCCAGCAACAGTCATTCGGCCAGCCCGCGAAGCAGGAAGTGCTCAATGGAAGGTGACAGCGTCCGTATCTCTCCGTCAGCTTCAACGACGACCGCCTGAGTCATTGGGTCAAGCCCGAAAGGCTGACCCCCTCCGTCCCATCCGATGACAAACATGTTCGAGTGCCAGTAGCCGGCGCCTCGTTCCTGCTCAAACTTCCTGTGCGAGGCAGCAAGATGCTCGATGTCGTCGACCCATTCGCTGCCGACGACGCCGCCACCGCACTCCGTGAGGAACCAGCGAAAGTCTTCTGGAATTGGGCCGAACTCCTTGTCGAAGAAGCTGAGGGCGCCTTCGGCAGCGGGCACATATCGAATTTCCTGGGGTCGAGCCGACCAGAGCTTCAAAATGAGTGCGCGAGACGTGGGATGCATTCTGCTGAAGCTACCATGACGCGATTCGGCCAGGACACGACATCGGAGTGCGACACGTGACAGAGATTGAAGCACTATTGAAAAGCGGCAAGACCGCACGCGACGAGGACGTCCCCGCCGTACTCGACCAAGAGATACGTGAGGCAGAAGCAACGCTCGGCCGCTCGTTTCCGACGAGCTACCGCGAGTTCATCGCCTTCGGAGGGCTCGGCGAACTTCGCATCCGTCACCGTGTTTTGAGGCCATCGGAGATTGATGAGGTAAAGCGCCACGCGGGTGCCGCCCCAATCGTCCCATTTGCCGACAACGGATGTGGCGACCTGTACGGATGGTCGACGCTGGATTTGGATGAACCTGGCGTCGTGCTGTGGAACCACGACGACGGGACCGTCGAGCACGTGGCGGATTCATTCGCGGCGTGGCTTTCCACCGTTCGCTTCTGAGCTGCAGTAGTCAGTTTGAAGGGCCGCTTCGGAGCGACGCAGAAGTCGGGTTAGGGCCCATTGCTGAAGTTAACCTGCAGCCAACAGAAGCGTCGAAGGCTTCTGGAGCCCCTCATAATCAAAACCTGCCCCCGCTTGTTCGAGATACCGACCTTTCGTCATGGATAAATTCTTGCTGCAACAGCAGGTGCTGAAACGGCTCGCCGAAGACCTGCTGCAAGCCGAACAGGCAGTGCGGGCAGCCCATGAAACGGCGACTCACGAAGAGAACATCGCCGAAAACAAATACGACACATTGGGACTCGAAGCCGCCTACCTGGCCACCGGCCAAGCTCGGCGCGCCGAAGCCATACGCCAGGCGATGGCCAATTGGCGCCAATTCCGCCCGCGTCCCTACGACGCCAGCATAGGAATACGGCTCGGCGCGTTGGTCTGCCTGGTCGATTCCGACGACAAGCAGCAACAGCTCTTTCTCGGCCCGGATGGGGGCAGCATGACGTTGGTCAGCGGCACTCAGCTTGTTCAGGTCATCAGCAGCGAAGCCCCTTTGGGTAGGGCAATGCTGGGCAAATGCGAGGGTGATGAGGTGTCGATACAGGTCGCGCCAATCCGACAGCAGTTTGAGGTGCTGCGGGTTCTTTAAGCCGCGACTGGACAGAAGCGGCACGCGTGACGTTGAGAGTCAGTCGAAGGCGGCGGACCTCGACCTGCATGGACGCAAACTAGGGTCTCGACGAACGTTCCTCGAAGATGGGCCCCGATTTTCCTGTTGTAGATTTCAGCTGCGCGTTGGCGAGATCTCCAAGACTCCTGATAGCCCCTTCCAAGCGCGGGTCGCCGAGATACCCGTAGTTGATGCGCAGGTGCCGGGTGTATCGGCGGTCGGCTGAAAACAAATGGCCCGGCGCTACGCCTATGCCGAGCCGAAGAGCGTCCTGGTGCAGTGCGAGCGAGTCGACACCTTCTGGCAGCGCGAGCCACAGGAAATAGCCACCCTCGGGGCGCGTGACCCGCGTTCCAGTTGGAAAGTATCGATCGATAAATCGCAAGCATGCAGCCTGCTGGCGGCTGAGCGAATGCCGCAGGGCGCGCAGGTGACGATCGAAACTCTTGTGTTGCAGGTACTCCTGCAACGCCAGTTGCGAAGGGAGTGCCGTCGCCAGCGAGCTCATCAACTTGTTGCGACCCAAAGTGGCTGCAAAGCGACCGCCCGCTACCCAACCGATGCGATATCCGGGTGCCAGGGATTTCGAGAAAGAACTGCAGTGCAGCACCCAGCCATCCCGGTCCCAGGCCTTGACTGGTGGCGGTCTCCGAGCCCCATGCGCGAGCTCGCCGTACACGTCGTCTTCGATCAGCGGTATGGCGCGGGTGGCGAGCATGCTGACCAGTTGCTCTTTGGCTGCGTCGCTCATGGTGCAGCCCATCGGATTCTGGAAGGTCGGCATGAACCAGCAGGCCTTCACCGGATGCTGGTCGATCACGCGAGCAAGAGAGTCGAGATCTACGCCTGTTCGCGGGTGCGTCTCAACCTCGACCGCGCGAAGACCGCGGCGCTCCAGTGCCTGCAACGCACCATAAAAGGTTGGCGTTTCGATCGCCACGAGGTCGCCTGGCTGCGTCACCGATTCGAGCGCAAGATTGAGTGCTTCCATCGCCCCGCTGGTGATGACCAGTTCAGACGCAGGAACATCCATCCCGACGCTGCCGTAACGCAGGGAGATCTGATGGCGCAATTGGGCGTTGCCTGGTGACAAATCTTCGACGGTCTGCCAGGGATCCATCCGCTTGAGCGCTCGCGTCAGGCCGGCGGCAAGTTGTTCGAAGGGAAACAGCTCTGGCGACGGAAAGGCCGAGCCGAGCGGGACCATATCGCGCTCGCGAGCCTGCGCAAGGACCTGAAAGACGAGCGACGAGACGTCGACCGACATGGACCGCAGGACAGGCTCGCTGGCGGCGAGTTCGTTGGTCGGCATTTCCGCGCCCGCTCGAACGAAGTATCCCGACCGCTGCCGCGCTTCGACAAGCCCTTGCGCCTCGAGCAGGTAGTAAGCAGAGAACACGGTGGACGCACTGATGCCCATTTGCGACTTCAGTTCGCGCACGGAGGGAAGGCGATCGTTCGCCTTCAGGCTACCCGCGCGAATACGCTGAGCGATGTTGTCGGCAAGCTTTTCGTAGCGGTTCATGGGCATCTCATTCTGATACGGTCATTTTGGACCGCTCCTGAGATTGTCATATCAGGCGTCGGCCCGCCCCGGCGCGACCACCGGCCTCCTTGCATCTGATACGAAAATTTTCAGCTGATCTGGTTCTGTACGTATCAGCCTGGAAGATGAACACTCGACAGCACGATGAGAGTGCTTCTGTGGTGCAGGCAGACTGCTCCGCCTTTCGACCCATGTCTTGCGTGCTTTTCGACGCGCCTTGCGGACGCCCATTTAGCTCACCGCAACTGTTTCGTTAAATTGATTGATTGATTGAATTTCCTTTTCTTCATCGGTCTATTGAGCTAATCGCCGCACTCGGGCACTTCGCCGTCTTTCACCATTGATATCCCTTCAATCATGAATTCAATCCCTATCTCTTTTGTTATCTTCAAGGTTCTCGTGCTCAGCGTGGGCATGTATTTAGCCGTCAAGTGGCATTACGAACGGGGACAGAAGGACAAGAATCAGAAGACAGCTGCAGTGGTACTGACATCCATCAAGGTGGGCGGGGCGTTCGTCGCTTCTGCGTTCCTCGTGCTCTTCCTCACCTTTGAATTTTGCAATTGGATGGGTCTGGACCTGGCCATGCAGTGATTGGAAGTTTTCGGTCGATAGCCCGGAATTCGATGTCTGGAGTTGGCCGACTGTAGCCGCGCAACCTGTCAGCGCAAAGAGCGCATTGCTGTGCGCGAAGAATCAGTCAGTCCTCGAATTCGTAGGCGCCCAAATACTGAATTGAGCTTCGTTCAGGAGTCGCAACGAGGTTCGGCGGGAAGATGCATACGGCGGCGCAGAACGAGGCCTCCGCATCAATGGCGTGAGCCCAGCTTCGACCGTATGAAACCCCGGAGAGTAAGTCAGAAATCTTGCTGGGTGTATCGGAAACCATGCACTCAATGCAGGCCGGCTCATAGGAGGAGAGACCAACTTCGTTTCCAAACCTCGAAGGAATTTCCTCCCCATCTGGGGTGTACGTTGGGCCCACGAATCTAGTCAGGTCAGCCTCAGAGGCAAAGTTTTCCGTCGATGCAAAGACATGTACGAGTTTCATAGTTTCGGTTTCGCATCAAAGGCGAAGGCGGCGTGGATCCAGCGTATGGCCGTTTTTGGCCGATAGTACCCACTCGCGCGAGGCCGAGGGATGTCGGCAACCGCTGCATACCCGTCCTTCGTGTGCGCCCGCTTCAGACTGTTGCGAGACAGGCCTGCACGCCTGGCTATCTCGCGAATGCACAACCATTCATTTCATTTGCATCTTTTACTCAGAGCAAATCAGCCGGCGCATCATGCCTTGTGCATGTCGTACTGATGCACTTTGGGTCTCGGCTCGACCCACCCGGCCGCTCCGGTATCCAACTACTTCAATTGGAGACCCAAATGAAAAAATTCATTCCCAGCGCCATCGCCAGCCTCCTGATCGCAGGGGCCATCTTGCCGGTCGCCGCCAAGGAGAAAGTCGTCGACCGGAGCATCACGGAAGCGGAAGTCCTGGGGGCCCAGCAGGCCTGGTGCAAGGCGCTGGTCGACATCAGCGCCGCGAATTCCAGCGGAGGGCAGCCGGCCGCCAGGGCGCTGGCCGAGAAGGTCATCGACAGCGCCTACGCCTACCAGTTGGGTGCAGTGCTGTTCAAGCCGACGCTCACGACATCGCCGCAGACCTTCCGCACCGCTCGCGACGGCGCGCTGGCGTACTTCGTGGGCGGCAACCCTGCGTTTCCCAACGACACCGGCTTCGCCCTGAAGGGCTGGACCAAATGCGAGATTGCCAACAGTGCCTTGTTCATCCACGGCGACGTGGCCAGCACGCTGGGTAACGTGCTGTTCACCGACCCGGACGGCAAGGTCACCACGGTCGACAAGACATGGACTTTCGTGAAGGACGGTGCCGGCAAGCTGCGCATCGTCGTGCATCACTCGTCGCTGCCGTACGCTGGCCGTTGAACACCGCGTTCGAGTGCCGGCAGGCCCAGGCTCTAGGGCGGCGCCTTCAAGGGGCCTTCATCGGGTGATGAAGGCCCCTCGGAGGACCGCCGTTGGTGGCTCCAAGGCGCGAATCGGTGGCAGCACGCCGTCGTAGCGCGCGACCTGCACCGTGGTGAGTTGCCCCGCGCAACCCTGTGCCAGCGATGAGGTGCCGATGTCGCGCGTCAACACATCGGGCTTGCCGTGCACGCTTGCACTTCGAGCGGCAGTGGCCACAGTGGCCGAACGCCTGTCCGTCTTGGGTCAGTAGGCACCCATGTAGTCGCGCTTGCCGATCTCCATACCGTTGTGGCGCAAGATGGCATAGGTGGTGGTCACGTGGAAGAAAAACTGCGGCAGTCCATAGTGCAGAAGGTATGCGCTTGCGGTCAGCTTCTTTTCCTTGGGGGTGCCGGGGCGCAACACGATCTCGCGGCTCTCGCTGGAATCGAATTGCTCAGGCGTGAAGGAGCCGATATGGGCCAGAGCTTTGGCGATCAACGCTTGCAGATCGGCGAAGCTGACCTCGGTGTCGGGCCAGGACGGCACCTCGGCACCCGCCAGGCGGGAGGCAATGCCCTTGGAGAAGTCTGCGGCGATCTGTACCTGACGTACCAGCGGAAACATGTCAGGGAACAGCCGCGCCTGCAGCAGCGCATTGGGATCGATATTTCTTTGCGTCGCCTGGTCTTCGGCTTTCTTGAGCACGTCGGACAGGGCGCGCAGCATCTGCTGCATGACGGGAACGGAGGCGTTGTACAGCGGGCTGGTCATGGTGAGTTCGCTTCTAAAAAATTGGGCACGATGGCCGGAGTTGGCGTGGCAGGGGCCCTGCCTACCATGCAAGGCTAACAGCACAGGGTGAACTGAATCGCCCCGGCTTTTGTGGCCAGATTTTCTTCCCGCTGGTAGTCGGAGCAGCCGCGTTGAAGGGCAGTTCACTGGCAAGAAGCGGACGTCAATTGCAGACGCACGACAGACCGCGATCGCTGCAAAGCAGTTGGTCGACCTCTCGCATCGAAGGACCGCTTCGGGCCCTAAGCCGAAGTTCACTCTTCTCCGAAGCAGACCTTGTTTCTTATGCGGAGATTTTGGCCAGGAGGTCTGGGCGAACCTCCTCCGGCGTGAAGGCTCTCAGAATTACTTCCTTGGGCTCGACCGCACCTTCAGCCCGTGCCAAATCCATCCTGGCAATCTGCTCTGGAGATAGAAAGTGGCCCTTCAGGGCGACGGCAACGCTCGTTATCTGAGTACGTCGAGCAAGGAAAGCATGCATCTGCGCGACGGTAAGTCCTATCGCATGACCTGCGGCGATTTCAGCTGCGACGTGCACTGTGATGCCAGAACCTGCGTCCACATTAACCGCCGCATTGAACTCGGCAAAGTATTCTTCAAGGTTCATTCGGTGTCCGGTTCTGACCGATAGCGCCAGATGATTCCGGCGTTCAGATTGAGTACCAGATGTAGAGCGATTTCCCAGTGCTTTGCGCCGCTTGTGCCAATCGTGTGAGGTCTTGCAGAATCGGCACCAGCTCATCAGCTTCATGAGGCACACCGTCGACATCTGCCCAGCCCGCGCTAAGACCGGGTATTGAACCCTGGGGAAGCTGCGCCAATCGACGTGTGAAGTCAGAAGGAAACGCCTCCAGAATGCCTTCACTTTCTTCGGTCATGGGACCTACTTGCAAACCGAACTCTGGATAAGAAAATTTCTTATCAGCTAGAAGAGCCCAAAGGGCCCCGAGTTCAATTCCGGTAAGACCTTTGTGCTCAACCCGCTCTAACGAGCGCAGGTCATCTTCAGAAGATTCATCATCCGCAAGAAGGCGGCTTTCATATGCGCCTGCATCCTCATCAGACGCGACAAAGAAGTCGGTGAGCATTCCCATGGTTGGTTCCTACCTTCGTGATGAAAGACCGTCATGGTGGTCTTTGGACATTGAATGGATAAGCGTTCTGGCCAAATTTAGATGCCGCAGCGGCCGCCTGCTTCTGGCCGCATCCTGCCACAGTGTCGTCAGCTCCTACGCCCACAGTGAACACCAAGACGACCTATAGGAGAAAGTCAAAACCCATCTTTCTCGAGCCGCTGAATCGCTTTTGACTCTTTGTATTTGTGCACCTTCAAAAGGCGTTGTGCTTCACCGGCAACTCGCTCGGGTCTGAAGCCAGGCCACGCAGGAAGAAGGCGCATCAACTCGATCCAGTCTTCCTCCAGGTCGGTCCTCGGCTCGTCCAGCATGAGTGACGCTCGATAGGCAATTACCTTGCGAAGGTGCACTGATGCTCGCAAGTTGAGGCCGTATTCCGTCCTCGGAGGTAGCTCGTCATCCCAGATCAGACCGCCTGCCATCAAGTCGTAACTGCAGGTCGCCGTTGGGCTGTACTGGCAAGCCCTCAGCGCGTCCAACAACAAGGGACTGAACATCATGAACGGTGGACTGGGTGCTGTCATGGAAGGTCTGCTATTGGCCGACTGCGGCTGTCGCGCGCTACAGCGACATGAACAAGAGCAGGCTCTTGTTCCCATTTTCTGCCTGCTTCGCGAATCCGCTGACCGCTTCCACGACGGGTTCGATTGCGGGGCCACTTACGCCCATTCGAGCAATCTCCTCGTGCTGGGCCCATGCTGCGGCTACGTCCTTGATGCCTTCTGGCTGAAGCGAAGACAACCTACGCACAAAATCCTGCGGAAATTGAAACACCCAACGCTCCGGTGCATGAGCGAGCAAGTGCTTTTCACCTTCAAACTCCGCGGCTTCAGTTGTCGCCCCAAGAGCGCCCCAAAGGCCAGCCAGCGCCACGTTGTCCAATGAATTGAACTGCAAACGCGGCCAACTTCCAGGTACAGCTGAAAGAACCTCACGGGCGTCGGTCGTCGATGCAATCAGGATGTCTGTGAGCATGCTTGAGTGTGATTGAGGGTTGAAGGCGTACGACCGGTCTTGGCCGATAGTACCCATTCGCGCAAGGCCGAGGGATGTCGGCAATGGCTGCAAAGCGGATGCTCGCATCGTCTGCCGACGATCCGCATGGAGCGCATGGCTGCCACCGAGGCCTGCACCGCAAGCATCTCAATCGAACCGAATTCCCTCCATCACAAGGGCTTCAGCCGTCGCACTCCAAAGAACCTGTTCACCAGGGCGGGCCGCGAAACACGCAGCCTGCAGACCAGCCGCTAACCGCCGGTCTCAAGCGCTGCGCGTCGCGCCTTCTCGCTCAGTTGAAACAGCTCTCCAGCCTTGCGAGCGAGATCAGCCGCAAGCCAAAGCACGTTGTCCAGTTGTCGAGGCCCGTCACCGCTGCACCAGTCGATCTCTTCCCCGTGGCAGACCCACAGGAGCGCTTCGAGTTGCGAGAGTGTGTTTTCGAGAAGATCCGCCGGGTCTTGGGCGTTGTCTTCGGGAGCTACCGGCGTGCGAGGCCGGGCTATAGTCTTGGTAGCCATTTTTGTGCGTTCCTTCCAAGGTAGTTGCACGAACTTGGTTAGACGGCTGGGGTGCTAGTAACACCTCGGCCGTCGCCTTTTGATACCTCGCATCTGCATCGCTGCTTTCGCAGCGACGACCTGCCGCGAGGCAAGCAGCCTTCAAACATCTCAGTAGGGGGTGGGGTGTGGCGCCTTTCTTCTTCCCTTGGTGGGGTGTCGAGTGACAGGGGCATTCACTCTAGAGAAGAACCCGGCGAAGTGGCCGGTTCATGCGGCACGAAGTCTCGGCGAGCGCCAACAAATGCAGCTTCTGCGATGCGCCCCGTCGGCGGGAGCGCGGCAGAGCTTCAGTTCATCCAGCTGCGAGCGCGGTCCAGATGCTCCCGGCACTCGCGCACCATGCGTTCGAGCAATTCAGCGCAGGTCGGGATGTCGTCGATCAGCCCGATGCACTGGCCGGCCGAGACCACGCCGTTGTGCACCTCGCCCGATTCCAGCGCCGCGCGGCCGCGTGCGCCGGCCACCAAGGGGCGGATGTCCTCGAACTCGCAGCCGCCCGGACGGCGTTCGGTGGCCACCACTTCTTCGGAGATCGCGTTGCGGAACACGCGCGCCGTGTTGTGCAGCGTGCGGAACATCAGCTTGGTGTCGCGCTCGGTCGCGGCCACCAGCGCCTGCTTGATGTTGTCGTGGATCGGCGCTTCCTGGGTCACGCAGAAGCGCGTGCCCATGTTGATGCCCTCGGCGCCCAGCGCCAGCGCGGCGGCCATGCCGCGGCCGTCGGCGATGCCGCCCGACGCGATGATCGGAATGCGCAGCTTGCGCGCCGCCACCGGCAGCAGCACGAGGCCGGGCACGTCGTCTTCGCCCGGGTGGCCCGCGCATTCGAAGCCGTCCACCGACACCGCGTCGACGCCGTTGCGCTCGGCCGAGAGCGCGTGGCGCACCGAGGTGCACTTGTGGACGATCTTCACGTCGTGGCGCTTCAGGGCCTCGATGAAGTCCTTCGGGCTGTTGCCCGCGGTCTCCACGATCTTCACGCCGCTGTCGATGATGGCCTGCACGTACTCGGCGTACGGCGGCGGCTTCACCGCCGGCAGGATGGTGAGGTTCACGCCGAAGGGCTTGTCGGTCATCGTGCGCGTGCGCTCGATTTCTTGGCGCAGGTCGTCGGGCGTGGGCTGCGTGAGTGCCGTGAGGATGCCCAGGCCGCCGGCGTTCGACACGGCCGCGGCCAGCTCGGCGCGGCCCACCCATTGCATGCCGCCCTGGATGATGGGGTAGCGGATGCCGAGCAGTTCGGTGATGCGGGTCTTCATCGTCGCAGCCGCTTACAGCGTGGTCACGAGTTCCGGCACGGCCGTGAACAGGTCGGCCACGAGGCCGTAGTCGGCCACCGAGAAGATCGGCGCTTCTTCGTCCTTGTTGATCGCGACGATGACCTTCGAGTCCTTCATGCCGGCCAGATGCTGGATGGCGCCCGAGATGCCCGCGGCGATGTACAGCTGCGGCGCGACGATCTTGCCGGTCTGGCCCACTTGCCAGTCGTTCGGAGCGTAGCCTGCGTCGACGGCTGCGCGGCTGGCACCCAGGCCTGCGTTCAGCTTGTCGGCCAGCGGGGCCATCACTTCGGTGAACTTCTCGGCGCTGCCCAGGGCTCGGCCACCCGAGACGATGATCTTGGCAGCGGTCAGTTCAGGACGCTCGCTCTTCGTGACTTCACGGCCGACGAAGCTGCTCTTGCCGCTGTCTGCAACGCCTTCAGCGGTTTCAACGGTGGCGCTGCCACCGGTAGCGGCTGCGGCGTCGAAGCCGGTCGTGCGCACGGTGATCACCTTGATGGCGTCAGTGCTCTGTACGGTGGCGATCGCGTTGCCGGCGTAGATCGGGCGCTCGAACGTATCCGGGCTGTCGACCTTGGTGATGTCGGAGATTTGGGCAACATCGAGCTTGGCGGCCACGCGCGGGGCGACGTTCTTGCCGTTGGCGGTCGAGGGGAACAGGATGTGGCTGTAGTTGCCGGCGATCGCGAGCACCTGGGCTGCGACGTTCTCGGCGAGGTTCTCAGCCAGGCTGGCGCTGTCGGCAGCGATCACCTTGGACACACCGGCGATCTGCGCGGCGGCCTTGGCGGCTTCGGCGGCGTTGGCACCGGCCACGAGGACGTGGACGTCGCCACCGCAAGCCAGGGCTGCGGTCACGGTGTTGAGGGTGGCCGGCTTGATGCTGGCGTGGTCGTGTTCGGCAATGACGAGTGCGGTCATGTTCGCTTCTTCCTCAGATCACTTTGGCTTCGTTCTTGAGCTTGTCCACCAGGGTGGCGACGTCGGGCACCTTGATGCCGGCACCACGCTTGGGCGGCTCGCTGACCTTCAGGGTCTTCAGGCGGGGCTTCACGTCCACGCCCAGGTCTTCGGGCTTGAAGGTGTCCAGCTGCTTCTTCTTGGCCTTCATGATGTTGGGCAGCGTCACGTAGCGCGGCTCGTTCAGGCGCAGGTCGGTCGTGATGACCGCGGGCAGCGTGAGCGTGAGCGTTTCCATGCCGCCGTCGACTTCGCGTGCGACGGTGACCTTGTCGGCGGCCAGATCGACCTTGGAGGCGAAGGTGGCTTGGGGCAGGTCGGCCAAGGCAGCCAGCATCTGGCCCGTTTGATTCGCGTCGTCGTCGATGGCTTGCTTGCCCAGGATGATCAGCTGGGGCTGTTCCTTGTCGACCAGTGCCTTGAGCAGCTTGGCCACGGCCAGCGGTTGCAGCTCTTCAGCGGTCTCGACCAGGATGCCGCGATCGGCGCCGATCGCCATCGCGGTGCGCAGGGTTTCCTGGCACTTGGCATCACCGCAGGAGACGGCGATGACTTCGGTCACGATGCCCTTTTCCTTCAGCCGAACCGCTTCTTCGACAGCGATCTCGTCGAAGGGGTTCATGCTCATCTTGACGTTGGCAATGTCCACCCCGGTGCCGTCGCTCTTGACGCGCACCTTCACGTTGTAATCGACGACCCGTTTGACAGGCACCAGAACTTTCATGGCTGTTCCTCTTGAATGACAAAAATGGGAAAAGGGGTTACTCGAGCTTGGCGCCCGACTGCTTGATCAGGCGCTCCCACACGGGGCGCTCCTGCTTCCAGGCTGCGGCAAAGAGCTCGGGCGAGCTGTCCTTGATCTCGAAGCCCATGGCCGCGACGCGCTCGCGCACGTCGGGCTGCTGCGTCGCCTTGCGCACTTCGTCGGCGATGCGGTCGACGATGGCCTTGGGCGTCTTGGCGGGCGCGGCAATGGCGAGCCAGCCGGTCACGCGGTAGGCCTCGTCCTTCAGGCCTTGCTCAGCCAGCGTGGGCACGTTGGGCAGCGTGCTCATGCGGCGCTCGCCGGTCACGCCGACGGCCTTGAGCTTGCCGGCGTCGATGTGCGGCTTGGCCGCGAGGGCGCTGGCGTAGGCCATCTGGATCTGGCCACCGATCAGGTCTTGCACCATCGGTGCCTCGCCCTTGTAGGCGACGTGGTTCATGTCGGCGTGCTGCGTGAGGCTCATGTGCGCGCCGGCCAGGTGCGGGTAGGCGCCCACGCCATACGAGCCGTAGGCCACCTTGCCCTTGTTCGCGGCCACGTACTTCAGCAGCTCGGGGCCGGTCTTGGCGGGCACGCTGGGGTGCACCACCAGCACCAGCGGCGCCATCGCGATCTGGTAGACCAGCGTGAGGTCGCGCTGCGTGTCGTAGGGCAGCTTCTCGTAGAGGAACTCGTTGGTCATGAGCGAGTTGCTCAGCGACAGCACGATGGTGTAGCCGTCGGGCGCGGCCTTGGCGACCGCGTCGGTGCCGATGATGCCGGCCGCGCCGGGCTTGTTGTCGACCACGAGGGGCTGGCCCATGCTGGCCGACATCTTCTGGCCCAGCACGCGCGCCAGCACGTCGGTCGCGCCGCCGGCCTGGAAGGGCACGACGAGGCGGATCGGCTTGTTCGGATAGGGCGCCTGCGCATGCGCGGGGGCCAGCGCGAACAGCGCGGCGGTCGAGGCGGCAGCGCACAGCAGCGCACGGCGATTCGAAGATGGATGGGTCATGGTTTGTCTCCCGTTCGGTTTCAGAAAATCGTGTCGAAGAAGAAGCAGGTGGGTCACTTCAGCGCGATGCGCGTCTTGAAGGGCAGCGGCTCCAGGGCCTTCTGCAGCCGCTCCTGCAGTGCCGTGGCTTGTGCGCCCGTTGCGGCGGCGTCGATCTGCACATGCACGAGGCTTTCGCCTTCGGTGCTCACTGCCGGCCGGGCTGCATCGCCCACGCCGAGTGCGGCGCAGACCTCGGCGACCGTGGCCGCCACCACCTGCCGCGCGGCCATGGCGCGCAGTTCGGGCTTGTAGATCTTGCCGACGTTGGTCATCGGCATCGTGGCGATCACCGACACCCACTTGGGGCGGGCGGGCGCCTCGTCGACGCGCGCAGAAGTGAAGGCCAGCAGCTCGTCCTCGGTGGCCGAGGCGCCGGGCACCAGCGTCGCGAAGATCACGGGCAGCTCGCCCGCGTAGGCGTCGGGCGCACCGACCGCAGCGCACAGCTGCACGGCCGGGTGCGCGCCCAGCGCGTCCTCGATGGTCTTGGGGTCGATGTTGTGGCCGCTGCGGATGATCAGGTCCTTCGAGCGGCCCGTGAGGTGCAGCCGCTCTTCGGCGTCCATCCAGCCCAGGTCGCCGGTGGCGAGCCAGCCGTCGGCGGTGAAGGCCTTGGCGTTGTCGGCCGGATCGACGAAGCCCGAGAACACGTTGGGCGACTTGAACAGCACCATGCCGGTCTCGCCCTGCGCCACTTCGCGGTCGCTGGCGTTGCCGTTCTCGTCGAGCGCCACGATGCGCACCTGCGCATACGGCAGCCGAAAGCCGACGCAGCCCGCGGGGCCGTTCACGCCGGGCGGCGTGATGGTCGAGATGCCGGCCATCTCGGTCATGCCCAGGCTCTCGTGCACGTGCAGGCCGAACAGCCGCTCGAAGCGCGCGGCCAGCTCGGGCGCGAGCACGGCGGCGCCGGTGCGGCAGTAGGTGATGGAGGAGATGTCGGCGCCGTCCAGCGGCACGTTGGCCAGCGCGGCCAGCACCGTGGGCACGGCGGACAGCGAGGTCGGGCGGTACTTCTCGACCAGCTTCCAGTAGTTGGCCAGCACCTCCTTGTTGCGCAGCAGCGAGGGCGTCGGAATGATCACCTCCACGCCCGCCGACAGCGACGAGAGCGAGGCCGGCAGCACGCCCGCCACATGGAACAGCGGGTAGCCGTTGATCGAGATGCCCTGTTCGTTCATGCCCGCCAGCTGCACGCTGGCCCAGGCGGTGAACACCTGCGCGCCGTGGCTGTGGCGCGCGAGCTTGGGCGCGCCCGTGGTGCCGCCGGTGTGGAAGTAGGCGGCGATGTCGGTGGGCGCGATGTCGCGGCCGCTCACGAGGCGGTCGCTCGGTTGCGCGGCGCGCAGCACGTCGAACTCGGCCACACCTTCGGGCAACGCACCTGCAGCACCCGGCGCTTCGTCGTGCGGCGCCACGCGCAGCACGGTGGTGAGCGTGGGCACCTGGCCGCGCAGGCGCATCGCCTTCGACCACATGCCCGATTCCGCGTCCGAGCCGTAGGCGATCAGCACCTTGGCGCGCGCTGCGGTCATCAGTGCGACCAGCTTCTCGTCGGTGAGCAGCGGGTTCAGCGGCTGCACGATGCCGGCGGCCTCGCCGCCCCACAGCGCCAGGTGGTACTCGAGGCAACCGGGCAGCAGCACCGCCACAGCATCGTCAGGCCCCACGCCCAGCGTGTGCAGCAGGTTCGCGGTCTGGTGGATGCCCGCGAGCAGCTGCGCGTACGACCAGCGGATGGGTTCATCCGCCGGGTTGCCGCTGCGCAGGAAGGTCAGCGCGGTCTTGTCGCCGAAGGCCGCGCCGGAGTTGCGGAAGAGCTCGTAGGTGCTGCGCACCGTGAGCGCTTCGTCGAGCGGCGTTTCTTCCAGCCGCCGGATGTCGGCGAGACCGCGTACCGGAAACAGGGGGCGGAACGGCGCGCTGGCCGTTCCCGTGGGGTTGTTCTTGTCGTTGCCTGTTGTCATGTTGTCTCCTTGAGGGGGTCTTGCCGGCTGCGGACGGAGGCCGTGTCTTACTGGTTCGTGATCTTGTTGTCGCGAATGACCTTGCCCCAGCGCTCGAAGTCCTGGCGCATGCGCGTGGCGGTCTGCTCCGGCGTGCCGTAGGCCGCGAAGGAGCCCACGCTCTGCAGCTTCTCGCCGACTTCCTTGTCGGCCAGCGCCTTCTTCAGCTCGGCGCTCATGCGGTCGACCACGGCCTGCGGCGTGCCGGCCGGGGCCAGCAGCCCGCCCCACGAGGTGGCGTCGAAGCCGGGGAAGCCCTGCTCGGCCACGGTCTTCACATCGGGCAGCAGGCTCACGCGCTTGCCGGAGCCCACGGCGATCGGGCGCAGCGTGCCGGCGCGGATGTGCGGGATCACGGCCACGAGGTCGGAGAACATTGCGGGCACCTGGCCGCCGATGAGGTCGGTCACGGCCGGTGCGCTGCCGCGGTAGGGCACGTGCTGCATCTCGAACTTGCCGATGTTCTTCAGCTGCTCGGTCGTCAGGTGGCCGAAGCTGCCGGCGCCGGCGGTCGTGTAGTTGAGCTTGCCGCCGTCGGCCTTGGCCTTGGTGATCAGGTCCTGCAGGCCGTTCACGCCGGGCAGCACCTTCGGGTTCACCACCATCACGATCGGCAGGTCGTACACGGTGCCCACGGGCGTGAAGTTCTTGAAGATGTCGTAGGGCACGGTGCCGTACAGGTGCGAGGCCAGCAGCGTCGGCGTGGCCAGCATCACGAAGGTGTAGCCGTCGGGTGCGGCCTTGGCCGCAAAGGCCGCGCCGATGGTGCCCGAGGCGCCGCTGCGGTTGTCGACCAGGATGTTCTGCTTGAGCGCGAGCGACATCTTCTGCGCCACGATGCGCGAGGCCACGTCGGTCGGGCCGCCGGGCGGGAAGGGCACGACCAGCGTGATCGGCTTGGTCGGCCAGGCCTGGGCGAAGGCGCTGCCGGCCAGCAGGGGAAGGGCCAGCGCGAGCAGGGCGCGGCGCACGGGGTTGCGGGGGGTACGGAGGAACGGGAAGGCCATGGATTTCTCTGCAGGGATGCGGGCGTTGTCTTCGCGTGGTGCGATCAGACGACGCCATTCGTTTTCAGCGCTGCCAGCTTTTCATCCGACAGGCCGAGCAGGGACTTCAGCACGTCGTGCGTGCCTTCGCCCAAAGTGGGCGGCGCGCTGCGCACGGGCAGGCGCTCGCCATCGAAACGGTAGGGCGGCGCCAGCACATGGACCTCGCCGGCCACCGGGTGCGGCTGCTTGGTCACCAGGCCGGCGTCGGTCGCGCGCGGGGAGTTCAGCGCCTCCAGCAGGCCCAGCACTTCGCCGCAGGGAATGCCCGAGGCGTTGAGCTTCTCGAGCAGCGCGGCGCGCGGGCGCTTCGCGAGTTCGGCGTTCAGCTCGGGCAGCAGCGCCGCGCGGTTGGCCGAGCGCAGGATGTTGGTCTTGAAGCGCTCGTCGGCCGCGAGGTCGGGGCGCTCGATCACCTCGGTGCAGAAGCGCATGAACTGGGCGTTGTTGCCCACGGTGATCACCAGCGGGCCGTCGGCCGCGTCGAACACGCCGTAGGGCACGATCGACGGGTGCGAGTTGCCATAACGCGGCGGGTCTTCGCCCATCAGCAGCGCTTCGAGGCCGTAGTAGGCGGTGATCATCAGGCCGCAGTCGAACAGCGCCATCTCGATGTGGCGGCCGGTGCCGGTCTTCTCGCGCTGGTAGAGCGCGGCCAGCACGGCCTGCGCCGAGTACATGCCGGTGAACAGGTCGACGGCGGCCACGCCGAATTTCAGCGGCGGCTGGTTGGCTTCGCCGTTGAGTGCCATCAGGCCGGCCTCGCCCTGCACCACGAGGTCGTAGCCGGGGCGCGCGGCCTCGGGGCCGGTGCGGTCGTAGCCCGAGATCGAGCAGTAGATGAGGCCCGGGTTGTCCTTGCGCAGCTGTTCGTAGCCCAGGCCCAGCTTGTCGATGCCGCCGAACTTGAAGTTCTGCAGCACCACGTCGCACTGCTTGGCGAGGTCGCGTGCGATCTGCTGGCCTTCGGGCGTCTGCAGGTCGAGCGTGACGGAGCGCTTGTTGCGGTTCACGCTGTTGAAGTAGGCGGTCTCGGTCTTGCCCACGCGCAGGCCCCAGTCGCGCGTGTCGTCGCCGCGGCCCGGGTGCTCGACCTTGATCACCTCGGCGCCCATGTCGGCCAGCACCATGCCGCACCACGGGCCGGCAAGGATGCGGGACAGATCGAGGACGCGCACGCCGGCGAGCGGCAGCGAGGAATTCAGCGAGGGCATGGGAACAACTCCAGGAAAACGAAAGACCCCCGCATCTGCATCGGCATGCACACGCGGGGAGGGGCTCGGCGCGTCAGGACGCGTCGGGCTGGGGTGCGTGGCGCAACGCGACGAAGTCGGCCTTGCGCTTGCCGAGGAAGGCGCCGATGCCTTCGGCGGCTTCGGCATCGGCCTGCGACGCCACCATGTAGACCGCTTCGGCCTCGAGTTGTTCCTCGAGCGTTGCACGATGGGCCTGGCGGCACAGCGTCTTGATGCGTGCGCTCGCGCGCTGCGGGCCGTTGGCCACCTTGGCGGCGAGTGCGATGGCTTCGGCCAGCGCGCCGCCCTTGTCGGTCAGGCGGTTCACCGCGCCCATCGCGTGCAGGCGCTCGGCCGTGAGGCGGTCTCCGGTGAGGCACAGCTCGGTGAGCAGCTGGCGCGAGACGAACTCCGCGAGGAAGGCCGTGGCGCCGCCGTCGGGCGTGAGGCCGACCTTGACGTAGGCCACCGTGTAGAACGCATCGCGCGCCGACACCAGCATGTCGCAGGCCAGCGCCATCGACAGGCCCGCGCCGGCCGCGCCGCCTTCGACCGCCGCGATCACGGGCTTGCCGCAGTCGCGGATCGCGCGGATCAGGTCGTGCAGGCCTTCGAGCTTTTCGCGGCGTTCGGCCTCGGGCAGTTCGCGGCGCTTGGCCAGCAGGTTCAGGTCGCCGCCCGAGCAGAAGAAGTCGCCCGCGCCGGTGAAGACGATGGCGCCCACCTCGGGGTCGTTCTGCGCGTCGGTGAGCGCGGCCGAGAGTTCGACGTACAGCGTCGGCGTGATTGCGTTGCGCGCGGCCGGGTTGCTGTTGGTCAGGATGCGGACCGAGCCTTCCTGCGAGATGAGGACGGTATTGTCCGTCATGCTGCGACCTCTTTGCCCAGAGCGATGTAGCGCTGCAGGTGGTGGTCTTCGTCGCCGAGCTGGTGGTCGATCATCACGAGGCGCTTGGCGTAGTGGGGCAGCGGCAGCTCCCAGGTCATGCCGATGCCGCCGTGCATCTGGATGCTCTCTTCCGCTACCAGCGCGCCGATGCGGCCGATGCTGAACTTGGCGGCCGACAGCGCGCGCTCGCGCGCCACGCGGTCGCTGCCGTCGATGGCGGCTGCGGCGTTGATCACGGCCGAGCGGGCCTGTTCGATCTCGAGCAGCAGGTCGGCCATGCGGTGCTGCAGGGCCTGGAAGCTGCCGATGAGGATGCCGAACTGCTTGCGCGTGCGCAGGTACTCGAGCGTGGCGGTCTTGGCGGCTTCCATGGCGCCCAGGGCTTCGGCGCACAGCGCGAGTACGCCGCGGCCGATGGCGCGTTCCAGCGTGGCGGCGCCCTGGCCTTCGGCGCCCAGCAGCGCGTCGGCGCCGAGCGTCACGCTGTCGAGCGTGAGTTCGGCCACGCGGCCCCCGTCGATCGCGGGGCAGCCGCGCACGGTGAGGCCGGCGGTCTTGGCGGGCACGAGGAACAGGGAGATGCCGGCTTCGTCATCGACGTTGCCCGAGGTGCGGGCCGACACGAGGAACAGGTCGGCCTGCTCGCCTTGCGGCACCACGGCCTTGGCACCCTTGAGCACCCAGCCGTCGCCGCTGCGTTCGGCCTTCGTTGCGACGCGCGTGCGTTCGTAGTGCGTGTCGGCTTCGTCGTGTGCAAAGGCCGCCACGGTGGCGCCGTTGACGATGTCGCCGATCTTTTCTTTCTGCGCGTCGCTGCCGGCGACGCTGATCGCCTCGCCGACCATCACGGCGCCCAGCAGCGGTTCGACCACGAGGCCGCGGCCCAGTGCTTCGAAGACCACGGCAATGTCGAAGCCGCTGCCGCCGAAGCCGCCGTCGGCTTCGCTGAACAGCGCGCCGATCACGCCGAGCTCGGCGAAGTTCTGGAAGATCTCCTTGCTGAAACCGTGTGCCGACTTCGCGATGCGGTCGCGCGCATCGAAGGCGTACTGCTCGGCGATGAAGCGGTTCAGGCTGTCGGCGAGCATGCGCCGGTCTTCGGTGTGTGCGAAGTTCATTCCGTTCCCCTTAAAGACCCAGAATCATTTTGGAAATGATGTTCTTCTGGATTTCGTTCGAGCCGCCGAAGATCGACAGCTTGCGGTTGTTGAAGTAGCGCGACGCGGCGGCCTTGGCATAGGCCGGGCCGAAGGTCTCGCCGGTGAAGCCGTCCTGCAGCGCTTCGGCGACGAAGGGGCGGCCGTACACGCCCATGGCGCGACGGGCGAGCGACGAGATCTCTTGACGAATTTCCGTGCCGCGAATCTTCAGCATCGAGCTTTCCGCGCCGGGCACGCCGCCGCCGGCCACCGCCGCGATCACGCGCAGGTTGGTGGTCTTCATGTTCTCCAGGTCGATCTCGACACGCGCCAGGCGTGCGGCAAAGGCCGGGTCGTCCGCCAGCGGCTTGCCGTTCTTGGTCTGCGAGGCGGCGATGCCCTTGAGCTGTTCGAGCGCGGCCACCGAGAAGCCCACGCCCGCGATGTTGGTGCGTTCGTAGGTCAGCAGGTACTTGGCGCAGGTCCAGCCCTTGTTCTCTTCGCCCACGAGGTTCTCGGCCGGCACGCGCACGTCGGAGAAGAACACCTCGTTGACCTCATGCTCGCCGTCGAGCGTGATGATCGGGCGCACTTCCACGCCGGGCGAGGTCATGTCGACCAGCAGGAAGCTGATGCCTTCCTGCTTCTTCGCCTCGCGGTTGGTGCGCACCAGGCAGAAGATCATGTTGGCGTGCTGGCCCAGCGTGGTCCAGGTCTTCTGGCCGTTCACGATGTAGTGGTCGCCCTGCGCGTCGATGCCGCGCACGGCCGTGGTCTTCACCGCGGCCAGGTCGGAGCCCGCGCCGGGTTCCGAGTAGCCCTGGCACCACCAGTCGGCACCGCTCAGGATGCGCGGCAGCCAGTAGCTCTTTTGCGCTTCGTTGCCGTACTTGATGAGCACCGGGCCCAGCATGTTGACGCCGAAGGGCACGATGCGCGGCGCGAAGGCCAGGGCGCATTCGTTCTCGAAGATGAACTTCTCGACCGCGGTCCAGCCGGGGCCGCCGTACTGCTCGGGCCAGTGGTTGGCGAGCCAGCCGCGCTCGTTCAGGATGGCGTGCCATTCCTGCATGTCGGCCTTTTCCAGGATCTTGCCGCTGCGCACCTTGTCGGACAGCCGCGCGGGCAGCTTGTTCGCCAGGAAGGTGCGCACTTCGCTGCGGAAGGCTTCTTCTTCGGTCGTGAAGTTCAGGTCCATCGCGGACTCCTCAATGAATCAGTAAATTTCGAACAGGCCGGCCGCGCCCATGCCGCCGGCGATGCACATCGTGACCACGGCGTACTTGGCGCCGCGGCGCTTGCCTTCGAGCAGCACGTGGCCCGTGAGGCGCGCGCCGGTCATGCCGAAGGGGTGGCCGATGGAGATCGCGCCGCCGTTCACGTTCAGGCGTTCCGACGGAATGCCCAGCTTCTCCTGGCAGTAGATCGACTGCGAGGCGAAGGCTTCGTTGAGTTCCCACAGGTCGATGTCCTGCACCTTCAGGCCGTGGCGCGCGAGCAGCTTGGGCACGGCGAAGACCGGGCCGATGCCCATCTCGTCGGGCTCGCAGCCGGCCAGCGCCAGGCCGCGGAAGGCGCCCAGCGGCTTCAGGTTGGCGCGTTCGGCGTCCCTGGCTTCCATCATCACGCAGGCCGAGGCGCCGTCGGACAGCTGCGAGGCGTTGCCGGCGGTGATGAACTTGTCGTCGCCCATCACGGGCTTGAGCTTGGCCAGCGCCTCGTAGGTGGTGCCGCGGCGGTTGCAGTTGTCTTCCGTGGCGGTGACTTCGCGGTGGGTGACCTCCTTGGTCTCCTTGTCGGTCACGGCCATCGTGGTGGTGCAGGCCACGATCTCGTCCTTGTAGCGGCCGGCCAGCTGCGCTTCTTCGGTCTTGCGCTGGCTCTCGGCGGAGAAGCGGTCTTGTGCTTCGCGGCTGATGTTGTAGCGCTTGGCCACGATGTCGGCGGTGTCGATCATCGCCATGTACAGCTCGGGCTTGTGCTCGACGATCCACGGGTCCAGGCTGAGGTCGCCACCGTCGCCGGGGCTGCGGCCGCGGATCTGCGAGATGCTTTCCACGCCGCCCGCGATCATGGCCGGCGCGCCGTCCACCACGATGCGGCCGGCGGCCATGGCGATGGCCTGCAGGCCCGAGGCGCAGAAGCGGTTCACGGTGGTGCCGGCGATGCTGATCGGCAGGCCCGAGCGGATGATCGACTGGCGCGCGATGTTGCGGCCGGTGGTGCCTTCGGGGTAGCCGCAGCCGAGGATCGCGTCCTCGATCAGCGCTGGGTCCAGGCCCGAGCGCTCGACCGCGGCCTTCACCGCGAACGAGGCCAGCGTGGCGCCGGAGGTGATGTTGAATTCGCCGCGGTGCGCCTTGGTGAGCGGGGTGCGGGCGGTAGAAACGATGACGGCTTCACGCATGGGTTGTCTCCTGGACGGTGGGCTCTAACGGTTACTCGGATTGATTCAGGCTGGCGAAATCGGCGCCGCGTTCGACCAGCTCCACGAGCAGCGGCGACGGCTTCCAGAAGATCGGATCGGCCTTGGCGAACTCGCGGATGTCGGCGAGCACCTTGGGCAGGCCCACGGTGTCGGCGTACTTCATGGGGCCGCCGCGGTGGCGCGGGAAGCCGTAGCCGTAGAGGAAGGTCACGTCCACGTCGAGCGGGCGCAGCGCGATGCGCTGGAGCACGACATTGGCGCCTTCGTTGACCATGGCGGCCATGTAGCGGCGCATGATTTCTTCTTCGGTGAAGGTGCGCGGCGTGATGCCGGCGCGCACGCGCTCGGCGTCGATGATGGCCAGCACCTCGGGGTCGGGCACGCCGGTGCGCGCGCCTTCGGGGTACAGGTAGTAGCCGCGCTGCGTCTTCTGGCCGAACCAGCCGCGCTCGCAGATGCGGTCGGCCACCTGCACGTAGCGCGCCTGCGGGTCGCGCGTGGCGGCCTTGCGCTTGCGCGTGGCCCAGCCGATGTCGCCGCCGGCCAGGTCGGACACCTGGAACGGGCCCATCGGGTAGCCGAAGTTGCGCACGGCCGCGTCGATGTCGTAGGGCGAGGCGCCGTCTTCCATCATGTGGTCGGCGGCCTGGCGGTACACGGCCAGGATGCGGTTGCCGATGAAGCCGTCGCACACGCCGGCGCGCACGGGCACCTTCTTGAGCTTCTTGGCGAGTTCGAAGCCGGTGGCGACCACGTCGGCGCTCACCTTGGCGGGCACCACGATCTCCAGCAGCTTCATGATGTTGGCGGGCGAGAAGAAGTGCAGGCCCACCACGTCCTGCGGGCGCGAGATGCTGGCGGCGATCTCGTCGATGTCCAGGTACGAGGTGTTGGTGGCGAGCACGGCGCCCTTCTTGCACACGCGGTCGAGTTCGGCGAACACGGCCTTCTTGACGCCCATCTCCTCGAACACGGCCTCGACCACGATGTCGACATTCGCGAACGCGTCGTAGCTGGTCGAGCCCGAGAAGCGCGCCATGACGGCGGCCTTGGCCTCGGGCGTCATGCGGCCCTTGGCGATGAGGCCGTCGTACACCTTCTCGACGTGGGCACGGCCGCGCGCGAGGCTGGGCTCGTCGCGCTCGACCATGGTCACGGGCAGGCCCGCATCCAACATGGCCACGGCGATGCCCGCACCCATGGTGCCGCCGCCCACGATGCCGGCCGAGGTGAGTGCGCGCGGGCTGGCTGAGCGGGTCTCGGGCGCCTTCAGCACTTCGCGCTCGGCGAAGAAGGCGTGGATCAGGCCGGCGCGCTGCGGGCTGTCGATGCACTGCAGGAACAGCTTGCGTTCGAGCGCCATGCCTTCGTCGAAAGGCAGCGTGAGCGCGCCTTCGACCGCTTCGACGATCTTCATCGGCGAGAACAGGCCGCGGCTCTTCTTGGCGGTGTCGGCGCGCGCGGCCTCGAGGGCGGCGCGGGCGGCATCCTTGTCGGCCAGGCCGGCGGCGTCGCGCGTGCGGCGCACGGGGGCGTTGGCGGCGACCAGTTCCTGCGCGTAGGCGAGGCCTTCGGCGCGGGCGTCGGCTTCGGCGCCGAGGCGGTCGACGAGGCCGAGCGTCAGCGCTTCCTTGGCGCCCGCATGGCGGCCGCTGAGCATCAGTTCGAGCGCGGGCTTGACGCCGATGAGGCGCGGCGCGCGCTGCGTGCCGCCCGAGCCGGGCAGCAGGCCCAGCGCCACCTCGGGCAGGCCCAGCTTGGCGGTGGGCGCGGCGAGGCGGTAGTGCGCCGACAGCGCAATCTCCAGCCCGCCGCCGAGCGCGGCGCCGTGAATGGCGGCGACCACCGGCTTGGTGCAGTTCTCGATCTTCAAGCAGACCTCGGGCAGCGAGGGCTGCTGCGGCGCCTGGCCGAACTCGCGGATGTCCGCGCCGGCGATGAAGTTGCGGCCCGCGCCGACGATCAGCACGGCCTTGGCGCCGCTGTCGGCCTCGGCCGCGTCGATGGCGGCGGCCAGGCCGCGGCGCACGTCCACGCCCAGGGCGTTGACAGGCGGGTTGTCGATGGTCACCACGCACACGTCGCCTTGACGCTGGAAGGTGACGGGACCGTTGGACGTGGAAGGGCTGGGAGTGGGGGTGGCCATGTGCGTGTCGCTTGTCTCTTGCTTGCGTGGCAGGCCCTCGTGAAGCCGAGGGGTCCGGGGCTCTGGGGAGCCCTGCATTCTTGGCCGGCATCGCTGCTTTGACAATTGCATAGGTGGTTGACAGACTGTCAAAGAATTTTTGACACAATCCGGCCATGGACCTGCAATCGCTCACCCTGCTGGTAGAAATCCTTGACGCGGGCAACCTGAGCGCGGCGGCGCGCCGGCTCAAGATGACCCGCGCCAACGTCAGCTACCACCTGAACCAGCTGGAGCGCTCGGTGGGCGCGCAGCTGATCCGGCGCACCACCCGGCGCGCCGAGCCCACGGAGATCGGCCTGCGGCTGTACCAGCACGGCGTGGCCATCCAGGGCGAGCTGCTGGCGGCGCGCGAGTCGGTCACCGCGCTGGGCGAGGGCCTGCAGGGCCGCGTGCGCCTGAGCGTGCCCAGCGGCTACGGCCAGCTCGTGATGGCCGACTGGCTCATCGACTTCAAGCGCCAGTACCCCGGCATCGTGCTCGACGTGGTGTTCGAAAACCGCATCGAAGACCTGCTGCGCGACGAGGTCGACATCGCCATCCGCGTGATTCCCGAGCCGCCGCAGAACCTCGTGGCGCGCGAGATGGGGCCGGTGCGCTACGTGGCCTGCGCCACGCGCGCGTACGCCGAGCGCCACCCGTTGCCCGTGCAGCTGGACGCGCTGCGCGCCACGCCGGTGGTCACGGCCGCCGTCATCGGACGGCAGCTGCGCATCTCGGCCTACCAGGGCGAGACGCGGCGCGAGGTGATCCTGGAGCCGACGCTGATCTCGGAAAACTTTTTATTCCTGCGCCAGGCCATCCTCGCGGGCCTGGGCGTGGGCCTCGTGCCCGACTACGTGGTGCAGGAAGACGTGCGCCGCGGCGACGTGGTGACCACGCTGGACGACTGGCGCCTGTCGATCTTCGGCACCCAGATGTTCATGCTCTACATGCCGAACCGCCAGCACACGCGGGCGATCCGGACGTTCATCGATTTCATCCTGGCGCGGGTGCGGCCGGAAGAAGCCGAAGACGCTCAGTCGCAGCGGTAGACGACTTCGCCTGCCGGCACACCCTCTGCCGGCACCTCCGACAGCGTGCTGCTCAAAAAGCGCATCGGCGCGCCGAAGTTGCGGCAGTAGTTCTCGGCGTCCTGCGCCGTGGGCGACTTGAACACGCCGTCGGCCAGGAAGGTGACGCGCGGCGCGGGGCGCGAGACGCAGCCCGCGCCGATGAGCAGGGCCGGAACGAGGACGGAGAAAGCAGCGAATCGGCGCATGGGGCAGGGCGGAGAGAAGAGGCCGCGACTGTAGCCGCTCGACGGCGTCAGTCGGCCAGCCACACGCTGCCGTCCGCCGCCTCGCGCAGCGCCAGCGGCGTGAGGCGCGCACCGCGGCAGGGGCCGCCCACGCAGCGCCCGGTGTCGGGCTCGAAGATCGCGCCGTGCCGCGCGCACATCAGGTAGCGCCCGGAGCTTTCGAGGATCTGCCCTTCGAAATCGAGCGGGCCGCCGGCGTGCGGGCACTGGTTCAGGTAGCCGTGCACGGCGCCCTGCCAGCGCACCGCGAAGGCCGGCGCGCCGCCGGGCGCGGTGAACAGGGCCGCGAGGCCGCCGTCGGCGAGTTCGGTGGCGATGGGCTGGGCGGTCGGGGCGGGCGCGGTCATGGGGAGCGAGCCTACCAAGGCCAAGGTCCATCGCTCGGGGGCGAACCCCTGTGTCATCACATGTTCTGGCTATGTCCTCCGACCAATAGACGCAGGGGCGTGCCGTTTTCACAATGCATCCGCTCGCTTTCATTCGTCCGTGCATCCTTGTGTCAAGGGGGATTCCCACCGATGAGCACGCTGAAACAGGGCTGGCGCGGGGCCGATGTCCGTCGCCTGCAGGAGGCCCTGAACCGCAAGCTGCAACCCAGCCCCGCCCTCGTACCCGATGGCGACTACGGCCCCGTCACCCGGGCGGCCGTGCTGCGCTTGCAGGCCGCGCACTGGCTGTGCGAGGACGGCGAGGCCGGCCCCTGCACCCGCAACGTGGCCTTCGACAACGAAACCCACGCGCCGCTGCTGCACCCCGTGGCGCTGATCCCGCAGCCTGCGCCCGCGCTGTGCTGGGCGGCGGCCACAGCGATGCTCACGCGCGCCACCGTGCAGACCGTGGTCGCGCGCACGCCCTGCGAGCTGATGGGCGCCGACGGTGCCTTGCGCCGCTGCGTGGACAGCGACCGCCATGCGCAGGGCAGCCGCGATGACGATGACGACAACCGCCGCTTCGCCGCCGCGCACGGCCTCACGCTGCGGACCCACGGTCCGTGGACCGTCGCCGCACTGCGCACCGCGCTGCACGCCGGGCCGCTGATGTTCGACCTGCGCTGGGGCGCCAAGGGCGGCGCGCCCGCCGGCCAGCCGGGCCACATGGTCGTGCTCGCGGGCATCCGCGGCGACAACGACCCCGGCGGGGGCGGCACCACGCTGCGCCTGTTCGACCCCTGGCCGCCGGGCCGGGGCGCGCGCAGCTCGACCAGCCACGTGCGCTGGATGCAGGCCGTGGCGGACCGCATCTGCGGGGTGTTCCAGCGGTAGCTGTGTCGGCTGCGGATGCGCGTGGCCGCAAGGGCATGAAAAAATCCTGACTTTCCGCGAACCGTTTCGGCGGGTGGCCGCCTCTTTCCAAGCGGGAGGGGCGCTCTGCTCCTCCGCATTCACACGTCACGGATCGAAGGAAACCACCATGCTCTACGTCAAGAACCTCCCCGGCTGGGAACGCGCCCTGCGCATCGCCCTGGGTCTCATCGGCCTCGCCTTCGCCGCCCTGAACTGGCCGGCGGACGCCATGGCCGTCGCGGTCGGCCTCATGGGCGCGATGCTGGCCCTCACCGGACTCGTCGGCTTCTGCCCGATGTGCGCGATGGTCGGGCGCAGGCTCGACAAGGGCCGCTGACCCATGGCCCCCGCAGCGATCGACCGCACCTGCCTGATCCTGGCTGCGCAGACCGGCGACCCTGTCGCCATCGAGGGCCTGCTCGCCGCCTGCCAGACCGACGCGCGTCGCTACGCCCGCCGGCACTGCCAGGCCAGCGACGTGGACGACGCCGTGCAGGAGTCGCTGCTCGTGGTCGCGCGCCGGGTGCGCGGGCTGCAGGCGGCTGCGGCGTTCTCGTCGTGGCTGTTCACCGTCATCCGGCGCGAATGCCTGCGCCTGCAGCGCGCGATGTTCCGCCACGACCCGCTCGACGAAGACGTGGTCGAACGCCAGCTCGCGGCCCGCAGCGACGATGCGCTGCGCATCGACCTGGCCAACGCGCTCGAATCGCTGCCGGCGCATTACCGCGAGGTCGTGCTGCTGCGCGACTTCGAGGAACTCACCATTGCCGAGATCGCCGAGCGCCTGGGCGAGCCGCCGGGCGCCGTGAAGAGCCGGCTGCACCGGGCGCGCCTGCTGGTGCGCGAATACCTGCTGGGGTAGGGCCCGTCTCAGGGGGCGATGCGACAATTGCGCCCGCCATGACAGACACCCTCACGATCACCCGCCCAGACGACTGGCACCTGCACGTGCGCGATGGCGCCGCCCTCGAAGCCGTCGTGCCCCACAGCGCCCGCCAGTTCGGCCGCGCGCTGATCATGCCGAACCTGCGTCCGCCCGTGACCACCGCCGCCCAGGCCGTGGCCTACCGCGACCGCATCCGCGCCGCCGTGCCCGCGGGCACGTCCTTCGAGCCCGTGATGTCGCTCTACCTGACCGACAAGCTGCCGCCCGAAGAAATCGCGCTGGCCGCCGAAGCCGGCGTGCGCGCGCTCAAGCTCTACCCGGCCGGCGCCACCACCAACAGCGATGCCGGCGTGACCGACATCCGCAAGACCTACAAGACGCTCGAGGCCATGCAGAAGCACGGCCTGCTGCTGCTGGTGCACGGCGAAGTGACCGACCCGGCCATCGACCTGTTCGACCGCGAAGCCGTGTTTGTCGACCGCGTGATGATTCCGCTGCGCCGCGACTTCCCCGAACTCAAGGTGGTGTTCGAGCACCTCACCACCAAGGAAGGCGCCCACTACGTGCGCGACGCCGACCGCTTCACGGCCGCCACCATCACGGCGCACCACCTGCTGTACAACCGCAACGCCATCTTCACCGGCGGCATCCGCCCGCACTACTACTGCCTGCCCGTGCTCAAGCGCGAGACGCACCGCGTGGCGCTGGTCGAGGCCGCCACCAGCGGCAGCGACCGCTTCTTCCTGGGCACCGACAGCGCGCCGCACCCCGCGCACCTGAAGGAGCACGCACTGGGCTGCGCCGGCTGCTACACCGCGCTCACCGCCATCGAGCTGTACGCCGAGGCCTTCGACAGCGTGAACGCGCTCGACAAGCTCGAAGGCTTCGCCAGCTTCCACGGCCCGGACTTCTACGACCTGCCGCGCCACACCGACACCATCACGCTGAAGCGCGAAACCTGGACCCTGCCCGAGACCGTGCCCTACGGCGAAGCCACGCTCAAGCCGCTGCGCGGTGGCGAGACGGTGAACTGGAAGCTCGCATGACGGCGCCGGTGCCCCTGTCGTCGCTGCGCGTGATGCTGCTGATCGACGCCGACAACGTCTCGGCCGACGTGATCGAGCAGGCCGTGCAGCGCACGATGGAGGACTACGGCGCCATCCACGTGCGCCGCGCCTACTGCAACGCCGAGATGGCCGTGAACCGTCAGGCGCTGTTCAAGCGGCTGTCGGTGCGGCCCATGGTGAACCTGTCGGCGGGCAAGAACAGCACCGACATCGCGCTGGCCGTCGACGCCATCGACCTCGTGATCGCCGAGCGGCCCGACGTAGTGGTGCTGGTGTCGTCCGACTCCGACTTCGCGCCGCTCGTGATCCGCCTGCGCGAAAAGGGCTGCCGCGTCTGCGGCATCGGCCAGCAGGGCAAGACCGGCGAAGAGACCGTCGGCATCTACGACAGCTTCATCGACCTCGCGCACCACGGCATCAAGCCGGCCGTGCGCACCGCGCCGGCCAAGAAGGTGGCGGCTGCGAAGAAGACGCCGGCCGCGAAGACGGCCCCCGCGAAGAAGGCTGCGGCCAAGACCGCACGCAAGACGACGGCGAAAGTGGCCAAGCCGGTGGCACCACCACCGCCCCAGCAGCCTGAAATCTCCGAAGCCGCCGAGTTCATCCTGCAAGCCGTGCCCGCGCTGCGCCGCGGCACCGACGTGCCGCTCAACGACGTGGCCAAGGCCCTGCGCACCGCCGGCCTGCTCAGCAAGAGCGGCAGCTCGCTCAAGCTGTTCGACAAGCTCACGGGCGAGTTCGCGGTGATGCAGCATCCCGACCGCATCCGATGGACGGGGGCGCCCGCGCCTTGAGCCCGGGCCTGCCGGCGGTCGCGGCCATCGATTGGGCCGCACCCTGGCTGGCGCCGTACCGTGATCCCGGCGAAGCCGTGGCGCGGGCCGTTGCACACAGCGGCACCGTCGCCGCCGCGCTGCAGATGGCCAAGCCACCCACCGTGCCCGACTTCGTCACGCAGGACGCGCTGCCCGAGGGTCAGGCCTACGAGGCCCACATCTTCCGCACGCGCACCGTGCCCACGCGCGACAACCTGCACGACTTCTTCAACGGCCTCGTCTGGCTGGCTTTCCCTGAAACCAAGCGCCGGCTCAATGAACTGCAGGCCGCCGAGATCGCACGCGCCGGCGTCGGCGCCACGCGCGGGCCGCTGCGCGATGCGCTCACGCTGTTCGACGAGAACGGTGCGGTGCTCGATGCGCCGCCTGCGCTGTGGGAGGCGCTGGTGGCGCGCGACTGGCAGGCGTTGTTCGTCACGCAGCGCAGCCTGTGGCATGAGGCCCGCCTGCTGCTCTTCGGCCACGCGCTGCTCGAAAAATTGGTGACGCCGCGCAAGCCGATCACCGCGCATGTGCTGCTGACACACCGTGCGACCGGCGCCGCAGCCCTCGACGATGCGGCAATCGCCCGGAACATCGGTGCGAAAAGGCTCGAAGCCAAGCCTTTCGTGCCCCTGCCGGTGCTCGGCGTGCCCGGTTGGTGCATCGAGAATGACGCGGCTTCGTTCTACGCCGACCCGCAGGTCTTTCGACCGTTGCCGGGCTCGTCGGCAGGCTGAAGCCACGCCAGCACGCACGGGTTCGGGAGGGCCCTCGGCTGGCGGTCGCATCGCGCGCAAGTGCGCGCGACGTACGTCAAAAAAATCAGGGAGGTTCAAAAAAAGATGGACACCGTCCTCATCGTTCTCAAGCTCGGGCTGGTTCTCTACGGGATCTACAGCTTCATCACCTACATGTCGCGGCGCTCCGAGAACCGGAATGCCCTGAAAGACTTTCGCAGCAGCTCGCCGGTGCTGCGCAGCATCACCGACGAAGAAAAATCGGCGCTGCAACCCTTTCTCATGGGGCAGGGCCTCGTGATCGGCGACAACGTGCACGAGCTCGACGGCGCGTTCGTGCGCCACGGCCTCCAAACGCAAGGCGCGACCACGCTGCACGACACCCTCGGCGATGTCGACGTGCTGCTGCCCTACGACGCCATCCACTACGTCGAGGCGTACAACGAGGCGCAGGTGGTGTTGTCCGGCAAGTGCGCGGTGGTGATCCGCCTGAACGGCTTCGAACTGCTTGAAGGCCGGGCGCGCGCGCAGCGCCAGCAGGCACAAGACCAACAATGGCAGCGCGGCGAGCTCGGCGCGCTGTCGTCGCTCGATGAGACCGTGGCGGCCGAAGTGGCGACTGGCGCGGCGGTGCCTGAAGCCGTGGTGGCATCGATCGCGACCGACCCGAATGCGCGCTACCAGCGCGGCGAGGTCGACATCCTGAGCCAGCGCACCGAAACGCCCGAGGAGGTCGAGAGCCGCATCGGGCGCGGCGGGTGGGCCTCGGCCTTCGCGTGGCTTCTGGCGTTCGTGCTGTTATGGGTCGCCACCTGGGACGCCACGCGCGCGGCGAGTTTCTATCTGCTGGGCGCAGGCATGCTCGCGGGCGTGTGGGCCGCGTGGCTGTTCGTGCGCAAGCCGCCGGCCACGGCGCCGGAGCGGGAGCCGCAACCGGTGAACCGCGTGCGCGGCATGCTCAACCAGATTTCGGTGACGAATGCCGGCAATACCTCGGTCCAGACCGTGGGTCTGTTCATCGGCGACAAGCTGAGCCTGGTGCTGCCTTCGCACTGGCGCAACGCAGCCACGGTGGTGCACGGCGAGGTGATCGAGGCCGAACTGCGCACCAGCGACTACAGCGCAGTGGGCTTCGGCCCCAAGTGGTCGGTGAGCGATGAATGGCGGCGTTTCCAGCCCGTGTACTGGGGACGGCACCTGCTGCATCTGATCATCGGCTTGCTCGCTGCAGGTGCGGTCGCGCTGTCGGTGCCGAACCTGCGCAGCGAGGCCGCATTGGCCGCGCAGTGGGTCATGAATGGCAACGACACCGCCGCGTATGTCGACGTCGGGCAGCTGGCCGACAATCCGCCGCCCTGGGGCAGCCGCGCGCGCATGGCAGGCGAAGGCCGGTGCGAGATCGACCTGAGCGGCCGTGCCGGCGTGCCCGCCACCGATTGCACCCTGGTGCGCTGGAACGGCACCGCGCCCGTCATTCCTTCACTGGACATTCCGCAGACCGTGCTGGCGCTCGCCAGCCCCCACTTCATTCGTGTGTCCGAGGACTACACGATGTCCAGCCTGATCGAGGTGCAGCGGCTTCTGCAGGGCGGACGGGTGGACGACAGGCTCGCGGCCTACAGCGCGCGCGAGCGCACGCTGTGGATCGCGCGGGGTTTCGACCAGTCGGTGGCGGCGATCGAGGCCGCCTGCAAGGACGCCGATGGCCTGTCGCCCTCCGCCTGCGAGAGCCTGCAGCGCGACCTCGTGCGCACCATCGACGCCACCGTCAACAAGGACGGCGTCGACGTGCCCGTGATCACCTGGCAGGCGTTGGCCGCGAGCGTGGCGACGGGCCAGGAGAACGCATCCCTGAGGCTGTCGCAACAACAGCTGGCGTCTGTCCGGCGTGCGTTGCAACAAGCCGTCGACAGTGCGGTGGCTGCGAAGATCGAGACGGCGCGCGCCGCCATCGTGCCCGCCAAGGGCGGCGTGCTGCTGGCGTCTGCCACGCGCATCGTGGACACGCCGGCGCAGCCCGGCAAGGCCGAAGATGGCGAGAGCACCCCGCTCGCCCGCTGGACCCGCCTGCAGCTCAACGCCACACCAGACAGCCTGAAACCCTTCACCCTCGAAGGCCTCGTGACCGCCAGCGGCAAGGACACCACCGGCACGCCGTGGGTGCGCGTCGACCCGAGCCTCGATGCCTCGCGCATGACCGCGGCGGGCGCGCACGCGCTGTGGTGGCTGTTCGCCGTGGGACTGGTGCTGGTCAACGGCGTGCTGTTCGGGCTGCGCTGGACGCAAGACAGCCGCCGCCGCGACCGCCTTGAGGCCGACATCGCCACCCGCCCCGCGCCGGGCACCGGCGGCCTTTTCTGACAGGCCTTGACTCCTGCGGGGAATATCGGGGCGCCAGAACTTTTGCTCCTATCATGGCTCCACCGGAAGCAACACCGAGGGCCTCCCCGTCGCGCGCGGCTTGAAGAGGGCCCCGGGGCCCTTATCTAAGGGGGCAGATTTCCCCACGGAGAATTCAACTTGAAACGTATCCTTCTGTTTGTCCTGACCAACGTGATGGTCGTCGCGGTGCTCGGCGTGGTCGCCAGTCTGCTCGGCGTCAACCGCTTTCTCACGGCCAACGGGCTCAACCTGACGGCGCTGCTCGGCTTCGCGCTGGTCATGGGTTTCGGCGGCGCGATCATCTCGCTGCTCATCAGCAAGCCCATGGCCAAGTGGACGGCCGGCCTGCGCATGATCGACAACCCCCAGTCGCCCGACGAGGCCTGGATCGTCGGCACCGTGCGCAAGTTCGCCGACAAGGCCGGCATCGGCATGCCCGAGGTCGGCATCTTCGAAGGCGAGCCCAATGCCTTCGCCACCGGCGCGTTCAAGAACTCGTCGCTCGTGGCCGTGTCCACCGGCCTGCTGCAGGGCATGACGCGCGAAGAAGTCGAGGCCGTCATCGGCCACGAAGTCGCGCACATCGCCAACGGCGACATGGTCACGATGACGCTGATCCAGGGCGTGATGAACACCTTCGTCGTGTTCCTCTCGCGCGTGATCGGCTACGCGGTCGACAGCTTCCTGCGCCGCGGCGACGACCGCTCGTCGGGCCCCGGCATCGGCTACTACGTGAGCACCATCGTGCTGGACATCGTGCTCGGCTTCGCCGCCGCGATGGTGGTGGCCTGGTTCTCGCGCCAGCGCGAGTTCCGCGCCGACGCCGGTGCCGCCGCACTCATGGGCAACCGCCAGCCGATGATGAACGCGCTCGCGCGCCTGGGCGGCCTGCCGGCCGGCGAACTGCCCAAGGCCGTGGAAGCCATGGGCATCACGGGCGCGATGGGCAAGCTGTTTGCCACGCACCCGCCGATCGAAGAGCGCATCGCGGCGCTGCAGAACGCGCGCTGAGCCCACTGCAGAAGGCGGCCAACGCCGTCGCCCATGAAAAAAGCCGCCACAGTGATGTGGCGGCTTTTTTCGTTGGGGCCGGCCTGATCTAGCTGTTGCACAAGACCTCTCTCAGGGAAAGTGAAACCCTTGAGGGATGCCAAAAAATCGCGACTATACGAACCTTCGTCGTACCCCTTCCTCGATGGCGTGGTTGATCAGGACGCGCGCAGTTCATCAGGGACGCCTAGACCAGCTCCTGAAACATCAAAGCAAACTCACGCAGCAAGTGGAGGTAGTCGAGAGGGAGCTTGCAGCGATCGATGCCGTGATCCCCTTTCACGAAGTGAAAGTTGATGCGGCGGGTATCGTGGGCGTTCAGCCGAGGAGCAAGCGACTTGTGCCTCATGGGCAAATGACCAAGGTGATCATTCGCTGTTGGATTCCGCCAATCTCTGACCCTAGATTTCCGTCGAATACTGACCCACCCGCTTTGTGAGCCTGAAGGCTTC
>NZ_JBWKPT010000010.1:0-203681 GCF_059418385.1 Variovorax sp. GW821-FHT09A10
GAAGCCTTCAGGCTCACAAAGCGGGTGGGTCAGTATTCGACGGAAATCTAGGGTCAGAGATTGGCGGAATCCAACACAGACTGAATTTTGGGGTGCGTGCGGATGGAGGTGGTCGAGTCTTCACGCACTGGACCTACGAGTCTCTTTTTCAAGAATCACCTTCACCCGGCTGGTCCAACTGGCCTCTGGGCCGTTTCTTTCCAGCGGAATTGTCCCCTTGCCCACCCAAGAACGAGTCCAATGAAGGCCAGATCCTCAGTGGCATGGAAATCTTGTTGGATGGCATCTACGAACCCTGGTTCTTCACCGGCGGCGTCGGCTGCCCCAACTACTTCCTCAAAGGCCAAATGGCCCATCAATACCAGCCTGAAGGCACCAATGAACTCGTACCCGTCCGTTGGCGCCTAATATGGGAAGACCGTCGCTATCTCGACGGAACGGTGCCGGTAGAAGAAGCGCACTACACCATCGAGGCCTCTGCAGAGCAGCCCCCTGCTGCAGCGCTGGCAGCCTTCGCTAGTGACCCCTGCCCCCAAACGGGCAACTGGCAAGCCCCCCGCCTGAACAACCGCATCGAGCACGTCGAGCGCGGTCAGCCCATGCCCGGGCCGACGCGCACGGAGAGCGGCTCAGTGGTTTGGTATTTGCAGAAGGAGTGACGAGGCGGCCTACGGTAGGCAGGCACACACCTCATTCCCAAACACGCGATTCAGAGAAATGAACTTGGCATTCTTGGACCCCGAACAGCGGCATTCGAGGAATCAGGTACGCAGACAGTCCCGCACGCGAGTCACGTCCAACCCGCGTCGACGGTGAACTCCTGCGCGGTGCACATCTTCGCGTCGTCCGACGCGAGGAACAGCACCATGCGCGCGATGTCTTCCGGCATCAGCTTGTCGGGCAGGCACTGGTTGCGGTGCAGCGCCTTCTCGCCCTCCTCGTCGAGCCACAGCGCCACCTGCCGCTCGGTCATCACCCAGCCGGGCGACACGGTGTTGATGCGGATGCGATCCTTGCCCAGTTCCACCGCGAGCCCGCGCGTGAGGCCGTTCACCGACGACTTGGCGATCGCGTAGCAGGGGTAGCCCGAGCCCTTGGTCTGCCAGCCCGTGGAGCCGAGGTTGATCACCGAGCCGAAGCCCAGGCGCTTCATGCCCGGCACCACCGACTGGATCGCAAACAGCGCGGGCCGCTCGTTGATGGCCATGCGGTTGTCGTAGTAGTCGGGCGTGACCGATGCGAGCGTGTGGCGGTCGTCGCTGGCCACGTTGTTGACCAGCACCGCGAAGTCGCCGAGCTCTGAGGCCGCGTCGGCCATGGCCTGCTGCAGCGCGCCGATGTCGCGCACGTCGCAGGCGCGCCACCACGGCGCAGTATGGCCGGGGCCGGCCCCGGCGATCTGCGCGGCGAGCGCTGCGCTGGCGCCTTCCGCGATGTCGACAAAGGCCACGCGCGCGCCCTGCGCCGCGAACGCGGCGACGATGGCCGCGCCGATGCCGCTGCCGCCGCCGGTGACGAACACGGTGCGGCCCTTCAGGCTGGGATGGATGGAAAGCTGGGGGGAATTCAAGGACAAGGTCTCCAGGGGCATCTCATGACATTGCAAAATACATATCAATCGATGCAGCTATTTTCAATTTCTATTATCAATATGCCTTGATACGATCCGCCGCGTCAAGGCGACATGACATTCAGAAAGAACAAATGAACATGCAAGAGACAAGCGCCCCTTCTTCGCCGCTCGCAGCGCCCCGCGTGCTCGGCACGCCCGAATGCCTCTGGCCGGCCGCCGCCGACCTCGGCGAAGGCACGCTGTGGTCGGTGCGCGAGCAGGCGCTGTACTGGATCGACATCCTGCAGCCGCGCCTGTTCCGCTACGACCCGGCCACGGGCGCGCAGCGCACCTGGCACTTCGACGAAGAGATCACCGCCATCGCCGAGCGCGCGTCGGCGCCGGGCCTGTTCCTCACGCTGCGCCGCGGCTTCGCGCTGTTCGACACCACCGTGCCCGGCGACACCGCGAAGCCGCGCTACCTGCACCAGCCCGAACCCGAGCGCACCGGCAACCGCTTCAACGACGGCAAGTGCGACAGCCGCGGCCGCTTCTGGGCCGGCAGCATGGACTTCGACTGCAAGGCGCCCACCGGCGCGCTCTACCGCTTCGACGCCGACAGCCATTGCACCCGGCACGACGACGGCTTCGAGGTGACCAACGGGCCGACATGGTCGGGCGACGGCCGCACCATGTACTTCAACAACACGGTGATCAACAAGCTGTACGCCTACGACTTCGACAGGGACGCCGGCGCGGTGTCGAACAAGCGCGTGTGGCACCGCTTCCCGAAGGGCGACGGCCTGCCCGACGGCATGACCACCGACGCGGCCGGCCGCCTGTGGATCGCGCACTGGGACGGCGCCTGCGTCACCTGCCACGACCCGGTGAGCGCCACCGAGCTGTGCCGCATCGCGCTGCCCGCGAGCAACGTGACCGACTGCGCCTTCGGCGGTGCGGATATGCAGACGCTCTACATCACGACCGCGCGCAACGGCCGCACCGAAGATCAACTGAAGAGCGAGCCGCTGGCCGGTGGGCTCTTCTCGGTGCGCATCGACAGCCCGGGCGTGCCGGCGGCGCTGTTCGCCGGCTAGGCGCCCTCGCGCGGCTGCAGCGACGGCAGGTGCGCCGCCGCGAAATCGGCGAACAGCCGGGCCCGCGCAAAGCTGCCACGGGATGAGGGCCACACCGCGTGGACCGGAATCCTCGGCGACTCGAACTCGGTCAGCACCAGTTCGGCCTGCCCGCTGTCGAGCAGGTCGCGGATCTGCCACAGCGGCGTGAAGAACAGGCCCAGCCCGCTCAGCACGGCCGCATAGATCGCGGCCGTGTTGTCGGCCCGGAAGCGCCCAGCCACCTTGACGCGCTGCAGCGTGCCGTCGACCGTGAAGGGCCAGTGCGCGTCGCTGCCGTGCGTGGTGCGCACCACGCACTGGTGGTCGGCCAGGTCTTCGGGCCGCTGCGGCCGCCCGTGGCGCGCGAAGTACGCCGGCGAGCCGAACACCACCAGCCGCAGCTCGCCGAGCGGCTTGGCCGCCAGTTCGGAATCGGGCAGCTCCCCGATGCGGATGGCCAGGTCCAGCTCGCCTTCGATCAGGTCCACGAAACGGTCGGAGGCCGTGAGCTCGACCTCCATGTCCGGGTAGCGCTGCATGAACGCGCCGATCAGCGGCACCACGAAGGCCGGCGCGAACTGCACCGGCGCGGCCACGCGCAGCAGGCCCCGCGGCGAGGCGAGCTGGCTGCTGGCCTCGACGGCCGCCGCATCGAATTCCGCCAGCGCGGCCTGCACGCGGCGGTGGTAGGCCAGCCCCACTTCGGTGACCGACGACTGCCGCGTGGTGCGGCGAAGGAGCTGCACGCCGAGGCTGCGCTCGAGCACGCTCAGCGAGCGGCTGATCGACTGCACCGAGCGCCCCAGGTGCCGTGCCGCCGCGCTCTGGCTGCCGTGGTCGACGATGGCCACGAAGGCCCGGATGTCCTGAATCTGGTCCATGGATTCTCTCGGTCTGGATGAAGGTCTATGGCGGCGCGCGTGGCTTCCCGATGGCGCCTGCCATTCGTATCTTCGAGGCCTCGCGGTCGCAGGCCGCATGGCCACAAACGAAGGAATCATTCCATGAAACAACGACACAGACCCACCGAGCCGGTGATCGGCGCCGACGACTCAGAGGGGCTGCAACCCCGTCCGCGCACCTTGAACAACCACATCCAGGAGCTTGCCCAACCATGACCACAAGAAAACTGCCGGCCCGTTATGCGGGCATCGCCATGCCCTTCCTGCTGTCGATCTTCATGTCGTGCATCGTGGCGGGCATCTCCACGCTCAAGAGCGTGGGGCTGGCCTCGGGCCTCTTCCAGATGTGGATGGCCGCATGGGGTGTGTCGTGGCTGGCCGCGTTTCCCTCGCTGCTCGTGGTGCTGCCGGTCGTGCGCCGGATCGTCGCGGCGACGGTGCAGAGCCCGCAGCGCTGATCCGTGGTCAGCCGATGCCGAAGCGGTGCTCGGTCGTGCTGGCGAACACCTCGCCGGGGCGCAGCACGGTCGACGCAAATTCCTGCCGGTTCGGCGCATCGGGAAAGTGCTGCGTCTCCAGGCACAGGCCGTCGCCCTGGCGCAGGCTCGCGCCCGCGCTGCCGAGCAGGCTGCCGTCGAGGAAGTTGCCCGAATAGAACTGCACGCCGGGCTCGGTGGTGTGCACGTCCATCACGCGGCCCGAGGCTTCGTGGGCGAGGCGCGCCGCAAACGCCAGGCCCGTGCCGCTGCGGTCGAGCACCCAGTTGTGGTCGTAGCCGTGCGCGCGCAGCAGCTGCTCGTGGCCGTCGCGGATGCGCGCGCCGATGCGCGTCGGCGTGCGGAAATCGAAAGGCGTGCCGGCCACCTCGCCCAGCCCGAGCGGAATGAGCGTGGCATCGACCGGGCAGTAGCGGCTCGCGGGCAGCGTCAGCACATGGTCCATCACCGAACCGCTGCCGGCGAGGTTGAAGTAGTCGTGGTGGCTCAGGTTGAGCACCGTGGGGCGGTCGGTGGTGGCGCGGTAGTCGATGCGCCAGGTGTTGGCGGTGGCACTCAAGGTGTAGCGCACCGTCAGCTGCACCTCGCCGGGGTAGCCCTCTTCGCCGTCGGCGCTGGTGTAGCGCAGTTCGAGGGCGAGTTCATGAGGCACCGGCACGATCTCCCAGTAGCACTTGCCGAAGCCCGTGGCGCCGCCGTGCAGCGTGTTCACGCCGTCGTTCAGGCCCAGCTGGTGAGCGGTGCCATCGAGCGTGAAGCGGCCCGCCGCGATGCGGTTCGCGTAGCGGCCGACGATGGTGCCGAAGTGCGGGTGCGGCTTCAGGTAGTCGGCCAGCGACGGCAAGCCCAGCACCACATTCGCACTGCGCCCCTGCCGATCAGGCACGTGCAGCGCGGTGACGATGCCGCCGAGGTGGATGGCGCTCAGGCGCAGGCCGTGGCCATTGTCGAGCGTGTATTCGGTGACGGGCCGGCCGTCGGGCATGGCGCCAAAGGGGCGCGAGGTGAGGGTCATCGGGCTTCTTGCGACTGCAGCGCCTCGCGCGCGCACTGCGACGCGGTGCGCAGGCCGATGCGGTCTTTCAGGTCGTGGAAGGTCGGCGGCTCGGCCGCGTAGGTCATCACCTCGACGCGGTGGCCGGCCTTGCGCACCGCATCGGCAAAGCGCTGCTGCAGCGCGAACGGCGTGTTGCGGTCGTCGGGGTTGCCGATGAGCACGATGCGCCGCTGCGGGTCGCGCGGGATGCCGGCCACATGGTCCAGCGGGTCGTAGACCTGCGAACTGCCCGTGGTGTCGGTGCGCCCGTCCTTCGAGCGGCCGAGCAGCCGCGCGCGCTCCAGCAGGTCGAACGCGCCCGACGTGAGCACCGCGCAGGCCACGCGCGTGCGCCCGAGCGTGAGCAGCGCGGCGCCGGCCGTGGCGCCGCCGCTGTGGCCGAAGAGCACCACGCGCTGCAACCGGTGGCGCTGCATCAGCGCCTCCAGGGCCGCATCGAGCGCATGGAACTCCACCGCCTCGCGCCGCCGGCGGTGGTCGCCCGACGAACCGTAGGTGCCGGGGCGCGCCATGAAGATCCACGGCATGCCCGCGCGGTCGCCCGCGGCCTGCGCGTCGAGCGTGCGCAGCGGCTCGGTGTTGCCGGGAATGCGCGTGGGCGACTGGTTCATCACGCTGTCGCGGTCGCCCGAGAACTGCACGATGGCGATGCGCGCATCGTCGATGTCGCGGCTCGCGAAGTAGCGGATGCACGACGGCCCCTCGACCGCCTGCACCCAGAGGAAGCCCGGGCGGTCGGGGCAGTTGGCGCGCACGGCGGGCTGGTTCCAGTGCAGCAGCGCGCCCTCGGCCGACGCGGAGGCTGCCGGCTCGCGGGGTGTTGAAGTTCTTGGCGCATCGGCGCGCTGCGCGCAGGCCGTCTGCACGAGCGCGATCACGAGCAACAGGCAGGCCAGGCGCGTGCGCGGCTTCATAGCTTCTGCAGCAGTTCGGAAATGAGGCCGAAGTCCGACTGCTGGCGGTCGCCCTTCACCAGCACCAGGTCGCCGTCGCGCAGGAAGTCGACGAGGTAGCCGGTGAGCTGCGCCGCGTCCTCGAAGTGCGGGCCGAGCAGCTCGGCCGGCACCTCCTCGCGCAGCCAGCGCATCTCGGCACCGTGCGTCACGAGGTGCTGGATGCCCGAGGCCAGCAGCGGCGCAGCGAGGCTGCGGTGCATCGCTTCGGCTTCCTTGTCGAGGTTGATGATGCGCCCGAGCACGCCGATCTTGCGCGTCACCGGCCCGTACACCGCGCGCTGGTAGGTTCGCACGAACTCCATCGCGTTGCGCATCGACATGACCTCGGCGTTCCAGCTGTCGTCGATCAGCGTGGCCTGCACGCCGCCCGGCGTGCGCAGCGGGCGCACCTGCATCACCGAGGCCGGCAGGCGCACGAAAGGCATGCGCGCGCACGCGGCCTCAGCGTCGAAACCCATGGCCAGCAGCGCGGCGAAGGCCAGCGACGAATTGCGCACCAGCCCGGCGCTCGCGATCGGGAACAGGTACTCCACGGTGCGTCCCGGCAGCGCGATGCGCACGCGGCAGCCGCCGTCGGGCTCGGGCCGGGTGTCGACGATGCGGATGTTGGCGTCGGGCCCGCTGCCCACCACCCAGATCGCACCCGCCGTGCGCGCCGCGGCCCGCACCACCTGCGCCAGGCAGGCAATGTGGTCGGGCACGATGGCCACGCCGCCGGGCTCCAGCCCGAGGAAGATGCGCGACTTGAACTCGGCCGTCTGTTCGAGCGTGGCGGTCTGGCGGGTCTGCGACAGGCCGATCTCGGTGAGGATGGCCACGTGCGGGCGCGCCAGCAGCGAGATCGGGCCGCGGTCCATCCACAGCGAACTCTGCGCCATCTCGAGCACGCACACGTCGGCATCGGCCGCGAGGTTGGCCAGCATCGCCGGCACACCGACGCGCGAGTTGTAGTTGTCGATGGTGGTGTGCACGCGCGCCGCCTCGGGCAGCAGGTCGCGCACCATGGCGATGGTGGACGACTTGCCGACCGTGCCGGTCACGCCCACCACGCGGCCCTGGAAGCGCGCACGCGCGGCGATGCCCAGGTCGATCATGGCGCGGATCGGGTCGTCGACCTGCAGCAGCGGGAGCGACGGGTCGAGCCCGGCCACCGGGTGCGCGACGACGGCGCCCGCCAGCGCCTGCTGCAGCGCGGGCAGGTCGTCGTGGCGATCGGGGTTGTCGCTGCGCGGCTTGCTGTAGTTCTCGTGTTTGGCGAGCGTGCGGTAGTCCGACGCGATGAACAGCGCCGGCTTCGGCAGCCGCGCCATGTGCGCCGGTCCGCGCACCACCGCGTTGACGAACCAGCCCGGCGGCGGCGGCACCAGCCACTGCCCGCCGACCACGCGCTGCAGCTCGTCGGCGGTCCACACGGGCGACGCCTGCGGCGTTGCACCGGGGCGCAGCGCCGCGAGCACGGGCGCGGGGCGCTGGGGCAGCGGCGTCGGAAATTTCGGCACGCGCAGGCCGCACCACACGGGCAGCCGGCGCGCACCCGGCAGGTCGGACATGCTGCCGCGCACGCGCACCTCGATCTGCAGCACGTCGTTCTCGAGCAGGCCCAGGCGCGGCGCGCGCAGGCCGTAGCGGTCGCGGTAGATGCGTCCCGGCGTCCAGCGGCTGGTGGGCCACATCCAGTCGCAGGGGTCGTGGTCCATGGCCTCGCCCCAGGGCGGCATGGTGCTGCTGCGCATCGGCATCGCGCGGAACTGCACGCGCAGGTCGGCGCTCACAGGCGCATCGACGGTCCAGAACGACTCGACCCACAGCAACCGGCGCCCCACGATCTGCGTCGGCGCGCAGCGGATGCCCACGAGGCGCAGCGGGCCGATCTGGAGCGGGCGCATCTGCGCGTCGGCCGGCACCGCATCGACCGACCACTCGGGCCGGGGCGCGAGCACGGGGCCGACCAGTGCGGGCGGGCGCGAGGCCGACAGCGGCGCCAGCGGCGGGCGCCCCGCCGGCGCGGTGCGTTCGGGCGGCGACAGCTGCAGCGCGCAGCGCCCGTCGGGTCGCGCCGTCATCTCGGTGCCGAGCGCGCGGCACAGCTCAGCAAAGCGCGCACTTGCGGCCTGCGCCGCTTCGCCCGCGAGTTGCTGCGAGAAGCCGAAGCCCACGCCCACCGGCGTGAACATCACCTCTTCGACGCCATGCGGGCCCAGGCGCAGCGAGAACACCCCGGAGTCCGCGAGGTCGTTGCGGATGGCGTCGAACAGCAGGTCGCCCGCGTCGTGCAGGATCGGCCGGCCCTGGTAGACCTCGATGCCCTGCAGCACATGCGCCGAGGTGCCGAGCACCGCGTCGGCGCCGGCTTCGACGATGGCATGGCCGACGGCGATCTCGGCGCGCGAGGGCGCGGTCTCGAGGTTTTCGCCCCAGTGCACGGCCACCAGCACCACGTCGGCTTCATGGCGCGCGGCGGCGATGCGCGGCGCGAGCGTGGCGCGCCAGGCCGCGGGGTCGTCGAGCGACAGCCAGGCGGCGCCAGGAAGCTTCGCGGTGGCCGCAAAGCGCGGCTGCGTGGCGTCGAGCGAGAACAGCGCCACACGCAGCTCGCCAGCCTGGCGGAAGGCGGGGCTCAGCGCGGAATCGAGGTCGGGCCCGGTGCCGGCGAACGCGATGGCGGCGGCGTTCAGCAGCCCGTGCTGCTCCAGCAGCGCCTCGGGGCCGTAATCGCCGCTGTGGTTGTTGGCGGTGGCGACCATGTCGATGCCGGCTTCGGTCAGCACCGACAGCATCTCGGGCCGTGCACGGTAGTAATAAGGGCCGCCTTCATCCTTCTCGACGCCCTGCGCGCCCGTGGTGGCGACCACGCATTCGAGGTTCACGATGCGCAGGTCCGCCTCGCGCAGCGCGGGGATGTCGCCGAGCATGCGGGCGGGGCCGCCCAGCTCGTGCATGCGGTAGTGCTGGCGCCGGCCCAGGTTGACGTCGCCGCCCCACAGCACGGTGCCTTCGAGCCCGCGCGGTTCGGCCGGTTCGGCGGCGGCTTGCGAGAGCTGCGCGCTCTGTTGCTGCGCCTCGCGCGCTTCGAGCAGGCGGTGGTAGGCCACATAGCCCGACAGGTAGTGCTCCACGTCGTCGATGCGCACGCGGAAGCTGTGGTGCTTGATGAAGAACGCGCCCGCGATGCGGTCGGGGTGGCGGAAGAACATCGCCAGCTCGGGCCAGAAGTGGCCGTTGGCGAGGTAGCGCGCGCGGTGCTCCAGCGCGCGGTCGAACTTGTGGCGATCGAGCCCCGCGAGCAGCGGGCACAGGGCCGGGTCGGCTTCGAGCCGCAGCACCATCTCGCGCGCGGCCATCATCAGCTCGAGCAGCGTGGGGAAGGTGGTGATGCGCTCGAGCACGAAGTCCAGGTGGCCCGCCATGTTCTGCAGGCCGAACTGGTAGTAGCGCGTCTCGGGCTTGAAGCGCGTGAGTTCGTTGACGCAGTAGCTCAGCCAGTGGTCGTGCGCGCGCCAGTGGCCCGCCGCGATGAAATGCTCGAAGGCCTTCTCGACCACCGCGAGCCAGCGCGCGTCGCGCGTGAGGCCGTACAGCCGCATCAGCCCGAAGGCCGCCTCGCCGTCGTAATAGATGATGCGGTAGGGCTCCTTCACATCAAGCCCCGGGTGGTTGAGCACGTGCACGAAGCGGCCGGTCTCGGGGTCCTGCATGGAGCGGATGCCCAGCGCCAGCTGCTCCATCAGCGGCTGGTACTGCGCATCGCCGGTGAGCTCGGTGTACTTCACCAGCGCCAGCAGGCACACGGCGTTGCCGCCGAGCTTGATCTCGTTGCCGATGTCGACCAGGAACGCGGCCTGCGTGCCATCGGCCAGCGTGGCGCGGCGGATCAGCCGCTGGCTCAGGAAGGCCAGCGCGCGGTCGATCGCGGCTTTCTGCACGTCGCTGCGCGTGAGCTCCCAGCCTTCGAGCATGGCGTAGGTGGAGCTGGCGTGGCGCAGCGTGTTGTAGGTGGGAATCGCGCGGTCGAAGCAGGGGAACCAGCCGTAGTGGAACTCGCCCGTGGGCTTGACCTGCTCGGCCAGGTAGTCGCTCGCCGAATCGACCAGCGCGCGCACCTGCTTTGCGTTCCAGTCGGTGAGCGTGCGAAAGCCCGCGGCCTGCCCTTGCGCGGTGAGCGGCCAGGCGCCGTCGGCATCGACGTACACGGCGCGCGTGGTGAAGCACCACACGGGCGCGGCGTCGTCGGTGGGAAAGTCGCGCTCGTCGCCGAAGCGGCGCCTGGTGTGTGTGCGCAGGTTGCCGCTGTTGGGGTCGGCATGGTCCAGCGTGCCGTTGTAGAGCACGGCGCTGCCGTGCATCTCCTGCGCGAGCAACGCGGTCTCGAAGTGCGCGTCGAGTGCGATGCCTTCGTTGAAGTAGTTGCGCTTGGTCTGCGCCAGCCGCGCCTTGAGTTCGCCCCAGGTCATGGGCGTGGCGCGCTCGACGATCTCCGCGCGCAGCCGCTGCGCGGGCCGCTCGGCGCGCTGGGCCTTCACGGCCAGCGCCTCGGCGGCGGCCTGCCACGCAGCTTCGGTGTCGGGGCCGCGGCCCATGACGACGCGGGCGCGGCTTTCGCCCTCGCCCATCGCGAGGAACACCACACAGCCGGCCTCGTCGGTGGCGGGCGGGGCCGGGGGCAGCGCCCCGTCTGGGGTGGCCAGGGCCTGCCTGGCGCGGTTCAACAGATCGGCGAGGGGGACGGGAGCTTGGTGAGTCATGCGCCGCGAATGATGACAGGCCACGGCGCAGCCTGCCACTGCGGAAATCCGGGGCGGCGTCAGACCCGGGTCAGGCCCGGGTCACGCCCAGGCGTCGAACACCGCGCCGCGCACGGCCTCGACCGCCGCCGATCGCTGGCCGCCGGCCGGCGCGACCCAGCACAGCCACGTGTGTGAGCGCCAACCGTTCCAGACCACGAGCTCGCCCTGACGCTCGCCCTGCTCGGCCTGGTCCAGCCGCATCAGGCCCGCGCCCATGCCGCTGGCGACCATGCTGCGGATGGCGCTCTCGCCGTCGGCGGTGACGCCCTGGCGGTAGTCGCGCCCGGCCGAGGCGAACAGCTTTTCGAGGTGCGCGCGCAGGATGCACGAGGGCGGCGTGCCGACCCAGGTCAGGTCGGTGAGCTGCGCGAGCGTGAGCTCGGGGTGCGCCTGCGCCACGGCCAGCGGCAGGCCCACGGCCAGGTCGACCACGCCCAGGCGCCGCAGCTCGAAGCCTTCGAGCCGCTCGGCATCGCTGAGCACGTAGGCGCAGTCGAGTTCGCCGCGCTGCACGGCCGCCAGGGTTTCGTACGACAGCCCCTGCTTGAGCTGCAGCGTGACCTGCGGATGCTGCTGCGCCAGCGTGACCAGCACGCTGCCCAGGCGCAGCGCCACCGGATCGACCACCGTGCCGAAGCGCACCACGCCCTGCGCCGCGCCGCGCAGCTGGTCGGCGGCCGACTGCATGCGCATGGCCGAGGCCAGCGTGCGCTCGGCCTCCTCGAGCAGGCGACGGCCGGCCGCGGTGGGCGACATGCCGCGCGGCGTGCGCTCGAACAGGCGCACGCCGAGTTCGTCTTCGAGCGCCTTGAGCTGCGCGCTGGCGGCCGGGGCGCTGGTGAACACGCGTTCGGCCGCGCGGGTCAGGTTGCCCTCCTTCGCGATGGCGACGAAGGTCTTCAGTTGGTACAGCTCCATGACCGCGGATTGTGAGCGCGTGCGACGCCGTCGTCCGTTCGCTTTTTCGGAAGCCCCGGTCCAAAGAAACGAATGGCCTTCGCGGCGGCCCGTCCCCATCCTTCAGGCCACGCGCTCCCTCGTTTTTCTTGAAAGGCCTTCCCGTGTCCTCCCCTTCCTCACGCCTGCCGGGCATTGCGGCCCTGCTCTTCGCCACCGCCAGCTGGGGCAGCCTGTTCCTCGTCGGCAAGGGCGTGCTGCAGCACGTGGCGCCGGTGTGGCTCACGCTCATCCGCTACACGCTGTCGGCGCTGGTGTTCGCCGCGCTGCTGGGCCTGCGCGGCAGCGGCGGCTGGCACAAGCTGCGCCAGCACGCGGTGCCGCTGGCGCTGCACGGCTTTGCGGGCTTCGGCGTGTTCAGCATCCTGCTGTTCGTCGGGCTCTCGCACTCGGTGCCCTCGCACGGCGCGGTGCTGATCGCGACCACGCCGATCACCACGCAGCTGCTGCGCTGGTGGCTCGACGGCGTGCGCCCGACGCGCACGACGCTGCTGACCGCCGCGCTGGCGCTGGCCGGCGTGGCGACGGTGGCCGGGCTGCTGTCGCCCGGCGGTGCAGGCCTGTCGCACGACACGCTGCTGGGCGACGCCATCGCCTTCGTCGGCACGCTGGGCTGGGTCGTCTACACGCGCGGCGCCGCGCGCTTCCCGACGCTGGACACGGTGGACTACACCGCGCTCACGGTGCTGGCCTCATGGCCACTGCTGCTGGCCGTGGCGGTGGGCATGACCGTGCTGGGCGCATCGCCCGCGCCCGACGCGCAGGGGCTGCGCCTGTCGTGGCAGGTGCTGCTGTACGTGGGGCTGGTGCCGTCGGCGCTCGCGGTGCTGGCCTTCAACCACGGCGTGCGCGCGCTCGGCGCGGTCACGGGCACGGCCTTCCTGAACTTCGTGCCGGTGTCAGCGTTGCTGATGGGGGTGGCGCTGGGCAAGCCGCCCGCGACACACGAGATCGTCGGCGTGGCGATGGTGGTGGTGGCGCTGCTGCTGCATGTGGCGGCAGCGAAGCGGGCGGCAACGCCGGTGGCGCCGGTTCGCGTGTCGGCGCCAGGTCAGCGCACCTGCGGCGTCACGCCCTGAACAGCGGTCAGCCCTCGGCGCGGCTGCGCCGGAAGATCGCGTAGTTGCCGTTCGCCATCCCCACGAGCACCTCGCCCACGTACAGCCGCGACTCCAGGTTGGCGACGGTGCGCCCGCGGTTGAGCAGCGTGGTCCTGCAGACGACCTGGCCTTCGAACACGGGCTTGAAGTAGTTCATCTTGATCTCGATGGTGGCGCAGATCTCGCCCGCCTCGAGCGTGGGGTACAGCGCCGTGCCCATGCCCGTGTCGGCCAGCGCATACAGCACGGCGCCGTGCACCACCTCGTGCGGGTTCAGGTGCTGCGGCGCGACCACCAGCGTCATGGTGCTGGCGCCCGCGGTGGCTTGCTCGCAGTGCAGGTCGATCAGTTCGGCGAAGGGATGTTTCATGGCGACGGGAAATGAAAGGACCCGCCGACTGTAGACCGCACGGCTCAGGGCCGCACGGCCGTGAGCCAGAACAGCGTCTGCCGCACCTCGAGTGCCTCGCCCTGCGCGATGCGCGCATGCAGCCGTTGCAGCGCCGCGCGGCAGGCGTCGATGCGAAAGCCGGGGCACACATACGGCACCTGCAGCAGGTACCAGGCGAAGGCGCCGATGTCGGCAAAGCGCAGGCGCTCCGCGCCCTCCTCGCCGTGCACCATGCGCAGCCCGGCCCGCGTCAGTTGCGCGGTGGCGGTGTCGAGCTGCCAGCGCGGCGGCGCGGACCACGGCAGGTCGAGCAGCGCGTGGAAGCCCGCGTTGAAGTCCGACGCGACCTGCTGCGTGAGGAAGTGCCCGTCCGGCGCGAGGATGCGTTGCACTTCGCGCGCCGCGAAGGACTCGTGGCGGTTGACGACGAGGTGGAACGACGCATCGGCGAACGGCAGTGGCGCTGGCACGTCGTCGTCCGCCTGCAGCGCGTTGTCCTCGGCGCCCTCGACCTCGACCACCTCGATGCCCAGCGGCGCCAGCCGCTCGCGTGCGATGCCGACGTTCGGCGCCCAGCCCTCGGTGGCGACGGTGCGCGCGGGCCGGTGCGGCAGGCGGCTCAGCCACTCGCCGCCGCCGGTGCCCATGTCGAGCAGGTCGGGCGAGCGGCGGGCCAGCCGATCGACGGCCTCCTCGAAGTGCCAGGGCGCGGGCGTGGTGACGATGCGGCCGTCGCACGACAGGTCCCAGCCGGTCAGCGGGCGCTGCGCGGCGTCGTGCAGCAGCTCTTCGAATGCGCTCATGCCGCGGTGGCGTCGTCGAGTGCGCGGTAGAAGTAGGTGGTGCCGCACGGCGTGCCGTCAGGCAGCAGCGCGTAGCCGGGGATGGTGCCCACGCGCAGCCAGCCGCAGCGGGTGTACAGCCGCTCGGCCTCGGGGCTGGAGGTGTCGAGCACGAGCAGGGTCTTGCCGTGGTCCCGTGCGCGCTGTTCGGCGCCCTTCATCAGCAGCGCGCCGAGGCCGAGCCGGCGTGCGCGGCGGTGCACCAGCATCTTCGCGACCTCGCCGCGGTGCGGCTGGTTCTCGGGCTGCGCCAGCACCAGCTGCACGGTGCCGACGATGCCCGCGTCGTCCTCGGCCACGAGCAGCTCGCGCTCGCCGCGCGCCACGCCGTCGGCCACGTGGCGCCAGAAGGCCCGCGCGCGCTCGGGCGTGAGCGGCTGCATGAAGCTCACCGAGGCGCCGCCCTCGACGCAGTCGATGAGCACGTCGGCCAGCGCGTTCAGCTCGGCCTCGGTCACGGAAGAAAGGGCGCGCAGGCGCGGGGCGGTGATGGCAGCAGTCATGGTCATTTCCGGTTGGATGCGTGAGAAGGCGCGCTGGTGATGACGACCGCGTAGCGCGCCGTCTCGCGGGTGGGGTTGAAGTAGCTCGTCGGCTGGTCGAGCACGAGCGCGAGGCAGTCGCCGGCCTCGAGCCGGTGCTGGGCGTCGCCGACCGCGAGTTCGATGCAGCCCTCGAGCACCCACACCTGCTGGTGGATGCGCGGCTCGCGCGCGCCGGTTTCGTAGGCCACGCGCGCGCCGGGCGGAAACAGCACCTCGACGATCTGGATCGGCGAGGCGTCGCCGACGGCCGAGACGTTGCGGCGCAGGTAGCCCGAATGCGGATCGCGCCATTCGAGCTGGTCGGCGCGGCGCGACACCGGGCTGGCGGTGGGCGCGTCGGACTCGAACAGCGAGGCCAGCGGCACGCCCAGGCCGGTCGCGAGTTTTTCGAGCAGCACGGCCGTCGGGCTGCTCTCGCCGCGCTCGATCAGAGAGATCATGGAGCGGCTGACGCCGCAGTGCGTGGCCAGGGCGTCGAGCGAGAGATCGCGCGCGGCGCGCAGGGCGCGCACGCGCTGGGCGATGCGGTCGTTGAGGCTGGGGGATGACGCTGACTCTTCTTTCATATTGGATGAAATATCCAATGAAATAGAAATTCAGTCAACCCCGGGCTGGAAGCGGGCCGTCTAGTCCGCAGAGACTTGCTCGTCGAAGTGACTGTTCTTTGGAGAAATATTCATGCCGTTCGCTGAAATCATCCAACACATCACCACCACCGACGCACCATGAGCGCCAACGATCCCGCCCCTCTGCCCTCGACCTTCGTCACCTTCGCCGACGGCCCGGCCGCGCCGTCCGCGCTGCGCACCCGCATCACGGCCGCCTGCCGGCCGCCCGAATCCGAGGCGCTTCAGCCGCTGCTCGCGCAAGCCCGGCTGCCGGCCGACCAGGCCGCCGAAGCCCACGCCCTGGCCCATCGCATCGCCCACCAGCTGCGCCAGCGCAAAAACGGCGGCGGTCGCTCCGGCCTGGTGCAGGGCCTGCTGCAGGAGTACGCGCTGTCGTCGCAGGAAGGCGTGGCGCTGATGTGCCTGGCCGAGGCGCTGCTGCGCATCCCCGACGCCGACACGCGCGACGCGCTCATCCGCGACAAGATCGCGCAGGGCCAGTGGCAGGCGCACGCGGGGCACAGCCCCTCGGTGTTCGTCAACGCCGCGACCTGGGGCCTGCTGCTCACGGGCAGGCTGGTGGCCACGCACAGCGAGACGGGCCTGTCGGCCACGCTCACGCGGCTGATCGGCAAGGGCGGCGAGCCGCTGATCCGCAAGGGCGTGGACATGGCGATGCGCATGATGGGCGAGCAGTTCGTCACCGGCGAAACCATCGCCCAGGCGCTGGCGCATGCGCGCACGCGCGAGGCGCAGGGCTTTCGCTATTCGTACGACATGCTCGGCGAGGCCGCGCTCACGGCCGACGACGCGCGCCGCTACCGCGCGGCCTACGAAGACGCGATCCACGCCATCGGCCGCGCCTCGAACGGGCGCGGCGTGTACGGCGGGCCGGGCATCTCGATCAAGCTGTCGGCGCTGCACCCGCGCTACAGCCGCGCGCAGTACACGCGCGTGATGGCCGAGCTGTACCCGGTGCTGCGCGACCTGGCGCTGCTGGCGCTGCACTACGACATCGGCCTGAACATCGACGCCGAAGAAGCCGACCGGCTCGAGCTCTCGCTCGACCTGCTGGAGCGCCTGTGCTTCGAGCCCGCGCTGGCGGGCTGGCAGGGCATCGGCTTCGTGGTGCAGGGCTACCAGAAGCGCTGCCCCTTCGTGATCGACTGGGTGATCGACCTCGCGCGCCGCAGCGGCCACCGGCTCATGGTGCGCCTCGTGAAGGGCGCCTACTGGGACAGCGAGATCAAACGCGCGCAGCTCGACGGGCTCGCGGGCTACCCGGTCTACACGCGCAAGGCCTACACCGACGTGTCGTACCTCGCGTGCGCGCGCCGCCTGCTCGATGCGCCCGACGCGGTGTACCCGCAGTTCGCCACGCACAACGCCCACACGTTGGCCGCGATCTACACGATGGCCGACCCGTCGCGCTACACGCCGGGCCAGTACGAATTCCAGTGCCTGCACGGCATGGGCGAGCCGCTGTACGAGCAGGTGGTGGGCCCGCTCGGGCGGCCCTGCCGCATCTACGCGCCGGTGGGCACGCACGAGACGCTGCTGGCCTACCTGGTGAGGCGGCTGCTGGAGAACGGCGCCAACACCTCGTTCGTGAACCGCATCGCCGATGCGTCGATTCCGCTCGACACGCTGGTGGAAGACCCGGTCGCGACCGTCGAGCGCATGGCCGCGCAGGAAGGCGCGATGGGCCTGCCGCACGCGGCCATTCCGCTGCCGGCCGCGCTCTACGGCGCGCAGCGCACCAACTCGCAGGGCCTGGACCTCGCGAGCGAAGCCACGCTGCATGCGCTCGCCGCCACGCTGCAGGCCAGCGCGAGCGAGCCCTGGCGCGCGACGCCGATGCTCGCCGCGCCACGCGCCGAAGACGAAGCCCGTCGCACCTGGGCCGAGGTGCGCAACCCCGCCGACCGCCGCGACCTCGTCGGCCAGGTGCAGGACGCGGTGCCGGGCGACGTGGCCTCGGCCATTGCGCAGGCCGAAGCCGTCGCCACCGCGTGGGCCGCCACGCCGCCCGCCGAACGCGCCGCCGCGCTCGAGCGCGCTGCCGCATCGCTCGAAGCGCAGCAGCCGCGCCTGCTCGGCCTCTTGATGCGCGAGGCCGGCAAGAGCGGCGCCAACGCCATCGCCGAGGTGCGCGAGGCGGTCGACTTCCTGCGCTACTACGCGGCGCAGGCGCGCACCGACTTCACCAACGCCACGCACCGCCCGCTCGGGCCGGTGGTGTGCATCAGCCCATGGAACTTTCCGCTCGCGATCTTCACCGGCCAGGTGGCCGCCGCGCTCGCGGCCGGCAACCCCGTGCTGGCCAAGCCGGCCGAGCAGACGCCTCTGGTCGCCGCCGAAGCGGTGCGCGTGCTGTGGGAGGCCGGCGTACCGCGCGCGGCGGTGCAGCTGCTGCCGGGGCGCGGCGAGACCGTCGGCGCCGCGCTGGTCGGCGACGCGCGCGTGCAGGGCGTGATGTTCACGGGTTCGACCGAGGTCGCGCGCCTGCTGCAGAAGACGCTGTCGACGCGCCTCGGTGCGCACGGCGCGCCGGTGCCGCTGATCGCCGAGACCGGCGGGCAGAACGCGATGATCGTCGACTCGTCCGCGCTCGTGGAGCAGGTGGTGGCCGACGTGATGGCCTCGGCCTTCGACAGCGCGGGCCAGCGCTGCTCGGCGCTGCGCGTGCTGTGCGTGCAGGAAGAAGCGGCCGACCGCCTCGTGGCGATGCTGCAGGGCGCGATGGCCGAGAGCTGCATCGGCAACCCCGCGCGGCTCGCGGTGGACGTGGGCCCCGTCATCGACGACGAGGCGCGCGACGGCATCGAGCGCCACATCGCCGGCATGCGCGGGCGCGGCCGGCGCGTGTTCCGCCAGGGCCGCGAGTTCGGCCACGACACGCGCCACGGCACCTTCGTGCTGCCCACGCTGGTCGAACTGGAACACCTGGGCGAGCTGCAGCGCGAGGTGTTCGGCCCCGTGCTGCACCTGCTGCGCTACCGCCGCCGCGACCTGGGCGCGCTCATCGGCCAGATCAACGGCAGCGGCTACGGCCTCACGCTGGGCGTGCACACGCGCATCGACGAGACCATTGCGCAGGTGGTGGCGCAGGCGCAGGCCGGCAACGTCTACGTGAACCGCAACATGGTCGGCGCCGTGGTGGGCGTGCAGCCCTTCGGCGGCGAAGGGCTGTCGGGCACCGGGCCGAAGGCCGGCGGGCCGCTGTACATGGCGCGCCTGCTGTCGGCGCGGCCCGACGACGTGCTGGCGCGCGCCGTGGCGGACGACGCACCCGTCTCACCATCGGCCGGCCTCGCGGCGCTCGAAGGCTGGGCGCGCGACACGGGCCGCGACGCCCTGGCCGCGCAATGCCGCCGCTTCGCCGGCCTCGCGCACGTCGGCCGCGCGCGCACGCTGGCCGGCCCGACCGGCGAGCGCAACGTCTACACGCTGCAGCCGCGCGAGGCCGTGCTGTGCCTCGCCGACGCGGAAGCCGACCGGCTCGTGCAGCTGGCGGCTGTGCTGTCGGTCGGCAGCACCGCCATCTGGCCGGCCGATGCGCCCGGCGCGCACGCGCTGCTGGCCGCGCTGCCCGACGAGGCACGCCACGCGGTCGTACTCGCCAACGACTGGCGCGCGCCCACCGTGGTCTTCGATGCCGTGCTGCACCACGGCGACGCCGGCCACCTCGCCGGCGTGCTGCAGCAGGTGGCGGCGCGGCCCGGCCCCCTCGTCGGCGTGCGCGGCTTCGCGCCCGGCGACGCCGGCATTCCGCTCGAAAGCCTGGTGCTGGAGCGCGCGCTGAGCGTCAACACCGCCGCGGCCGGCGGCAATGCGAGCCTGATGACGATCGGGTGAGCAGGCTTACTTATCGAACGCGGGATCGATCGGCACGCGGTAGCCGTTGACCAGCCGGTTCGTCTCGTTCGCCATGCCGACCACGGCCATCAGCTCGGCGAACATGGCCGGCGTCATGCCGGCCTTTTCCGCGCCCGCGTGGTGGCTCGCGATGCAATAGCCGCAGTTGTTGGTGACGCTCACCGCGAGGTAGATCATTTCCTTGACCACCGGGTCGAGCGCGCCCGGCGCCATCACCTCCTTGAGGCTGGCCCAGGTGCGCTTGAGCGTGGCCGGGTCGTTGGCCAGGTACTTCCAGAAGTTGTTGACGTCGGGCACGTTGCGCGACGCCTTGATGTCGTCGAACACCGCGCGGACCTCGTCGGAGGCGGCGGCGTGCTCGATGGGCTGGGGTTTCATGCGGGCTCCTGAAGTGTGAATGCGCGATGGAAAGCAACAATTGCTTTCGGGTCGTTCACATTTATTGTGAATTAGGTCCTAGGTTCACGCGCCCTGCGGTTCATACAGTCGAAGCGTCACACATCAAGCGCGCCATCAGGCGCCATCTCAGGGAGCAGAGAGAACCATGGAACACGTCATCCAGCACGTGGGAGGCGGTGCGCGCGTCGCATTCGTCCACAAGAAGAAAACCAGAGGCATCGCGGGCGCCGTGCTCGCACTGGCCGCCGGCCTTGCCGGCCCGTCGGCCTGGGCCGACGTGAACCTGGGCGGCGCCAGCTACACCACCGGCTCGGGCGCGGTCTGCAGCTCGGGCGGCGCCGGTCCCACGTGGGCCTGCCAGGTGCCCAACGGCAGCGGCGGCTTCGCGCTCATCACCGGTGTGCCGACCGACCCCGTGAACGGCGGCCCCGATGCCGCGGCCTTGCAAGGGATGGTGAGCGGCAACCTCGGCGGCGACGCATTGCTGCTCGGCGGCACGGCTGCCAAGGCCACCGGCTTCGGCAGCGTGGCGGCGGGCTCCGACGCACGCGCCACCGAAACCTACGCCACCGCCATCGGCTCCACCACCGTGGCCGCGGGCGTCAGCAGCACGGCCGTGGGCAACGTGGCCCAGGCCTTCGGCACCAACGCCACGGCCATCGGCGCCAACAGCACGGCCGTGGCCACCAGCAGCGTCGCAGTGGGCGACCGCGCCACCGCGAGCGACATCAATTCGACCGCGCTCGGCGCCAACACGCAGGCGCGCAAGAAGAGCAGCCTGGCGGCCGGCGACAAGGCGATTGCCGACGGCATCAACGCCGCCGCGCTGGGCGCGAACACGCAGGCGCTGGCCGACAGCGCCGTGGCCGTGGGCGACCGCGCCACCGCGGGCGCCGAGTCGGCCGTGGCCGTGGGCCGCCAGAGCACCGCATCGGCCGCCTCGGCCGTCGCCATCGGCACGGGCGCGACAGCGAGCGCCGTCAACGGTGTGGCGTTGGGGGCCGGCGCCACCGCCGACCGCGCGGGCATGGGCGGCCAGCAGGAGCGCTTCTCGAACGTCGCCGTGGGCTCCACGCAGGGCGCGGTCTCGGTCGGCAGCGCGGGCGGCGAACGGCAGATCACCAACGTGGCGGGCGGCACGCAGGCCACCGACGCGGTCAACGTGCGCCAGCTGCAGGCCGTGCAGGCCGGCGCGGTCAACTACGTGACCAACGTGGACGGCAGCGTGAACCACAACCAGATCGTGCTGGGCAACGGACAGGCGCCCAACGGCACCACGGTGTCCAACGTGGCGCCCGGCGTGGCCGGCACGGATGCGGTCAACGTCAACCAGCTCAACGCCCAGGGCGCGCAGTGGCGCGACGCCATCCGCCTGAACCAGCGCGACGCCAACGCCGGCACCGCCGGTGCGATGGCCATGGCCGGCATGCCGCAGGCCTACATGCCGGGCAAGAACATGATCGCGGCCGGCATCGCCGGCTACGAGGGCCAGAGCGCGCTCGCGGTCGGCTTCTCGAGCATCTCGGACAACGGCAAGTGGGTGATGAAGTTCACCGGCTCGGCCAACTCGCGCGGCAACGTCGGCGTCTCGGCCGGTGCGGGCTTCCAGTGGTGAGCCGCATGAATCACCGCACTGCCATCGCTCCAGGCCACAGGGATTCTTCTTTCATGACACGCACCTTTTTTCTGCCCATCGCCGCGCTGCTGGCATTGCTCTCGATCACCGGCTGCACCTCCTACGTGAGCCGCGGCATCGACAGCGACGGCAAGGCCGCCGAACTCGTCTGGCCCGGCGCCGACCAGCAGCAGACCTGGCAGACCGAAGGCAGCTTTCCGAACCGCGAGAACCTGCGCGCCATCGGCCCCGGCGCCACCAAGGACCAGCTGTACGCGCTGATCGGCCGCCCCCACTTCGACGAAGGCATGGCGGCCGTGCGCGAGTGGGACTACGTCTTTCACTTCCGCTCGGGTGGCGGCGCCACGAGCTGCCGCTACAAGGTAATCTTCGACACCGACTACAAGGCACGCAGCTTCCACTGGAACCCGGCGGTCTGCGCGGAGCTGGCGAAGGGCTGAGCCCCCGGCGGCGCAAGCCCTAGCGGAGACCGCATCCCAGGCGCATCATTCGTTTGCATGATGCGCGGCGCGCCAGGCGCGCCGACCATGCCGCTGGCACTGCGCGACGCAGGCGCCCCGGAACGATCCGACGCAGATCGCACGTCCCGGGTTCATGGGATGACGGACCCGCGCCTTTCGGATTCCATCCCTTGCAGGCTTGCACAGGGAGGATGACGTGATCGATGCGCTGGTTTCCGAGATCTATGCCGCCGCGAGCGGACGGGCCCACTGGTCGACCACCCTGGCCCATGTGGCGCGCTACCTCGACCTGTGGACCATCCAGATCATGGGCGTGGACAAGCGGCAGGGCCACCTGATGTTCAGCGTGCACGGCGGCTGTTCCACGCCGCAGACCGCGCTGGACTACTTCCGGCAGTACAACGCCCTCGATCCGCGCGTCGGCATGGCGCTGGCCACGCCCCCCGGCCAATGGCTGCACTGCCACGAGCACTTCGACGACCGCTACGTGGCGCACGACCCGTTCTACCAGGACTTCCTCATTCCCCACGGCGGCCGGTACGCCTCGGGCACGGTGCTCATCGACAACGACGAGGTCGTGTTCCTGCTGGCCATGATGCGCGGCCACGGCAGCCACCCGCTGCACAGCGGCGAGATGAAGGTCTTCGAGCAGTTCCGCTTCCACTTCGCCGAGGCCATGCACAACCTCGTGCATGTGCGCGAGGCCTACGCCGAGCTCGGCATGGCGCGCGAGCTGTTGAACCAGTTCGGCTACCCCATGCTGCTGGTCGACGAAACGCGCGGCATCCGCCATCGCAACAGCGCGGCGGCCAAGCTGTTGCGCGAAGGCCGGGTGGTCGCGGAGCGCGGCGGCTTCCTGGCGGGCCTGGGCAAGGGGGAGAACGAGGCGCTGACCGAAGCGATCTACGCGCTGCAGCTGTCCGAAGCCGAAACACCGCCCTCGCTGCGGCGCGGCGTGGTGCCGTTGAAAGGCGCCTCGGGCGAACCGTGGCTGGCCTTCGTGAGCGCCGTGCGGCCCGACCAGGCGATGGGCGCCTTCGGCCTCGGCGCCCGCGCGCTGGTCATCCTGCACGGCCCCGCGCAACGCGCGCAGGGGCTCGACCCGTTCATCCTCGCGGAGTGCTTCAAGCTCACGCCCGCCGAATCGCGCGTGGCGGCGCAGCTCGCGGGCGGCAGCAACATCAAGGAGATCGCGCAGCGCAGCGGCAAGGCGCTGGCCACGGTGCGCACCCAGGTCGCGCAGGTGATGCTCAAGGCCGACGTGAACCGCCAGTCGGACCTGGTGCGCGTGCTGCTGTCGCTGCCGGCGCGCACCTTCGCGCACGGGTCGCCCTGAGGCGCCGCATGCTCTCCGACCCGCTCATCTCCGACCTGTATGCTGCGGCGGCCGGCCGGCTCGACTGGCAGCAGCCGCTGTCCAGCCTCGCCGCGCAGCTGGACCTGTGGGCGGTCCAGGTCATCGGCGTGGACAAGCGCAGCGGCGCGCTGATCTTCAGCGGCGAAGGCGGCCCCGCGACGCCGCAGGCGGCGCTGGACTACATCCGCTTCTTCCATTCGATCAACCCGCGCATGGCACCCACCCTGGCCACCCCGGTCGGCCGGTGGATGCACTGCCACGAGCACTTCGATGCGCGGTACGTGGCCGCGAGCCCCTTCTATCAGGACTTCCTGATCCCGCACGGCGGTCGCTACCTGTCGGCCACGAAGATCCTCGACAGCGACGATGCGCTCTACCTGCTGGGCATCATGCGCGGCCACGGCAGCGCGCCCATCGGGCCCGCCGACCTGCCGGTGATCGACCAGGTCCGGCATCACCTGGGCGAGGCGCTGCGGAACGTGCAGCACATCCGCGCGGCCTTCGTCGAGCTGGGCGTGGCGCGGCACCTGCTCGACCAGTTCGCGCACCCGATGCTCCTGGTGGACGAGGCCCGGCGCATCCGGCACGTCAACCCGTTGGCACAGGCCTGGCTGAACAGCCAGGATGTGGTGAGCGAGCGCCACGGCTTCCTGCATTGCCATCACCCCGAGAACCAGGAGCGGCTCGCGCACGGCATCGACGCGATGCAGCTCGGCGGCAACGGCGGTGAAGCCAGGCGAGAGGCGGTGGTCCTGCGCCGCAGGGACGGCGCCCGCATCCTGGCCTTCGTCACGCGCATGGACGCCACGCAGACGATGGGCATGTTCGGCCAGCAGTCGTGCGCGCTGATCCTGCTGCACGCCCCGCAGGCCTCGAAGGCGCCGCTGGACGCCTTCATCGTCGCCGAGTGCTTCGGCCTGACGCCGGCCGAGGCCAAGGTCGCGGTGCAGATCGCCTCGGGGTTCGCGCTCAAGGAAATCGCGCAGCGCAGCCGCATCGCGCTGCCGACCGTGCGATCGCACCTGCAACGGGCAATGGAGAAGACGGGCACCACGCGGCAGGCCGAACTGGTGAGTGCGCTGCTGACGTTGCCGCTGGCGCGCAGCGCCCCCGTCGGCCGATAGCGGCGCGCCGGATCAGCCCCGGATCAGCCCTGCGGCTCCGGCCGCCGCCACAGCCACGCCAGCACGACCGCCATCGAGCCGATGGCCACGCCCGCGAGCCACGGCTTGTGCGCGGTGAACCCGATGACGACCGCGCAGAACGCCATCGCCGCGGTGGCGCTCCACTTGGCGCGGCGGCTCACGGTGCGGCCGTTTTCCCAGTTGCGCAGCAGTGGACCGAAGAGCCGGTGGTTGAGCAGCCAGCGGTGCAGCCGCGGCGAGCTGCGCGCCGCAGCCCAGGCGGCCATCAGCACGAAGACCGTGGTCGGCATGCCCGGCGCGACCACACCGATGGCGGCCAGCACCAGGCACAGCACGGCAAAGACCATCAGCAGCCAGCGCACGACCACCGGCAACGGCCGGGGCTCCACGGCAGCGGGCGGGTTCTGTGGGGGATCTTCGGCGGGCGTCACGGGCCGATTGTCTTTCTTTCTCTTTCACCGCACCGACGCGCTTGATTCAGATCAACCGCGCGCCGCTTTCGGCTGCCGATACTGGACTTTTACATCCACCTGCAAAGTTCTGAAGACCATGGCCCACCTTGTATGGAAGACCGAGCTCAATACGGGGATCCATGAGATCGACACGCAGCACCAGCGCATCGTGCAGTACATCAATGCGCTGGACGACGCCCGGCGCACCAACGACCGCCAGGTCGTGGGCCGGATCATCGAGGAGACCATCGACTACACCGCCTCGCACTTCGCGTTCGAGGAGGCCATGATCGAGGACGCGGGCTACCCCTTCACCGGCCCGCACCGGAAGGTGCACGAGATCTTCGTGCGCCGCGTCACCGAATTCCGCACGCGCTTCGAGCACGGCGAAGAGGTGCTGGCCGAACTGCACGACATGCTCTCGCGCTGGCTGTTCAACCACATCCGCCATGAAGACGGCGCGTACGTGCCGACTGTGAAGGCGCACCTGCACACCACCGATTCATCGGCCGAAGTCCTCGTGCATGCGCAGGTGCGCAAGGCGGTGCAGCAAGGCGGCGCCGCGGGGCAGGTCAAGATGGGATGGATGCGGCGCCTGTTCGGCGGGTGACGCGCCGCGTCACTCCTCGACGAAAGCCTCTTCGCGCTTGGCCTTCACCGAAGGCAGCAGCACCACGATGAGCAGCAGCGCCGCGGCAGCCAGCAGCCCCGCCGACAGCGGGCGCATGACGAACACGCTCCAGTCGCCGCGCGACAGCAGCAGGGCGCGGCGCAGGTTCTCTTCCATCATCGGCCCGAGGATGAAGCCCAGCAGCAGCGGCGCGGGCTCGCACTTGAGCTTGAGGAACAGGTAGCCCACGATGCCGAAGATGGCGACCATCCACACGTCGAAGGTGTTGTTGTTCTCCGAGTACACGCCCACCGCGCAGAACAGCACGATCGACGGAAAGAGCCACTTGTAGGGAATGGTCAGCAGCTTGATCCAGATGCCGATCATCGGCAGGTTCAGCACGATGAGCATCAGGTTGCCGATCCACATCGAGGCGATCAGGCCCCAGAAGAGTTCGGGGTTGCTGGTCATCACCTGCGGACCCGGCTGGATGTTGTGGATGGTCATCGCGCCCACCATCAGCGCCATCACGGCGTTGGGCGGGATGCCCAGCGTCAGCAGCGGAATGAACGAGGTCTGCGCGCCGGCGTTGTTGGCCGACTCCGGTCCCGCCACGCCGCGGATGTTGCCCTTGCCGAAGGGCACCTCGCCCTGCTTGAGCTTGATGCGCTTCTCGATCGTGTAGGCCGCGAAGGCCGACAGCAGCGCGCCGCCGCCCGGCAGGATGCCCAGCGCCGAGCCCAGCGCCGTGCCGCGCAGCACGGCGGGCGTCATGCGCCGGAAGTCTTCCTTGGTGGGCCACAGGCCCTTGACCTTGGCGGTGAACACCTCGCGCTCATGTTCGGGCACGGCCAGGTTGGCGATGATCTCGCCGTAGCCGAACACGCCCATCGCGATCGCGATGAAGCCGATGCCGTCGGTGAGTTCAGGGATGTCGAAGCTGTAGCGCGCCACGCCCGAGTTGACGTCGGTGCCCACGAGGCCCAGCGCCAGACCGAGCAGGATCATCGTGATGGCCTTGAGCAGCGAGCCCGAGGCCAGCACCACGGCGCCGATCAGGCCCAGGATCATCAGCGAGAAGTATTCGGCCGGGCCGAACTTGAAGGCCAGCTCCGTCAGCGGCGGCGCGAAGGCCGCAAGGATCAGCGTGCCGACGCAGCCTGCGAAGAACGAGCCCAAGCCCGCCGCAGCGAGCGCTGGTCCGGCCCTCCCCTTGCGCGCCATCTGGTAGCCATCGATCACGGTCACCACCGACGACGATTCACCTGGCAGGTTGACCAGAATGGCGGTGGTCGAGCCGCCGTACTGCGCGCCGTAGTAGATGCCGGCCAGCATGATGAGCGCCGACACGGGCGGCAGCGCGTAGGTGGCGGGCAGCAGCATCGCGATGGTGGCGACGGGGCCGATGCCCGGCAGCACGCCGATCAGCGTGCCCAGCAGGCAGCCGACGAAGGCATAGACAAGGTTCTGCGCGGTGAAGGCCACGCCGAAGCCGATCGAGAGGTTGGTAATCAGGTCCATTGTTCTCTTGGATTTCTTGTTGTTCTGCGCGGGTCAGCCGGCGATGAAGGTGGGCCACACCTGGAACTGCAGCTTCAGCGCCACCACGAAGGCCAGGTAGCTGCCGAGCGCGAGCACGGTCGCCAGCAGGGTCACGCCCTTCCAGCCGAAGCTGTCGCCCGCCAGGCTCGCGATGAAGGTCAGCGCATAGATCGCGACGATGAGCCCCATCGACGGCAGGCCGATGCTCGGCAGGCCCCCGAGCAGCACGCCGAAGATCAGGTTGGCGCCGATGATGAACAGCAGCGGCTTCCATGCGATGCGGCCCACGGGCTCGCCGTCGTCGGTCTCGACCGTGAGGGCCTTGAACGTGATCAGCACGCCCATGAAGGCGATGAGGATGCCCACGATGAGCGGAAAGTAGCCGGGGCCCATGCGGGCGCCGGTGCCCACGTTGTAGGTCGTGGCGCCCCATGCGAAGGCCACGCCGAAGGCGCTGAAAAGCACGCCCGAGCAGAAGTCTCTCTGACTCTTGATTCTCACCGTTGATGTCTCCTGGAACTGCGTTGATCGGCACACGATGTGCGTCAGCGATCCTAGGAATTCAGCGCGGCGGTGTGTATGAACAAAGCATTGCCATTCGGCAATGTTCGAGGCGCGAGGAGACGAAGAAGGCGCCGCTCAGGCGTCCGCCGTCGGCAGGTCGATGCAGGCGCGCAGGCCCGGTCGGGCATCGCCGAACTGCAGGCGCCCGCCGTGCAGCGCCACCACCGCCTGCACGCTCGCGAGCCCCAGGCCGTGACCCGGCGTGCTGTGGTCCAGCCGATGGAAGCGCACGCCCAGTCGCTCGTACTCGGCGCTCGGAATGCCAGGACCGTCGTCCTGCACGAACAGCTGCGCACGCCCGTCGACCGTGTGCGTGCCGATGCGCACCGTGGCGCCGGCCCCGCCGTACTTCAGCGCGTTGTCGAGCAGGTTGGCCGCCGCGCCCGCGAGCAGGTCGCGGTCGCCCAGCGCGATGGCGCGGTCGGCCGGCTCGCGCAGCAGCGCGATGCCCCGCACCTCGGCCACCGCCTCGTACAGCTCCGCCACGTCGTCGGCGATGACGTGCAGCGCCACCGGCGCGAACTGCTGGCGCCGCGCACCGGCCTCGACCTCGGCGATCTGCAGCAGCTTCTCGAACATCACCGCCAGCTCCTCGAGTTCGCGGATGGCCGTGGCCACGGGCTCGCGCTGCGGATGGTGGGCGTCGCCGAGCCCCGCCTCCACCGCGCGCAGGCGCACCAGCACGCGCGTGAGCGGCGTGCGCAGGTCGTGCGCGATGGTGTTGGACACATGGCGCACGCCGTCCATCAGCGACTGGATGCGGTCGAGCATCGCGTTGATGTCGCCCTCCAGCAGCGCGAACTCGTCCTCCTGGCCCGAAGGCGCCACGCGCTCCTGCAGCTCGCCCGCCGCGATGCGCGCGGCCGTGCGCCGCACCGCGCCCACGCTGCGCTCCAGCTCCTGGCGGAAGACGAAGGTGCCGCCGATGAGCAGCAGCACCGCCACGATGCCCGCCGCCGCGCTGGCGCTCGCCACCAATGATTCGATCGACTCCTGGTCGCGCAGGTCGTGCCCCACCACGAGCATGCCGCCGTCGGGCAGCGGGCGCATCACGAGGTAGGCGATGACGGTCTGGCCCGCGCGCACCACGCGGCGGTGCACGCCGTCGCCCGCGTCGGGCGCCAGCGAGGGCATCTGGTCGAGGTTGCCCGCGCGCTTGTTTCCGTCGCGGTCGGTGAGCAGGTAGATCTCGTTGTCGGAGTTGCGGCCGTCGGAAAGCGCATGGGCGATCTCGCCCGCCACGCCCTCGGCGCCGCGCGCTTCGTAGCGCACCACCAGTTGCTGCACGCTGGCGGCCACCTGCCGCACCATGCGTTGCTGCAGCACGCCGACGGTCTGCATGTAGACGATGGCCAGCGCGGCCAGCATCGTGATGGCCACGAGCAGGCCGTAGTAGAAGGCGAGCCGGAAGCCGACCGAGCGCCACAGCTGGCGCAGGGCCCGGGTCATTGCGGCGCGGCCAGCGTGTAGCCCACGCCGCGCACGGTGTGGATCAGCGTCGGCGCGCCGCCCGCATCGAGCTTGCCGCGCAGGCGGCTCACCTGCACGTCGATCACGTTGGTCTGCGGGTCGAACTGGTAGTCCCACACGGCCTCGAGCAGCATGGTGCGCGTGACCACCTGGCCCGGATGCATCATGAGGTAGGCCAGCAGCCTGAACTCGCGCGGCTGCAGCGCGATGGGCCGGCCGCCGCGCTCCACGTGGCGGCGCGCCAGGTCGAGCGTGAGGTCGGCCAGCTGCAGCGTGCGGATCTCGGGCCCGCTGCGCGAGCGGCGCACCAGCGCTTCGGCGCGCGCCGCGAGTTCGGAGAAGGCAAAGGGCTTGGCCAGGTAGTCGTCGCCGCCGGCCTTGAGCCCGCGCACGCGCTCGTCGAGCGCGTTCAATGCGCTGAGCACCAGCACCGGCGTCTTCTTGCCGAGCGCGCGCATCGTGGTGAGGATCGACAGGCCGTCCACGTCGTTGGGCAGCATGCGGTCGAGGATGACGAGGTCCCACGTCTCGCCCGTGGCGCGCGCGAACGCATCCGCACCGTCGCGGCTGATCACCGCCACATGGCCGAGCGAGCGGAAGCCTTCGGCGATGTAGCGCGCGTTGTCGGCATCGTCCTCGACGATGAGGCAGTGCCAGATGACGGTGGGGCCGAGCACGTCAGTCGGTGCGGCCACGGCAAGAAATACCCATGGATGGCGGTGCGGTTGTGCTCACGTTGCGCCCCCTGGGATGCGGGGGCCTGCAACGCAAATGCTAGCCCAGGTGGAAGCGGGAAAGGCTTGCGCTTCATTACCGTTTGTCCATGAAGCGGCGCGTTGCGATGCAGCCCGGCACACCTTGCAATCTCGCGAAATCTTGCAGGCGATCAACACTTTTTCATTAGAAAAAGAAGCGCCATTGCAATGCCGGGAAATGTTTCGATACGACAGGTACACATCGCTTCAACAAGCGGCAATTGTGACCAATGTGCACGTGTACGATTGCATTTGTGCACGCAGATCCTGCGGCACGGGGAGGACATCACAAAGCCGCACGCCATTGCCTGGCAGGGCGGGAGCCTGATCGGGCCGAGGTTGTCCATGAACGTGATCAACGCCGGACAACACCATGGGCAGCGTCGCCAATGTCTTCTCGTCTCCGTACAGCCAGGGGCAACGTCTACTCAGGCTGAGCTTCCCCCACGACGATGTGCCGGGCGCCACCGATGCCTACGGCCGCAGCAGCACCCCCACGATCGTCATCGAGCGCCTGGAAGCCGAAGAGGGCCTGTCCCGCGACTTCAAGTACACGCTGACCCTTCTGGCCGACAGCGCGGGCATCGCCCTCAAGGACATGCTGGGCAAGCTGCTGGCCGTGTCGCTGGTGCGCCCCGATGGCTCGCTGCGCTGGTTCACCGGCCATGTCTTCGAGTTCGAACTGGCCGGCTCGGACGCCGGCGTTGCCACCTACCGGGCCGTGCTGCGCCCCTGGCTGTGGTTCACCACGCTGCGCATCAACAACCGGGTGTTTCGTGACCACAGCCTGCGGCAGATCACGGCCACGGTGCTCGAGGACCACAGCCCCCTGCCCCGCTGGGAATGGTGCGTGCGCGGCGACGATCCGCTCGTCACCATGGCCGTGCAAGGCGCCGGCTGGGGCGAGAGCGACCACAGTTACCTTCATCGCCGCTGGGAGCAGGCCGGCTACAGCTACCACTGGGAGCACGCCCGGGACGGCCACACCCTGGTCCTCACCGACGACACCACCACGCAGTGCAAGCCTGTCGACGCAAGCTCTCCCCGCGTGCGCTTCCAGGCGAAGGGCGGGCCGGCCGAGGAAGAAGGCATCCAGGCCTTCTCCCCCGTGCGCGAGATCGCCTCCGGCACGTTTTCGGCCAGCGCCTTCAACTTCAAGAGTCCCACGCCTCGCCACGCCCAGGTGCCCACGCTCAACCGCCAGGGAGAGGTCCCCAGCCTGGACGTGCACGCCTACGCCGGGGCCTACGGCTTCCGCAAGGAAAACACGGGTGGCGATGCCTTCGTGCGCCTGCGCATGGAAGAGATCGAGGCCGGGGCCAAGCGCCAGGAGGCCGAAGGCAACCACCACGGCATCCAGTCCGGGCGCTGGTTCGAGCTCACCGACCACTTCAGCTGCGAGGGCAGCCCGGTCGAAGACAACCAGTACCTGGTCGTCGAAGCCCGGCATGTGGCCGCCAACAACTACCTCCAGACGGACAGCAAGTCCGAGTACCGCAACAGCTTCGTGGCCAGCCGGCGCGCGGTCCCCTGGCGGCCCGGCCTGGGCTTGAACAGCCAGCCGCTGCGCGTGCTGGCCCCGCAGACCGCCACCGTGGTGGGCGACGGCGGCATGGGCGCGCTGGACATCGACGAGTACGGCCGCATCCTGATCCAGTACCACTGGGACCGCGAAGCCAGGTACAGCGCCCGGGTGCGGGTGTCCAGCGGTTGGGCCGGGGGCGAGACGGGCATGGTCTCCTGGCCCCGGGTGGGCTCGGAGGTCATCGTGCAGTGCCTGGACGGCAACGCGGACCATCCCCTGGTCACCGGCGTGGTCTACAACGAGGCCCACATGCCGCCGTGGACCGTGCCCAGCCAGAAGAGCCTGACGGGCATCCGCAGCCGCGAGCTGCAGGGCGACGGGGGCAATCAGCCGGGAGGCAGAAGCAATCACCTGATCCTGGACGACACCGACAAGCAGATCCAGGCCAAGCTGCGCAGCGACGAGCAAGCCAGCGAACTGAGCCTGGGGCATATCGTGCGCATCGACAGCACCCTGGGGCGCAAGCACCAGGGGGGACAAGGGGCGGAGCTGAGAACGGACGGACATGGCGCCATCCGGGCCGCCAGCGGTCTGCTCCTCACGACGGAGGCCCGGCCCAACGCGGACGCCCACCTGACGGACATGGGCGAGACCGTGGCCCGGCTCACGGCCGCCAGGGACCTGCACGAGGGCCTGAGCGAGGCGGCGATGCAGGCCAAGGCGCACGAGGGCGGGGACTCGGACGCGGTCACCAAGGAACTGAAGAAGCAGAACGACGAGGTCAAGGGCACCGGCCCGGGCAACAAGGCGCAAGGCCAGTTCCCGGAGTTCCAGGCTCCGCATCTGACGATCGCCAGCCCGGCGGGCATCGAGGCCACCACGGCGGGCTCCACGCACATCGCGGCCACCGAACACATCGCCACCACGAGCGCAGGCCACACGAGCGTCGCGGCAGGCAAGAGCCTGCTGGTGAGCGCCAAGGAGGCGGTACGCATCGCGGCCGTCGAACAGGGGATGCGGCTGATCGCCGCCAACGCGGACATCGACCTCCAGGCGCTGAAGGACAGCATCAACGTGCTGGCCAGGCTGAACATCAAGATGGAGGCCCAACGCATCACGATCACCGCCAAGGAAGAGATCGTGATCAATGGCGGGACCAGCTATACGCGTTGGAACGCCTCGGGCATCGTGAGCGGGACCAGCGGCGTGTGGCGTGAACATGCGGCAAGCCACTCGCTTGTCGGCCCCCACAGCGTGAATGCCGAGGGCCATCTTCCCGAGTCCAGGTACAAGGGGTGCGCCGTTGCAGCGCAAGGTGCGTCGGCCTCGCAGGCGGCCACCGTGATCCTGGGTTGAGGTGCCGATGACATCCAAGACGGCGACCTCGCCTGCCCACGCCGATGCCCTGGACCGGGCGTCGGTTCTGTCGACCCTGGGCGCGCAGGGATGCATGGTCCTGCTGGACCCCGCGCTGCGCCCCCCCGCCGAAGACCCATCCTGGCCGGCGGACGATGCGCAGGCGCCTGTCTCCATTGCCATGGCGCATCCGCGGATCGATCCCAGTGTCGTGCCGCAACTGCTGACGCTGCGCCCGAACGACGAATCGCATGCCCGGATGCTGGCGTACACGCTGGATGAGGCGCAGGCCGATTGCGACCGCGAGTCGCTGAGCCACGGCCGCGGACGACGGATCGGCGCCTGGCTGGTCACCCCGGCCCCTGCGTCGGAAGTGGGTGCCCATCTGGGGCGGGCCATGCTCCAGCGACACGCGCTCACCCACGCGCAGGTCTGGCTTCGGCTGCACGACCCTGCCGTGCTGTGGCTGCTCTGGCCCGAACTGTCCGCACAGCAGCAGACGGCGTTGCTGGGGCCGATCGAGGCGGCATACCTGCTGGACCCGCTCGGCCAGATCGAGATGATTCGCCGCCCTGCCGCGGCAGCCTCGGCCCACGGGCTCGAACTGACGCCGCAGCAATGGACCACCGTCGACGCGACCAGCGCGGCCAATCAGGCGTTGAGGGACTGGTCGTCCATGCCTGCCGACACCTCGATCCGCCTGCATGCGCAGGTGGCCGTGGCGGCGGTGAAGCGCGCCGCACTGCGGGGTTTCGACGACACGAACGACCAGGCGCTCTTTGCACGGCTCGCCTTGACGGTTCACCCCCGCTTCGACCGCCACCCGTGGGTGACCCAGCGGCTCGACGAGCGAGCGCCGGAAGACTATTTCAGCGGCCTGGTGGCCGACCTCGACGAAGCGCAGTGGCAGCAGATCGCGACCGATCTCCGCGTGAACGCGGTACCGGTCGGCGACGAGCCTGAACATCTGGCCGCAACGCCATGGCGGGCCCCCACTTCAACCCATTGATCACCCATGTCAGAAGTTGTCCCCGGCACCTGTGCCCAATGCAAGCCCTCCGGGCTGCCCATCCTGCCGGTGCGCTACACCGTCGTGCCCAAAGGCAAGGGCATCCAGCCCACCCTGCCCGGTTGGGCGGGAGGCGACCGAATCAAAAGCGTCGCCCTGGGCGATGACTTCGAGTACGCCTTGCGCACGGTGCGCAGCGGCTACATCTATCTCTTCTACGACCACCATGCGCGCGGGCGGAACTACTGGGAGTGCTACATGGTGCACGCCGATGGCGGCCTGTCGCTGCAGCCCAGCCCCAAGGCGGCACACACGCCGCCGCCCGAGCGCAAGGAGTGCAACCTCCAGAGCAACCCCGCCCACAAGCACTACTTCGTCATCGAGCAGACCCACAAGTGCGGCACGGCATGGATCGCTTTCAGCGAGCACAAGTGGAGCGACGAGACGCTCGAGGACTACACCGCCAGCAAGAAGCTGCGCGACAAGCGCATGCAGACGCTGCATCCCGCGGCGATGGTCGAAGGGGCCAAGCACAGCCACGGCGCCATCGCCACCCGGGCCTCGCTGGAGGACGTGCTGGAGTACTCCGGCCGCTTCAACACCGCCAGGCTGCCCTACAACACGGCCATCGAAAGCTTCACCAGGGAGGACGGCACTTTCGAGACGGCTTCGCTGGAGCAGATGAGCACGCGCTATCCGTGGGCGCTGCGCATGCAGATGGCGGACTCCACGGTCCAGCACATGCAGGGGCGCGCCAAGCTCGAGGGGGGCAAGCCCGGGCAGCCCCATGTCCTGGCGCTGTGGGACGCCATGGGCATCGCACACGAGCTCAGCGGCTACCGCAACGACGCGGCAGGCTGGATCAAGCGGTACGAAGCCGAACGGGCCCAGCAGATCTCGCTCACCTTCATCTACGCGGGGTTGCAGAAGTCCCTGGAAACCCGGGCGCAGACACAGGCCGAGGAACAGGTGCGCCGCGGGGTCGAGGGCGACAACGAAATCAAGGAGCAGATCCGGGCGCTGGAGAAGCGGCAGGAGCGCCTGCCTCCCACCTGGAGCGACGATGGCTCCATCTACGACAGCGAGCGCCAGAGCATCCAGAACCAGCTGGACTTCCTGCGCTCGGTGGACAAGCAGATCACGGCCGCGGCGCCCGCCGTGGGCCAGGCCCTGGGCAGGCGTGCCGCCGCAGAAGCCTGGCCGAAGTACGCTGAACGCATCGACTATCCGGCGCTCAACGCCTTCACGAAGAATCTCCAGAAATTCCAGAACGACTCGGTCGCACTGTGCGAAAGGCGGACCCGCCCACTCGTGCAATGGCTGGAGGCACCGCTCCTGGTCGACATGCTGAACGACTTCAGCTGCCAGAACATCGAGGACGGGCTCCTGTTCGATGCCGCCGTCAGCGAGGCGATCTTCGGCATGGGCGCTTGCCAGACGGGTGCCGACAAGATCAACGCGTGGATCAACGAAGGCAAGGCGACCACCGAGGAGAACCTGCTGTGGCGTGCCCTGGCGTTGAACCAGGAGGACGTTCGCAAGGAACTCGACGAGGTCCTTGTCGAGGTCAGGAAGCACAAGGACGAACAAACCCTGGCCTCGGCCCTGGCGTGGACCAACTACACCGCCAAGAGCCTCAAGGCCTTCGCGGACACCTACAAGAAGGCGCAGGGTGTCTTCGATGCCAACACGAAGGCCGGCGCGGCGCCGACCCCGACGAACCCCAAGGGGGGAAACCACGCCTTCGGCACCCGACTCCAGCCCGTCAGGATGCGGGGAACGGACCGGCTGGCCATCAGCGTCGGCGATGCCGTCTTCAAGGCCTTCCGGATCGACAAGCTGGCGGACTTCGTCTCCGAAAAGATCATCCAGCACATCTTCAGCATCCGGGCCTTCGTCAATCCGGCCGATTCGACCAACCTGATCATCAGCCAGGCGAAGAATGAGGCGCTCTTGCGAGGGCAGTTGCTCCAGCGTGTGCGAACGGCCCGCGCTTTCATGGCCGCAGGCACGCCCGAGATACGCAGCGCCCAGGCCGAGCACCTGAGGGCCGAATGGGGGCGATTCAGGGGCAGCGGCAGCGCGGAAAGCGTGAGTGCGATCAAGGATGCGCGGCTCGCGCTGGTGGTCGCGCTGATCGAGGGGGTCAACTTCGCCAAGCTGCTGGCGGAGTGCCAGACCAAAGGCGACACCAAGACCTACTGCACCCTGCTGGCGTCGGGCATGTCGATCACCAGCGCCATGTTCGACATCGCAGCGACAGTGGCCAAGAACCTGCCGAGCATGGGGAGCAGCAGCTGGAGCTACCAGCACCTGAAGCTGTGGGGCGGCGTGCTCAGCAGCGCCGCCGGCATCGTCACCGGCGCCTTCGATCTTGTCGATGGCAAGAAGAATGCGGATCGCGGGTATCGGATGCTTGCGTTCCTGTACCTGACCAAGGGCACCGCGGGCATTGCCTCGGGGGTTCTCACGCTCGCCGTGGCGTTCACGTACTCGGCGCCGCTGGTGAGCCGGCTGGCGGGCGAGGCTGCCGTGGGCGCGGCCGTGCGTGCAGTGGGCGCGCGCGCTGCGGCGTTCGTGGGCCTGCGCATCGTCGGCATGGCGCTGGGCGGCTGGATCACTGTGGGACTGTTCGCCATTCAGTTGGTAATCTGGTGGGTCACGCCCGATGCGCTGCAGGTGTGGCTCGACCATTCGGCGTTTGGAAAAGAGCGCCGGAACGAAGGCTACAAGAGCGCGGACGAGCAGGACAAGAAATTGCAAGAGGCCCTGGTGGAGATGGGATTCCAATGAGCGAAAGTACGGCGACACCGGTAGCCTCCGGCCTGGTGACACTGAACGGTGTCATTCGCAACTACCGCAGCACGCGGGCGGGCGCGAGCTTTGTCTTCGACGACAGCGACAAGTCCAAGCTGGGCGTGGTGGCCGTCGCGGCCGCGGCGGTCGGGCTCAGCGGTCAGGCGGTCTCCACGGCGGCGAGCGCAACAAGCCTGGAAGAGGACGCGGACCATGTCGAGTTCGAGCTCGACGGCCAGCAAGTCACAGGGTGGCTGTGGCGCAGCCCCTTCAAGGAAGGCGACGAGGTGCGGGTGGCGGCGCAGTGGACAGGTCAGCACTACGAGGCCATGGGGATGGCACGTCCATCGGACCGCACCATTGCGCTGTATCCGCACTGTTCCAGGAGCCGGCGCACGCACATCCGCAATGCGGCCAAGTGGTGGTTCATCGGCGTGACGCTGTGGCTTGCCGTCCTTGCGGGCGTGTGCCTCGCGGTCCTCGGACTGACCAGCGGCCTGGACATGATCGCTTTCGGGTTTCCCTACGGCGCACCGATTTCCTACGCCTTCTTCGGCTTGATGACCTTCAGCCTCACGCGCAAGTGGATGCCGTTCGCGCGCCTGACCGAGAAGGTCGGCCAGGCCCTGGGACTGCCGAACCCCGCGAACATCGACTTCGTGCGGTCGGCCAAGGCGCAGCGAAAGCCGGAGGATCCGGGTGAATATGGGACCTTCTATTTCCGGTACTGACCGGCAGGCCAGCCGGCCGGCAACGACGATGGTCGCTCGGCTTGCGCCTGCCTCCTCATGAGTTCACAACAGATCATCACCGACCACGACCTCTGGCGCCAAGGTGCCGGCGGCGCCCCTGCGGGGCTGGTCGGCCAGGCCGACAGCCTGGCCTATGCGGGCCTGGACCTGAACCTGGCCCAGTTCGCGAGCAGCAGTTTTTCCGGCACGCGCTTCTCGGACACCACCTTCCGGCAGGCCGGATGGACCGGCTGCACCTTCGTCGGATGCACCTTCACGCGCTGCGATTTCCAGTCCATCGCGATCAGCGGCTGCACCTTCTCCCACTGCAGCTTCAGCGCCAGCCGATTCGATCAGAGCAGCTTCATCGACACCCGGTTCACGCACTGCACGTGGGACGACCTGACCTTCCATGGCAGTCGCTGGGACAACGTGCAGGTGCTCGATGGCACGGGCACCTCCCTGCGCGGCGACGCGCTGACCGGCGAGCGCGTGGACTTCACCGGCAGCTGCTTCGAGCAGCTCGAGTTCACCAACGCCAGGATCAACAGCTGACACGATCGCCATCCACGCCAGCGAACTACCGCAACGCCGGATCGCACGGCCATCCAGTCAGACCCGGCAGCTCAGATCACGCGCGAATGAACGCGACGGGGCTCACTCTCCGTTCACCATAGACACCCCGTCCACTGGCTTGCGCATCCATGTCGCAATGTCCACGCCCAACCCGTGAATCACGGCGTCCATGGCGCTGCATTCGGTCGCCTCCGCCGTGATATCCGCGTAGGGGGTGTGCACCTGGCGCAGGGCCTTGAATTGCGCAGGGGGCAATCCCGGTCGTTCAAGCACCGCATGGATGACCACGATCGTGGGGCCGCCGGCGCTGATGGTCACGATGTCCATGATGTCGATCTTCAGCACAAGGGCGGCCACCCTGCCGGGACCCGGCACGGGGCGCACAACCTCATACCGCGCCTTCAACTGGTCTTGCACGGCCTGACGCAGCGGGCCCGGCACGCCGCACGCGTCATCGGCTTCAGACATCTGGCGGCCCTGGTCATGCCCGTACGCGATGGGCGGCAGCATCACTGTGGCGGGGGCAGCAGGCGCCGGTGGCATTCGCCCGGGCGGCTGGGAATCGTGTGAACCGCACGCAGCCAGAAGTGCGCTCACCGCCATCGCGATGCACGCAGTGCGCACGGATCGTCCCGCTGTCATCGATCAACCGAGGGGGCGTGAAGACTTCGACCACGGTCCAGCGCTGCGCGGACACGCGTTCTGGCAAAGGCCATGCGGCCAATGGATGGCTTTCTCATCGTGGGCGTTCCTGTCTCGCGTTCGACATGGGTGGGATGCGAAGCCTGTGCAGGCGCATTGAAGGTACAGCAGGCTGTCGGCGCCAAGACGCGATTTGTTACATTAGTCCGGGGGTTGGAGGAATTTTGCAGGACCGACTACCTATCGGGCGATCGCCCGGCCAAATCAACTATAAGGAAAAATGCTACATGCACACCATCAATTACAAGATGGAATACTCGATTCTCGAGTACGTTTTCGGCCTGATTGGCCCGGCAATCATCATTGCCGCCATTTTCTATCCGATTGCCGATCTGAAAATAGGAACCCTTCGGCTTCACCTGCCGACCGGTGTGGCCAATGGCATTCTCATGTTGATCGGGGCGTATGTCACGTACCTTACGGTGGGAACTCTTTTCAAGAAGCGCGCAGCCAACAGCCAGGGCGCCAGCATTGTTCTTGATGAAAAGGGCATGTCTTTCACGACCGTCAAGAAATTCTCGGGCGTACTGACCACCGTGGGCTATGACGCCATCAAGCAAGTCACCATCACGGACATTCCGGAAACCTCCACATCGAGTGCGGAGAAAACAATAGAAATCAGCACGCCGTCGATGGCACCCAAGAAGCACGAGTTCGATGCCATTCACATGGTGAAGGATTCAGATTTTGAAGTTCTCGTGAATGCGCTCAAGCACCGCGCCGTCAATGCCACCTTCAAGCAAATCTGACCCATGGGTTTCTTGAAGAAGTTATTCCAGATAGTTTCTGGCAAGAAATACAGAAATTGCCCCGATGGGGCGGCAGTGGGTCCGGTCGCGCAGCGCGCACTTCAAGCGGGGCTCATCAACTCCGAACAGATCATGGCGTATTGCGACAGCTACGCAACGGGGCTGTCTGACGAAACTCTCTCCGAGGGACTTGGCTCGCACTGGGGCATACGCTCGCCCCAGGAGGCTGCTGAAACCCTGGCGTCACTCGGTCGCCATGGCCATCGCTTTTTTTACGACATTGTTTTTCGTATTTACAGCGATGGTGCTTCAGGAGACGAGCGCCAGGAGGTTCTCGAGGCCTTGATCGCCAGTGGGCGGTACGGCTCCCCGGAAACGGTGCGCGAGCAGATTGCCGCGCAGGGGTCGAGCAAGGAAAAAGATCTCGTTTTCTCGGCTTTGGCGCAGGCGATGGAGATGCTGGAGAACCTGCGATCCGTTTTTCGTCTTCTCGAAGACAAAGTCAATGGCTCGTACCTTCCCAAGGATTACGGCGCCGGCATCCTTGCCTGGGATCTGGGTCGCCTCGTCACGGTTGCAAGAATGTCATTGGACTGCAAATACATCGAGCAGGCCGAATTCGATCACATTCTTTCGCATGCAGACAAAGAATTGCGCTCGAATTTTTCGTCCTGGCCGCAATTTGCAAAGAGCTACATCATTGGCCGGGCCAGCTGGGCAGGTCAGAATATGACGCTGGGCGGAATCATCGGTATTGCCGAAGATCTCATGACCGATGAGCGCAGCCCTTGGGTGCTTTCGCCTCTGTGAGTTGCATTCGACGACAGCGCTGGAAAAGATCCAGCTCGTCGGATCGCTCCCTATTGATTTCCGTGGACGTTTGATCCACCTGTCCGTCGCGAACTGACCGGCCGCAATTTTTTGCGGCCGTTGTTCGCATGGAGGAGTGGATTACTCGTAAACGGAAATCAACAAATTCAAAGTATTTACGACGCCATTTGCGCGTTCAAGACTTTATTTGGCGCGATCATCAGGATCGCGCCACCCACGCACGCTCACTCCACCGTCACGCTTTTCGCGAGGTTCCGCGGCTTGTCCACGTCGGTCCCGCGCGCGCACGCCGTGTGATACGCCAGCAGCTGCAGCGGCACCACATGCAGCAGCGGCGACAGCGCGCCGTAGTGCTCGGGCATGCGGATCACATGCAGGCCTTCGCCGCTGGCGATCTGCGTGTCGCCGTCGGCCAGCACGTAGAGCACGCCGCCGCGCGCGCGCACTTCCTGCAGGTTGCTTTTGAGCTTTTCGAGCAGGGCGTCGTTCGGCGCCACGGCCACCACGGGCATCTCGCTCGTGACGAGCGCGAGCGGGCCGTGCTTGAGTTCGCCGGCGGCGTAGGCCTCGGCGTGGATGTAGGTCACTTCCTTGAGCTTGAGCGCGCCTTCGAGCGCGATCGGGTAGTGCAGGCCGCGGCCCAGGAACAGGGCGTTGTCCTTGCGCGCGAAGTCTTCGGCCCAGCCGATGATCTGCGGCTCGAGCGCGAGCACCGACTGCAGCGCGACCGGCAGGTGGCGCATTTCCTTCAGGTAGCGCGCCTCGTCGAGCGCGCTCAGGCGGTTCTTGGACTGCGCGATGGCCAGCGTGAGCAGGAACAGGCCCGCGAGCTGGGTGGTGAAGGCCTTGGTCGAGGCCACGCCGATTTCGACGCCGGCGCGCGTGATGTAGGCCAGCTTGCACTCGCGCACCATGGCGCTGGTGGCGACGTTGCAGATGGTCAGGGTCTGCTCCATGCCCAGCGAGCGTGCGTGCTTGAGCGCGGCCAGCGTGTCGGCGGTTTCGCCCGACTGGCTGATGGTGACGACCAGCGTCTTGGGGTCGGGCACGGAGTCGCGGTAGCGGTACTCGCTGGCGATTTCGACCTGGGTGGAGATCTTCGCGATGCTCTCGAGCCAGTATTTGGCGGTGCAGCCGCTGTAGTAGCTGGTGCCGCAGGCCAGGATGAGGATCTTGTCGATGTCCTGGAACACGCGGTGCGCGCTCGCGCCGGTGGCGCCGTCCTGGCCGATGCCGTCGAACAGCTCGGGCACGATGCCCTCGACGCCTTCGAGCGTGTCGCCGATGGCGCGCGGCTGCTCGAAGATTTCCTTCTGCATGTAGTGGCGGTACGGGCCCAGCTCGGCCGCGCCGCTGTGGGCGTGCACGGTGCGCACGGTGCGCGTGACGGGCTTGTGGTTCTTGTCGACGATCCAGTACTTGCCGGGCTGCAGGTCGACCACGTCGCCTTCTTCGAGGTACACGATCTGGTCGGTCACGCCGGCCAGCGCCATCGCGTCGCTGGCCAGGAAGTTCTCGGTGCCGTCCTTGCCAGCGCCCAGGATCAGCGGCGAGCCGGCGCGCGCGCCGATCACGCGCTGCGGTTCGTCGCGGCAGATGACGGCGATGGCGTAGGCGCCGTGCAGCTGCAGCACGGCGGCCTTGACGGCCTCGAACAGGTCGCCGTTGTAGAGGCTGTCGACGAGGTGGGCGATGACCTCGGTGTCGGTCTGGCTCTCGAACACGTAGCCCTTGGCCTCGAGCGCGGCGCGCAGCGGCTCGTGGTTCTCGATGATGCCGTTGTGCACGAGCGCGATGCGGCCCGGGCGCGCGGCGGGCGCGTCGGCGCCGACGCCGTGGCTGAAGTGGGGGTGGGCGTTGTGCACGGCCGGTGCGCCGTGGGTGGCCCAGCGGGTGTGGGCGATGCCGGTGAGGCCTTCGACCTTGTCGTCGCGCACCTGCGTCAGCAGGTCGGCCACGCGCGAGGTGGTGCGTGCGCGGCTCAGGCCGCCGGCATGCACCGCGACGCCGCAGGAGTCATAGCCGCGGTATTCGAGCCGCTGAAGGCCCTGGACCAGGACCGGAACGATGTCGCGATGGGAGGCTGCGCCGACGATGCCGCACATGGGATGTACCTTGTCTTGAAGAACAGAAGGGTTCGATGGTAGGGAGACGGCCAAGAAATATGGCGTCTATATTTCCTCGATTTCGGACTTTTATTTCACCGAAACCCATAGATGGAGTTTTATTCCATAATTTCAACCGATATGGAATCAATCTCCCTCGACGCCATCGACCTCAAGCTGCTCGACGCGCTCCAGCACGACGCCTCGCAGACCAACCAGCGCCTGGCGGCCGAAGTGGGCATCTCGCCGCCCACCTGCTTGCGCCGCGTGCAGCGGCTGCGGCAGGAGGGGCTCATCGAGCGCCAGGTCGCCCTGCTCTCGCCCGACCGGCTCGCCACGGTGCTGGGTCACGGCCTGCAGGCGGTGGTGGAGATTTCGCTCGACCGGCAGGACGCCGCCGCGCTCGATGCCTTCGAGGCCCGCGTGATCGCGGACGACGCCGTGCAGCAGTGCTGGCGTGTGTCGCCGGGGCCCGATTTCGTGCTGGTGGTGGTCGCGCGCGACATGCCCGGCTACGGCGCGCTGACGCAGCGGCTGTTCACGGCCGACGCCAACGTTCGCAACGTGAAGGCGTTCTTCAGCCTGAAGCGCGCGAAGTTCGGGGCCCGCATTCCGCTGGGCTGACGCGGGCTCCCGACCCGATCAGCGCTCGCTCGCCGCCTCGCGCAGCGCTTCGAGGAAGGTGCGCCGCCACCAGTGGATGTCGTGCTCGCGAATGCGCGACAGCAGTTTCTGGTGCCGCTCGCGCCGCTCTTCCAGCGGCATCTGCAGCGCCTGCTGCACCGTCTCCGCGGTGCCGTGCGTGTCATACGGATTCACCAGCAGCGCTTCCTTCAGCTGCTCGGCCGCACCGGCAAAACGCGACAGCACCAGCACGCCCGGGTCGGCCGGGTCCTGCGCTGCGATGTACTCCTTGGCCACGAGGTTCATGCCGTCACGCAGCGGTGTCACCAGCCCCACGGCCGCCGCGCGGCACAGGCCGGGCACGCGGCGGCGCGCCACCATGCGGTGGATGTAGCGCACCGGCATCCAGTCGAGCTCGCCGTAGTCGCCGTTGATGGCGCCGCACAGCGATTCGAGTTCGCGGCGGATGTCGGCGTAGGCATCGACCGTCTCGCGCGTGGGCGAGGCGATCTGGATCAGCGTGGCGCTGCGGCGGTTCTCGGGGTAGTTGGCCAGCAGCTCGCGGAACGAGCGCACGCGCTGCGGGATGCCCTTCGAGTAGTCGAGCCGGTCGATGCCCAAGAGCAGCCGGCGGCTCGAGTACTCGCGCTTCATGGTCTCGTACATGTCGCGCGATTCCTTGGCGTGCGTGAGCGCCGCGAACTCGTCCACGTCGATGCCGATGGGGAAGGCGTTGCAGCGCACCGTCTGCCCGTAGGCGCGGTACATGTCGTTGCCCAGGTACTCGCCGTGGGCCTCGTTGCGCACGTAGTGCTCGAAGTGCTGCACGTCCTGCTGCGCCTGGAAGCCGATCAGGTCGTACGAGAACAGCGAGCGCATCAGCCATTCATGCTGCGGAATGGCCGCGATGATGATCTGCGGCGGCAGCGGAATGTGCAGGAAGAAGCCGATGCGCTGCCTGCATCCCATGGCGCGCAGCTCGGCGGCCAGCGGCATCAGGTGGTAGTCGTGGATCCAGATGATGTCGTCGTCCTTCAGCAGCGGCATCAGCTTGCGCGCGAACAGCTGGTTCACGCGCCGGTAGCCGCCGATGAAGCCGGCATCGAAATGCGCCAGGTCCAGGCGGTTGTGAAACACCGGCCACAGCACGTCGTTGCTGTAGCCCAGGTAGTAGCTGTCGTGGTCGTCGCGGCTCAGGTCGAGCGTGGCGAGCGTCACCTTGCCGGCCTGCTGCTTGTGCATCTCGCCTTCGCCCGTGGGCCCGCCCTCCACGATCTGCCCGCTCCAGCCGAACCACAGGCCGCCGCTTTGCTGCAGGCTTTCTCCGAGCGCCACGGCGAGGCCGCCGGCTGCCGGCTTGCGTGGGTCGGCCACTCGATTGGAAACAACGACAAGTCGACTCATATGCACGAATCCCAGGGGGCGGACAGGCGCACGGCCGCGTTGATGATGCCGACCATCGAATAGGTCTGCGGAAAGTTGCCCCACATCTCACCCGTGACCGGGTGCGTGTCTTCCGACAGCAGGCCCAGCGGATTGCGCGCGGCGAGCATGGTCTCGAAGATCTGTCGCGCCTCGGCCTTGCGGCCGATCTTGGCGAGCGCGTCGATGCGCCAGAAGGTGCAGATGTTGAAGGCGGTCTCGGGCTTTCCGAAGTCGTCGGCGGCTTCGTAGCGGCGCATGTAGGGGCCGTCGCACAGCGACTTTTCCATGGCGTCGACGGTGGAGATGAAGCGCGGGTCGCGCGCGTCGATGAGGCCCACCTCGACCATCAGCAGGATGCTCGCGTCGAGCTCGTTGCCGCCGAAGCTCTCGGCAAAGGCCTGGCGCTCTTCGCTCCACGACTTGGCCAGGATTTCTTCCTTCATGCGCGCCGCATGGCCGTGCCAGTAGGCCGCGCGTTCGGGCAGCTCCAGCGTGCGCGCGATCTTGGCGAGCCGGTCGCAAGCGGCCCAGCTCATCAGCGCCGAACTGGTGTGCACGCGGGCGCGCGTGCGCAGTTCCCACATGCCGGCGTCGGGCGTGCCATACACGCGCACCGCCTGTTCGCCCACGGCCTCCAGGTGCGGAAACTCCGCCACGCCCGCGCGGCTGAGCAGCCGGTGGTCATGAAACGCCTGCGCCGCGCCGAGCACGATGTTGCCGTACACGTCGTGCTGGAAGTGCTCCTGCGCCTGGTTGCCCACGCGCACCGGGCCCATGCCGCGGTAGCCGGGCAGGCCGTCGACAAAAGACTCGGGCAGCTCGCGCTCCAGCCCGATGCCGTACAGCGGCTGGATGTGCTCGCCGTGCGAGCCGATCACCACGTTGGCCAGCCAGCGCAGGTAGTCTTCCATCGTGCCCACCTCGCTCAGCGAGTTGAGCGCGCGCACCACGAAGAAGGCGTCGCGCAGCCAGCAGTAACGGTAGTCCCAGTTGCGCTGGCTGCCCGGCGCCTCGGGGATGCTGGTGGTCATGGCGGCGACGATGGCGCCGGTGTCCTCGTACAGCGAGAGCTTGAGCGTGATGGCCGCGCGGATCACCGCGTCCTGGTACTCGAAGGGAATGGCCAGGCGCTTGCTCCAGGTGCGCCAGTAGGCGATGGTTTCCTGCTCGAACTTGCGCGCGGTGTCGGCGATGCCTTCGAGCAGCGTCTCGTCCACGCCGAACATGAAGTTGTATTCGCGCGAGATCACGAAGGGCTGGCGCGACAGGATGTGCGAGATCGACGCATCGGTGTTCAACCGCAGGGTCACGTCGGGCCCGACGTAGCGGATGTGGTTGCTGCCGCGCGTGACCTCGATGGGTTCCGAGGCGCCCCACTGGAAGCGCGGGTCGAGCGCCACGCGGATGCGCGGCGTGCCGGCAATGGGGCGCACGCGGCGCACCATCATCAGCGGACGGAAATAGCGCGAGCGGCTGTGAAAGCGCGGCGCGAAATCGGTGATCTCGATGCCCTGCCCTGCGCTGTCGAACAGCTGCGTGCGCAGCACGGCGGTGTTGGGCTCGTACCACTGCTTGCTGGACGCGAAGTCCTCGATCTCGATGGCCCAGGCACCGGCTTCGTCGCCTGGGTGCAGCAGCGCGTTGAAGACCGGGTCGCCGTCGAAGCGCGGCAGGCAGCACCAGACGGCGCGGGCGCGCGCATCGATGAGCGCGCTGTAGGCACAGTTGCCGATCACGCCGACATTGAGCGACGGCTCGGCCGGCGGCGCAAAGCCGCGCGGCAAGGCTGCCGCCACTTTCGCGGCGTCGACGGGCGCCTGGTCGTCGGGGCCCGCCGCGCCGGCCAGGGCGTTGCCCGCGCGGTCCTCGGGGGCCACCGGCAGTTGTTGTTCGCTCATGCGGGGCTCCTCGGTGATGCTTTGTGGTGATCGGGGGCGGCCAGCAGGTCGCGTGCCTGCACCAGCCATTCGTAGACCGCGCGCGGCGATTCGAGCCGGTGCAGCGCCAGGCTCGGCCCGGTGCCGACCTTGATCGCGACGCCGCCGCGCGGCTGCACGACGGCGAAGCCGCTCTCGTCGGTGGTGTCGTCGCCCGCAAAAATCGGTGTGCGGCCCGCGAAGGGTGCCTCGTTCATGAAGGCTTCGATCGCGAGGCCCTTGTTCACGCCCGCGGGCTTGACCTCGAACACGAACTTGCCGTGCAGCAGCTCCAGCTGCGGATGGCCTTCGATGGCGCGCGTCATCGCGTCACGGCAGACGGCTTCGAGCTGCGGCGCGAGCCGGTAGTGCAGCGCGATGGCGGCGTGCTTGCGCTCCACCAGCAGGCCTTCGTGGATGCGCGCGAGTTCGTTGGCAATGCCGAGGATGGGCACGAGGTCGGGCGCGCGCTGCTCCTGCATGCCGCCCTTCGCGTCGCGCCGCTGCACGCCATGTTCACCGGCCGCGGGCAGCCGCAGCGGCGCGAGGAAGCGGTCGATGGCATCGATCTGGCGGCCCGACACCACGGCGAGCGCGCCACCGAGCAGGTCGCGCAGGTCGCTCAACAGAGGCACGAGGGCGGGCGGCACCTCGATGGCTTCCGGCGTGGCCGCGAGGCCGACCAGCGTGCCGTCGAAGTCGAGAAAAAGGGCGGCGTCCCGGCCCGGCGGAGGTGGCAACTGGGCGTTGCTGCTGGAGGACTTTGGCATTGCGAAAACCATAGCACGGCTCGCACGCGGCGCGTGTCGGCCAAAGTCCCGGCGTGCGCCGATGACCGGATTCAGTCGGCCGTGGCGGGCAAGGAGGCCTTCACCGCCGCGATGCGCGCACGGTGGATCGCCTCGCCGATGCGCGGCCCCGTGGCGCCGGCCTGCTGGGCCTCGCGCGCCACCACGTCGGTGGCCACGGCCTGGGCCGCCGCGAGCACCGCGAGCAGGCGCGGGCGCTGCGGGTAGGCCGTCTCCTCGAAGCCGAGCCGGCCGCGCGCGTCGCATTCGCAGGCCAGCAGCGCCTCGGCGAAGCGCGCCGGCTTGCGGAAGGCGTCGCAGCGCTCCAGCAGACGCACCAACGGCGTCGCGTCGAGCGCGCCGCTGCGGTGGATGTTGCCGTGCTCGCGCGCCACCACCTCGGCCAGCTCGCGCAGTTCCACCGGCACGCGCCAGCGTTCGCACACGGCCTGCAGCAGATCGACGCTGCGCAGCTCGTGGTTGATGTGGCGCGGCAGCATGTCGGCGGGCGTGGTGCCCTTGCCGAGGTCGTGCATGAGGCAGGCGAAGCGCACGGGCAGCGTGGCGCCCAGCCGCGCGCTGGTGTCGAGCACCATCATCAGGTGCGCGCCGGTGTCGATCTCGGGATGGTGCTGCGCCGGCTGCGGCACGCCCCACAGCCGGTCGACCTCGGGCAGCAGCACGGCGAGCGCGCCGCAGTCGCGCAGCACCTCGAACATGCGCGAGGGCCGCGTTTCCATCAGGCCGCGCGCGAGCTCCTGCCACACGCGCTCGGGCACCAGCGCATCGACCTCGCCGGCCGCGACCATCTCGCGCATGAGCGCCATGGTTTCGGGCGCGACCGTGAAGTCGTCGAAGCGCGCGGCAAAGCGCGCCACGCGCAGGATGCGCACCGGGTCTTCGCGGAAGGCGTCGGTCACATGGCGCAGCACCTTGTCGCGCAGGTCGCGCTGGCCGTGGAAGGGGTCGGCCAGCGTCTCGGGGCGCGCCTCGAAGCTGCCGTCGGCGCCCACGTGCTCGGCGGGCAGCGCGATGGCGTTGACGGTCAGGTCGCGCCGGGCCAGATCCTGCTCCAGCGTGACGTCGGGCGCCGCATGCACCACGAAGCCGCGGTAGCCCGGCGCGCTCTTGCGCTCGGTGCGGGCCAGCGCGTACTCCTCGCGCGTGCGCGGGTGCAGGAACACGGGGAAATCGCGCCCCACGGGCAGGTAGCCGCGCGCCACCATGGCCTCGGGCGTGGCGCCCACCACCAGCCAGTCATGGTCGGAGACGGGGCGGCCCAGCAACCGGTCGCGCAGTGCACCGCCGACGAGAAAAATGTTCATGAGTGCAGTGTAGGGATACTCGCTAGGCACAAAAAGAACGGTCGTTCGATAATCGACGAGCGATGCGAACGGTCGTTCGTAAATCCGCGTCGCGCGAAGCACCGGTCGCTGGCCGGCGCCCCCGTGCGCGGGGCTGTTTTCAATACCCAAGGAGCATTCACAGCTATGAAGAAACTCACAACAACAGCATCGTTGGCATTGGCGGCACTCGGGGTCCTGGCATCGGGCAGCGCCCTGGCGCAGAACGCGGGCGACTGGGTCGTCGGCACGGGCTGGTTCCATCTGTCGCCGCAGGATTCGAGCAAGCCGCTGACCGTGACCTCGCCCGTGCACAGCGTGCTGGCCGGCTCGGGCGCGAGCGTCACCGACTCGGACACGCTGGGCATGAACGTCGCCTATTTCATCGACCCCCACTGGGCCGTCGAGGGCGTGCTCGGCGTGCCGCCCAAGTTCAAGCTCAACGGCAGCGGCACACTGGCGCGCGTGGGCGAACTCGGCCAGGCCCGCCAGTGGAGCCCGACCGTGCTGGCCAAGTACTACTTCAACGAAGGCAACGACGCCTTCCGTCCGTTCGTGGGCCTGGGCGCTACCTACGTCTGGTACAGCGACGTGAAGCTCACGTCGAACCTGCAGGGCGCGCTGGCCAGCCAGTTCCACGTGTCACCGTATTCGGTGAACACCACCGCCAAGCTCGACAGCTCGTTCGCGCCCGTGCTCAACGCCGGCGTGGCCTACCAGTTCGACAAGCACTGGGGCGTGTCGTTCTCGGTGTCCTACATCCCGCTGAAGACCAAGGCCAAGCTCACCACGACCAGCATCACCGGCCTGCCGGTGGCGCGCAGCGAAGCGAGCCTGAAGCTGAACCCGATCGTCACCTACCTGGCGGCGACGTACCGGTTCTGACGAGGCCCGGCGGGCCTCAGTCGCGTGAAGTGCGATAGGGCTCGTCGAAAGCCACGAAGGTCTTCTCGGCCAGGGCGCCCGCGATCCACGCGGCGACGCCCGGCAGGGCCGCCACGCGCGCGATGTACGCGTCGATGGCCGGCGGCACCGGCAGGCCGTAGCCGCGGATGCGCATGCCCACCGGCGCGAAGAAGGCGTCGGCGATGGTGAAGGCGCCGAACAGCATCGGGCCGCCGTGCGTCTTGAGCAGCTCGCTCCACATCTGCACGATGCGGTCGAGGTCTTCCTGCACGCCGGGCTGCTCGGCCAAAAGCCGCGCCCCCACCTCGGGCAGCGAGGCCTCGATGTTCATCGGGCAGTTGCCGCGCAGCTCGGTGAAGCCCGAGTGCATCTCGGCGCAGATGCTGCGCGCGCGGGCCCGCTCGGCCACGCCCTGGGGCCACAGCTGCTTCTCGGGGAAGCGCTCGGCCAGGTACTCGGCGATGGCGAGGGTGTCCCAGACGGCCAGGTCGCCGTCGACCAGCACCGGCACCTTGGCCACCGGGTTGATGGCGCCGATCACGTGCTTGAACTGCGAGGTGGCGTCGAACGAGTCGAAGCGCACCATCACCTCCTCGAAGGGAATGCCGGCCTGGGTCATGAGCACCCAAGGGCGCATGGACCACGACGAGTAATTCTTGTTGCCGATGTAGAGCTTGGACATCTGTCAGGGTCTCCGGGTCAGTGCGGGAATGCGGGGCAAAGCCGTCGATGCTAGCCGGGCAGCGCGCTGCGATTGATGACGAAGGCGGCGCGAATTGATGCGGGCCGCTTCAACGTTCGCCGTCGCGACGAGATTCGGGCGGGACGATCACGCGCGGGCCGGCGGCGTCCGTGGATGGTTTCACGACGCGCTCGATCAGGCCCACGAGGCGCGGCACCAGCGACAGCACCGCGAGCGCCAGCAACGCGCTGAACACGGCCGTGACCTCGCGGCCGAGCCCGCAGGCCATGCCGATGGCGGCCGTCATCCACAGCCCGGCGGCGGTGGTGAGGCCCTGCACGTGGGATTCGTCCTTGCCCTGCTTGAGGATGGTGCCGGCGCACAGGAAACCGACGCCGGCCACCAGCCCCTGGATCACGCGGCTCATGTCGGCCGGCACAATGCCGGTCTGCTGCGGGATCAGCACGAAGAGCGCCGAGCCGATGGCCACCAGCATGTGCGTGCGCACGCCGGCCGCCTTGCCCTGCTGCTCGCGCTCGAAGCCCAGAAAAAAGCCCAGCACGGCCGCCAGCAGCAGCCGCACCGAGATGCGCGTGAGTTGCGCGACGTCGCCCACGTCCGAGAATTCGGACGCGACGGTGTCGAGCACCTCGTCGCGCCAGCTCATGTCAGGGGAGGTCCTTGTTCGGCTCGGGCTCGGCGGCGTTGCGCGGGCCCACGCGGCCCAGGCGCTCCTTCAGCGACTGCGGCCTGCCGCTGATGATGGCGGCGTAGTGGGTGGTGTTGGCCAGCACCTTCTTCACGTAGTCGCGCGTCTCGCTGAAGGGCACGTTCTCGGCCCAGATGGCGGCGTCGATCACCGGACCGTTGCGCCAGTTGCGCGGGCGGCCCGGGCCGGCGTTGTAGGCTGCGGCAGCCAGCGCCATCGAACCGTCGAAGTCGTCGAGTGCGAGCTTCAGGTAGTTGGTGCCGATGGTGATGTTGGTTTCGCGGTCGTTGATCTGGCCGGGCGTGAAGTCGGTCAGGCCGATCTTGCGGGCGGTCCAGCGCGCGGTGGCGGGCATGACCTGCATCAGGCCCGAGGCGCCGACGCCCGAGCGCGCGTCCATGATGAAGCGGCTTTCCTGGCGGATCAGGCCATACACGTAGGCGGGGTCCAGGCCGATGTCCTGGCTCTTGCGCAGCACCGTGTCGTGGAAGGGCATGGGGAAGCGCTGCTCGACGTCGATCACGCCCTTGGTGCGCTCGCTGGTGTTGATGCAGCGGTCCCACACCTCGCGCTGGCAGGCCAGGTCGGCGGCGGCCAGCAGGGCGCGGTCGTCCATGCCGCCCTTGTCGTGCAGGTTGGTGGCGTAGTTCCACTCGCGCGTGCCTTCGGAGCGCAGGCCCATGCCGATGGCCTGCAGGCCGCGCTGCAAGCCCGGGTTGGTGCGCGCGGCGTTCTTTTCTTCGGGCGTGAGCGGCGCGGGCCGCGTGGCGGCCACGACGCGCTGGCCCAGCTCTTCGAGCGCCAGCATTTCGTAGAAGCCGCGCGTGCCGGCGATGCTGGTGTACAGCTCGCGGGCCTGGGCGCGGCGCTCGTCGCCGCCGGCGCTGCTGAGTGCGCGGGCCTTCCAGTAGACCCAGGTCGGGTCCTGTTGGGCGGCGTCGCTCATGGCGTTGATGGCGGGTGCGACGTCTTTCCACTGGCTGGCGCGCAGTGCGGCGCGCACGCGCCAGCCGAGCATGTCGTCGGACAGGTCGCTGTTCTTCGTGACGTTGCCGAAGTAGCTCACGGCCATCGGCGAGAGCTTGTTCGCGGCTGCGCGGCCGATGGTGCCCCAGACCCAGTTGCGCTCTTCGGCGGAGAGCATCGGGCCCCACTTGCCGTCGAGCTGCGCAGCGCCCTGGTCGGGGTCGGCGACCGCGATCTTGATGAGCGCGAGCACCACCAGTTCCTTGCGCGACTTGGCGGCGACGAAGGCGCGGCCGGTAAGGAACTTGGCGGCGCTGGCGTTGACCTCTTCGAACAGCGGCAGCGCATCGGGGGCGGCGATGGTGACGGCGCCGCGTGCGGCGGCAGGCCGGTTGGCCTCGATGGCCAGGCGCGCCTTCTTCCAGGCGTCGTTGGTCGTCATCAGGCGGGCCGCGACCATGCGGTCGGCGGCGGTGAGGCAGCCGTCGTCGCTGTCCTTCTGCGCGAACCAGTTGCGGCGCACCTCGTCGGCCTGCGCCTGCGTGGCCGTGCCGGTGCGCAGCGTGTCGACCAGCACCGCGTAGCAGCGCACCTGGGCGTCGTCGCCCATGCGGAAGCCGGCGATGTTGGCGGCGAATCCGTCCCAGTCGCGGCGCTGGCCGAGCAGCAGCAGCCAGTCGTTGCGCAGGCGGTCTTCCTGGTAGGTGTTGGGGTAGCGCGCGTAGAAGTCCTGCACCTCGTTGGGCGCGGCTTCCTGCAGGCGGGCCTTGAGCTCCCAGTAGGCGGCCCAGGGTTCGAGCGCGTGGCCGCGGGCCTGCGGCAGCAAGGCCGTGAGGCGGGCCTTGTCGCCGCGCTGGAAGGCCTGCTTCATCTGGACCAGCACGTCGTCGTTGGTGTTGTTCTGCGCGGCGGCGGGCTGTTGCGACAGCAGCGCGGCGAGTGCGAGAACGGCGGAAAAAACCAGGGCGGGCGCGCCGCGGCGCTGACGAGCGCGCGCGGATGCCAAAATGCTTGGGAACTGCATCGGGGGATTATGGACAAGTCAAAGGATGCCGACACCTCGGCCACGGCGAGTTTTCTGAAGGGTCAACTGCGAAAGGCACTCATCGAGCAACGCCTGGCGCTGCCCGACCGCCTCGCGCGGGCCGACCTGTTGCAGCGGGTGATGCGGATCTGGCTGGTCGGCCGGCCCGACACCGTGATCGGCGCCTACTGGCCGATCAAGGGCGAGTTCGACCCGCTGCCCGCACTGCATCGCTGGAAGGAAGACGGCGAACTCATGGAAGAAACGCAGCGCCGCCGCATCGGACTGCCGGTGATCGACAAAGTTCACAAGACGCTCACCTTCCATGCCTGGTACCCGGGCTGCCAGATGGAAGAAGACGCCTACGGCATTCCCAAGCCCAAGGACACCGAGCTGATCGTGCCGACCCTGCTGTTCGTGCCCTGCGTGGGCTACAGCGCCGGCGGCTACCGGCTGGGCTACGGCGGCGGTTTCTACGACCGCACGCTGGCGGCGCTCGAGCCCCGGCCGTTCACGGTGGGGCTGGGCTTCACGAACGGCTTCCTGGAAGATTTCGAGCCCGAGGCGCACGACCTGCCCCTGGACGCCATCCTCAACGACAACGGCGTCGTCTGGCCGACCTCTTGAGCCGGCTCAGTCGAGGTTGTCGACGGTGTCCGGGTCGGGCACCTCGCCGATGGTCTGGCGCGTGGTCACGGCCTGCGCCTCGAGCCAGTCGGAAAAGGCCTTGATCTCCGGCCGCAGTGCATTGCGCGGCCCCGAGATGAGCCAGTAGGCCATCGGTGAATCCAGCCGGTGCTGCGGCAGCACCTCGATCAGGTCGCCGTTGGCCAGGCTTTCGGCAATGAGCGAGCTGCGCGCCAGCACCAGGCCCTGGCCCGTGAGCGCGGCCTGCACCATCTGGTACGCATAGTTGAAATAGAGCCAGCGCTTGGGCTGCGCGCGCTCCAGCCCGTTCACTTCGAACCAGCGCCGCCACGTGAGCCATTCCAGGTGCGTGCGGTGCGCGTCGCCCGCCTCGATCAGCGTGAAGCGGGCGATGTCGGCCGGCGTCTTGATCGGCGGGTTGCTTTTGATGAGCCACGGGCTCGCCACCGGCGTCAGCGTTTCGCCGAACAGACGCACGGCGCCGGGCGGCATGCCTTCGGGCGGGCCGTAGCGCAGCGCGATGTCCACGTCGGCCACGTCGAGGTCGACCGCGATGTCGCTGGCGTCGATGCGGATGTCGATCTCGGGGTTGTCGCGCTGGAAGGCCTCCAGCCGCGGAATCAGCCACATCGAGGCGAACGAGGCAAAGGTGGTGAGCGCCACGCTCTTGCGCCCCGCGCTCTGGCGGATCTGCCGCACGGCCATGTCGATGCGCGGCAGCGCCTGCTGCACCGACAGCAGCAGCTGCGCCCCGGCGCTGGTCAGCTCCACGGCCCGCGTGTGGCGCAGGAACAGCGACACGCCCACCTCTTCCTCGAGCGACTGGATCTGCCGACTCACGGCCGACTGGGTGAGCGCCATTTCCTCGGCCGCGGCGCGGAAATTGAGGTGCCGCGCGACCGCCTCGAAGGCCCGCAGGTGCCCCGCCGAAATGGGGCGGGAGCGCAGGTGGGTTTGCGAATGTTGCATGGGTATGACTTTGGTGTGCGTTCCCGGCGGCCGGCCGATTGATGCGGGAATCGCATCAGTAGGCTACCTCGTTTTCATTGGACCTCCAAGGCCGCAAAAACGATCATTCATTCCCGAACTGCGCCAACCTCTCTGTCTGTCAAAGGCGCTTCGGATCAGCCAAGGAGTCCTCATCATGTCCACCGCCGTCTGCACCAACGAATCGCTCGCTTCCCTGTCCCGTTCCACCCGCACCGCGGCCATTCCGCCGGCCGTGCGCCGTGGCGCCTGGCAGATTGCGCCCGGCGAGGCGGTGAGCCTGAAGGCGCGGTCGGCGAGCGTGCTGCGCGTCAAGCAGGGCCGCGTGTGGGTCACGCCCGACGCCACCGCCCACGGCCCCAGCGAAGACATCGTGCTGGCCCCGGGCGAATCGCTCACCGTGGCCGCCGGCCAGCGCATCGTCATGGAAGCCTGGGATGGCTACGGTGCCACCTACGTGTGGGACCCGGTCTGACCGACCGCCTGCACTCCCGGCTCTTCTGAACAAAGGCGGCTTCGGCCGCCTTTTTCTTTGCCCGGCGTTTTGGTGCCCCGCCGCCGGGGCCCCGGGGTTCAGCCGCTGATGTCGAAGCTGGCGCGCAGTGCCAGGAAGTGCGCCAGCGCGGCCTCTCCGCGCAGGGTCTGCAGCGCGGAGATCGGGTCGGGCCCCTCGCATTCAGCCAGGCCCATGGCGAAGCCCGTGTAGCGCCGCTCGGCCAGCGGGCCTTCGTGGACCACCACGAGCGCCATGTGGCGCGGATCACGCTGCAGCCGCGCCATCAGCCCCTGTACCGCCTCGCGCGGCCCCTCGAAATGCTGGCAGAAGCACTGGCCGTCGAACACCAGCAGGCCGGAAATGCCGTCCTCGGCGTTGCGCGCACGGGCCTGGGTGACGATCGCGCCCACGGTGGCGGGCGGCAGGTCGGGGGCGAGCAGGCTGCAATAGAGGAATTCGTGCAGCAGTTCTGCGGGTGCTTGTTCTTGTGTCATTCGGTGCGAAAGGGGAAGTCGCTTCGAGTCTAGAGGCCCGCCGCACGCCCCGAAATGTCAAAAGACATAGCAACGCGGGCCTATAGTGCGGCGTGAAATTCGAGGACTACCCCGTCGCCGCCTCCCCCCCGCAAGGCACGAACCCCTGCGAAAACTGCGCGCTGCGGCGCCTGGAGGCCTTCTTGCCCGTCACGGCGCAGCAGCTGCAGGCGATCCAGTCCTTTCGCACCGGCACCCGGCGCGTCGAGGCGGGCGGCACCATCGTCGACGAGCACCGCGCCAGCCCGCAGCTGTTCACGCTCTACGCGGGCTGGGCCTTCCGCTACAAGACCCTGAGCGACGGCCGGCGGCAGATCCTGGGTTTTCTGCTGCCCGGCGATTTCGTCGGCCTGCAGGACGAGTTTGCCGACGGCCAGACCCACGGCGTCGAGGCCGTGACCGACGCCACGCTCTGCGCCTTCGCGCGCGAGCGGCTGTGGGCGCTGTTCCAGACCCAGCCCCGGCTCGGCTACGACATCACCTGGCTGGCCGCGCGCGAGGAAAAACTGGTGGACGACCACCTCGTCAGCGCCGGGCGCCGCAATGCGGGCGAGCGCGTGGCCATGCTGCTCATGCACCTGTACCGCCGCGCCCAGCGCGTGGGCATGGTGCGCGACGGCTGGGTGGAGTTTCCGTTCAACCAGCAGCACATCGCCGACGCGCTGGGGCTGTCGCTGGTGCACACCAACAAGACGATGCGGCGCTTGCAGCGCCTGGGCCTGTACAAGCTCGACGGCGGCTGGCTGCGCATCCTGGAGCCGCATGCGCTCGAGACGCTGGGCGACTACTTCGAGCGCCCCCTGCGGCCGGTGCCGATGATCTGAGGGGTGGTCGCCTCAGCGCGCGGTCACCAGCTGCCGCAGGTCGCTCTGGTAGGCCTGCAGCCGCCGCACCGCCTGTTCGCGCTGCGTGGCGCTGGTGGTTTTGTGCAGCGCCGCCAGGTTGCGGCAACCTTCCTGCAACAGCGCCTGCTGCTGGTCGCGCCACGGGCCGGGCGGCGGATCGGCGATGCGCAGGATATAGGCATGCAGTGCGGCGCGGGCCTCGGCCGACGAGGTACGCGGGGCACCATTGGCGCCGAGAAAGCCCCGCAGCAGCACCAGCGCCTCCTGCTGGCGCAGGCGCCGTTCTTCATACGCCAGCCGCGGGCTGAACACCGACTGCGCCACCTGCTGGCGCAGCAGCGCGCGCTGCTCGGTCGTGAGACGGCCGTAGAAGTCTTCCTGGCGCTCGAGGAACTGGTCGTAGCGCTTGTCCTGCACCTGCGCGGGGCTGCGGTCGAGCCAGTCCTTGCGGTACTCGGTGTTGTTCTTCGCGTACTTGCGCTCGAGCTGCTGCAGCTGCGCGTCGCTCAGGCTCAGCACGAATTCGGCGCCGGCGGCCTCGGCACGCTCGGTGACAGCCAGCAGCCGCTCCCGGACCTGGTCGGCCAGCTGGCAGGCCTGGGCCGGCGTCACCTCGGCCGACGCCAGGCCCTGGGCCTCCTGCAGCAGGCCGATGATGCGTGGCAGCTCGTTCTGGCGGTGCCAGGCCAGCAGCTGGGTGAGTTCGTCGCGCACCTTGGGGGTCTGGGCGCCGTCGAAGTCGAAGTAGCCGTCGAGCCACCAGTAGCTCAGCTCGGGCAGGTTGTTGTAGGCCAGCTTGACCGCGCTGCAAGCCCCCAGGGCAGCGGCCAGCAGCAGCACACCGATAATTCGGGCCAGTCCAGCACAACGAATCCGGGAAGAAAAGCGCATGAATCAGACTCCGCAGCAGAGCAACCAGGGACCGGTCGACGTCGTCATCATGGCGGCCGGCAAGGGCACGCGCATGAAGAGCAAGCTGCCCAAAGTGTTGCATCGTTTGGCCGGCCGCGCCTTGCTGGCCCATGTGACCGACACCGCCGCGCGCATCGGCGCGCGCCATGTCGTGGTCGTGACGGGCCACGGCGCCGAGCAGGTCGAGACCGCGATCAAGGCCACGGCCGTGAACGCCGCCGCGCTCGGCTTCGCGCGCCAGGAGCCCCAGCTGGGCACCGGCCACGCCGTGCAGCAGGCCACGCCGCAGCTGCCGGACGACGGCACCGTGGTGATCCTGTCGGGCGACGTGCCGCTGATCGCCGAAGACACGCTGCGCACCCTCATCGCCGCCAGCGGCGGCGAACGGCTCGCGCTGCTGACCATCGAACTCGACGACCCCACCGGCTACGGCCGCATCATCCGCACCACGGCGGGCGGTGAAGTGACGGCCATCGTCGAGCACAAGGACGCCACCGAGGCGCAGCGCGCCGTGCGCGAGATCAACAGCGGCGTGATGGCCGCGCCCGCGCGGCTGCTCAAGGGCTGGCTGGCGCGGCTGGACAACAAGAACACCCAGGGCGAGTACTACCTGACCGACATCGTGAAGTTCGCGGCCGACGACCGCGTGCCGGTGGTGGCGCATGTCACGACCGACGCGCTGCAGGTGGCGGGCATCAACAGCCCGGCCCAGCTCGCAGCCCTGGAACGCGCCTGGCAGCTGCGCCAGGCCAACGCGCTGATGGAACAGGGCGTGCGCCTGGCCGACCCGGCGCGCTTCGACCTGCGCGGCACGCTGAGCTGCGGCGCCGACGTCGACATCGACGTCAACTGCGTGTTCGAAGGCACGGTGTCGCTGGGCGAAGGCGTGCGCATCGGTGCGAACTGCGTCATCGCCAACGTGCGCATCGAAGCGGGCGCGGTGATCCATCCCTTCACCCATATCGACGGCGAGAAGGCCGGCGTGACGGTGGGCGCGGGCGCGCTGGTCGGGCCGTTTGCGCGGCTGCGGCCCGGTGCCCAGCTGGGCGCCGAGGTGCACATCGGCAACTTCGTCGAGGTCAAGAACTCCACGCTGGCGGCCGGCGCCAAGGCCAACCACCTGGCCTACCTGGGCGACGCCACGGTGGGCGAGCGCGTGAACTACGGCGCAGGCAGCATCACGGCCAACTACGACGGCGCCAACAAGCACCGCACCGTGATCGAGGCCGACGTGCACGTGGGCAGCAACTGCGTGCTCGTGGCGCCCGTGACCATCGGCGCGGGCGGCACCATCGGCGGCGGCTCGACGGTGAACAAGTCGACCGAGCCCGGCGCGCTGACCGTGGCGCGCGGCAAGCAGGTCAGCTTCGCGAACTGGAAGCGGCCGCAGAAGTTGCCGAAGAACTGACGGCGGCTTCGGGCTCTGGTTCGGGGCAGGCGCCCTGCCCCGGACCTCACCAGCCCGTCAGCAGGCGCACGAAGCGCATCACCGGCCGCGCCTCTTCGACAGGCGCCGTGGCCCGAACCGCCCGCACCGGCGCATGCACCTGCAGGTGCACCGCCGTCACCGCCGACACCTCGATCCAGCCGCCCTGCGGCACGCAGTGCACGTCGCCTTCGCCGAGCAGCGTCTCGGTCATGAACACCCGCTCGCCCAGCCAGCCTGGCGGCGACACCACGCGGGCGCGGCCTTCGGCCAGTTGAAGCCAGGCGCCCGCGTCGACGGCGGTGCGCAGCGACTGGCCGGGTTCGAGGACGATGGAATCGGGGGCTTCGGACAGGGTGGTGATCATGGCGGACCTCGGGTGGATGTGGGCTTCATCGTAGGAATTCCGCCGCCCGAAAAACAGGCACACCCGATGGCTATTGCGACCGGAACAGCCGGGCCGCCACGCCATCTGTTATGGTCTTTTTCCCAGTCAACTGCATCTGTTTTCGGATGCCAGATGCGGGGAACATCGACCCATGGACTCGCTACCGCTCTACCGCCAGCTCGCGGCGCACTACGTCGACGCGATCCACGCCGGTTCGCTCAAGGCCGGCGACAAGCTCCCCTCGCTGCGCAGCCTGATGCGGCTGCACGACATCAGCCTCTCGACCGCGCTGCAGGTGTGCCGCGCCATGGAAAGCGAAGGCTGGGTCGAGGCGCGCGACCGCTCCGGCTACTTCGTGCGCCGCCCGCAGCGCCTGGCCATCGCGGCCATGGAAGAGCCCGTGTCCGGCCTGCCACCCGACCCGGCGCAGTTCGTCAACATGCGCACGCGCATGGCCAACTTCATGGCGCGCGGGCGGCTCAACGACGTGAGGCTCAACTTCGCGATCTCGCGCGCCGCCCCCGAGCTCTACCCGGCCGAGGCGCTGCGCAACGCCATGACGCGCGCGCTGCGCCAGCGCCCGGAGCTGCTGACCACCGCCTCCTCGCAAAAAGGCCACGAGCAGTTCCGCCAGGTGGTGGCCCAGCGCAACCTGCGCGTGGGCATGACGGTGGCGCCCGACGACGTGCTGGTCACCAACGGCTGCATCGAGGCGCTGAACCTCGCGCTGCGCGCCATCGCCAAGCCCGGCGACACCGTGGCCGTCGAATCGCCCACCTTCTACGGCCTGCTGCAGGTGCTCGAAAGCCTGGGCCTGCGCGGGCTGGAGATTCCGACCAGCCCGCAGACCGGCATCTCGCTGGAAGCGCTCGACCTGGCCATCCACACCTACGACGACATCAAGGCCGTGGTGGTGGTGCCGCACCTGCAGAACCCCATCGGCAGCGTGATGCCCGACGCCCACAAGCAGCGGCTGGTGCAGCTGTGCGAAAGCCACGGCATCGCGCTGGTCGAGGACGACACCTACAGCGACCTGGTGGAAACCGAGGTGCCGCCGCGCGCCATCAAGTCCTGGGACCGCACGGGCAACGTGGTGTATTGCGCCTCGCTGCACAAGGTGCTGGCGCCGGGCCTGCGGCTGGGCTGGATCACGGCCGGGCGCTGGCATGCGCAGGTCGAGATGCTCAAGTACGCGCAGACGCGCAACAACGAGGCGCTGGCGCAGATCGCCGCGGGCGAGATCATTGCCAGCGGCGGCTACGACCGCCACCTGCGCCGCCTGCGCGAACGCCTGCACACGCAGCGCGACCAGACGGCGGACGCCATCGCCCGCTACTTCCCGGCCGGCACGCGGCTGAACCTGCCGCGCGGCGGTTTCCAGCTGTGGGTGGAGCTGCCCGAGCGGCTGTCGTCGGTGGCCGTGTTCGAGGCGGCCCTGCGCGAGCACATGCTGGTGGCGCCGGGCGCGCAGTTCTCGAACGCCTCGCGCTTCGACCACTACCTGCGCATCAACTGCGGCTGGCCCTTCAGCGAGGCGGTCGATGCGGGGCTGCGGCGGCTCGGGCGGATCGTCGAGGAAGGCTGCGCCGCGCAGAAGAACCAGCCAGCCACACTGGTCCGGTCGCCGCGCGCTGCAACTCAGTCGAGCAGCGCCAGGGCCGCGTAGTCGCCCACCTTGTCGCCGAGACCGGCGGGCACCAGCAGCACGCCGCGCGTGAGCGGCGGCAGCTTGCCGTCGACCTGCGCCTGCAGCCGCGGCAGCACGAAGTCGCGGTGGTGCCAGAACACGCTGCCGCCCAGGCTGATGCGCTGCAGGTCGAGCGTGATGACGAGGTTGTAGAGCATGCGGCCGATCACACGGCACAGCGCGTCGGCCTTCTCGAGTGCAGCAGCGTCACCGGCCGCGGCGGCCGTGAACAGATCGGCCGCGGGCTGGCCGAAGCGGTGCGCGATCGAATTGCCGCCCGCCAGCGCTTCCACGTCGCCCAGGTTGCCGCAGCCGCACAGCGCGCCGCTGTCGTCGTCGACCACGAAGCTGTGGCCCGCATGGCCGGCGTTGCCGTTCTTGCCGCGCAGCGCCTTGCCGTCGACGCACAGGCCCACGCCCACGCCCGTGCTCCAGGTGGCGTAGGCGCAGTTGTCGAGCCCCTTCAGCGCGCCCCAGTGGCGCTCGGCCTCGAGCGCGGCCACGGCGTCGTTCTCGACGCGCACGCGGGCGAAGCGGCGCGCCAGCGGCGCCTCGACGATGGCCGTCATCCAGTTGTTGGGCAGCCCGCGCGAGGGGCCGGCGATGCCGCCGCAGATGTTGGGCGTGGCCAGCTCGACCATGCCGTCGTGCAGCTCGAAGGGCCCGGTCGACGACACACCCACGCGGTCGATGCTCGCCGGGTCGATGCCCTGCTCGGCGCACACCTCGTCGATGAGCCGCAGGATCTGCACCGCCACGGCGTCGTTGCTGCCGGTCTTGGCGGTGGGCTCGCTGCGGCGGCCGATCAGCGGCGCGTCGCTCGAAGCGGAAAGGCTCACGGCGACCTTGGTGCCGCCGATGTCTACGCAGGCTCTCATTGCGGGGTTCTCTTCTTTCTCAGGCGTTTCTCAGAGCAGCCGCGCGACCAGCGCCGCGATCATGCTGAGCACCACCGTGCTCGCGATCGGCAGCTGCCAGTCGCGGCCGAAGGCGCGAAACTCGAAATCGCCGGGCAGCCGTCCGAAGCCGAAGCGGCGCAGCCAGGCGGTCAGGCCGCTCATGAGCACCAGCGCCAGGACGACGACGATCAGCCAGCGGAACATGCAGACAGTCTAGGCCGCGAGCACGGCCAGGGCTTGTCGGTGAAGTTCGGGTGTGGCGGCAGCGATCACGCGCTGGTCGGCGTTCAGCCCCAGCGGCCGGCCCTCCCAGTCGGTGACGACGCCGCCCGCGGCCTCGATCAGGCCCGCCGGGCCCAGGAAGTCGTAGGGCTGCAGGCCGGTCTCGACCACGAGGTCGATGGTGCCGCCCGCGAGCTGCGCGTAGCCGTAGCAGTCGCCGCCGAAGCGGCGCATCGCGCACTGGCGGCTCAGGCGGTCGAAGGCGCTCCAGTCGGCCGGCGAGAAGATGTCGGGCGAGGTGGTGACGATGCGGGCCTTGGCGATCTCGGTGCAGCCGCTCACGCGCACGGGCTGGCCGTCGCGCGTGGCGCCCTTGCCGGCCTCGCCGATCCATCGCTCTTTCAGCACCGGCATGTCGACCATGCCGAGCACCACGCGCCCGCCCTGCAGCACGCCGATGAGCGTGCCCCACAGCGGCGAGCCGGTGATGAAGCTGCGCGTGCCGTCGATCGGGTCGAGCACCCAGATGCGGTCGGCGTCGAGCCGCTCGGGGCCGTGCTCCTCGCCGAAGATGCCGTCGGCGGGCACGCGCGCGCCGAGGATCTCGCGCATCGCCGTCTCGGCGGCGCGGTCGGCCAGCGTGACCGGGCTTTCGTCGGCCTTGGTGATGATGTCCAGCGGCGTGCGGAAGTAGCGCATCGACTGGGCGGCGGCGGCATCGGCCAGCGCACCGGCGATCGCGGAAAGGTCGGGGGCGGAAGAGCTCATGGGAAGGAGAACGCGTGCCAAAAGCTGCGATTAGACCCGAGCCCGCGCCCGTTTCGCCATCGCCGGGGCATTCGTCCGCCCGGCCCCTTCACCCGGGGGCTAGCGCTGCTGGCCCCAGCGCCGCACCGTGAGCCGCTCCAGCGTGCGAAAGCCCAGGCTTTCCACCAGCAGGCCGATCAGCACCACCAGCGCGAGGCCGGCGAACACGCGGTCGGTGTACAGCTCGTTGCGGTTCTGGAAGATGTACCAGCCCAGCCCGCCCTTGCCCGACGAGGCGCCGAACACCAGCTCCGCCGCGATCAGCGTGCGCCACGCAAAGGCCCAGCCGATCTTCAGCCCCGACAAAATCGACGGCAGCGCGGCCGGCACCAGGATCTGCAGCACGTAGCGCAGCCCCTTCAGCCCGTAGTTGCGCCCCGCCATGCGCAGCGTCTCAGGCACGCCCTGGAAGCCCGCGTAGGTGTTGAGCGCCAGCGGCCACAGCACCGAATGGATCAGCACGAACACCAGGCTGCCCCGGCCCAGCCCGAACCACAGCAGCGCCAGCGGCAGCAGCGCGATCGCGGGCAGCGGGTTGAACATCGAGGTCAGCGTGTCCAGCAGGTCGCGTCCGATGCGCGTGGACACCGCCAGCGTGGTGAGCCCGAAGGCCAGCAGCACGCCCGCGAGGTAGCCCTGCAGCAGCACGGCCAGCGAGATGCGCACCTTCTCGACCAGCTCGCCGCTGGCCAGCCCCTCGACCAGCGCGCGGGCGGTGGCGGTGAAGGTGGGCAGCAGCAGGTCGTTGTCCTGCCAGCGCGCTGCCAGTTCCCACAGCACGGCGATGACGGCGAGGATCAGGCCCTTGCGCAGCCAGGTGTGCGAAGCGAGGCGCGTGGCCAGCGGCAGCGCGCGCTCCACCGGCACTTCGGTGAAGGGTTCGAGCGTGCGTTCGTATTCAGGGCGGATGGGGGGCGTCAGGGTGCTCATCGTGTATTGCTCCTTCCCCCTCTGGGGGAAGGTTGGGATGGGGGCAGGCAGAGCGCCCGACAGGAACGCCGCATGCCCCCACCCCTGCCCTCCCCCGGAAGGGGAGGGAGAAAAGCCGGTGTCATGGTGTGGCCTGCTCTTCCTCGAACAGCATGTCGTGGATGCGCCGCGCCGTCGCCTGGAAGTCCGCACCGCCCAGGCTGTCCAGCGAGTAGCCGTGACTGTTGAGTTCGGCCCGCATGCGCCCCGGGTGCGGCGACAGCAGCGCCACGCGGTTGCCCACCACCAGCGCCTCCTCGATCGAGTGCGTGACGAACAGCAGCGTGAAGCGCACCTCGTCCCACAGTTCGAGCAGCTCCTGCTGCATGCGGCGGCGCGTGAGCGCGTCCAGCGCGGCAAAGGGCTCGTCCATCAGCAGCACGCGCGGCTGCATCGCCAGCGCACGCGCGATCGCCACGCGCTGCTTCATGCCGCCCGAGAGCTGGTGCGGGTGCACGTCGGCGAATTTCGAGAGGCCCACCTTGTCCAGGTAGTGCAGCGCGCGCTCGGCCGCTTCCTTGCGCCCCAGCGTGCGCGAGGCGAGCAGCGGGAACATCACGTTCTGCTTCACCGTCTTCCACGGCGGCAGCTGGTCGAACTCCTGGAACACGACGATGCGGTCGGGGCCCGGCTGCGTCACGCGCCGGCCGTCGAGGCGGATCTCGCCTTCGACCGGCGGGATGAACCCGGCCACGGCCTTGAGCAGCGTGGACTTGCCGCAGCCCGAGGGCCCGAGCAGCACGAAGCGGTCGGCGGCATGCACGTCGAAGCTCACGCGGTGCGTGGCGCGCACCACGCGCTCGGGCGTGCGGTACTCGAGGCTGACGCCGTCGACCTGCAGCAGCGCCTCGTGCACGTACGGCGGTGCCGCGTCGCCCGTGGCCACCACGCCGCGCCGCCGGGCCGGCCGCTGTGGCGCCACGCTGCCGCCGAGGAAGGCCGCGGCGGGCGGCCCTGCCAGGCGCTCGAGCCGGGACAGCATCGCGTCAGTTCCCCGAGGCCGTGTGCGCGTCGTCGAAGAAATAGTCCTTCACCGATGCCGGCTTGTTCTTGATCGCCCCCACGCGGTGCATGAACTCCGCGAACACGTAGGTGTTCTGCGGCGCGGTCTTGAACTGCACCTCGGGGTTCTTGATGATCTTCAGCAGCAGCTCGCGGTCGAGCTTGGCGTTGCTCACCTTCAGGTAGATGTCGGCCGCCTTCTCGGGGTTGGCCGTGACGAACTTCGCCGCCTCGTCGAGCGCGTCGACGAACGCCTTGTAGGTCTTGGGGTTCTCGTTGCGGAATTTCTCGGTCGCGTACAGCACCGTGGCCGACGACGGCCCGCCCAGCACCTGGTACGAGTTCAGCACGATGCGCGCGTTCGGATTGCCCGCCAGTTCCTGCTCCTGGAACGGCGGATTACCGAAGTGCCCCGTGATCTCCGTGCCGCCCTTGATGATCGCCGCCGCCGCGTCGGGGTGCGGCAGCGCCACGCTGATCTTGTCGAGCTTGTTGAACTCCTTGTCGCCCCACAGCTTGGCCGACGCGATCTGCAGCACCCGCGACTGCACCGACACGCCCACGGCAGGCAGCGCGATGCGGTCCTTGTCCGTGAAGTCGGCGATCGACTTCACGTTCGGGTTGTTGCTCACCAGGTAGTACGGGAAGTTGCCCAGCGAGGCCACGCCCTTCACGTTCTGCTTGCCCTTGGTGCGGTCCCACAGCGTGAGCAGCGGCCCCACGCCGGCGCCCGCGATCTCGATGTTGCCCGACAGCAGCGCGTCGTTCACCGCCGAGCCGCCCGAGAGCTTGACCCACTCCACCTTCGCATCGACCCCCGCGGCCTTCGCGTGCTTCTCGATCAGCTTCTGCTCCTGCGCCACGTTGAGCAGCAGGTAGACGATGCCGAACTGCTCGGCGATGCGGATCTGCCCTTCGGCGTGCGCGGCCAGGCTGCCGGCGAGAAGGCCGAGGCCGGTGACGAGCGCGGCGGCGCGGCGAGTGAAGCGGTTCATTGGAAAGTCCGGAAGATAAAAAGAAATCAGAACGGCGTGTCGCCCACGATGGTGGTGCGGTTGAGCCGGCGGCGCAGGTGGTCGGGTGTGCCTGCCGCGAGGTGCATCAGCGAGCGGTTGTCCCAGAACACCAGGTCGTGCGGCGCCCACGCGTGGCGGTACACGAACTCCGGCCGCGTGCTGTGCGCGAACAGCTCGGCCAGCAGCGCATCGCTCTCGCCTGGCGGCAGGCCGACGATGCGCGTCGTGAAGTGCTCGCTGACGAACAGCGCCTTGCGCCCCGTCTCCGGGTGCGTGCGCACCACGGGTTGCACGGCGGGTGCGACCTGGTCGATCTGTGCTTGTGAAAGCTTCGGCCGCCACGGGTTCTTCGCACGCAGCTCCTCGTACTTCGCGAGGTAGCTGTGCTCCGCCTTCAGCGGCAAGATGCGCTGCTGCAGCTCGGCAGGCAGCGCCTCCCATGCCAGGTGCTGGTCGGCAAACAGCGTGTCGCCGCCTTCGCTCGGCAGCTCCTGCGCGTGCAGCAGCGAGCCCAGGCTGGGCGTGGGCTTGTACGAAATGTCGGAGTGCCAGTACACGCCCGCGTCGCCGAGACCGATCGGCTCGCCGTTTTCCTTGACGTTCGAGACGATCAGGATCTCGGGGTGGTTCTTCAGCTGGAACTGGTGCAGCACGTGGATCTCCAGCGGCCCGAAGCGGCGGCTGAAGTCGATGTGCTGCGCGGGCGTGATGCGCTGGTCGCGAAAGACCAGCACGTGGTGGTCCAGGTGCGCGCGGTGGATGCGTTGGAAGTCGGCGGCGTTGATCGGCTCAGCGATGTCGAGCCCGACGATCTCCGCACCCACCGGCGCATCGAAAGGCCGCACCTCGAAGGGCTGCGCCGGGGCCTCGGCAGTGGAGGTTGCACGGGAAAGAACGGCAGTCATGCCGCGAATGTAGAAGCGCGCCCCCCATTCCCCAACGAAGTCTTTGTTGCTTGCTTATGACCAACTCTTTCCATTGAAAGCACAAGCCGCGGGCCGAGCGCAGCGACGGCCCGCCCGGCATCCACGCCCCTCTGGCTGCGCCGAGGAGCGCAGCGTTTCGCGGATCAGGGCTCGCCCTTGTTTGAGCGAAGCGAGTTTGGGCGAGACCCCGCGAAACGCGAGCACCGCAGGTTGCCCGCAGCGAAGCGGAGGGACGCAGACAGTGGGGTCGCCTTTTCTTTGCTTACTTTCTTTTGGCGAAGCAAAAGAAAGTGAGTCGCCCGCCGGGGCGAGACCCGGCCTCGGGAAGCAAACCCTCAGAGGGTGTGACTCCGATCCCCTTCAGAGAACCCCACAGCGTCCCAGGGTTCACCGACAGCAAACCCCACCACCTTGAACAACTCCCCCATCTCATGCTCATGAATCAACCGAGCCGCCATCCCCCGCTGCGCCACGGTCCCTCGTTCCATCAACCCCAACATCCCGCAGTTCAAAAGAAACCGCGCCTGGCTCGTGTAGCCAAGAACAGAAAGCCCCGCCTCCTGCCCCGCCACGGCAATCCCCGTGAAGTCCACATGCGCCGTGATGTCCTTGTACCCGACCTCCGAAAGAGGATCGCCATCCGCCTGATGCCCCCGATGGCACATCACCGTCCCCATGTGCCGCTGCGGGTGGTAGTACTCGCCCTCGGGAAACCCATAGTCGATGAGAAACGCCGCCCCCTTCTCAAGCCGGTCCGCGAGCGTCGCAATAAAAGCCTGCGCCTGCGGATGCACCTCGGTGAGGTAGTCATGCACCCCCGACACCTCCACCGGCGGCCGCAACTCGGTAGCCCGGTCCGCCCACGTCCACCCATCCCCCGCCGGATTCCGCACCACCCCCCGCTCGAACCAGACCCCCTTCACCCGCGCCAGCAACTGCACCGGCATCGCATCGAGCACCTCATTGCCGACCACCACGCCCGCCATGGACTCAGGCAACTCCCCGAGCCATTCAACCCGCTCCGCATGCCCCGCCAGCGCCTGCTGCTGCCGCTCCCGCAAGGTGCCCGACAGATCGACGATGCGATAGCGCACATCGCTGCGCCCCATCTCGCCCAGCGCATGCAGCAGCTGCACCGCCAGCGCCCCCGAGCCCGCGCCGAACTCCCACACGGTGTCGGTGCCGGTTTTCTCCAGCGCTTCGAGCACCTGCACCGCGAGCGTGTGGCCGAACATCGGCGTCAGCTCGGGCGCGGTCACGAAGTCGCTGCCGGACGAGGGCATGTGGCCGAACTTGGCCGAGGTGTTGGCGTAATAGCCGAGCCCCGGCGCGTACAGGGCCAGGGCCATGAAGCGGTCGAAGCCGATCCATCCGCCGGCGCGCTCGACGGAGCGGGCAATCAGATGGTCGAGGGCGATGGGTAAACTGTTTGTCGTTGGCGTCGTCACGGCGCCATTGTCCTCTTCCTGTCTTCTGTCTTCCTCCTCCGAATGAGCGCCATCCCCCCCTCCTCCCCCGATCGCCGCCGCACCGTCCTCGTCACGGGCGCGGGCCGCCGGCTGGGCCGCGAGATCGCGCTGGCGCTCGCCGCGGGCGGCTGGCAGGTGGCGGTGCACTACCGCAGCTCGCGCGCCGAAGCCGAGCAGACCGTGGCCGATTGCGCCGCGCGCTCGGGCGACTCGGCCCTGTTCGAGGCCGACCTGGCCGACGAGCAGGCCACCCGCGCCCTGCTGCCGCGCGTGGCGGCGCGCTTTCGCGCTGTCGATGCCGTGGTGCACAGCGCCGCCCTCTTCGAGCACGACGACGCCGCCAGCTTCAGCTACGCGCTCATGGAGCGCCACGCGCGCAGCAACACCGGCGCGGCCATCCTGCTGGCGCAGGCGCTGCACGACCACCTGGCCCGGCGCGATGCGCAGGGCGCCGTGGTGCACCTGCTCGACCAGAAGCTGTGGAACCCGAACCCCGACTTCCTGAGCTACACGCTCTCCAAGGCCGCACTCGAAGCCGCCACCCCCATGCTGGCGCTGGCGCTGGCGCCGCGCGTGCGCGTGGTGGGCGTGGCGCCCGGCCTCACGCTGGCGAGCCACATGCTCGACGATGACAAGTTCGCGCAGCTGCACAAGCTGTCGCCGCTGGGCCGCTCGTCCACATCGGAAGACGTGACCGCCACCGTGAAGTTCGCGCTGGAGAACAGCTCGATCACCGGCACCACGCTGCTCGTCGACGGCGGCCAGCACCTCATGAAATTCGAGCGCGACTTCTCGCTCATGTGACGAGCACCACCACCATGTCCACGAACACACCGCACGGCCACCAGACACTCACCCTCCAGGGCCTGCGCTTCGACGCCAACCTAGGCATCCTCGAGCAGGAAAAGACCGCGCCGCAGCCGATCCTGGTGGACGCCGAGCTCAACCTCGGTCCGCAGCCGCTGCTGCCGCAGGACGACGACATCTTTCACGTGCTGGACTACCGCAAGGTGCGCCGCATCATCATCGACGAGTGCACCGCCGAGCACGTCAACCTGCTCGAAAGCCTGATCGGCAAGCTCGCGCAGCGCCTGCTGCAACTGCCCGGCGTGCGGGGCGTGCGCGTGAAGATCGCCAAGCTCGAAATCTTCGACGACTGCGAAGTCGCCATCCGCATCGAAGCCGGGGAATGGTGATCCAAGGCAAAATCGGGGGTCTTTCCCCTGATTTGCCCGAAGTAGCCCCCCAATGAACGCCGTCTGGATCGACGATACGCCCGAAGCCGGTGCGCCCTCCAACTCGCTGAAGATCGAACGCGAGACGCACAAGCTCGAAAAGCGCCTGTGCCGCCAGGTCGGCCAGGCCATCGTCGACTACAACATGATCGAAGAAGGCGACAAGGTCATGGTGTGCGTTTCGGGCGGAAAAGACAGCTACGCGCTGCTCGACATCCTGCTCAAGATGAAGGCGCGCGCGCCCATCCACTTCGACATCGTCGCGGTCAACCTCGACCAGAAGCAGCCCGGCTTCCCCGAAGAGGTGCTGCCCAAGTACCTGAGCGAACTCGGCGTGGCCTTCCACATCGAGAACCAGGACACCTACAGCATCGTCAAGCGCGTCATCCCCGAGGGCAAGACCACCTGCGGCCTGTGCAGCCGGCTGCGCCGCGGCATCCTGTACCGCGTGGCCGACGAGCTGGGCGCCACCAAGGTCGCGCTGGGCCACCACCGCGACGACATGCTGCAGACCTTCTTCCTCAACATGTTCTTCGGCGGCAAGCTCAAGAGCATGCCGCCCAAGCTGGTGAGCGACGACGGCAAGCACATCGTGATCCGCCCGCTGGCCTACGTGGCCGAAAAGGACACGGTGCGCTGGGCGCAGCACCGCGAGTTCCCGATCATTCCCTGCACGCTGTGCGGCAGCCAGGAGAACCTGCAGCGCAAGCAGGTCGGCGAGATGCTGCGCGAGTGGGACAAGAAGTACCCCGGCCGCGTGGAAAACATGTTCACCGCGCTGCAGAACGTCGTGCCTTCGCACCTGCTGGACGGAACGCTGCACGACTTCCAGGGTCTGAAGGCGACGGGCGTGGCCGACGAGAACGGCGACAAGGCCTTCGACACGCCCGCTTTCGACCTGCTCTCCCAGGCACCCTCGGCCCTGCGCATCGTCCAGGGCTGACTCGGGCAACCCAGGGGAATTTAGGGCACTTGGCCCGGAGACCCTTATGTATCGTGCGTTTTCAGCTCTATTTTTGGTAGCAACCCTGAGCGGCTGCGCCACCTCCTGGGTGGTCGACAGCAACGTCAAGAGCTTTGCCACGCCGGGCACGACCGTGCCGCCCGGCGCCACCTACCGCTTCGAGCGCCTGCCTTCGCAGCAGGCCGACACGGCGCGCCAGGAAGGCCTGGAGGCCATGGCCGCGGCCGCGCTCGACAAGGTCGGCCTGCGCCGCGACGACGCAAGGCCGCAGTACACGGCGCAGATCGGCGCGCGTGTCACGGCGGCGCTGTCGCCCTGGGCCGATCCATGGCTGTACGGGCCCGGCCCCTGGGGCTACGGCTACGGCGGCTACTACGGCCACCGCTGGTATGGCAGCGGCTGGTACGGCGGCCCGATGTTCACGCCGCCGGCCAACCCCTGGTACCAGCGCGAGGTGAGCCTCGTGCTGCGCGAGGCGGGCGGCAGCCACCGCGTGGTGTACGAGACCCGCGCGCGCAACGACGGCCCCTACAGCTCCAGCGCGGCGATCCTGCCGGTGATGTTCGAGGCCGCGCTGCAGGGCTTTCCGAACCCGCAGCCGGGCGAGCGCCGTGTGAACATCGAGCTCACGCCAGCCGCCAGGAAATGACGCACTTCTAGAATTCGGACGGATGGAAGCCAATCTCACCCGCCTGATCGCCGTGCGCCACGGCGAAACCGCCTGGAACGTCGACACCCGCATCCAGGGCCACCTCGACATCGGCCTCAATGCCACCGGCCTCTGGCAGGCGCAACGCGCCGGACAGGCGCTGGCCGACGAACCGATCGCGGCGGTCTATGCCAGCGACCTCTCGCGCGCCTGGCAGACCGCCCAGGCCATCGCCGAGCCCCACGGCCTCGCCGTGCAGCCCGACCTGGGCCTGCGCGAGCGCGCCTTCGGCCGCTTCGAGGGCATGAGCTTCGCCGAGATCGAGGCCACGCTGCCCGAGGACGCGCGCCGCTGGCGCGAGCGCGATCCCGAGTTCGAACCCGAAGGCGGCGGCGAGAGCCTGCTGACCTTTCGCGACCGCGTGACCGGCACCGCCTCGGCCATCGCCGCGCGCCACCCGGGCCAGCTGGTGGTGCTGGTGGCCCACGGCGGCGTGATGGACGTGCTCTACCGCGCCGCCACGCGCCAGGAGCTGCAGGCGCCGCGCACCTGGCAGCTCGGCAACGCGGCCATCAACCGCATGCTGTGGACGCCCGAGGGCTTCAGCCTCGTCGGCTGGAGCGACATCGCCCACCTGGCGACGGACACGCCGCTGGACGAGCCCACGACCTAGCACGATGGGCCGCTTGCCTTTCTTCGCCCCGGGCAAGACGCTCCCATGAAAAGAACGAATTCCACGCCCTCGGCCTACGCCAGCTGGGACGCCTCCCAGTCGCTGTCCGCGCCGTGGATCGACGCCACGCACCTGGGAAGCTTCGTCACCCTGGAAGCCGGCGACACCATTGCGCGCGAAGGCGAACGGCACGACTACTTCTATCTCTTGCGATCGGGCTTCGTGCATTCCACGGTCCACCGAAGCAACGGCGCGGAGTTCCTGCTCGAAATCTTCGGGCCCGGTGCGATCTTTGGCGAAGGCCCGGCGTTTGCCGACAGCCCCCGGCCCACGACGACCCGCGCGGTCGCGCCGGCCATGCTCAGCCGCTACCGCCCGGCGGATGTCGCGCAGCAGTTCTCGGCGCTGCCCGAGCTCGCGACCTCGTTGATCCAGCTGCTCGGATTCAAGAACCACATGATCGTCGCCAAGCTGGCCGGGGTGGCCTCGGCGGCGCCCAAGGAGCGGGTCATCGATCTGCTGCTGCGTGTGGCGCGCCCGCCGTCGACGCAGGCATCGCACACGCTCACCGTCGATCTGACGCACGAGCAGATCGGCGCCATGACGGCCTTGAGCCGCGTCACCGTCACGCGCGCGCTGAATGCGCTGGCGGGACAGGGGCTCATCGAAACGCGAGCCCGGCAGGTCACCATTCCAGATGCGGCGGCCTTGCGTTGTTTCCGCGACGCGACACCGTAAGAAAAAAGCCCACCTCCTGTATCGCTGGATACCGTCGACACCCTCACCCCCTCGCCATCATTCACCCCGTCACACACATGGGAAGAGCGGCGGCGGAGGGAATGAGGGAGCCGTTGAGGAGAGAGGCCGGAGCGCCTTCAATGGGCGATGGTCCGGGTGTGGCTTAGCGCTGGACTGCACAAGTCCTTCCTGGCCGGGTGGCCCACGCTCATGGCCATCCGGCATCTTTTGAATCGCCGTCAGGCGTGCGAGGCGGCGTGGCCGCCAGCAGCTGCAGCCTCGGCCTTCGCCTCGCCCGGCAACTCCACCATCGGCCCGCTGCCGCTGTAGCGGTCGAGCGCCAGGTAGATCGCGGGCGTGATGTACAGCGTGATCACCTGCGAGAAGATCAGCCCGCCCACCACCGCCACGCCCAACGGCTGGCGCAGTTCGGCGCCGGCACCCAGGCCCAGCGCGAGCGGCAGCGCGCCCATCAGCGCGGCCAGCGTGGTCATCAGGATCGGGCGGAAGCGCAGCCGGCAGGCCTCGCGGATCGCGTCGACCGGCTTCATGCCCTCGGTGCGCTGCGCGTCGAGGGCGAAGTCGATCATCATGATCGCGTTCTTCTTCACGATGCCGATCAGCAGCAGGATGCCGATGGTCGCGATCAGCGTGAGGTCGAAGCCGAAGATCTTCAGCGAGAGCAACGCCCCCACCGCCGCCGAGGGCAGGCCCGCCAGGATGGTGATCGGGTGGATGTAGCTCTCGTACAGCACGCCCAGCAGCACGTAGATGACCAGCACCGCGAGCACCAGCAGCACCGCCTGGCTCGACTGCGAACTCTGGAACACCGCCGCGTCGCCGCCGTAGGTCGTGATGATCGACTGCGGCATCTTCAGCTCGTCCTTGAAGCGGTCGATCTTCGCGGTCGCGTTGCCCAGCGGCACGTCGGGGCCGAGGTTGAACGACACCGTCACCGCCTGCAGCTGCCCCTGGTGGTTGACCGAGGTCGGCCCCACGGTGCGCTTGACGGTCGAGAAGGCCGACAGCGGCACCAGCTTGCCGGTGGTGCTGCGCACCGACAGGCGCGCCACGTCTTCCTCGAACTGGCGGTCGCTGTCGGCCGCCGACAGGATGACCTGGTAGGTGTTGCTGGCGCCGTAGATGCTGCCGATCTGGCGGTCGCCGTAGGCGTTGTACAGCGCGGTGCGCAGGTCGCCCACGGCCACGCCGAGCACGCCGGCCTTGTCGCGATCGATCTCCAGCGTGGCCTGCAGGCCGCGGTTCTGCGAATCGCTGGTCACGTCGCGAAAGTCGGGGTCGGCGCGCATGCGCTCCATGAGCCGGGTCGACCACGGCACCATCTCACCGGCGTTCACGCTCTGCAGCGTGTACTGGAAGCGCGCCTTGCTCTGGCGCCCGCCCAGGCGCAGGTTCTGCACCGGCTGCATGTACACGGCAATGCCCGGGATCTCGCGGAAGCGCTGGCGCAGCGACTCGAGCACCTTGGCCATCTTGGGGCGTTCGCTGCGCGGCTTGAGCACCGCGAACAGCCGGCCCGAGTTCTGCGTGGCGGTCGGGCCGCCCACGCCGACGAAGGAACTCACGTAGTCCACGCTCGGGTCGGCCTTGAGCGCGGCGGCCACACGGTCCTGCAGCGCCTTCATGGCGGTGAACGAAATGTCTTCGGCCGCCTCGGTGGTGATCTGGATCTGGCCGATGTCTTCCTCGGGGAAGAAACCCTTGGGAATGCTGACGAAGAGCCAGGCCGTGACGACGAAGGTCAGGCCCGCCATGGCCAGCATCAGCGCGCGGTGCCCGAGCGTCCAGTCGAGCGTGCGCATGTAGCCGCCGTGCACCGCGCGGTAGCCGCGCTCGAAGGCACGGCCGATCGCCGTGCCGGGCTCCGGGTGCTCTTCTTCGTGATCGAGTGCGCCTTCCTTGCGCGGCACGTGCTTGAGCAGCCGGCTCGCGAGCATGGGCACGAGCGTGAGCGACACCACGGCCGACACCAGCACCGCCAGCGCCACGACCACGGCGAACTCGTGGAACAAGAGGCCGATCACGCCGGGCATGAAGAAGATCGGGATGAACACGGCCACCAGCGAGATCGAGATCGACACGATGGTGAAGCCCACCTCGCGCGCGCCGCGCAGCGCGGCGGCCATCGGCTCCATGCCCTTCTCGACGTAGCGCATGATGTTTTCGAGCACCACGATGGCGTCGTCCACCACCAGTCCCACGGCCAGCGTGATGCCCAGCAACGAGACGTTGTCCAGGCTGTAGCCGAAGGCGTACAGCAGCGCCACCGCGCCGATCAGCGAGATCGGAATGGTGGCCGCCGGGATCAGCGTGGCCACCAGCCGGTGCAGGAACAGGAAGATCACCAGCACCACCAGCGCGATGGTGCCCAGCAGCGTGAGCTGCACGTCGTGCACCGCCTCGCGGATGGAGATCGAGCGGTCGTTGACCATCTGGATCTCGACCGACTGCGGCAGCTCGGCCTTGAAGCGCGGGATGAGCGCGCGCACCGCGTCCACCACCTGCACGGTGTTGGCATTGGGCTGGCGCTGCACGGCCAGCGAAATCGAGTCTTGCCCGTTGAAGCTGCTGCCGGTCTTGACCGACTCGAAGCTGTCCTCGAGCGTGGCCACTTCGTCCAGCCGCACCGGCGCGCCGTTGCGCTGCGCGATGATGAGCTTGGCGAAGTCGGCCGCCCTCATGAGCTGGCGGTTGGCCTGGATGGTGAGCGTCTGGCGCGGGCCGTCGAGCGTGCCGACCGGCGTGTTGGCGTTGGCCGAGTTCACGGCCTTGGCCAGCTCGTCGAGCGTGATGTTGCGCGCGTTGAGCAGGTCGGCGTTGGCCTTGATGCGCACCGCGAAGGCCTTGCGCCCGTACACGCCCACCTGCGCCACGCCGTCGATGGTCGAGAGCGTGGGCGAAATGAGGTTCTCGGCGTAGTCGTTGAGCTCCGACGGGTTCATCGACGGCGAGATCAGCGCAATGAACAGCACCGGCGCGTCGGCCGGATTCACCTTGCGGTACGAGGGCAGCTGCGTCAGCTCTTGCGGCAGCTGGCGCTGGGCGCGCAGCAGCGCGGCCTGCACGTCGACCGCGGCGGCGTCGATGTCGCGGCTGCTGACGAATTCGAGCGTGAGCGAGGTCACGCCCTGCGTGTTCACCGAACTGATGGTCTGCAGGCCGGGGATGGTCGAGAACTGCTTTTCTAGCGGCAACGCGACCGAACTCGCCATGGTGTCGGGGCTGGCGCCCGGCAGCTGCGCGTTGACGTTGATGACCGGCGTGTTGTAGCTCGGCAGCGCCGCGACCGGGATGCTGAAGTACGCAAAGATGCCGATGACCACGACGGCCGCCGACAGCAGCACCGTCATCGCCGGACGGCGGATGCAGAGCTCTGAAATGTTCATGCCCGTTCCCGCACCGGCTTGATGTCCGACGACGCCGCGCTGCCGGGCGTGACGCCCGTGGTGCCGTTGGCGGGCGCGCCGCCGGGTCCGGCCGGCGCCTTGACGTCGACGCGCACCTTGCCGCCCGGGCGCACGTTCTGGCTGCCTTCGATCACCACCTGCTCGCCGGGCGTCACGCCGCTCACCGCGACCTTGGTGCCGAAGGTGTGCAGCACCTTGACCTGGCGACGCGCCGCGTTGCGTTCGGCATCGACCACGTACAGCGAGGTGCCGTCGGACAGCATCATGAGCGCCGCAGCCGGCACCACGGTGACGCCGTCGAGCATCCGCACCGTGATGCGCGTGTTGACGAACTGGCCGGGCCACAGGCTCTGGTCGGCGTTGGCGAACACCGCCTTGGCGCGGACGGTGCCGATCTGCGGATCGACCGTGTTGTCGACGAAGTCGAGCGTGCCGAACAGCGGCTCGCGCCGGCCCGTGACCAGCGCCTCCACCTTGGCGCGCGTGCGCGACGCGGCCAGCAGGTCCTGCAGGTTGCCTTCGGGCACGGGGAAGCTCACGGCGATGGGGTCGAGCTGGGTGATGGTGACCAGCGACAGCGTGGGCTGCACCAGCGTGCCCGGGTAGATGTTCACGGCGCCGATGCGCCCGGCGATGGGTGCGCGCAGCGTGGCGTAGCCCAACGCCACCTGCGCCGACTGCACGGCGGCGCGGTCGGCCGCGACGGCGGCGCGCTGCGCCTGGAGCTGCGACAGCGTGGCGTCGGCCGCGCTCTTGGCAATGAAGTTCTGTGCCACCAGGTCCTGGCTGCGCTTGTACTGGCGCTCCAGGTCGGCCATGGTGGCCTCGTCCTTCTGCTGCTGGGCCCGGGCGCGCGCGAGGTTGGCCTGGTCGTTGCGGTCGTCGAGCGTGAAGAGCAGCTGCCCTGCCTTCACGAACTGGCCTTCCTTGACGTGCACCGCGCTCACGGTGTTGGTGACCTGCGGGCGCAGGTCGACGCTGTTGAGCGAGACCACGCTGCCGTTGACCTGCACCGTGACCGGCACGTCCTGCTTCTCGGCCGTGGCCAGCGTGACCAGCGCGGCGGGAGGCCCGGCATTCGCGGACTTGGCGTCTTTCGTGTCTTTCGTGACGGGCCGATCGCCCGACATGCGCCACCAGCCGCCCGCGACGGCTACGATCAACACGCCCGCGAGGGCGAAGGCGGCAGTTTTCTTCATGGGTTCTTGTGCACTTTGGGCTGACAGCAGCTATTGGAGCAGTGGCCGGCGCACAGTGTTCACGGGCGCCGTAAAGAAATGTAAAGCAGGCCGACGCAAAGCCCCCGCACCACCCGCTGCACCCGGTATGAGGGAAAACACCCCTCGCTAAAATCGCCGGTCCACAGCCTCTGGATATACCCCATGAACCGCTGCAAGACACCCACGAAAACGCTCACTTCCCTCGCTATCTGCGCCGCCCTTGCTAGCGCCGCCGGTCTTTTCTCGCTCCAGGCCAGCGCCCAGGACGAGGTGCCCCGTCCGCAGACCCAGAACGAGTCGCTCAACGGCGGGCGCAACTTCCCCATCGGCACGCTGCGCGGCAAGTTCATGGTGACCAGCGCCCCCGACGTCGAGCTCGACGGCCGGGCCGACCGCCTGGGCGCCGGCGCGCGCATCCGCAGCCCGCAGAACATGCTGGTGATGCCCGGCGCCATCATTGGCCAGAAGTACCTCGTGAACTACACGCGCGACGCCGCCGGGCTGCTGCGCGAGGTCTGGATCCTGACGCCCGACGAGGCCCTGGCCAGCCGCGAATCGCTGAACAAGCCGTTCCTGAACATCTGGCCGTTCACCTCGAACGACACGCTGAACACGCAGTAACGCGGCCACCCCGCACGCAAGCAAAAATCCGCGGGCGCCACGCGCGCCCCGCAGCCCTTCCTCCTTTCGAAGGGCACAGAGAGCTCCCCATGAAAAAAGTATTCATCAAGACCTTCGGCTGCCAGATGAACGAGTACGACTCGGACAAGATGGCCGACGTGCTCCACGCCGCGCAGGGCTACGAGCCCACGCAGAACGTGGACGAGGCCGACCTCATCCTGTTCAACACCTGCTCGGTGCGCGAGAAGGCACAGGAAAAAGTGTTCTCCGACCTCGGCCGCGTGAAGCACCTGAAGGCCAAGGGCGTGAAGATCGGCGTGGGCGGCTGCGTGGCGAGCCAGGAAGGCCAGGCCATCATCGCGCGCGCACCGTACGTCGACATCGTGTTCGGCCCGCAGACGCTGCACCGCCTGCCCGAGATGCTGAACGACCGCGAGCGCCTGGACCGCCCGCAGGTGGACATCAGCTTCCCCGAGATCGAGAAGTTCGACCACCTGCCGCCCGCCCGCGTCGAAGGCGCCACGGCCTTCGTGTCGATCATGGAAGGCTGCTCCAAGTACTGCAGCTACTGCGTGGTGCCCTACACCCGCGGCGAGGAAGTGAACCGCCCGCTGGACGACGTGCTGGTCGAGATCGCCGGCCTGGCCGACCAGGGCGTGCGCGAGATCACGCTGCTGGGCCAGAACGTGAACGCCTACCGCGGCAAGATGGGCGACACCGCCGAAATCGCCGACTTCGCGCTGCTCATCGAATACGTCGCCGAGATCCCCGGCATCGAGCGCATCCGCTACACCACCAGCCACCCGAACGAGTTCACGCCCCGGCTCATCGAGGCCTACGCCAAGGTGCCGCAGCTCGTCTCGCACCTGCACCTGCCGGTGCAGCACGGCAGCGACCGCATCCTCATGGCGATGAAGCGCGGCTACACCGCCATGGAATACAAGAGCACGGTGCGAAAGCTGCGCGCCATCCGCCCCGACCTGGCCCTGTCCAGCGACTTCATCGTCGGCTTCCCCGGCGAGACGGATGCCGACTTCGACAAGATGATGAAGCTCATCGACGACTGCCAGTTCGACAACAGCTTCAGCTTCATCTTCAGCCCGCGCCCCGGCACGCCCGCCGCCGCGCTGCAGGACGACACGCCGCACGAGGTGAAGCTGGCGCGCCTGCAGACGCTGCAGCGCGTGATCGACGGCAACGTGCGCCGCTTCGGCGATGCGCTGGTAGGCAGCACGCAGCGCGTGCTGGTCGAGGGTGCCTCGCGCAAGGACGCGAACGAACTCATGGGCCGCACCGCCTGCAACCGCGTCGTCAACTTCGAGGGCGACGCCCGCCTCGTGGGCCAGATGGCCGACCTGCGCATCACCCGCTCGCTGGCGTACACGCTGCGCGGCGAAGTGGTCACGCGCGAATCGGCCCTGGCTGCTGCCGCCACGGCGCTCGCCCACTGATGGCGAAACGTCCATCCGTCCGGGGCTCGTTCCAGCAGCTCCTGCTGTTTGCCTTTTTGCTGATCACCGCCCTGCTGGTGGGCGTGGCGCTGCGCTCGGTGCTGCAGTACGACGCGCTCGTCACCCAAAGCCGCGACGCCGCCGCGCGCGCGCTGCGCCTGTCGGGCGCCTCGCAGTCGCTGGCCGAACGCAGCGCGGCCATGGAACGCGCGGGACGCCAGTCGCTGGTGCTCAATGACGCCGTGCTGCGCCGCCGCTTCGACGAGGCGGCGCGTGAAGCCCACCAGGTGCTGGAGCGCCTGGAACGCAACGGCCTGCCGGCCGCCGGCATCGACATGTGGCGCAGCCAGCTCGGCGTGATCGAAGGGCTGCTCGGCGGCAGCCCCGACAGCGCCCTGGCGCGCGAGAGCACGATGGCGATGCAGTTTCGCGAACTCGACGCCCTGAACACCAACATCGCCCAGCAGGCGCAGTTCCTGATCGAAACGCAGAACGACGCGCTGGCCAAGCGCATCGAGAACGCACGCCGCCGGCTGATGCGCGAGGTGGTGGCTGCCAGCGTGCTGGCCGTGCTGCTGGCGCTGGCCTTCGGCATCTGGCTGGCGCGCCCCTTCAAGCGGCTCGAGAACGCCATCGTCGGCCTGGGCCAGAACCGGCTCGACGAACCCATCGACATCCGCGGCCCGGCCGACGTGCGGCGCGTGTCGCAGCAGCTCGAATGGCTGCGCCTGCGCCTGACCGAGCTCGACGCCGACAAGGCGCGCTTCCTGCGCCACGTGTCGCACGAGCTGAAGACGCCGCTGGCGGCGCTGCGCGAAGGCGTGTCGCTGCTCGAGGACGGCGTGACCGGCCCGCTGAACCCGGCGCAGCTCGAAGTCGCGCAGATCCTGCAGCAGAACACCGTGTCGCTGCAGAACCAGATCGAGGCGCTGCTGCGCTTCAACGCCGCCGCCTTCGAGGCGCGCGAGCTTCGCCGCGAGCGCACCGAGCTGCTGCCGCTGATCGAAGAACAGATCGAGGCCCAGCGCCTGCAGTGGCAGGCGCACGGCCTGCGCGTGCGCGCCGAGGGCGAGCCGATCACGCTCACGGTCGACCGCACCAAGCTCGGCACCGCCATCGCCAACCTGCTGTCGAACGCGATCCGTTTCTCGGCCGCGGGCGGCGTGATCACGCTGGCCGTGTCGGGCACGCCGGAGGCGGTGCACATCGACGTGTGCGACGCCGGCCCCGGCATTGCCGTGGGTGACCGCGACCGCATCTTCGAACCCTTCTTCCGCGGCGAGCGCCAGCCCGAGCACACGGTGAAAGGCACCGGCATCGGACTTTCCATCGTGCAGGAGTACATTGCAGCCCATGGGGGCCGCATCGCCCTGCTGCCGGACGGCCCCGGTGCACGCTTTCGCATCGAACTGCCGCGCACGACCTGACCCCGGACACCCCCTCCAACACCGCCCCGCGCTTTTTCGACCCATGTTCCTTTCGTTCGTCCGCAGATCCACCTTCGCCGGGGCCATGGCCGTGCCATGCGCCCTGTTGCTGGCAGCCTGCGCCTCCCAGCCCAAGCCACCGGCCGAAGCCGACGCGCTGCCGCCGCCCGTGGCCGCGCCGCGCGTGGTGCCGGTCGAGGCCGAGCCCCGCGCGCCGGCCACGCAGCCGGCCTCGCTCTTCACGCAGCTCACGCAGGGGCCCCTCGCGACCATGCTGGCCTATGCCGACAAGGTGCGCCCGCTGGGCGGCGCCGACCTGAGCGCCGAAATTGCGCGCGTCAGCGAACAGGGCGAGACGCCTGCGGCGCAGATGCAGCTCGCGCTCCTGCTCGCGCAGACCCGCGTGCCGGCCGACCTGGCGCGCGCGCTGGGCCTGCTGCAGCGCGTGATCGCCAACCCGGCGCCCGAGGCGCAGCCGCTGCATCCGCTCGCACGGGCGCTGGCCGCGCGCTATGTCGAGCAGCGCCGCGTCGAGGACGACCGCGACAAACAGGTGCAGCAGCTGCGCGACAGCCAGCGCCGCATCGACCAGCTCAACGACCGCATCGAGGCGCTGCGCGCCATCGAGCGCAGCTTCGCCCGGCCGAACACGCCGGCACCCACGCCATCCAACGGAAGCAGATCCAACCCATGAGTACAGCTGGTGCCCGCCTCCTCGTGGTCGACGACGACCCGGACATGCTGCGGCTGCTCTCGATGCGGCTGGTGTCGGCGGGCTACCAGGTCACGGCCGTCACCTCGGCCGAGACCGCGCTCACGCAGCTCGAGATCGAGCACCCGCAGCTGGTACTCAGCGACGTGCGCCTGCCCGGGCGCGACGGCCTGCAACTGTTCGACGAGATCCGCAAGCGCCACCCGACGCTGCCGGTGATCCTGCTGACCGCGCACGGCACCATTCCCGACGCGGTCGAGGCCACGGCGCGCGGCGTGTTCACCTACCTCACCAAGCCCTACGACGCGCGCGAGCTGCTCGAGAAGATCGCGCAGGCATTGGCGCTCGGCGCGCCGACCACCACGCCGAGCAAGACCGGCGACGACAGCTGGCGCTCGGAAATCGTGAGCCGCAGCAACCGCATGGCCGAGTTGCTGGCCGAGGCGCGCATGGTCGCCAAGTCGGACGCCTCCGTGCTGCTGCGCGGCGACTCCGGCGCCGGCAAGGAACTGCTGGCGCGCGCCATCCACAAGGCCAGCGCGCGCGCCGACAAGCCCTTCGTGGCGGTCAATTGCGGCGCCATTCCCGAGGCACTGCTCGAATCCGAGCTGTTCGGCCACATGAAAGGCGCCTTCACCGACGCCCACGCCAACCACAAGGGCCTGTTCCAGCAGGCCGACGGCGGCACGCTGCTGCTCGACGAAATCGGGGACATGCCGCCCGCGCTGCAGGTCAAGCTGCTGCGCGTGCTGCAGGAGCGCGCGGTGCGCCCGCTGGGCGCGAGCCAGTCGATCGAGGTCGACGTGCGCATCGTCTCGGCCACCCACCGCGACCTGGACGCCGCGATGGAAGCCGGCCAGTTCCGCGAAGACCTCTATTACCGCCTGAACGTGGTGACGCTCACGCTGCCGCCGCTGTCGGCGCGGCGCGAGGACATCCCGCTCCTGGCCAACCACTTCCTGCAGAAGCTGTCGACCAAGTACGGCAAGCGGCTGTCGGGCTTCGCGCCCGAGGCGCTGAAGGCACTGACCACCGCCGCGTGGCCGGGCAACGTGCGCCAGCTCTACAACGTGGTGGAGCAGGTCTGCGCGCTGTCGGGCTCGCCGCTGATCCCGCTTGCGCTGGTGCAGCGCGCGCTGCGCGTGCCGAGCGTGGAGGTGCTCACCTACGCCGAGGCCAAGCAGCGTTTCGAGCGCGACTACCTCGTCGGCCTGCTCAAGCTGACCGACGGCAACGTGGCCGACGCCGCCCGCCTGGCCGACCGCAACCGCACCGAGTTCTACCGCCTGTTGCAGAAGCACGAGCTCACGCCGGGCAACTTCAAGGCCGACGTTGTCGCTCCCGGTGGCGACCCTGTCGCCGAGTAGCGACAGGCCTAAGTCGTTGATTTGAAAGGCTGTTTCCCGAGGGCCTCCCCGGCTTGTCGGGATTCGGCGACAAAAACGGGGGTTTCGGGGGCCCGACAGGCTCCTCCCCCACGGAAAACGGTTCCGATTCGCGCCAAGTCGTTGATTTGAAAGCGTTTTTCCAGGCTGGCACAGGGTTTGCCCCTGTACTGGCATGACAGCACTTACCAGCCCATCTTTCGCACTGCGTCCGCAGCGCGACGGCCTGCGTCAAAAGCAGTTTTCCTCCTCGCGGCCCCGTGCCGCGGGCCATTCGCTGACCGCGCTCTCCGGCGTCGGCGGCGCCGCCACGGACTGCGTCTTCAAGCGCCTTCCGGCCATTGGCGACACCCCCCTGGACAAGCAACGTTGGTGAATGAAACGATGAAGCCGAACGACTTCTCCCACCTCAACGTCCTCGCCGAATCCGATTTCGCGCACCGCAGCGCGCTGCGCGAAGAACGCCACCCCAACGCCGTCACCGCACCGCCGCTGAACCGCGGTTCCATGGCACCGCGCCCCTGGCGTGGTTTCTGGAACAGCCTGGGCACCGCCATGCTCGTGCGCCTGGGCGCCGGCCGCAACGCCGACAGCGCCCCCGCCGCCAAGCAGGCCGCCCCGGCCCCGCAGGCTTGGGAACGCGCCGCCGGCCAGCGCCGCCTCGCCTTCATGCTGCTCACGCTGCTGAGCACCGTGATCGCGTCGTCGCTGTTCGCCAGCGTGCAACCCGACTACGACAACGTCTGGCTCGAATACGGCCAGATCGGCCTGTACGGCCTGCTCTCGGGCTGGGTCGTCACCGGTTTCGTGACCGCGCTCATGGGCTTCTACGTTTCCGTGCGCGGTGACAAGCACGCCCTCTCGGCGAAACAGGTGGCCCACCACCCGATGAACCCCGAGGCACGCACCGCGATCATCATGCCGATCTGCAACGAGGACGTGGCCACGGTGTTCGCCGGCCTGCGCGCCACCTGCGAATCGGTCGCCTCCACGGGCCACGCCAAGCAGTTCGACGTGTTCGTGCTGTCCGACAGCTACAACCCCGAGACCGCCGCCGCCGAGCGCGCCGCCTGGGAAGACCTGCGCGCCGCGCTGGCCGAGAGCCCGAACCAGCCGCAGGTCGAGGTGTACTACCGCCTGCGCACCCGCCGCAAGCACCGCAAGGCCGGCAACGTGGCCGACTTCTGCCGCCGCTGGGGCAAGGACTACCGCTACATGGTCGTGCTCGACGCCGACTCCGTGATGAGCGGCGACTGCCTGGCCTCGATGGTCAAGCTGATGGAAGCCAACCCCACCGCCGGCATCATCCAGACCGCGACGCAGGCCATCGGCCACGTCACGCTGCACGCCCGCGCCCAGCAGTTCGCTTCGCGCGTGACGGGTCGCCTGTTCACGCTGGGCATGCAGTTCTGGCAGCTCGGCGAGTCGCACTACTGGGGCCACAACGCGATCATCCGCGTCGAAGCCTTCATGAAGCACTGCGCGCTGGCCCCGATCAAGGGCACCGGCGGCATGTCGGGCGGCATCATGTCGCACGACTTCGTCGAAGCCGCGCTGATGCGCCGCGCCGGCTACCACGTGTGGCTGGTGTCCGACCTGGTCGGCAGCTACGAGCAGCAACCGCCGGACCTGCTGGCCGAGCTGCAACGCGACCGCCGCTGGTGCCAGGGCAACCTGCAGAACGCCCGCCTGATGGCCGAGCCCGGCATCCACCCGGTGCACCGCGCGATGTTCGTGACCGGCACCATGGCGTATGTCTCGGCCCCGCTGTGGCTCGCGTTCCTGACGCTGGGCACCGCCCTGTGGCTGAGCGGCTCGAGCCTCGTGTCGAGCTGGAACGTACTGCCCGCCGAACTGGCCGGCCTGTGGGTCTGGACCCTGTGCCTGCTGTTCCTGCCGCGCGTGCTGGGCATCGCCGCCGTGCTGATGCGCGGCGAGCAACGCCAGTACGGCGGTGTGTGGGGCCTGGTGAAGAGCTCGGTGCTCGAAGCCGGCCTGGCCATCGTGCAGGCTCCGGTGCGCATGCTGGCCCACTCGCTGTTCGTGCTCGTCGCCCTCACCGGCATCAAGCTCGACTGGAAGTCGCCTCCGCGTGAAGCCAACGCCGTGCCGTGGAAGGTGGCAGCCTCGCAGTTGGCCCCCATGTCGCTGGTGATCGCCATGCTCGCCATCGGCGTCGCCATGATCGACCCGAGCGCGCTGATCTGGCTCATGCCCGTCGGCCTGCCGCTGCTGCTGGCGATCCCGCTGACCGTGCTGACCAGCCAGATCGCGCTGGGCACCACGCTGCGCGACCGTGGCTTCCTGCTGATTCCCGAGGAATCGCGTTCGCCCGCCGTGCTGCGCCGCGCCTGGATGCATGCACTGCGCCTGGCGCGCCCGGCGGCACTGGCCACGGCCTGATGCGCTGAAGACACAGCCCTCCAAAAAGCCGGCCTCAGGGTCGGCTTTTTTCATGGCGCATCGCTAGAATCTCGCCTTCGTTTTTTCATCCACCCACGGATCCCTTCGATCCCCTGGAGCGCCAAGTGCCCCGATTCGCCGTCATCACCCTCTGACGCCGACAACACCACTCGCTGGTCATGTCGGGCGCCAAGCTGCGTTCCCACACTGACCAGGCACGGCCGCCCGCTGCGGCCGCCGAGTCGATCTCTCTTCCAGCTTCGCTCCCGCACGTTGTCGGTCTTTCCTGATTTGCATCTGGAGAACCAACGTGTTTCCCCTTTCCTCTCTTTCGCTTTCGTCGATCCCGCTGCTCAAGTACCCACGTACAGCGCACCTGGAGGGCTCGCGGCTGCAGGCCGGCGATACCGACGACGGCCAGACGCCGTTGTCCGCGCTACAGGGCCTGCATGTGGTCATCGAGGAAAAACTCGATGGCGCGAATGCGGCCGTGTCGTTCACCTCGGCAGGCGAATTGCTGCTGCAGTCGCGCGGCCACTACCTGGCCGGCGGCGCGGGCGAGCGGCAGTTCAACCTGTTCAAGCACTGGGCCGCCGCCCATGAAACGGCGCTGCTCGAACGGCTCGAAGACCGCTACGTGATGTACGGCGAGTGGTGCTTTGCCAAGCACAGCTGCTGGTACGACCGGCTGCCGGCCTTCTTCCTGGAGTTCGACCTCTACGACCGGCAGGCGCAGAGCTTCCTGTCGACCGCCGCGCGGCATGCGCTGCTGGCCGAGGGGCCGGTGCTGTCGGTGCCCGTGCTGTACGAGGGCGAGATGCCGCGCAGCGCGAAGGCATTGCGCGCGCTGGTGCAGCCGTCGCTCGCGCGCAGTGCCGACTGGAAGCCGGCCTTCGAGCAGGCCGTGCAGCACGAAGGCCAGCCGCTCGACCTGGTGCGCCAGCAGACCGACCTGTCCGACCTCGCCGAGGGCCTGTACCTCAAGACCGAATCGGGCGGCCAGGTGACGGGCCGCTACAAGTGGGTGCGACCGGACTTCGTGCAGACCATCCTCGACTCGGGCTCGCACCACAGCCGCCGGCCGGTGCTGCCCAACCAGCTGGCGCCGGGCGTGGACCTCTACGCGCCGACACCGCAAGTGAACTGGCAAGACCTGGGGCTGCGCACGATGCGCGACCCCGCCGAGCTGGCAACAACCACAAGGAGGCCGCGATGACCTATGACGATCTGCGCGCGCTGGTGCCGAAGCTCTCGCAGAGCTACGACTGGGCGCAGTGCTGCGACCTGCTGCCGGCCCTGCTGCGCCTCGAAGAAACGCCGCAGGACCCGTACTACCACGCCGAAGGCAACGTCGGCCTCCACACGCGCATGGTGCTCGACGCGCTCCTGGCCGACGCGCACTACCAGCGCGCCGACGCCGACGGCCGCTTCGTGCTGTTCATGGCCTGCCTGCTGCACGACATCGCCAAGCCCGACACCACCGTGATCGACGAAGCCAGCGGCCGCATCGGCCAGCCCGGCCATTCGCGCCGCGGGTCGGTCGACGTGCGCGTGCTGATGTGGAAGGCCCGCGTGCCCTTCGCGTTGCGCGAGGCCGTGTGCCGGATCATCGCGGTGCACCAGGTGCCGTTCCACGCCTTCGCCTCGCGCAAGGGCGTGCGGCCCGAGTGGCTGGCCCACAAGCTCTCGTGGGAACTGAGCCTGCCCGACCTGTGCTGCGTGGCGCGCTGCGACATGGTGGGGCGCCACTACGAGAAGCGCGCCGACAGCCTGGCCGACATCGCGCTCTTCGAGCAACTCGCGCAGGAAGAAGGCTGCTGGGAAGGCCCGCGACAGATGGCCGATGCGCACACGCGCCTGGCCTACTTCCGCGGCGCCGACACCAGCCCCGACTACCCGCTGTTCCAGACGCCGGGATCGCAGGTCACGGTGATGTGCGGGCTGCCCGCCAGCGGCAAGAACCACTGGGTGGCGCAGCACCGCAAGGGCTGGCCGGTCGTGTCCTTCGACGATGCGCGCGCCGAGCTGGGCCTCAGGCACGGCGAGAACGATGGGCTCGCCGCGCACCACGCGGTCGACCAGGCCAAGGCGCTGCTGCGCAAGCAGGAGCGTTTCGTCTGGAACGCCACGCACCTGAGCCAGCAGATGCGCACCAAGACGCTGGACCTGCTCTGGGCGTACCACGCGCAGACCGAGCTGGTGTACCTGGAAGTGCCGCATGCCGAGCTGATGCGCCGCAACCGCGCGCGCGACACGACGCTGTCGAACGCGGGCATCGAGCGCATGCTGCATCGCTGGGAGCTGCCGGCGCCCGTCGAAGCGCACGACACGGTCTACGACGTGCAGACCTGAAAACGACGAAGCCCGCCGGGGCATCCCCCGGCGGGCTTCTGTCCATGTGTCTATATATATGTGTGTGTGCGGCTCAGAACGGCAGCTTCGGCCCGCCGGCCCCGCCCATTCCGCCCATGCCCTTCATGCCGCCCATCTTCTTCATCATCTTCATCAGGCCGCCGCCCTTCATCTTCTTCATCATGCCCTGCATCTGCTCGAACTCGTTGAGCAGGCGGTTCACTTCCTGAACCTGCACGCCCGCACCGGCCGCGATGCGGCGCTTGCGCGTGGCCTTGAGCAGCTCGGGCTTGCGGCGCTCCAGCGGGGTCATGCTCTGGATGATCCCTTCCTTGCGGCGGATGTCGCGCTCGGCGCGGGTCATGTCGGCCTCGGTGGCCTTGGCGGCCATCTGCTGGGGCAGCTTGTCCATCAGGCTGGAGAGGCCGCCCATCTGTTTCATCTGCTGCAGCTGGCCGAGAAAGTCGTTGAGGTCGAAGCCCGCGCCGCTCTTGACCTTGGCCGCGAGCTTCTGCGCCGCTTCGACGTCGACGCCGGCCGTGACCTGCTCGACCAGCGCGACGATGTCGCCCATGCCCAGGATGCGGCCGGCGTGGCGCTCGGCGTCGAACACTTCGAGGCCGTCGATCTTCTCGCTCGTGCCGGCGAACTTGATCGGCACACCGGTGACCTGGCGCACCGACAGTGCCGCACCGCCGCGCGAATCGCCGTCGGTCTTGGTCAGGATGATGCCGGTGAGGGGCAGCGCCTCCTTGAAGGCCTTGGCGGTGTTGATCGCGTCCTGGCCCTGCATGGCATCGACCACGAACAGGGTTTCGACCGGGTTCAGCTCGGCGTGCAGCTGCTTGATTTCGGTCATCAGCACTTCGTCGATCGCGAGGCGGCCGGCCGTGTCGACCAGCAGCACGTCGAAGTAGTGGCGCTTGGCGTGGTCGAGCGCGGCGCGCGCGATGTCCAGCGGCTTCTGGTCGGGCGTGCTCGGGAACCACTCGGCGCCGGCCTGCTTGGTGACCGTCTTGAGCTGCTCGATGGCGGCGGGGCGGTACACGTCGCCCGACACGGTGAGCACCTTCTTCTTGCGCTTCTCGATCAGGTGCTTGGCCAGCTTGGCGGTGGTGGTGGTCTTGCCGGCGCCCTGCAGGCCGGCCATGAGGATCACCGCGGGCGGCTGGGCCGCGAGGTTGATGTCGGACACGCCCTCGCCCATGGTGGCGGCGAGTTCGCGGTTGACGATGCCGACCAGCGCCTGGCCCGGCTTGAGCGAGCCCAGCACTTCCTGGCCAAGCGCCTTCTCCTTCACGCGGGCGACGAAGTCGCGCACCACGGGCAGCGCCACGTCGGCCTCCAGCAGCGCCATGCGCACCTCGCGCAGCATGTCCTGCACGTTGCTTTCGGTGATGCGCGCCTGGCCGCTCATCGTCTTGACGAGGCGGGAGAACTTTTCGGTGAGGGCGGTGGCCATGAAGGAAATACCTTGTTGTCCGCGGCAGCGGACCGATGGAAAGTCGTGAAAACCTGGAAGCGGTACGTGGGCCCGCTCTCTCGCGGGGGTGGCCCCCGGCGGGGGTGGGCGAAGCGACGCGACGTGCGCGAAGCCGGGGGGCGAGCCTATACACTCCAGCGATGATTTTAGCGATCCCCTCCCCACTCGGCGTGGCGCTGGGCATCGCCACCGCGGCAGCCTACGGTTTTGCCGCTGCCGCCGGTGCGCGGCTCAGCCGCCAGACCACCCAATGGGCGCTCGGCATCGCATGGCTGCTGCACGCTGCGGTGCTGGGCCACGGGCTGATCGGCGGCGACCCTCGCTTCGGTTTCGCGCCGGCGCTGTCGGTCACGGCGTGGCTGGTGCTCACGGTCTACGCGGTCGAAAGCCGCCTGTACCCGCAACTGAAGGCACGCCGTGCGCTGGCCTGGCTGGGCGCGGCTGCCGTGCTGCTGGCGCTGCTGTTCCCCGGCACGCCGCTGCATGTCAGCGCCTCGCCCTGGCTACCGCTGCACCTGGCGCTGGGCATCGCCTCGTACGGCCTGTTCGGCGCCGCCGTGGTGCACGCCTGGCTGATCACGCGGGCCGAAAAGCAGATCCGCCTGGCCAGTGCCGACGCACAGGCCGGCGTGCCGCTGCTCACGCTGGAACGGCTCACCTTCCGCTTCGTCACGGCGGGCTTCGTGCTGCTGTCGGCCACGCTGCTGGCCGGCCTGCTGTTCAGCGAACAGCTCTACGGCGCCGCCGGCCGCGCCTGGAAGTGGGACCACAAGACCATCTTCTCGGTGCTCGCGTGGCTCAGCTTCGCGGTCCTGCTGACCGGCCGCGCGCGCTTCGGCTGGCGCGGACGCACCGCGCGGCGCGTGCTCTACGCGGGCGCGGCGCTGCTGCTGCTGGCCTACGTGGGCTCGCGCTTCGTGCTCGAAGTCGTGCTGACGCGCTTGCCCGCATGAAGTACCTGCTCGTCCTCGCGGTGGTGTGGGTCGCGATCTGGCTCTGGCGCAAGAACCGGCGCGAAGAGATGCGCGACGCGCAACAGGAACGCGCCAGGAAAGCACAACAGCGCACGCCGGCCGTCGGCCCGCCGCAGGCGATGGTGCGCTGCGCCCATTGCGGACTGCACCTGCCCGCGGCCGACGCACTCCCCGGGCCGGACGGCGCGGTGTTCTGCAGCGCCGCCCATCGCCAGGCCGGCACCTCCGCATGAGTTCGTTGCGCCGGTCGCGCGGCGAGCCGGCCACCGACTGGGACGTGCTCGACCTGGGCGCCGGCGACAGCACCGCGCTGCTGCGGCTGTGGCGCGGCTTCATGGCAGCGCGCTGTTTCGTGGCGCTGGTGCTGGTGCTGCTGCAGGGCGTGGCCTTCGCCATCGGGCAGACGGTGCAGCCGCTGCCGATCGTGCTGTCGGGCGGCTACCTCGTGCTGGCCTGGCTGGAGATGCGCTATGCGCACTTCGCGCCGCCGATCCGCGGCTTTTCCACCCTCTGGCTGCTGACCATCGGGGTCGACCTGGGCATCTTCAGCGCCCTGCAGGTGCTGCAGGGCGGCAGCGTCAACTACACGCCGCTGTTCGCGCTGCCGGTGCTGATGAGCGCGGTGCTCGGCACGTTGCTCGTGGGCCTGGGCACCACGGCCACCGTGACGCTGCTGCTGCTGGCCGACGCCGGCTGGCACTGGCTGCAGCAACCCGGCGATCCTTCGGCGCGCTTCGTGCAGGCCGCCCTCACCGGCACCGGCCTGTTCGTGGTGGCGCTGCTCGCGCACGAGCTGGCGCGCCGGCTGGCACGCGAAGAGGCGGTGGCGCAACGCAGCCGCACCCATGCGCAGATGCAGGCACAGGTCAACGACCTGGTGATCGAAACGCTCACCGAAGGCGTGCTGGTGATCGACGCCGAGGGCCTGGTGCACACCGCCAACCCGGCGGCCGACGCGATCCTCGGCCAGGGCCTGGCGCAGTTGCCAATGCCGTTCCCGCTGCACACCCAGCCGGCCTGGCATGCGCTGGCCGCGCTCGCACGCCAGACCTTCGCGCGGCGCGCGCCGCAGACCGAAGAGATCCCGGTGGCGCAGGCCCGCGGCGCGGCGCGCGAGGTGCGCGTGCGCACCCGGCTCACGCCCACCGACGACCGCCGCGCCGACAGCCTCTGCGTGATGTTCCTGCAGGACCTGCGCGAGCTCGAAGCCCGCATCCGCACCGAAAAGCTCGCCGCGATGGGCCGCATGTCGGCCGCGGTGGCGCATGAAATCCGCAACCCGCTGGCCGCCATCGCGCAGGCCAGCGCGCTGCTCAGCGAAGACCTGACCGACCCGGCGCACCGCAAGTTGACCGACATGGTGCAGCACAACGCGCAGCGCCTGGCGCGCATCGTGGACGACGTGCTCGACGTCTCGCGCGCGCGCCAGCAGCGCGTGCTGTCGCTGGGCGAACAGCTGGTGCTCGACCCGGCCGCGCAGATCCTGGCCGAGGAATGGGTGCGCCAGACGCAGCGCAAGGGCGTGCGCGTGGCGCTCGATGCGCCGGGCAGCGAGGTGCGCTTCGAGGCCGAGCACCTGCGCCGCCTGCTGGTGAACCTGCTGGACAACGCGGCGCGCTACGCCAGCCAGCGCGACGGCGCGATCCAGGTCATCACCACCTTGCAGCGGGCCGGCGTGCAGCGCGCCGCGTTGCTGGTGTGGAGCGACGGCGCGCCGCTGGAGCCGGCGGTGCAGCGCCACCTGTTCGAACCCTTCTTCTCGTCCGAGAGCCGCTCCAGCGGCCTGGGCCTGTTCCTGTGCCGCGAGCTGTGCCGGCGCCACGGCGCCACCATCGGCTACGAACGGCGCGCGCTGGTGCCGGGCGGGCCCGAGGGCAATGAATTCTTCGTCAGCTTCGCACCGAGCGAAAACCGGCTGACACAATAGCGGCCGTGAGCTCCCTCCCGCCTTCCGCCGCCGCCCCGCGCCCCGCGCAGATCCTCGTCATCGACGACGAACCCGACCTGCGCACGCTCTACGAACTCACGCTGCTGCGCGAAGGCTACCGGGTGGAAGCGGCAGGCAGCGTGTCCGAAGCCTGGCAGCACCTGGAAGCCGGCCGCTTCGACGCCGTGATCACCGACATGCGGCTGCCCGACGGCGAAGGCATGGAGATCATCCACCGCATCCAGAAAGACCAGCGCAGCGAGCGCTGCGTGGTCATGACCGCCTACGGCTCGGCCGAGAACGCGGTCGAGGCACTGAAGGCCGGCGCCTTCGACTACCTCACGAAGCCGGTCGACCTGAAGCAGTTCCGCGCCGTGGTGGCGTCGGCCGTGCAGGCCAACCGCGCGGCGGTGGTCGTGCCCCAGAAGCCGGCGCCGCAGGCCGCGGGCCACGGCGGCGAACGCCCCGATGCGCTGTCCGTGACGCGCAGCGGCGCCACCGCGCTCGACCGGCTGGTCGGCGACTCCGATCCGATGCGCCTCGTGAAGTCGCGCATCGCCAAGGTGGCGCGCGGCATGGCGCCGGTGCTGGTGCGCGGCGAATCGGGCACCGGCAAGGAGCTGGTCGCGCGCGCCGTGCACGGCTGCAGCCAGCGCAGCGAAGGTCCCTTCGTCGCGGTGAACTGCGGCGCGATCCCCGAGAACCTGCTCGAGGCCGAGTTCTTCGGTGCCAAGAAGGGCTCGTACACCGGCTCCTCGCAAGACCGCGACGGCTACTTCCAGGCGGCGCGCGACGGCACGCTGTTCCTCGACGAAATCGGCGACCTGCCGCTGGCCATGCAGTCGAAGCTGCTGCGCGCCATCCAGGAACGCAGCGTGCGCGCCATCGGCTCGACGCAGGAAGACGCGGTCGACGTGCGCATCGTGAGCGCCACCCATAAAGATCTGCACGCCGAGGTGCTGGCCGGCCGTTTCCGGCAAGACCTGTTCTACCGCCTCAATGTGATCGAGATCGCGGTGCCCGCATTGCGCGAGCGCCGCGAAGACCTGCCCGCGCTGTGCACCGCGCTGCTCGCGCGCATCGCGCAGGACGGCGGCCTGCCCGTGCCGCGCCTGTCCGACGCGCTGCTGCAGCGCCTGGCCCAGCACCCGCTCGACGGCAACGTGCGCGAGCTCGAGAACCTGCTGCATCGCGCCGTCGCGCTGAACGACGGCGACGAGCTGCACATCGACCTGATGGGCGCGATGACGCCGATGCCGGCCGTGCCGCGCGGCGAATCCGCTGAAGCGCCAGCCGCCGTTGCGGTGGCTCCCGTCGCCGCGCCCGCCGTCGAGCCAAAACCCGCGCCGCCGCCGCTGCCCTCCGACCTGCAAGCCTGGCTCGACCAGCAGGAGCGCGAGATCCTCGTGCGCGCGCTGCACGAAAGCGGCTTCAACCGCACCGCCGCCGCCGCGCGGCTGGGCATGAGCCTGCGCCAGATCCGCTACCGCATCGCGCGCCTGGGCATCTCCACGCCCAACGGCGACGACGGCGCCACCACGCATGCCGACGACTGACGTCCCCGTCACCCCACCGGCCGGCGACGACGGACTCTGGCGCGCCGGCTGGTACCGCTTCGCCAAGGCCCTGCCCTCGCCCAACTTCGGCCCGCGCCCCGTCGGCGCGCAGACCGACCTGATCGTGCTGCACTCGATCAGCCTGCCACCGGGCGAATACGGCGGCAACGCCGTGCAGCAGCTCTTCACCAACCGGCTCGACTGGGACGCGCACCCGTACTTCCAGTCGATCCGCGGGCTTGAGGTGTCCTCGCATTTCTATGTGCGACGCAACGGCGAACTCTGGCAGTTCGTGAGCTGCGAGGACCGCGCCTGGCATGCCGGCGTGTCGTCGTGGCGCGGGCGCAGCAACTGCAACGACGACTCGGTCGGCATCGAGCTCGAAGGCCTCGAGGGCGAGCGCTTCGAAGAGGCGCAGTACGAGACGCTGGCCAGCCTCTGCGCCGCGCTCGCGCAGCACTACGCCATCGCCCACATCGCCGGCCACGAGCACATCGCGCCCGGCCGCAAGCAGGACCCCGGCGCCGGTTTCGACTGGCGCCTGCTGCGCGAACAGCTCGGCTGGAATCCACAGATGTTTCCCGAGCAGGTGGTGGCGCGCTAATTTTTTCAATCGCGCGGCGCCTCGTGATGCGGCGCTCTCGCGGCGCAGCAATTCGATGAGCGCAAGCGCGCAGCGCAGCAACCATGCGGCCTGCAGGCCCAAATCGCCTTGCAAGCCGCGCCACGCGTGGGTTGCGCCACCATGGGCCAGTATTCACGCGGCATCGCTGGCGATGTGCTGAGTCCGATGCAATTTCTGTAGGGGTTGTATCCAGAGGCAAACACTACATCTAGTGGTTGTAGCCCTCCCAGACCCTAGATATAGTGTCCTCCCGTTCGGCAACAACGCCGACGCAAGGTCCGCGAGGCCTTGCCATCCAACAAGAATTGCACAACCGAGAGGAAGCGAATGCAAACTGCACTGAACACCCCGTCGACCCCCCGCGCCGTCCCCGCGACGCCGCAGCAGCAACAAGACACTGCGGGCTCGCCCACCGGTCAGAACCTCGCCCACTACCAGATCATTCGCCGCAACGGCGCCGTCGTTCCCTTCGAACCGAACAAGATCGCCATCGCCATGATGAAGGCCTTCCTGGCCGTGCATGGCACCCAGGGCGCGGCTTCGGCCAGCGTGCGCGAAACGGTCGACGTGCTCACGCAAGGCGTGATCCGCGCCATGGTGCGCTCGCGTCCGGGCGGCGGCACCTTCCACATCGAAGACGTGCAGGACCAGGTCGAGCTCGGCCTGATGCGCGGCGGCCACCATGAAATCGCACGTGCCTACGTGCTGTACCGCGAACGCCGCACCCAGGAACGCTCGAAGCAAGGCGAGCAGGACGTGCCCGCCGCACCGGCGCTGCATGTGCTCGACAACGGCGAGCGCGTGGCGCTCGACCTGAACGAGCTCAAGGGCCTGATCGAATCGGCCTGCCAGGGCCTGGGCGACAGCATCACCGCCGCCCCCATCGTCGCCGAGACGATGCGCAACCTGTACGACGGCGTGCCGCTGGACGAGGTCTACAAGGCTTCCATCCTCGCTGCCCGCACGCTGATCGAGAAGGACCCCGACTACACCTTCGCCACCGCGCGCCTGCTGCTGCACACGATCTTCAAGGAGATCATCGGCCGCGAAGTGATGCCGGTCGACCGTGCCACCGCCTACGCCGACTACTTCCCGCAATTCATCAAGAAGGGCGTGGACAACGAGCTGCTCGACGAAAAGCTGCTGCAGTACGACCTGCCCCGCCTGGGCGCCGCCCTGAAGGCCGAGCGCGACAACCAGTTCGACTACCTGGGCCTGCAGACCCTGTACGACCGCTACTTCCTGCACGTGCGCAAGTCGCGCATCGAGCTGCCACAGGCGTTCTTCATGCGCGTGGCCATGGGCCTGTCGCTGAACGAAATCGACCGCGAAGCCCGCGCCATCGAGTTCTACGAAGTGCTGTCGTCGTTCGACTTCATGTCGAGCACGCCCACCCTGTTCAACGCCGGCACGCTGCGCTCGCAGCTGTCCAGCTGCTACCTGACCACCGTGCCCGACGACCTGGACGGCATCTACGAGTCGATCAAGGAAAACGCGCTGCTGTCGAAGTTCGCCGGCGGCCTGGGCAACGACTGGACCCGCGTGCGCGCACTGGGCAGCCACATCAAGGGCACCAACGGCGAATCGCAAGGCGTCGTGCCGTTCCTGAAGGTGGTGAACGACACGGCCGTGGCCGTGAACCAGGGCGGCAAGCGCAAGGGCGCCGTCTGCACGTACCTGGAAACCTGGCACCTCGACATCGAGGAGTTCCTGGAGCTGCGCAAGAACACCGGCGACGACCGCCGCCGCACGCACGACATGAACACCGCCAACTGGATCCCCGACCTGTTCATGCGCCGCGTGATGGAAAAGGGCACCTGGACGCTGTTCTCGCCCTCCAACGTGCCTGACCTGCACGACCTGTTCGGCGCCGACTTCGAGAAGGCCTACGTCGCCTACGAAGAGAAGGCCGCCCGCGGCGAGATCAAGCCCGCGCGCACCATCCAGGCGTCGGACCTGTGGCGCAAGATGCTCACGATGCTGTTCGAGACCGGCCATCCCTGGATCACGTTCAAGGACGCCTGCAACGTGCGCTCGCCGCAGCAGCACGCCGGCGTGGTGCACTCGTCGAACCTGTGCACCGAGATCACGCTGAACACCAGCGACACCGAAACCGCGGTGTGCAACCTGGGTTCCGTGAACCTGCTGCAGCATCTGAAGGACGGCAAGGTCGACCAGGAAAAGCTCCAGAAGACGATCTCCACGGCGATGCGCATGCTCGACAACGTGATCGACATCAACTACTACGCCGTGAAGAAGGCGCGCGACTCCAACCTGCGCCACCGTCCGGTCGGCCTGGGCCTGATGGGCTTCCAGGACGCGCTGTACGAACTGCGCATTCCCTACGCCTCGCAAGAAGCCGTGCAGTTCGCCGACGAGTCGATGGAAGCCATCTGCTACCACGCCTACTCGGCATCGGCCGACCTGGCGCGCGAACGCGGCAAGTACTCGAGCTACAAGGGCTCGCTGTGGGACAAGGGCATCCTGCCGATCGACACGCTCGACCTGCTCGAGAAGGCCCGCGGCGGCTACGTCGAGGTGGACCGCTCGTCCACGCTCGACTGGGACGCACTGCGCCAGAAGATCAAGAGCCAGGGCATGCGCAATTCGAACTGCGTGGCCATCGCTCCGACCGCGACCATCTCGAACATCATCGGCGTCGACGCCTCGATCGAACCCTGCTTCGGCAACCTGTCGGTCAAGTCGAACCTGTCGGGCGAGTTCACCGTGATCAACCACTACCTGGTGCGCGACCTGAAGCGCCTGGGCCTGTGGGACGACGTGATGGTCATGGACCTGAAGCACTTCGACGGTTCGCTGCGCCCCATCGACCGCGTGCCGCAAGACGTGAAGGCGCTGTACGCCACCGCGTTCGAAGTGGAAACCACGTGGCTGGTGGAAGCCGCCTCGCGTCGCCAGAAGTGGATCGACCAGGCACAGTCGCTGAACATCTACATGGCCGGCGCCTCGGGCAAGAAGCTCGACGACACCTACAAGCTCGCCTGGCTGCGCGGCCTGAAGACCACGTACTACCTGCGCACGCAGAGCGCAACGCACGCTGAAAAGTCGACGGTGCAATCGGGCCGTCTCAACGCGGTGTCGTCGGGCAACGACGCACCCTCGGGCATGAGCGCACTCGAAGCCGCCGCTGCTGCAGCGCAGGCACAGATGAGCGCGATGCCCGCCACCGACATCGCGTTCTGCGGTGTCGACGATCCGACCTGCGAAGCCTGCCAGTGATGTGCAAGTGAAGCGTCAACACACCAGACGCTTCGATCGATCAGCGAGGTGCTCGCACACGTAAAAAGCGCGCGACGTTCAATCAATCAAGGCATTGACTGACGTCGCGCGATGCATGTGAGCAACATAACAACCCCATAAATGGCGCACGATGTGAACGAGCACTTTGCAACTCACATCGTTGCTCCGATAATTGCGCATTGGATTTTTCTATGTTGACCTGGGACGAAGAAGTCAAGCCCTCCTTACCAAAGGATATGCAACAAGGATTGCAGCAGCACCACGCATCGACCAGCGGTTCTTCCGCAGGTCGCGCGGTCGCCGCTCCGACTTCGTCGCTTGCACAACCCGCCACTGCCACCGCACCGGTGGCCGCCGCTGCAGGCCAGCGCGTCAAGGCTTCCGACAAGCGGATCATCAACGGCCAGACCGACGTCAACCAGCTGGTGCCGTTCAAGTACAAGTGGGCCTGGGAAAAGTACCTCGCCACCTGCGCCAACCACTGGATGCCGCAGGAAGTGAACATGACGCGTGACATCGCGTTGTGGAAGGACCCGAACGGCCTGACCGAAGACGAGCGTCGCATCGTCAAGCGCAACCTCGGCTTCTTCGTGACCGCCGATTCGCTGGCCGCCAACAACATTGTGCTGGGCACCTACCGCCACATCACGGCTCCCGAGTGCCGCCAGTTCCTGCTGCGCCAGGCCTTCGAGGAAGCGATACACACGCACGCGTACCAGTACATCGTCGAGTCGCTCGGCCTGGACGAGAGCGAGATCTTCAACGCCTACAACGAAGTGCAATCGATCCGCGAGAAGGACCAGTTCCTGCTCCCGTTCATCGACGCCATCAGCGACCCGCTCTTCAAGACCGGCACGCACGAGACCGACCAGACGCTGCTCAAGTCGCTGATCGTGTTCGCCTGCCTGATGGAAGGCCTCTTCTTCTACGTCGGCTTCACGCAGATCCTTGCGCTGGGCCGCCAGAACAAGATGACCGGCGCCGCCGAGCAGTACCAGTACATCCTGCGCGACGAGTCGATGCACTGCAATTTCGGCATCGACCTGATCAACCAGCTCAAGCTCGAGAATCCTGGCCTGTGGACCGCAGAGTTCAAGGCCGAGATCAAGGACCTCTTCATGAAGGCCGTCGAGCTCGAATACAAATACGCCGAAGACACCATGCCGCGCGGCGTGCTCGGCATGAACGCCTCCATGTTCAAGGGCTACCTGCGCTATATCGCCAACCGGCGCGCGCAGCAGATCGGCCTCGAAACGCTCTTCCCGAACGAGGAAAACCCGTTCCCCTGGATGAGCGAAATGATTGACCTGAAGAAAGAGCGCAACTTTTTCGAAACCCGCGTGATCGAGTACCAGTCGGGTGGTGCGCTCTCCTGGGATTGAATTTTTCGATACACAACAATTCATGAATTCAAGAATTGCCCTTGCCACCGATCGCGCCACAGAGCGCGGCATGGACGAGGGCTCAGGTGTTCATGGTGCTGGGGCTCAGATTCCAACGCCATGAATCGCTTCACGCTCCCAACGCGCGTGGAGTGCTTCAATAGGTTGATTTTTTCAACTTGATCAAGGAGAAATAGAAATGGCAACTGCAAAGAAAGCGCCGGCCAAGAAGGTCGCTGCAAAGAAGGCTCCGGCTAAGAAGGCTGTCGCCGCGAAGAAGGCTCCGGCAAAGAAGGTCGCTGCCAAGAAGGCTCCGGCCAAGAAGGTCGTAGCGAAGAAGGCTCCGGCAAAGAAGGTCGCTGCCAAGAAGGTCGCTGCCAAGAAGGTTGCAGCCAAGAAGGTCGTAGCGAAGAAGGCAGCACCGGCGAAGAAGGCCGCTGCCAAGAAGGCTCCGGCAAAGAAGGCCGCCGCCAAGAAGGCGCCTGCCAAGAAGGCCGTAGCGAAGAAGGCGCCTGCCAAGAAGGCTGCTGCCAAGAAGGCGCCTGCGAAGAAGGCTGCCGCCAAGAAGGCTCCTGCCAAGAAGGCCGCGGCCAAGAAAGCCGCGAAAAAGCCCGCTGCCAAGCCTGCCGCTGCTGCCAAGAAGCCTGCTGCCAAGAAGGCCGCCGCGCCTGCGAAGGCTGCCGTAGCGCCTGCCCCTGCGGCGCAAACGACGCTGAATCCCCAGGCAGCCTGGCCGTTTCCGACGGCCAGCAAGCCCTGAGTGAATTCTCAGCGGCCCTGAAAGGCATGAAGCCCGGCACCGCAAGGTGCCGGGCTTTTTTCATGGGCGCCCGCTGTGGCCGCATCGCCGAAGCGATGCGGGCCAATCAGCGAATCACAGGTCGAGCGTGGCGCGATCGATCTGGTAGTTCTGCGGTCCGCGTTGCGCGATCTTGAGCGCGCCGATGCGGTTGCCGAGCGCTGCGCAGCGCGCCAGCGGCCATTCCTTTTCCAGACCGTACAGCAGGCCACCGCGCCATGCGTCGCCGCAACCCGTGGGCTCGATCACCGCCGTCGGCGTCACGCCGGGCACGTGCTCGCGTTCACCCTTCGTCCACACCTCGCAGCCTTCGGCGGCCAGCGTGACCACGAGGCCGCGCACGCGTTGCGAGATCTCGGCCAGGCTCCAGCCGGTGCGCTGCGACAGCATCTTGCCTTCGTAGTCGTTGACCACGACCCAGCTCGCGAGTTCGATGAAGTGGCGCAGCGCGTCGCCATCGAACATCGGCAGGCCCTGGCCCGGATCGAACACGAAGGGAATGCCGGCGGCGGCGAACTGTTCGGCGTGCTGCAGCATCGCGTCACGGCCGTCGGGCGCGATGATGCCGAGCTTGATGTCCTCGCGCGCCACCACCTTCGTGAGGTGCGCCTGCTGCATCGCGCCGGGATGGAACGCCGTGATCTGGTTGTTGTCCGTGTCGTTCATGATCATCGCCTGCGCGGTGAAGGTGTCGTCGAGCTGACGCACGAACTCCGTGCTGATGCCCAGCGTGCGCATGCGCTCGGCGTAGTCGGCGCCGTCGCTGCCCAGCGTGGCCATCGGCAGCGCCGTGCCGCCCAGGGCGTTGAGGCTGTAGGCGATGTTGCCGGCGCAGCCGCCGAAGTCACGACGCAGGCCTGGCACCAGAAACGACACATTCAGGATGTGCAGCTGGTCCGGCAGGATCTGGTCGGCGAACCGGCCTTCGAAAGTCATGATGGTGTCGAACGCGAGGGAACCGCAAATCACTGCTGCCATGGGTGGACCGTAGGTTGGATGAGAAAGGGAACGAACGGCGCGCGTGTCGGCGCTCCGCTCAGGGATAGAAAGCTTCGACGCGGTAGCCCGCGATCGGCGGCAGTGCCGCTGCTTCGCTGGCCGACAAGGTCAGCGGCAGCGAGGCCGCACGGTCGGCTCGCGCCGCCAGCACACCCGGCGCGCCGTAGTCGGTTGGCGTCAGCACGCGGCGCACGACGGCTTGTTCTTGCGTGTCGAGCAGCGACAGCTCGATGGCCGGCATCGCGAGCGGCACGGTCGCCGCGTTGCGCAAGGTGAAGCTCAGACGGTAGTCGTTGCCGCCGCTCTTCTCGCGCGCGAAGGCCGCGCCTTCGATCACGATGTCGCCGATCTGGCGCAGCGCCGCGAGCTCGCAGCCGGTGTACTGGCACAGCGCCGACAGGGCCGGCCGCAGGTTCGGCTGGCGCGCAACGATGCCGTCGCGCTCATGGCGAACGATCTGCACGATGAGGACCAAGGCCGCGAGCACAGCGAGCACCACGAGCAGGCGGCGCACGCCCTTGCGCTGCCAGAAGCCAGGAGGCTTGTCAGCCGGCTCGTCTTCTTCGGCGAAGGGATGGTCCTCGGGCGCCTCGAAGGTCGCGGAGAGCGAGAAGTCCGGCTCACCTTCGGCACGGATGCCGGGGCCCGGCAGCGGCGCAGCAGCCTCTTCGCGGGGTTGCGCATCGCGGGCCTTGGCGTTCGCGATCTTGGCCGACTTGGCGCGCGCGCGGCGCAGCGCCTTCTGGATCTGGAGCTGGTCGTGGTCTTTTTCTTCCTGCTCACGCTCTCCAGCCGCGCCATCGTCGTTCTCACCGGTCGCCGCGACCAGCCCGCGCAGCGCACTGCTGCGCGGCAGATTGGGCAATGGCGGTGCAGGTGACGGCGACGCAGGCGGCGGTGCACCGAGGTTCAGGTCGATGTTCGGAAACGGCGGCAGCGAAGTCGCGGGCGGGCGCCATGCGGGTTCGGTGGCGTCGAGGTCGGACCAGGGCTCGTCTGCGGCGAGGCCGTGCGCGGGCAGCGTCAGCGAGAAAGGCAGTGGCGGCGCAGCCGGCGCGACGGTGGTGGCGGCGGTCGACAGTCCGGCCTCTTCTTGAGGGGCGGGTGATGGCGCCTGGGACTCGGGTTCATCGTCGAGAAAGTCCGCCTCCTCGACCGCCGGCTGTACTGCCGTCAGGTCGATGCGCGCGTCGTCGAAAGACGCCACCAGTGCAGCCATCGAAGCCATCGGCGAAGGGGCCGGCGCGGGTGCCGGTGCGGCAGGCGCGGACACCGCGCCATCGGGCGCCTCCTGCAGGTCGAGCGTCGCATCGAACACATGGCTGCAGCGGCCGCAGCGCACCCAGCCGTCCGAGATGCGAAGCTGGTCGCGCACCACCTTGAAGGTGGTGGTGCAGGCGGGGCAACGCGTGACGAGGCTCATGACCGGGCGATTGTAGGGTTGGGCCCTCGCCGTGCAGGCAGGCGCCCGGGGCACCCGCAGCGCGAGCGCCCGGCCACACGCTTCAGCAGCGTGCGGTCATGAGGATCCAGCCGTCCTCGGTGTCGCTGACTTCGAGCGCGGCGTACGGCGCATAGGCTGCCTTCAGCTCGTCGGCCTGGCGCTCGAGGATGCCGGCCAGCACCAGCGAACCGCCGGCGGCCACGTGGCTGCGCAGCAGCGGCGCCAGCACCTTGAGCGGCGTCGCGAGGATGTTGGCGAGCACCGTCTGGTACTCACCCTTGGCCGCTTCGGGCAGGCCGGCGTTCAGTTGCACGCCGTTGGCCTCGGCGTTGAGTCGGGTCGAGGAGACCGCGGCCTCGTCGATGTCGACGGCGTCGATGGTGCGCGCGCCGAACTTGGCGGCGCCGATGGCCAGGATGCCGGAGCCGCAGCCGTAGTCGAGCACGCGCTGGTCGGCAAAGGCGCCCTCGCCTTGCGTCGCGATCCAGCGCAGGCACATGCGCGTGGTCGGGTGCGTGCCGGTGCCGAAGGCCAGGCCCGGATCGAGCCGGATCACCTGCTTCGCCTGCGCGGGCGGCTCGTGCCAGGTCGGCACGATCCAGAACTCGGGCGTGATCTCGACCGGTGCGAACTGCGATTGCGTGAGCCGCACCCAGTCCTGATCAGGCACCGGCGCCACGCCGAGCACCGCGCAGCCGTCGAAGAAGTCCTGCAGCGCGAGCACCGAGGCGGCCTCGTTGGCGGCATCTTCATCGGGGAACAGCGCAATCACGCGCGAACGCTGCCAACCCTCCTTGGGCGGCGGCATGCCGGGCTCGCCGAACAAGGCCTGCTCGGCATCGGTCTGCGCGTCGGCGTCTTCGACCGACACGCTCAGCGCATCGAGTGCGTCGAGCGCATCGCCGAGCATTTCGACCCGGTCTTCGGGCGCCATCAGGCGGAGTTCAAACATACAGGGCGCTGCGCGTGGACTCAGCGCTTGTGCGCCGCGAGCCACTCTTCGAGGTAATGAATGTTCGTGCCGCCGCTCATGAACTTGGCGTCGACCATCAGCTCGCGGTGCAGCGGCATGTTGGTCTGGATGCCTTCGATCACCGTCTCGTTCAGGGCCGTGCGCATGCGCGCCATGGCCTGTTCGCGGGTGTCGCCGTACACGATGATCTTGCCGATCATCGAGTCGTAGTTCGGGGGCACGAAGTAGTTGGTGTACACGTGCGAGTCGACGCGCACGCCAGGGCCGCCCGGCGGGTGCCACATGGTGATGCGACCCGGCGACGGCGTGAACTTCCACGGATCTTCGGCGTTGATGCGCACTTCGATGGCGTGGCCGCGCATCTCGATCTGGCGCTGCGTGAACGGCAGCTTCTCGCCGGCGGCGACCATGATCTGCGTCTTCACGATGTCGATGCCGGTGGTGAACTCCGTGACCGGATGCTCCACCTGCACGCGCGTGTTCATCTCGATGAAGTAGAACTCGCCGTTCTCATACAGGAACTCGAAAGTGCCGGCGCCGCGGTAGCCGATCTTCTTGCAGGCCGCTGCGCAGCGCTCGCCGATCTTCTCGATCAGCTTGCGCGGAATGCCGGGGGCCGGCGATTCCTCGATCACCTTCTGGTGGCGGCGCTGCATGGAGCAGTCGCGCTCGCCCAGGTAGACGGCGTTCTTGTGCTTGTCCGCGAGGATCTGGATTTCGATGTGGCGCGGGTTCTGGAGAAACTTCTCCATGTACACGGCCGGATTGTTGAAGGCCGCGCCGGCTTCCGCCTTGGTCATCTGGATCGCGTTGACCAGTGCCGCTTCGGTGTGCACCACGCGCATGCCGCGACCACCGCCGCCGCCCGCCGCCTTGATGATGACCGGGTAACCGATCGCACGGGCGATGCGCTTGTTGGTGGCGGCGTCGTCGGACAGTTCGCCTTCCGAGCCGGGCACGCAAGGCACGCCAGCCTTGATCATGGCCTGCTTGGCCGAGACCTTGTCACCCATCGTGCGGATGTTGTCAGGCGTCGGGCCGATGAACTGGAAGCCGCTTTGCTCCACGCGTTCGGCGAAATTGGCGTTCTCGCTCAGGAAACCGTAGCCGGGGTGGATGGCTTCGGCATCGGTCACCTCGGCGGCCGAGATGATGGCCGGCATGTTGAGGTAGCTCAGGCCCGAAGGCGCCGGGCCGATGCACACGGCTTCCTGCGCCAGCTTGACGTACTTGGCTTCGCGATCGGCTTCGGAATAGACCATCACGGCCTTGATGCCCATTTCGCTGCAAGCGCGCTGGATCCGAAGGGCGATCTCCCCCCGGTTTGCAACCAGAATCTTCTTGAACATGCTTACTCGATGATGAACAGCGGCTGGCCGTATTCGACCGCCTGGCCGTTTTCGCCGAGGATCTGGGTGACCGTGCCGGACTTGTCGGCCTCGATTTCGTTGAGGATCTTCATCGCCTCGATGATGCAGAGCGTGTCGCCCTCGTTCACCTTGCTGCCGACTTCGACGAAAGCCGCGGCGCCCGGGCTGGACGAACGGTAGAAGGTGCCGACCATCGGCGACTTCACGGCATGGCCGGTCGGGGCAGCCTCGACGGCGGGGGCAGCGGCGGCCACAGCGGCACCAGCGACGGCGGGCGCTGCCACGGCGGGCGCGGCGGCCAGGGTCTGCACGTACTGCACGGGGGCGGCACCGCCACCCTTGACGATGCGGACCTTGCCTTCGGTCTCGGTGATTTCCAGTTCGGAAATATTCGATTCGGACACCAGATCGATCAGTGTCTTGAGTTTGCGCAGATCCATGGGACTCCAGTGCCAGCTTTGCCGGTCTTTAGGAAAGAACTTGACCGAAAACCGTCGATTTTCGGCGTTTGGCGTCTAACGCCAGCTTGTGTATTTAAATTCTAACCGTGAACAAGTTGGCGTCGCCACGCGTCCAGGTCGGTCGTTTCAAGCTTGCCCATTTTACGAGCCAGCACCGAACCGTCGGCATGGAGCACCAGGGTGAACGGCAGGCCGCCCCCAGTGTTACCCAGATTCTTGACCAGTTCCATGCCCTGCAACCCGGCCAATGCGGTCGGATAGGTGACCGGCGTGCGCTGCAGGAACTTGCGCACGGCGCTGGGTTGATCGATGGCCAATCCCACCACTTGCCAGCCGTTGGCACCGTGTTCGCGGAAAAAGGCGTCGATCATCGGCATTTCTTCGACGCAGGGCGGACACCACGTGGCCCAGAAGTTGAGCAGCACGGGCTTGCCGCGCAGGCTCGTCAGCGCCAGCTCGCCGCCCTCGGGGCGCTCGAAGCGCTGGTCCCAGAACATGGCTGCATCGAGCTTTTCGCCGCCGGTGGCCGCGACGCCGCTGTCATTGCGCTCCCGCCACCAGGCGCCGGCCACGCCGGCCGCGGCAGCGACTGCCGCCAGGCCGGCATACAGCATGCCGCGTCGTGTGGGCGTTGAAGTCATTCACTGGTCCTTTACTTGTTCAATGCGTCGGCGCAGCGCGTTCAGGTCGCCGCGCGGCGCGCGCCCCTGGGCGTCGGGCTTGAGGGCGCCGCGCAGGTCGTCGAGGTCGTACACCAGCAGGTGCACCCCGATTTCCTCGCCCAACGCCCGGCTCGGCGCGTGGACGCTGAGGGCTTCGACCTGCTCGCCATGGAAGCCGGTCACCATGCGCGGCTCGTAGTCCACGTGGTGATCGATCAGGGCGATTTCGGCCGACTTGGAATCATCGCAGAACAATTGAATATAAATGTCTGACAAACGTGTGGCCGTGCCGTGCCAGACGGCGCCCCCCACATGCGGCCGGAACACGGCCATGCGCTCCATCCACTCGAGCGCGAGCAGGCGCAGCGCGTGCAGTTCCTGGGGCTGGGTGTCGGCGCAGAAGACCGCGATGTAGTCGCGCACCTCGGCCTCGACCTCGTCGTTGTTGGGCAGCGCGGTGCGCGTCGGGAGGCCGAGTTCGCGCAGCGCCCGGCGCTTGGCCGGGCCGTACTCGAGCCCCTCCTCGACCACGAGTCGGGCGGCAACGGCGGCGATCTCACGCTTGGACGTGTCCATCGGGGCATTTTGCCCGCTGCGAGCGTCCCTCACATGAACATCAGTACGGCGCCCGGGGCGAAGCGGCCGAAGCACCCGCAGCGCCTCCCTAGAATTGGCCGATGCACATTCATATTCTGGGTATCTGCGGCACGTTCATGGGCGGTGTGGCCGCCCTCGCACGCGAAGCAGGCCACCGGGTCACGGGCTGCGACGCCGGCGTGTACCCCCCGATGAGCGACCAGCTGCGCGCGCTCGGCATCGACCTGATCGAAGGCTTCGGCGCCGACCAGCTGGACCTCGCCCCCGACATGTTCGTGGTCGGCAACGTGGTCTCGCGGGCCCGACTGCCCGACGGCAGCCCCAAGTTCCCGCTGATGGAAGCGATCCTGGACGCCGGCAAGCCCTACACCAGCGGCCCGCAGTGGCTGGCCGAGCACGTGCTGCAGGGCCGGCACGTGCTGGCCGTGGCCGGCACGCACGGCAAGACGACCACCACCTCGATGCTGGCCTGGGTGCTCGAACAGGGCGGCAAGGCGCCCGGCTTCCTGGTCGGCGGCGTGCCGCTGGACTTCGGCGTGTCGGCCCGGTTGGGCGACGGCCCGGCCTTCGTGATCGAGGCCGATGAATACGACACCGCCTTCTTCGACAAGCGCAGCAAATTCGTTCACTACCGGCCACGCACCGCGGTGCTGAACAACCTGGAGTTCGATCACGCCGACATCTTTGACGATCTGGCCGCCATCGAGCGCCAGTTCCATCACCTCGTGCGCACGGTGCCCGGTACCGGGCGCCTGGTGGTGAACGCCACCGAAGAGAGCCTGCAGCGCGTGCTGGCCCAGGGCTGCTGGAGCGAACTCGCCCGCTTCGGCGATGGCGGTCCGGCCACGGAATGGCAGGCGCGCGGCACGCACGACGCCTTCGACGTGCTGCACCGCGGCGAGGTGGTCGGCCGGGTCGAGTGGGCGCTCTCGGGCCTGCACAACCAGATGAACGCGCTGGCCGCCATCGCGGCGGCCGACCATGTGGGCGTGCCGCCGGCCGACGCAGCCCGTGCGCTCGGGCGCTTTCGCAACGTGCGTCGCCGCATGGAGCTGCGCGGCACGGTCGAGGGCCAGGGCGGCGCGATCACCGTCTACGACGACTTCGCCCACCACCCCACCGCGATCCGCACCACGCTCGACGGGCTGCGCAAGAAACTCGACGACGCCGGCAAGCAAAGTGAGCGCATCCTCGCGGCCTTCGAACCGCGCAGCAACACGATGAAGCTGGGCGTGATGGCCGCGCAACTGCCGTGGAGCCTGGAATCGGCCGACCTGTCGTTCTGCCACACGGCCGGCCTCGACTGGGACGCGGCCGCCGCGCTGGCACCGATGGGCGCACGCGCCCAGGTCGCCGGCGCCATCGAACCGCTGGTGCAGCAGGTCGTGGCCGCGGCGCGGCCCGGCGATCACATCGTCTGCATGAGCAACGGCGGCTTCGGCGGCGTGCACGAGAAACTGCTGGACGCCCTGCGCGCCGCCCACGGATGATGAGTGGCATGCGCGCGCGTGAGCTGATCGACACCCTGAAGCTCCAGCCCCACCCCGAGGGCGGCTGGTATGCCGAGGTGTTCCGGTCGGCCGCGAGCGTGACGCCCGCCGACGGCCGCGCGCCGCGCAGCGCGCTGACCAGCATCTATTTCCTGCTCGAAGTCCACCAGCATTCGCGCTGGCACCGGGTGCTGTCCGACGAAGTCTGGGTGCACCTGGAAGGCGTACCGCTGGCGCTGTGGACCTGCGACGCCGCGATGCGGACCGCGCCGGCCCACGTGAAGCTGGGCCCGGTCGATGTGCACGGCACCCGGCCGCAGCACGTGGTGCCCGCCGGCCAGTGGCAGGCCGCGCGCCCGATCCAGGGCCACGCGAGCGGCGACTACACGCTGGTCGCCTGCATGGTCGGGCCGGGCTTCGACTTCGCGGATTTCTCGCTGGTGCCGCAGGGCAGCGACGAGGCGGCGTCGATGCGGCACCACTGGCCCGACCTGGCCAGCATGCTCTAACTAACTAATAGCTAATAGCGCCTCAGCCCCGGCGCTGCTTGACGGCTTGAGACAAGGTCTCGAGCACCTGCACCGAATCGTCCCAACCGATGCACGCATCGGTGATGCTCTTGCCGTACTCGAGGCCCGACAGCTGGTCCTTGCCCGGCGTGAACTTCTGGGCGCCCGGCTGCAGGTGGCTTTCGATCATCACGCCGAACACGCGCTTGGAGCCGCCGGCGATCTGGCCGGCGATGTCCTTGGCCACGTCGATCTGCTTCTGGTGCTGCTTGGAGCTGTTGGCGTGGCTGCAGTCGACCATGAGCGTGGGCGGCAGCTTGGCGGCTTCGAGGTCCTTGCAGGCCGCCTCGACGCTGGCGGCGTCGTAGTTCGGCGTCTTGCCGCCGCGCAGGATCACGTGGCAGTCGCGGTTGCCGTTGGTCTGCACGATCGCGACCTGGCCGTTCTTGTGCACCGAGAGGAAGTGGTGGCCGCGCGCCGCCGCCTGGATGGCGTCGGTGGCGATGCGGATGTTGCCGTCGGTGCCGTTCTTGAAGCCGATGGGCGCCGACAGGCCCGAGGCCAGTTCGCGGTGCACCTGACTTTCGGTGGTGCGCGCGCCGATGGCGCCCCAGGCGATCAGGTCGCCGATGTACTGCGGCGAGATCACGTCGAGGAACTCGCTGCCCGCCGGCAGGCCCAGGCGGTTGATGTCGATCAGCAGCTGGCGCGCGATGCGCAGGCCTTCGTCGATGCGGTAGCTCTCGTCCAGGTACGGGTCATTGATGAGCCCCTTCCAGCCGACCGTGGTGCGCGGCTTCTCGAAGTACACGCGCATCACGATTTCCAGCGTGCCGGCGTACTTGTCGCGCTCGGCCTTGAGGCGGCGGGCGTACTCGAGGGCCGCGGCCGGGTCGTGGATCGAACACGGGCCCATGACCACCAGCAGCCGATCGTCCTTGCCGGCCATGATGTTGTGGATGCCGCGGCGGGTGCCGGTGATCAGCGTTTCGATCGGCGTGCCGCGGATCGGGAAGAAGCGGATCAGATGTTCGGGAGGGGGGAGCACGTTGATGTCCTTGATGCGTTCGTCGTCGGTCTTGCTGGTTTTTTCGACGCTCGCATACCAGCTGTCGCCGGTGGGAGGGGTGTTCGTGCTCATGGTTCTCTTCCTTGTTGGTGTGAATGAAAAATCGTCAGGGCATAAAAAAACCGCCGGGGGCTGGAAGCCACCGGCGGTTCTGGGAGGGTGTTCGTTTGCTTTACGCGCTCGCCTCTCGTCCGCCGGAAACCGGGAACCAAAAGTAGGCAAAAAAGTAAGCGCGGAGGGCGGACATGTGGGCGGAATGTAGCACGGAAAACGAAAACCCGGCCAGGCGGCCGGGTCGGTGTTGTTTTTACCTGTAGCCGGATTCGTTGGCGTTGTGAATGATCCAGATCAGGTTGCCGCTGCTGAAATCGCCCATGCCGCCGCCCGCGAAAATCAGGCGGCCCTGGCCCTTGTAGGTCATCTCGAAGCGGTGGCGGTCGCTGCCGAAGTAGAAGGGAATCCAGGCCTTGCCGGTGATGTAGGCACCCTGGTCGGTGGGCTGGCCAGCGAGGTCGGTGACCTGCTTGGTGCTCATGCCGATCTGCAGGCGCGTGAACTTGCTGTTGCGCGCCGGGTTGCCGGTGATCTCGCCCTCGAAACCGTTCAGACCCTTGACCGTGCGGCCGCTGCCGGCCTCGACCTTGGAGGAATCGACCACGTTGCCGCGAGCGTCCATGCCGGCCTTCGAACCGCTGGGCGCCGCAGGCGCGGCGGCGGCCGGGGCGGGTGCCGGTGCGGCGGCGGGCTGGCTGCCCGAACCGCCGCGCGATGCGCAACCGGCTGTGGCCAGCGCGACCACGGCGGTCACGGCCCACAGCACGGCGGGCGAGTTGATCCTGTTCCCCATTGAAATGCTCCTTGATTCGTCGTTCGCAAAAAGGAGCGCAGCTTAGCAACCGAAGGAAACAGCCGGCAAGTGCCGAAAGTCCTAAGCCGTTCCACCTACCGTCAGGCCGTCGATGCGAAGGGTCGGCTGGCCGACGCCGACAGGGACGCTCTGGCCCTCCTTGCCGCAGGTGCCGACGCCCGAATCGAGCGCCATGTCGTTGCCGATCATGGTCACGCGGGTGAGCGCGTCGGGGCCGTTGCCCACGATGGTCGCGCCCTTCACCGGGTACTGGATCTTGCCGTTCTCGACCCAGAAGGCCTCGCTGGCCGAGAACACGAACTTGCCGCTCGTGATGTCGACCTGCCCGCCGCCGAAGTTGGTGGCGTACAGGCCCTTCTTGATGCTGGCGACGATTTCCTGCGGGTCCTTGTCGCCGCCGAGCATGTAGGTGTTGGTCATGCGCGGCATCGGCACGTGGGCGTAGCTCTCGCGGCGGCCGTTGCCCGTGGGCTTGACCTTCATGAGGCGGGCGTTCATCGAATCCTGGATGTAGCCCTTGAGGATGCCGTCCTCGATCAGCACGTTGCGCTGGCTGGCGTGGCCTTCGTCGTCCACGTTGAGCGAGCCGCGGCGGTCGGCGATGGTGCCGTCGTCGAGCACCGTGACGCCCTTGGCCGCCACGCGCTGGCCGATGCGGCCCGAGAACGCGCTCGAGCCCTTGCGGTTGAAGTCGCCCTCCAGGCCGTGGCCGATGGCTTCGTGCAGCAGGATGCCGGGCCAGCCCGAGCCGAGCACCACGGTCATCTCGCCGGCCGGGGCCGGGCGGGCGTCGAGGTTGGTCAGCGCGGCCTTCACGGCGTGGTCGACGTACTCGGCGATCTGTTCGTCGGTGAAGTAGGCCAAGCCGAAGCGCCCGCCGCCGCCGCCCGAGCCGACCTCGCGTCGGCCGTTCTGCTCGGCGATCACGGTGACCGACAGGCGCACCAGCGGGCGCACGTCGGCCGCCAGCGTGCCGTCGGCGCGCGCCACCAGGATCACGTCGTACTCGCTCGCCAGGCCCGCCATGACCTGCGCCACGCGCGGATCGCGCGAACGGGCGAGCTTCTCGACCCGTTCGAGCAACTTGACCTTGGCGGTGCTGTCGAGCGTGGAAATGGGATCGACGCCGTTGTAAAGCGAGCGGCTCGCGGCGATCTTGCGGGCGGGCGTCTTCACGCGCGCGGTGCGACCGGCGGAGGAAATGGAGCGCACCGTGCGCGCCGCGTCGAGCAGCGAGGCCTCAGAGATGTCGTCCGAATAGGCAAAGGCGGTTTTCTCGCCGCTCACGGCGCGCACGCCAACGCCCTGGTCGATGCTGAAGCTGCCGGTCTTGACGATGCCCTCCTCGAGGCTCCAGCCCTCGCTGCGGGTGTACTGGAAGTACAGGTCGGCATCGTCCACGCGGTGCGCGGTGATCTCGGCCAGGGCCTTGCTCAGGTGCGATTCGTCCAGGCCGAACGGCGTGAGCAGGAGCTGTTGCGCCGTGGCGAGGCGCTCGATGGTGGGTTCGCGGGAGATCATGGTGGATTATTGCTCGCCCCCAGGCTACGCGCACTTCGTGTCGCTTCTCCAACCCCCTACCGGGGGCAACACCTGAGGCCCGGCAAAGCCGGTTCCTCGGTGTTTCTGGCCTGATTCAGTTCTGGGCGAGTTTGCGGGCCCGCGCGATCGACATCAGGATGCCCAGCCCCAGCCCCAGCGTGACCATGGCGGTGCCGCCGTAGCTGATGAACGGCAGCGGCACGCCCACCACCGGCAGGATGCCGCTGACCATGCTCATGTTCACGAAGGCGTAGGTGAAGAAGATCATGGTCACCGCCCCGGCCAACAGGCGCGAGAACAGCGTGGGCGCGTTCAGCGCAATGGTCAGCCCGCGGAAGATCAGCAGGATGAAGGCCGCGATCAGCGTCAGGTTGCCGATCAGGCCGAATTCCTCGGAGTACGCCGCGAAGATGAAGTCGGTGGTGCGCTCGGGAATGAATTCGAGGTGCGTCTGCGTGCCCTGCATGAAGCCCTTGCCGCCGACGCCGCCCGAACCGATGGCGATCATCCCCTGAATGATGTGGAAGCCCTTGCCCAGCGGGTCCTTGCTGGGGTCGAGCAGCGTGCACACGCGCTGCTTCTGGTAGTCGTGCAGCACGCGCCAGTCGACGCCGTCGACGCACAGCTGCGACTCGAAACCCACGATGAGCGTGATCGCCACCGCGCCGAGCACCACCGGCGGCACGATCAGCTTCCACGGCAGCCCGGCAAAGAAGATCACCGCGAGCCCGGCCGCCAGCACCAGCAGCGAGGTGCCCAGGTCGGGCTGTTTCATGATGAGCCCGACCGGCACCGCCAGCAGCAGCGTCGCCACCACGAAGTCGAGCGGGCGCAGCTGCCCCTCGCGGCGCTGGAACCACCAGGCCAGCATCAGCGGCATCGCGATCTTGAGGATTTCACTGGGCTGGATCACCACGCCCACGTTGATCCAGCGCTGGGCGCCCTTCTTGGTGATGCCGAAGAGCGCCACCGCGATCAGCAGCGCCACTCCGGCCGCATACAGCGGCACGGCGAACGCCATGAGGCGCTGCGGCGGCACCTGCGCCACCACGAACATGATGCCGCCGGCCAGCAGCATGTTGCGGCCATGGTCGAGAAAGCGCGTGCCATGGTCGTAGCCGGAGGAATACATGGTGAGCAGCCCGGCAAAGGCGAGCAGCATCACGGCAAAGGCCAGGAAGCCGTCGAAGCCCTGGAAGATGGGCGCGATGCGACGCGCCAGGGAGGGCTGATTGAACACGGCAGACATGATGGGGGCGGATTATCCCCGCCCCGCCCGCCCCTTCAGTCGAAACCGAGCTGAACGACCGTGCGCCCCGGTCGGCTTTCGAGCGCCAGCCGGGCCCCGATGGCAGCGGCGCGCTTCGACAGCGCCTTCGGCACCTCGGCGGCGTCGAAGCCCACGCCGTTGTCGATCACGCGCAGGTGCACGGCGCCGGCGCGTGCGTCGGCCTCGATGCGCAACGCGCTGGCGTGGGCATGCTGCAGCACGTTCGAGATGGCCTCGAACAGCAGGAACTGCAGCTGCCGCGTGGCGTGGGCGTCGAGCTGCGTGACCGTGGGCAGTTCGTCCACGCCCCATTCGAAGGCGATGTCGGCGGCGGCCAGCCGGGGTTCCAGCCGGTAGCGCAGCGCCGCCAGCAGCGCGCCGATGTCGCCGGGCGGCAGGTGGATGGAGTCGATCGACAGCTTGAGCTGGTCGAGCGAATCGCGCAGGGTGCGCAGCAGTTCCTCCGGGCTGGTCTGGCCCGACTGCAGCTGCCGGATCGCCGAGCTGATGTGCGAGCCCACGCCGTCGTGCATGTCGCGCAGGATGCGCTCGCGCTCATGGGTGCGCGCCTGGTCGCGGGCCACCTCCTCCAGCTCGGCGTAGGTGGAGGCCAGTTCGCGTTCGCGCTGCGCCACCCGGTCGGCCAGCGTCTTGACCCAGCCGCGCGCCTGCACGCTGGCAAAGTGAAAGCGCCGCAGCACGATGAGCAGCAGCGCCACGCCGAACATCACCGAGGAATAGCGCACCCAGGTGGTTTCGCCGTAGGCATCGCTCAGACGGATCACCAGCCAGTCGCGCGTGCCGAAGGCCACCGTGACCAGCGCGGCGCCGGCCACCAGCAGCCGCTCGACGCTGGGCCGGCGCACCGTGGCCACCGCAAAAGCGATCACGAAGCCGACGACGATCGTGATCTCGACCGCCAGCCAGCCCGTGAGCCAGCGCGGCTCCTCGCGGTTCAGCGCCAGCCAGGTGAACACCACGGTGCCGGCCACCACGGCCGCCATCGGCCAGCGTATCCAGCGCATGCGCGGGTTCTGCGCCCAGTCGGCGAGGTGGTAGCAGAACATCATGGCGGAGGCAGCCCAGCCCGCGTAGCAGCCGGCCATCAGCACGCCCCACAGCTGCCACGGCAGCGGCGGCTCGGGAATCATGGCGTCGGCCACGCGCACGGCCCAGCAGAACTCGGCCAGCGCGGCCCAGAAATAGAGGGCGTCGCGCTGGCGGCGGCCCGTCGCGCCGGTGTCGACCTGCGTGAACCACAGCGCCAGCGCGATGCTGCCGACGATGAGGCTGAACGCCGTCAGCAGCACCGACCCCGTGAAGCGCCAGGCGTAGGCGCGCTCGAACAGCGCGGTGCGCACCGGCGTCGCCGGCCCGACGGTGACGCGCGACAGTCCGGCGCGCCGTTCGCTGTCGGCCCGGATGCGGATCTGCAGCAGGTTCTCGCCCTCTTTCAGCAGCCGCCCGGGCACCGGCACGTAGACGGGGGCCTTGGCGTAGTCGGCGCGGTTGCCCTGGCCCAGGTCACCGTAGGCCTGCAGCAGCGTGCCGTTGAGCTGCACCTCGAAGACGCTGCCGGCGCGGGGAATGAAGATGCCCCAGGGCACCTCGGGCAGGGTCTCGACCCGGAACGGCAGCTCGAAGCTCGCGAAGCCGGTGCGGCCGTGGTGCCGGCGGTCCCAGTGGTAGGACAGGTCGACCGCTTCGGTCTGCACGACGCCGTCGATGGTGGTGGTCACCATGGCGTGACGCAGCTCGATCGGGCCTTGCGCCCCGGCCGCTGCGGCACTCCCCGCAGCGAACAGCACCGCCAGTCCCAGCAGGCACAGGAACGCCAGCCGCCGCAGCATCCGCCCTCAGCCCGGGTGGGACAGCAGGCCGAGGCGCGTGGCCTCGAACACCGCTTCGCTCTTGGAATGCACCGCGAGCTTGCCGTAGAGGTTCTTGATGTGGGTCTGCACCGTGTGCACGCTCAGGCCCTTGAGGCGCGCGATCTCGGCGTACGAGAAGCCGCGCGCGATCAACGTCAGCACCTCGTGCTCGCGCGCCGAGAGCAGGCCGCGGTCGGCCTCGTCGAGCGCCGTCTCTGCCGGCGCCGCGCCGGCTGTGCCCGGCACGGCCGCCTGCAGGCTGCGGTACTTGGCGAGCACGCGGCGCGCGATCATGGGCGAGATCGGCGAGGCGCCGGCCTTCATCTCGACGATGGTCTGCGCGATGTCCTCGGGCGCCGCGTCCTTGTGGATGTAGCCGACGGCGCCGGCCTCGATGCTGGCCAGCACGTTCTCCTCGTCGCCGAAGACCGACACCACCAGCGGCTCGCAGCCGGGAAAGCGGGCGACAGCGTCGCGGATCACGTCGAGCCCGGTGCCGTCGGGCATGCCCAGGTCGACCAGCAGCACGTCGGGGATGGTCGCGGTGCCGGCCAGCCAGGTGCGCGCCTCCTGCACCGTGCCGGCACTGCCCAGCCAGAACAGGCGCGGGCTGCGCTGCACGCTGGCCTCGAAGAAGGCGCGTGCGCGGCTGTCGTCCTCGACCACGAGCACGCCCCAGCGGCGTGGCATCCCGTCATCCTGTGCCTCGGTATTCATGGGATGGAGCATAAGCCTCGGCACCTGCGGCCATGCCGGCCCGGCCTCCCGCGTTCATGGGATGCCCCCTGCCAGATGCGTCACGAAACTTGTCTCATTCTTCTCCCCCTTCGCTGCACTGCGCGCGCCACGCGAGGCGCACCGTGAGTACTTTCGAATTCCAGACACGTGCTTGTCGCCTGTTTCGCAGGGATTTGTGGGGTCACCGCACCTTTGGCGCTGCGGACCTCATGCAAAATTGTCCGAATCCGGCCACGGGGCGCGACCTGCGCACCGCCAGTCACCTTCTCCCATGGACCCGCAAACCACCCATCTGTTGTACCTGCACGGCTTCCGTTCGTCGCCCCGCTCCACCAAGGCGCGGCTGGTGGCGAAGCACGTGGCGCGCGAGCACCCGAACCTGGAGTGGTGGTGCCCGCAACTGCCGCCGTCGCCGCACGATGCCATCGACATGGTGATGAAGGGCATCGCGGACTGGCCGCGCAAGTCGATGGCGGTGATCGGTTCGTCGCTCGGCGGTTTCTACGCCACCTATGTCGCGGGCATGACCCGCTGCCGCGCCGTGCTGCTCAACCCCGCGGTGCACCCGGCGCGCGACCTCACGCGCTACATCGGCAGCCAGACCGCCTGGCACGATCCGGCCGAGCACTTCTACTTCCAGCCGGAGTTCATCCAGGAGCTGCGCGCGATGGAAATCGGCGCGCTCACGCGGCCCGAGCGCCTGTTCGCGATCATCGCCAAGGGCGACGAGGCGCTCGACTGGCACGAGATGTCGGCGCGCTACCCCGACAGCCGCATCAAGCTGCTCGAGGGCGGCGACCATGCGCTGTCCGATTTCGAAAAAGCGCACCTCGACGACGTGATGGCCTTCATCAACCCCGTCTAGCGTTCGCCCCGGGCCTGGAAGCGCGCCCGATCCCGCGTGGGAGAATCGCCGGATGTTTGTATTGTTTGAAGAAGCCGGCAAGTACCTCGGCGGCCGCGTCCTGTCGGAAGCCGAAGCCTCGGCACAGGTCGAGCTCGAGACCGGCAAGCGCGTCAAGGTCAAGGGCGCCAACATCGTTCTGCGTTTCGAGAAACCGTCCCCGGCCGAGCTGATGGCCGAGGCGCGCACGCTCGCCGCCGCCATGGACCTCGACCTCGCCTGGGAATTCGCAGCCGAAGGCGAGTTCGGCTTTGCCGACCTGGCGGCCGACTATTTCAGCGAGAAGCCCACGCTCGGGCAGCAGGCCGCCGCGCTGTTCGCGCTGTTCGAGGCGCCGCACTACTTCCGCCGCGCGGGCAAGGGGCGCTTCAAGAAGGCGCCCGCCGAGATCGTGCAGCAGGCGCTGGCCGCCATCGAGAAGAAGAAGGCCATCCAGGCGCAGATCGTCGAATGGGCGGGCCAGCTGGCCGAGGGCGTGTGCCCGCCGCCGATCCGCGAGCAGCTCTACAAGATCCTGTTCAAGCCCGACAAGAACGCCCCCGAATACAAGGCCGTGGTCGACGCCGCGCGCGCCACGCAGCGCCCGCCGCTCGACCTGCTGGAGCGCGCCGGCGCCATCGATTCGCCCTACCAGTTCCACTGGCGGCGCTTCCTGTTCGAGAACTTCCCCAAGGGCACCGGCTTTCCCGCGCTCGCGGCGCCGGCCGTCGCCGACGACCTGCCGCTGGCCGAAGGCGTGCGGGCCTTCTCGATCGACGACTCGCAGACCACCGAAATCGACGACGCGCTGTCCGTGCAAGGCATGGGCAGCGGCACCATCACGGTCGGCATCCACATCGCCGCGCCGGGCCTGGCGCTCACGCCGGGCAGCGCCATCGACGCCGTGGCGCGTGCGCGCATGTCCACCGTGTACATGCCGGGCTACAAGATCACCATGCTGCCCGACGAGGTGGTCGACACCTACACGCTGCTCGAAGGCGGCGACCGCCCGGCCGTGTCGCTCTATGCGCGCTTTGACGAAGCCACGCTGGAGCTGCAGGCCACCGAGACGAAACTCGAGCGCGTGCCGATCGTCGCCAACCTGCGCCACGACCAGCTCGACGCCGTCGTCACGCAGCCCTGGCTCGAAGACGCCACCTTCAATTCGGACAACACCCCCGACGCCGCCGCGAAGCTGCGCGCGCCGCTGTCCTTCCTGTTCCGCCTGGCCAAGCACCTGAAGGCGCAGCGCGAAGTGGTGCGCGGCAAGCCCGAGAACTTCAGCCGGCCCGACTACAACTTCCGCCTCGTCGGCAACGACGGCGCCGAGCCCACCGGCAACGAGCAGGTGCAGATCAGCACGCGCCAGCGCGGCGCGCCGCTCGACCTGATCGTGTCCGAGGCCATGATCCTGGCCAACAGCAGCTGGGGCGGCTGGCTCGGCGAGCTCGGCGTGCCGGGCCTGTACCGCAGCCAGGCCAGCCTGGCGCCCGGCATCAAGGTGCGCATGGGCACGCGCGCGCTGCCGCACGCGGGCCTGGGCGTGAAGAGCTACGCCTGGAGCACCTCGCCGCTGCGCCGCTACACCGACCTCGTGAACCAGTGGCAGATCATCGCGGCCGCGCGCCACGGCAAGACCGCCGCGCTGGCCGCGCCGTTCAAGCCGAAGGACGCCGACCTGTTCTCCATCCTCTCGGGCTTCGACGCGGCCTACGCCACGTACAACGCCTACCAGGGCGGCATGGAGCGCTTCTGGACGCTGAAGTACCTGCAGCAGCAGGGCATCACCGAGCTCGAGGCCACGGTCATCAAGGACATTCCCAACGGCGCGCTGGTGCGTGCCGACACGCTGCCGCTGGTGTTCCCGGTGGCCGGCCAGCAGGAGCGCGGCGCGCGCGTGCGCGTGAAGCTCGGCGAGATCGACGAGATCGCGCTCGACGTGAGCGGCACCGTGCTCGAACGCTTCGACGTGCCGCAGGCCGATGCCGCAGCCGCTGACGGCGGCGAGGACGACGAGGAAGAAGTCGCCGGCCCGATCGCCATCGCGGTCGACCTGAGCGACACCGAGGCCGCACCCGACCCGACGACGACCACGCCTGCATGACCCCCGGTCGAACGACCGGAGACACGCGACCCCTGGAGGAGTTTCGAGAATGAATCTCAAGGACCTCAGCACGCTGCAGATCGCTCTGGGCGTGTCGGTCATCGCGCATGCCGCGTTGCTCGCGGTGCGCTTCGTCGATCCCGAATCGTTCAACCGGGTCTTCAGCGAAACCCCGCTCGAAGTGATCCTGGTCAACAGCAAGACCAACGACAAGGCCGACCCCGCGGCCCGCGTGATGGCGCAGACCACGCTCGCGGGCGGCGGCGACCTCGACAAGGGCCGCGCCACCAGCCCGCTGCCGCCGTCGAGCTTCACCACCATGGGCGACTCGTTCGAAGAATCGCGCCGCCAGGTCGAGGCCATGCAGGCCCAGCAGATGCAGATGCTGGCGCAGCTCAAGCGCGAGCTGGCCGCCATGCCCGTGCCCGATCCGCGCCAGGCCGGCGACCCGACCGAGGCCGCCGCGCGCGAGGAAAAGCGCCGCCAGATGGTCGCGCTGCTCGCCGAGATCGAGCGCCGCGTGAACGAGGAAAACGCGCGCCCCAAGAAGCGCTACCTGAGCCCCGCCACGCGCGAGGCGGCCTACGCGCTGTACGTCGACACGCTGCGCCGCCGCATCGAGGTCAAGGGCACCGAGAACTTCCCGACCGCGGCCGGCAAGAAGCTCTACGGCGAACTCAAGATGACCGTCACCATCAACCACGACGGGCGCGTGCTCGACACCGTGGTCGACGAAAGCTCGGGCAACACCACGCTCGACCGCCGTGCCCAGGCCATCGTGCGCAGCGTCGGAAACTTCGGCACCTTCACCGACGCGATGCGCAAGCAGACCGACCAGATCGTGCTGCAGTCGCGCTTCAAGTTCACGCGCGACGAGACCATCGAGCTGTCGTCCCAATAGCAACAGCACCCCAGCAGAACACGGAGCATCGGCCATGGATCAGTACTGCGTCATGGGCAACCCCGTCGAGCACAGCCGCTCGCCCCGCATCCACGCGCGCTTTGCCGAACTCTGCGGCCAGCCCATGGCCTACGGCCGGCGCCTGGTGCCGCTCGGCGCCTTTGCCGAAGGCATTGCCGCCTTCCGCAGCGAGGCCGCCGCGCAGGGCGACACCGCGCGCGGCTGCAACGTCACCGTGCCCTTCAAGTTCGATGCCGCCGCGCTCGCGCAGCACACCAGCGAGCGCGCCACGCTGGCGCAGGCCGTGAACACGCTGCGCTTCGAGGCCGACGGCAGCATCCATGCCGACAACACCGACGGCATCGGCCTGGTCAACGACATCGTGCGCAACGCCGGCGTGCCGCTGGCGGGCCGGTCGCTGCTGCTGATCGGCGCCGGCGGCGCGGCGGCGGGCGTGCTCGGGCCGCTGCTCGACGCGGGCGCCGCGCACGTCGTGGTGGCCAACCGCACGCTCGACAAGGCCATCGCGCTGGTGCAGCGCCATGCCGCGCTTGCGCTGCGCCACGGCGCCACGCTCGAAGCCTGGGCGCTCGACGACGTGCCGGGCGACTTCGACGTGGTGGTCAACGCCACCGCCTCCAGCCTCGCGGGCGACGCGGTGCCCGTGCGCGCGCAGGTGCTGCGCCCCGGCGCGCTGGCCGTCGACATGATGTACGGCCCCGCCGCCGCAGGCTTCATGGCCTGGGCCGAGGCGCACGGCGCCGTCGCGCGCGACGGCCTCGGCATGCTGGTGGAACAGGCCGCCGAAGCCTTCGAATTCTGGCGCGGCGTGCGCCCGCCGTCGGCGCAGGTGCTGGCCGAGCTGCGCGCCTCGCTCGCCGCCGGCGCATGAAGGGCCTGCTGCGCCTGATCGCCTGCCTCGTGGTGGCGGGCCTGGCGCTCGAACTGTTCTTCGTGGTGCGCATCGCGGCCATGGCGGTGATCGATCCGCAGAGCACGGCCTTCCAGCGCTCCGAGGCCTGGCGCGTCGCCCTCTCGCAGGGCCGCGACGGCGGCTGGCGCCAGGACTGGGTGCCCTACACGCAGATCAACGACACCCTCAAGCGCGCCGTGATCGCCAGCGAAGACGCCGGCTTCGTCGACCACAACGGCGTGGAGTGGGAAGCCATCGAGCGTGCGCGCCAGCGCAACGCCCGCGCCGAACAGCTGGCCGCCAAGCGCATGGCGCGCGCGGCGGCACGCGGCAAGCCGGTGCAGCCGGCCCCGCTGCGCGGCGGCTCCACCATCACGCAGCAGCTCGCGAAGAACCTGCTGCTGTCGGGCGAACGCACGATGCTGCGCAAGGGCCAGGAGCTGGTGCTCGCCACGCTGCTTGAGGTGCTGCTCGACAAGCAGCGCATCCTCGAGATCTACCTGAACAACGTCGAATGGGGCGAAGGCGTGTTCGGCGCCGAGGCCGCGGCGCAGTACTACTTCAGGAAGCCGGCCGCGCGCCTGAGTTCGTACGAGGCCGCGCGCCTGGCCGTGATGCTGCCGAGCCCGAAGTTCTTCGAGCGGCGGCCCAATTCGTCGTACATCAACGGACGGGCATCGACGATCGTGGCGCGGATGCCGGCGGTCGACCTGCCCTGAGCTTGCGCACCGCGCCTTCCACCGCCAGCACGGCGACGAAGCCGATCGCGTAGGCCAGCACGTCCCACCAGTCGGCGGTGGCACCGAGCACGATGCGCAGCGCGCGGTTCGGAATGTGCAGGTGCCACGTCGACGCAAGGAACTGCCCGAGCTCCACCAGCAGCCCCACACCGAAGGCCGCCAGTGCGAGCGGCAGCACGCGCGCGGCGACGAAGGTCTTGAACACCACGTACACCCACGCCACGGCCAGCACGTCGCCGAAGAAGCTTCGCACCCAGCCCCAGCGCGCGCCGACGGTGGCCAGCAGCACGAGCAACACGAAGAGGGCCACCGCCCACGCCAGGGAAAGAAGATCGAATCGCCATCGCATGGCCCGTATCATCGCCTCCATATGCTGGCAAAGCTCACAGGTTGGTTGCTGCTGGGAATCGTCCGATTGCTCACCGGCGCGCAGGCGCGCTGGTACGGCTGTCCGCCGAAGGCCGAGCAGCGCATCTACTTCGCGAATCACCAGAGCCACGCGGACCTCGTGATGATCTGGGCCGCGCTGCCCGAGGAGCTGCGCAGCATCACGCGGCCCATCGCGGCGCGCGACTACTGGGCCAACACGCCGGTCAAGCGCTGGATCACGACGGAGGTGTTCAACGCGGTGTATGTGGAGCGGGCGGCCACGGGGGGTGCACCGGTTGCGCCGCCGTCGGTAGCACCGCCTCAGGCACCGCCACCCGCGGCGCCCATCGCCCCGGCCGAGCGCATCGAGCCGTCGATGGAGCCGCTGCTGCCGATCGAAACTGTGGTTCACGCACCGGCCGCCGAGGGCCCACAGGAGATCCAGGGACAGCTCGACCTTCCCGCGCCCCCGCCGCCCCCGCCACCGGTCGCACCGCCGCCGGTCATCGACCCCGAAGTACCAGTCGCCACGCCCGAGGCACCAGTCGCCGACCCGCTTGCCCCACTCATCGACGCGCTGCGCAGCGGCGACTCGATCATCATCTTTCCCGAAGGCACGCGTGGCCACACCGGCGAGCCGCAGAAATTCAAGTCGGGCCTGTACGCGCTGGCGACGATGTTCCCCGACGTGGTGCTCGTGCCGGCCTGGATCGACAACGTGCAGCGCGTGATGCCCAAGGGCGAGATCGTGCCCGTGCCCATCCTGTGCTCCGTCACCTTCGGCGCGCCGATCCGCGTCGAGGACGGCGAAGAGCGCCGCCCATTCCTCGACCGCGCCCGCGCCGCCGTGATCGCCTTGCGCGACGTCTGAAGGTATGAACCAGTTCCTGCGCAGCCTCAGCCCGACCCAGCAGGTCGCGGCCCTTTTCCTGATCGTCTTCGGCCTGCTCGTCATCGTGAGCACCGCCGTCTTCTTCCTGAGCTTCAAGGAGCGGCGCAACCCGGTGCACGACGAATCGTGGCAGGCCGAGCTGGCGCATTTCCGCGCGCTGCTGGGCACCACCTGGTTCATGGTGATCGTGTTCTGGATCGGCTGGGCGCTGGGCGAAACGGTGGCCACCGTGCTGTTCGCGCTGATCGCGTTCTTTGCGCTGCGCGAGTTCATCACGCTCTCGCCGACGCGCCGCGGCGACCACCGCAGCCTGATCCTCGCGTTCTTCGTGGTGCTGCCGATCCAGTTCTGGCTGGTGGCCACGGCGCGCTTCGACCTGTTCACGGTGTTCATCCCGGTCTACGTGTTCCTCGCCATTCCGGTGGCGAGCGCGCTGGCCAACGACCCCAGCCATTTCCTCGAGCGCAACGCCAAGCTGCAGTGGGGCATCATGGTCTGCGTCTACGGCATGAGCCACGTGCCCGCGCTGCTGCTGCTGACCTTCCCGGGCTACGAAGGCAAGAGCGCGTTCCTCGTGTTCTTCCTGGTGTTCGTGGTGCAGACCTCGGTGCTGGTGCAGCACCTGATCTCGCGGCGCATGCAGCGCACGCCGTTCGCGCCGAACGTGAGCCGCAGCTTCAACTGGACCAGCTGGGGCATCGGCATCGTCGTGGCCAGCCTGGTGGGCGCGCTGTTCTCGTTCATCACGCCGTTCAAGTTCGGGCAGGCGCTCGCGGTGTCGATCATTGCCTGCGTCGCGGGCTCGATGGGCCACCTCGTGATGAAGGCACTCAAGCGCGACCGCGGCATTCCGAACTGGGGCCAGAAGGGCGTGGGCGTGACCGGCGCCAACGGCCTGCTCGACCGCGTGGACGCGCTGTGCTTCGCGGCGCCGATCTTCTTCCACTCGATCCGCTGGTACTTCAACGTCTGAAGCACCGAGCGGGCGATCAGGCCTTGCGCAGCACCACCCGGTCGAAGGCCTGCTTTGCGCGCCGTCCTAGAGCCTTCGTCTTCAGTGCCTGCAGCTCGCGCTTGAGCCGCGTGCGCTGCTCGGTCGACAGCGCGGTGCCGAAACGCCCGAGTGCCAGTTCCAGCGCCTCGCGCTGTGCCGCCACCCGCCCCTGCCGCCCTTCGGCCTCGGCCAGCCATTCACAGGCATTGGCCACACGCTCGCGCAAGGCCGCGTCGCCCGACTCGCCAAAGCGTGCGATGAGCAGGCGGTAGGCCTTGGCCTGGCCGGCCAGGTCGTCCATCTTGTCGAAGGCCTTGGCCTTGTTGATCAGCGACTTGGCGGCCCACAGCTGCAGGGCGCTGTCCCGCGCCATCGCCGTGCGCGCGATCACCTCGTCGTAGCTGGCCACGGCCTCGGCGAAGCGGCCCGCGCGGCGCAGCACGGCGCCCTTGCGGAACAGCGCACCGGCCACGCGCGCACGCAGGTCGGGCAGCTCGGAATTGCCCCAGCGCGCGACGATCTCGTCGTGCACGCGCATCTCGTCCGCGGGTCGCGCGAGGCGGTCGAGCGCAGTGCTCTTGTATTGCAGGCACAGCGCCACCTGCGACTGCATCTCGGTGGAGGCATCGGCGCCGTAGCGCGCGTCCATCGCGTCGGCCGCCTCGACGACCTCGGTGAAATGCTCCAGCGCCAGCAGGCAGAAGGTCTTGTGCGACAGGGCGCGCGCGCACTGGCGGCGCATCAGCGGGTGCGGCGAGGCGGCATGTGCCGAGAGCACCTCGTCGAACAGCGCGATGGCCTCGCGCGATGCGCCCGCGTCGCCGAGCTTGCGGCCTTCGCGGACGGTGTCACATGCCGCGTCGAAGAGCTCGGTCGGCAACTCGCCGGCGTCGAGCCCACCCGTCTTTCGCAGGCGCTTCAGGCAGGCCTCGCGCCCGGCCGTCGCCTTCACGCGCAGCTCGCGCAGTTCGCGCAGTTCGGGCGTGGCGGCGTCGCGCGACGCTGCCACGAGCGGCTCGTACACCGCAAGCGCCGCCTCGGGCCGACCCAGCAGGTCGAGCAGCACGAAGCCCTTGTGCAGCAAGGTGGTGGCCACGGTGCGCTGCACCACGGCGTCGGCGTCGTGCGCGAACGTGCCGAGCAGGCGCTCGCAGGCGGCCAGCGCGGCCTCGCCATCGCCCTGGTCGCGCAGCCCCACGGCCCATTCGTGGGCGCGCACGGCCGCGAGGCGGCGCACCTGCGCGGAGGCGTCGTGGCCGTAGCGGTCGAGCAGCCAGCCGACCAGCTCGGCGCGGCGCGCGACCTCGTCGAGCCCGAGGCCGTCGAAGAACAAGGCCAGCGCGCGCACGCCTTCGAGCCGCAGCTCGGGCGCGGCCTCGGCCAGCCCGGTTTCGATCGGGTCGGCCACCTGCAGGCACAGCACCTGCGCCTGCGTGTGCTGCGCCAGCTCGCGCAGGTTGAGCACCGCAGCCAGCCGCGCCCGCGCCACGCGCAGCACCACGCCGGCATCGGTGCCGCCCTCAAAGCGTTCGATGGCCGCTTCGAGCGTGGCCAATGCGTCCTGCGGCAGGCCGCGGTGGTGTTCGATCTCGGCCTTCAGCAGGCGCGCGTCGAGCCGCCATGCATCGAGCGCGGCATCGGCCTGCGCATCGAGCTGCTCGCTCATGAAGTCGCAGGCCTCGCAGCGTGCCGCCGCGTCGTCGATGAGCCAGGTGCGCTGGTACAGCGCGTGGGCGATGTGCGCGCGGATCTCGGGCTCGCTGCGCCCGCCGTGCGCGGCCACGAGGCGGTCGAGCGTGGCCAGCGCGTCGGCCGGGCGATGCAGCTGGCGCAGCACGTGCGCGAGCAGCCGCAGCGCCTGGCAACAGGGCACGACCACGGCGGCGTCGGGCAGCGCGCCGAACTCGGCGATCAGCCGGCTGCAGGCGCCGATCGCCTCGCGGCGGCGGCCGAGGTCGCTGAGCAGCTCCGCCTGGCGAAAGCTCGCGGCGGCGCGTTCGGCAGGAGATTGCTGCGGGTGCGCGGGCAAGGCCGGGGCGTCGTTCAATGGCTTCGGTTGCTGCTGCGCGGAGGACTCGACTACATTCACCTTCGCTTCCTTGTGTGGCGCGCCCCGCGCGGAGCGGGGCGGAATGCAAGAACGGCGGATTCTGCCCGCGATCCCCCACGCATCGCGCGCGAATTCGCACCTTCTTCAACCTTCCTCACCCAGGCTTAGGCCTTTACGCTTCCTTTTCATGCGGATCCTCGGCATCGACCCCGGTTTGCAGACCACCGGCTTCGGCGTGGTCGATGCGGACGGCCATGCGCTGCGCTACGTGGCCAGCGGCACCATCAGCACCCGGCACCTGGGCAGCGGCAACCTGCCGGCGCGCCTGAAGGTGCTGTTCGACGGCATCGGCGAGATCACGGCGCGCTACCAGCCCGAGGCGTCGGCGGTCGAAATCATCTTCGTCAACGTCAACCCGCAGTCGACGCTGCTGCTGGGCCAGGCGCGCGGCGCCTGCGTGACGGCGCTGGTGAGCCACAACCTCTCGGTGGCCGAGTACACGGCGCTGCAGATGAAGAAGGCCGTGGCGGGCCACGGCCAGGCCGCGAAGGCGCAGGTGCAGGAGATGGTGAAGCGCCTGCTCGACCTGCCCGGCCTGCCGGGCGCCGACGCGGCGGACGCGCTGGGCATCGCGATCACGCACGCGCAGGTCGGCCGCTCGATGGCGCGGCTCGCGGAGGCGGCCGAGCTGTCGAAGACCCACGCCGGCACCTACCGGCAAGGGCGTTCGCGCTGAGGACGATTCAGCGCACGATGTAGCGCAGGTCGCCCAGGCGCCGGCGGCGTTCGCGCACCTCGGCGGCCACGGCGGGCGCATCGCCTGCCAGCGCTCGCGCGATCCAGTCGGCCAGCTGCGGCATGTCTTCGGGCGTGAAGCCCAGCCGCACGATCTCGGGCACGCCCAGGCGCAGGCCGTTGATGTCGCTGTCGACAGGCGCACTCGGCAGGCCGATGCCGCAGGCCAGCAGGCCGCCTTGGGCCAGCTGCTTCGCGGCGCGCTGCCCGCCGCCCCAGCGCGCGGCCTCGAGGGCGAACTGGTGCGACTGCGTGAAGCCTCGCGCCTTGGCGAACACCGGCAGGCCTTGCGCATCGAGCGCGCGCGCCAGCGCCTGCGCGGTGTCGCGCATCGCCGCCGCATAGGCCGCGCCGTGCACCTTCCAGTCGAGCAGGCCGCGCGCCAGCGCCGCGGTGCGGCCCGCGTCCGAGTTGGCCGTGAGGCCGGGGTAGGCGATGGCGTCGATGCGCTCCATCAGCGCCGCGTCGTTCGCCACGATCAGCCCGCCGGCCGGGCCGCCCAGGCTCTTGTATGTGCTCATGGTGATCGCGTGCGCGCCGTCTTCGAGCGGCTGCGGCCAGGCCTTGCCGGCCACCATGCCCGAGAGGTGCGCGGCATCGAACAGCACCTTGGCGCCCACGCTGTCGGCCACCTCGCGGATCGCGGGCACCGGGTGCGGGAACAGGTTGAGGCTGCCGCCGATGGTGATGAGCTTGGGCTTCACCTCGCGCGCGAGCTTGGCCAGCGCCACCACGTCGACCGAGTAGCCGTCGGCATCGACCGGCGCCGGCACGGTCTTCAGGCCGTAGAGCCCGGCCGCGCCCGCCGCGTGGTGCGTCACATGGCCGCCGATGGCGGGCGGCGGCGCGATGATCGTGTCGCCGGGCCGGCAGGTCGCCATGAACACGTAGAGGTTCGACAGCGCGCCCGAGCTCACGCGCACCTCGGCGAAGCGCGCGCCGAACACCTCGGCCGCCAGCTCGGCGGCGACGACCTCGATGCGCTCGATGGCGTCCAGCCCCATCTCGTACTTGTCGCCCGGGTAGCCCAGCGACGGGCGCGAGCCCAGCCCGCGCGACAGCAGCGCCTCGGCGGCGGGGTTCATCACGTTGGTGGCGGGGTTGAGGTTCAGGCCGTCGACGTCGTGGATGCGGTGGCTGTCGGCCACGAGGCGTTCGATCTCGGCGGCCACGCCCGCCGCGTCGCGCGCGGCGGCGTCGGCAGCAATGGCGAGCACGTGGTCCTCGCTGGCGGCGGGAACCCAGGAACGGCGGTGAAGGGCTGCGGGCATGCGGTGTCTCGCTGGGAGTGGTGGAAGGGAATGACCGCATGGTCGCGCCCCGTACGCCAACGGGCAACATGGATAAACTGGGCCTGAGCCCTAGAAAAACTGGGCCTCCATCGCATGTCCCTCGCCCCACCCCGCCCTCGCCTGCCGCCGCACACGGCCGTGCGCGCCTTCGAGGCCGCGGCGCGCCACGGCAGCTTTGCTCGGGCGGCCGAGGAACTGTTCGTGACGCCCGCCGCCGTCGCGCAGCAGATCAAGGCGCTCGAGACCTGGGCCGGCGGTGCGCTGTTCGAGCGGCACAGCCAGGGCATCCGGCTCAGCGCGCACGGCCGGCGCGCGTTGCCGGCGCTCAGCACGGCGGTCGACCAGCTCGGCCTCGCGGTGCAGGCGCTGCGCCAGGAGACGCAGACCGCCGCGCGCCGCAGCACGCTGCAGGTGGCGGCCCTGCCGGCGATGGCGCAGCTGTGGCTGTCGCCGCGGCTCTCGCGGCTGAAGGCCGCGCTGCCCGGCGTGCAGGTGTCGGTGACGGCGCTGGAGCAGCCGCCGAACTTCCGGCGCGAGCCTTTCGATCTCGGGCTGTTCTACGCGCGAGGCGCCGAAGCCGCCGTCGGTGCCACGTGCATCCCGCTCGCACGCGACCGTCTCGTGCCCGTGTGCAGCCCGCGCGTGCGCGCATCGCTGGAGAGCGCACGCCCGCGCCCGCTCGACGACCTCCTCGACGTGCTCGCGCGCTGCGGCGGCCTGCACGACACGGTGTGGCGCGACGACTGGTCGCGCTGGCTGCAGGCCGTGCGCCCCGGTACCACGGCGGCCGAGGCCGATGCGCTGGCCGCCGGCCCGGATTTCTCGCTCTACAGCCTCGCGCTGCAGGCCGCGCTCGACGGCGAAGGGGTGCTGATGGGGCGCGAGCGGCTGGTGGCCCCGCTGCTGGAGAAAGGCCGGCTGCACGCGCCCTGGGGGCGGCCGAAGGCGCTGGGAGACACGTTGATGCTGCTGGTGCCCGCGCATCGCAAGGGGCCGCTGCTTGCGCAGCAGGTGCAGGCGCTGCAGGCCCTGGTCGATTGAACGGCTCGCGCTACGCGACGCGCTCGGCGATCAGCACGGCGAAGAAGCCGAGCGCCGCCAGCACCGTCCACTTGAACACGATCCAGCCGAAGCGGCGGTACTTGACCTGCCCCGTGCCCGCATAGAACGCGAAGGACACGCCTGCCACCAGCAGAAGCAGCAGGATGGCCCAGCGAAAGAGAAGCATCGGAAAGAAAAGCGCGCGCCGGGCTTACCAGGCCCGCGCCACTTCGCCGAAGCCGCGCGGTGCGCGCTTCTCGTCCTCGAAGGTCACGACCTCGTAGGCGTCGCTGTGCGAGAGCAACTCGCGCAGCAGCTTGTTGTTGAGCGCATGGCCCGAGCGGAACGCGGTGTACGCGGCCAGCAGCGGCTTGCCGATGATGTACAGGTCGCCCATGGCGTCGAGGATCTTGTGCTTCACGAACTCGTCGTCGTAGCGCAGGCCGCCGGCATTGAGCACCTTGGTGTCGTCCATGACGATGGCGTTGTCCAGGCCGCCTCCGCGTGCCAGGCCCTTGCTGAGCATGTACTCGAGTTCCTTGGTGAAACCGAAGGTGCGCGCGCGTGCGATGTCGCGGCTGTACGAGTCGGCGCCCAAATCGAAATCCACGCGCTGGCCGGTGGAGTTGACGACGCGGTGGTCGAAGTCGATCTCGAAGCTCAGCTTGAAGCCGTGGTACGGCTCCAGGCTCGCCCACTTCTCGTTGGCGCCCTCGCCTTCGCGCACCTCGACCTTGCGCAGCACGCGGATGAAGCGGCGCGGCGCCTTCTGCAGTTCGATGCCCGCGCTTTGCAGCAGGAACACGAAGGACGAGGCCGACCCGTCGAGGATCGGCACTTCGTCGGCCGTGATGTCGATGTAGAGGTTGTCGATGCCCAGGCCCGCGCAGGCGGACATGATGTGTTCGACGGTCTGCACCTTGGCGCCGCCCGTGGAGACGGTGGACGCCAGGCGCGTGTCGGTGACCGCTTCGGCGGTCATGCGGATCTCGACCGGCTCGGGCAGGTCGACGCGACGGAACACGATGCCCGTGTCGGCGGGGGCCGGTCGCAGGGTCAGCTCCACGCGTTGGCCGCTGTGAAGCCCCACGCCCACGGCGCGGCTGATCGACTTGAGGGTTCGTTGTTGCAGCACGCCCGAGATTTTAGGCGGGCGGCGACCGTGACGCCCTATTCCCTTCGCTATGGCCGCGATAGACATGGACCGGTCAGATAAGAAAGAACAAAAAGCCGGGGAGCCCCGGCGGTGGACGCAAGGGGCACGAGGTGGACGCAGCGCCTAGAGCCGGGGGGCAGTCCCTTTCAGGTCTTCCCCGTCCCCTTGCGAACCCTCGTGCCCTCTGCGTTCGGTGGCCTGCGGTCAGTCGGCCTGACGGCGCAGGAATGCGGGGATCTCGAAGTCGTCCATGCCACCCGACGACAGCGCGTCGACCTTGGCGGCGGCCATCGTGCGGTTGGTGCGCCACACGCTGGGCACGGCCATGCCGTCGTAGTTGGGCTGGCTGCCCGAACCACCACCCGCGTGGCCCATGCCGCCGAGCGTCGGCACGGTGAACGGGATGTTGTCGGTGCCGGTGCGGATCACTTCGAGCGTCGGGGCCTGGCGGCGTGCGTCGGCGCGCGACAGACCCGTGGCCACCACCGTGACGCGCATCTGGTCGCCCAGGCTTTCGTCGTAGGCGGCGCCGTAGATCACGTGCGCGTCCGGCGAGGCGTAGGCGCGGATGGTGTTCATCGCGAGCTTCGACTCGTTCAGCTTCAGCGAACCCTTCGATGCCGTCACCAGCACCAGCACGCCCTTGGCGCCCGAGAGGTCGATGCCTTCGAGCAGCGGGCAGGCCACGGCCTGTTCGGCGGCGATGCGCGCGCGGTCCGGGCCTGCGGCCGCGGCCGTGCCCATCATGGCCTTGCCGGGTTCGCCCATCACGGTGCGCACGTCTTCGAAGTCGACGTTCACGCCGCCGTACTCGTTGATGATTTCCGAGATGCCGCCCACGGCGTTCTTCAGCACGTCGTTGGCGTGCGCGAAGGCTTCGTCTTGCGTGATGTCTTCACCGAGCACGTCCAGCAGCTTCTCGTTGAGCACGACGATCAGCGAGTCGACGTTGGCTTCGAGCTCGGCCAGGCCGGCGTCGGCGTTGGTCATGCGACGGCCGCCTTCCCAGTCGAAGGGCTTGGTCACCACGCCCACCGTCAGGATGCCCATTTCCTTGGCCACGCGCGCGATCACGGGTGCGGCGCCGGTGCCGGTGCCGCCGCCCATGCCGGCCGTGATGAACAGCATGTGCGCGCCGTCGATGGCGGCGCGGATGTCGTCCACTGCGGCTTCGGCCGCGTCACGGCCCTTCTCGGGCTTGCTGCCGGCGCCCAGGCCGCTGATGCCCAGCTGGATGTTCTTGTGCGCGTTGCTGCGTTGCAGGGCTTGCGCGTCGGTGTTGGCGCAAACGAACTGCACGCCTTGCACACCACGCTCCATCATGTGGGCGACCGCATTGCCACCGCCGCCGCCGACACCGATCACCTTGATCTGCGTGCCCTGGTTGAATTCTTCGACTTCGATCATTTCGATGGTCATTTCTAACTCCTTGAATATTGCAGTTGCCGTTATGTGTCTATGAATATTTCTTCTGCCGTGACGTGATCAACGGGATCGCCGTCGCGATGGTGGACCGGTGCGTCGCCATCGCTCGTTGAAATGCAGCGGAGGACCCGCGCGTGCGAGCCAGAGTGGGGAATGGTTCATGGTCAGAAGTTCCCCACGATGAAGTCCTTGAAACGTCCGAACGCAGTCTTTACGGACCCGTTCTTCTGTGCGACCTTGAAGCCACGCATGCGTGCAAAACGTGCTTCCTCGAGCAGGCCCATCACGGTGGCCGCGCGCGGCTGCGCCACCATGTCCGAGAGCGCGCTCGAGTACTTCGGAATGCCGCGGCGCACGGGCTTGAGGAAGATGTCTTCACCGAGCTCGACCATGCCGGGCATGACGGCACTGCCGCCCGTGAGCACCACGCCCGACGACAGCACTTCCTCGTAGCCCGACTCGCGCACCACCTGCTGCACCAGCGAGAAGATTTCTTCGATGCGCGGCTCGATCACGCCGGCAAGCGCCTGCTTGCTCAACATGCGCGGGCCGCGATCGCCAAGGCCGGGGACTTCGACCTGCGATTCAGGGTCGGCCAGCAGCTGCTTGGCATAGCCGTGCTCGACCTTGATGTCCTCCGCGTCCTTGGTGGGCGTGCGCAGGGCCATCGCGATGTCGCTCGTGATGAGGTCGCCCGCGATCGGGATCACGGCCGTGTGGCGGATCGCGCCGTTGGTGAAGATCGCCACGTCGGTCGTGCCCGCGCCGATGTCGACCAGCACCACGCCCAGTTCGCGCTCGTCTTCGGTGAGCACCGCCTGGCTCGAGGCCAGCGGGTTCAGCATCAGCTGGTCGACCTCCAGGCCGCAGCGGCGCACGCACTTGATGATGTTCTCGGCCGCGCTCTGCGCGCCGGTCACGATGTGCACCTTGGCCTCCAGACGCATGCCGCTCATGCCGATCGGCTCCTTCACGTCCTGGCCGTCGATCACGAACTCCTGCGGCTCCACCAGCAACAGGCGCTGGTCGCTCGAGATGTTGATGGCGCGCGCCGTCTCGACCACGCGGGCCACGTCGGCGGGCGTGACTTCCTTGTCCTTCACCGCCACCATGCCGCTCGAGTTGATGCCGCGGATGTGGCTGCCGGTGATGCCGGTGTAGACGCGGCTGATCTTGCAGTCGGCCATCAGCTCGGCTTCTTTCAGCGCCTGCTGGATGCTCTGCACGGTGGCGTCGATGTTCACCACGACGCCGCGCTTGAGGCCGTTGCTGGGCGCGATGCCCAGGCCGGCCAGCTTGAGCTCGCCGCCTTGCAGCACCTCGGCCACGACCACCATCACCTTGGCGGTTCCGATGTCCAGGCCTACGACCAGGTCTTTGTATTCTTTGGGCATGTAGATGTCCTCGGTATTCGCTACTTGATTTTTCTTGGGGCCTCGGGCGAGACCGTGGTGACGCCGCGCAGCCGCAGGGCATACGCGTCGTTGTGGCGCAGATCGGCGCGTTCGACGTCGGCCACCGTGCGGCGGTACTGGCCCGCGACCTGCGTCACGGTCTTCAGGAACCGCTGCAGGCGCGCCGACACCTCGTCGCTCTGGCCGCGGCCGAGCTCGATCTCGGCCCCGCTGTCCAGCAGCACCTTCCAGCTGCCGCGGCTGGACAGCCGCAGCTCGGCGATGTCGAAGTCGTAGGGCTCGAACATCGGCGCAAGCACGCGGTACATGCCCAGCACCTGCCCGGCCTGCTCGATCGGGCCGTCCAGCCGCGGCAGGTCGGCATCGACCTCGGCCACGTTGGCCTCGAACACGTCGCCGAAGCCGTTGATCAGCTTGGAGCCGGCCTCGTCGCCCCACACCGCCACCGGCACCTGCTCGGTCAGCGTCACGCGCAGCTTGTTCGGAAACTCGCGCCGCACCACCGCGCTGCGCACCCACGGCACCGTCTCGAAGGCGGTGCGCGCACGCGCCAGGTCGATGGTGAAGAAGTTGCCCTTGAGCTGCGGCGCCACGTTGGCGCGCAGCGTGACCGCGTTGTTGTGCGTGACCTCGCCGTCCACCTTGATGCCCGAGATCGGGAAGAAAGGCTGGCGCAGCACCCACCACGCGCTCGCCGCCAGCAGCATGAGCGCCACCAGCACGAACGCAACGTTCGCGACGATGTTCATCAGCTTGACGTCGAAGGGAGCGGGGATGCTGTCGGCCATGGCTTAGTTCGCGCCTCCCTTGGCATCGAGTGCGGCCGAAGCCAGCACGCGCACGCACAGCTCTTCGTAGGGAATGCCCGCCGCGCGCGCCGACATCGGCACCAGCGAATGGCTGGTCATGCCGGGCGAGGTGTTCATCTCGAGCAGGAAGGGCTTGCGGTCGCTGGCGCGGATCATCACGTCGGCGCGGCCCCAGCCGCGGCAGCCGAGCGTGTGGTACGCGGCCAGCGTGATGCGCTGGATCTCGCGTTCCTCGGCCTCGGGCAGGCCGCTCGGGCACTGGTACTTCACGTCGTCGGTGAAGTACTTGTTCTGGTAGTCGTAGGCGCCCTCGGGCGCGGCGATGCGTACCACCGGCAGCGCGCGTGCGTCCAGGCCCTGGCCGAGCACGGCGCAGGTGACTTCCTCGCCGTCGATGAACTCTTCGCACAGCACGTCGGCGTCGAACTTCGCCGACAGCGCCACGGCGTCCTGCATCTGCGAGTAGCCCTCGACCTTGGTCACGCCGATGGACGAACCCTCGCGCGGCGGCTTCACGATCAGCGGCAGGCCGAGCACGTCGGGCACGACCATGATCTGCTCGCGGCTTTGCTGGTCGAAGGCCAGGCGCACGTACTTGGGCGTGGGCAGGCCGTCGGCCTGCCAGATGCGCTTGGTCATGACCTTGTCCATGGCCACGCTCGAGGCCATCACGCCCGAGCCGGTGTAGGGAATGCCGAGCAGCTCGAGCGCGCCCTGCACCGTGCCGTCTTCGCCATGGCGACCATGCAGCGCGACGAAGCAGCGCGCGAAGCCTTCGCGCTTCAGGTCGGTCAGCTCGCGCTCCGACGGGTCGAAGGCATGCGCGTCGACGCCGCGCGAACGCAGGGCCTGCAGCACGCCGGCACCGGACATCAGCGACACCTCGCGTTCGGCGGAACTGCCGCCGAACAGCACGGCGACCTTGCCGAAAAGTTGTGGATCCTGAAGGCTCACGCGGCCCTCCCCTTGCGCGCAGTGCGCTCTGAAGTTGTTGATGAGGGTGCGGGCGGCGTGCCGAGTTCGACCACCTTGCCCGGCACCGCGCCGATGGAGCCCGCGCCCATGCACAGCACCACGTCGCCCGCGCGGGCGTTGTCCAGGATGGCCTGCGGCATGGCGACGATGTCGTCCACGAACACCGGCTCGACCTTGCCGGCCACGCGCAGCGCGCGCGCCAGCGTGCGGCCGTCGGCGGCCACGATGGGCGCCTCGCCCGCGGCATAGACCTCGCCGAGCAAGACCGAGTCGGCCGTGCCGATGACCTTCACGAAGTCCTCGAAGCAGTCGCGCGTGCGGGTGTAGCGGTGCGGCTGGAAGGCCAGCACCAGCCGGCGGCCCGGGAAGGCGCCGCGCGCGGCAGCGATGGTGGCCGCCATCTCGACCGGGTGGTGGCCGTAGTCGTCGATGACGGTGAAGCGCCCGCCTGCCGTGTCGTTCGGCACGGCCACGTCGCCGTAGCTCTGGAAGCGGCGGCCCACGCCCTTGAAGCCGGCCAGGCCGCGCTGCACCGCTTCGTCGGCAATGCCGAGCTCGACCGCCATGGCGATCACCGACAGCGCGTTGCGCACGTTGTGCTCGCCCGGCAGGTTCAGCACGATGGGCAGGTCGGGCAGCGTCACGCCGTTGCGGCGCTGGGCGGTGAAATGCATCTGGCCGCCGACGGCGCGCACGTCGATGGCGCGCACCTGGGCGTCCTCGCCGAAGCCGTAGCTGGTGACCGGGCAGGTCACGTCGGCCACGATCTCGCGCACCGCCGGATCGTCGGTGCACAGGATGGCCACGCCGTAGAACGGCATGCGGTGCAGGAAATCGACGAAGGCCTTCTTCAGCTTCGCGAAGTCGTGCCCGTAGGTCTCCATGTGGTCGGCGTCGATGTTCGTGACCACCGCCATCACGGGCAGCAGGTTCAGGAACGAAGCGTCCGACTCGTCGGCCTCGACCACGATGTAGTCGCCGCTGCCCAGCTGCGCGTTGGCGCCGGCGCTGTTCAGGCGCCCGCCGATCACGAAGGTCGGGTCCAGCCCGGCGGCCTCGAGCACGCTGGCGGCCAGGCTGGTGGTGGTGGTCTTGCCGTGCGTGCCGGCAATGGCGATGCCCTGCTTCAGGCGCATCAGCTCCGCGAGCATCAGCGCGCGCGGCACGACCGGAATGCGCTTTTCGCGCGCGGCCAGCACCTCGGGGTTGTCCGACTGCACGGCGGTGGAGGTGACGACCGCGTCGGCGCCGTCGATGTGCGCGGCGGCATGGCCCACGAAGGTCCCGATGCCCAGGCCCGCGAGCCGGCGCAGCGTGGCACTGTCGGACAGGTCGGAGCCGGTGATCCGGTAGCCCAGGTTCAGCAGCACCTCGGCGATGCCGCTCATGCCGGAGCCGCCGACGCCGACGAAGTGGATGTGACGGATCGCGTGCTTCATTTCGCAAGCTCCTCGCAGGCGCGGACGACCGCGTCCACTGCTTCGGTCTTCTGCAGGGTCTTGGCCTTGGTGGCCCGGTCGATCAAGGTCGCGCGTTCGGTTTTCTGTAGCAAATCAGCCAGCAATTCAGGGGTGAGGTCGGTCTGTTGCACCAGCCAGCCGCCGCCCGCGTCCACGAGGAAGCGCGCGTTGGCGGTCTGGTGGTCGTCGACCGCCGAGGGGAAAGGCACGAACAGCGCTGCTGCGCCGACGGCCGCGATTTCGGTGACGGTGCTGGCGCCCGCGCGCGCGACGATGAGGTCGGCTTCGGCGTACGCCTGCGCGGTGTCGTCGATGAAGGGCGTGAGTTCGCCCTCGACGCCGGCCGCCGCATAGTTGGCGCGCAACTCGTCGATCTGCTTGGCGCCGCTCTGGTGCAGCACCTGCGGGCGTTCGGCGGGCGCGATGCGCGCCAGCGCCTGCGGCACGACGGTGTTGAGCGCCCGCGCGCCCAGGCTGCCGCCGACCACCAGCAATTTGAGCGGTCCCGTGCGGCCCGCGAAGCGCGTGGCTGGATCGGGCTGCGACGTGAACGCCGCGCGCAGCGGATTGCCCACCCACTGCGCCTTCTTCAGCACGTTCGGGAAGGCCGTGAACACGCGGTCGGCCACGCCCGCCAGCACCTTGTTGGCGAGGCCGGCCACCGAGTTCTGCTCGTGCAGCACCAACGGCTTGCCCATCAGCACGCCCATCATTCCGCCCGGGAAGGTGATGTAGCCGCCCAGGCCCACGAGCACGTCGGGCTTCACGCGGCGCACCACGGCCAGGCTCTGCCAGAAGGCGCGCAGCAGCTTCAGCGGCAGCAGGAACAAGGTGAGCGGACCCTTGCCACGCACGCCGCCGAACTGCACGGGCTCGAAGGCGAAGCCGCGCGGGGGCACGAGTTTTTCTTCCATGCTGCCGGGCGCGCCCAGCCAGTGCACGCGCCAGCCGCGCTCGCGCAGGGCCTCGGCCACCGCGAGACCCGGGAAGATGTGGCCGCCCGTGCCGCCCGCCATGACCAGCGCAGTGCGCGTCATACGCGACCTCCCCGCATCAGCACGCGGTTCTCGTAGTCGATGCGCAGCACGACCGCCAGCGCCACGAGGTTCATCAGGATCGCCGAGCCGCCGAAGCTCATCAGCGGCAAGGTCAGGCCCTTGGTCGGCAGTGCGCCGAGGTTCACGCCCATGTTGATGAAGGCCTGGAAGCCCATCCACACGCCCACGCCCTGCGCCACGAGGCCCGAGAACACGCGGTCGAGCGCGATCGCCTGGCGGCCGATGTGCATGATGCGGCGCGTGAGCCAAAGGAACAGGCCGATGATCAGCAGCACGCCGACCAGGCCGAACTCTTCGCCGATCACGGCCAGCAAAAAGTCGGTGTGCGCTTCGGGCAGCCAGTGCAGCTTCTCGACGCTGCCGCCCAGGCCCACGCCGAAGACCTCGCCGCGCCCGATGGCGATCAGCGAGTGCGACAGCTGGTAGCCCTTGCCCAGCGCGTGCTCTTCGCTCCACGGATCGAGGTACGCAAAGATGCGTTCGCGGCGCCACGGGCTGCTCGCCACGATGGAGCCGAAGGCCACCACCACCAGCGTCGCGATCACGAAGAACATGCGCGCGTTCACGCCGCCCAGGAACAGGATGCCCATGGCGATCACGGCGATCACCATGAAGGCGCCCATGTCGGGCTCGGCCATCACCAGCATGCCGACCACCACCACCGCGATGCCCATCGGCAGCACGGCGCGGAAGAAGCGTTCCTTGATCTCCATCTTGCGCACCATGTAGCTGGCGGCATAGAGCACCATCGCGAACTTGGCCAGCTCCGACGGCTGGAAGCGCATGAAGCCCATCGGCAGCCAGCGGCGCGCGCCGTTCACGTTGATGCCGATGTGCGGAATGAGCACCGCCACCAGCAGCAGCAGCGAAGCCACGAAGAGCCAGGGCGCGACGCGCTCCCAGGTCTTCATGGGGACCTGGAAGGTCAGCAACGCGGCGATGAAGGCGATGACCAGCGAAGCCGCGTGCCGCGTGAGGAAGTACGAGGCGCTGTAGCCGGCGCGTGCGAAGCGCGGGTTGTCGGGCAGCGCGATCGAGGCCGAATACACCATGATCAGGCCCCAGGTCATCAGCGCGACCGTGACCCAGACCAGCGCCTGGTCGAAGCCCAGCACGCGCATCGGCGTGGCCTTGGTCTGCGCAATGCCGGCGCCGCCCAGCCGCACGGGCAGGTGCACGGGCAGCGCGTCCATGCCGCTGCGGGCGCGCCGGAACCAGCCGCCGAAACGGCTGCCGGTGCGGGTTTCCTGCGTGGCGCCCGGGGCTGCGGAGTTCAAATCGGGTCCTCCATCGATCCGGCAGTAGAGAGCGAAGCTTGCGGGGCGTACGACACCACCGCGTCGTCGCCACCCACGGCCTCGCGCGGGCTGTCGGCGTAAGCCTCCACGGCCTCGCAGAACACCTCGGCGCGGTGCGCGTAGTCCTTGAACATGTCGAAGCTCGCACAGGCCGGTGACAGCAGCACGGCATCGCCGGGGTGGGCGCGCGCGGCGGCGAGCTTCACGGCTTCTTCCATCGAGCCCGCATGCTTCAGCGAGACGCCCGTGGAAGCCAGCGCGGCCTCGATCAACGGGGCGTCGCGGCCGATGAGCACGACGGCGCGCGCGTACTGGCGCACGGGGTCGGCCAGCGGCTCGAAGTCCTGGCCCTTGCCTTCGCCGCCGAGGATCACGACCACGCGTCGCTCCTCGCCGAGGCCGCTCAGTGCAGCCACGGTGGCGCCGACGTTGGTGCCCTTGCTGTCGTCGAAGAACTCGACCTCGTCCACGATGGCGATCGGCTCGACACGGTGCGGCTCGCCGCGGTACTCGCGCAGGCCGTAGAGCATCGGGCCCAGCGGGCAGTCGGCGGCGCTGGCGAGCGCGAGCGCGGCCAGGGCGTTCATGGCGTTGTGTCGGCCGCGGATGCGCAGCGCGTCGGCGGGCATGAGGCGCTGGAAGAAGATTTCTTCTTCGACCACCGCGCCGCGCTTGCGCTTCTGCGTTTCGTCGGCCTCCAGTGCGCGCACGAGCCAGGCCACGCCGTTGATGCGCTCGATGCCGTAGTCGCCGGGACGCAGCGGCATCTCACCGCCGAAGGTGACGTGGGCGCGGATCTGCGGACGCTGCAGCTTCACGCGGACGGGCGGCGGCAGCATGGCCATCACGCCGGCGTCATCGCGGTTCAGGATCAACAGACCCTTGGCGCCGAAGATGCGCGCCTTGGCAGCCGCATACGCCGGCATGTCGCCATGCCAGTCGAGGTGATCCTGCGTGAGGTTGAGCACGGTCGCGGCCGTGGGCTCGAAGCCCTGCACGCCGTCGAGCTGGAAGCTCGAGAGTTCGAGCACCCACACCTCGGGCAGCGTGTCGGCGTCGATGTGCGCGGCCAGCGTGTCGAGCAGTGTCGGGCCGATGTTGCCGGCCACGGCCACGGTCTTGCCCGCGCGCTCGACCAGCTGGCCGGTGAGCGAGGTGACGGTGGTCTTGCCGTTGGTGCCGGTGATGGCGAGCACAGCGGGCGTGTAGCCCTTGGGCGCTTCGGGTTCGGGCTCGGGCACGAGCACCATCTGGGGCGTGTCTTCCTCGACCGCGGCCGACGCCGGGTTGGTGGCCGACAGCTCGGCGATCGTGGCGACGAACGCGGCGGCTTCGCGCGCCGCGGTGGGCACGTAGGGCTTGCCGGGGGGCGGGAGCCGGGAGAGGCTGGCGGCGGACGCGGGTGCGGGCGGCGCATCGGGTGCGTCGGCGGTGGCGGCCGGTGCTGCGCCGTCTTCCGTGGCGGCGTCTTCGGCGACGACGTCTTCGGTGGGTGGCGTCACCGGGACGCTCAGCGACGCGTCGCGCGGCATGGCTTCGGCCATGGCGGGCGGTGTGGGTTCGGCGGCTTCGGTCGGTTCGACGGAAGCGACGGGTTCGGCTTCTGCGGCAGTCGCATCGACTGGCAGTGCGGCTTCGGTCGACTCGGCGACCACGGCCTCCGTGTGTGCAGCCGCCTCGGTCGCCTCAACAGCGTCGACAGGTGCAGCCGCTTCGGGCTCGCCTTCGACAACCGCAGCCGTCTCCGGCGCAGGCACTTCCGGCGTCTCGACCACCGCAGCATCCACCACAGGGGCTTCTTCGCTCAAGGCCAGTTCGGCCTGGACCGGCGTTTCAACGACAGGTTCGGCCACGGCGGTTTCAACCGGCACGTCAGCTTCGGCCTCCACCACCGGCACCTCGACCGTCCGCAGGTCGAGCAGCGCACGCGCGAACAGGTCCAGCTCACCGCCGACCACGAGGCCCACGGCCTTGGCGGCATCGACGACCGGCGCCAGCGTCGCGGGCGACAGGCCCGGCGAGCGGTACACCGCGCGGATCGGCGTGCCTTCGACCAGCGCGGCCGTGAACGGCCCGCCGATGAAGGTGGCATCTGGCAGCTCGGCCTGCAGCGTCGCCAGCGAAGCCGGTGCCTCGCGCGTGTCGGCCACGGTCACGACCGCGCCGTGGCGCGCGCACCAGCGCGCCATCGCCAGCCCGGACGCGCCGAGGCCGAGGATGAGAACGGGGAGGTCTTTCAGGTGCCGCATGGTTGTGTGGTTACCGCAGCTTCAGCGTCGACAGGCCGATGAGGCACAGCAGCATCGTGATGATCCAGAAGCGCACGACGACCTGCGTCTCGCGCCAACCGCTCTTCTCGAAGTGGTGGTGCAGCGGTGCCATCTTGAGCACGCGGCGGCCTTCGCCGTAGCGCTTCTTCGTGTACTTGAAGTACATGACCTGCGCCATCACCGAGATCGCCTCGACCACGAAGATGCCGCCCATGATGAAGAACACGATCTCCTGGCGCACGATGACCGCGATGGTGCCCAGCGCGCCGCCCAGCGCCAGCGCGCCCACGTCGCCCATGAAGACCTGCGCCGGATGGGTGTTGAACCAGAGGAACGCGAGGCCCGCGCCGGCCATGGCCGAGCAGAACACCAGCAGCTCGCCCGAACCCGGGATGTTGGGGAACAGCAGGTACTTGGAGTACACCGCGCTGCCCGTGACATAGGCGAACACGCCCAGCGCCGAGCCCACCATCACCACCGGCATGATCGCCAGGCCGTCGAGGCCGTCGGTGAGGTTCACCGCGTTGCTCGCGCCCACGATCACGAGGTAGGTGAGGATCACGAAGCCGATGCCGCCCAGCGGGTAGCTCACTTCCTTGAAGAAGGGCACCAGCAGGTTGATCTTGGGCGGAAAGTCGAGGTCGAAGCCCGAGCGCACCCAGGCGTAGAACAGCTCGAGCACGCGCCAGTTGGAACTCTCGGAAATGCTGAACAGCAGGTAGAAGCCCGCGAGCAGGCCGACCAGCGATTGCCAGAAGTACTTCTCGCGCGAGCGCATGCCTTCGGGGTCCTTGCGCACCACCTTGCGCCAGTCGTCGACCCAGCCGATGGCGCCGAAGCCCATCGTGACCCACAGCACGATCCACACGAAGCGGTTCGAGATGTCGAACCACAGCAAGGTGGCGAAGGCGATGGCGAACAGCACCAGCACGCCGCCCATGGTCGGCGTGCCGCTCTTGGTCAGGTGCGTTTCCATGCCGTAGCCGCGGATCGGCTGGCCGATCTTGAGCGCGGCGAGGCGGCGAATGACATACGGGCCGGCCACCAAGCCGACCACGAGCGCGGTCAGCGCGGCCATGAGCGCGCGGAACGTGAGGTAGTTGAAAACGCGCAAGAACCCGAACTCGGGCGACAGCGTCTGCAGCCATTGGGCCAGGGACATCAGCATGGTGTGTTGCGCGGCTCATGCGTCATGACCGGCCTCCTTTTGTTGTTGTGCTTCGATCGCCTGCACCACGCGCTCCATCTTCATGAAGCGCGACCCCTTGACCAGCACGCTGCCCAGCTGCGGCAGGCGGGCGAGCACGGCCGCGCGGAGCGTGTCGAAATCGTCGAAATGGCGTCCATCGACACCATCGTTGTTGTTGTTGAAAGCCGTCGCCGCATGCACGGTCTCGCCGCCCAGCGTGTAGACGGCGTCGAGGCCGCGCTGGCGCGCCCAGGCACCGACCTCGGCGTGGAATTCCGGCGAACGGTCGCCGACCTCGCCCATTTCGCCGAGCACCAGCAGGCGCGGCGCGGGCAGGCCGGTGAGCACGTCGATGGCGGCAATCACGGAATCGGGGTTGGCGTTGTAGCTGTCGTCGACCAGCGTGAGCGCGTGCCCGCCGGGCAGCACGACCTCGCTGGCGCGCGAACGGCCCTTGACCGGCTCGAAGGCCGACAGGCCCGCGGCGATGGTGTCGAGCGACACGCCCGCGGCCAGCGCGCAGGCGGTGGCGGCGAGCGCGTTGCCCACGTTGTGGCGGCCCGCGATGTGCAGGCGCGCGTCGAAGGCGCCCAGCGGCGTGCGCACGCGCACGGTCCAGGCGCCCTGCTGCCATTCGGCGCTGTCGAGCGAGATGTCGGCGTCGGCGTGCTCGCCGAAGGTCAGGCAGCGGCGCGAACCGCTCTGGCGCGCCAGGTCGGTCCACAGCGAGGTGAAGGTGTCGCCGTACGGGAACACGGCCGTGCCGTCGTCGGGCAGTTCGGCAAACACGGCGGCGTTCTCGATGGCGACCGCCTCGACGCTGGCCATGAACTCCTGGTGCTCGCGCTGCGCGTTGTTGACCAGCGCGATGGTCGGTTGCGACATGACAGCCAGCCGCGCGATCTCGCCCGGGTGGTTCATGCCCAGTTCGAGCACCGCCAGCTGGTGCTGCGCGCGCAGGCGCATCAGCGTGAGCGGCACGCCGATCTCGTTGTTGAAGTTGCCGGCCGTGGCCAGCGCGCGGTCGGCGCGGAAGGCGGCGAGCACGGCCGCGATCATCTGCGTGACCGTGGTCTTGCCGTTGCTGCCGGTGACGGCGATCAGCGGCAGCTGGAACTGCGCGCGCCAGCCGGCGCCCAGCGCACCGAGCGCGATGAGCGAGTCGGGCACCTCGAGGCCGGCGAGCCCTGCGGCTTCGAGGCCGCCGTGCGCGATGGCGGCCACGGCGCCCTGCTTCTTCGCGTCCGCCAGGAAATCGTTCGCGTCGAAACGCTCGCCCTTGAGCGCGACGAACAGGTCGCCGGCGGCCAGGGTGCGGGTGTCGGTGTGGACACGGGCGATCACGGTGGACGGGTCGCCCACGAGGCGCGCACCCGGCACCCATTGCTGCGCCTGCGCCAGCGTGAGGTTGAGCGGTGTCGAGATGGGCGTGGCCATGGCGGTCATGCGGCACCCCGCTTCGCGAGCGCGTCGAGCGCGTGGGTCTTGTCGGAGAACGGCAGGCGCTGGCCCGCGATCTCCTGCCACTCCTCGTGGCCCTTGCCGGCGATCAGCACCACGTCTTGCGGCGCGGCCTGGGCAATGGTTTCGGCGATGGCGCGCGCACGGTCGACCTGCACGCGCGCCGCCTCGACGCGCGTGAAGCCGCGCAGCGCCTGGCTAATGATGGCGTCGGGGTTCTCGTTGCGCGGGTTGTCGCTGGTGAGCACGACGTGGTCGGCCTGCCGCTCGGCGACGGCCGCCATCAGCGGGCGCTTGATCGGGTCGCGGTTGCCGCCGCAGCCGAACACGCACCAGAGCGCGCCGCCGCGTTGTTTGGCCAACGGGCGCAGGCCGGCGAGGGCCTTGTCGAGCGCGTCGGGCGTGTGGGCGTAGTCGACCACGGCCAGCGGTGCACCCTCGGTCGGCTGCACGCGGTCCATGCGGCCCGGCACGCTGCTGAGGTGGGCGCAGGCGGTCACGGCCTGTGCGAGCGTGAGGCCCAGCGCGCGCAGCGTGCCGAGCACGCCGAGCAGGTTGGCGACGTTGTACTGGCCGATCAGCCCGGTGGCGAGCCGCTCGGCCGGCGCCGTGCTGCCGTGCTCGGCCACGGTGAACTGCAGGCCTTGCGCGTCGTAGCCGATGTCGCGCGCCATGAGCCGCGCGGGCTTGCCGGCGGCCGAGACGGTCCAGACGTCGAGCGCGCCGATGCCGGCGTCGAGCAGGTTGGCGCACAGGCTGGCACCGTGCATGTCGTCGATGTTGATCACCGCCGCGCGCAGGCCGGGCCAGCGGAACAGCTCGGCCTTGGCCTGCCAGTAGGCGTCCATGCTGCCGTGGTAGTCGAGGTGGTCCTGCGTGAAATTGGTGAACACGGCGACCGCGATGCGGCAGCCGTCGAGCCGGCGCTCGGCGATGCCGATCGACGAGGCCTCGATCGCGCAGGCGCCGAAGCCTTCCGTGACGAAGTCGCGCAGCGCGCGCTGCAGCATCACGGGGTCGGGCGTGGTCAGGCCGGTGTAGGTGAGTTCGGGCGGCACGCCGATGCCCAGGGTGCCGACCACGGCGCAGGGCGACGGGGCGCCGCGCTCGGTGGTGCCGTCGGGGCGCATGGCGCGCACGCCGCCGGCCGCGCGCAGCGTGGACAGCGATTCGGCCAGCCACCACGCGGTGGAAGTCTTGCCGTTGGTGCCGGTCACGGCCAGCAGGTCGAGCTGCGCCGAGGGGTTGTCGTAGAAGGCCGCGGCGATCGGGCCGGTGGCGGCCTTGAGGCCGGGGTAGCTCACGATGCGCTCATCGCCGTCGAAGCCGAAGGCGTCCACGCCCTCGTGCTCGACGAGGCAGGCCACAGCGCCCTGCGCCAGCGCGGCCGCCACGTGCTGGCGGCCATCGGTCGCGGCACCGGGCCAGGCGATGAAGGCATCGCCCGGGCCGACCGCGCGGCTGTCGGCGAGCAGCGCGCCCTGCACGCGCTCCTTGAGCCAGAACGCGGCGGTGGTGGGGGAAGTGAGTGTCAGCATGTCAGAAGCTCTCGGGGACGTCTTGCGTCTGCACGAGGGGTTTGACCGCCAGATCGGGCGGGACGTTCATCATGCGCAGGGTCTGCTGCACGACTTCGCTGAACACCGGCGCCGCGGCGAGGCCGCCGAAATACTGGCCGTCGGTCGGCTCGTCGATCATCACCGCGACGATGATGCGCGGCTTCTCGATGGGCGCCATGCCGGTGAACCAGGCGCGGTACTTGTTGCTGGCGTAGCCCTTGCCGACCTGCTTGTGGGCCGTGCCCGACTTGCCGCCGACCGAGTAGCCCACCGTCTGCGCGCGCGTGCCGGTGCCGCCCGGGCCGGCGGCCATCTGCAGCATCTTGCGCACGGCGAGCGCGTTGGACGGCGAGAACACGCGCACGCCGACCGGCGGCTCGGCGTTCTTCAGGATGGTGACCGGAATGAGCGAGCCGTCGTGCGCGAACGAGGTGTACGAATGCGCCATCTGGAACAGCGACGCCGACAGGCCGTAGCCGTAGGCCATGGTGGCCTGCTCGACCGGCTTCCAGGTCTTCCACGGGCGCAGCCGGCCCGTCACGGCGCCGGGGAACTGGATCTGCGGCTTCTGGCCGTAGCCCAGCGCGGTGTAGGTGTCCCACATCTCGTGGGGCGTCATCTTCTGGGCGATCTTGAGCGCGCCCACATTGCTCGACTTCTGGATCACGCCCTCGACCGTCAGCGAGCCGTAGTTGTGGGTGTCGCTGATGGTGAAGCCGCCCAGCTGGTAGCGCCCGGGCGCGGTGTCGATGATGGTCGAAGGCTTCACGCGGCCGGCCTCCAGCGCCATCGCCACGGTGATCGGCTTCATGGTCGAGCCGGGCTCGAAGGTGTCGGTGAGCGCGCGGTTGCGCAGCTGCTCGCCGGTGAGGTTCTGGCGCTTGTCGGGCACGTAGCTCGGGTAGTTGGCCAGCGCCAGCACCTCGCCGGTGGTGCTGTCGAGCACCACCACGCTGCCGGCCTTGGCACGGCGCGCCGTCACGGCGTCGCGCAGCTTCTGGTAGGCGAAGAACTGCACCTTGCTGTCGATGCTCAGCTGGATGTCGCGGCCTTCGACCGGCGGCACCTGCTCGCCCACGCCCTCGACCACACGGCCCAGCCGGTCCTTGATGACGCGGCGCGAGCCGGCCTTGCCGGCCAGCTCCTTGTTGAACCCCAGCTCGATGCCTTCCTGGCCGTTGTCTTCCACGTTGGTGAAGCCCACCACGTGCGCCGCGGCCTCGCCCTCGGGGTACTGGCGCTTGTATTCCTTGCGCTGGTAGATGCCCTTGAGGTTGAGCGCGGCGATCTGCTTGGCGATGGGCTCGTCGACCTGGCGCTTGATCCAGACGAAGGTCTTGTCTTCGTCCTCGAGCTTCTTGTCGAAGTCCTTCTGCGGCATGCCGAGCAGCTTGGCCACCTGCTTGAGCTTGGCGCGCACCTCGGGGTCGTCGCGCTCCACGTCTTCGGGAATGGCCCAGATGCTGGGCGCCACCACGCTGGAGGCGAGGATGAGCCCGTTGCGGTCGAGGATGCGGCCGCGGTTGGCCGGCAGCTCCAGCGTGCGCGCAAAGCGCACTTCGCCCTGGCGCTGGAAGAAGCTGTTGTTGAAGACCTGCACATACGCGGCCCGCCCCGCCAGCATGACGAAGCCGAAGGCGATGCCGGCGACGATGAACTTGCTGCGCCACACCGGCGTCTTGCTCGCGAGCAAGGGGCTGGTGGTGTAGCGCACGCTGCGGTTGCCGCGGCTCATCGGGCGGGCCTCGCGGTGGCGGCGCCGGGCTTGGGCGGCGTGGTGGACGGCAGCGGTGCGATGGCCGGGATCACCGAGCCGTCGGGGCGCACGTACTGCGTGATGGCCGGCGAGGCCGTGCGCATCTGCAGCTGTTCCTTGGCGAGCTTCTCCACGCGCAGTGGCGTGGCCTGTGCGCGCTTTTCCACCTGCAGGCGGTCATGCTCGGTTTCGAGCTTGCGCGTCTCCTGCTGGGCGCGGTCGAACTCCGTGTAGAGCTGGCGCGACTGGTACTGCGTGTGCACAAGGTACAAAGCCGTCGCAATGACGGCCAGCAGAAGGAGCAGGTTGATCCGCGCCATGGCTACCCGGCCTCCGTGCGTTCGGCCACCCGAAGGATGGCGCTGCGCGAGCGCGGGTTGCCGCGCACTTCTTCTTCGGACGGCTTGATGCGCTCGAGCGCGTGCAGCTTCATCACCTTGGGCGCGGCGAAGGGCGCGCGGCGGTCGTAGACCTCCTTCGAGTGCTTGGCGATGAACTGCTTGACGATGCGGTCTTCGAGCGAATGGAAGCTGATCACCGCGAGCCGGCCGCCGGGCGCGAGCACCGACAGGCTGGCTTCTAGCGCTTGTTGCAGCTCCTCAAGCTCGGCGTTGATGAAAATCCGAAAAGCCTGAAATGTGCGCGTTGCAGGGTTCTGGCCCTGCTCGCGGGTTTTGACCGTGCCAGCCACGAGCTCGGCCAGTTCGGTGGTGGTTGAAATTGCGCCCCGTTCTTGTCTGCGAGCAACAATCGCCTTTGCAATCTGAACAGCAAACCGTTCTTCGCCATAGTCACGGATCACCTCTGCAATTTGTTGAAGTTCGGCCGTTGCCAGCCACTCGGCCACGCTCTCGCCGCGCGTGGTGTCCATGCGCATGTCGAGCGGACCGTCGAAACGGAAACTGAAGCCGCGCACCGGGTTGTCGATCTGCGGCGAACTCACGCCCAGGTCCATCAGCAAGCCGTTGACGCTGGCGTCGGGCAATTCGCCCAGCGAGCGGAATCCCTGGTGGCGGATAGAAAAACGCGCATCCGAGATGCGCGCTGCTTCGGCCACCGCTTCTGCATCCTTGTCGAATGCGATGAGCCTGCCTTCCGGCGCCAGCCGCGCGAGGATGGCGCGCGCATGTCCTCCGCGGCCGAAGGTGGCGTCCACGTACGTGCCCGTGGCTGCCGCGCTGCCGGAAAGAAGGGCTTCCACCGCCTCGTTCAACAAGACGGTCGTGTGGGTCAGGGGGGTGTTCACGGGGCTCCTCAGAACGCGAAGTCCTGAAACACATCCGGCATCTCGCCCTGGGTGGCCTCGGCCTCCTTGGCCTCGTACGTGGCCTTGTCCCAGAGTTCGAAGTGGTTGCCCATGCCCAGCAGCAGCGTCTCGCGGTTGATGCCGGTGGCGGCGCGCAGCTCGGGCGACACCAGCACGCGGCCGGTGCCGTCCATCTCGACGTCCATTGCGTTACCGAGGAAGACGCGCTTCCACCACTGCGCCGACATCGGCAGCGCAGCAATGCGTTCGCGGAATTTTTCCCATTCGGGACGGGGGAACACCATCAGGCATCCGTGCGGATGCTTGGTGATCGTGAGCTGGCCGCCTGCCGTGGCGCTCAGGACGTCGCGATGCCGGGTCGGCACGGAGAGCCGCCCCTTGGCATCCAGACTGAGCGATGAAGCGCCTTGAAACACGACCACGAAACCCCTGTGGTGGGAGGTGCCGCGACACCCGGAAGGGGCGCTGCCCGCACTTTTTCCCACTTAACTGCACTTTTTTCCACTGTAGCAGGAAACACTTGCGACGCAACTGGGGCCCGGGGGTATTTTTTGTAATGGAATCAACGACTTAGCGCCGATTTCCAAAGCTGGAAATCGGCGAATTGTGTTGAAAATGAAGTACTTAGCTCACGCAGTGAAAGTGATGCGTGAAGGACGACCCCGTTACAGGGGCCGAGGGAGGCGGCTTCAGAGGATGAAGCGCGAAAGGTCTTCGTCGTGACTTAGTGCCGCGAGGCGCTCGTCGACATAAGCGGCATCGATGCGGACCGTCTGGCCCTCGATGCGGGTGGCATCGAAGCTTACCTCATCGAGCAGGCGCTCCATCACGGTCGACAAACGGCGCGCGCCGATGTTCTCGGTGCGCTCGTTCACCTCGAAGGCGATGGCCGCCAGCCGCGTGATGCCGTCGGGCGCGAAGTCGAGCGTCACGCCTTCGGTGGCCAGCAGCGCCTGGTACTGCTTCACGAGCGACGCGCGGGTCTGCGTGAGGATGCTCTCGAAGTCCGACACCGAGAGCGACTGCAGCTCGACGCGGATCGGAAAGCGCCCCTGCAGCTCGGGAATGAGGTCGCTCGGCTTGCTCAGGTGGAAGGCGCCGCTCGCGATGAACAGCATGTGGTCGGTGCGCACCACGCCGTACTTGGTCGACACGGCCGTGCCTTCCACGAGCGGCAGCAGGTCGCGCTGCACGCCCTGGCGCGAGACGTCGGAGCCTTGCGCGTCGCTGCGCGTGGCGACCTTGTCGATCTCGTCGATGAACACGATGCCGTTCTGCTCGGCATTGGCGATCGCCTGCGTGCGGATCTCGTCCTCGTTGACCAGCTTGGCGGCCTCTTCGTCGATCAGCAGGCGCATCGCCTCGGCGATCTTGAGCTTGCGCGTCTTGCGCTTGCCGCCGCCGAGCTGGCCGAACATGCCGCGCAGTTGCTCGGTCATTTCCTCCATGCCGGCCGGACCCATGATCTCCAGCGGCGCGCGGGTTTCGGCGAGGTCGAGCTCGATCTCCTTGTCGTCGAGCTGGTGCTCGCGCAGCTTCTTGCGGAAGGCCTGGCGCGTCGGGTTGGGGCTGTCGAGTGCGGGGGCAGCGCCATCGACGCCACGCGCCGGGGGCAGCAGCGCGTCGAGGATGCGCTCCTCGGCCGCGTCTTCGGCGCGGGCGCGCACCTTCACGCTTTCGGATTCGCGCGTCTGCTTGACGGCGATCTCGGCGAGGTCGCGAATGATCGAGTCGACGTCCTTGCCCACGTAGCCCACCTCGGTGAACTTGGTGGCCTCGACCTTGATGAACGGCGCGTCGGCCAGGCGGGCCAGGCGGCGGGCGATTTCGGTCTTGCCGACGCCCGTCGGGCCGATCATGAGGATGTTCTTCGGCGTGATCTCGTGGCGCAGCGCGTCGTCGACCTTCTGGCGGCGCCAGCGGTTGCGCAGCGCAATGGCCACGGCGCGCTTGGCGGCGGGCTGGCCGACGATGTGGTTGTCCAGCTCGGAGACGATTTCCTGGGGGGTCATGGACATGGTCAGAGCGCTTCCACCGTGTGGTTCATGTTCGTGTAAATGCAGATTTCTCCGGCGATCGCCAGCGATTTGCGCACGATCTGCTCGGCCGAGAGGTCGGTGTTGTCGATCAGCGCCTTGGCCGCCGACTGGGCGTAGGCACCACCCGAACCGATGGCGATCACGCCGTCTTCAGGCTCCAACACGTCGCCATTGCCGGTGATGATGAGCGAAGTCGTGGCGTCGGCCACGGCCAGCATGGCTTCGAGCTTGCGCAGCACGCGGTCGGTGCGCCAGTCCTTGGTGAGCTCGACCGCCGCGCGGGTCAGGTGGCCCTGGTGCTTCTCGAGCTTGGCCTCGAAGCGCTCGAAGAGCGTGAAGGCATCGGCCGTGGCGCCGGCGAACCCCGCCAGGACCTTGCCGTGATAGAGCCGGCGCACCTTGCGCGCCGTGCCCTTGATGACGATGTTGCCGAGAGTGACCTGCCCGTCCCCGCCGATGGCGACCTGATCGCCTTGGGGGGTCTTGCGGCGCACGCTCACGATGGTGGTGCCGTGAAACTGTTCCATCGCAGCCATCTGGGGGTGGGCCAAGGCAATGCAACCCCTGCGGTCGGACAAGCTGCTGGCGGAAAACACGGCCCCGCAGGGGCCGCGGAACCCCTGTGACGGGGTCAGTTCTTGCGGACCGCGACCGTGGCGTGGTCCGTGATGCCGATCAGCCCGAACAGCGCGGCGATCAGCCGGTGGGCGTCGACGAACTGCACCCGCTCGCCATTCGCGTCGCGCTCGCGGACCCAGCTCAGCAGCGTGCCGGCCGCCGTCAGGTCCATGCGCAGCAGGGCCGCGCACGAGATGACCGGCGCCGTCGTGTGGCGCAGGTCGTGGTCCAGGCGCTGCCAGCACGACAGCGAGTCGCCGCGCAGGTCGCCCGCCAGCGCGGCAAAGCCGCTGTCGGTGGACGGGAAGCTCTCGGAATCGCCCCCGACCGACAGCAGCGACCAGACCGAGCTCGGCCGGCTCGCCGGCGGCGCGGCCAGCGAGGTGCACTCGCCCTTCGGGTCCTGCCAGGACGGCGGCGACACCTCGTAAGTGATGCAGTAGTTGAGCGCCACCAGCTCGAAGTCGTCGGGCAGGTGCATCATGCGCAGCGCCGCGAGGCGCAGCTGCCACCAGGCATCGTCGGGATGGCGCTCGTTGTTGGGCGTGGCCGCGGCCAGCACGGCCATGAGCTGCGAAGCGCCGAAGAAGCGCAGCTGCACCGGCGAATCGGACCAGTGCGCGAACAGGATGCGCAGCGGCGCGGCGGCCGGCGGATCGATCTCGGTGAGCGCGCGCCAGTCGAGCGTCCAGACCATGCCGGCCTGCGAGAGCGCGCGCGTGAGCGCCATGAGCCCTTCGCGCGTCAGGTGCGCGGGACTGGCCCAGTCGGCGGCGCCGGTGGTGTCGGAGGCCGCCTCGGCGTCCTCGCTGGCGGTGACGGCCTTCACGCTGCGGGCGAGCTCGTCGAGCGAGACCCAGTCGGGCCCCATGCGCTTCATGCGCTGCGCATAGCGCATGCGGGCGGCCGCGAACTTAGCGGCGTCGCCGGTGGCACGGTACAGGTCGAACAGCGCGCGCCAGCGGGCGTCGTCGCGCTCCAGCGTGGCGGCTGCGGCGCCGTCTTCGGTGGCCGGGACGCCTTCGGCAGCCAGCGCCTGCAGCAGGATGGCTTCAGCGCCGGTGTCGTCACCGTGCGCAAAGCGGATCACCGCTTCTTCGAGCGCGCCGTCGTGTGCGAGCCGGGACGGCTGCGGCGCGGGAGCGGCTGCCGCAGCGCCAACCGCCGGCGCTGCGGCCACGGGTGCAGAAGCAACCGGCTCGGCCGGCAACTGGTCGCCGCCACTGTCGACCGGCGGCAGCGTTTCAGCGCCTGCGTCCGGCGGCGGATTGACCAGCGTCTCGCCGTTCGGCCCGCGGCCCTTCCACCACTGCTGCGACATCTGCTCTTCGATCTCGTCGATCTTCTTGAGCGTGAGTGCGCGGCCCTCGGGCTTTTCGGAGGTGCTGTTGAGGTTGAACGACGACGGCGTGACCGTCGCCTCGAAGGCATGGGCCGCCGCTTCGCGTTGGCGCAGCTTGCGCAGCATGTCGAACTCGCGGCGGCGCACGAAGTCGTTGCGCTGGCGCCGCTCGATCATTTCCTTCAGCATCTCGCGGCTGTAGGTCTGCTCGGGCAGCGACGAGTCGGAGGACGGGGTGTCCAGCTCCGACCAGTCTTTCAGGGGATTTCGAACGAACTTGGCCACCTTCGAAAAAAGGCGGCCTGACTCTTCCTTTGGCATTCAGAGAAGGTTATCGAAAGCGCGAATTTCGCTCTACCTTGCTGCCGTCAATCCCCGAACATTTTCTGCTTCAGCTCGCGGCGCTGCTGCGCTTCGAGCGAGAGCGTGGCGGTCGGGCGGGCCAGCAGGCGGCCGACGCCGATGGGCTCGCCGGTCTCGTCGCAGTAGCCGTAGTCGCCGGCGTCGATGCGCTGGATCGACTGCTCGATCTTCTTGAGCAGCTTGCGTTCGCGGTCGCGCGTGCGCAGTTCGAGCGCGTGCTCTTCCTCGATGGTGGCGCGGTCGGCCGGGTCGGGCACGACCACGGTGTCTTCGCGCAGGTGCTCGGTGGTTTCACCGGCGTTCTCGAGGATGCCGCGCTTGAGTTCTTCGAGCTTCAGACGGAAGAACGCCATCTGCTTGTCGTTCATGTACTCGTCGTCGGGCATCGCGATGACCTCGGCGTCGCTCATCTCGGCGGGCGTCTTGGTCTTCCAGTTGTTGGCCAGCTTCGGGTCCTTCTTGACGGCCAGGGGCGGCGGCGGCACCAGCGCGGTGGAAGGTGCCTGCGAGAAGCTGGATTTGGCGGCGGTCGAGGCCACGGATTGCGGCATCGAGGGCACGGTGAGTTGCGACAGCCGGGACACGCGGCCACCACGCGCGGCGGGAGCGGGCGTAGCGGGGATCGAGGGTGTCGCCGGGGCGGAAGAAGAGGCGGCAGCCGTTTTTTTCATGGGGGTCGGGGGAGCAGAAAGGGTGGCCGCAGGACGGCCGACCGGTTGGGATGACGTAGGCGCCGCGCCCGCGGACTTGGTTGCGGGCTTGGCGGACTTCTTGGCAGCCGCGGTCCCGGTCTTGGCCGGGGTTGCCGCAGGCTTCTTGGCAGCGCTTTTCTCTTTCGCGGCAGGTGCAGCAGCAGCGGTGGCGGAAACCTTCTTCGCCGCGGGTACAGCCTTCGCAGCCGGCGCCTTCTTTGCGGCGGGCTTGGTGGCTGGCGTGGCCTTGACGGCGGGTTTCTTCACGGTGACTGGCTCCTTGTACGAACTGGAACGCGCTTTCACTGGGTGTCTCCTCCCAAGGGAGTCGTTGCGGGTGTCAGGCCGCGCGGGCTCCACGTGTCGGGGGGCGTCCGCAGGTGGGCGAACCCCGGGGTTATACCCCCGAAAGCCCGCCAAAAACCCTTGGCGCCCCGTGCCGTAAGTCATATCTCGCCCCTGTGGACGAAGCATGGCTCCCGGAACAGGCGCGCGATTGTATAGAGAACTCGAAACGCAGCGCCATGGGGTACCGCACTGCCCTGCTCCGGTAGCATCGCGCGGCGCCACCGGAGGAGGCGGCGCAGGCACGGTGTGCGCGCCGGGAGGCGCCGCACCCGCCATTCAAATACAACTGATCGGAAAGAAATCTTGAGCAAAAAAGCAGTATTGGGAGTCCTGGCCGCGGCCATCGCCGTCGCCTACGGCGGCAGCACCTGGTGGGCCGGCACGCAAATCAAATCGAGCTACGACGTCGCGCTCGGCGAACTGCCGAAGCAGACCGCGCTGGTGCGCGTGATCGAGCGCAGCTACGAGCGCAACTTCTTCGGCGCCGTGAGCACGGTGACGCTCGAGCTGGGCTGCCCGGCCAACGCCGCCACCGCCCCTGCCGCATCGGCACCCGCCGCCGCGCCGGCCGCAGCCACGGCCGACGTCGCCCAGGCCACGACCGAAGGCGAGGAAGAAGAGCCGAGCGAAGACGACAGCGACGCCGTGGCCACCCCGCCCAAGCCCGTGCGCATCACCTTCCGCGACACCATCCGCCACGGCCCGATCGCCGGCGCCACGCTGGCCGCGGCCGTCATCGACAGCGAGCTGGTGCTCGACGCCAAGGCGCAGGCCGAGGCCGAAAAGCTGTTCGGCAAGGCCAAGCCGCTGACCGCGCACACCAAGGTCGGCTTCGGCGGCGGCTTCACCAGCGACCTCACGGTCGCGCCCGCGAAGCTGGCCGAAGAAGGCAAGGGCGAGTTCGCCTGGCAAGGCGCACAGGCCCGCCTGGACATGAACGCGGCCCGCACCCACCTGCGCTACGACATGACGATGCCCGGCCTGGACGTCAACACCGCCTCCAAGGGCGTGCAGGTGAAGATGGGCAAGTTCACCGCCAAGGCCGACATGGACGGCAGCGCCGGCTGGCTCCTGGCCACCGGCAAGTCCGAAGGCCGGCTCGACAGCTTCGAGCTGAACGCGCCCAAGGGCCTGGTCCCCGGCGGCGAGGGCTCCACCCCTGCCAAGGCGATCAAGGTGCTGCTGCAAAGCATCGACCTGACCGGCGCAGCCACCATCAAGGACGGCCTGTACGCCTCCGAAGGTGCCTTCAAGGGCAAGGGCAAGGTCAACGAGACCGCCATCGACAAGTTCGAGATCGCCAGCAGCGCGCGCCGCATCCAGGCGGCCGGCTACAAGAAGCTGGCCGACGCCTGGCTGCAGTCGACCGACGGTGCCGGTTGCGGCCAGCGCAGCAAGGGCCAGAAGGACGCGATGCAGGCGCTGATCAAGCAGCTCGCGCCCGACCTCAAGGCCATGGCCAAGCACAGCCCCGAAGCAGGCCTGGACCGCATGCTGATCGAAATCGGCGGCCAGAGCGCCGAGCTCAGCTACTCGGTGGCCCTCGCCGGCGTGACCGACGAAGACCTGAAGCTGCCCGGCAACGCGCTGGTGCTCCAGCGCGGCGTGCTCAAGGCCAACGCGCGCGTGCCCGTGAAGTGGATCGAGAAGCTGGCCGAAACCGGCGCCGAGAGCGGCCAGATGCCACCGCCTGAAATGGTCGCGGGCCTGATTGAACAGGCCGAGCAGAACGGCTACGTGAAGCGCGCAGGCGACGACGTGGTCAGCCAGGTCGAGTTCAGCGAAGGCCAGCTCAAGCTCCTGGGCAAGCCGATGGGGAATTTCGGCAAGTAGCCGTTGCCTGCCCCATGAAAAACGGCGCTGACCTCGCGGTCAGCGCCGTTTTTTCATTTCAAGCGGGCGTGCTCAGACCAGGCACTGCTCCAGCCCCTGCTCCAGGATCTCGCGCGGCAGCTCGATGCCGATGAACACCATGCGGCTCTGGCGGTTTTCGTCCTTGCCCCACTCCGGGCCCAGGTCGCTGCCCATCAGCTGGTGCACGCCCTGGAAGATCACCTTGCGCTCGGTGCCCTTCATGTTCAGCACGCCCTTGTAGCGCAGCATGCGCGGGCCGTAGATGTTCACGATGGCGCCCAGGAAGTCTTCGAGCTTGGCCGGGTCGAAAGGCCGGTCGGCCTTGTAGACGAAGCTCTTCACGTCGTCGTCGGTGTGGTGATGGTGACCGTGGCCCTCGTGCTTGTGCGAGGGGTGGTCGCACGCCTCGCCATGCGCGTGGTCATGGTCGTGATGGTCGTGGTCGTCTTCCTTCAGGAAGTCGGGGTCGATGTCCAGCTTGGCGTTCAGGTTGAAGCCGCGCAGGTCGAAGATGTCCTTCAGCGGCACGTCGCCGAAGTGCGCCTTCTGCTGCGGCGCGCGCGGGTTCATGTGCTTCAGGCGATGGATGAGCGCGTCGGTCTCTTCGGCCGACACCAGCTCGCTCTTGCTGATGAAGATCTGGTCGGCAAAGCCCACCTGGCGGCGCGCTTCCTGGCGGTCGTTCAGCTGCTGGGGCGCGTGCTTGGCGTCGACCAGCGTGAGGATCGAGTCGAGCAGGTAGCTCTCGGCGATCTCGTCGTCCATGAAGAAGGTCTGCGCCACGGGTCCGGGGTCGGCCAGGCCGGTGGTCTCGATCACCACGCGGTCGAAGTCGAGCAGGCCCTGGCGCTTCTTGGCGGCCAGCAGCTGCAGCGCCTCGCGCAGGTCTTCGCGGATGGTGCAGCAGACGCAGCCGTTGCTCATCTGCACGATCTGCTCCTTCGACTCGGTCACGAGGATGTCGCTGTCGATGTTCTCCTCGCCGAACTCGTTCTCGATGACCGCGATCTTCTGGCCATGGGCCTCGGTCAGGATGCGCTTGAGCAGCGTGGTTTTGCCCGAGCCGAGAAAGCCGGTCAGGATGGTCGCGGGAATGAGGGCCATGGAAAAGTGCTCCGGAAACGGAAAACAGAAAAAGGCGGGGGATTGGCGGGCAGTTTAGCCAATGCCACTGAGTTGCGTTGCCGACGGGGTCAAGCCCTCGTTCACAGGGGCTTTCTCACCACGACCAGCCCCTTCAGGTACTCCCCTTCCGGGAATTCGATGGTCATCGGGTGGTCGGGCGAGGCGCCCAGGCGCTCGGCGATGTAGCCGTCCACGCCGGCATCGAGCCCGGCCGAGGCCACGATCTTGTGGAACAGGTCGGCGCTGATACCGCCCGAGCAGGAAAAGGTGAGCAGCACGCCGCCCGGCTCCAGCAGCTTGAGCGCCAGGCGGTTGATGTCCTTGTAGGCACGCGCGGCGCGCTCGGCGTGCGCCACCGTGGGCGCGAATTTCGGCGGGTCGAGCACGATGGCGTCGAAGGTGCGGCCCTGGTCGATGAACTCGCGCAGCACCGTGTTCACGTTGGCGTCGAGAAACTCCGCGGCAATGCCCTGCCCTTCGAAGCCGTTGAGCGCCAGGTGCGCGCGCGCCCGCTCGAGCGCGGGCTGCGACGAATCGACCGACACCAGCGAAGCCCCCTCGAGCGCCCCGGCCGCCTTCAGGCCCGCGAGCGCCGCGACGGTGAAGCCGCCCGTGTAGCAAAAGCAGTTGAGCACGCGCCGGAAGCGCCGGTGCTGCGCCAGCTCGGCAAAGCGCTGGCGGCTGTCGCGCTGGTCGAGGTAGAAGCCGGTCTTGTGGCCGGTCGCGATGTCCAGCGACAGCTGCCAGCCGTGCTCGCGGATGGTGATCTGGGTGGGGCCCTCGCCGCGCAGCCAGCCCGTGACGGGCTTCAGACCCTCGCGCTCGCGGCCGCTGGCGTCGGAGCGTTCATACAGTTTGGTGAGCCCCGTGGCCTTGAGCAGCGCATCGGCCAGCACGTCTTTCCAGCGCTCCACGCCGGCCGACAAAAACTGCGCCACCAGCGTGTCGCCATAGCGGTCGACGATCAGCCCCGGCAGGCCGTCGGCCTCGCCGTGCACCAGCCGCACGCCGTCGCTCTGCAGGTCGAACAGGCCGCGCGCATGCACCGCGCGCGCACAGACCGTGGAAAAAAAAGCAGCGTCGATGCGCTGCTTCTCGTCAAAGCTCCAGGCCCGCGCCCGGATCTTGGAGGTGGGGCCGAAGGCCGCCCACGCGAGAAAGTGGCCGTCGTGCGACTCCACGCGCACCGTTTCCCCCGAGTCCGCGCCGCCGCGCGCAATGGCGGATTCGAAGACCCAGGGATGGCGGCGTTGGAGCGAGCGCTCCTTGCCCGGCTTGAGGCGGAGGGTTTTCATGGGAGATGAATGAAAGAAGAAATGAAAAACGAAAGAAAACGATGCAGGCGACGGGCCGTGGCTACTTGCCGTCCTTGTCCGGCCGGGCCTTGGCGCGCGGATGCGCCGCGTCGTAGACTTTGGCCAGGTGCTGGAAGTCCAGCCGCGTGTAGACCTGCGTGGTCGCGATGTTGGCATGGCCCAGCAGCTCCTGCACCGCGCGCAGGTCGCTGCTCGACTGCAGCACGTGGCTCGCGAACGAGTGGCGCAGCATGTGCGGATGCACCGGCGCGGCCAGGCCCGCCTTCAGGCTGCGCTCGCGCAGCAGCTTCCACACCGCCTGCGACGACATGCGCGCGCCGCGCGCGCTGACGAACAGCGCCGGCTCCTGGCGCTCGCCGCGCACCGCGAGCCAGTCGCGCAGCGCCTCGGCCGCCTTGCTGCCCACGGGCACGCTGCGCCGCTTGCTGCCCTTGCCGAGCACGTGGGCTTCCATGGCGTCGAGGTCGACCCAGCCGAGCGCCGTGGCGCTGGCCTGGGCGTCGAGCCCCGTGAGCTCGCTCACGCGCAGGCCGCAGCCGTACAGCATTTCGACGATGGCGCCGTCGCGCGCTTCGGTCCAGGGATCGGCCTCGGGGTCGTACAGCTCGGCCAGGCGCACCGCGTCGTCCACGCCCAGCGCCTTCGGCAGCGGCCGGCCCGCCTTGGGCGCGTGCACGTCCTGCACCGGGTTGAAGCCGATCAGCCCTTCATGGCCGAGCCAGCGGTAGAAGCTGCGCCAGCACGACAGCACCAGCGCAATGCCGCGCGGCTCGCGCCCGGCGCTGTGCAGCTGTGCCATCCAGCGGCGGATGTGGGCGGTCTGCACGCGGTCCAGCGGCAGGTTGGCCTCGGCGGCATGGTCGGTCAACGCGCGCAGGTGGAAGGCATACAGCTCGACCGTGCGCGGCGCGAGCCGGCGCTCCACGCGCACGTGTTCGAGGTATTTGTCGATCCATTCCATGGTGTGGTCGTGCTCCGTGCGCCACGCGGCGCCCGCGCTAGCTAGAACAGATAACCGAGCGATGCATTGTTCACGATGGCGGCGGGCTCACGCAATGCGCCCTTGAACAGCATGCCCCAGCGGCGCCAGCACGAGGTGGGCGCGGCGGCGTACTGCACGTCGAAGGCCTGGTCGAAGCCGCTGGCACGCACCAGGCGTTCGATGCGCCACAGGTGATACGGCTCCGACACGATGATCACGCTGCGCACGCCGTTCGCTTCGAGCAGCGTGCGCGACAGCGACAGGTTGGCGCGCGTGGACGAAGACACCGATTCCAGCACCATCGGCCCCGTGTAGCCCTCGGCCGTGGCGTGGTCGCGCATCACCTCGGCCTCGATGCGGCCGTCTTCCACGTCGACACCGCCCGAGAACACCAGCGTCTGCGCGCGACCGGCGCGCGCCAGCACGATGCCCTGGTCGACGCGGCCCGTGAGGCAGGGGTTCGGCTTGCCGTCGAGGTAGGCGCGGTTGCCCAGCACCAGCGCCACGTCGGCCGCCCGCGGCATCGGGCCGGCCAGTGCGGCCTCGGCACGCTGCCAGATCACGCCCGCGATGGCGGCATACGTCAGCACGCCGGCCAGCAAGACCACGCACAGGCCGGTCAGCCAGGGCCGGCGGCGCCACCCGCTTCGCGCGGAACGGCTCAAGGGCGCAGCCGCGACAGCGCGCCCGACGACAGCTCGGCGATGCGCTCGAGAAAGTCCGTGCCCATTTCGGCGTTGAAGCGCTGCGCGTCCGGCGAGGCCAGCACCAGCAGGCCGAAGGCCGGCGACTCGGCGTCGGGGCGCAGCGGAATCAGCGCGATCGACGCGGCACCCTGCGGCTCGGGCAGCCAGTTGGCCGCCTCGAAGCCCGCGTTGAGCCCGCAGTACGGCGAGGTGAGCGAGGTGGCCAGCGCCTTCACGTCGTCGCTCACCCACTGGGCATAGGCTTCGTTCAGGTACTCGGTGCCGCAGTCCCACACCTTGATGGCCGTTTGCGGCACCAGGAACAGCGACTGCAGGTCGACCGCGATGCGGTACGGCAGGCTGCGCGGGTCGCGCGTGGTCAGCAGGCCCTTGGTCCAGCGCTGCAGGCGGTCGGCGATGACCACGTTTTCGGTGCCGTGGCGCACCATGTCCATCAGGCGGTGCTCCAGCGCCTTGATCTTCTCGCGCAGCATCTCGGCCTGGCGCTCCTGCAGGCTCACGGCGCGGTTGCCGTGCGGGCTGGTGAGCTGCACCTGCGCCAGCAGCTGGGCGTGGCGCTCGAAGAAGTCGGGGGTGTTCGACAGGTAGTTCGCGATGTCGTCTTCGGTGATCGGGTTCATGGCGTTGTTGTCGTGGGTGAATGGGGTCATGGCTGTTCCGAAATGTCGGGCACGTCGATCTCGCCCTCGAACACCGTCGTGGCCGGTCCTGTCATGAGCACCGGCCGGCCGTCGCCCTGCCACTCGATCGTGAGAATGCCGCCGTGCGTCTGCACGTCGACGCGGGTGTCCAGCAGCCCCAGGCGGATGCCCGCCACCACCGCCGCGCAGGCGCCCGTGCCGCAGGCCAGCGTTTCGCCGGCGCCGCGCTCGAACACCCGCAGCTTGATGTTCGTGCGGTCGACCACCTGCATGAAGCCCGCGTTCACGCGCTGCGGAAAACGCGGGTGGTGCTCGATCTGCGGGCCCTGCTCGGCCACCGGCGCGGTGTCGACGTTGTCGACCACCTGCACCGCGTGCGGGTTGCCCATGGACAGCACCGCTACCGAAACGATAGCGCTGCCGGCCCGGGTGCCCAGCGCCAGGTGCCAGGTCTGCCACGCGCCTTCGTGCTGCGGGTCGAGCCCGGCGGTGTCGAAGGGCACGCGCGCCGGCTCGAAGACCGGGGCGCCCATGTCGACCGTCACGCGGCCGTCGTCGCCCATGCGGGGTTCGATCACGCCGGCCAGCGTCTGCACGCGCACGTCTTTCTTCTCGGTCAGGCCGTGCTCGCTCACGAAGCGCATGAAGCAGCGCGCCCCGTTGCCGCACTGCTCCACCTCGCCGCCGTCGGCGTTGTGGATCACGTACTGGAAGTCGATGCCTGCGGCGGGCGACGGGCGCACCGTGAGGATCTGGTCGGCGCCGACGCCGAAATGGCGGTCGGCCAGGAAGCGGTACTGCGCGGCGCTGAGGCCCAGCGTGCCGCGCGTTTCGTCCAGCACGACGAAATCGTTGCCGGCTCCCTGCATCTTGGTAAAGCGGATTCGCATCGCCGGATTATCGCCACCGGCGCCGCCCTTCGCGCCGGAAGGGCCGCCGGACGCGGCCCTTTCGACACACCCGGCCTCAGCCCTGGATGAACGCCAGCAGGTCGGCGTTCACCTGCGCCGCGTGCGTGGTGCAGGTGGCGTGCGGCGCGCCGGCGTACAGCTTGAGCTGGCTGCCCTGGATCATTTCGGCCGCCAGCTTGCCCGTGGCCTCGAAGGGAACGACCTGGTCGTCGTCGCCGTGGATCACCAGCGTAGGCACGTCGATCTTCGCCATGTCGGGGCGGAAGTCGGTCTCCGAGAACGCCGTCACGCAGTCGATGGTGGCCTTGATCGAGGCCTGCAGCGCGATCTGCAGCGTCTGCTTGAACACGCCCTGCGACACCTTCGCGCCCGGGCGGTTGGTGCCGTAGAACAGCGTGCTGAAGTCGTCGATGAACTGCGCCCGGTCGGCGGCCAGCCCGGCGCGGATGCCCGCAAAGAGCGACGCCTCGGGGCCCACGGGATGGTCGGGCGTCTTCATGAAGAGCGGCGTCACCGCACTGATGAGCGCCAGCTTCGCCACGCGCGCGCTGCCCTTGCGGGCGATGTAGCGCGTGACGTCGCCGCCGCCCATCGAGAAGCCCGCCAGGATCACGTTTTTCAGGTCGAGCGTTTCGATCAGCTCGGCGATGTCGTCGGCGAAGGTGTCGTAGTCGTAGCCGGTCCAGGGCTGGCTGGAGCGGCCGAAACCGCGGCGGTCGAACGCGATGACGCGGTAGCCGCGCTCGGCGAAGAACAGCATCTGGGCGTCCCACATGTCGGCGCTCAGCGGCCAGCCGTGGCTGAAGACGATGGGCTGGCCGCTGCCCCAGTCCTTGTAATAGAGCTCGGTGCCGTCGCGAAGGGTCAGTGTGGTCATGGTTTTTCCTTGAGATGGGCGAAAGGGTGAAAGGGAAAGAGAAAGAAGAATCCGCGCCGCTCAGAGCGCCAGGAAGTGATGCACCTCGGGCTTGCCCGGGCCGATGTGAAAGCGCAGCGCCTCGGCCTGCAGGTCGGCGTCGGCGTGCGACACGCGGTGGTGCTGGCGCAGGTGCTCGGCCCACGACTCCACGAGGAACCACTCCATCACGCGCTCGGCGTTGGCCGTGTGCTCGTGCACGCCCCAGGCGTAGGCGCCGTCGCGGCGGCGCTCGAGCGACAGGCGCTTCATCGCATCGAGGAACGCCGGCCGGTCTTCCTTGCGGATGCGGTACTCGACCTGGATCATCACGGGCCCGCGGTCGTGCGCCACCGGCTCGGCCAGCAGCGGCTCGGGCCAGTGGTTCGAGGCCTGCAGGTCGGCCTCGCCGGCGGGCAGCCGCACGCGGTGGAACACCAGCCCCATCACCACCAGCCCCACGGCGCCCGCCACCAGCGTGGCCGGCACGCCGATCTGCTGCGCCACCAGGCCCCAGCCCAGGCTGCCGGCGGCCATGGCGCCGTTGAACACCGTGAGGTACACGGCCAGCCCGCGCCCGCGCACCCAGTTCGGCAGGATCGACTGCGCCACCCCGTTGAGCGTGGTCAGCGCAATGATCCAGCCCAGCCCGAGCACGCCCAGCATCGGCACCGCCAGCCATTGCGGCGGCGCGAACACCAGCGCGCCCATCACCGCGGCCGTGAGCAGCGAGGCCAGCAGCAGCATGCCGTCGGCATCGAGCCGCGCACGCAGCCGCGGCATCACCAGCGCGCCGCCGATGGCGCCCGCGCCCACGGCGCCCAGCAGGATGCCGTAGAAGCTCGCCGTGCCGCCCAGCATCTGGCGCGCCACCAGCGGCAGCAGCGCCCACACCGAGCTGGCGAACAGGAAGAACACCGCCGCACGCAGCAGCACCACATGCAGCTCCTTGCTGGCCCGCGTGTAGCGCAGGCCCGCGCGGAAGGCGCCGAAGAAGTTCTCGGACAGCCCGCTGTCCACCGCCGCCGGGCGCTTCCACCACAACAGCGCCGCGATCACGAACACATAGCTCAGCACGTCCAGCCCGTAGGTGGCGGCTGCGCCGAAGCTCGCCAGGATCAGCCCGCCCGCCGCCGGCCCGATGGAGCGCGCGATGTTGATGCCCAGCGAGTTCAGCGCCACCGCGCCCTTGAGCTCGCTGCGCGGCACCAGCTCCGGCACGATCGACTGCCAGGTCGGCCCCATGAGCGCCGCGCCGATGCCACCCACGAAAGTCAGCGCAATCAGGTACTCGACCGTGAGCGTGCCCGTGTGCGACAGCACCAGCAGCGTGCCGCTCACCGCGGCCAGCAGCACCTGCACGAAGATCAGGAAGCGCCGGCGGTCGAGGATGTCCGACAGCACCCCCGCCGGAATCGCCAGCAAAAAGATCGGCAGCGTGGCCGCCGTCTGGATCAGCGCCACCGCCGTCGGGCTGGCGGACAGGTCGGTCACCAGCCACGAGCTGGCCACGTCGCGCATGAAGCTGCCGATGTTGCCCAGCACCGTGGCGGCCCACAGCACGGCGAAGACCGGCTGGCGCAGCGGTGCGAACGCGCCGGCGGCTTTGGCTTGGGGCTCAGTCATCGTGGCGCTCCCTGAGGTCGAGCCAGGCGACGAGCAGGAAGCCGCCGACCAGGCCCAGGTGTTCGAAGAAGGAGTTGGCCGCCATGAAGCGTTCCTGCCCCAGCGGCATCTCCCAGAAACGCAGCGCGACGAAGGTCGCCATGAGCGTGAAGCCGCCCAGCGCGAGCGCGCCGAGCCAGCGCCAGAAGCCGGTGAGGATGAGCGCCGCGGCGCCCAGCTCCAGCACGATCACCGCCACGGCCAGCGGGCCGGCCGGCGACAGGTCGAAGTGGTTCATCTCGGCGATGGCGGCGTTGAAGTCCAGCGCCTTGTTCAGGCCGCCCTGCAGGTAGGCCGCGCACAGCAGCAGCAAGGCGATCCAGCGCACGGCGGGCGACAGGGTCCAGTGCATGGCCTTCATCACACCGCCCAGCAGGCGCAACCCAGCGCGCCCCAGAAGCTCTTCAGGTCGGCAATGGGCAGCTTGCTGCTCCAGGCCGTCGCGTGGCTGTGGCCGTGCACGTTGCAGTCGTTGGCGCAGGCGCACGACATCGCGGCGTTGCGCATCACCTTCTGCAGCGGCGCGCCCTCGGCGGTGTCGGCCCAGCCTGCATAACCGCCGAAGGTGCGCGCGGGCGACCAGTCGGGCATGGCGGGCGGCAGGCCGCCTTCGTCGTGCGCGGCGAACGGGCCGGCGCCGTAGACCACCTTGCCGCCCACCATCGTCAGCAGCGCCGTGGTGTCGGCAATCTCCGATTCGGCGCAGGCGAAGAAGTCGCGGTCGGGCACCACCAGGTCGGCCAGCTGGCCTTCCTGGATGCGGCCCTTCTTGCCCTCTTCGTTCGAGAACCAGGTGACGTTCTCGGTCCACATGCGCAGTGCAGCCTCGCGGTCCAGGCAGTTGCGCTGCGGGTACAGCTGCATGCCGCCCACCGTCTTGCCCGTGACCAGCCACGACAGCGACACCCACGGGTTGTACGAAGCCACGCGCGTCGCGTCGGTGCCGGCCGACACCTTCAGGCCGCGCTCGAGCATCTTCTTGACCGGCGGCGTGGCCTCGGCCGCGCCGGGGCCGTAGCGCTCGACGAAATACTCGCCCTGGTAGGCCATGCGGTGCTGCACCGCCACGCCGCCGCCCAGCGCGGCGATGCGATCCATCGACTTCTCGGAAATCGTCTCGGCATGGTCGAAAAACCAGTTCAGACCGGCCAGCGGCGTGTCCTTGTCGACCTTCTCGAACACGTCGAGCGAACGGCTGATGGTTTCGTCGTAGGTCGCGTGCATGCGCCAGGGCCAGCGGTTCTGCGCCAGGATGCGCACCACGCCTTCGAGGTCGCCTTCCATCTCGGGCGCCATGTCGGGGCGCGGCTGGCGGAAGTCCTCGAAGTCGGCCGCCGAGAACACCAGCATCTCGCCCGCGCCGTTGTGGCGGAAGTAGTCGTCGCCCTGCTTGAATCTGGAGTTCGCGGTCCAGTTCAGGAAGTCGTCCTTCTCGGCCTTGGGCTTCTGCGTGAAGAGGTTGTAGGCCAGGCGGATCGTGAGCTGCCCGTCGTCGTGCAGCTTCTGGATCACTTCATAGTCGTCGGGGTAGTTCTGGTTGCCGCCGCCCGCGTCGATGGCGCCCGTCACGCCCAGGCGGTTGAGCTCGCGCATGAAGTGGCGCGTGGAATTGAGCTGGTAGTCGAAGGGCAGCTTCGGCCCCTTGGCCAGCGTGGCGTACAGGATGGCCGCGTTCGGCTTGGCCAGCAGCAGGCCGGTGGGGTTGCCGGCGCTGTCGCGCGCGATCTCGCCGCCGGGCGGCGCGGGCGTGTCCTTGGTGTAGCCCACGGCGCGCAGCGCGGCGCCGTTGAGCAGCGCGCGGTCGTACAGGTGCAGGATGAACACCGGCGTGTCGGGCGCCACCGCGTTCAGCTCGGCCAGGGTCGGCAGGCGCTTCTCGACGAACTGGTGCTCGGTGAAACCGCCCACCACGCGCACCCACTGCGGCGCGGGCGTGATCGCCACCTGGCGCTTGAGCATGCCCATGGCATCGGCCAGGCTCTTCACGCCGTCCCAGCGCAGCTCCATGTTGTAGTTCAGGCCGCCGCGAATGATGTGCAGGTGGTTGTCGATGAGGCCCGGCAGCACGCGCTGGCCTTGCAGGTCGATCACGCGGGTCTGGCTGCCGGCCAGCGGCAGCACGTCTTCGGCGCGGCCCACGCGGGTGAAGCGGCCGTCCTTGATGGCCACCGCGTCGGCCGTGGGGTTGGCACGGTCCAGCGTGGTGAAGCGGCCGTTGCGCAGGATGAGGTCGGGGGTCTGGGTGGTGGCCATGGTGGATGCGGGTGCGAGGGAGGTGGCTGCAAAGGCGCCGAGGGCGCCCAGGAAGTGGCGGCGTTGCGGGTCGGGGGCGTTCATGCGTCGCTCCGCTCGGACGGGCGGCCGGCGGCGGCGGTCTTCACCGCCCCGGGCTGCGCGCAGGTCGGCAGCTCGCCGAACACGTGCGGCTTGACCTGGTCATGCAGCCACGAGGTGGCGGCCGGCCGGTCGAACACCTGCCGCACCAGCGGCGGGATCTGCTCGCCGAGCAGGATGCCCAAGAGGCCCACCAGGGCGATCACCGGCGGCGCCGGCGAGCGCACCTGGAAGAGCGCGTAGATCACGCCGACCAGCAGGCCGAGCGCGAGGGAAACGACATAGGTCTTCATGGTCGGTCGGCCTTGCGGGTGCGCTGCGCTCAACCCTCGTGGGCGCCGAACATCGTCTTGGCGTACGTCACGCCCAGACCGTAGGCGCCGCCCACCTTCTTCGCAATACCGGTCGTCAACTCGTAGGTGTCGCCACGCGCCCAGTCGCGCTGCAGCTCGAGCAGGTACTGCAGCGAGGTCATCGGCTGCGCGCCGGCCTGCACCATGCGCTCCATCGCGCGGTTGTGCGCCTCGGTGGACACGTCGCCGCAGGCGTCGGCAATCACGTACACCTCGAAGCCCTGGTCCAGCGCCGACAGTGCCGGGCCCACGATGCACACGCTGGTCCACAGGCCGGCCAGCACGATGCGCGGCTTGCCGATGGCGTTCACGCGCTCGATCACGGCGGCGTCTTCCCAGGTGTTCATCGAGGTGCGGTCCAGCATCTTCTGGCCGGGGAAGGCGTCGGTGATCTCGCTGAACATCGGGCCCGAAAAACTCTTCTCGGCCACCGTCGTGAGGATGGTCGACACCTTGAAGCCGGCCGCCGCCTGCGCCACCAGCGCGGCGTTGTTGCGCAGGTTCACGGCGTCGATCGAGTGCGTGGCAAAGGCCATCTGCGACTGGAAGTCGATCATCACCAGCGTGTGGTCGGTGGGGGTGAGCAGCTTGGCGCCGGCGGTGGGGGTGGCTTGGACGGTCATGAAAGGCTCCTTCGGCAAAGTTGGGTGCGTGGATATTCGATTCGGTTCACAATCGCTTTCGGAGGGAATCTCCTTGGCGTGGGCTGAATCATCCGGTGCACGCAGGGCCCCATCGACGAAACTTTTCACCATCAATGATCGAAGTTTTCGATCATTCCTTTTTGCTGCGAGGAACGCTCCGTGCTCAAGCTCACCCTGGAAGCCATCGAGGTCGTCGACGCCATCGCGCGCCACGGCTCCTTTGCCGCCGCCGCCGCGCGGCTGAACAAGGTGCCCTCCACCATCTCCTACGCCGTGGGCAAGCTCGAAGAACAACTCGGCATGCTGCTGTTCGAGCGCAACGGCCCGCGCGTGACCCTCACCGCCGCCGGCGAAGAAATGCTCAAGGAAGGCCGCTGGCTGCTCGGCGCCGCGAGCGACCTCGAATCGCGCATGCGGCAGATTGCCACCGGCTACGAATCAGAGCTGCGGCTGGTGCACGACTCGCTCATTCCCACGCAGGCCTTCATGGACGACATCCGCGCCTTCGAAGACCTGCGCTGCGGCACGCGGCTGCGCATCGGCTGCGAGGCGCTCACCGGCAGCTGGGAGGCGCTGCGCGAGGGCCGCGCCGACATCGTGGTGGCCGCGGGCGAAGGCCCGGCCGGCGGCGGCCACCAGGCCGTGGCCGTGGGCAGCCTCGAGTTCGCCTTCTGCGTCGCGCCCACCCACCCGCTCACGCGGCTGAAGCGCCCCGTGCAGCGCGGCGACCTCATCGACTGCAACGCCATCGTGGTCGGCGACACCGCGCGCACCCTGTCGGACCGCACCGTGGGCCTCATGGCCGGCCAGCCGCGCATCACCGTGCCGTCGATGGCCGCCAAGGTCGCCTGCCAGGTCGCCGGGCTGGGCCACGGCTTTCTGCCACGCGCCTGCATCACCGACGAGCTGGCGCGCGGCACGCTGGTCGAATTGCCGACCGAGGAACCGCGCGCGCCCGAGGCCTTCTGGCTCGCGTGGAAGACCGGCGCGCAGGGCCAGGCGCTGCGCTGGTGGCGCGAGCGGCTGCACCGCACGCTCGTGCCCGCGCTGCTGCCGCGCTCGTTCCTCTGAAGAAAAAGAGAGGTTGTCGCTCAGCCGCCGGCGCGCAGCTTGTCGAGCGCCCGGTCGAGAAACGCCAACCGGTCTTGTCCCCAGAAGCGCTCGCCGTTCAGGATGAACGTGGGCGCGCCGAACACGCCCGCCTCCACCGCGTCGGCGCTGTTGGCGCGGTACACCGCCAGCACCTCGGCCGACTGCTCCAGCGCCTGCAGCGCCGCGCCGTCGTAGCCGTTTTCATCAGCGACGGCGATGCGCACCGCGGCCTGCGCCGTGTCGCGCTCCTCGGCCCACAGTGCGCGCAGCAGCGCGTGCGACAGCGGCTGCGCGTCCAGGCCCTGCAGCTGGGCGGCAATCACCATCCAGCCCGGGTACTTGTTCCAGTTCGGGTCGGCCGGCGCGCCCTTCGGGTAGTGCGCGGGCTCCAGGTTCATCGGCATGCCGAGGTAATCGCGCCAGCGCGACAGCTCCAGCGCGTGGTACGTGCGGCGCGGCTCCGGGCGCGTCTTCAGCGGAATGCCGCCAGTCTGCGGCACCACCGCCTGGAAGTCGTAGGGCTTGAGCGTGAGCTGCACATGGTGGCGGCGCACGATGTCTTGCAGTTGCGGGCCGCCGAGGTAGGCCCAGGGCGAGGAAAGGCTGTAGTAGCAGTCGATGGCGATCATGCGGGGATTATCTTCAGCCCCCGGCCGGCGCGCCGCGCGCCACGGCCATACACCTCGCAACGCACCGCCTCGCGAACGCGGTGAAACTACGCCCCTTGCGCGTTGCGCATCGGCCGGGCCCTGCCCTTGCGATGCCACGCCGCCACTTTCTCGGGAGCCCTGATTTGCAGAAGAACACCCAAGCCAAGATTGCCCGCATTGCCCTGTCGGCCTCGGCCGCCGCCATTGGCAGCCTGGCCGCCTACTGGACCCTGCTCGCCACGCGCCAGGGCCACATTCTTTTCAACGCCCGCAAGCTGCCCGTGGTGCATCTGTCGGAAGATTTTTCGACCTACTCGCACCCCGTGCCCGGCGGCATGGTGCGCGGCTACGTCTACCACCCGCAGGGCGAAGACGCGCTGCAGGACCTGTTCATCTACTTCGCCGGCCGCGGCGAAGACGTGCGCGCCACCGCGCAGATGCTGCACTGGCTGCCCGAGGGCTTCGGCTTTGCGGCCCTCAACTACCGGGGCGTGGCCGACTCGCAGGGCGCGCCGTCCGAGATCGCTTCCGTGGCCGACGCCACCCAGTTCGCCAGCCACCTGCGCCGCGCCTTTCCGCAGGCGCGCCTGCACGTGGTGGGCCGCAGCCTGGGCACCGGCGTGGCCATCCAGCTCGTGGCGCGGCAGGAGTTTGCGAGCCTGCAGCTCATCACCCCCTACGACTCGCTGCTCGAAGTCGCCAAGAAGCGCTTTCCGCTCGTCCCGCTGTCGCTGTTGCTGCGGCACCGCTTCAACTCCATCGAGCACAGCAAGGAAGTCGCCGCCAAGACCCAGGTGCTGCTCGCCGCGAAGGACGACGTGGTGCCGCACGAACGCTCCGAAAAACTCATCGCCGCCTGGCCCACGCCCGTGAGCGTGCAGACCGTGTCGAACTCCGACCACCACAACATCACCGGGCTCGAAGAGACCTGGCTGATGCTGGTGGACTTTGCGTTGACGGCGGTGTTGCCGGAGACGAAGGCGGCGTAAGGAGCGCAAGCGCCCAGGAATTTTTCGGTCGTACTCGCCGCCCAAGGACCGGAAACCTGCGGGCAGCGTGACGAAATCGGAAGCCGGTTGACACTGGGCCACAGTGTCGAGGACCGCATCCTCCTACAACTCCCAGACACAACTGGGAGGTTCAGGATGATGCGAAGAATTCTTGTGGTCGGCGACCCGCCGGTGCCCGGCGGACGTGTGCTGCCTTACGACGGTCCGATGTTCGATCTGTACGGCCATCGCGTGGCGTTGATCGGCGGCCGGGCTTACTGCGAGGGGTGCAACAGCGTCGGTGTCATCGCCAAGGCGGGAGGGCCGCGCCGTCCGCAGTTCGTCACCGAGGCGGCGCTCGAAGGCGACGTGGTGATCTGCCACTGCCCCGTGCCGCAGCCTCTGCTTTCCGTGCTGCAGCAATCGGCAACGTTCGAGGACATGGACACGCGTGCGACGGGCGTCGTGTCGAGCGCGGCAGCGTTGACCCCGACGGCGGCCACAACCTCTGGCTTGGAGATGGCTGCGTTCAAGCAGGCAGTGGACGATGCCGTCACGCATCCGCCCGAGGCCGAACAGACCGAGAACATCTGTCCGAACATGACGAACAAGGAGTTCTCCGACCAGATCCTGAGAATTCGAGACCGGGCCGTCGAACTCATTGCAACGAAGCGTCTCATCGAGCTTCAACGCTGGAACAACGCCGACCGAGCCCGTGTCGCCCAATGGTTCGGTACCGATGACCCGTCCATCAGGGAATACTTGCGCAATGGCCTCTCCGCTTGCGAACGGGTACTGCGCGGCCTGGAGGGGAAGAACTTCGTGCGTTACTCGCTCACGGCGCTGAAGCATGTAGGCTGCACCATCGAGCCGCCACGGGGTGTCGTCGCAGCCGCCTGCAAACCCGACACTCAGTCGCACACCATCGCCATCCACATCGACTTCTGCAGTTTGCGCCGGACGTCTGCCACTTTCGCTTCGCAGCTGTCCACGCTCGTGCATGAGGTGACGCATTTCAACGACACCTTTGGCAGCTTCGACACCATCAACCACCTCAGCGATGCTCTGGCGGCGGTAAAAACCAACCCCAAAGGCGTGAAGACCAACGCCGACAGCATCACTGGCTACGTCGTTTGGGAGGAGCCCTATGAAGGCTAGATTCATCGCCCTGCTGTCACTGACTCTGGCTGTCGGACAAGCCGAGGCGTGCAGCTACATCGTGCAAACCCAAGTGAGTTTTGAACCCGGCTCGGCAGAGCTGGATCGCTCGCAGGTCATCAAGCTCTCGGAATGGCTGACCCGTTCCTACGCAGCTTTCCCCATGTACACGAGCGGGGCGGTGGAAGCCGGTGCTTCCGGGACGATACCCAGCGAGGCAAAAGCCTTGGCTGGGCTGCGCGCGGCCAGCACCGTGAGAGCGCTGCGCATGTTGCTGCGCACCGACCTTTCGGTGGCGACGGCCTTCCAGGCCTACCGCTCACCAAAGAACAGCTTTGGCGAGAGCAATGACTTCGCGGCCATCCAGCTCTATCCCGATGTTGAAGGACTGAAGCTGCCGACCTGCCACCCCGCGCCTCAAAGCTCCCTGCAATAGCAGCTGACAGGCTCCCGCGCCAACTCCCCCGCCAACGCATCCCAACCCCCGACGCCACCGCGCCCGCAATGTGCGCCTGGTGGTGCGCCTGCGACGCCCACGATTCAACCAGCGCGAAAACACAGTCGTTGTCGCTGCGCCCGAACAGCCGAACGCCCCGGCACCCATCCGCCGACGCCTTCGACGGCAACGGGCGCAGCTGGCATCGGCTTTGTCGTGAAGAAGAGAGAAAGCAAGAAAGCGAACGGGATACGCAGCGTCGCCGGTCAGCGCGCGCCCGTTGCAGTGCTTGCCAGGAATGCCGCAAAACAGTTCGGGCCGAAGATGGCCGCTTTCAAACACGCACCGTACTGACGATGCGCTTCGCTGAAAACGCCTCGACGATCTCTATTTGGCCTTTTGGGAATCGAGGTACTTCTTGACCAAGGCATCAAGCTCAGCCTTTCTGGTTCTCTGAAGCTCTGTACATCGACCAATTTCAGCCAACAGCGCATCGCCCTGCGTTGAGCGAAGCACAGAAGCAGCCATCGAGGGCTGGTAGGCGGGCCACCTCCGGTTGTAGTCCTCTCGCACCGAACTGAGTTGAGCGTCAAAGCCTCTTTCCGACAGTATCCCAATCGCTGCAGCCCTGAAGTATCCCGTGAGCGTATAGGCAGCGTTGGGGACCTGCGAGCCGCTATCGGTCATCAGAATGGTGTACCTCGTATTGATGAAGGCGCAGTTTGTCAGATCATTTCCGAGCCCCTTCTGTGCGGGCGTGATGGGCGGCGCACTGCTACAGGCCGAAAGTGCGACAAGCAATACCAGCGAAAAAGACTTACGCAAGGTGTCCCCCTTAGTTGCAGCAATGTCGTAACTCATTCGACGGATTTTTCCTGATTGAGAGGGCGACTCTAGCCGCGGTGAATGACGGAGGGCAACCTGCCTTCCAGCGCTAGGCAGACGTCGCCAGCCGCTACGTTGACGGCGGTGTTGCCGAACCGAAGGCGGCGTAGGGGTTGCAGGCCGGCAGTGATGCAGAGGCTTCATGCCGGCCACTGCGGGCTAGGCCGGCTTGAGCGAGGATTGCGCTTGCAGCGCATCGCGTACGGCGCCGGCTGTTGCGTTGACGGTGGCGATGCGGGTCATCAACGCTTCGTTGAGCAGGCGCAGCAAGGCGCTCAGTTCGGTGCGGGTGGGGGCGAGTTCTTCGCTGTCGTTCAGGGCGCTGGTGTCTACGAGCTTTTCTAGGGCGGTGTAGGCGCGCATTACGGAGTTGAGGTTGTCGGCGTCGTCGCAGGCTTGGACCGCAAGGTCGTCGAGGTCTGATGACGAGGAAGTGGGACGGGCGCTCGGTTGCGCGGGGACGGATGCAGATTCAGCCATGTGCGGCCTCCGAAGGGATTTTGGTTTGCCACAACCGACGCCCCCGCTTCCAAACGATGGCGGCAGCTCGAACGGGTTGGAAGACCGGAAAACCCCTTGTAGAGAAACCGGCAGGGCTCGCGCCCTCCCGTCCGAGCCGCCTAAAAAAGCAGCACGAACGAAAAAGCCGCAGACCATGTGCGGGTCCTGCGGCTTTCGTCGCAGGGGTTTTTGCGGGCTTCCAAACCCGATCGCGTTTTTTGCGCGACGAGCAAGTATATCTACAGCATCGCCCTGAAAGGGCTCGGAAGTTCGCAACAGAAGAAGCGTTCACAAAGACAAATTTGCGAACGCTCTCGACATCCATTCAATCAAGTTTTTCGCAATGGATAGGGGAAACGGAGCAATGGACATGATCGATCAGCCATGTAACCATGTACTACCTTTCACTAGTCGGGTTTTGAAAATGGCGACCTCGCTGCCCTATCTCGCGTCCAACAAGAACATCGAGACGCTTTTCGCGGCGATTCTTTCCGCCAAAGTTCCCGACAAGTTCACTCAAGAATTTTTACAAAACACCATTGGCTTGAAAGGTTCAAACGACAGGCAAGTCATACCCTTGCTCCGGAATTTGAAGTTTCTAGATCAATCCGGGAGTCCAACTCAAAACTACCGACTTTTGAAAAGCCGGGACACCGCAAAACCGGCAATTGCCGAAGGAATTCGATCGGCCTATGCACCGCTTTTCGCCGCAAATGAAGAAGCTCATGCGCTGTCTTCAGAAAAACTAAGAGGACTCGTTGCGCAGGTTGCGGGAACAGATGACGACATGACCAGCCGCATAGTTTCAACCCTCTCCTCGCTAATTAAACAGGCCGATTTTTCTAGTCGCCCTATAGCGCAGGCTTCAAAGAAGAAAGAGGACGAGGTTTTGGAAGAAACCCTTGATGATCAATCCTCCACATCAGGAAAGATCAACTCAGCCAAGCCAATGCGACCTGAGTTTCACTACAACATTCAAGTTCACTTGCCAAATAATGGATCAGAAGAGGTCTACTTGAACATATTCAACGCACTCAGAAAGTCATTTGCATGAGCATTGATTCCAAGGCCGCGTTGTTTCTCATGCTTGGCCAAGCAGTAGAGCGGTCGGTTTCGAACATGGAAGAACTAGTCCCCGAAGACACTTTGCTGCTCGCCCCTTCTTACGACCTTGCTCCATTGCTTCCTGCTAGCGTTAAGCGGGCAACCATGGCCGCAGAGACATATCGATTGATATTTGTCTTCGAGAATTTTCTAAGAGGTTTTGTCGTTGACGTGCTCTCGAAGGACGCAAGTCGACCTTGGTGGGACAAGGTGCCAAAGGATGTACAAGACGAAGTCATTAAGGTCGAGGAGACGGACGAAGTAAAGAGTTGGATGGCTCTTGGCTCACGTGATCGTTCCGCTCTTATGACCTTTCCTCAACTCTTGCGCGTTATCGATCACGCGTGGAAAGATGGGTTTGATGATTTGGTGCGGGACAAGGGATTGATTCAAGGCGCGCGTCTTATCGTTCACTTGCGCAATACGATTTGCCACATGACTGAAATCCCAGAAGAGGAAACTGATCGTGTCCGTCAAACTATGCGCGACTGGTTTCGAGTTATCTCCCCGTAAGCGATCAAGAGGCTTGATAGCTCTTGCTTCTACAGCAACTATCTTCTGCCCCAACCCCCATTTATCCGCAAAGGTAACCGCAAGACACTCCTCCTCATCCCAGAAGGAGTGCTCTCATGCCAATCGCCTTACTCGCGCTGACCCTCAGCGCCTTCGCCATCGGAACGACCGAGTTCGTCATCGTTGGCCTCATTCCCACCGTCGCTGCCGACCTCGGCATCGGCCTTCCCTCCGCCGGCCTGCTGGTCAGCCTCTATGCGCTGGGCGTTGCCATTGGCGCGCCGGTGCTCACGGCCCTCACGGGCAAGCTGCCGCGCAAGGCGCTGCTGCTCGGGCTGATGGCGCTGTTCACGGTCGGCAACCTGCTGGCGTGGCAGGCGCCCAGCTATGAATCGCTGATTGCCGCCCGCGTGCTCACGGGGCTGGCGCACGGGGTGTTCTTCTCGATCGGCTCGACGATTGCCACCGGCCTGGTGTCGAAGGAAAAGGCGGCGAGCGCCATCGCGATCATGTTCACGGGCCTCACGGTGGCGCTGGTCACGGGCGTGCCGCTGGGCACGTTCATCGGGCAGCACTTCGGCTGGCGCGAGACTTTCCTGGCGGTGTCGGCGCTGGGCGTGGTCGCCTTCGTGGGCAGCTGGATCTTCGTGCCGGGCAACATCCGCCACACGCCGCCGGCCTCGCTGGCGCAACAGGCCAAGGTGCTGGCCGAGCCGCGCCTGCTGCTGGTGTATGCCAAGACGGCCATCGGCTATGGCGGCTCGTTCATTCCGTTCACGTTCCTGGCGCCGATCCTCACGGAGGTGTCGGGCTTCAGCGCCGGCGCGGTGGGCTGGGTGATGCTGGTGTACGGCATCTCGGTGGCGGTGGGCAACATCTGGGGCGGCAAGCTGGCCGACCGCATGGGGCCGATTCCGGCGCTGAAGATCATCTTTGCGCTGCTGGCGGCCGTGCTGCTGGTCTTCAACTTCGCGGCGCCGCACAAGTGGCTGGCGCTGGTGGCGGTGCTGATGTGGGGCGCGGTGGCGTTCGGCAACGTGCCGGGGCTGCAGGTGTACGTGGTGAAGCAGGCCGAACGCTTCACGCCGCAGGCGGTGGACGTGGCCTCGGGCCTGAACATCGCGGCCTTCAACCTGGGCATTGCAGGCGCGGCCTGGGCCGGCGGCCTGATCGTGACGCACCTCGGGCTGATGCACACGCCCTGGATCGGCGCACTCGTCGTGCTGGTCTCTCTGGCCCTCACGCAGTGGAGCGGCTCGCTCGACCGCCGTGCCGGCATTCCGGTGCGCGCCTCGGGGCCGGTGCCGGTCGGGCACTGAGCTTTCCTCTTCTCTTCTCTTCCTTTTCTTTCTTTGAACACAAGGCACACACACGCCATGACCACGAACATCCACACCCCCATTCCCGCTTTCGGCCTCGGCACCTTCCGCCTGCAGGGCCAGGTGGTGATCGATTCGGTGCAGAACGGCCTCGACCTGGGCTACCGCACGATCGACACGGCGCAGATCTACGGCAACGAAGCCGAGGTGGGCCAGGCGATTGCCGAAAGCGGCGTGGCCCGCAGCGAGCTCTTCATCACCACCAAGATCTGGACCGACCACTACGCGAAAGACAAGCTGGTGCCGAGCCTGAAAGACAGCCTGGCCAAACTGCGCACAGACCATGTCGACCTGACGCTGATCCACTGGCCCTCGCCCGCCAACGCGGTGCCGGTGGCGGAGTTCATGGGCGCGCTGGCCGAGGCCAAGGCGCTGGGGCTCACGAAGCAGATCGGCGTGTCGAACTTCAACATCGCGCTGATGCAGGAAGCCATTGCCGCCGTGGGCGCGCCGGCCATCGCCACCAACCAGATCGAGCTGCACCCCTACCTGCAGAACCGCAAGGTGGCGGCCTTCGCGCAGAGCCAGGGCATCCGCATCACCTCGTACATGACGCTGGCCTACGGCAAGGTGCTGAACGACCCGGTGATCGGCGCGATTGCCACGGCGCACGGCGCCACGCCCGCGCAGGTGGTGCTGGCCTGGGCGATGCAGCTGGGCTACGCGGTAATTCCGTCGTCGACGAAGCGCGCGAACCTCGAAAGCAACCGGAAGGCACAGCAACTGACGCTGACCGAGGCCGAGATGGCGCAGATCGCCGCGCTCGACCGCGGCGAGCGGCTGACCGATCCGCAAGGGCTGTCGCCGGCGTGGGACTGAGGCGCTGGCACGGGGCGTAGCGCCGCGCGGCAGAATGCAGTGACCCCTCGGGGCGCCCTATGGGCGCCCTTTTTCTTCTGCTTCTTTTCGCTTGCCAGCCATGACCGACCTTCACACCCGCATCTCCGACAGCTTCAACGCACAGGGCCTGATGGCCACGCTCGGCGCGCGGCTGGTGCATGTGGGCGACGGCGAGGTGCACATCGAGATGCCGTTTTCAAAAGCGCTGTCGCAGCAGCGCGGCTATGTGCATGCGGGCGCGGTGACGAGCATCGTCGACAGCGCCTGCGGCTACGCGGGGCTCACGAAGGCGCCGCAGGGCTGCGACGTGGTGACGGCGGAGTTCAAGATCAACTTCATGCGGCCCGCGCTGGGCGAGCGCTTCCTGGCGGTGGGCCGGGTGCAGAGCTCGGGCAAGCTGCTCGCGGTGTGCACGGGCGAAGTGCGTGCCTTCGCGAAGGCGGGCGACACGGACTACAAGGTGGTGGCGATGATGCAGGCGACCATCGTGAACGTGCCGCAGTGAGCGAACGGCACCCCGCTTCGCGCGGCTAGCAGCGCGGCGTGGCGGCGATTTCGCTGGGCTGTTCCTGTTGCTGCTGTGGCGGCTTCTGCTGCTCGGCGATCACCGCGCGGCACAGGGCCTGCAATTCGGCCGCGACGATGTCGGGCGCCTTGCGCAGCTCGGCAATGTCGCGCTCGCCGACGCAGTGGCCTTCGAGGCGCACGTAGATGCGAGTGAAGTTGCCCCCGAGCGCGCGCGCAATGTCGCGCAGGCAATCGGCCACGCTAGCAAAGCCGGTGTGGCTGTACGAGCTGGGCGGGATCACGCCCTTGGAGCGCGGCGCGCGCACGGAATACAGGTACGACGCGCCTTCAGACCGCAGCTCCACCACGGGCTGCAGGCCGCGCTGAACGTCGTTGCTTCCTTGCATGGGGCGGAGTGTAAATCTGGCGAAGGCAGAATCTGCCGACCAGGCCGAAGGCCGCTTCGCGAGAGGCGGCTCTTCTTCATTCTTGTCACGGCGACGCGCTCGAACTGCAGCCGCCATTCACACTTTGATCCATGGCCAATCGCTCCTACCTCTACAGCCTCACCAACCGACCCACGGCGTACACGGACCGACCCGAAACGATCTCGGGCCTGTCCGAATGGAACTACGACATTCCGTTCATGTACCGGCTGCTGATGTCGGGCGATCCGCAGCTGTGCGCGTCGCTGATCTCCGATGGCCTCGACAGCGACGAAGGGGATGAGAAGGTCAGGCTGTACGCGATCAGTGGCTGCTTCGAGCCGGGCTTTGCGCGGGTGAAGCGCTTGAGTGACATCGTGCGGTACCTGGCGGCGCAGGCGCCGGTGCCTGCGCCCGCACCCGCTGCCCCACCCGTCGTGGCCGCGCCGAAGGCCACGTCGTTCGTCGATCGACTCAAGGGCTGGTTCTCGCCGCCCGCCGCACCGAAGGCACCGCCTGCGGCTGCCGCGCCCGCAGCGGCCACGCCCGCGACGGGCTCGACGCAGCTGCCGGGCTGGCTGGACGAGACCCTGGCCTTTCTCGAAGCCCACCGCAACGAGCACCTGCTGCTGGAGACGGTCGAGCTCGACACGATGTACGAATCGGAAGAAGCCCCGCTGCGGGCCTGCGTCGAGAAGGAGCTTGCCCGCTGCCAGCAGGCCGGCGCCGCGCTCGATGCGCTGCCGCAAGACATCGCGGCGGCGGCGCAGTTGCTGCGCGAAGCCGGTGCAAAAAAACAGGCGGCCCCGCTCGATGCGTTCTTCGGGCTGCGCTTCGACGACGACTGCGACAGCACGCGCAGCCGCGCCACGGAATATCCGCTGGGGCTGCAGTGGTACGACGTGCTGTACTTCGGCCTGCTCAACCGCGCCGAGTTCGAAGCGGCCACGCGCGGCGACGCTGCGGCTGCCGCATAGCGCTTCAGTCGCCGCGTCGCGGCTCGGCCCACGCCGAGAGGATGCGCACCGCCTCGGCGTCCATCTTCTGTTCGGCCGGTTGCGCACGCGCGGCCAGCGGTGCGCCGGCTTCGGTGCGCAGCACGTCGACGTCGATCGGGTGGCGCGCCGCCACGGTCACGCCTTGGAAGGCTTCACCCGACTGCGCGAGCGTGGCCGCGTAGTACAGCTGGCCGATGCCCGCGATGTGCATGGCCGCCACGCACATGGCGCAGGGCTCGCACGAGGTGTAGAGCTCGCAGCCCGACAGGTCGACGGTGCCCAGCCGGCGGCAGGCATCGCGAATGGCCTCGACCTCGCCGTGCGAGGTGGGGTCGTGGTGCGCGACGGAGTGGTTGAAGCCCTCGCCCACCACTTCGCCGTTCTTGACGACGACCGCGCCGAAAGGCTCGGTGCCGGGCTCCTGGAGTGCACGGGCCGAAAGGGCCAGGGCGCGCTGCATGAAGTGTTCGTTGTACATGGGTCGGATCTCCTTGGGTCTCAGGCCTTGCGGGCCTGCTCGATGGGGGACGGCGCGGATGCAGTCTGCGCGCCGAACAGGCCGGCAGTGGCGCTCGCGTAGCGGCGCGGATCGAAGCGCAGCACGGCGGGCAGCAGCAGCACGGTGACGGCGGCCAGGTAGGCCCAGGCCATGGTGAAGCCACCGGTCTGCTCGCGCACCCAGCCGGTGACGAAGGGCGCGAGCGCCGCGATCATGAAGCCCACGCCCTGCATGAAGCCCGCGAGCGCGCCGGCCTGCGCGGGGTCGGGCCGGTGGTCGAGCGCGAGCACCATGCACAGCGAGAACGCGCCGCCCAGGCCGGCGCCGAGCACGACGGCGATGACGGCCGCCGGCACGGGCAGCGCGAGCCCGAGCGCCGCAAAGCCCGCGAGCTGCGCCAGCAGCGCACCGACCAGCCAGCGCCGCAGGTCGCGCTGGCCGCCGCGTCGCGCGAGCGCCGGCAGCGTGAGCGCGCCGACGACCTGCGCCAGCGTCATGAGCGCGAGCACGGCGCCGCCCTGCTGCGCCGTCCAGCCGCGCTCGGCATGGAAGTAATGCGGCAGCCACGCGACGAGGCTGGTGTAGCCGCCGTTGATGAGGCCGAAGCACAGCGCCAGCAGCCACGCGCGGCGGTGGCCGAAGCAGCGCAGCCAGGCGCGGTCGAGCGAGGGGTCGGCGGCGCGCACGGATGACGACGCAGACGGCAGCTGCCGCGCACCGCGCAGCCACGCCACCAGCGCCACCACCGCGAGCACCGCCCACATCGCGAGGCCGGCGTGCCAGTCGAGTTGCGCCTCGCCGCCCACGGCGCGCGCAAGCCACGGGCTGGCCATGGCACCGAGCCCGCCGCCGCCCATGATGGCGGCCGAGTAGAGCCCGGTCATGAGGCCCAGCCGCGCGGGGTAGGCCTGCTTGACCACGCCGGGCATGAGCGCCTGCACCAGCCCCACGCCCGCGCCCGCGAGCGCGGCGCTCCACAGCAGCGCCGCGGCGCCGCCCGCCACGTAGCGGCCGGCGCAGGCCAGCGCGATGGCACAGAGCCCGAGCGCAATGCCGCCGCGCGCGCCCAGCCGCTGGCCCACGGCCGCGCCCGACAGCGACACGGCGCCCATCGCGAACATCGGCAGCACGGTGAGCAACGCGACGGCGTGAAAGCCGATGCCGGTCGCGGCGCGGATCGGTTCGAGCAAGGGGCTGCTCGACGTGAGAAAGGCGCGCAGGTTGAGCGCCACCAGCACGACCACGCAGGCGAAGAAGACCGGGCCCGCGCCGGTGCGCGAGCTGTCGGTTGCAGGGCGTGCGGCGCGGCTCACGCGGGCACGGCGCCGGGCACGAGCGTGCCGTGGCGCGCGACCACGCGGCCGCCCGACACCACGAGCTTGCGCACGGGGCGGCCCACCACGGCCTGCGCGGGCGTTTGCGCGTCGACCAGCACGAGGTCGGCGCGGCAGCCCACGTCGAGCCCGTAGGCCGCAAAGCCGCAGCCGCGCGCGCCGGAATGGGTGACGGTGTCGAGTGCCACCTCGAGCTCGTCGTCGCGGCGCAGGTTGTAGCGCAGGCCGATGAGCATGGCGCGCTCGAGCATGTCGGGGTTGCCGTAGGGCGACCAGGTGTCACGGATGCCGTCGTTGCCGCCGAGCACGGTGACGCCGGCCGCGCGGCACGCCATGAGCGGCGGCACGTTGCGCGAAGCCGGCGCGCTGGTGATGAGCACCACGCCGAGCTTGGCCATGCGCGCGAGCAGCGCGTCGCGCTCGCGTTCGCTCACGTCGCCCAGGCAGAAGCCGTGGCTGATCGCGACCTGGCCCTGCATGCCGAGCGCCTCGGTGCGCTGCAGGATCAGCTCGAGCGAGAAGGCGCCCATGGCGCCGGGCTCGTGCAGGTGGATGTCGACGGGGCGCTGGTGCTTGTGGGCGATGCCGAAGAGCACGTCGAGCGACTTCACGGGGTCGCCGTCGATGGCGCAGGGGTCGAGGCCGCCGAGCACGTCGGCGCCCAGGGCCAGCGACTGGTCGAGCAGCTCGGCGGTGCCGGCGCGCCCGAGCAGGCCCGACTGCGGAAAGGCGATGACCTGGATCTGCTGCACCTCGCGCAGCGTCTCGCGCGTGCGCAGCGTGCCTTCGAGGTGGCGCAGGCCGGCCTGGGTGTCGACGTCGACGTGCGTGCGCAGGCGCGTGGTGCCGAGCGCGAGAAAAGCCTTGGCCAGCACCAGCGACTGCGCGGCGGCGTCGTGCCCGCTGGCGTGGCGGAAGGCGCGCTCGTTCTCGATCTTGTCGGTGAGGTTGGTGCCGACCTCGTTGCGGTACCAGTCCATGCCCCACATGGTCTTGTCGAGGTGGGTGTGGCCTTCGACGAGGCCGGGCAGCAGCAAGGCGCCCTCGCCATCTTCGACGGTGGCGCCGGCCGGTGCGGCCAGCGCCGCGCCGATCTCGGCAAGGCGGCCGTCGTGCACGCGCACATCGACAGGAGACGCACCCAGGGGGCGCACGTTGCGGATCAGGAGCTGCGAGGTCATTCGATTTCGTTCGTGGGGTAACAAGGGCAAAAGAAGACCGGTCAGGCGGGTTGCGCCGCCACGGTGCGCGGCAGCACGCGCGGCGTGACGAGCGCCACCGCCACGAAGACCAGCGCGTTGACCGCCAGCGCCACCAGCCCGGTGTTGAGCGACTTGAAGACCACGGGCGCCGCCGGGAACAGCGTGCCCAGGTTCGCGCCGGTGGTCATCGTGAAGGCCAGCACCGCACCGCCCGCGAGGATGCCCGCAAAGGCCGCGTGCTTGCTGCCGAAGGGTTTCTTCATGAGGCTGAACAGCAGCGAGGGAAGCAGTTGCGTGAGCAGGCTCGACGCGAAGATGGCCACGGCCACGATGGTGGTGCCGCCGCGCAGCACGAAGTACACGGCCACCAGCGCGAACAGGGGCAGCACGCCGCGCGCCACGCGCGAGACCTGCTTGTCGGTGGCATGGGGCGCGAAGCCTTCCTTGTAGACGTTCTTGCCGATCACGGTGGAGGCCGTGAGCAGGATCATCGAGCCCGGCACCAGCGCGGTGAGCACGCCCGTGCCGCCGATCACGCCCACGAACCACGGGTCGAAGGTGTGCTTCACGAGGCCGAACAGGGCCAAGTCGACCTCGGAGCCCTTGAGCCCCGGCACCTGCAGGATGGCCGCGAAGCCCACCAGGAACAGGAAGGCGATGACCACCTGGTACAGCGGCATCAGGATGGTGTTGCGGCGCACCGCGCTCGCGCTGCGCGCGGCGTACACCGAGGTGAGGTTGAACGGGTACAGGTAGTAGCCCAGCGCCGTGAGCAGGATGGTCGAGTTGTACCAGGTGAGGTTCAGGCCCTCTTTCGGAAACTCGAAGAAGCTGGGGTTGGCCGCGTGGATGGCGCTGAACATCGGCGTGACGCCGCCGTAGTAGTGCCACGGCAGGTACACGCCCAGGAACACGGCGAGCACGAGGATCAGGATGTCCTTCACGATGGCGATGCTGGCCGAGCCGTGGATGCCCGAGAACAGGATGTAGCTGACCATCACGACGGTGCCGATCCAGATCGCCACCTGCGGCGCGATGGAGCCGTACGAGGCCTCCGACACGATGATGCCCAGCCCGCGCAGCTGGATGGTGAGCAGCGCCACCATGCCCATGAGCGCGACCACCGACACCAGCACGCCGAGCGGTCGGCTGTCGTACTTGTGGGCGAAGAAGTCGGAGAACGACACCAGCTTGTGCGCGGTGGCGTAGCGCCAGATGGCGGGCAGCATCCAGAAGGCCATGAGGTAGGCCAGGCCGCCGTAGGCCAGGATGTAGAAGGCCGGCGAGCCCTTGCTGTACGACCAGCCGCTGGCGCCCAGGAAGGTGAAGGTCGAGAACGACTCGCCCGCCATGAGCAGGAACACCATGATCGTGCCCAGCCCGCGCCCGCCCAGCGCCCATTGCTCCAGGCTCATGGTGCGCCCGCGCCGCGCGAGCACGGCCAGGCCGAGGGCGCCGGCCACGAAGAGCGCGATCACGCCGAGTGCGGCGTTCATCGCGCGTCTCCTGCGGCCTGCGCGTCTTGCGCATCGAGGTCGCCCTCGGCGCGGTCGATGACCACCATGATGAGCGAGGTCAGCACCAGCCAGCTCACGTTCCAGACCATCAGGAAGGGCATGCCGAGCACGAAGGTGGGCGCGACGGACGACAGCCATCCCCCGCTGAAGAAGGCGGCGACCGGCAGCAGGGCCAGCCATTTGGCGAGTTTCATGGGATGTCTCTGTGTGTTCGGGTGGTTGGAAATTTGATCTTCTTTTGGTCAACCATTTTATATATTTTGGTTAACCAAACGGCGCGAATGGTACGGAGCCGGGCGGGCCGCGTCAATCCGGGGGCTTTCCCGGAGGTGGCGGGGTGCAGGCAATAATCCGCAGGCCCATGCCTGCCGCCACCCGCCGATCCGCCGCGCCCGCCCCTTCCGCTGAACCAGCCGAACCCGCTTCCGTCGATGACGCGAACGTGGACGAGCGCGTCTACGCCGCCGTGTCCAAGGCACTGCTCAGCGGCAAGCTGCGCCCCGGCACGCCGCTGCGCGAGCGCGCGCTGGCCGAGGCGCTGGGCTGCACGCGCGGCGCGGTGCGCAAGGTGCTGGCGCGGCTGGGCTCCGAAAAGCGGCTGGTGCTGGAGCACAACCGCGGCGCCTTCGTGCCCAACCCGTCGATCGACGACATGCGCGGCATCTACCGCGCGCGCCGCATCGTGGAGGCCGGGCTGGTCGCCACGCTGTTCGGCCGGCTGGCGCGCGAGCAGGTGGCCACGCTGCGCAAGCACGTGCAGGCGGAGCAGAAGGCGTTCAAGGAAGGCCGGCGCGAGGACGCGATCCGCCTGGCCGGCGACTTCCACCTGCTGCTGGCGCAGATGGCCGGCAGCGACGAGCTGCTGTCGTACATCCGGCGGCTGATTGCGAACACCGAGCTGTACAAGGCGCTGTACGACTCGGCCGAAGCCGCGAGCTGCGCGCCGCGCGAGCACGAACAGATCATCGAAGCGCTCATGGGCGACTCGCTCGACGCCGCGCTGGCCGTGGCGCTGGAGCACCTGGACGAGCTGGAGCAGCGCGTGATCGCGGGGGCGGCAGCGGAGCAGGAAGTCGACCTGGCGGCGCTGCTGAACGGCGCTGCGCCGGCGCGAAGCCACGGGCACGATCACTGAGGCTTCGCGCCCACGTTTCGCCCACATTTCGTCCACCAGCGAAGTGTCGAGGGGCCGGTCTCGCGAAGATCGGCGCACCATGCCAACGACCCCGCTCGCCGCTTCAGTCCAACCCCACACCCCTGCCCTTGAATGGGCGCTGCTCGCGGTGCTCGCGACCTGCTGGGGCGCCTCGTACACCTTCATCAAGATCGGCGTGGCGACGATCCCGCCGGTCACGCTGATCGCGGCACGCACCCTGATCGCGGGGTTGCTGCTGCTCGCGGTGCTGCGCGTGCGCGGCGTGCGCTTGCCCAAAGACGGCGCGACATGGCGGCGCTTCGCGCTGCAGGCTGGCCTGAACAGCGTGCTGCCGTTCACGCTGATCGCCTGGGCCGAGCGCAGCGTGGATGCGGGGCTGGCGACCATCCTCAACTCGACCTCACCGATCTTCATCTTCCTGCTGGGCTGGGGCCTGGGCGGCGCGGGCAAGCCCACGCTGCAGCGGCTCTTCGGCGTGGGCGCGGGGCTGGCGGGCATCTGCCTGATCGTGGGTTTCGAGGCGCTGCAGGGGCTGGGGCATTCGCTGCTGGCGCAGCTGGCGCTGGTGGTGGCCGCCGTCTGCTACGGCTGCGCCGCGATGTTCGGCCGCGTGTTCAAGGGCCTGGACCCGATGGTGCCCGCGGCCGGCTCGCTGTTGAGCGGCGCGGCCCTGCTCGTGCCCGCGAGCCTGGCGATCGACAGGCCCTGGACGCTCGCCCCCTCCACCGCCTCGATGCTCGCCGTGCTGGCGCTGGCGGTGCTCTCCACGGCGCTGGCCTTCACGATCTACTTCCGGCTCATCAAGACGCTGGGGCCGATGTCGACCTCGGCGCAGGCCTACCTGCGCGTGCCCATCGGCGTGACGATCGGCGTGGTGTACCTGGGCGAGACGCTGGCGGCCACCGCGTGGGTCGGGCTGGCCTGCGTGGTGGTGGGCGTGGTCGCGATGACGATGCCCGACACACAACTTTTGCGCCGGGGCCTTCGTTTTTTACGCGGCTTTTAGACCCGCGCTTCTACGCTGCCGGCTCCTCCATCCGTTAGCGAATTCTTTCGATGAAACACCTCCTTCGCACCGCCTTGCCGGTGCTCGTTCTTCCCACCCTGTTCGCCCTGCCGATGCTCGCCAACGCGCAGCTCACGGGCAACGTGGCGCTGACCACGAACTACAAGTTCCGCGGCCAGGACCAGGACATGCTCGGCAAGAACGACTACGCCAAGACCAAGGGCTTCAAGCCCGCCATCCAGGGCGGCTTCGACTACGCCTTCGGCGACAGCGGCTTCTACATCGGCAACTGGAACTCCAGCGTCAACTGGCTCAAGGGCAACAGCCTGGAGAGCGACCTGTACGGTGGCTACAAGTTCAAGGCCGGCCCGCTCGACATGGACGTGGGCGCCCTCACCTACCTGTACCCGGGCAATTCGACGGGCAACACGACGGAGCTGTACGCCAGCGCGAGCTACACCGACGCCACGCTCGGCTCGTTCACGCTGAAGTACTCGCACACGGTGTCGAAGGACTACTTCGGTTATGCCGGTGCCAAGACCGGCTCGGGCCGCACGGGCCGCAACACCGGCTACCTGAACTTGGCCTACAGCAAGGAGATCGTGCCCAAGGTCACGCTGAAGGCGGCCGTGGGCTACACGAACATGTCGAGCGACATCCGCAGCCTGGGCTACCGGAGCTACGTGGACTACAACGTCGGCGCGACCTACGACTTCGGCAGCGGCCTCACGCTGACCGGCTCGGTGCAGGGCGCGAACAAGAAGAGTTCGTACGTTTCAGTGGCCAATCCGGGCATCGACTACGGTTTCGGCACCGTCGGCCAGACGACCTACTCGCCGAACAAGGCGCGCTTCATCCTGACGCTGACGAAGACCTTGTGATCAGTCGATGCTGATGTTCGCCGCCTTGGCGACCTCGGCCCACTTCACGCGGTTGGCGTGCACGGTCTTCTTGAACTGGGCGGGCGACTCGATGCGCACCGTGTTGCCCTGGCTCTCGAAGCGCTCGCGGATCTCGGGCTGCTCGAGCACGGTCTTCACGGCGGCGTTGAGCTTGTCGACGATGTGCGCGTCGGTGCCCTTGGGCGCGAAGATGCCGAACCAGATGGCGCTGTCGAAGCCCTTGGTGCCCGGCAGGCCGCTGGAGGCGATGGTCGGCACCTCCTTCACGGCCGGCACCGCCGTGGCGGTGGTCACGCCCAGCAGGCGCACCTTGCCGGCCTTGTAGTGCGGCAGCACGGTCTGCACCTGGTTCATGATGCAGCAGGTCTCGCCGCGCACCACCGAGGTGATGGCCTCGGGGCCGCCCTTGTAGGGCACGTGGACCATGTTCAGGCCCAGGCGCGAGTTGAACTCGGCAAAGGCCATGTGCGTGCCCGCGCCGTTGCCGGTGGAGGCGTAGTTGTACTTGCCGGGGTTGGCCTTCACCAGCTCGACGAACTCCTTGAGCGTGCGCACGTTGATCACGTCGGGGTTGATGGTGAGCACGTTCGACACGTCGAGCACGGGCGCCACGGGCACGAAGTCGGCCTCGACGTCAAAGGGCAGCTTCTTGTACAGCGCCGCGTTGCTGCCGTGCGTGGCGGCGGTGCCGAACGAGAGCGTGTAGCCGTCGGGCTTGGCATGGGCGACGTACTCGCTGGCGATGTTGCCGGCGGCGCCCGACTTGTAGTCGATGATCACGGGCTTGCCGAGCTGGCGCGACAGCGGCTCCTGGATGGCGCGGGCCACCACGTCGACGCCCGAGCCGGCCGGGAAGCCCATGATCAGTGTGACGGGTTGTTGCGGCCAGTCGGGCTGGGCCAGCGCCAGGGTCGATGCGGCAGCGGTGCAGAGCAAGGCGCCAGCGGCCAGCAGGGCGCGACGCGGGAAGGGAGAATGGGCCATGTCGGTCTTTCTTCGAGGCGGACGGTGCAGGCGCCGATTGTGGCGCGCGGCTGATATCTGTTTGCACATGTGCTTATGCACCGCGCCCCTTGCCTCTCCATAATCGCTCCATGGTCCGCCCCACACAACAACTCCACACCCATCGCGAACCGGTGCCCGTGCGCGCCGCCGCCACCGTCCTGCTGCTGCGCGACACCGACGCCGGCCTGGAGGTCCTCATGACCCGCCGCTCGGCCACCGCGAGCTTCGCGCCCGGTGCCTACGTCTTTCCGGGGGGCCACATCGACGCGGCCGACGCCGCTGCCGCGCGCATCGCGGCACGCCGCGCCACGCAGAGCGACACGCAGCACACGCAGGCCATCGCCGCGATCCGCGAGGCTTTCGAAGAACTCGGCATCCTGCTGGCCCGCCACGCCGACGGCCGCGCGGTGAGCGCCGGCGAGGTCGCCGCCATGGACCGCAACGCCACCGCCGGCACTGCCTTCGCCGACCAGTGCGCCGCACGCGGCCTGGTGCTGTCGGCCGACGAGGTCTTCACCTTCGCGCACTGGATCACCGACCGCGACCTGCCCAAGCGCTTCGACGTGCCCTTCCTGGTGGCGCGCATGCCCGAGGGCCAGGAGCCCACGGCCGACGAGAGCGAGCAGTTCGAGCCCTGCTGGGTGCGCCCGGCCGACGCGCTGGCGCGCCACGAGGCCGGCAGCTTCTTCATGATCTTCCCGACCATCCGCACGCTGCAGCGCATGGCGGCCTACGCGACGGTCGATGCGGTGCTCGCGGCCTGCGCGCCCGGGGCCGACGGCCAGGAGAAGCCGCTGTGGACCAGCTGCCCGCGCGCCGGCCTGCTCAAGGGCGAGGACGCGCGCTACATGGAACACGAGTCGCCCTTCGGCGAGCTCGCGCTGGTGTGCCCCGACGGCCAGATCGCGCACGCGCTCGACTGGCAGAGCACGCAGCCCGTGGCGCTGCTGAAGAACGTGCAGCGCCTCACCGCGCCGAACCCCAGCGCCATGACCGGCCCGGGCACCAACACGTACCTCGTGGGCGACGCGGCCACCGGCTACCTCGTGATCGACCCGGGCCCCAACGACGCCACGCACCTGGCGCGGCTCGTGGAGGCCACGCAGGGCGACATCCGCCTGATCGTCTGCACGCACTCGCACGCCGACCACTCACCGGGCGCCGCGCCGCTGCAGGCGCTGTGCGCCGCCGAGCGCAAGCCGCCGATCCTCGGCCTGTCGTCCGCGCCCACGGCGCGCGCCACCGCGCGCTTCAGCGCCGAGCGCGAGCTGGCCGACGGCGAACGGCTGGTGCTCTCGGGCACCGCGCCCGACGGCACGCCGCTCGTGCACACGCTGCGCGCCATCCACACGCCCGGCCATGCGGCCAACCACCTGTGCCTGGTGCTCGAAGAAGACGGCTTGCTGTTCTCGGGCGACCACATCCTCAACGGCAGCACGACGGTGGTCGATCCGCCGGACGGCGACATGACGGCCTACCTCGATTCGCTCGACAAGCTCGACGCGGCCTGCGCGGCCGGCGGCATCGACTTCATCCTGCCGGCGCACGGCTACGTGATCGGCTTTGCGCGCACGGCCATCGCGCACCTGAAGGCGCACCGCCTCAAGCGCGAGGCCAAGATCGCCGCCGCGATGCAGCGGCTGCCCGACGGCACGCCCGAGCAGTGGCTGCCGCTTGCCTACGACGACGTGCCCGAGCGCATGTGGCCGGTGGCGGCGCGTTCGCTGGCGGCGCACGTGGCGCGCATCCGTCAACTGGCCGACGCGCGATGAACCGCTCGAACCGCCCCTCTGCACCCGACGACGAAGGCGTGCGCCTGGCCAAGCGCGTGGCCGCGCTGGCCCAGGTGTCGCGCCGCGAGGCCGAGCTGCTGATCGAAAACGGCGCCGTGAGTGTCGACGGCGTACCCGCCCTGCTGCCGCAGTCGCGTGTGCAGGCGCACCAGCAGGTCGAGATCGCCGCCGGTGCGCGGCCCGAGCCGATCGTGCCGGTGACGATGGTGCTCTACAAGCCCGCCGGCATGCCGACCGACAACGCCCACCAGCTGCTGGTGGCCGCCAACCACCACGAGCCCGAGCGCGAGGGCCAGCGTTTCCTGCCGGCGCATGCGCGCGGGCAGCGCTGCATGACGCCGCTCGAAACCGGCGCCAGCGGCCTCGTGGCCTACACGCAGGAATGGCGCATCGAGCGCAAACTGCAGGAAGACGCGGGCATCCTCGAACACGAAGTGATGGTCGACGTGGCCGGCCCGGTGAGCCCCGAGGTGCTGGCGCGGCTGGAGCGTTCGCCCGCGCGCGTGAGCATCGGCCGGCAGTCGCCCGACCAGACCGGCCTGCGCTTTGCCCTGAAGGGCGCGCGGCCCGGGCAGATCGCGCACATCTGCGACGGCGTGAACCTGCGCATCGTCGCCATGCGGCGCCTGCGCGTGGGCCGCGTCTCGCTGGCCGGGCTGCAGCCGGGCCAGTGGCGCTACCTGGCGCCGCACGAGCGTTTTTGAAAGCGGCTTGAGGACGACGAGGCAGCACCGCAAACTGCCACCTGAAGACAGCGGCCCCGCGCCGCACACGGGAGATACCAGCACCATGAAGTTCGGCACACCGATCCGCACCCTGGCCTGCACCCTGCCCCTGACGCTGCTGGCGGGCTGCAGCTACCTCACGGCCCTGCTGTTCCCCGACGCGCCGGTCGGTTCGCCGACCGCCGCGACGGCCACCCCGCCTGCATCGCCGCCCACGGTGGTCTCGAAGGACGGCCTCGCGCCGATCACCGCGGTGCAGGTGGACCGCATCCGCGAAGCCGTCGGCGGCAAGCCCCCGAGCCCCGCGGTGGGCAAGGTGGTGGAGAGCGCGTCGTCAACCATCGAATCCTTCCTGCGCACCGAAGGCTGCATCACGGCGCGCAACGGCGCGGTGCTCAACCCCTTCGCGGCGCCCGGCCGGCTGTTCGACGGCACGGGCTTCCAGGGCGGGCCGATGGCCGAGATGCAGTACCACGACAAGACCGCCTGCGTGACGGTGCAGCGCATCCAGAACTGGAAGCTGGTGTCGCCCCGGCTGCTGCGCTTCGACGTGGTCTATGTGGGCGACGACGGCGAGGAGCGCGCCATCAAGCGCCACGAACTCATGCGCCAGCCCAAGGGCGGCTGGCTGTTCACGCGCTGAGCGTGGTGGCCGCCGCGGCCTGCGCGCGCAGGCCGACGCCGAACGACAGCTGGGCCACGATGCCCGCCCCGGCCAGCACGGCCGCCGCCGCGAGCGCGGGGTTGGCATGGCCCAGGCCCGCGAGCGCGGTGCACAGCGCACCGATTGCCATCTGCGTGGCGCCGTACAGCCCCGAGGCCGAACCGATGACCTTCGGATTGACGCCGATCGCCAGCGTCAGCGCGGCCGGCGAGGCCATGCCGGCGCCCACCGTGAAGAGGAACATGCTCGCGACGATCAGCGGCACCGAGAGCTGCCCCGCGAGCGCCGCGCCCAGCAGCACGAAGGCGGCGACCACGCTCAGCGCGTTGGAACGCACCATGAGCCGGTCGAGCCGCACGCGCGAGATCAGCCGGCTCGTGAGAAAGCTGCCGAGCCACACGCCCGACACGAGGATCGCCAGGTAGATGCCCGCCTCGTGCGCGGGCCGGTGCAGCTGGTCCACGAAGATGAAGGGCGCCGAGGCGATGAAGGCGTACATCGACGTGGTGGCGCAACCGCCGCCGACCGAGAAGCCGACAAACGCGCGCGAGCCCACGAGCTGCCGGTAGTTGCGTGCGAGCGCGGCACCGTCGAGCGCCGCGCCCGGTGAGCCGGTCTCGGGCAGCAGGCGCCAGGCGAAGAGAAAGCCGACAACGCCGAGCGTGAAGAGCGCGTAGAAGATCGAGCGCCAGCCCAGCGCGGTGGCCAGCGCGCCGCCGACGAGCGGCGCCACGCTCGGGCCCACGGCCACCATGAGGTTCATGAGTGCGAGGCGGCGCGTGGCCTCCTGCGGCTCGGCCGTGTCGCGCACGATGCTGCGGCCCAGCACGAGCCCCGCGCAGCCGCCCACGGCCTGGAACAGGCGCGCGGCGATCAGCGCATGCACATCGGGCGCCACGGCCGCGGCCAGGCCCGACACGGCATAGATCGCGAGCCCCGCCAGCAGCACCGGCCGCCGACCGAAGCGGTCGGCCAGCGGTCCGTACACCAGCTGCCCGGCGGCCAGGCCGAGGATGTACAGGCTCACCGTCATCTGCATCGCGCCCATGCCGGCGCCGAGGTTCTTCGCGGCGATGGGCAGCGCGGGCACGAAGACGTGCATCGCCAACGTGCCGCTGAAGGTGACGAGCGCGAGCAGCCAGAGCGGCGCGTGCCGCGGGCGTGGCGGCAAGGATTCGGTCATCGGACCGTCGGGGTGGGCTTGCTTTGCTGGCCCTGATTGACTTGAGCGAGCGCGTCGTCCGCCGGTTCCCAGCCGCCGCCGAGCGCCATGAACAGCACGACCTGGTCGTCGGCCAGTTGCGCGTCGCTGGCGGCCAAGGCGGCGTCGGCACCGGCCAGTGCGCGTTCGGCGTCGAGCGCGTCGAGGTAGGCGGTGCGGCCGTTGCGGTACAGCTGGCGCGCCTGCGCGGCGACCTTGGCGCTTTCGTCGCGCGAGGCCTGCAGGGCGGCGCGGCGGTCGAGCTCGCGGGCGTAGGTGCCGAGCGCGGTCTCGGTCTCGCGCAACGCCGTCAGCACGGTGCCGTCGAACTTGGCGAGCGCGGCGCGCGTGCCGGCCTCGGCCTGCGCGATGCGGGCCTGCGCGGCGCCGGTGTTGGGCACGGTCCACGAGATCAGCGGGCCCACGCTCCAAGCCAGCGTGTCCTGGCGGCCGAAGCCGGTGGCATGGCCGGCCGACGAGCCCGACAGGCCCAGCGTGACCTTCGGATAGAGGTCGGCCGTGGCCACGCCGACGCGCGCGGTGGAGGCAGCGAGGCTGCGCTCGGCCTGGCGGATGTCGGGCCGGCGGCGCAGCAGCGCGGCGCCGTCGCCCACCGGCAGGGCACCGGCCACGCGCGGCGGCGTGGTGCAGTCGGCCACCTCGCGCGGAAAGTCTTGCGGCAGTGCGCCGGTGAGCGTGGCCAGGCGGTAGAGCGCGCCCTGGCGCTGGGCCTTCAGCGGCGGCAGCGCGGCGTCGAGCTGCGCGAGCTGGGCGCGCGCGCGGCCGGCGTCGATGGCGCCGGCGCGGCCCGCGCGTTGCAGGCGCTCGGTGACGTTCACGGCGTCTTGTTGCAGCGCGACCGACTTCTGCGCGATCTGCAGCCGCAGGCCGGCCGAGCAGGCTTCGGCGTAGGCGCGCGCGGTGCCGGCCGCGACGTTCACGCGCACGAGGTCGAGCGCGGCTTCGGCGGCCTGGCTGCTGGCGGCCGAGGCCTCGATGGCGCGGCGGATCTGGCCGAACAGGTCGACCTGGTACGACAGCGACGCGCCCGCGCTGTAGTTGAAGGTGTTCGGCGGCTCGTAGCCCTTTTGCAGCAGCGACAGGCCCGAGACGTGGCCGAACGAGGGCCCGGCGTTCACGCCGATCGTGGGGTACTTGGCGCCGGCCACTTCGGTTTCGATGGCGCGTTCGCGCTCGAGGTTGGCGACGGCCTGGCGCAGGTCGGTGTTGTGCGCGAGGGCCTGGGTGACGAGCCGGTCGAGCAGCGGGTCGTGGTACAGGCGCCACCAGTGCGCGGGCAGCGGCGCGGCGTTGGCCGGTGCTTCGGCGAACGGCTTCGCGGCAGCGGGCTGGCTGGCCAGCGCCTCGGGCGGCTGCCGGTAGTCGGGGCCGACCGCCGCGCAGGCCGCGAGCCCGGCCGCGACCGCGAGCGAAGCCATGCGAAAGGCGAAGCGGGTCATGGCGGTCATCCCTTCTTCGGTGCGGCGGCAGCGTGGGCCGCGTCGTGTTCGAGGACCTGCACGGTGACCGTCTGGCCGGCCACGAGGCGCGCGCCCTCGGGCAATGGGTCGAGCTTCACGCGCACCGGGATGCGCTGCGCCAGCCGCACCCAGTTGAAGGTCGGGTTCACGCTGGGCAGCAGGTTGGCGCTGGTGGAGCGGTCGCGGTCGGCGATGCCGGCGGCCACGCTGTCGACCGCGCCTTCGAGCACCGCGCCGCCGCCCATCGGCGTCACGCGCACGCGGTCGCCCAGGTGGATGCGCGGCAGCTTGGTTTCTTCGAAGTAGCCCTCGACGTAGAACGACTGCGCATCGACCAGCGCGAGCACCGGCCGGCCGGCGGCGGCGTAGCTGCCCTGGCGCAGGTCGAGGTTGGTGACGAGGCCGTCGGCCGGCGCGCGCACTTCGGCGCGCTGCAGGTTCAGGCGCGCCGAATCGAGCGCCACCTCGGCCTGCGCGACGGCGGCCTGGGCCTGCTCGACGCGGGCGCGGGTCTGTTCGCGCGACTCCTTCGACACCAGCTCGTCGAGCCCCGTGTTGCGCGCGTTCTCGCGCTGGGCCTGGGCGCTCACGGCGCGCTGCGCGGCGAGCGCGGCCTGCGCCTGGCGCACGGCGAGGTCGTAGCGCGCACGGTCCACCTCGAACAGCAGCGTGCCAGCGGCGACCGATTGGTTGTCGCGGATCGGCACGGCGGTGACGAGGCCCGACACGTCGGGCGCGATCTGGACCACGTTGGCGCGCACGCGGCCGTCGCGCGTCCACGGCGCGAGCTCGTAGTGGTCCCACAGGCGAAAGCCCGCCCAGACGGCGGCGGCCACCACGGCCACGGTGAGGAGAACGCGCAGCAGGCTCTGGGCCCGGGGGTTGTCTGCGAAGGGGTTGGCTTTCATGGGAATCTCTGTGTGGTTTGCGTTGTCATTGCAGGTGCGCCGTGAGGCGGCTCAGGCCGTACAGCAGCAGCAGGTACAGCGCCATGTCGAACAGCGCCGGGTGCCACACCCAGCGGTACAGGCCGGTGGCGGCGAGCAGCCGGCGCACGCCCCACAGGGCGAGCAGCGCGGCGGCGGCCAGCAGCATGAGCCAGGGCACGTAGAGCCCGTAGAAACTGGCTTCGCCGATCATGCGGAAGCTCCTTGCGGTGAAGAGGACACGGACACAGCCGCGAGCGAAGGCGGCGCGTCGGGGAACAGGTTGCGGCGCAGGCCGACCAGCGCGGTGACGGCGGCGCGCGACGCGGTGGAGCTGTCGCGCGCAGCGAGCACCGCCGCCAGCGCTTCATCGATCTGCGGCAGCAGCGCCGTCGGTCGCGGCGCCATGCGGCCTTCGCCGCGCTGGCGGAAGAAGCGCGCGATGCCGCCGAGCAGCGCGGCCGAGGTGGCCATCGGCAACTGGGCGCGCACGCGCTGCAGCACGGCGATGTCGGCGCCCATGCGCAGGTCGCGCAGCGCGTCGTTGGCGGCCACGCCCTCGACGGTGCCGCCGGCCTGCGCGATGCGCGGCGCCAGCAGGCCGATGCGGTCGAGCATGCGCACGGCATAAGCGTCGCTCTGTGCGTACTGCGGCTGGGAGGAAGCGGCCATGTCGCCGAGCTCGCGCCAGGTGGCGCGCTGGATGCGGCGCGCGCTCCAGTCGGCGCCCACCGAGCGCACCAGCCGCGTGACGCGCGCTGCGACCAGCACGCCGACGACCTGGCCGATCATGCTGTTGATGAAGCTCACGAGGTCGGCGCTGGCGGTGTCGTGCATCGCGAGCGTGCCCGACACGCCGAAGACCAGCGCCATCGCGGCCATGAAGTGCGTCGGGCGCGGCAGGTACAGGCCCAGCAGCAGGAAGAGCGGCGCGCAGATCACGACCAGCATGCCGAAGTCCTGCACCGTGGGCATGAGCACGAGCACGTAGACGGCCGAGATGGGAATGGACCACAGCGTCCACTTCAGGAAGCCGTGGATCGCCGGCACCGGGTCGTCCATGGTCGCGAAGAAGCAGCAGAAGACCGCAGCCATCATGGTGGCGGCCGAGCCCGTGGGCCAGCCCGTGAGGATCCAGAACGCGCCGCACAGGCAGATGGCGATGACGGCCGCGAGCGCGGAGAGCAGCGCCATGCCGTGGTCGCGGTGCATCGCGCGCTGGCCGAGCGCGGCCGTGCGGCGCAGCGGCGCGCCGCCCTTCAGGCCTTCGTCGATGTCGCGGCGCAGCTGGGCGCAGGCGGTCCAGCCGTCGACCAGTTCTTCGAGCCGCCCCGCGAGGCCGATGCGCAGCGCGCGGGCCCAGGGCGTGAGCCCCGTGTCCTGCGCGCTGCCCAGCGCGGCGATCGCCTGGCGCAGCGCCTGCAGGCGGGCCGACGCGTCGACGGCCGGATCGCGTTCGTCGCGCAGCCACTGCGCGGCCAGCGCGAGCACGGTGGTGACGTCCGGCGCGAGGCGGCCTTCGGCCTGCGCCAGCGCCTGCAGCCGGTCTTCGACGGCCGACAGCGCGGGCGTGAGCGCCGCCACGCGGTCCTGCATGGCGCGGATCGCGCCGGCGGTCCAGCGCAGGTGCGTGGTGTCGAAGGGCACGTGGGTCGAGAGCAGGCGCAGCTGCGTGATGTCGCCCGCGAGGCGGCGGCGGTCGTCGTCCAGGCGCTTCGGGTCGGCGTCCTTGGGGGTGCTGCGGTCGCCGGGCTGGAACAGGTCGCCGAGCCACTGGCGCGCGTCTTTCAGCGTGCGGTCGAGCAGGCCCAGCACGGTGGGCGCGAGCCCCGCGGGCAGCACGAGGCTGTGGACCAGCGTGGCGCAGAAGATGCCCAGGCCGATCTCTTCCACGCGCGCCACGGCGGTGTCGAACAGCACGAGCGGCGTCTGCACCGACGGAAAACCGATCAGCGCCGCCGTGTAGCCCGCGAGCATGAAGACGTACGAGCGCGGCGTGCGGTCGAGCAGCGAGATGTACAGGCACAGCCCGACCCACAGCGCGAGCACCAGCGTGAGCAGCTCGGGCGCGTTGGACAGCGCGGGCACCATGAGCACGGTGGCGACGCTGCCGATGAGCGTGCCGCAGAAGCGGAACATCGCCTTGGAGCGCACGGCGCCGGCCAGCGGATGGGCGACGACGTAGGTGGTCATGAGCGCCCAGAACGGGCGCGGCAGGCCGGCGCGGCTGGCCAGGTACATCGCCAGCATCGCGGCGGCGAAGCTCTTGACGGAAAAGAGAACTTCCGCGCGGGTGAAGCGCGGCAGGGCCATCGACAGTGCCATTTACTGGCCGCGCCCTTCCTGCTGCAGGCTCTGCATGCCGGCGGCACTGCGGCCGAGCTTGGCCTCGAGCGCGCCGAAGACGCGCAGGGTGGCGGCGATGTCCTCGTCGGGAATGCCTTCGAACAGCGCGGCGCGCATCTGGCGCAGCGCCGCCTCGATGGGCTCGCAGACGGCCCGGCCGGCGGGCGTGAGGTGCAGCGTCTTGGCGCGGCGGTCGGCCGGGTCTTCGCGGCGCTCGACAAAACCGGCCTCGACCAGCTGGTCGAGCGAGCGCACCAGCGAGGGCCCTTCGATGCCCAGCGCCTCGGCCACCGTGCCCTGGCGCACGCCGTCTTCCATGCGCCCGAGCACCACGACCGGCCAGGCCAGCGTCTGCGACAGGCCCACATGCGCCACCGCCTTGTCGGCCGCCGCGCGGTAGCCGCGCTGGAGCACCGACAGCGAGGTGCCGAGCCGCATCAGCGCGTGCTCGCGCAACGGGGAGATGGGTTCGGTATCGGCCACGGCGTTATCAATTAGTTAGCTTGCTAACAATTGTACGGGTTTCTACCGAGTCTTGCACGCGACGGCGCACGTCACCGGCACGCGACCCAAGGAAAAAGGGGGAGAGAAAGAAAAGTGTGAAGCTCGCCGATAAGCCGGATTCTGTGCACCGGAGCCCTCTTGCGAAGACCCCGGCGTGACCGCCATTACTCTGGGCCGTTTGTCGCCAAACGGCTCGATGCCACCTACCCGCCAGCTCAGCGGAACCACCTCGATACTGGCCTACTTGGTGTTGCTGCGCGCAGAGATTGCCCGTTTCACCCGAACTGAATCGGCTCGTCTCTGTTGCTCTGATCCTCACCTCACGGTGGAGAGTCGTTAACTCCTGCGCTGTCCTGTGCAGTCCGGACGTTCCTCCAGTGCGATCTTTCGACCCGATGCTGTTGCCCGAAGGCAGAGCATCGTCCCTTTCGGGCTTGCACCAGCGGCGGTCTGGCGTGCTTCACCGCTCGATTATCGCCCGCCCCGTCAATGACCCTTCAAGCGACGCCGCGCGCCGGTCGTCAGCCGGGCGTTTCGCTGTCGCCGGCCTGCATCAGGCCCAGCTTGCGCAGCGTTCGATGGAAGTTGCTGCGGTCGATGCCGGCCTCGCGCGCGGCGCTGGCCACGCGACCGCCGTGGCGGGCGAGCAGTTCCGAGAGCCAGGCCCGCTGGAAGGCTTCGGTCGCCTCGCGCAGCGTGCCGCCCGCGATGGCAGGCCCCGCATGTTCATTCGCCGGGGCCTGCGCGGGCGCTGCCATGGCGCTTCCCACGACGGCAGCGCTGTCCAGCGCCAGGTGATGCGGTTCGATGGCCGTCCAGCGCGAGCCGCGCGGCTGCTCCCTGAACGCCCGCAGCGAGGCGCGGCTGATCACATGCTCGAGCTCGCGCACATTGCCCGGCCAGCCGTGCGCCAGCATGGCGGCCTTCGACGCCGGCGAGAGCCGCAGGTTGCGCGCGCCCAGCCGGTGCTGGTTCTCCTCGAGAAAGCTGCCGGCCAGCACGAGCACGTCGCGCCCCCGTTCGCGCAGCGGCGCGACGACGAGCGGATAGACCGACAGCCGGTGGTACAGGTCGGCGCGAAAACGCCCCTGCGCGATCGCCGCGGGCAGGTCGCGGTTGGTGGCCGCGATCACGCGCACGTCGACCTTGCGCATGCGGTCGCTGCCGGGGCGCTGCACCTCGCCGCTTTGCAGCACGCGCAGCAGCTTGGCCTGCACGCTCAGCGGCAGCTCGCCGACCTCGTCGAGAAAGAGCGTGCCGCCGTCGGCGATCTCGAACTTGCCGTCGCGGTCCTGCACGGCGCCGGTGAACGCGCCGCGCTTGTGGCCGAAGAGCTCGCTGTCGGCCAGCGACTCGGGCAGCGCCGCGCAGTTGACCTGCACGAGCGGCTGCTCGCTGCGGCGCGAGCGCGCGTGCAGGCGCTGCGCGACCAGGTCCTTGCCGACGCCGGTTTCGCCGAGCAGCAGCACCGTGAGGTCGGACACGGCGACGGTGTCGATCTCGTGGCACAGCTGCTTCATCGCCGGGCTGCTGCCCAGCAGCTCGCGCGGGGCGCCACGCCCTGCGCGCAGGGCCTGCGCGACGGCCTGCTCGCGCATCGCGCGCGCCTGCATCTCGCGGATCGTGTGGGCGGCCTCGATGCCGGTTTCGACGAGCGCGACCAGTGCCTCCATCTGCGCCGGGCCCACGGCGTCGAAGGCGTGTGGCTCCAGCGCATCCAGCGTGAGCAGCCCCCAGACGGCGCCGCGCAGGCGCAGCGGCGCGCCCATGCAGTCGTGCACCGGCAGGATGCCCGGCTGGCCGGCAACGAGGCCGTCGTACGGGTCGGGCAGGTTGCTGTCGTGGGCGAAACGCAGGCCCCGTTCGCTGGCGAGCAGGCGCGCAAAACGCGGATGGGCGGCGACGGGAAACTGGCGCCCGAGGGTCTCATCGCTCAGGCCGTCGACCGCGACGGGCTTCAGCACGTCGACGTCGAGCTGCAGCAGCGCGGCGGCATCGCAGCGGACCAGTCCGCGCGCGGCGGCGAGCAGCGACCGGTAGCGGGCAGCCTCGGCTTCGGGCTCGGGCGGCGGGGCCTCGGTGGTCGAATCGACACGCAATGTGGTCATAAATACAACCTTGAATTTGTTGTGAATTTGACCACGCCTGATAAATCCCCAATGGCGTCAAGCACTTGCAGCGGCCTTCCGGCTGGCACGGATCGTGAGAAGACAAAGGCATCTCAACAGAAGAAGCGTCAGACCATGAACCCGCAAACCATCGCCATCGTCAAGTCCACCGTGCCCGCGCTTCAGGCCCACGGCGAGGCCATCACCAGCCACTTCTACAAGATCATGTTCGAGGGCCATCCGCAGGTGAAGGCCTTCTTCAACGAAGCGCACCAAGCCGCCGGCACGCAGGCGCGCGCGCTGGCGGGCGCGGTCATCGCGTACGGCGCACACATCGACCGACTCGAAGCGATCGCCGGCGCCCTGCCCCGCATCATCCAGAAGCACGCCGCGCTGGGCGTGCTGCCGGAGCACTACCCGATCGTCGGCCACTACCTGCTGCGCGCCGTGAAGGAGGTGCTCGGCGATGCCGCGACCGACGAGGTGATCGCCGCCTGGGGCGAAGCCTACGAATCGCTGGCGGGCCTGCTCATCGCCGCGGAAGAAGCCGTCTACAGCGCCAACGCGGCGCAACCCGGTGGATGGCGCGGCACGCGCGAATTCCGCGTGGCCCGGCGCGAGGACGAAAGCGAGGTCATCACCTCGTTCTACCTGGAGCCCGTGGACGGCGGCGCGCTGCTGGCGTTCTCGCCGGGGCAATACCTCACGCTGGTGCTGGAGATCGACGGCCAGCCGGTGCGGCGCAACTACTCGCTGTCCGACGCGCCGGGCAAGCCGTGGTACCGCATCAGCGTGAAGAAGGAAGAAGGCGGTCGCGCCTCGAACTGGCTGCACGAGGCCGCCGCGGTCGGCACGCGGCTGCAGGCGCAGGCACCGTGCGGCGACTTCGTGCTGCAGCCCGCGGGCGAGCAGACCCGTCCGCTGGTGCTGGTGACGGGCGGCGTGGGCATCACGCCCGCCATGAGCATGCTCGAGTCGATGGCCCACACGGGCCGGCCGGTGCACTTCGTCCATGCGGCGCGGCACGGCGGCGCGCATGCCTTCCGCGCCCGCGTGGACGCGCTGGCGCAGCGGCATGCGAACGTGAAGCCGCTGTATGTCTACGACGCGCCGCGCGAGAGCGACACGCCGCATGCGACCGGCTTCGTCACCCGCGAGCTGCTGGCCGGGCTGTTGCCGGAAGACCGCGATGTCGACCTGTACTTTCTCGGGCCGAAGCCCTTCATGCAGGCGGTGTATGCGAACGGGCTGGCGCTCGGCGTGCCGAAGCAGCAGCTTCGCTACGAGTTCTTCGGGCCGTTGGAAGCCCTGGAGGCCTGAACCGCAACGGCCTGCCATCCCTCGGGCTGAAACGGTCGCGGGCCGGGTGCAACCCGGCCCAGGGGGCGCCACAATGCGCGCTGACCATCCGACCCTCGCACCCAAGGAGATTCCATGAAGGCCCAGAACATCCTCCAGACCATCGGCAACACGCCGCACATCCGCATCAACCGCCTGTTCGGCCATGCGAAGCAGCAGGTCTGGATCAAGTCGGAGCGCGCCAACCCCGGCGGCTCGATCAAGGACCGCATCGCGCTCGCGATGGTGGAAGACGCCGAGAAGAGCGGCGCGCTCAAGCCCGGCGGCACCATCGTCGAGCCCACCTCGGGCAACACCGGCATCGGCCTGGCGATGGTCGCGGCCGTCAAGGGCTACAAGCTGATCCTGGTGATGCCCGACAGCATGTCGGTGGAGCGCCGCCGCCTCATGCTGGCCTACGGCGCCACCTTCGACCTCACGCCGCGCGCCAACGGCATGAAGGGCTCCATCGCCCGCGCCGAGGAAATCGTGGCCGGCACGCCGGGCGCGTGGATGCCGCAGCAGTTCAACAACCCCGCCAACGTCGACGTGCACGTGCGCACCACGGCCGAAGAGATCGCGGCCGACTTTCCCGAGGGCATCGACGTGCTCATCACCGGCGTGGGCACGGGCGGCCACATCACCGGCGTGGCGAAGGTGCTCAAGAAGAAGTGGCCCAAGCTGCAGGTGTTCGCGGTGGAGCCCGTGGCCTCGCCCGTGATCTCGGGCGGCGCGCCGGCGCCCCACCCCATCCAGGGCATCGGCGCGGGCTTCATTCCGAAGAACCTGGACACCTCGCTGCTCGACGGCGTGCTGCAGGTCGACGCCGAACCCGCGCGCGAAATGGCGCGCCGCTGCGCGGTCGAGGAAGGCATCCTGGTCGGCATCTCGTCGGGCGCGACGCTCGCGGCCATCGCGCAGAAGCTGCCCTCGCTGGCACCCGATGCGGTGGTGCTGGGCTTCAACTACGACACCGGCGAGCGCTACCTCTCGGTCGAGGGCTTCCTGCCCGCGTAATCTGGCTCGCCCCCAGGCTACGCGCACTTCGTGTCGCTTCTCCAACCCCCTACCGGGGGCAACACCAGCGGCCCGGCAAAGCCGGTTCCGCGGTGTTCCACGCATGGCGACGTTAAAATGCCCGGCTGCTTGATAACCACAAGCCCCACGACATGCTGCGAATCTCCGAACTCAAACTCCCGCTCGACCACGCCCCAGAGGCGCTGGTCACCCTGATCGCCCGAACGCTCGACGTTCCGACCGAAGCGATCGCCTCCCACACCGTCTACAAGCGCAGCTTCGACGCCCGCAAGGTCGACCTGCTCACGGTCTACATCTGCGACGTGCAGCTGGCCGACGCCGCGCTCGAATCCGCGCTGCTGGCCAAGCACGCCAGCCACCCGCACATCCAGCCCGCGCCCGACATGCGCTACACGCCGCCGGGCCAGGCACCTGGGGACGCCACGCGCCCGGTGGTGATCGGCTTCGGCCCCTGCGGCATCTTCGCGGCGCTGATGCTCGCGAAGATGGGCTTCAAGCCCATCGTGCTCGAACGCGGCAAGACCGTGCGCCAGCGCACCCGCGACACCTGGGGCCTGTGGCGCAAGAGCGTGCTCAACCCCGAGTCGAACGTGCAGTTCGGCGAAGGCGGTGCCGGCACCTTCTCGGACGGCAAGCTCTACAGCCAGATCAAGGACCCGCGCTTCCTCGGCCGCAAGGTGATGGAAGAGTTCGTGAAGGCCGGCGCGCCACCCGAAATTTTGTACGTCGCGCATCCGCACATCGGCACCTTCAAGCTGGTGAAGGTGGTGGAGAACATCCGCGAGCAGATCGTCGCGCTCGGCGGCGAGATCCGCTTCGAGCAGCGCGTGACCGACGTGCACATCGAAGACGGTCACCTGCGTGGTCTCACGGTGCTGGACCAGACCACCGGCACCAGCAGCGAGCTGCGCGCCGACCACGTCGTGATGGCGCTGGGCCACAGCTCGCGCGACACCTTCGAGATGCTGCACGCCCGCGGCGTGCACATCGAGGCCAAGCCCTTCTCCATCGGCTTCCGCGTGGAGCACCCGCAGGGCCTCATCGACCGCGCCCGCTGGGGCCGCCACGCGGGCCACCCGCTGCTCGGCGCGGCCGACTACAAGCTGGTGCACCACGCCAGCAACGGCCGCTCGGTCTACAGCTTCTGCATGTGCCCCGGCGGCACCGTGGTCGCGGCCACCAGCGAGCCGGGCCGCGTGGTCACCAACGGCATGAGCCAGTACTCGCGCAACGAGCGCAACGCCAACGCGGGCATCGTGGTGGGCATCGACCCAAAGGACTTCCCCGGCGATGCGCTGGCTGGCATCGCGCTGCAGCGCCAGCTCGAAAGCAACGCCTACGTGCTCGGCGGCAGCAACTACCACGCACCCGGCCAGCTGGTGGGCGACTTCATCGCCGGCAAGCCGTCGACCGCGCTCGGCAGCATCATCCCGTCGTACAAGCCCGGCGTGACACCGACCGACCTGCACCAGGCCCTGCCCGCCTACGCCATCGAGGCGATGCGCGAAGCCTTCCCGGCCTTCGGTCGCAAGATCAAGGGCTTCGACACGCACGACGCCGTGCTCACCGGCGTGGAAACGCGCACCTCGTCGCCCATCCGCATCACGCGCGGCGACGACTTCCAGAGCCTCAACGTGCGCGGCCTCTACCCGGCCGGCGAAGGCGCGAGCTACGCGGGCGGCATCCTGTCGGCCGGCGTGGACGGCATCAAGGTGGCCGAGGCCGTGGCGCGCAGCGTGCTCGGCAGCGCGGTTTGACGATGCACTTCCACCGTCCCACCGCCGGCCAGCTGGCCGTCGCCACGCTGGCGATGGCCGCCGTGGTGCTCGCGTCCAACATCCTGGTGCAGTTCGCCATCAACGACTGGCTCACCTGGGGCGCCTTCACCTACCCGGTGGCCTACCTCGTGAGCGACCTCGTCAACCGGCGCTTCGGCCCCGGCATGGCGCGTCGCGTGGCCTGGGTCGGCTTCGCGGTCGCCGTGGCGGTGTCGCTGCTGCTCGCACCGGCGCGCATCGCCGCCGCCTCGGGCCTGGCCTTCATCGCCTCGCAGCTGCTCGACATCCGCGTGTTCGACCGCCTGCGCCGGGGCCTGTGGTGGCGCGCGCCGCTGGTGGCCACGGTGATCGCGGCCGTGCTCGACAGCATCGTCTTCTGGGGCATCGCCTTTGCGGGCACCGACGGCCCCTGGCTCACCTGGGCGCTCGGCGACCTGGGCGTGAAGCTCGGTGTCGGCGTGCTGATGCTGCTGCCGTTCCGGCTGCTGATCGGGCGACAGGTCCCCGACCGAGGCGCTGCACGCGCATGACGATCCGCCCTGACAATACCCGCAGGATGTTCCGGCCGCGCTGACCGCGCGGGACCGGTTGTTCTTTTTCTTCCCTTTCCATCCCTCGCGCCCATCGCCGAGCCTTCCGTATGACCGACGCATCCACCGCCGCCCCGAACACGAACTCGCGCAACGCACGGCGCCAGCGCCCGGACATGGCCGAGCAGCTGCAGCAGCTGAAGGCCGGCGCGGGCAGCACCGACGCAGGCGCTGACGCGTCGGCGTCGCAGCCCGCCCCCGCACAACAGCAGCAGCAACAACGCCCGCCGCGCGCGAAGCAACAGCGCCCGCATGGGCAGCAGCAGCCGCAGCAAGGGCGCAAGCCGCGCGGACAGCAGCCGCAACAACAGCAGCCCGAAGCCCAACGCGCACCGCGCAAGGTCAACCCCCTGCTCGAGCGCCTGTTCGCGCTGTATCCGCAGCTCTTCGGCGCACGCTTCGTGCCGCTGAAGCTCGGCGTGTACGAAGAGCTGATCGCACGCCATCCCGAAGACTTCAAGGCCGAAGACCTGAAGATCGCGATGGGCCAGCATGCGCGCTCCACGCGCTACCTCGAGAGCGTGGCCGCCGGCCATGCGCGCCATGACCTCGACGGCAACGCGCTCGACCCGGTTGCGCCCGAGCACGTGCACCACGCCATCCTCGAGCTGCACCGCCGCCGCTCGCACCGCAACCCCGGCGAAGACCTGCGTCCGCAGCTGGTGACGCGCATCGCCAAGGCCATCGAAGCCTCGGGCCTCGACCACGAGGCGTATGCCGTGCTGGTGCGCTCGCGCGACGCCAACAACAACGCCGTCGTCGACGAAGCCCTGGCCGAACTCGCCCAGCAGGCCGCCAAGCGCGAAGCCCTGCTGCGCGCCTTCGAAGCCAGCGGCCGCAGCGAACAGGAATTCGCCGACATGTACGGCATGAAGCCCGGCGACGTGACGCGCACGCTGCAGCGCGTGCGGGACGACAAGAAGCGGGCCGAGGCCGCAGCCGCTGCCGCAGCGGTGGCCGCTGAAGCGGCAGCAGCCACAGCGCCCGAAGTGCAGGCGGCGCCCGACGCAGAAGCCGCCCCGGCCGCTCCCGAAGCACCCGCCGCGGACTGACGCAAAACGTCCGCCCCAACCGGCCTTATCTAGCTGATGCAAAAATCCAATTAAATCAACAGCTTAAAGGATCTGGCAATGTTGATTCGACGCAACGTGGAGAGGCTTAAGCCATCCGCGTTGGTCTGCTGCTGGCTTGCTCGAAGCGCCCTCGTAGGCGTCGCTAATTCAAGCCTGACGCTTGGCATAAGGTTCGATCCCCATCCCGACTAAATTAGCTGAACATTGATCCACGTTTTTCATTTCAATTGATCCATCCAATGCCTTCATTCGTGGGGCGAAAAGCTCGAATGCAGGGTCAAGCGATCATGAAAAATTGGACACTTTTTGGCTCAAAATTGGATGAAAAACACGCCCCGTGTTGATTGCCGCCGAAAATTGACCCAGCTAACGCAGTAATTTCCGTCTAAGACTGACCCACGTAAAACCCTACCCT
>NZ_JBWKPT010000011.1:0-169119 GCF_059418385.1 Variovorax sp. GW821-FHT09A10
TGAAGCCTTCAGGCTCACAAAGCGGGTGGGTCAGTATTCGACGGAAATCTAGGGTCAGAGATTGGCGGAATCCAACATCCAAGTCAGATGTCCAACGTCAGCGTGGCCGTGTGCGCACGCGACACGCAGGGCAAGATCACCGCGTTGCCGGCGCGTTCGGCCGCTGACAGGAACTCGTCGCGGTGATCCGGAATGCCGTCGATCACGCGCGTCATGCACATGCCGCAGATGCCTTGCTCGCACGACAGCGGGATCTGGATGCCGGCGCGGCCCAGCGCTGTTGCGATCGAACAGTCGGCGGGCACAGGAACGCGTGGGCCGCCGCGGCCGGCGATCACGTCGAAGCGTGCGTTTGCCGCGTCGGGTGCGACCACCGGCTCGCTGCGGCCGAAGCGCTCGCAATGCAGGCGTTCTTCCAGCCCCAGACGCGCGCCCAGTGACAGCGCTTCGGCCAACATGCCGCCCGGCCCGCACAGGTAGACATGCTGGTCGTCCTCCAGTTGGGTGAACAGCCGCGCCAGGTCCAGGCGCCCGGTCAGCGGCTCGTCGCCGAAGTAGAGATGCGACCGCTCGCGGCAGGCCGACTGTGCAAGCCGATCGACGAACGCAGCACCCGCACGGGTGCGCGCCGCATAGTGCAGCGCAAACGCCACGCCGCTCAGGGCCAGGTGCTCGGCCATCGCAATGATGGGCGTGATGCCGATGCCGCCCGCCACCAGCACCACGCGCGGATGCATCGTCGATAGCGCAAAGGTGTTGTGCGGGCCGCGCACGTTGAGCATCCCACCGACCGGCTGGACCTGGCAGAGATGGCGCGCGCCGCCGCGCCCGGCGGGGGCGTCGTGGACCGCGATCAGGTAGTGGTCGATCGGTCCGGGGCGATTGCACAGCGAGTAGGCCCGCACACCGCCGGGGACTTCGATCTCCAGGTGTGCGCCCGGCGCGAATGCCGGCAGCGCCTCGGCGTCGCCTGTCATGCCAGCTATGCCGGTCAGCACCAGCGCGTGCACGTCCTGCGCCAATGGGTAGCGATCCGCGACGCGCATCGGTCGCCATGCCGTGGAAGCATCGACGGCCAGCTCAGGCATCGGCGTCGACCATCGCGATGGCCTGGGTCGGACACTCCTGCACCGCGCGCGCGACCTGTTCGCGCTGCACGGCGATCGGCGCGCCCTCGGCGAGCCGCGCCCGATTGGATTCGTGATCGAGCACGAAAACGTCGGGGCACACCAGCGCGCAGTTGCCGAAGCCGCAGCACACGTCGGTCTGGATGCGGACATGAGGTTGACGCATGATCCGGCTCCCTCAGTGCAGGCCGATGTCCAGCCGCAGCAGCGTCGGGAAAGTCAGGTCGGGGAATCGGTCGAAGCGCGTCTCGCGCAGCGTCATGTTCGGAAAGCGCTGGAAGATGCGCCGCAGCAGCACGTCGCCCTCCAGCCGCGAAAGCTGCGAACCGAGACAGAAATGACCGCCACCGGCAAACGCAAGGTGCCGGTTGTCCTGCCGGTCGATGAGGAAGCGGTCGGCCTGCGCGAAGCGGCGCTCGTCGTGGTTGGCCGCATGCAGGCCCAGCAGCAACCGGCTGCCCACGGGCACCGGCACGCCGCCCACAGTGAGGGGTTGGCTGGCGTAGCGATGCAGGAAGTGGATCGGCGCGTCGTAGCGCAGCACCTCCTCCCAGGCCGAGCGGGCCAGTTCGGGCTGGGCCACCAGTCGCGCCCTCTGGTCCGGGTGATTCAGGAAGGCCAGCACCGTGTGGGTCAGCGCCACCTTGGTGGTGTGATAGCTCGCGACGAGAAAGCCGATCAGCGTCGTGATCAGTTCGGAGCGCGTCAGCCCGTTGGGGCTGCCCTCCGTGGCCATCAGCGCGCCGACGAAGTCGTCCTGCGGAAGCTTGCCCTTCAGGGTCTCGAGCACGTCGTTCATGTAGGCGTAGTAGTAGCCGGCCGCATCGTCGGCGCCAGCCAGGCGCTCCGGCGTCAGGTCCGAGACACTCAGCACCGCGTTCAGCGCATGCTGCTTCGCGAAGAGCGCTCCCGCGTCCTCGACCGGCACATGCAGTAGCCGGCATGCGATCTCGGCCGGCACCGGGTCGGCGAACGCGGTAACGAAATCGACCTCGTCGTGGGCCTGGAGCCTGAACAGATGGCGCTCGATCACCTCCTCCACCCACGCGCGCATCTTCGCGACGGTCTGCGGATTGAAGGCCGGCGTGACGACGCGACGAATGCGTGTGTGATCGGGCGCGTCGACGTTGGGCAACGACTCCTTGTAAAAGCGCGCCGCCGCGCCCTCGCCGATGCGCTCGGGAAACTTGCCGGGCTCCGGCTGCACCGTGGCCTGCGGATTGCGCAGCACCTCGTCGACGTCGTTGTAGCGGGTCAGGACGATGCATGGTTCGCCGTTGATGACGGTGCGAAATTGTGGGTGCTCGTCGCGCAGCAGTCGGTAGGTCGGATAGCGATCCGCCAGAAAAGCGGCCGATGCGATGTCGGGGATGGGGGGCATGCGTGTTCTCGGTATCGGAAAGCGTTGATCGATGCGTTCGGCAGCCTGGTGCTGCCCTTGTCTCTTGTTGCTAGCAGGCCGAAGGCCTCCAGTGGATCCAAGTATCTGGAGAGGCTTCAATGCAATGGACTCGCTTTCTTGCGCGAAAGGACCACGCTAGGCTGTATGCAAGTCCGGTCGTGCGGCCTGCTCAGAACAGATGGCGGATGCCGATGTCATAGCCCGTGGCCGATCGCGGTCCAAGGCCGCTAGTCCCGACATACGATGCGGACCCGCCGATCGGAACGCCCTTGACCATCGGGTTGTTGTGGCCGTTGCGGATGCGGATGTGCGCGGCTGTCAGGTACACCGATGTGCGTTTCGACAGGAAGTGCACGTAGCCCAGCGCCAGCTTGGTTGCGGTGGCACTGCCGCTGGCGCGCGGCGTCGAAACGGCTGGCACCAGAGATCCCGGATCACCCCCGAAGCGAACCCGCGACCAGGTCGTGCGCACCAGGCCCGCACCGACAGGGACGGTCAACCCGACCATCGCACCGTTGTAGCGATCGGTCGTTGCGATCGGCAGCGCATCGACCGCGCCTGCACTGCGCGTCTCGTCCCGGACCTGGGACAGCTCGCCATGCAGCTTCACCGGGCCGAAGTCGTACGAGGCGCCCAGGGCCAGGCTGCGGATTCGGCGCAGGCTGCGCGCGCTGTCCGGCAGCACGCTGTCCGCGGCCGTGCTCACCGTGTAGGCGGTAGACACGTCGATCGGGCCGTTGGCATAGCCCAGGCGTGCGCCGATTTCCCGCCCACGCGTGGAAGGGCTGTACCGCGCGCCATCGAGCTTCGGGTTCTCGTGCAACGCGTACTGGAACTGGCCGTAGATGCCGCCCAGCGACGGCGGCAGGAAGTAGCCGATGCTGTTGCTGGTGCGCACGTAGTTGTCGGGACCGCCAGGCAAGCCGCCATTGAGCAGGCCGCCACCGGAGAACGCAGCGTTCGCCGCCAGCAACGCACCGACCATGCCGACCAGGTTCCCGCCCACACCGATGTTGATGAAGGGGTCGTACAGCGTGTCGATCCAGAAGATTGGGGTGTAGTCACGCCCCAGGCGAAGCTCGCCGAAGCTGCCAGAGAGACTGACGGTGGAGCGCCTCGCAAAATTGCCCAGGCCGAGCTCGCCGTCGTCGTTGGTCACCTGCGACTCCAGCCAGAAACCGGCGGCCAGCCCGCCGCCCAGGTCTTCGGTCCCGCGGAAACCGACCAGCGAAGCACTCGACAGCGCCGTCTGACGCTGCCGGACGCCTGGCGGCAGCCCCAATGGCAGGCTTGCGGACGCAAGCCCCTGGCTGTCGCTCTTCGTGCTGTAGTGGCTGACGGCGGTGTCCAGAATGCCGAAGAGGCTCACGGACGATTGCGCCAAGGCCAGCGCTGGGGTACCCAGGGCGGCCGCTGCGGCGAACGCGGCAACGGCATGGCGGCGTGCGGCGACAGGCGCCACGGAAGTTCTTTTCATGGTGAGGCTCCGGATCGATGGGGGCGACGTGCGGAGCCGCCGACCTTCGGCCTGGCATGCCCCGCTGTCTTGTCTCCTGCGCCCGAAGCCGGTGCGGCTGCGGGCTGGGGCGGAGTATTGGCAGGCCCGTCCATGCGAAGGGACCGGATTCTTTTGCGAGAGGACCAGCACGGGTTTGTCCGGATCAGCGCGCGATGCGCCTGTTCCCGCCAGCGTCGGAAAATGCAATTTGCCCATGGACCCGATCACCACCGCACTCGACTACTGCCGATTCACCGAGATCGAGGCTGGAGACGCGCGGCTGAGCGCACCGTGGGGCGTGCGCATGCCGCGCAATGTCTGGCCGATGATCCTGTACGTCATTCACGGCGCCCCGTGCAACCTGTCCATCGAGGGGCTGGGCACTCGCAACGCACTGCGGCACAACAGCGCCTGCCTGGTGCTGCGCGGCCACGCGCATGTCGTCCAGGACGCCGCGCTGAGCCCCCCCGAACCGCCTGTCGAACTGCGCTCCGCAGCCAGCGTCCATCGTTTCCGCTCGATCGTTCAGGACGGGCAGGACATCCCCGGCGCGACGTCGACTTTCTACCTCGGCATGGCGCCGGCCGAGAGCGGCAACCCGCTGCTGTTCGACGCACTTCCCGACGCGCTGATCGTGGACTTCGATGAAATGCCCGCATGGCTGGTTCAGGCCCAGGCGTCGATCCGCGACGAGCTGCTGTCGCAGCGCCCCGGCTTCCGCTCCGTCGTCGCCCGCCAGGCGGAGCTGGCGGTCATCGGGCTCGTGCGCGACTACATTGCGTCGCACGCAGAGGCGGTGCCTCGCTGGGCGTCACTCCCCGGTGGCTCGCGGGTGGCAGCCGCGTTGCGCGCGTTCCATGGCGACATCGCGCGCTCCTGGACCTTGGACCTTCTCGCCGACGCGGCCGGCACCTCGCGCTCCCGGTTGATCGCGGCCGCACAGACAGAGCTGGGCGAAGGCTTGTTCAACTACATGACGCGCCACCGCATGCACGAGGCCGCCCGCTTGCTGCAGGAAACATCGCTGCCGATCGGACGGATCTCCCGCCAGGTCGGCTATCGGTCGGAAGCCGCGTTCTCGATCGCCTTCAAGCGCAACCGCGGGGTGCAACCCCGAGAGGCGCGCGGGCTCCAGAAAGCGTAGCGCACTGCGCCCAAGTCGGCAGCTCGTCCCCAGCCGCGCGTTCGATGCACCTGGATGCCGCAGTTCACCGATTTCATCGGCAACCCGTTTGAAGGGAGCATACCCGAAGGGCGGCTATGCAGCGATTGCTGCCGCACGCGCCCGCCAATTGAATAGGCACTTTCGATCAAAAGCGGTCGTCGGCAAAAGGCAGCTTGCGTGCGACCAACATGCCACTCTCACGTCGCACGATTGTGCAGTAGCGCGCTGCTCATTTGCCCAATTCCGCAGCTCGAGGCGCTCGCAGGTGGTTAGATAGCGCTTGGCTGGATAGCGGTTTTTAAAAATGCTTGCCGCCGCAATGTTTGGCGCTTACAAGAGATGCATGAGCATCTCAAGGTTCTTCCAATTTTTGCGACCACGCAGCTTACGCATGGACTCACCCCTTCAATCGGGATACTGCGACACGATCGGCAGAGAGTCGGTTCTCATTCACGGATCAATGACATTCGGATGATGGGGACATCGTCCGTTCAACTGGAATTCGAAAATTTCAACTATGACGAGATCCGAGACGCAGTCGTGAACACATTGTGTCGACCTTCAATGCAGTAGGTCTTCGCGTGAAATACGGCGCTCCCTGCTTTCAGATGAGTTCGATCGAGCAAAAGGAAAAGATCGTCGGGGGATACATTTTTCTTCCAGCCTATCTTCTTCGAGTGAATCGCTCGGAACTTCACTTGGACGGAGTCGACTTCAATATTGAAATGCTTGAATATTTCAAAGAATGAATTTTCGAAAATCGCAAGAGACGTATCTTCGCCAAAGAATCGACAAGGATAGTATTCGTAGCTGAAGCTCAGCAACTGATCATCGCTGCGGATTTCTCGTTCCACGTAAATAATCGGTTCGCCCTCACTCAACCCGAGCTCTTTTGCTTCTTCAATTTTTGCTTCTTCTATTTTTATTTTATGCAGCTTGAAGGAGGGCAAATGGCCTGAACTTGTGATTGCGTTCGTGAGCGACTGATAAAGGCCGACGGCAATAGGCACCGGAGGGGATGGTGGTTCCAGAACGATCGTGCCTATTCCGCGTCGAATCCGCAACCGCTCTTCAACCAAGAGCCGCGCGACAGCCTCTCTTACCGTGTTTCGAGAAACTTCTAGCAATTGAGCCAATGCTGTTTCTGAAGGAATGGTTGCACCGACCTTCCATTCGCCGGATGAAATATTCTTCCTGAACTGCTCGGCTATTTGATCGACAAGTGATCCAGTTGTTCTTGTACCGCGAATGGAGTTCATATGGGCTTGGCTAAATCACAAACGGGGGAAGCGGGCTTATTTTCGCGCATGCTCATTTCCGCGATTTGTTCCGCAAATGAGCAGCATGCTACCGTGTCTTCGCCCCCCTGTTGAGCAGCCTTCGCGTGACCTAGAAATTTGCTGGCCGGCCGAATCCCGGATCTGCGTAGGTAGGGTAGGAATCGAAGATGTCCGTATTGCCCAGGATGAGCGGATCGTTCGTGCGCTTGAGCTCTTCGCCGAGCAATCGATCCAAACGCTTCAAAAGTGGCCCGAACCGTGGTTTGGCCGCCAGATTGACGAGCTGGTAGGGATCGGCCTTGACATCGTAGAGTTCAAGCGCCGGGCGCTTTGCGGTCGCAAGTGCCAACGCTCGTCTGAAGCCAGGTTCGTCGCCACGCAGCACGAGCTCCGTCTTTGTCGTGCCCTTGTCGATATCTGCAAAGGCCGAGTACACATCACTGTCAAGTATTCGGCGATCCACCGCTCGCCTGGGCGGCGCGCCCGCTGGCCACCTGTCTGGCCGGAAGTTGCGGATCAGAAGGTATCTCGAGGTGCGCAGGCTTCGTGACGGATAACCTTGCCCAGCAACTTCTCGCCCGTCCAGATGTCGCTCGCGTCCCGCCAGCACGAATGTCCGATCGGCGCTTCCGCCTTTCAGCAGAGGCATGAGTGATCTCGATTCGAGGTCCGGCGGCTGGGGCAAACGGGCGAGTTCCAGGAACGTCGCAGCCAGGTCCACCAACGAGATCATCGCGTCGCTTTTCACACCGGAAGGCACGTGGCGCTGAAACATCACGACAAGAGGCACGTGGCAGCCCGCGTCGTAGAGATTGGCTTTTGCGCGAGGAAATGGCGGACCGTTGTCACCTGTCAGGACCACGAATGTATTTTCCAGCTCGCCCCTTCGCTCCAATTCGTCCAGCAGCAGGCCCGCCTCGCGATCGAACTGTTCCAGGTAATAGCGAAAGTCTGCGAGGTCGCTGCGGACCGCGGGCGTGTCCGGCAGGAATGCAGGGACCGTGATGCTTGCCGCATCGATGCCGTGCTTGGCGCCAATTCCGGCCTCAAAGGGACGGTGCGGCTTGAATGCGCCATACCAAAAGCAAAGGGGCGTTTGCTCGGGCCGCGCAGAAAGAAAGGCGTCGAGTGACGAAAACTTGTTGCCTGCCGGATTGCGAGTTCGACCTCCCGGCTCAAGCTTGCCGGGCCCCCAACCCTTTTCCATGAATCCGACGTGATAGCCGCCTTGCTCGAGCAATTCGGTGTAGGTCGCGAACTTGCTGGGAAGAGTGCCTTGCAGATTCACCCCCTCTTCCAATTGCCAAGGCAGCTTGCCGGTGAGGATCGACGCGCGCGAGGGGGTACAAGATGGCGCCGTCACAAAAGCGTTGCTGAAGGAAACACCCCCTTCGCGCAACCGCTTCATTGTCGGCATGCTCGCACCGAGCTCGTCGAGCGCTTGCGCTCCAAACCTTCCCCAATCATCGGCAATGAGCAGCAGGATATTCGGCCGCTTTGAAACGACGCTGCGCTGCGCAAATGCAGGCAGTGCAGATTTCGCCCCAACCATGGCAGCGGTGTAGAGAAGGATATTGCGTCGCGTTGGCATGAGAACTTCCAGTGAAGTTTGGAGGTGGCGAACTGGCGTCAGAACCTCGGGAGAGGACCGATCCGAATCCGGCCCAGTCGTCGACGAAGGATTCAAGCGTCAGAGAATTTTGACGTTGGACGTCCAATGTTAATGATGCGATTGCCCTTCAGTCTCCGGGTTTTCACGGGGGCGGGTTCGCGCAGACGAAAGCTTGCGTTCCGGTGAATGTTGCCGTATCGTTGTTGGACGTCCAACATGACAAGAGTATTGCAATGACAAGTGATGTGATCGTCGTCGGAGCCATCAATCAGGATTCCGTCGTCCAAGTAGAGCGCTTTCCCGAGGGTGGCGAGACCATCCTCGCCCAATCTCTGTGTCTATACGCTGGGGGAAAGGGTGCCAACCAAGCCGCGGCCGCCAGTCGGGGCGGCGCGAAGGTGGCGCTGGTGGGAGCAGTGGGTGACGATGCGGCTGGCAGAGCGCAACTCGCGTCGCTTGTATCGGGCGGGGTTGATGTGGCGCACGTCGCCACGGTGAGCGACACGACCACCGGGCAGGCCTTTATTTCCGTGACGTCTGACGGTCAAAACTCCATCGTTGTCGTTCCTGGTGCGAATGCCAGAGTCGACGCTTCGACTGTGGTGCGCGCGCTCTCGCAGCTATGTAAGTCGGAATCGGTGGTGATCCTGCAAACAGAGCTGGCTGTCGAAGTCATCGAGCAGGCGGCGCGCGTCGCGCACGAGTTCAAGGCTCGAGTGGTCGTGAACAACGGTCCATGCATCAAGTTGAGCGAACAGACTCTGTCGTTCGCAGACCCGTTGGTGGTGAACGAGACCGAAGCCTCTCAGATGGCCGATTCCACGAGCTGCACCGAGCCGAAGGAGCTTGCACTCAAGCTGCACCAGCTTTCAGGTGCGAAGTCGGTCGTGCTGACCCTCGGAAGACGAGGCTCCTGCCTGCATGACGCGCAAGGAACGGCGTTCATCCCGGCCAGGGAAGTTTCGACGGTGGACACCACTGGGGCCGGCGACGCCTATATCGGCTCATTGGCCGGTGCACTGAGTCGGGGTCTCTCCTTGCGGGAGGCTTGCGTTCTTGCAAGTGATGCAGGCGCCGAGGCGGTCACCTATCGAGGCGCCCGGCCTCCGGTTTGACGTCGGGAAGTCTTCGCGCACCTTGTTTTGGCCCGGACGTTCGGGCTCAACCGAAAAGTGGGCATTACAGGAATGAAAACCATGAACCAGCTTGTTCGCACCGGCAGCGCGCCGATCAACCGCCGCAGCGTATTGGGCGCTCTGTCCGCCCTCGTCATGAGCCCGCACTTGATGGCGGCCCCAGGCTTCCCCAGCAAGCCATTGAAGACCGTTCTCATGTTCCCGCCCGGCGGTGGCGCGGATGGCATGGCGCGCCTGGTCGCCAACAAGCTTCAACAGTCTCTCGGACAGCCGGTGATCATTGAAAACCGTCCCGGCGCCAGCGGCGTTTTGGCGGCGAACTTCGTGAAAGCCTTGCCGCCGGACGGATACACGTTGCTTCACGCCGGCATTGCACTCCTTACGTTGACGCCGAATCTCAATGCCGCAGCGCGCTACTCGGACGCCGACTTTGTTCCGGTTGCGGGCCTGAGCACGTCGCCTCCCGTGTTGGTGGCACGTGCCGACTTTCCCGCGAAGAACCTGAAGGAACTGGTGGCGCTTGCCAAGGCCCGGCCCGGCGCTATCAGCTACGGCACCTGGGGACCAGGCAGCATTCCCCATCTGGCTGGCGAATGGATGTCTCGGGAACTTGGCGTCAGCCTCACGCCCGTTCCCTACAAGGGAGAGATTCCTGTCGTCCAGGATCTCCAGGGAGACCAGCTCGAACTGGGATGGGTGAGTCTGCCCGCAGTGATCAATCAGCTGAAGTCGGCAAAGATCAAGCTGATCGGCATCGCGGCGGCGAAGCGCTCTCCCCTGCTTCCTGATGTGCCCACCTTCGTGGAGTTGGGGCTGAAGGACTTTGTTCTGAGTGGCTATACGGGCTACTTCGTCCTCAAGGGCACGCCCGCCGAGGTGGTCAGTGCTCTCAATGAAAAGATCAACGCCGTGCTGCAGCAGCCCGACGTCCGCGCGGCAATGCTCGCGCAGGCACAGGAGCCGCTGGTGCTCTCCCCCACCGAGTTGGGTGCGCTGGTCGCCAGCGAGGCACGACGCCTCCAACCCGTCATCGAAGCGCTCAAGCCATCCCTGCGCTAGGGCATGGCCGCGGTGTCAGCACGCACGAATCCGAACACCCTCTAGATAGGAAAACAGGTGTCAAACGACAAGCATCAGCGACCATTCAGTGGCCGCATTGGAGAAACGGTTGCCGACAGCGCGCCGCACTGGCCGAACCCCGCCGAAGAAGCGAATCGCGGCAGCCAACCCAACATCTTGCTGGTCGTGTTTGACGACACCGGGTGGTCGGACTTCGGCTGCTTTGGCTCCGAAATTGCCACGCCGCACATCGATGCGCTGGCGCAGCGCGGTTTGCGCTATTCCAACTTCCACGTCACGCCGCTGTGCTCGCCCACGCGGGCGTGCCTGTTGACCGGTCGCAACCATCACGCCATCGGGATGCGCTTTCTTTCCGACGTCGACACGGGCTTTCCGAACTCGCGCGGCTTCATTCGCAACGACGTGAGAACGCTGCCCCAGCGGCTGCAGCCGGAGGGATTCGGAACGTTCATGGTGGGCAAGTGGCACCTTGCGCCCCGGCACGAAATGACCCCGGCGGGGCCGTTCCACAACTGGCCTCTCGGCAAGGGCTTCGAAAAGTTCTACGGCTTTCTCGACGGGGCCACCGATCAGTACGCCCCCGAGCTGGTTCAAGACAATCAACCCATCGAGCTGGCACCCGAGGAGGGCTATCACCTCAGTGCGGACCTCGCTGACCGCGCGATCCGCTTCATCGCCGACCAGCAGAGTTTCGGTGGTGGCAGGCCCTTCTTTCTTCAGCTCGCGTTTGGTGCGACGCACGCGCCGTTTCAAGCGCCTCGCGAGACCATTGCCCCCTACATCTCGATCTTTGAGAAGGGCTGGGATCAAACCCGAATCGATCGGCTGGAACGACAAAAAAGCCTGGGGCTGCTGCCCAGCGACACGATGTTGACCGAGCGGAATACAGGCGTGCCGGCCTGGAGTTCGCTCACAGCGCAGGAGCGTCTGCTCTATACCCACCTGCAAGCGGCCTACGCCGGCTTTCTGACCCACGCGGATCAACAACTGGGCAGGCTGCTGTCTGCGCTTGAACGCATGGGAATTTCCGATGACACGGTTGTCATCGTGATGTCGGACAACGGCGCCAGCCGGGAGGGCGGCAAGGACGGTGCCGTGGATGTGAATGGCCCTTACAGCGGGCGCCGGGAAACAGTGGAAGAGCAGCTCAAGCGCCTCGATGAGATCGGCGGTCCTCTGGGCCCCGCTCACTATCCCGAGGGATGGGCCATGGTTGGAAATACGCCCTTCCGGCGATACAAGCAACTTGTCGATCTGGGCGGCGTACGTTCGCCGCTGGTCGTCAGCTGGCCGCGTGGCATTTCCACACCCGGCGAGGTTCGCAACCAATTCGTCCATGCGATCGACATTGCGCCGACCGTGTTGTCGCTGGTGGGTCAGCCCATGGAGCCCGATCTCGATGGTCGAGACTTCTCCCATACGTTCGCCCAACCTCAGGCTGCATCACCACGAGGTGTTCAGTACTGGGAAATGATGGGTCACCGCGCAATCTGGCACGAAGGTTGGAAGGCCGTCACCGAACACGTGATGGGGCAGTCGCTGGAAGAAGACAAATGGCGGCTGTACGACACGCGGGTCGACTTCTCGGAAGCGCAAGACCTCAGTGAATCGCATCCGGAAATCGTGAAGCGTCTTGCCAGCCTGTGGTGGGAACAGGCACGGGCCAACGAGGTCCTGCCCATCGACGATCGTTCGCTGGTGGAACTCATCCGTCTGCGCACGCCGCTCAGTTCGCACAACCGCCAGGCGATTGTTCTTCGGCCTGACCAAAGCATCGTGCCCTTTTCGACGCGACTCACCGGCACCGATCGCTCTTTCGTCATTCATGTGGACCTGTGCAACCGAGCGGACCTCGATGAAGGCGTTCTGGTCGCCAGCGGCAGCATCGGTGGCGGATACGTGCTCTACATCCGCGACAACCGCTTGTGTTTTGAACATGTCTGCCTCGGCCAGCGGGTGCGCTGCATCAGCGAACGCGCGGCGCCACTCGGGGCGAGTGCCGTCGGCTTGCGGCTGCGGCGCGCACAGGACGGCCACGAAGGCTCTGCCGAGCTTTGGCAGGACGGCGAAGTCGTGGGGAGCGTGACCATTCCATACACCTCGAGCCATCTTTCATTCTTCGGTCTGTCGGTGTGTCGCGACGCGACATCGCAGGTCGGCACCGCATACGAAGGCACCTTCGACTACCCACAGACGGGCGTGGACAAGATTCGAATCGAGTTCCTGGATGCCGCGTCGGCGGTCACGACAGCCGCCGTGATTTCAAAGAGCGAATAGGTCACGACATGCGACGCAAAATCATTGTTGATCAGGATGCTCACGGCCCGGCATCCACGAACCTGCAATCCATCGCCATGCTCATCGCAGCGCCCGAGGTGGACGTGCTGGGCATCTGCGTGGTCAGCGGCGACGGCTGGTGCGACGAGAACGTGGCGCATACGTTGCGCTTTCTCGAATTGATCGGGCGACCCGACATTCCGGTCTATCGAGGTGCCGCGCTGCCTCTGTTGAACTCGATGTCTCGCACCCGTCAATGGGAGGCGCTGTATGGCAAGCTTTTCTGGAAAGGCGCCTGGACTGAATACTTCCATGATGGCCGCTACCGAGAGGGCGAACACCATGCCGAACCCTTCTCCGTTCCGGTATTGAAGGAAGGCAACCCCAGCCTGACGGCGGCCGAGGGGACTGCCGCCGAATTCCTATGCCGGACGGTGCGGCAATTCCCGGGCGAGGTGAGCATCTGGGCCGGGGGGCCAATGACCAATCTCGCGCTGGCTTGCCGTCTCGACCCGAACTTCGCCTCGCTCGCCAGGGAGTTGTTCTACATGGGCGGCAGCTACGCCCCCAAGGCGGGACCGAGCCATTTTTCGCTGGAATACAAACACGCACCACGGTTGGAATTCAACATGCGCTGGGACCCCGAGGCTGCATCTCTCGTCCTCAAGGAGGCCTGGGCACAGATCACCCAGATTCCGGTGGATGCGACCACGCAGACATTCTGGTCGGCAAAACACCAGCAGACGCTGAGCCAGATTGGAGGAGGCCTTGCGGCGTACTTCGGCACCTACGGAAAGCAACTGCCCATGTGGGACGAAGTTGCCGCCGCTCTATGGCTTGAGCCCTCCCTTGCGCGAGAAGAAGAGACGCTTCTCGTCGACGCGGATACGTCGTTCAACGCCGGCTACGGAAACACACTGAGTTGGGAGCCCGGCAAAGGCCCCGGCCTGGGTGAGCGCCCCGTCCGAGTGGTCCGAGCCATCGACGACGCAAGAACCGAGGATTTCGCCGTTGCCTTGCTCACGAAGGCATGCATCGAGGCCCGTGATCGAGAAGCCGCAACGCGAGAGTGAAAAGCAGCAATTCAACAACCATCGGCCTGCCAACAGATGTTGGACGTCCGACATAATAAAGGAGACATAGACATGCCTACCGGATGCTTCACTGAGACCAGGGACAAACAGCACGCCGTGTGCCGAAAGAAAAGTCCGATCCGCGTTCATGAACGCCTGTTCCTGGGCCTGACCTTACTGGGAGGGCCGCTCACGCTTTGTGCGCAGTCTCTGGATCAGAGCGGTCTGAGCGGAAGTGCGGTCTCTTTCAGCGGGGCGGTCGATCTCGCCGTCGGACGGGTCAAGAACAAGAACGCCGCAGGCATCTCGAGCACCACGTCGGAACTGCATGCGAATGGCATCACGGGAAGCCTGTTTCGGTTTCGCGGCCGCGAGGACCTTGGAGGCGGCTTGTACTCCGGCTTCTGGCTGGAAAGCACCATGCAGCCCGACACAGGCGCCGTTGGTGCCCTGGGGAAATACTGGAGTCGGACATCGGCCGTCTATGTAGGGGGACCTTGGGGCGAAATCGGCCTGGGAAGACTCGTCGCGCCGACTTTCACCAACATGGCGATCTACGATCCCGTGGTCAACAACGGTTATCTCCAGGCCATGAAAGTGCTCAGCACACTGGGTACGGACACCGATTACCTGTACCGCAATGACAATGCCGTCAGCTACTTCTTGCCGAGGAACCTCGGCGGATTCACCGGCCACGTGCAAGTCACGGCCGGCGAAGGTGAGAAGAACAAGGGCTACAAGGGCGCGCGCTTTGGCTACGTTTCAGGCCCTCTGGACCTCGGGATCGCAGCAGGACGAGGGAAGACAACTCCCGGCCAACCTGACTACACGGTTCGCAACATGGGTGCTTCCTATGACCTGGGGTACGTCAGGCTCAGCGGCTATGTCGCCAAGCTCGGCTACGGGGCGTTGAACCAGCGGGAGGTTGTCCTGGGTGCGGTGATTCCGGTGCAGCAGCATGTCCTGCGAATCAGCTATGCCGTGACCACCGGGAACGGAAATGCGGTGGTCGGCACCGACTCCAAAAGCTACGGTCTCAGCTACGTCTACAACCTGTCTGCAAGAACGGCACTCTTTGCGACATGGGCCCGGATCTCAAACGAAGGCGTTGCCAACTTCCGTTTGAGCCCCTCTGCAAACACGGGATCAGCTCGCGGAGGTTCGTCGACTGGATATGACTTCGGCATTCGCCACTTCTTCTGAAGCAGCGCCGAGCGATTGATTTCCACCACTTTGAGGCGACAACATGACCTACAAGATTCTCGACCACGCCCTTCCCGCTTTCAGCTCCCGCCGACGCTCCGTCCTGCGCGGCGCCACGGCAAGCTCTGCCGCCTTGGTTGCGCATTGGCTTCTGCCAGCGAAAGCGCATGCACGCGAGACCGATCCCGCCGGATTGTTTGAAGGGCAAGGCCTTGGCAAAGGACAGGAGGCAGTTCTGGTCGACAAGGTCGAGGAAGCGGCCTTGCTGGCTGCGGACCAGGCCATTGCGGCACAAAGCGCCGGCACGTTCGGTGTCGGCGGATTGCTGTTGGATTCCAAAGGCCGCATCCTCCAATCGATGAGGAATGCCGTCGTTCGCGAAGGACTCGCCTTTGACACGACGGCGCATGGAGAACGCCAACTGGTGGACTGGTATTTCCACATGCGCAGCCGTGGCGAGAAGTTGCCACCTCCACACGAAGTGATCTGTATCACTTCGCTGGACCCTTGCCTCATGTGCACGGGCTCTTTGCTCGTCGCAGGCTTCCAAGTCGTCGTGATTGCATACGACGATTTCGCCGGCGTGAACTATGACCGGACGGCCGCCTTTGCTGGCCTTCGAGGAACCGGCGAAAAGCTTCGCCGCCAGTTCAGCTATGTCGAATGCGCAGGGGCAACGAGCTATGCGCGCGCGCCCAGCGGGGCTGCGCTTCCGAAGATCTTTTCCGCGCAGAAGATCAGCGAGCGGGCTCACGCGTTGAATGCCAACCTCTTTCGCGGCAATCAAAATCAGGTTCAGGCAAGCATTCGAGACGCTGCCGATCCTCAAATGCTGAAGGACCCATCGAAGCTGGCGCCTGAGCATCCCCTGGCAAAAATGCTGCAAGCAGCTTACGCACCCGCACTCTCCGTACGGACGAACCCCGCCTCGCCGGGAGCCGAGCTCATTGATCTGCTTCAGGCGACCTCGTTGCAAGACAAGAAAAATGGCGGCCGCGGAGATGCCGTGCTGATGCTGGACGCGTTTGGCAATGTGCTCATGTCCTTGCCAGGGCACCTTGCCGCATCGCCCATCAGAACGACCTTGCTGGAAACGCTTCGGGGATACATGGCCGTCCGCTGGAAGGCATTCAAAGCAGGAATCAAGGACGCCGATCTACTGCTGTGCCATCCCAAACATGCCACGTTTGTCTTTCTGCGCTGCCCCAACGACAGCTCGGAGGACCTGCTCAGCCTGGGCGCATACGGTGGTGTGACCGCGGGCACGCAACGCCGGCTGCGATACATCCAGCGTTCGACGCTCGATGACACCGCGCTGCTTCGATACTTCGAAAGCATGCCACCTCTGTACAAAGGTTCCTTTGCGAAGTACTTCCCGGAGCAGGTCGTCGACAGCCGCGTGCTGGCTGCGTTCGCGGCTCCGATTTCACCACCGGTTTGACTCCAGCAGTCGTCGCGCGTCAACGCGCGCTTTTTCTCGCAAGGAAGTCCATCTTGCCTGCAGGAGCGCTGTTTGAAACCGTTGCAGCCAGCCTGCGTTGGCAGTACTTTCTGGACGGCTCGAGAAACTTGTTCCCCGGTGATCGGGCCGTGTGATTGCAGAACACCCGCCTCTCCTCAAATTTCGATATCCGAACTCACTGCCGCCATGAGCACGCTCAACTCGATTTCGACGAACCCGACTTCCGCCCCTTCGGGAGCCGGGGAAGCCGCGCAAGCACAGCAAGGCATGCGATGGATCCCTGGCGGCGTCTTTCGAATGGGTTCGGATCGGTTCTACCCCGAAGAGGCCCCTGCTCGGCAAGTCCGAGTGGACGGATTCTGGATCGATGAGGTCCCTGTCACGAACGCGATGTTCGCGGAGTTTGTTCTATCCACGGGCTACCGCACATCTGCAGAACAGGCCCCCGATCCGAATGACTATCCGAACACTCTTCCAGAGCTGCTGCATGCTGGGTCCCTCGTTTTTTTCCCACCCACGCACCCCGTGCGGTTAGACGACGCCAGGCGATGGTGGAAATGGTGCATCGGCGCGCAGTGGCATCAGCCTTACGGCCCGGACAGTTCGCTCCAGGGCCTGGACAGTCATCCCGTTGTTCATGTGACGTACCAGGATGCCGCTGCCTATGCCGCCTGGGCGGGCAAGTCGTTGCCCAGTGAGGCGGAATGGGAGTGCGCTGCTCGCGGTGGCCTGGACAACGCCGAATACGCGTGGGGCGATGAGCTTGCGCCGGGTGGTCGGATGTTGGCCAACTATTGGCAGGGTGATTTCCCCTGGCGCAACACATTGGATGACGGCTTTCTACGAACTTCTCCCGTTCGTTCATACCCGCCGAATGGCTTCGGCCTTTTTGACATGATCGGCAACGTCTGGGAGTGGACCGAAGATTGGTACGCACCCGCCGCACATCTGGCGACCAAAGTCCCCGGCTGTGGCTGCACGCCGAGCAACCCGCGTGGTGCCCAACAGGAAGAAAGCCGCGATCTGCGTGATGCGTCGACACAGCTTGGCCGGCGCGTGCTCAAGGGCGGATCGCACCTGTGCGCTCCGAGCTACTGCCAGCGCTATCGGCCTGCAGCGCGCTACCCCCAGGCGGTCGACACCTCGACGTCCCACGTCGGCTTTCGCTGCGTGAAGCGTGTCCCCTGAGCGCTTTTTTTTCCGTTGAATTTCCAGATGTGACCGCCTCGCGAAGGCGTCAAACAATTCGTTCTACAGCGCTCGTTCATGGACCAAGCAGATGAGAACCCAGACATTGGAACCACCCGTCAGATGGGTCGATAGCGCCCCGTTGTTGCAACTTCCAGAGTGCGAGGGTTTGTCGAACTTTCGCTCGCAAGAGCACCAGGCATTGCTCGACGTAACTTCTTGCGTATCCTTTTCGGATGTCGGCGTGCACTGGCAACCCGGTCGTTGGCGCTATCACCAAGACTATGAATTGCATACGTTCGTTTCACCGTTTCGACGTGCGTTCATAGGCGACGAGGTGCACAGGCTCGTACCAGGAAATGTGGTCCTCATCGGACCGCTTCTGCCTCACAACTTCGAGTTCTCCGGTGCACGGGGGGAGCGCAGGGCAACGCCTGGCTCGGTACTTCGATTTTCCGATGTTCCATTCCGGCGAAGCATGGATCTGTTGCCGGACTTGCGAGAAGCAGAACCACTGCTCAATCGCGCCCGGCAGGGCATTGAGTTTGTAGGCTTTCGAGAGCGTGCCATGGAACGGCTGGACCAGATCAAAGACAGCCGGGGGCTCGAACGCTTTTCGGCCTTCGCAGCGCTTCTGTGCGAGCTTGCACACTGGCAGGACTTTCACGTACTCACTGCCGAAAGGTTCAAGGAGTCCAGGGCAACTAACGGTGCGCCATCTGGACGGATCTGCACGGTCCTAAACTATCTCAGGATCAACTACATGCAGGAATTCAGCCTTCCTGAAATCAGCGCCATGGTCGGGATGCATGAAACCGCGCTCTCCAGGCAGTTTCGCAAGGTCACCGGCAGCACCTTCACCGACTTTGTGACGGAACTTCGGATTGCCAAGGCCTGCCAGCTCCTGCTTCATACGGAGCGCCAGATTTCCAGCGTCTGCTACGACGTCGGGTTCAACAATGTCTCGAACTTCAATCGGCACTTCCTCAAACGCAAGGGCCTGACTCCAAGCAAGTACAGAACGCTTGCCATGTCTACTGCTTTCGAAGGAGCGCCTGCTTTGTAGATTGGCATGAGGAATCGAACAACTCCTTCGCGCGCACTTCGCAAGATCTCGTAAGGTCGACCAAAGTAGAACTCGTACCAGAGGTTAACCCGCGCCTGACTAGACGCTGTGTGGATCTGCCGCAGATTGCGCCGCTGTTTGCGCGATTTGGTTGCCTCGATCGCGAGCCAGGTCGCGAGCTTCTCGGCATAGGGATCGAGCTTGCTTGAACTCGCCCGCTTGGCGTAGCGCGGCTCTTCATCGCCGGCTCGCAGGTACTTCTTTACGGTGTTGCGAGACAGGCCTGTACGCCTTGCAATCTCGCGAATGGACATCTGCTCACGCAGGGCCCAGCGTCTGATGACACTCAATGTCGCCACGTCTATCACTCCTAGGATCCCCTGCTTTAAAAATGAGCAGGGTAGGGTTTTACGTGGGTCAGTCTTAGACGGAAATTACTGCGTTAGCTGGGTCAATTTTCGGCGGCAATCAACAATCAATGTCTCGCTGCATCTCCCGTGCGCGTTCCCGTGCGCCTGGGATCGACCAGTCAGCCACTGCCCCGATCGTGATTCGGGGTGTTTTCCCTTGGAACTCGCGCTGGAAGATGTAGCTGGGCGCACCGCGCGGCGTCGCACGAATGCCGAGCCCTGTGACGCCGCTGTCCCAGAGGAATGCTTGCGCCTTGTCGGGCGGGCAAGCGAATGCGGCAAGTCGGCCGGTAGTGAAGTTGACTCGTGCCATCGGTAAGCGGATAGGACTGTCTTACATCCGAGGCCGATGTACTGGCCGATGTAAGGAAATTTTTGGAATGTTGATCAATTCTACTCAACCCTTCGTTCGCTCAGATGGCGAGTTTCAGAGGGAAAAATCGTTGATTTTCATTGGTAAGGGCAACTTGGATCACTGTCGATCAACTTCAATTTTTCCCGACTCATAATCCGTTGGTCGAGTGTTCAAGCCACTCACGGCCTACCACCACACATTCCCCCTCTGTAGACACTCCGACGAAGGCCGCATTGCGCGGCCTTTTTCTTTGCAGCTGCGGGGGCGCGAGCGAGGCCAGCGGCCGCCGCCGATTTCACCTACGGCAAACACAGGATTCCTTCAGGTTGCAATGCAACATCGAAGGCAAAATGCACCATTTGAGTGCAAATGTAACGAGCCGGGTGATCCCTGCGCGCGCCGCACTGCGATTCCCGATGGCCATGACCCCGCTTTTCAAGCTCCTGCTTCCGTTGTCCCTGCTCGCGCTCGCTGCATGCGGCGCCAAGCAGGCCTCCACCACCGACGACGCGCCGCCCGAAGTCGGCGTGGTGGCGCTGCACGCCAGCGACGTGGCTGTGCACACCGAGCTCGCGGGCCGCACGGCCGCCTACCGCGTCTCCGAGGTGAGGCCACAGGTCAACGGCATCGTGCGCAAGCGGCTGTTCGAAGAGGGCGGCATGGTCCGCGCGGGCCAGGTGCTGTACGAGATCGAGCCCGGCCCGTTCGAGGCCGCGCACGAGCAGGCGCAGGCCGCGCTGGCCACTTCGCAGGCCACCATTGCCAGCCTGCGCGGCAAGGCCGATCGCTTCGGCGAACTGGTCAAGGCCAACGCCGTGAGCAGGCAGGAACACGAAGAGGCGCAGGCCGCGCTGGTGCAGGCGCAAGCCGGCGTGAAGGCCGCGCAGGCGGCCGTGAAGGCGGCGCGCATCAACCTCGACTTCACGCGCATCACCGCACCCATCGCGGGACGCATCGGCCGTTCCGCCGTGACCGAAGGCGCGCTCGTGGCGCCGGGCCAGGCGATGGCGCTGGCCACGATCCAGCGGCTCGACCCGATCTACGTCGACGTGGTGCAGTCGAGCCTGGAGCTCACGAAACTCAAGCGCCGCTTCATCTCGGGCGACATGGCGCCGGCCAGCACCAAGGTGAGCCTGCGCATGGAGGATGGCCTGCCTTACCCGCATGCCGGCACGCTGAAGTTCTCCGAAGTGGCCGTCGACGAGGCCACCGGCTCGGTCACGCTGCGCGCGGAATTCCCGAACCCGCAAGGGCTGCTGCTGCCGGGCATGTACGTGCGCGCGCAGGTCGAGTCCGGCGTGGAGCGCCAGGCCATCCTGGCGCCGCAGCGCGGCGTGGCCCGCAACGAGAAGGGCGAGCCGACCGCGCTGGTGGTGGCGGCCGACAACAAGGTCGAGCTGCGCGCGCTTGAAGTGCGCAGCACCGAGGGCGAGCACTGGGTCGTGACCCGGGGCCTGCGCGAAGGCGACCGCCTCGTGGTCGACGGCCTGCAACGCGCGCGCCCCGGCGAAAAAGTGAAGCCGGTGCCGGTGTCCACGGCGGGCGCATCGTCCGCCGTCGCGCCTTCGCCGGCCGATTGATGAGAAGCGACAACCTCCCGTGATCGCTCATTTCTTCATCCAGCGGCCCGTCTTCGCCTGGGTCATCGCCATCCTCATCATGCTGGCCGGCGGCGTGGCCATTCGCACGCTGCCGGTGTCGCAGTACCCGGACATCGCGCCGCCGACCGTGGTCGTGTCGGCCAACTACCCCGGCGCCTCGGCGCAGGCGGTGGAAAACAGCGTGACGCAGGTGCTCGAGCAGCAGCTCAAGGGCATCGACGGCCTGATGTATTTCAAGTCGACCAGCAGCGCCGCCGGCTGGGCCGAGATCAACGTCACCTTCCGCCAGGGCATCGACCCCGACACCGCGCAGGTGCAGGTGCAGAACAAGGTCAGCCAGGCCACCAGCCGGCTGCCGCAGGCGGTGCAGCAGCAGGGCGTGACGGTCGCGAAGTCGCAGAACAACTTCCTGCTGATCGTGGCGCTCTACGACGAGACCGGCCAGCGCACCGACACCGACATCGCCGACTGGATGGCCAGCAACCTGCGCGACCCGATCAGCCGCGTGGACGGCGTGGGCTCGGTGCAGGCCTTCGGCGCGGCGTACGCCATGCGCATCTGGCTCGATCCGCACCGCCTGGCCAGCTACCAGCTGATGCCGTCCGACGTCACGGCCGCCATCACCGCGCAGAACACGCAGGTGTCGGTGGGCGAGATCGGCGCGCGGCCGTCGGCGCCGACGCAGCACCTGAACGCCACCGTCACCGCGATGTCGCGGCTGCAGACGCCCGACCAGTTCAAGGCCATCGTGCTCAAGACGCAGGCCGACGGCGCCGTGGTGCGGCTGGGCGACGTGGCGCGCGTGGAGATCGGCAGCGAGTCGTATGCCGAGACCACGCGCCTGAACGGCCACCCGGCCGCGGGCTCGGCCGTGATGCTGGCGCCCGGCGCCAACGCGCTGACCACCGCCAGCGCGGTGAAGGCGCGCATCGCCGAGCTCGAGCGCTCGCTGCCCGCGGGCCTGCGCGTGGCCTACGCGGAGGACACGACGCGCTTCGTCAAGATCTCGATCCAGTCGGTCATCCGGACGCTGCTGGAGGCCATCGCGCTGGTGGTGGTCGTGATGTTCCTCTTCCTGCAGAACTGGCGCGCCACGGTGATCCCCGCGATCACCGTGCCGGTGGTGCTGCTGGGCACCTTCGGCGTGCTGGCGGCTTTCGGCTATTCGATCAACGTGCTCACGCTGTTCGGCATGGTGCTGGCCATCGGCCTGCTGGTGGACGACGCGATCGTGGTGGTGGAGAACGTCGAGCGGGTCATGCACGAAGAGGGGCTCGATGCGAAGGCGGCCACGATCAAGTCGATGCAAGAGATCACCGGTGCGCTGGTCGGCATCGCGGTGGTGGTGTCGGCGGTGTTCCTGCCCATGGCCTTCTTCGGCGGCTCGGTGGGCGTGATCTACCGGCAGTTCTCGGTGACCATCATCGCGTCGATGGCGCTGTCGGTGGTGGTGGCCATCGTGCTCATCCCGGCGCTGTGCGCACGCTTCCTGAAGCCTGGCGTGCCACCGCGCACGCGTGGCTTCCTGGGGGCCTTCAATCGTCGTTTCGATGCCGCGCAAGGCCGCTATGTGAGCACGCTGGGCCGCATCCTGCGCAAGCCGCTGCGCTTCACGGCGGTGTATGTCGCCATCGTGGCCGGCATGGGCCTGCTGTACCTGAGCCTGCCCGGCGGCTTCCTGCCGGAAGAGGACCAGGGCAGCGTGATGGTGATCGCGACGCTGCCGGCCGGCGCCACCTCGGGCCGCACCGACGAAGTGAACCGCGCCATCGAAAAGCACTTTCTCGAGACCGAGAAGGACACGACCGACACCATCTTCACGCTCACCGGATGGAGCTACAGCGGCTCGGGGCAGAACATGGGCATGGCGTTTGTCTCGCTGAAGGACTGGTCCGAACGCGCCAGCGCCGACAAGCGCGCGCACGCCATCGTCGAGCGTGCCGGCAAGGCGCTGGCCAAGCAGCAGCGCGACGCCGAGGTCTTCGGCATGGTGCCGCCGCCCATCGAGGGGCTGGGCGAATCCAACGGCTTCGAGTTCTGGCTGCAGGACACCTCGGGCATGGGCGCCGAGCGGCTGCTGCAGGCGCGCGAAAAGCTGGTGCGCGACGCGAACAAGGACCCGCGCTTGCAGTCGGTGCGCGCCAACAGCGTGGCCGGCACGCCGCAGCTGCAGGTCGACATCGACCAGCTGAAGGCCTCGGCGCTGCGGCTGTCGCTGGACGACGTGAACACCACGCTGGGCATCGCCTGGGGCGGCAGCTACGTCAACGACTTCATCGACCGCGGCCGCGTGAAGCGCGTGTACGTGCAGGCCGATGCGCCGTACCGCTCGGCACCGGACGACATCAGTCAGTGGTTCGTGCGCGGCAGCACGGGCGCGATGACGCCGTTCTCTGCCTTTGCGACCACGCACTGGTCGCAGGGCGCGTCGCAGCTGGAGCGCTACAACGGCCTGCCCGCGGTGCAGATCCAGGGCGCGGCCGCACAGGGCACCAGCTCGGGCACGGCCATGGCGGCCATCGAGACCCTCGCCAAGAAGCAGAGCGGCACGGGCCAGGCCTGGAGTGGCCTGTCGTACCAGGAGCGGCTGTCGGGCGGGCAGGCGCCGCTGCTGTTCGCACTGTCGATCCTCGTGGTCTTCCTGTGCCTGGCGGCGCTGTACGAGAGCTGGTCGGTGCCGGTGTCGGTGATGCTGGTGATTCCGCTGGGCGTGCTCGGCGCGGTGATCGCGGCGGCGCTGCGCGGGTTGTCGAACGACATCTACTTCCAGGTGGGGCTGCTCGCGACCATCGGGCTGTCGGCCAAGAACGCGATCCTGATCATCGAGTTCGCGGAGGCCGCGCTGCGCCGTGGCGTGCCGCTGCTGGAAGCGGTGGCCGAGGGCGCACGCCTGCGGCTGCGGCCGATCCTGATGACCTCGCTGGCCTTCCTGGCAGGCGTGATCCCGCTGGCGGTGGCCACCGGCGCGGGCTCGGGCAGCCAGGTCGCGATCGGCACCGGGGTGTTCGGCGGCGTGCTCGCGGCGACGGCACTGGGCATCTTCTTCGTGCCGCTGTTCTACCTGCTGGTGAAGCGCGTGGCCGCAAGGCTGATGGGGCGCAAGGTGGAGGAGGGCGGCGAACAGGTGGCCTGAGGCCGTCGCATCGCAGGGCCGTGAAGCTTTTTTGGAGGCCTCGCCGGAACAGCGCTTTCGGCAGGGTAGAATTCAAGGCTGCGCGGCTGTAGCTCAGTTGGATAGAGTACTTGGCTACGAACCAAGGGGTCGTGGGTTCAATTCCTGCCAGCCGCACCATCTCTCGAATAGCCTGGAAGAGTTTCTCTTCCAGGCTATTTTCGTTTGGGGCCCTCGCAGGGAGGGTTTCGCTGCCCGCATTCGCTGCGCGGCAAGCGCCCACAAAAAAGCCGCCCGAGGGCGGCTTTTTGACGTCGATACAGACAACTGCCAGGCCAAGCCTGTGCAACTGTCGTTGCACCGTCGGTCTTACTTCTTCTTGGCGACGGCCTTCTTGGCGGGAGCCTTGGCGACGACTGCCTTCGTGACAGCAGCCTTGGTGACAGCTGCCTTCTTCGGAGCGGCGGCCTTCTTGGCAGCGGGTGCAGCAGCGGCCTTTTCAGCCTTGCGCTTGGCGGCCTTGGGGTCGATGGCGGCCTTGAAGGCAGCGCCGGCGACGAACTTCGGCACCTTGGTGGCGGCGATCTTGATCTTGGTGCCGGCCTGGGGGTTGAAGCCCGAGCGTGCAGCGCGTGCGACTTGCTTGAAAGTACCGAAGCCGACCAGCTGGACCGAATCGCCCTTCTTCACGGCAGCGACGACGCTGCTGGTGATCGTTTCGAGGACGCGTGCGGCCTCGGCCTTGCTCAGGTTGTGGGTGGTGGCGATCTTCTCGACCAGTTCGATGCGGTTCATTCAGTATTCCTTGGATGGTATGGCGCCGTGTTGCCTACGGCGGCCCAGGCTTATTCCGGGCGGGGCGGAGTGTACCGGGTCGGAAGGGCCTCTTTGGAACGGCACGGGCCGGATGCGTTGCAACAAGCCTCATTGCGGGCGGTCGTCGTCCGTATTTTCAGCTTTCGATCACAAAGGTTGGGACGGGCGAAAAAACACGCTATAATCGAAAGCTGTGCGGCTGTAGCTCAGTTGGATAGAGTACTTGGCTACGAACCAAGGGGTCGTGGGTTCAATTCCTGCCAGCCGCACCACTCTTCAAGGGTTAGCTCGTTTTTCGAGCTAACCCTTTTTCTTTGGCTGGTCATTGCACCGAGCCCGTATCAAGGACGCGCCGGTCGTGCGTCCTTCCAGAGGCCGGCCCGCTTGGCCCTGGCTTCTTCCTCCGCGAATTCGTACTGCCCGCGCTCCTGGGGCGACAGGCGCTGCGCCTGCGCGGGTTGCCAGCGTGCCAATCCGACGGTCAGTAGTGCCAAGCCTGCGTCGAGCGTCCTCGGGCCATTGGGGGCTGAATCCGGCGGCACCATCACGCGGCAGACGCGTTCGTGGGCGTGGGATGTGGGATCGTCGCAGTCGACGTCCGCCGGCTTCAGGCGAACCATGTCGTGCATCTTCTGCCGAGCTTGCTCTGCGAAGGGCTGCCCGGACTTTGGCGCCTCGATGCCCTGCAGGCGCACGCGACGCCACGCATTGGCACTGGCCGCGTCGCCGCATCGGGCGGTCATGGTGTCGCCGCTGTGGATGCTCACGACGAAGCAGGTCTGCGTTCTGGCGTGGGTGTCGAAGGGAGGAAAGCCCAGTGCGGCAGCAAGGACCGCGAGAGCGTACAAATGAAGCCCCGCCGAGGCATGGCGACGGCAGGGGAAATGTCCGGTGGCGGTCACGGGGGCTCCTGTCTCCTGGGCATGGCGGTTGCGGCAAACTCACCGGCTCGTGCGGCGCGGCAAGGGCGCCCAGTATTTCCGATTTGAAGGGCTCTGCATTGAACAAGGCATTCACCAAGGAGTCGGACGCCGATGCGGACGACGACGATGACGGCGCAGGCGGCGCGGCGCCCCCGCTGCCTGCGGGCAGCAAGAACTACATCACGCCCGAGGGCTACGCGCGCCTGCGCGACGAGCTGCTGCAGCTGATGGACGAGGAGCGCCCCAAGGTCGTCGAGGCCGTGCACTGGGCCGCGAAGAACGGCGACCGCTCCGAGAACGGCGACTATCTCTACGGCAAGAAGCGCCTGCGAGAGATCGACCGGCGCATCCGCTTCCTCGGCAAGCGGCTCGAGATTGCGGAGATCACCGATCCGTCGGTGCACCACGGGCGTGATCAGGTCTTCTTCGGCGCCACGGTCCGCTATGTCGACGAGACCGGCGAGGAGCGCAGCGTCACGATCCTCGGCATCGACGAGGCCGAGAGCGCCAAGTCGGAGGTCAGCTGGATCTCTCCCATCGCGCGCGCACTGCTCAAGGCGCGCGAAGGCGACGTGGTGAAGCTCGTGACGCCGGGCGGGGCGCACGAGGTGGAGATCCTGTCGGTGAGCTACCCGACGCCGCGCACACCGGCGAACTGACGAAGAAGGTCAGGGCGCCGGAATCGTCCGCGCCGCGGTCAGCACCGACGCGGTCCGGCGCGCGGCGCGCAGCACGGCATCGAGGTGCGTGCGGTCGCGCACGGCGATCACGAAGCGCAGGTCGGTCGAGTCCTGCGGGGTCTCGTCGGCCATTTCCACGTGCGTGATGTCGGCCTCGGCGTCGGCCAGGGTGGCCGCCACGCGTGCCAGCACGCCCTTGTCGTTGCGCACCGTGATGACCACGCCGGTTTCGAAGGCACGCGTGGGTTCGTCAGCCCATTCGACCGCGAAGAAGCGCTCGCTGTCCTTGTTGCGCAGGCGTTGGCCCACGCCGCAGTCGTCGGTGTGCACTACAAGTCCTTCGCCGTGCCCGAGGTAGCCGACGATCTGGTCGCCGGGAATGGGCCGGCAGCACTGCGCGAAGCGCACGGAGGAGTTCTCGCTGCCGTCGAGCGTCACCGCGCCTTGCGACACGGCCTCGTGCGAGGTGAAGCGCTCGCGGCTCAGGAGGAGGGCGTCGGGGCGCTCGCCGATCTCGGCCAGCAGCGCCATGAGCCGCTTGGCGACGATGCTCGCGATGCGCTTGCCCAGGCCGATGTCGGTCAGCAGCTCGGCGCGGGTGCGGTTGCCGGTGAAGCGCAGCAGCTTCTCCCACAGCGCCTGGTGTTCGTCGTCTTCCTCGGGCAGCTTGCCCAGGCCTTCGGCGCGCAGCGCCTGCGCCAGCAGCTTCTCGCCCAGGCCTTCGGACTCGGCATGCGCCAGCGTCTTCAGGTAGTGGCGGATCTTGGAGCGTGCCCGGCCGGTGCGCACGAAGCCCAGCCACGCGGGGTTGGGTGTGGACACCGGCGCCGTGATCACTTCGACCACGTCGCCGTTCTTCAGCTCGGTGCGCAGCGGGACCTGGTCGCCGTTGATGCGCGCGGCCGAGGTGTGGTCACCGATGTTGCTGTGGATGGCATACGCGAAGTCGACCACCGTGGCGCCACGCGGCAGCGCCATGATCTGGCTCTTGGGCGTGAAGACGTAGACCGCGTCGGGGAACAGGTCGACCTTGACGTGGTCCCAGAACTCGGCGGCGTCGCGTGTCTCGTCCTGGATGTCGAGCAGCGACTGCAGCCACTTGGTGCCCAGCCGGTCGTTGCTCGCGGCATTGGGCTCGGCGGCCTTGTAGAGCCAGTGCGCCGCCACGCCCGATTCGGCCACGACGTGCATGGCCTCGGTGCGCAGCTGGAACTCCACGCTCACGCCGGCCGGGCCCACCAGCGTGGTGTGCAGCGACTGGTAGCCGTTGAGCTTGGCGATCGCGATGTGGTCCTTGAACTTGCCCGGCAGCGGCTTGTACATCTGGTGCAGGATGCCCAGGCCGGTGTAGCAGGCGATCACGTTCGGCACGATGAGCCGGAAGCCGTAGATGTCGGTGACCTGCGCGAAGCTCAGGTGTTTTTCTTCCATCTTGCGGTAGATGGAATAGAGCGTTTTCTCGCGGCCCGCGATGCGCAGCGTCATGCTGGCGGCGGAGAAGGCCGTCTCGACCTCTTTCTGCACCTTCTGGATCAGGTCGCGTCGTCGTCCGCGCGCCTTGGCGACGGCCTTGGCCAGCGTGGCGTAGCGCCAGGGCTTGAGGTGCCGGAACGACAGGTCCTGCAGCTCGCGGTAGGTCTGGTTCAGGCCCAGCCGGTGCGCGATGGGGGCGTAGATCTCGAGCGTTTCACGCGAGATGCGGGCCCACTTTTCGCGCGGCGCATCGGCCAGCGTGCGCATGTTGTGCGTGCGGTCGGCCAGCTTGACCAGGATGACGCGCACGTCGCGCGCCATGGCCAGCAGCATCTTGCGGAAGGACTCGGCCTGGTTTTCTTCGCGCGTGTTGAACTGCAGCTTGTCGAGCTTGGTGAGCCCGTCGACCAGCTCGGCAACCGGGGCGCCGAAGCGCTCGATGAGTTCCGGCTTGGTGACCCCGCAGTCCTCGATGGCGTCGTGCAGCAGCGCGGCCATGAGCGCCTGGGCGTCGAGCTTCCATTCGGCGCACTGCGCCGCCACGGCGATGGGATGGGTGATGTACGGCTCGCCGCTGTTGCGCAGCTGCCCGAGGTGGGCCTCGTCGGCGAAGCGGTAGGCCCGGCGAACCAGCTCGGTGTCTTCGGGGCTCAGGTAGTCGAGGCGGGCCGTCAGCGCGGCAAAACTCGCGGCGGCCGCGTTCAACGCCGCCGGACTCGGTTTCGGCGTAGGGGACGTAGGTTTGGCGACCGCGCTCATGGCTACCACTTTAGCGTGACCGCTCTGTGGGCGCGTCCAGACGTAAAAAAAGCACCGCAATGCGGTGCCTTTTCGTTGCAGGGCTGCGTCAGAAGATCAGCCCGGCACTTTCTTGAGCATCTCGATGCCGATCTTGCCTTCGGCGATTTCGCGCAGGGCCGTGACGGCGGGCTTGTTCTTGCTCTCGATCTTGGGGGCGTGGCCTTGGCTCAGCATGCGCGCACGGTACGTGGCGGCGAGAACGAGCTGGAAACGGTTCGGGATCTGAACGAGACAATCTTCGACGGTGATGCGGGCCATGATGAATTCTTTCGGTCGGTGAGCGGGGATTTCAAGGGATGTTCAGTGCGGCGAACGTATCGGCACGTGCTCTGCGCTGTGCGGAATACCGGAGCCGCTGCGCGTGGACGATCGCCTTGAGATCGAAAAGTGCGCGCTCAAATAACTCGTTGATTATAACGAAATCGAATTTTCCGGCCTGGGCCATCTCTTCGGCCGCGTTCTTCAGGCGCAGTTCGATCACCGCCGCGCTGTCTTCGCCGCGCCGCTCCAGCCGGGAGCGCAGCTCTTCCCAGCTGGGCGGGAGGATGAAGATCATGACCGCATTGGCAAAGGTCTTGCGGATCTGCAGCGCGCCCTGGAAGTCGATTTCGAGGATCACGTCGGTGCCCAGGGCCACCCGTTCCTCGACCGCCTTCTTCGACGTGCCGTAGCGGTGGCCGTGCACGTGGGCCCATTCCACGAAGCCATCGGCCGCAATCAGGGCGTCGAACTCGGTCGGGGAGGCGAAAAAGTACTCCCGGCCGTGCTTTTCCTGCCCGCGCGGGGGGCGCGTGGTGTGGGACACCGAGGGTTGAACGGCCGAGTCGAGCTCCATGAGCGCCTTGACCAGGCTCGATTTGCCAGCGCCGCTGGGTGCGGCGACCACGAAGATATTGCCGGGGTAGTCCATGGGTAGGCTCGTCGTCATTCGATGTTCTGCACCTGCTCGCGCATCTGTTCGATGAGGACCTTCATGTCCACGCCGATGCGCGTGAGCTCCAGGGCCGCCGACTTGGAGCCCAGGGTGTTGGCTTCGCGGTGCAGTTCCTGGATCAGGAAGTCCAGCCGCTTGCCGATGTCGCCGCCCTTCTTGAGCAGCCGCTCGATCTCGTCGAGGTGCGAATTCAGCCGCGTGAGCTCTTCCGCCACGTCGATGCGGATCGCGAAGGCCGTGGCTTCGGTGAGGGCACGGTCCTGGGCGGCTTCGGGCAGCGTGCCACCCGTGCCGGCGGTCAGGCCCATGGCCTCCTGCCAGCGCTCCAGGAAGCGGTTGCGTTGCTGTTCGACCAGCTGTGGCACCAGCGGGCCGGCCTGCTGCACCAGAGTGCGCAGCTGGGCCAGATGGGCCTCGAGCATCTTGGCCAGCCGGGCGCCTTCGCGCTGGCGGGCGGACATCAGCGCCTCCAGCGCCTTGCCTGCCACGTCGAGCAGGTCGGGGCCCCAGTCGCCACGCGTGGCGCCGTCGCCGCCGGCCAGCCGCAGCACGTCGGCCACGCTGAGCTCGCGGGCGCCGGGCAGCCAGGCACGGATGCCGTCCTGCACGCCGTTCAGCCGCTGAAGCAGCTTGACGGAGGGCTCGACCACGCCCGCCTGGGCCGTGTTCTCGATGGCCGCGCGCACCTCGACCTTGCCGCGCTTGAGCTTGGCCGTGAGCAGCTCGCGCAGCGCGGTCTCATGCTGGCGCAGCTCCTCGGGGAGCTTGAAGGTGAGGTCGAGAAAGCGGCTGTTGACCGAGCGGATTTCGACCCCGAGTCGGCCCGCGGCGGAGGGCCGTGCATCGGCTTCGGAGTGGCTGCCTGCGGGGCCGTTCTGGCCGCTGGCATAGCCGGTCATGCTGTAAACTGGCATTGCGCCTCACTGTGGTTTTGCTTGCAAGCACCGAGGCGTCGGTACAGCGTTCGCTTGCCGCACCATCGCCTTCGGGCGAAACTCCCGGATTATGTCAAAGGTCAAGCCTACGCCCCTGTTGCCCGATACGGTCATTGGCGGATATCGCGTTGTTCGCCGGCTTTCCGCGGGCGGTTTCGGCGTGGTCTACCTCGCCATCGACCCGAACGGCCAGCAGGTGGCCGTCAAGGAATACCTGCCTTCGTCGCTCGCCACGCGGGGCCCCGGCGAGCTGGCGCCGCAGGTGCCGCCCGAGAAGCTGTCGCTGTACCGCCTGGGGCTCAAGAGCTTCTTCGAAGAAGGCCGTTCGCTCGCGCAAATTTCGCATGCGTCGGTGGTCAGCGTGCTCAATTTCTTCCGCGAGAACGAAACCGTCTACATGGTCATGAACTACCTGGAGGGCGCGACCCTGCAGGATTTCGTGGTCACGGCGCGCGACCTGAAGCGACAGAAGGTGTTCCGCGAATCGACCATCCGTTCGCTGTTCGACGAAATCCTGCGCGGCCTGCGCATCGTCCACCAGTACAAGATGCTGCACCTGGACATCAAGCCCGCCAACATCTTCGTCACCGACGACGACCGCGCCGTGCTGATCGACTTCGGCGCCGCGCGCGAAGTGCTCAGCAAAGAGGGCATCTTCATCCGCCCCATGTACACGCCCGGCTTCGCCGCCCCCGAGATGTACCGGCGCGACTCGTCGATGGGCCCCTGGACCGACATCTACGCCATCGGCGCCTGCATCTACGCCTGCATGCAGGGCTATCCGCCCAACGACGCGCCCCGGCGCATCGAGAAAGACCGCCTGAGCCTGTCGCTCTCGCGCCTGCGCGGCGTGTACTCCGACAACCTCATCGAGGTGGTCGAGTGGTGCATGTCGCTCGACCCGCTCTCGCGCCCGCAGTCGGTCTTCGCGCTGCAAAAGGAACTCAGCCGCGAAGGCGAGCGCCGCTACACCAAGCTCACGGTCGGCGAAAAGGTGCGCCTGTCGATCGACAACATCCGCTCCTTCGACAAGAAGAGCCTGCCGCGCGCCGCCGCGCCCACCACCCGTCCGGCCTGATCGACATGAAGTTCTCCGTGTTCCAGGTCAGCCGCAAGGGCGGCCGTCTCAAGAACGAAGACCGCATGGGCTATTGCTACACGCGGGAGTCGGGTCTGTTCGTGCTCGCCGACGGCATGGGCGGCCATCCTGAAGGCGAAGTGGCGGCCCAGCTGGCGCTGCAGACCATCGCCGCGCTGTACCAGCGCGAGGCCCGCCCCACCGTGAAGGACGTGAAGGCCTTCCTGGCCGAGTCGGCCATGTCGGCGCACCAACAGATCATGCGCTACGCGAGCCACAAGGCGATGCTCGACACGCCCCGCACCACCGTGGTCGCGGCCGTGCTGCAGAACGCCACCGCCACCTGGCTGCATTGCGGCGACTCGCGCCTGTACGTCGTGCGCGACGGCCGCCTGCTGACCCGCACGCGCGACCACTCGCATGCCGAGCGCCCCAAGCCCCACGGCGCGACCGACGCGCCCGTCAACCGCAACCTGCTGCTGACCTGCCTGGGCTCGCCCACCACGCCGCTGTTCGACGTGTCGGCGCCGTTGCCGCTGCAGCGCGGCGACCGCCTCATGCTGTGCTCCGACGGCGTCTGGGGCGTGCTCGACGACGCCGTCATCGTGCACACCCTCTCGTCCGGCAAGCCCGTGTCCGACGCCGCGCCCGACCTGGCCGAAATGGCGCTGCGCAAGGGCGGCGCCCACAGCGACAACGTGACGCTGATCGCGCTCGAATGGGAAATGCCCGAGACGCCCGGCGACGACCGCGGCGTGTCCACCGAAACCATCGACGACGGCGTGTTCGCCTCGACCATCCAGGCCGGCATGCCGTCCGACAGCGAGATCGACGACCTCGACGAAGACGCCATCGAGCGCTCCATCGCCGAGATCAACGAAGCCATTCGCCGCTCTGCCGCCCGCAAGACCTGATCTCCTGATCGGGTCTCGCGGTTTTTCTTTTTTCTTTTTCGGTTTCCTCCAGACACATGACTGCTTTCACACGAAGCGGCGGCCGCGCCGCCGACCAGCTGCGCCCCGTGCGCATCACCCGCGGCTTCACCATCCACGCCGAGGGCTCCGTGCTCATCGAGTTCGGCCAGACCCGCGTGCTGTGCACCGCCTCGGTCGAAGAAAAAGTGCCGCCGCACAAGAAGGGCAGCGGCGAAGGCTGGGTGACGGCCGAATACGGCATGCTGCCGCGCGCCACCCACACCCGCAGCAGCCGCGAAGCCGCCAAGGGCAAGCAGACCGGTCGCACGCAGGAAATCCAGCGCCTCATCGGCCGCTCGATGCGCGCCGTGTTCGACCTCGCCGCGCTCGGCGAACGCACCATCCACCTCGACTGCGACGTGCTGCAGGCCGACGGCGGCACGCGCACCGCGGCCATCACCGGCGCCTTCGTGGCCGCACAGGACGCCGTCGACAAGCTGCTGGCCTCGGGGGCGCTCAAGACCTCGCCCATCAAGGGTCAGGTGGCCGCCATCTCGGTGGGCATCGTCGACGGCACGCCGCTGCTCGACCTCGAATACACCGAAGACTCGGCCTGCGACACCGACATGAACGTCGTCATGACCGGCGCCGGCCACTTCGTCGAAGTGCAGGGCACGGCCGAAGGCGTGGCCTTCACGCGCGACGAAATGAACCTCCTGCTCGGCCTGGCCGAGAAGGGCATCGGCGAACTCGTGAGCCTGCAGCAGCAGGCCCTGCTTTCGAACTGAACGACCGACGACCACAACCACGAGCTACTGGCGCCCGTTCATTCATCGGGCATCACAGCCATCTTTGACTTTCCATGAAACTGGTTCTGGCTTCCAACAACGCGGGCAAGCTCGCCGAACTCCAGCAGCTGTTTGCCGAGCTGTCCGTCACCCTGGTGCCGCAGTCGGCACTGGGCGTGGGCGAGGCTGAAGAACCCTTCCGCACCTTCGTCGAGAACGCGCTGACCAAGGCGCGCCACGCCAGCGCCGCCACCGGCCTGCCGGCCATCGCCGACGACGCCGGCCTGTGCGTCGACGCCTTCGGCGGCCTGCCGGGCGTCGACACCGCCTACTACGCCACGCAGTTCGGCTACGCCAAGGGCGACGCCAACAACGTGAAGGCGCTGCTCGAACAGCTCGACGGCGTGGTCAACCGCCGCGCCGCGCTGGTCAGCACGCTGGTCGCGCTGCGCCGCCACGACGACCCCGAGCCGCTCATTGCCGTCGGCCGCGTGGTCGGCGAGATCGCGCCTGCGCCCATCGGCGACAACGGCTTCGGCTTCGACCCCGTCATGTACCTGCCGACCTTCGGCAAGACCTTCGCCCAGCTGCCGCCCGACGTGAAGAACGCCAACAGCCACCGCGGCCGCGCCGCGCAGGCCATGCTCGCCCTGATGCGCGAGCGCTGGTTCTGACCCATGGCCACCGTCTTCCCGATCCAGCCCGCCCAAGCCGGCGGCGCCCCCCAGGCCAATGACGTGCTGCACTGGATGCGCCCCGGCCCGCTGCAACTCGCCGCGCTGCCGCCGCTGTCGCTGTACATCCACCTGCCGTGGTGCCTGCGCAAGTGCCCTTACTGCGACTTCAACTCGCACGAGTGGCGCGCCACGAGCGAGGCCGACATCGACGGCCTTCCCGAAGCCGCCTACATCGACGCGCTGATCGCCGACCTCGACGCCGCGCTGCCGCTGATCTGGGGCCGCACCGTCCACACCATCTTCATCGGCGGCGGCACGCCCAGCCTGTTCTCGCCACAAGCCATCGACCGGTTGCTGGGCGACGTGCGCGCACGCCTCAAGCTCGCGCCCGAGTGCGAGATCACGCTCGAGGCCAACCCCGGCACCTTCGAGCGCAACCGCTTCCGCGCCTACCGTGCAGCCGGCGTCACGCGCCTGTCGGTGGGCGTGCAGAGCTTCAACGACGAGCACCTCACGGCGCTGGGCCGCGTGCACGACCGCGCCCAGGCCATCGCCGCGGTGGAAGAGGCCGCGAGCGCCTTCGACACCTTCAACCTCGACCTGATGTACGCCCTGCCGGGCCAGACCATGGAAGGCCTCGACGCCGACCTGACCCAGGCTTTGGCGCTTGCGCCGCCGCACATCTCGATCTACCACCTCACCATCGAGCCCAACACCTGGTTCGCCAAGTTCCCGCCTACGCTGCCCGAGGACGACATCGCCTACGCCATGCTCGACCGCATCACCGAGCGCACGGGCGCGAGCGGCATGTCGCGCTACGAGGTCTCGGCCTATGCACGCGACGGGCACCAGTGCGCGCACAACCTCAACTACTGGCAGTTCGGCGACTACCTCGGCATCGGCGCCGGTGCGCACAGCAAGCTGAGCTTCGCGCACCGCATCGTGCGGCAGGTGCGTTATCGCGAACCGCGCCTGTACATGGAGAACGCGCGTGCCGGCATGGCCGTGTCGCAGAGCGACGAAGTGGCGCTGGCCGACCTGCCGTTCGAGTTCATGCTCAACGCGCTGCGGCTGAGGCAGGGCTTCACGCTGCCCCAGTTCAGCGAGCGCACGGGCCTGGCGATGACGTCGATCCAGCGCGGCATGGAAGAGGCCGAACGCAAGGGGCTCGTCGCACGTGACCTGTTTCGCGTGTGGCCGACCGAGCGCGGCCTCGACTTCCTGAGCGACCTGCAGACGCTGTTCCTGCCCGACGACGAGTAAGGCTGCGCCGTCAGCTTAAAATCGACGGTTCCGGAGAGTTGGGTGAGTGGTTTAAACCAGCAGTCTTGAAAACTGCCGACGTGAAAGCGTCCGTGAGTTCGAATCTCACACTCTCCGCCATCAGCCCGCTGTTCATGCAGGCTCGCGATCGGGGGCAAGCCATTTGCCCCTTCACGCAACCTACCTCCCCGACCCGTACCGCCGCACCAAAATGCGCGTCCCTGCCGCAGCCTCAAACTGCTGCCAAGCCAGCACCGCATTCCCCACTTCATTCATCGCCAGATCCGGCGAAACCGCAATTTCGTCCGTGCCCTCCTGAGCCACCGGCGCCCCCCAGCCATCCGCCAGCGTGTGCCGAGCCGCATAGAGATCGCTCGTCCCCACCCCATTGCCCTGCGCCCACGCCACCAGCGCATTGGTCGCATCGTCCACACCCAATGCAGGCAAGCTCGCCAACGCCTGCGAAGCCGCCGCCCGCACCGCACGGTCCGCGCCGAACGCAGCCCCCGGCGCCGCCGTCGCCGCCATGAGCGCGTTGTCCAGCCGCCCCCAGCTCACGACCGCCGCACCCGCTGCATTCATGCGCAGCACGGGCGTGCTCAGCAATGCTTGCGTGGCGACGAACGGAGCACCCACCCGCGCGGTGCCGCTCTGCCATGCCCCCGCCGAGAAGCGCTTGAACCACACGGCGCTCTCCCACTGGTTGCTGCCGCCGGGCAGGTCGGCCTGGCCCCAGGCGAGCAGTGCGTTGCCGGCGGCGTCGATCACCAGGTCGTGGGCGCCGATGGAGTGGCCGGTGCCGGTGTCGGGCACGAGTTCGGTGGCCGTGGTCCAGGTGCCGCTTGCGTTGGTGCGGTTGGTCCAGAGCGAGGCGCTGCCGCCGTCGGAGCGCTTCCACACGGCGACCGATTCGCCGGACCCCGCGACCACGACGGCCGGGTCACCGTCGACGCTGCCCACGACTTCGTTGGTCTCGATGAGCGCAGCGGTGCCCCAGCCGCCGGCCGGGGTGTAGCGGTTGGCGTAGATGCTGAAGCGCGTGGCCGGCCCGATCTGCGACCACACGGCGACGGCGTTGCCGTTGGCGTCGATGCCCACGCTGGCGTTGCCGACGATGCCGGTGCCGGTCTCCAGCAGTGCGGGGCTGCCCCAGCCGCCCGCGGGGTCGACGGGCAGCGCCCACAGGTCGTAGCCGGTCACGGAGCTCAGCTGGGTCCACAGCACGACGGCGCGGCCGCTGGGCTTGTCGATGGCGACGCGGATGTCGCGCACGCCGCCGGCGTTGGCCTCGAGGCGCTGCGGCGCGGTCCAGCCGCTGCCGGGCAGGTAGCGACTGCCCCACAGGCGATCCACCTGGGGGTTGCCTTCGATCTGGCGCCACACGACCAGCGCGCGCCCCTGCGCATCGATCGCGGTCTTCGGCAGGCTGGCGCCGCCGGCCGACAGCGCCGACGCATCGCCCCAGCCGATCACGGGCGGCGCGGCCACGAAGGTGGCCGTCACGCCGAGCGCGGCGTCCATCCGCACGGTGCAGGTGCCGGCGTTGCCGCTGCAGGCGCCGCCCCAACTGCCGAGCACCTGTCCTGCCGCTGGCGTGGCCGCGAGGACGATCTCGGTGCCCGCGTTGAAATCGGCACTGCAGCGATCGGTGCAGTCGATGCCCGCAGGCTGCGATCCGACGCGGCCGTTGCCGGTGATGCCGACCTCCAGGCGATGCGTCACTGTCGCCGGCGGGGGCGCGGGCGGAAAGAGGCCCAGGGGTGGCAACGTGCCGCCGCCTGATCCGCCACCACCACCACAGGCCGCCAGCAGGGCCAGTGCGCCCGTCCACACCATCCACCGTCCGTAGCTGTTCGTCTTCGTCATGTCCGTGTTCCTCCTCGTCCGCTGGCACCGGGGCCCGGCGCCTTCTGTGCTTGTTCGTTCAAGAGGGCCGGATCGTAGGGACGGCTGCGCGTGCGGCCCATAGCACCTTCGGGCACCTGCCCGAAGGTGCTATGGGCCGGTGCAAGGTGTCCCGATAGGCTCGCTACATGACCTCTTCACGAACGCGCCTCTGCTCGCCCTTGCTTCTCATCGCTGCCGCTCTGGCAGCTGGATGCGCTTCGCAGGCCGTGACCGACGACGCCATCGTCACGAACACCTCTCGGGCGCTGGGCCTGCCGCCGCAGGCGTTCACGATTTCGAACCGGGCCGACAGCGGTGTGCAGACGACCTTCCAGGCGCGCACCGACGGTGGACGGGTCTACAGCTGCTACGTGGAGGGTTCGGTGTCGGTCGCGGGCCGGGTGGTCAGCGATGCCATCTGCCAGGAGATGCGCCAGAGCGACGCCCCCGCGTCCGCGCGCCGCCCCGCCACGCGGCCGGCGACGGGCCCCGCACCGGCCTGCAATGCGCTGCTGCGCGCGGCCGGTCGTTGCAACTGAGGCTTCGCGACAGCCGGTGCGGCACCGATGCGCCGGCGTAGACAACAATGGCGCCCTACGAGGAGAGGGCGCGGGCCGGGCCCGCACCCGAGGATCACGGCACCATGAAACTCCTGCTTGTCGACGATCACCCGCTGTTCGGTGTCGGCTTTGCGCATGCGCTGACGCACGCCCGTCCCGACTTCGACGTGCAGACCGCGCTCTCGCTGGCCGAGGGCGTAGCGCGGGCCTCGCAATGCGCGCCCGACATCGTGCTGATCGACTACCGCCTGGGCGGTGAAGATGGCCTCGAAGGCCTGCGCCTCTTCGGTGCCCGGCATCCCCTCGTGTCGCGTCTGATGATCTCGGGCGACGAGGAACCGGCACTCGCCGCACGCGCACGCGCCGCGGGTGCGGCCGGCTTCATCGGCAAGTCGCGCTCGGTGGCGCACATCGCAGCGGCGCTAGACGAGGTGGCCGCGGGCGGCGAGTCTTTCGACGTGCTGACCTCGCGCACCGGCCTGCCGGTCGCGAGCCTTACGCCGCGCCAGCTCGAAGTGCTGCTGCTGGTGGCCCAAGGCCGTCAGAACAAGCAGATCGCCGCCGAGCTGGCGATCGCGGAGCGCACGGTCAAGCTCCACATCACGGCGCTGCTCGACACGATGGACGCGCGCAACCGCACCCACCTGCTGGTCCAGGCGCGGCGCGCGGGGCTGTGGCTGGCGCAGGAATGAGATGAGCGCGTCGTCCCCGGTGCAGGCGCCTTCCAACGCCGACGTGGTGGCGGAGGAGGCCGTGGCACCCGCCCCGCACGCACGCCTCCGCGCGTGGTCGGCCCTGTCGGACCTGCAACTTGAGCAGCTGACGCAGATGATCCGCTCCACGCCGTGGTCGTGGATGCTGGCCGCGGTCGGCGGGTTGCTCTGCTACCTCGAATACGCAGCGGGGCCCGATGGCCCGCGGGTGCGGGCGTGGGTCGTCGTCTATGGCCTGGTCATCGCCGCGCGGATGGGCCTCTGGCTGGCCTGGGCGGTGCGGCCCGGGCTGCGCGCGAACCTGGCGGCGATGGTGTGGCCCGTCATGGCCAGCAACCAGCTGCTGGCCTTGCTCTGGGGCGTGCTCAGTGCGCTGCTGTGGCACGAAGGGCCGGCGCAGGCCGAGGCCATTCTTCACATCGCGATGGTGACGGTGTCGCTCGGCGGGGCGATCCGCCTCTCGACGATCGGGCGGGCGGCCATGGCCTATGTGGTGCTCATCCTCGGCCCGCTGGTGCTGCGCGACATCTGGTTCGGCGGCAGCTACCACCTGGCCATGGCGTTGATCGTGACGCTCATCGGCGTCTACACGCTGCTGAGTTCCAGGGAGCTCTCGCGCGCGCTGCACGAGATACAGGCGCAGCGCCGGCGCAATGCCGAACTGGTGACCGCGCTGAGCGCCGAAAACGAACGCAGCCGCTCGGCCCGCCAGACCGCCGAAGAGGCCGTGGCGGCACGCATGCGCTTCTTCGCCTCGGCCAACCACGACCTTCGCCAGCCACTCAACGCGATGGCGCTGCTGGCGCAGACCCTGCACACGGTCAGCACGCAACCGCAGGTGCAACAGCTCTCGGAGCAGCTGGTAGCTTGCGCCGACGGCATGACCGACGTGGTCGACGACCTGCTCGACATCACGCGCGCCGATGCCGGATCGATCAGCCCGCAGTGGTCGCTCTTCGCCATCGACGAGTTGCTGCGCGACTGCTGCCGGCCGCACCAGGCGGTGGCCGCAGCCAAGGGGCTGAAGTTCGAGATGGCGATCGACCCTGCCACCGTCCGCAGCGACCGCGCCTTGCTCACGCGCGTGCTCACCAACCTGCTGGCGAACGCCATCCGCTACACCCGCAAGGGCACGGTGCGCATCGGCGGCTCGGTCGACAACGGCCGGCTGCGCCTGGCCATCGAAGACACGGGCATCGGCATCACGCCCGAGCACCTGCCGCACATCTTCGACGAGTTCTATCAAATCGATAACCCGGCGCGCGACCGCCGCCTGGGCTACGGCCTCGGCCTCGCAACTGTCAAGCGATTGAGCGAGCTGCTCGACCTGGGCGTGACCGTGCGCTCGCAGCCGGGGCAGGGCAGCGTGTTCGACGTGCAGGTACCGTTGGCCGATGCGAGCGAGGGCGGCCGGACGGATGACGCCGAACGGCTCGTCGCGTCATCGACCGCCGCATTGGCCGCGCGCGTGCTCGTGCTCGACGACGACCAGAGTTCGTTGCAGGCGCTGCAAGGGCTGCTGGCCTCCTGGGGCGCGGAGGTCCGCGCCGCGAGCGACATGGCGGGTGCGCTGGGCTGCCTGCAGGCGGGCTTCCGGCCCGATGCGCTCGTGGTCGATTTGCGGCTCGGCGCGCAGGCCAGCGGCATCCAGGCCATCGCAGACCTGCGCCTCGCATTGAACGAGGCGGAACTGCCCGCGTTGATCGTGACCGGCGATGTGGGAGGCGACTACCTGGCGGCGGCACGCGAGGCCGGCCTGCCGGTGCTCGTCAAGCCGGTGCGGCCTTCGCAGCTGCGCGCCTTCCTGGGCCATGCGCAGGCCTGGGCACGAGCGGGTGTCTCGAACGATTAGCTGAAAGCCTCGGCGCGATTCACTCCGCCCCTCGGACATACGCGGCGACTTCGCGCTGCGTCACGCGACCCCATCAGATGCCTCGCCTGGGCAAGGTTCCGCGCTTGCGATGACGCGGGAAAACACCGACGTCGCGTTCATTGACTGCGCAACTCGCAATCCCTAAAGTTCGATCGACTGATCAATTGAGCAGTTGAAGATCAAATGTTCACAAAATACACGACATGGACCCCGAACTGAGCCTTTCCATCCGCGCCGCATGGCTGGCCTACGTGGGCGGCCACACGCAGGAGCAAATCGCCGAGCGCCTGGGTGTCTCTCGCGTCAAGGTGCAACGGCTGATCGCCTCGGCCATGCAAAGCGGATTGATCAAGTTCTTCGTGGAAGGTGTGCCGGCCGAGTGCATGGCGCTCGAAGACAAGCTGGTGCAGGCCTTCGGCCTCAAGCGCTGCGTGGTCGTTCCCGACACGCAGGTCGCGCTGGACGACGCGACCGACGCAATCCCCGCACTGGCGGTGGCTGCGGCCCGCCAGTTGACCCGTGTGCTCGATGCCGGCGAGGTGCGCACCCTCGGCGTCGGCCATGGCCGCACGCTGGCGGCCATGGTGGAGCGGATGCCCGCAGCGATTCGCCGCGACACCCGTTTCGTCTCGCTGCTGGGCAGCCTCACGCGCCGCTCGGCGGCCAACCCCTTCGACCTGATCGCCAAGCTGGCCGAGCGCACAGGCGGCGAGTGCTACTTCATGCCGGTGCCGTTCCTGGCCGACAGCCGGGCGGATGCACAGGTGCTGCGCGCCCAGCGCGGCGTGCAGCACGTGCTCGAGCTCGTGCGCGAGTGCCAGCTCTGCGTTGTCGGCGTCGGCGACCTGGGCCCCGACACCCATCTGCTGCGCACCCAGTCGGTCACGGCCGACGAGCTGGCGGCGCTGCGCAAGGCGGGGGCTGTCGGCGAACTCGCCGGCTGTTTCGTGGCGTCGAACGGCAAGCCGGTGACGTGCGAAATGAACGAACGCGCGGTCGGTGCCTCCCTGGACGACTTGCGCGGGCGCGACGTGCTCGCGGTGGCCGGCGGCACGTACAAGGCCGAGGCGATCTGCGCGGTGCTCAACACCGGCCTGATCACCGAACTGATCGTCGACGAGGCGACCGCGCAGCTGTGCCTGCGCCTTCAGGCGGGGCCGGCCCAGTGACCGCGCCCGCATCTTCCGGCCGTCGGAGTCGGTGCCCGTAGCGCGCCAACGCCGACCGGAACACACAGACAAGTCCACAAGATCAACAGGCAGGAGGTTCACATGGGTGCTCAGCTCGGAATTCCCGCGCGCCAACCGTTCCGTTTGCGCACGTCGGCCTGCGTGTGGACGGCGGTGCTTCTGCTGTTGCTCGTGGCGATGGCACTGGACACCAAGGCGGTCCGCATCGGCTCCAAAGAAGACGCACGGGCCGACGCGTTTTCGGCCGAGGCCTACGGCAAGAAGGCGTTTGCGCCCATCCAGTCGCTGATCGAGAAGGCAGCCGTCGACGCCCAGGTGCTGGCGCGGGCCCTCGCGGCGGACAAGGCGGCCGCGGGCGAAACGTACGGCAAGCCGGGGAGCGTCGGACCGATCTTTCCGGTCCGGTTCATCGGGACGGTCGGCGAGGGGCGTGCAGGCATCTTCACCGTGGCGGTCGACGGCCTGCCTGAAGGCCTGCAACTGCGCGTGCAAACCGGGCCGGCCATCAACGGCACCGACGTGCGCGACGCGACGGGCACCGTCGCCTTCGGCCAGTTCACCAACCAGATCGACTACCAGGACGCGGGCTCGGCGCTGAACAACGAGGTCAAGACGCAGGTGCTCGGCACGCTCGACCGCAACGCACTCACCGGCAAGAAGGTCGAGGTCGTCGGTGTGTTCCAACTCATCAATCCGTCGGGCTGGCTTGTCACGCCCGTGCGGCTGAGCGTGCAATGAGCGCCGCTTGCGTCACCCCGCATCCCGGCCACGGGATCGTGCTGTCGGCGCGAAACATCGCCAAGTCGTACGGCAGCGTGCAGGCGCTCAAGGGCGTGAACTTCGACATCCACCGCGGGCAGGTCACAACGCTGTTCGGCGAGAACGGCGCCGGCAAGTCCACGCTGATGAAAATTCTCTCGGGGGTGGTCACGCCCACGTCGGGCGAGATCGTGCTTGACGGCGTGCCGGTCGTCCTGGCTTCGGCCGCGGACGCACGCGAACGCGGCATCTCGATCATTCACCAGGAGCTGAGCCTGGCACCGAACCTTTCGGTGCGCGACAACGTCTTCATGGGGCGCGAGCTGCGCACCCTCACCGGGGTCGACTTTGCCGAAGAGGCGCGGCGCACGCAGGCACTGATGGCCGAGCTCGAAGAGGTGATCGATCCGCTGACGCTCGTCGAAGACCTGCGCCTGGGACAACAGCAGATCGTCGAGATCGCGCGTGCGCTGTCCGTCAACAGCCGCATCCTGATCATGGACGAGCCCACGTCGGCGCTCTCGGCGGTGGAGGTGGAAGCGCTGTTCAAGGTGATCCGCGACCTCACCTCGCGCGGCGTGTCCATCGTCTACATCTCGCACCACCTGGAGGAGGCGCTGCAGATCACCGACCATGCGGTGGTGCTGCGCGACGGTGCCATGACGGCGAAGGCGCCGCGCGACGAGATCGATCTCGAATGGATCGTGCGTCACATGGTCGGCGAGAACTTCGATCTCGGCAGTCCGCCGACAGGCTACCCCTTCGGCCCGGTGGCGCTGGCGATCGAGAACGCCGTCCTCACCGAAAGCGCCGGGGTCGACGTGGTCGACCACGTGTCGCTCGATGTGCGCGCGGGCGAAATCGTCTGCATCTACGGCCTGATGGGCGCGGGCCGCACCGAGCTGCTGGAGGCCGCGGCCGGCCGGTCCGCACTCGATGGCGGTCGCGTGCTGCTCGAAGGTCAGGACGTGTCGCACCTGAGCATCGCGCAGCGCATCGCAAAGGGCCTCGCCCTGGTGCCCGAAGACCGCCAGCGCGACGGCCTCGTGCAGACGATGAGCGTCGGCCAGAACCTCTCACTGGCCAGCATCGGCGCATTCGTGCGCGGGTTGTTCACGTCGAAGTTCCGGGAACGTGCACTGGTCGACGAGTCGATCCGTCGCGTCACGGTCAAGACCAGTAGCGGCCAGGCGGACATCGGGTCGCTGTCCGGCGGCAACCAGCAGAAGGTGGTCATCGGAAAGATGCTGGCCACGCACCCGAAGGTCTTGCTGCTCGACGAGCCCAGCCGGGGCATCGACATCGGTGCCAAGGCCGAGGTGTTCCGCCTGCTCGCCGAGCGCGCGCGACAAGGGCTCGCCGTCGTCTTCTCGACCTCGGAGGTGAGCGAATGCCTGGGCGTCGCGCATCGGATCGTCGTCATGCGACGGGGGCGGATCTCGGCCCAGTTCGGCGCCGACGCCACCAAAGAAATGATCATGGCCGCCTCCGGCGAAGCCATGGTTGCCTGAAGCCCTCGAGCGGACATCCCCATGAGCGAAGCCACATCCACAGCCCTGCCTTCCCGTCCTGCCAACGTGGAGGGCGGCGGCTTCGACATCGTCCGCCTGCTGCTCGAAGGGCGCGCCTTCTTCGCGCTGATCGCGATCGTGGCCGTGTTCTCGTTGCTGTCGCCGGTGTACTTCTCGACGGGCAACTTCCTCATCATGTCCTCGCACGTCGCCATCTTCGGGCTGCTGGCGATCGGCATGATGATCGTGATCCTGACCGGCGGCATCGACCTGTCGGTCGGCTCGACCCTCGGCCTGTGCGGGGTCGTGGCCGGCTACCTGATGCAGGGCGTGACCATCGACGCGCTCGGCCTGGTGCTCTACCTGCCGGTCTGGGCCGTGGTGCTGCTGACCTGCGCACTGGGCGCTTTCGTCGGGGCCGTCAACGGCGTGCTGATCGCCTGCTTCAAGGTGCCGGCCTTCGTGGCGACGCTGGGTGTGCTCTATGTTGCGCGCGGCGTGGCGCTGTTGATCACCAACGGCCTGACCTTCAACGACCTGGGCGGCCGTCCCGAGCTCGGCAACACGGGTTTCAACTGGCTCGGCTTCGATCAGGTCTTCGGCATGCCGGTGGGCGTGCTGGTGCTCACCATGGTCGCTCTGGTGGCCGTCGTTCTGCTCAAGCGCACGGCCTTCGGGCGCTGGGTGTATTCGACCGGCGGCAACGCGCGCGCCGCCGAGCTGTCGGGCGTGCCGGTGCGATTCACGACCATCACCGTCTACGTGCTGTCGGGCGTGTGCGCCGCCATTGCGGGGCTGGTCCTGTCGTCGCAACTGACCTCGGCCGGCCCGACGGCAGGCACCACCTACGAACTCACCGCGATCGCTGCGGTCGTGGTCGGCGGCGCGGCACTGACTGGCGGACGTGGCAACGTGCAGGGCACGCTGCTCGGTGCCTTCGTCATCGGCTTCCTGTCGGACGGGCTCGTGATCATCGGCGTGTCCTCGTACTGGCAGACCGTCTTCACGGGCGCGGTGATCGTGCTCGCGGTGCTGCTGAATTCCATCCGGTACGGCCGTCGGCCCGCGCGTTCCGCAGTCCCTGCCGCTGCTGCTGCTGCATCTCATCCTCCCCGGCCCGCGGCCACCAAAGCCTGACGCGCTCTGCGAGGAATGAAGACCTGTTCCGTCCGCCGCATCCGCGGCATCTGTTGAAGAAAAGCCAACCCAAGGGAGATGAAGTCATGTTGAAAACCACCCGTCGCACGCTGCTCGCCGCACTCTCGCTCACACCGCTCATGACCGTTCCGGCATGGGGCCAGGGCAAGGGCCTGATCACGATCATCGTGAACGACCCGGCCAATCCGTACTGGCTCACCGAGGGCGAGGTGGCGAAGGCCACGGCGCAGAAGATGGGCTACACCGCGGTCGTCGTGGCGCACACCGGCGACACCAACAACGAAAGCCGGCTCGTCGACACGGCCATCACCAACAAGTCGGTCGCCATCATCCTCGACCCGGCGAATGCCAGTGGCTCCGTCGGTGCCGTGCAGAAGGCCGTGGCCGCCAAGATTCCCGTGATCCTCGTGAACGCCGAGATCAACAAGGAAGGCCTGGCACAGGCGCAGCTGGTGTCGAACAACGCCCAGGGCGCCGCACTCGGCGCGCAGCATTGGGCCGAGTTGATGGGCAACAAGGGCAAGTACGTCGAACTCGTCGGCGCGCCGTCCGACAACAACGCCGCGACCCGCTCGAATGGGTTCAAGACCGTGCTGAGCCAGTACCCCGACCTGGCCAAGGCCGGCTCGGAAGTCGCCAACTGGAACCGGACGCAAGGGCACAACAAGATGCAGTCGCTGATGCAGGCGAACCCCGACGTCAAGGGCGTCATCAGCGGCAACGACGAAATGGCCCTCGGCGCCATCGCGGCGCTGAAGAAAGCGGGCAAGTTCAGCGGCGTCGTCGTTGGCGGCTTCGACGGGTCGCCCGATTCGGTGGCCTCCATCAAGGCCGGCGAGCTGGCCTACACGGTGCTGCAACCGGTCGCCGTGTTCGCTGCCGCCGCCGTGCAACAGGCCGATTCGTTCATCCGCACCGGCAAGACCGGCGCGAAGACCGAGAAGCAGCTGTTCGATTGCCTGCTGATCACCAAGAGCAACGCTGCCAAGTACACGGCACCGTTCGTCCTGGCCAAGTAAGCAAGGCCGGGCCACCCGCCACGAGACGCCCCGACGGCCACGTCGGCGCGAAGAAACGGAACGCACATGAAACTCGCCATTGCCGCGGACACCGCCGGCGCGCCCCTTGCCGAGATCCTCGCCAGGCACTTCGCAGGCCGGGACGGTCTCGAAGTGACCCACATCGGATTGCCGGAGGAGGGCACCGAGTTCTTCTATGCCGACCTCTCGGACCGGGTGTGCCAGGGCATTCTCACGGGCACCTACGACCGCGCCATCCTGGTGTGCGGGACCGGCATCGGCGTGTGCCTCTCGGCCAACAAGGTGCCCGGCATCCGTGCGGCGCAGACGCACGACACCTACTCCGCCGAACGCGCCGCGCTCTCGAACAACGCGCAGGTCATCACGATGGGTGCGCGGGTGATCGGGCCCGAACTGGCCAAGTCCGTGGCCGAGGCCTACCTGGCGTCCAGCTTCGACCCGAACGGCAAGTCGGCGAGCAACGTCCGGGCGATCGATGCCCTGGACGCGAAGTACCACGCGAAATGCTGACCGACATGGCCGCAGCGTTCGACCGGCAGACCGGGCATCGATGAAACGCGACCTCATCATCGGCGTGGATGCCGGCACCTCCGTCATCAAGGCCGTGGCTTTCGATCTCGAAGGGCGCCAGGTGGCGATGGCCAGCGTGCCGAACCAGGTGCTGCTCGGCCCCGACGGCGCGGCCGAACAGGACCTCGATGGCACATGGGCCCACACCGCCGCCACCCTGCGCGCACTCGCCGAGCGCGTGCCCGACCTGGCCGCGCGTGCGGTGGCGTTGGCTGCCACCGGCCAGGGCGACGGCACCTGGCTGATCGACGCAGAAGGGCGGCCTGTCGGCCCCGCGATGCTGTGGCTCGACGCGCGCGCCAGCCGGGAGGTGCAGGCGCTGCGCGAGACACCAGCGTCGCGTCGGCTCGCCGCGCGCACCGGCAACGCGCTCAGCCTGTCGATGCAAAGCGGTCAGTTGCTGTGGTTGCGCGCGCATCAGCCCGAACGTCTGGCGCGGGCCGCATCGGCGATGCATTGCAAGGACTGGCTCTTCTTCAAGGCCACCGGTGTGCGGGCGACCAGCCCCTGCGAAGGCGTCTACACCTTCGGCGACTTCAGAAGCCTGGCCTATGACGACGAGGCGCTGGCCTGGCTCGGCCTGGCCGACCTGAAGCACCTCTTGCCCCCGATCGTCGACGGCACCCGCAGCCATGCGCCCCTGAGCCGCAGCGCCGCCGCTGAAACCGGGCTGCCCGAAGGCCTGCCCGTGGTGCTCCCGCTGATGGATGTGCCCTTGTGCGTGCTCGGTGCCGGCGGCGTGGCGTTCGATGCGCAGGGGGCGTTGCGGCATGTCGGCTGCTCGGTGCTGGGCAGCACCGGCATGCACGGCTGGGTGACCGACAACGTGGCGGCGATCGTGCCCAGTGCCGAGGCCGGCTACACCATCGCCATGCCGTCGCCGGGCCTGCGCGTGCGGCTCGTCTCGCACATGGCGGCCACGCTGAACATCGACTGGCTGGTCGGCCTGCTCGGCAGCGCCGCCGAACTCGCGGGCGGTACGGCCCTGCCACGCGCCCGCATGCTCGAACGGCTCGACGCGCTGGTGCTGTCCACCGCGCCGGCGCAGGCCGTCTATCACCCCTACATTGCGGAAAGCGGCGAGCGCGGGCCTTTTGTCGATGCGAATGCGCGTGCGCAGCTCAGCGGCTTCAGCGCCACGCTGGGCGTGGCGGGGCTGGCGCGGGCGGTCTTCGAGGGCATCGCGATGGCCACCCGCGACTGTTATGCCGCGCTCGGCGCGCTGCCCGAAGAAATCCGGCTGTCCGGCGGTGCTGCGCGCAGCCTGGCCTTGCGGCAGATGGTCGCGTCGGTCACGGGGCGCCCGGTGCGGGTGTCGAACCGCGAAGAGTGCGGCGCCGCGGGCGCGGCCATCATGGCCGCCCTGTCGATCGACAGCCACGCGAGCATTCACCAGATGCTGCCGCAGTGGGTCGATGCCTACCTCGACGAGGCCGTCACCCTGCCGGACCCGGGCCAGACCGGTCTCTACGACCAGATCTACCGGCAGTACCACGAAACCGCACAGCGGGCGGGCGCGCCATGGCAAGCCTTGGCCGAAATCCGGCGTGCCCACCTTGCCGTCCCTGTCCAGGAAACCCAATGAATGACTTCGTCTCGCCCGCCGTCCTGGCGCGGGCCTTCGCGCAGGCCGACGCGACCTGGCTGCATCCCGCGCAGCGGCAGCGCGACCTGGCCGAGGCCTCGCGCAGCGTCGCCGACGTGCTCGTGATCGGCGCCGGCGTGACCGGCGCGGGCGCGGCACTCGACGCCGTCGCACGCGGCCTCTCGGTGGTGCTGGTCGATGCGGGCGACATTGCCGTCGGCACCTCGTCGCGATCGGGCAAGACCTTTCACGGGGGCCTGCGCTACCTGGAGCAGCTCAACTTCAAGCTGGTCGCGCACGCCATCGAGGAGCGCGACCTGATGGTCAAGGTCCTGTGCCCGCACATTGCGCGCCCGGAGTCGTTCCTCTATCCGCTCACGCACGCCTGGTGGGAGCGGCCCTATGTCGGCGCCGGCGTGCTGCTCTACGACCTCTTCGGCCTGAAGGGCGGCGCCGTCCCGCGCCAGCGCCACTTCGGCCGGGCAGCACTCAAGCGGCACATTCCGTCGATCGACGCACAGCGCGTGGTCGGCGGTGTCCAGTACTACGACGCGCTCATGGACGACGCGCGCCACACCCTCGCCGTCGTGCGCACCGCGGCCGGCCGCGGCGCCAAGGTGATCACCCGCGCGCCCATGGTCGACTTCATCAAGGAGGGCGAGCGCGTCGCGGGCGTCGTCGTGCAAGACCGGCTGACCGGCGAGCGGCATCGACTGGCGGCGCGTGCGGTGATCAGCGCCACCGGCATCTGGGCGGACGACATCCAGCAACGCGCGGGTGCCAACACCTTCCGCGTGCAACCCGCCAAGGGCGTGCACATCCTGCTGCGACCGCAGGCGCTGCAGTCCGACACCGGCATCCTCGCCCGCGCCACCGATTCCGTCATCATCGCGCGCCGCTGGTACGGCTACTGGCTCGTCGGCACCACCGACACCCCGTGGAACGGCGACAAGTCGCGCCCGGTCGCCGAAGCGGCCGATGTCGACTACCTGCTCGACAACCTCAACGCCTACCTCGAGCGCAAGGTCAGCCGCGCCGATGTGCTGGGCACCTTCGCGGGCCTGCGTCCGCTGCTGAAGTCGGTCGGCACCAGCGACGCGACCTCGGCGCTGCTGCGCGACCACGCGGTGATCGACGGGCCGCCCGGCCTCACCACCGTCGTCGGCGGCAAGTACACGACCTACCGTCGCATGGCGGCCGATGCGGTCGATGCCGCCGTGAGGCCCCTGGGCGTGCGCACCGCGTCGTCGACCGCCACGCTGCCGCTGGTCGGGGCCGCGAACTGGCTGGCGGTGCGCGACAGCGCGGGCGACCTGGCGCGGCACTTCGGCATGACCCTTGGCGATGCGGGCCGCCTGCTGCAGCGTCATGGCGACCGGGTGCGCGACCTCATGGCACTGGCCGCGTCCGACCCCGCGTTGGGCACGACCCTGCCCGGTGCGCCGCACTACCTGGTCGCTGAACTCGTGCATGCCGTCGTTGCGGAGGGCGCACAGACGCTCACCGACGTGATGACGCGACGCACCCATCTGTCGATCGAACTCGCCGACGGCGCCTTGGCATTGGCGCCCTGGGTCGCCGTTCGCATCGCGCCGCACCTGGGCTGGTCGGCCGACGAAACAGGCCGGCAGATTGCCGCCTATGGCGAACTCATCGCGGCAGAGCGCGCCGCGCTGCGCGGCACCAGTGCCGAGCCTGTGGCGACCGCAGTGCCTGCCGCGGCGGCTGCCGTGCCCCTTTGAAACCATCCGTCCGGCCCACCCGCTCGGGCCGCACCCGGCCCCATCCCTCTGAGGAGACCCGTCCCGTGAGCATGAACCGCGTCATCAACAACCCCGACCTCGTCGTCGAAGACATGCTCGGGGGCTGGCTTCTGGCCCATCCCGACAGCGTGGCGGCGCTGCCCGGCAACGCGCGCGTCGTCAAGCGCACCCTGGCGCCCGAGCGCGGCAAGGTGGGTGTCGTGACCGGGGGCGGATCGGGGCACGAGCCGGGCTTTCTCGGCTACGTGGGCGACGGCATGGTCGATGCCGTCGCGGTCGGCGAAATCTTCTCTTCTCCCACGGCCCGGAGCTTTCTCGACGCGATCCGCGCCGCGGACGGCGGTGCGGGCGTGGCCTGCCTCTACGGCAACTACGCCGGCGACAACATGAACGTCGGCATGGCCCGCCAGATGGCCGAGCGCGAGGGCATCGTGGTCAAGACCGTGGTCGCCAACGACGACGTGCCCTCGGCTGCCAAGGGCGACGAGGCGCGGCGGCGCGGCGTGGCCGGGGAAATCTTCATGTGGAAGGTCGGCGCCGCCAAGGCCGCGCTCGGCGGCTCGCTCGACGAGGTGATCGCCGCGGCGCAAAAGGCCATCGCCAACACGCGCAGCATCGGCGTGGGCTTGTCGGCCTGTGTGATCCCGGCGGTCGGCAAGGCCAATTTCCACATCGAGCCGGGCACGATGGAGGTCGGCATCGGCCACCACGGCGAACCCGGCATCGACGTGCGCGCGACGGCCAGCGCCGCCGAGATGGCGCAGCTCATGCTCGACGTCGTGCTGCCCGACCTGCCGTTCGGCGCGGGCGACCGGGTCGCGGTGCTGATCTCGGGGCTGGGCGCGACGCCGGTGATGGAGCAGTACATCCTCTATGGCGAGGTGGCGCGGCGCCTCTCGGCCCAGGGCATCACGGTCGCGTTCAACCAGGTCGGCAACCTGTTCACCTCGCTGGAGATGATGGGTGTGACGCTCACCGTCATGAAGCTCGACGACGAACTCGAGGTCTGCCTGAAGCACCCGTGCCGCAGCGTCGGCCTGAGCGTGCCCGGCGATGCCGCCAACGCCCGCACCTACAGCGGGAGCCTTCATGCGGCCACAGCGGCCATCGCATCGGCCGTCGAGCCTTCCGTCGCCGGCGCGGCTCCGCGAACGGTCCATGGCCCGGCGGTGGTCCTCGCAGACGCCGGCGGCGTGGTGCGCGACCTGATCGACGCCATCGTGGCGAACCGGCAGTACCTGAGCGAGATCGACGGCCTGATCGGCGACGGCGACCACGGCATCAACATGGCCAAGGGCTTCACCGGCTGCGGCACGCGGCTCGATGCGCTCGGGCCCAAGGCCCAGTCGCTGCCGCTCGCGTTCGAGCAGCTCTCGCAGGCGCTGATGGACGACATCGGCGGTTCGATGGGGCCGCTGTACGGCCACTTCTTTCTCGGCTTCGTCGACACGCTGGCAACGCATGAGCGCCTCGATGCGGCGCTGTTCGGCGATGCGCTGGCAGTGGCCGTCGCCAACGTGCAGGCCATGGGCCATGCGCAGGTCGGCGACAAGACCCTGATCGACACGCTCGTGCCGGCGCGCGATGCCTACCGCACCGCGCTCGCCGGGGGCGGTGGCTTTGCGGCCTGCCTGTCGGTGATGAGCGCCGCAGCCCAGCAGGGGCGCGACGCCACCAAGGACCTGCAGGCCCGCATCGGCCGCTCGGCGCGGCTGGGCGCACGGTCGATCGGCGTGCTCGACGCGGGCGCCACCTCGTGCTGCCTGATCCTGCAGACGCTGGCGACGTCGCTGCAGCGCCAGCTGGCCCATTGAACCCCATCACCGCAACGAGGAACCCCTTCTCATGACTTCCATCCAGGCCGTCGTTTTCGACATGGACGGCATCCTCATCGACTCCGAAGTGCTCTGGCGCCAGGCCCGCGAAGAATTCGCCGCCGACCACGGCATGACCTGGAGTGCCGAAGACCAGGAATCGACCATGGGCTGCAACACCCGCATGTGGTCGCGCCTCATGGTCGAGCGACTCGACCTGCGCGCCAGGCTCGGCATGGACGAGGCGGCGATCGCCGGCGAGATCAAGGGCCGGCTGCTGGCGAAGTACGAAGCGCACCTGCCCGAGCGCGAAGGCGCCATCGCTGCAGTGCGTCTGGCCGCGACCCGCTACAAGGTCGCGCTGGCCTCCGGTTCGCCGAACGAACTGGCCGCGCATGTGATGAAGGTGACCGGCCTGGACCAGGTCTTTCTGGCCGCGACCTATGGCGACGACGTGGCGCACGGCAAGCCCGCCCCCGACATCTACCTCGACGTGCTGAAGAAGATCGGCGTGGCGCCCGCGCAGGCCGTCGGCGTTGAAGACTCCGGCAACGGCATCCGTTCGCTGCATGCGGCCGGCATGGGCATCATCGCGGCGCCGGGGCCGGAGTTTCCGCTCACCGACGAGGTGCTTGCCCTGGCCGATGTGCGCATTGCCGAGATGACGGAATTCAACCTCGACCTCGTGGCGCGCGCGGGCGCCGCCCAGTTGGCAAGGCAGCGCTGAGGGGCTGCCAACGCGCGGGGCTCAGCCGGCCGCGAAGGCGTGCGGCATGCCATCCGCACCAAACGCCACACCGCGCGCTTCCAGCTTCTCGCGCGCGGCGTGATGCACCACGCCGCGTTTGCGGGTGTCGGACTCCAGCAGCCTGCGCAGCGTGGCCTCGCTGACGTTGGCATGGCGCACCACTTCCACGCGCACGCCCCAGAATTTGTCATTCGCAAAACGATCCAGGATCTCTGCGTCTGCATCCGGGTTCATGGCCGCCACGGCGCGGATGGACTGATTGGGGTCCGTCAAGAAGGGCTCGAGTTCAGCCGCATGGGCCGCGCCACTGGCAGCGATGTAGCGAAGCTCCTCTGCCGCTTTCTGTTCAGGTGTCTTTTTGGCCATTGCGCTCTCGAAGGGATGAAGCGCCACCAGCTTCTCATGCGCCATGGCCGATGCGTGCGAATTCCGGCCGCGCCAGTCGGGTATGCGGCTGGGCATTCCATGGCGCGCCGCGTCCTGCGCAGAAGTCGCTCGCGCAAACTGGCGCTCCTGCGGCGATGGAGTTGATCAGCGGCCCGCGACTGCGTGCCCCGCAATCGCATCGATCACCGGCGTCCACGTCACCTTCGGCAGCGCGTGGCCCATGCCCTCGATGGTCACCATCCGGGCACCGGGCACGTGGCGCGCCACATCCTTCCCGCACTCGATCGGCACCAGCGGATCGACATCGCCGTGGATCACCAGCGTCGGCACCTTCAGCGACGCCAGCCGCTCCCTGCGGCTGCCCGAGGCGATGATCGCCGCGAGCTGGCGCGCGTAGCCGGCCGGGTGCAGGCCGCGTTCGAACGTGCGTTCCGCGCGCGCGGCGTCGAGTGCTTCTTCCTCGGGATGCGAGCCGGCGCGCAGCACCTTCATCACCTGCTGCTGGCGCGCGATGTAGCCGGCGCGGTCCAGCGGCGTGGGCGTGAGCAGCACCTGCAGCGCCTGGGGTTGGGGCGGCGGCAGGTCGGGGGCGCCGCTGGTCGCCATGATCGACACCAGCGTGCGCACGCGTGCCGGGTGGCGCAACGCGATCTCCTGGCCGATGGCCCCGCCCATCGAGGCGCCGACGATGTGGGCACTCTCGATATCGAGCGCATCGAGCAGGCCGACGGCATCGTCGGCCATGTGGGCCAGTGTGTACGGCACCTGCGATGCGCTCACGGGCACGCCGGCCAGCGCCTGCCCCAGCAGCTTCGCCACATCGGGAATACCCGCGATGGTCAGGCGCGTGGACAGCCCGATGTCGCGGTTGTCGAAACGGATGACGCGGTAGCCGCGCGCGGCGAGGCGTTCACAAAAGGCCTCGTCCCACGCAATCATCTGCGTGCCCAGGCCCATGATCAACAGCAGCGGTGGCGCGGCCGGATCGCCGAAGCAGTCATACGCCAGCTCGATGCCATTGGACGAAGCGAACAGGGTGGAGGCGGGGTCGCGATGCATGGTGCGTGGAGGTGAAAGGAAGGGGAGAGAAAGGAAGAGAAGCGAAAGGCAACCGTCGCGCGTTGCGCTTTGTGCCCTGCGGCCGGGACGGTGTTTCGTGGACGATCTTTCCGTGGGGCCCCGCAGCGAGAAAGGTTCGTTCAGACCAACCGCGAGTGACTTCGGGACAATTTGGCACTATCGGGAAACTCCGAGTCTGCGCCTGCAGAACGCTTCGATATCCTGCGACGACCTTGGAGTGCGAAGCCCGTGGCGGCTCGCAATCGAAGGCACGTGTTCTGAAGGGATTGAATCGTCGTGCATCGTTCGCCACCCGACTTCGCGTCACGCGTCTACGGACCCCAGCGCGTCGCAGCCATCGTCGCCACCCTGGTCGAAGAAGGCATCGCACCGGAACACACCCTGAGCGGAAGTGGCCTGACGGAAGACCAGCTGCGCGCACCGGCAACGCGGATCTCCTACGAGCAGGCGGCCGTGGTCTTCCGCAACGCGGTGCGTCTGGCACCCGGTCCCAGCATCGCCTTTCGCGCGGGCATCCGCATGCACCTCACGGCCTACGGCATGTACGGCTACGGGCTGCTGAGCAGCCCCACGCATGCCGACCTGATGGACTTCACCATCAAGTACAACCGCGTCATGGGCCCCGTGGCCGGGCCGGTGTCGTACACCTGCAGCGGCGGCACCGCGGTGCTGCCCTACGAGGTGCTGCTGTCGTCCGACCCGCAAGACCCGCTGTACCGCTTCGCGCTCGAGTTCGCGTTTGCGGTGCACCTGCGGCTGGGCCGCGATCTCTTCGGTCCGTCGTTCGGTCTTTCCGCACTGCATGTGCGCTTCGCCGAGCCCGAAGATTTGAGCGCCTACCGCACGCTGTTCGGCTGCCCCGTGGCGTTCGGCCAGCCGCGCGACGAACTGCATGTGGGCTCGCCGTGGGTGGGCCATCCGTCGCGGCTGCCCGACTCGGTCACGCATGCGATGGTGAGCGAGATGTGCCAGCAGGTGCTGGCCGACCTGCCGCGCTCGGGCGGTGTCTCGTCGGTGGTGCGGCGCACGCTGATCGACCACATGCCGTGGCGCTTTCCGACCATCGAGCCGATGGCCTCGGAGCTGTCGATCCATCCGCGCACCTTGCGCCGACGCCTCGAGACCGAAGGCACGACCTACCGCGGCATCCTGGCCGATGTGCGCCGCGTGCTGGCCATCGAGTACCTGCGCACCACGCGCATGACCACCGAGGAAATCGCCGAGCGACTGGGCTACAGCGACGCCTCGAACTTCCGCCACGCCTTCGTGCGCTGGACCGGTCGCAGCCCGCAGGACTACCGCGCGGCGAAGGCCTGAGCCACGCCTGCGCGATACCGCATCGGGCATCGTGAATCACTGCTGAACCACGTGCGCGCGCCGTCGCGCAGCGTTCGCGTGGCTGTCGATCCACACCGCTGTTCGCAGTTGAGAGCCGCGCCTGCGCGTCGTTTCCACACGCGTCCCGAAATCACCGCGAAGTGGTCGCATCGCACCTTTTCTTGTCGACGTCGCCGCGAAAAGATGGCGCCCAGAGCAACGACAACAAAGTGCCCGATCCGAGCCTCGCTGAAGGCCCGGACGAGGCCGACAGGAGACAACACATGGATGCACCTCGCGCGTGCCGGCATGCCCGGCACGGACTGGACGTACGCGGCGGGTTCACACCATGCATGCGAGCCGACTCACAGGCCGGGCGCCGCCGTTGCGCGGCGCCTTCACCCCTTTTCCCCGATCTCGATCCTCTCTCGAACGACCGCCCGACCGGGTAGCCGTGTGCATCGCGTCTGCACGTCGGGCTTTTTCTTCGCCTCACTTTTTTTCTCTTTCTCTTTCCCTCCACTCCCGAGATGACCATGACCGAATCTTCTTCGATGGCCCCGCCGTCCCGCCGCCTGCTGATGCTCGAGTGGCGCGCCGTGGCGGAGCTGTCCGCGTTCTTCACCATGGCCCCGATGCTGCGCATGGCGCCCGCGGGCGACGGGCATCCCGTGCTCGTGCTGCCCGGCCTCTCGGCGAGCGACGCCTCGACGCAGCCGCTGCGCGCCTTCCTGCGCGACCGCGGCTACCGAGCGCACGGATGGAAGCTCGGTCCCAACTTCGGCCCGCGCCCCGGCGTGGAAGACCAGATGCAGGAGCGCCTGGCCGAGCTGCACGAGCGCTACCAGCGCAAGGTGAGCATCGTCGGTTGGAGCCTGGGCGGTGTGTTCGCACGCGAGCTGGCGCGCCGCGCACCGTCGCAGGTGCGCAGTGTCATCACGCTGGGCAGCCCGTTCGCCGGCGAGCCGCGCGCGAGCAACGCGTGGCGGCTGTACGAGAGGGTGAGCGAGCGCAAGGTCGAGGACTGGCCCGAGCGCGAACGCATGCGCACGCCGCCACCCGTGCCGGCCAGCGCCATCTACAGCCGCAGCGACGGCATCGTGGCCTGGCAGGGCTGCCGCGAACGCGAGACCGCGACCTCGGAAAACATCGAGGTCGAGGGCAGCCACTGCGGCCTCGGCCACAACCCGGTGGTGCTCTACGCCATTGCCGACCGGCTCGCGCAGCCCGAAGGCCAGTGGAAGCCGTTCCGCCGCGAAGGCCTGCGCCGCCTGCTGTACCTCGATCCGCACCGCGACGTGCGCAAGGCCGCCTGACGCGCCGCTTCACCCACCCGTTCACTTCCTGGAGACGCACATGAACAGCAAGCCCTGGCTGGCTTCCTACCCCGAAGGCGTGGCGTGGGACCACGCGATCACGCCCACCTCGGTCCAGCAGATCCTGGCCGATGCCGTGGCCGGTTTTCCCGACCGGCCGGCCATCGACTTCATGGGCAAGCGGCTGAACTACCGCGAGCTCGGCGCGCTGGTCGATCGCGCCGCCAAGGGCTTGCAGGCCCTGGGCGTGCGCCCCGGCGTGCACGTGGGCCTGTTCCTGCCCAACACGCCGCACTACCTGGTCGCGCTGTTCGGTGTGCTGCAGGCAGGCGGCACGGTGGTCAACTACTCGCCGCTCGATGCGGCGAAGGTGCTCGAGCACAAGATCGAGGACAGCCAGACCGATGTCCTCATCACGCTCGACCTGGCCGCGCTGTACCCGCAGATGGCCGCCATGCTCGGCAAGACGCGGCTGAAGAAGCTCATCGTCGGCAACCTCGCCGAGATGACGGGCGCGCCCGAGCAGGTGGCCGCGCAGATGAAGGCGAAGAACGAAACGGTCGAGATCTCGGGCGACGAGCACCACCTGCGTTTTTCCGACCTGCTCGACAACGACGGCCGCTACACGCCGCACCCCCTCGGCGATCCGCGCGAGGCGCTGGCCATCCTGCAGTACACGGGCGGCACCACCGGCCTGCCCAAGGGCGCGATGCTCACGCACGCCAACCTGTCGTCGGCCTGCGAGCAGGTGGTGATCACGCAGTCGGGCACGCCGCCGGTGCTGCAGATGGGCACCGAGCGGCTGCTCGCGGTGCTGCCGCCGTTTCACATCTACGCGCTCACGGTCAACCTGCTGCTGGGCGTGCGCCTGGCGGCCGAGATCGTGCAGCACCTGCGCTTCGACCCCAAGGCCGCGCTGCGCGACATCGCCGAGAAGAAGCTCACCACCTTCTGCGGCGTGCCCACCATGTTCACCGCGGTGATCGGCGACCCCGACACGCCGCAGTACGACCTGCACTCGCTCAAGCTGTGCAACTCGGGTGGCGCGCCGCTGCCGATGGAGGTCGGCGAGCGCTTCCGCGCCATCACCGGCACCTGGCTGGCCGAAGGCTGGGGCATGACCGAAACCTCGCCCACCGGCACCTTCTCGCCCGCGCACGGCCAGCGCAAGGCGGGCTCGTGCGGCATTCCGCACCCGGGTGTGGTCATCAAGATGCTCGACCTCGAAGACCCCACGCGCTACGTGCCGCTGGGCGAGAAGGGCGAGATGTGCATCCAGGGCCCCAACGTGATGAAGGGCTACTGGAACAAGCCCGAGGCCACGGCCGACAGCACCACCTTCGACGGCTTCTTTCGCACCGGCGACGTGGGCTACATGGACGAGGACGGCTTCGTCTTCATCGTCGACCGCTGCAAGGACATGCTGCTGTGCAGCGGCTACAACGTCTATCCGCGCGTGCTCGAAGAGGCCATCTACCAGCACCCGGCCGTGCATGAGGTGGCGGTGATCGGCGTGCCCGACGAATACCGCGGCCAGTCGCCCAAGGCCTTCATCACGCTCAAACCCGGCGCCGAGGCCTTCGACATCAAGGCCCTGCAAAGCTTTCTCAAGGAGCGCGTGGGCAAGCACGAGATGGTGCAGGCCCTGGAGATCCGCGCCGCGCTGCCCAAGACGGCGGTGGGCAAGCTCTCCAAGAAAGACCTCGTGGACGAAGAGCTGCGCAAGCAGGCCGTCGCCGCGGCCACCGCCTGAGCGCGCGCATTCCCCAATTCCCACCAATCCCACCGACGAAAGAGGCCACGCCATGGACCACCTGAGCAGCATGGACGCGTCGTTCCTGCACCTTGAAACCCCCGAGACGCCGATGCACGTCGGCAGCCTCATGCTCCTGGACCTGCCCGAGGGCTACCGGGGCGACTACTACGAAGACGTGAAGGGCATGCTGGGCAAGCGGCTGCACCTGGCGTCGGTGCTCACGCGCAAGCTCGCGCAGATGCCCTTCGAGCTGGCCGAGCCGGTGTGGATCGACGACGACGACATCGACCTGGACTACCACGTGCGCAGCCTCACGCTGCGCCGCCCCGGCACCATGGAGCAGCTGCACCACCTGGTCGCGCGGCTGCACTCGAGCCTGCTCGACCGCAGCCGTCCGCTGTGGGAGATGTACGTCATCGAGGGCCTCGAGAACGGACAGGTGGCCTTCTACACCAAGGCCCACCACAGCGGCGTCGACGGCAAGGCCGGCACCGAGCTGGCCAAGGTGCTCTACGACACCACGGCGCAGATGCGCGAGGTGCGGCCCGCGCGCCGCAAGCGCGGCGGCGGCAGCCACTACCAGCTCGGCGTGGCCGAGCTGCTGCAGGCGGCGGTGTCCAACTCGGCGCGCCAGTACCGCAAGCTCGCCGAGCTGCTGCCGGCCGCTGCACGCGCCCTCACGGCGGCCGGCAGCGTGCTCGCCAGCCAGCAGACCGGCAAGGGTCAGCGCCGCCTGAGCCTGGGCATGGCGCCCAAGAGCATGTTCAACGACGCCATCACCAACCAGCGCTCGTACAGCACGATGTCGTTGCCCTTCGACGAACTGAAGGCCCTGGGCAAGCGCGTGGGCGGCACCGTCAACACCATCGTGATGGCGATGTGCAGCGAGGCGCTGGCCCGCTTCCTGAAGGATCGCAACCTGCTGCCGAAAGAGGCGCTGATCGCCGGCGTGCCCGTGAGCCTGCGCGCGGAGGGCGACGACGCGATGAACAACCAGGTGTCGATGGTGCGCGTCGACCTGGCGACCGACATCGGCGATGTGACCGAGCGCTTCAAGGCGATCCATGCGTCGTCGGAGGCGGCCAAGGCCGTGGTGCGCGAGCTCAAGCCGGTGCTCGGCGTGGACATGCCGATCACCGGCTCGCCCTGGCTCATGACCAGCCTGGCCTCGCTGTACGGCCGCTCCAACCTGGCGCGCCGCGTGCCGCCCGCGGCCAACGTGCTGATCTCGAACGTGCCGGGGCCGGGCGCCACGCTCTACGTGGCGGGCGCGCGGATGATGCACTTTTACCCGGTGTCGATCCCGTACCACGGCAGCGCGCTGAACATCACGGTGCAGAGCTACGCGGGCTCGCTCGACTTCGGCCTCACGGCCTGCCGCCGCATCCTGTCGCAGGAAGAGTCGTACGAGCTGATCGGCCACCTGCGCGCGGCGCTGCGGCAGATCGAACGGCTGCCCAGCGTCGAGAGCGTGGCCAAGCCAGTGGTCGCGAAGGAGGTCGAGGCCGAGGTCGTGCCCGTCAAGGCTCCGCGCCGCGCGAAGGCGCCGGCCGCCGCCAAGCCGCGTGCGGCTGCCACTGCTGCCGCGCCCGCCAGCAAGAAGCCCCGCGCGCCGCGCAAGCCGGCCGCTCCTGCCAAGGGCAAGCGCGCCGCGGCCGCTGCCTAGCCTTCCCGCCGATTCCTTCACCGACCGACCCCAAAGGAAAGCAAGACCATGACCCCCACTTCTGCGCAGGCCCCCGCCCGCGCGCCGTACAACGCGGCGGACGAGGCATTGTTTTCGAAAGTCAGCTGGCACCTGCTGCCGCTGCTGATCGCCTGCTACATCGTCGCCTTCATCGACCGCATCAACATCGGCTTCGCGCAGCTGCAGATGAAGCAGACGCTGGCCTTCAGCAACGAGGCCTATGCGCTGGGTGCGGGCATCTTCTTCATCGGCTACTTCCTCTTCGAGGTGCCCAGCAACCTGATGCTCGAGAAGATCGGCGCGCGCAAGACGCTGCTGCGCATCATGTTCTGCTGGGGGCTCGTGGCCTCGGCCATGATGTTCGTGGAGACCACCACGCAGTTCTACGTGCTGCGCTTCCTGCTGGGCGCGTTCGAGGCGGGCTTCTTCCCGGGGATCATCCTGTATCTCACCTACTGGTACCCCTCGGCGCGGCGCTGCAAGGTGATCTCGATCTTCATGACGGCCACGGCCATCGGCTATCTGCTGGCCGGCCCGCTGTCGGGCTGGATCATGAAGTACATGAACGGCCTGGGCGGCCACCACGGCTGGCAGTGGCTGTTCGTGGTGCAGGGGCTGCCGGCCTCGGTGCTGGGCATCGTCGCGTTCTTCTACCTGAAGGACAAGCCCGAGCAGGCCAACTGGCTCACGCCTTCCGAGAAGCTCGCGCTGCGCAACCACCTGGACAACGAGCCGCATGCAGTGGAGACCGCGTCGCACGGCTCGTTCTGGGCGCTGCTGCGCGACCCCAAGGTGTTCACGATGGCCTTCGTGTACTTCCTGTTCCTGGGCGCCAACTACACGCTGGTGTTCCTGGTGCCCACGCTCATCAAGAACTGGGGCGTGGGCGATGTGTTCATGGTCGGCCTGCTGTCGGCCATCCCGGCGGTCTTCGGCGCCGTGGGCATGGTGTTCGTCGGGCGCAGTTCCGACAAGCACCTGGAGCGGCGCAAACACTTCTTCTTCTGCGTGGCGCTGGCCTCGGCGGGCCTGCTGGTGGCCGTCTTCAGCGGCGGCAATCTGGTGCTGGCACTGGCGGGTCTCGCGGTGATGAGCATCGGCCAGTCCGCCAACACACCGATCTTCTTCGCGGCCATCAGCGAGTACCTGCCGCGCAAGTCGGCGGCCGGCGGCATCGCGCTGATCAGCAGCCTGGGCAATCTCGGGCCCGCCGTGATGCCGGTGATCACCGCGTGGATCACCACCGCCACCGGCAGTTCGGACAACAGCATGTTCCTGGCGATCGGGCTGTGGCTGCTGTCCGGCGTGGTGCTGCTGCGCGTGATGCGGCCCGCCGCCGCCGGGCGCACGCAGTTCGCGCCGGCCTGATTTTTTCGTTCCCCGTTCTTCCATTCCAACAAGGAGATTCGATTCATGGCAACCAGCAAGACCGCAGCCAACGCCAACCCGCTCTTCCCCACGGCGCTGCCGTCGATGGAAGATTTCAGCAAGCTGATCGAGCAGCTCAAGCTGCCCGGCGTGGACGTCGGCGCGCTCGTGGAGTGGCAGCGCAAGGACATGGAGGCGCTGGCCGAAGCCAACCGCCAGGCCTACGAAGGCATCCAGTCGCTGGCGCAGCGGCGCGGCGAGATCCTGCGCGACACGCTGGCCCAGTGGCAGGACGCGCTGAAGGACGCCACCGGCAAGGACGCCCTCTCCAAGCAGGCCGAGGTCGCGCAGCGCGGCGTGCAACAGGCGGTCGACAACTTCCGCGAACTGGCGCAGCTGGAGGCGCAGGCGCGCAACAACAGCTGGAAGGTGGTGCAGGACCGCCTGAACGAGAACATGGCGAATCTGCAGCAGCTGCTGCAGCCGAAGAAATAGGGACGCTCCCGCGGGCGCAATGTCCGCGCAACGACTGCTGGTAGCCTTGCCGGATTGTTCAGGCGCGCCTCGCCCCGCGAGGTCGCGCGATCCGGATGAATCAGAAAGGACTCAGCGCGTGGTTGTGACAGGGAGAAGATGGGGCGCGTGCGCCGCGTTGACGGCGGCATTGCTGGTGGGCGCATGCACCACCACGCCCAGCACGCCGGTGGCGGGCCCCGGCGAGTACGTCGTGCAGGCGGGCGACACGCTCTACCGCATCGCGCAGCGGCACGGCCGGACGACGGCCGAGATCGCCCGCTGGAACCAGATCAAGGACCCCGACCAGCTCGAAGCCGGGCAGGTGCTGCGCGTGGTGCCGCCCGGCGGCGCCACGACAGGGGCGGCCACGCCCCCGCCGCGCAGCAGCGGCGGCAGCAGCAGTGCCGAAAAAGCCAAGCCCGCGCCCGCACCCCGCGAGCGCGACCCCGTGGTGCCGCCCGCCTCGCGGCGCAGCGACTGGGGCTGGCCGACGCAGGGCGCGGTCATCGCCGGCTTCAACGGCAACAGCAACAAGGGCCTGGACATCGGCGGCAGCAGCGGCGAGCCCGTGCACGCGATCGGTGCCGGCTCGGTGGCCGCGACCGAAACGATGCGTGGCTACGGCAGCGTGATCATGGTCGACCACGGCGGCTCCTACATGTCGATCTACACCAACGTGGGCACCGTGGGCGTGAAGCAGGGCCAGCGCGTGCAGCGCGGCCAGAAGATCGCCGAGATCGGCCCGGCGGAGGGCGGCCGCGCCAAGCTGCACTTCGAGATCCGCTACCGCGGCAAGGCCGTCGATCCGCGCCTGTACTTGCCGGCGAAGTAAGCGGAACGGGCCCTCAGCCTTGCGGCCGGGTGAGCAGGTCGAGCTCGGCCCGCAGGCGCCGCACCGCCACTTCATGGCGCCGCGTCTGCGGCCCGCGCCCGTGCGTGCCGGCCTTCAGGATGAGCCGCAGCTGCTCGCGCTGCAGCTGTGCCTTCAGGCGTCGGGCGCGTTTTCCGAATTCCTTGCCCATGTCGCGGCGCACGCGGTAGCGCAGCAGCGGCGCGCCCAGGCGCACCCATTCGTCGTCGCGGATCAGCTCGCGCTCGGGCACGAAGTAGGCCGCCAGCGCATGCAGGTAGGTGTCGTTCTCGCGCGCGGCGGCGCGCCAGACGAAGGCCGCGGCGATCACCACCGGAATGCCCTTGACGATCAGCAGCAGCGCGATGCCGACGAAGCCGTCGTCGAAGCGGTCTTCGAGCAGCGGCGAGTTCCAGATGAAGTGCATCGCCCAGGCCAGCGCGAAGTAGAAGAGGGCGCAGCCGATGCGCGCGGCCATCGGGCGCTGCGGGTTGAGCAGGAACCACGCCACGCCGAACGAGGCGATGGTCGTGTAGGCCGCGTGGCTCCACAGCCCGCTGAGCAGCCCGCGCATCAGCAGGTGGTAGAGCACCGGGTACACCTGGTTCTCGAGCGGGAAGTTCACGGCGCTGTTCACCGTGTAGCTCAGGTTCTCGATCACCTGGAAGCCCAGCCCGGCCATGGCGCCGACGATCAGCACCGACAGATAGGTTTCGAACTGGTTGCGCGCGATCAGCACCAGCAGGATCACGCCCGCGAGCTTCAAGAATTCTTCGGTGATCGGCCCTGCGATGGCCGGCCCCCACGCCGCCACGAACTCCGGCGACACCAGCTTGGCGCACAGGCTCTGGATGGCGATGTTGGCCGGCGCCGCGAAGTACACCGCGCCCAGCCCGCCCCATGCAAAGGCCAGCACGTAGGCCTCGGGCGGGTGCTGCTCCAGCAGGTCGAGCGTGCGGAAGAACAGCACGAAGGCCGCCGTGTAGCCGCCCCACACCAGCAGGCCCAGCAGCGCGGTGACGGGCACCACGCGAAAGCCCAGCGAGAACATCGAGACTGTGTAGAACAGGCCGTTGAGGATCAGCGCCGCGAGCAGCCAGAACGCGGCGCGCTGCGGCTGGAAGAACGAGTCGGTGCCGATCGGCCAGTCGGCGTCTTCCTGCTTGGCCACAGTGGCTTCGGTGGTGGTGCTCACAGCGGTGCCTCCAGGTCCATCGAGTCGAGCATCTTGCGGGCATCGGCCAGCGCTTCGTTGAAGCCGTCGGTGGGGCCGTACACGTCGATCTGCACCAGCGAGCGGCGCGGCGTGTCGACCACCTGCCAGAAGCGGCCGGCGAGCTTGGCGCCGTAGTAGGCAAAGGTCTTGCCCTGCAGGCCCCAGCCGGTGACGAAGTCGGACACGTCGCCTTCGACGGTCAGGCCCTGGCCGCGCTCCATGAGCCGCTGCTGGCGCACCATGGGGCCGTCGGGTCCGCCCATCCACAGGCGCGTGGTCACGAGGAACTTGTGGCCGCCCTTGAAGAGCATGAGCGACTGGCCGGCCTTGGAGCGCGACACGTCCATCTGCCAGCCCGGTGCGGGCTCGAAGCGCGCGTGGGCGACCGACACCGTCTCGCCCGCGGGCAGCGGCCGGCTGCCGGGCGTGTGGTTGTTCCAGAAGGTCAGGCCGCCGACGTACGCGGCAATGGCCAGGAGGATCGCGAGCGCGCCCGGCCAGGTGCGGTACGGGATGCGGCGGGACGGTTGGAGCATCCGTGGATCGTGCCACACCGAGGCGACGGCGCGGGGGCGCCGCCGCTGTTTTCAGGCCGTCAGAAGGCCATGCGAATGCCAACGTCGTAGCCCAGCGCACGGTGCGGCTGCATGCCGTTGGTGGTCGCGTAGGCCGGCTGCGGGAAGATGGCCGGCAGGCTCAGCACCAGCGGCGTCACGCCCATCACCGTCGGGTTGTTGCGGCCGTTGGCGATGTGGATGCGCGCCACCGAGGCATACAGCGCCGTGCGCTTCGACAGGTTGTGCACGTAGCCCAGCGCCAGCTTGTTCACCGACGAATTGCCGTCCGGCAGGTCCAGCCCGTTGACGAAGCGCACGCGCGCATACGAGGCGCGCACCACGCCCGCGCCCAGCGGCACGTTCACGCCGGCCATGAGGCCGTCGTAGCGGTCGCTCAGATGCAGCGCGCCGTTGGCGAAGGGCGTGGCGCTGTGGCGAACGTCACGCACGCGCGACCATTCGCCGAACACCTTGACCACGCCGAAGTCGTACGAGGCGCCCAGGTTCAGGCTCTTGATCTTCTCGCTCTGCGCGGCGGCGCTGGCCAGCGTGCTCTCGCCGTAGCCCAGCGCCACGTCGGCCGGGCCGCTGGCCCAGCCGATGCGCCCGCCCACGTAGCGCCCGCGCTGCGACGGGCTGTCGGGCGTGTTGCTGACCTTCGTGTTCTCGTGCAGCGCGTACTGCACCTGGCCGTAGAAGCCGCCCAGGTTCGGCGGCAGGAAGTAGCTGATGGCGTTGCTGGTGCGCAGGTAGCTGTCGGTGCCGGCCGAGAGCCCGCCGCCCAGCAGGCCGCCCGTGGCCAGCGCGCGCGAGGCCGCGATGTTGCTGTTGACCACCGCGATCAGGTTGGTGCCCACGCCGTTGACGCTGAAGGGGTCGAACACCGCGTCGTTCCAGAACGAGGCCGTGTAGTCGCGGCCCAGGCGCACTTCGCCGAAAGGCCCGCTGAGGCTGAGCGTGGAGCGGCGTCCGAAGTTCGTGATGCCGCTGCCCGTGTCGTTGCTCAGCGGCGCCTCCAGCCAGAAGCTCGCAGCCAGCCCGCCGCCCAGGTCCTCGGTGCCGCGAAAGCCGATGCGGCTGGACGCATTGCCCGAGGGCGACAGCACGGTCTGGCTCTGGCGCAGCTCGGCCGGACGCAGCGGGTTGTACGAACTGCTGGTGGTGCGGTAGTGGCTCACGCCCGCGTCCATCACGCCGAACAGCGTGAGCGAGGACTGGGCGAGGGAAGCACCGGCCGCGAGGGTCGTGGCTGCTGCGGCGATGAGGGTCTTCTTCTTCATGGTCTTGTCTCCTGGTTGTTGTGTGTGTGGTCGTCTCTGTCGTCGTAGGGGCTGCGTGTCAGGGCGCCCAGCGCAGCAGCGCGAGCACCAGCGTGGCGATGAAGACGGTCTCGCCGACCATCAGCACCACCGGCTTGAGGCCCACGTCGACCAGCTCGCGCAGTTGTGTCTTCATGCCGATGCCGGCCATGGCCGCCACCAGGAACCAGCGCGACAGGTCGCTTCCCGCGGTGGCGAGCGGGGGCGGCAGCCAGCCCGTGCTGTTGAGCGCCACCAGCGCGGCGAAGGCCACCGCGAACCACGGCAGCAGCGGCGGGCGCTGGCCGCCCACGGCCTTGCCCGTGGCGCGCGTGAACATCACGGCGAACAGGATCACCGGCAGCAGCGCCGCCACGCGCATCAGCTTGACCAGCGTGGCCGTGTCGCCCGTGGCCTGCGACATGCCGTAGCCCGCGCCCACCACCTGCGCCACGTCGTGGATGGTGGCGCCCAGGAACACGCCGGCCGTGTGCGCGTCCATGCCCAGGGCGCGCGCGATCAGGGGGTAGGCGATCATCGTGAGCGTCGACAGCGCCGACACGCCCACCACCGTGAACAGCGTGGCGCGTTCCTTCAGCGGATGCGGCGGCAGCGCCGCGGCCAGCGCCAGCGCGGCCGAGGCGCCGCAGATCGCGGTGGCGCCGCCGCTGAGCAGGCCGAACAGCACGTTGAAGCCCATCAGCCGCGCCACGACCATCGACACGCCGATGGTCAGCACCAGTGACACCGCCACCAGCAGCACCGGGTGCCAGCCCAGCGCCACCACCTGCGCGGCCGTGATGCGCAGACCGAGCAGCGCCACGCCCCAGCGCAGCACGTGGCGCGCGGTGAACTCGATGCCGGGCTTGCACGGGCCCTCGGCCGAAAGAAAGTTCATCGCCATCCCGAGGATGAGCGCGAACAGCATCACCGGCGCACCGTAGTGCTGCGACAGGAAGGTGGACGCGGCGGCGACCACCGCGCAGGCGAGCACGCCCGGAAAGAGCAGGCGGCCGCGCGCCGGCCATGCGGCGACAGACAAGGCGGTCATGAAAACCTCAGGGCACGAGCACGGTGGCGCCGGTGGTCTTGCGGCCTTCGAGCGCGCGGTGTGCTTCGGCGGCGTCGGCCAGTGCGAAGCTCTGCTGGGGCTCGCTCACGATGCGGCCGGCCAGCACGTGGTCGAAGAGTTCGTCGGCCATCGACAGCATGTGCGGGCGTGGGTGGATGTAGTGAACCATCGCGGGCCGCGTGAGCCAGATCGAGCCCTTCGCGGCCAGCAGCTTGGTGTCGAGGACCACGGCGCCAGACGAGGTGCCGTTGCTCACCAGCGTGCCTCGGGGCTGCAGGCAATCGAGCGAGGCCTCCAGCGTGTCTTTCCCCACCGAGTCGTACACCACGGGCACGCCCTTGCCGTCGGTGATCTCGCGCACACGCTGGGCGATGTTCTCGCGCGAGGTCACGATGGTGTGGGTGCAGCCGTTGGCCTTGGCGACCGCGGCCTTCTCGTCGGTGCTGACGGTGCCGATCATCGTCACGCCCATCGCACGCGCCCACTGGCAGGCGATGAGGCCCACGCCACCGGCCGCTGCGTGGTACAGGATGGTCTCGCCACCCTTCAGCGGATAGACCTGGCGGAACAGGTACTGCGCCGTCATGCCCTTCATCATCAGCGTGGCTGCCGTGCGGTCCGAGATGCCGTCGGGCAGCGGAATGAGCACATCAGCGGGCATCACGCGCACCTGCGAGTACGCCCCCTGCGGCCCGATGAGGTAGCCCACGCGATCTCCCACGCGGATGTCGGTCACGCCCGGCCCCACGGCCTCGACCACGCCCACGGCATCGGAACCGAGGCCGTTGGGCAGCGCCAGCGGATAGCGCCCGGTGCGGAAATAGATGTCGATGAAGTTGACGGCGATGAGGCTGTGGCGCACGCGCGCCTGGCCGGGGCCGGGCTCGCCGACCTCGACGTGTTCGAGCTGGAGCACGTCGGCGCTGCCGGTCTCGTGAAAGCGGATGGCTTGGACCATGGGGAGTTTCTTTCGGTAGGAAGGGCAGGCGGGCAGAAAGGCTTCAGCCCGCCGAGAGTTCGTCGATGAAGGCCTGCGCGCCCGGCCATTCGCCGTAGCCCGAGGCGGGGTTGAGGTGGCCGACCTCGCCGAGGTCGACCAGGCGGCTGCCCCAGCCCTGCGCCATCTGCACCACGCGATCGAACGGCGCGAGCGGGTCGTTGCGGCTGGCCGCCACGATGCTCGGGAACGGCAGCGGCCCGGTCGGCACCGGCAGCCAGCCGCCGGCGCGCAGGGCTTCCACGCTGGGGTAGCCCTCGGGCATCGGCCGCTCGAAGTCGGGCGGCGTGGCCAGCAGGGCGCCGCGCACCGGCCGGCGCGTGCGCTGCGCCCAGTGCGCCAGCATCACGACGCCGCCGCTGTGCGCCACGATGACCAGCGGCCCCTCGACCGCCTGCGCCTCGCGCTCGATGGCCGCCACGCGCGTGGCGCAGTCGAGGTCGTCGCGGCCCATGGGCGGCACCGCGCGCACGCGCGGCAGGCGTGCGGCGAGCAGGGTCTGCCAGTGGCTGGCGACGGCGTCGCGCAGGCCGGGAACGATGAGGACGGTGGGAGCGGTCATGTCGGCCTGCGCCCTCACTGGTTGAGCTGGATGTTGTAGGTCTTGACGATCCGCGCGTTGCGCTCGTACTCGTCGTGCGTGATCTTCGCGAGCTGCTCGGGGCTCTCGCTGGTCATCGGCACGAAGTTCTGCGCGATGAGCCGCTCCCGCACCTTCGGCGAGGAGGCGGCCTTCGTGAGGACCGCATTGATCCGCTTGACGAGGTCGTCGGGCATCTTTGCCGACACGATGGCGCCGGCCCAGTTCGAGAAGTCGATCTCGTCGAAGCCCTGCTCGGCCATCGTGGGCACGTCCGGCAGCTGCGCCAGCCGGGTCTTGGCCCCGACCCCGAAGACCTTCACCTTGCCGGCCTTGATCAGCGGCAGCGACGTGACGATGCCGTCGAACAGGATGTCGACCTGGCTGCCCATCAGGTTCTGCAGCGCCGGCGGCGAGCCCGGGAACGGCACGTGCTGCAGGTCCAGCCCCGCCTTGCGGGCAAAGATGGCGCCGGCGTAGTGCGAGCTGGTGCCCGCGGAGTACGAGGCGTAGCTGCCCGGGCTGCCCTTGCCGGTCTTCAGGTAGGCGATGAGGCCTTTCAGGTCGTGGGCCGGCACGGACGGCGCGCTCACGAGCACCATCGCCGAGCGGGCCACCATGGTCACCGGCTTCACGTCCTTGACCGGGTCGAAGCTGGTCTTCATCACCAGGGGAATCTCGGTCAGGATGTTGCTGACCATGAACATGATGGTCTGCCCGTCGGGCGGCGCGCTGTTGAGCGCCTGCACCCCGATGGCGCCACCGGCGCCCGGCTTGTTGTCGACGATCACCGGCTGCCCGATCTCGGCCGAGATCGCGTCGGACAACACGCGGGCCACGACGTCCATGGTGCCGCCCGCGGGCGCCGGCACCACGATCCGCACCGGCTTGGTGGTCCAGGCATGGGCGAGCAGGGGCGCGGCGGCCAGGGCGGCTGCCCAGGGCTTCAGGCGGCGAAGGATGTTGTGGGTTTTTTTCATCGCGATGTCTCCAGGTGTTCTGGTGCCGGGGGTGGGGGTGCTCAGGCCGCCTTGCGCAGGAAGCCCTGCTGCGCGCCGTTGCGGTTCGGCGCGAAGCCGTTGGCCGCCAGCGATTCCTCGACGGTGTCGTAGAACACGCCGATCTTCGAAATCTCGCGCGCCTGCTTGGCGGTGGCGATGGGGCGGCCGAACTGGCGCGAGATGGCCACCAGCTGCTCGACCTGCGCCACCGTGCCCATCTTGGCGGAGCGCGACTGGTTCCAGAGGTTGTCCTCGATGCCGCAGCGCACGTGCAGGCCCATGGCGATGCCCATCATGTTCACGGGCAGCACGTTGCGCATGGAGCTTTCCACCGTGAGCACCGCGCCGTCGGGCACGGCGCGCACGAAGTTGGCCAGGCTGTAGATGTTGGGCACGTCCATGCCGCCGCCGATGGCCACCCAGTTCATGACCAGCGGGCCCTTGTAGACGCCGCGGCGCATCAGCCGCTCGACCGAGTCGAAGCTGTTGATGTTGTAGCACTGGAAGGCGCTCTGGATGCCCGCCTTGGTGAGGCGGCGGATGTGCTCCTCGGCCCAGCCCGGCTGCGCGGGCACGGTCATTTCCTTGTAGGCGCGGTAGACCTCGGGGTCTTCCATCGAGGTGCCCCGGGTGTCGGCGTCGTCCCAGTGCTCGACCACGTTCATCTGCGAGGTGTTGATGGTCACCGTCACCTGGTCGGGCGTGGGCTCCAGCTCGGCCAGCATGTGGCGCGTGTCGTCGCTCAGCCACTTGGCGGCGGCGCCTTCGCTCTCGGGCGCGAAGCTGATCGAGCCGCCCACCTGGATGATCATTTCGGGCACGGCCTTGCGCACGCCGGCGATCAGCTCGTTGAACTTGGACAGCCGCTTGCTGCCCTTGCCGTCGAGTTCGCGCACATGCAAATGCAGCACGGTGGCGCCGGCGTTGTAGCAGTCGACCGCCTTCTGGATCTGCTGCTCCATGGTGACGGGAATGTCTTCCGGAAAGTCGGCGGGCACCCACGACGGTGCGTAGGGCGCGGCGGTGATGACCAGCGGCTGCTGGTTTTCGGGGAACAGATGGCCGTCGAGAAAATTCATGGCAGGAACCTCGGTGGAAAGGGAAGAAAGAAAGCGGAGGGGGCGGCGCGGCGCCCGCTCAGAAGACCGCGTCGCCGACGATGCCGGCGCGTTCCATCTTTCGATGGCAGGGCGGGTAGTCCATGACCGCGTAGTGCTGGGTCGAACGGTTGTCCCACATGGCCACGTCGCCCGGTTGCCAGCGCCAGCGCACCTGGTACTCGGGGATCTGCACCTGGCTCACGAGGTAGGCCAGCAGCAGGGCGGCGCCGGGCTGGTAGTCCTGCCCGTAGCGCACGTTGGCCGGCGTGTGGAAGTTGGTGAAGTGGGTCGTGAAGCCGTTGACGAACAAAATCTTCTCGCCCGTGTCGGGGTGCGTGCGCACCACCGGGTGCTCGGCGTCGGGAAACTGGGCCTTCAGCGCCAGGCGCTTCTCGATCGGCATCGCGGCGCCGAAGGTGGCCTCGATGCTGTGGCGCGCGCGCAGCCCGGCAATCTGCTGCTGGATGTGCGCGGGCAGCTTCTCGAAGGCCAGCGCCATGTTGGCCCACATGGTGTCGCCGCCCACCGGCGGGCACTCGACGCAGCGCAGCACGCAGCCGAAGGGCGGCTTCTCGCGCCAGGTGGCGTCGGTGTGCCAGCTGTTCTCGTAGCGGTCGACCGGCGTCTCGGGGTTCTTGTAGATGCGCACCAGGCCCGGGTGCTCGGGGTCGCTGCCGACCACGGGGTGGTCTTCCAGCTCGCCGAAGTGGCGGGCGAAGGCGACGTGCTCGGCGCGCGTGAGTTCCTGCTGGCGGAAGAACAGCACCTTGTGCTGCACCAGCAGCGCGCGGATCTCGGCCGCCAGGCCGGCGTCGCGCGAGGCTTCGGCCAGCGACACGTGGCGCAGCTCGGCGCCGATGGCGCAGGTCACGGGGTGGACCTGGAGGCCGCGCGTGTGCACGGCGGGGGCCCCGTTCGAGAGGCCTGGCTGGATCGTGGAACCCATGTGTCTTGTCTCCTGTGCCGGTCGGGGAGTGCCGCTGTGCGGCGGTGACCGTGCTGGAAGCAAGAATAGGTCGGGGCCCCTGCGCGCGCCCCCTCCTCGCAGGAGGGGGAGACGGCCCTGGAGGGGAGGGAGAAACCCTCAGTGCCTGGCGGCGAGCCCTCAGTGCCCCGCGGCGAGCAGCCCCAGGATGCGCGCGCGCTGCACCACCTGCGTGCGCGTGCCGGCGTCGAGCTTGGCGAACAGGTTCTTCACGTGCCACTTGACGGTGGTTTCGCCCACCTGCATTGCGCGCCCGATTTCCTTGTTCGACAGGTTGCGCGCCAGCAGCACCAGCACCTCGCCCTCCTTGGGCGTGAGCACGGCGCCGGGCGATGCCGGTGCCGCAGGCGCGGGCGCGGGCGCCGGCGGCGCGGCGGGCACGAGCGGGGCGACCGCGATCTCGGCCTGCGCGCCCTCGGCCGCGAGCGTGCCGACCCAGGCGCCCAGCTCGGGGTGCGCGTCGGAGAACACGCGCTGCAACCCGTAGGCGCGCGCCAGGTCCATGGCCTCGCGCAGCAGCGCCTGCGCCGGCTGGCCGCAGCGCTCCAGCGCCAGCGCGCGCAGCCCCAGCAGCTCGATGTGCAGGCCGCCCTGCTTGCGCTGGCGCGCCTGTTCGTCGGCACGCGCCAGCTTCGCGAGCGCGTCGGGCCAGTCGCGCGCGGCGATGGCCGCGTGCGCGCGCGCCACGTCGCGCAATGCCTCCACGCTGCGCCGCCACAGCGGGCCCTGCGGCAACGTGGGGTCGGCCAGTTGCGCGTCGATGCGCTCGCACAGCTCGCGGCAGGTCTGGGCGCGGTGGCGCTGCGCATGCAGGCGCACCTGCTCGGCCAGGCTGGCGATGCGCAGCCGCGGCAGGCGCCGCGCGGCGCCTGCCGCGTCCAGCGCGTCCAGCAGTTCCAGCGCGCGGTGCTCGGCGCCCTCGGCCGCCGCGATGCGCGCCGCCGTGCGGTAGGCCTGCAGCAGCGATTCGGGCAGGCCACTGTGCTCCAGCACGTCGAGGCGGTCGGCCAGCAGCGTGGCGGCGTCGCCCGGCAGGTCGCGCTCCCAGGCCACCGACGCGAGCAGCGCGGCCAGGTTGCAGCTGAAGCGGTGGCGCCGGCCCATCTCGGCCTCGGCGCCGGCCACGGCGGGGCGCAGCAGCTGCTCGGCCAGCAGCACCTGGCCTTCCCACGCATAGCTCAGGCCGATGACCAGTTCGCTCCAGCGCCGGATGTAGTCGACGCCGTGGCCCGGGTGCCCGCGCAGGGCCTGCTGCTGGCGCAGGCGCGCAAGGGCGGGCTCGCCCTCGAGCAGCGCGCGGTAGGCCATGCGGTTGGCATGCGACTGCAGCAGCAGCGGGTCGGTCAGCGGCACGGCCTCGGTCCAGGGCGCGTGCAGTTCGACGAAGCGGTCGGGGTCGTCCGCGAACACGGCCGCGCCGCCGAGGATCAGCGCGCATTCGCAGCGCAGCGCGTCGCTCACATCGGGTTGCGCCAGGATGCGCGCCACGAAGCGGCCGGCTTCTTCATGCCGCTCGCTCGATGCGAGCGTCCATGCCGCGGCCAGCAGCAGGCGCGGGCGGCGGTCGAGTTCGTCGGCCGGCATCTGCGCCATCCATTCGAGCACCGTGGCCTGCCGGCCGCGCCGCATGAGCGATTCGTAGAGGCTGCGCTCCGCGAGCTCGTAGGCGGTCTGGTGCTGGCCCGCGCTCAGCGCGTGGTGGGCGGCCTCGTCGAGCAGCTCGTGCGCGGCCAGCCACTGCGCCGCGCGCGCATGCGCCGCCACCTGCTCGGCGGCGTCGAGCGCGGCAAAACGCTGGCGCAGCACGTCGCGCGCCAGCGCATGCATGCGCAGCCACTCGCCCCCTTCGGCGGCGGCGAACACCGGCGTGTCGTTGCTCAGCCGCGCCAGCCGCGCCGCGGCGTCGTCGACGCCGGAGACCGCGCGGCACAGCTCGGGGTGCAGCAGGTCGAGCACGGCGATGCGGGCCAGGAAGTCGCGATCGGGGGGGTCGAGGTTCACCAGCAGCAGCCGCACCAGCTCGCCCTGCAGCTCGCCGGCGGCGGCCGTCATGTCGCCCAGCACCGTGTGCGCGGCGTGCGCGTCGGCCCCGCGCGCGATGATGGTCGTGGCCAGCTGCAGGCCCAGCGGCCAGCCTTCGGTCAGCTCGTGCAGCCGGGCGGCGGTGTTGCGGTCGACGCGCGCGCCGAAGCGCGCCTGCACCAGCTGCAGCGTCTCGTCGAGGCTGAACTTCAGCAGCGCCGGGCCGATCTCCACGCACTGCCCGTAGGCCACGAGGTCCTCGATGTCGAGCCGGCCGTCGGGGCGCGTGGCAATGAGCGTGCGCACGTTGGGCGGCGCGTTGCGCAGCAGGTAGGCCAGCGCCTCGCGCGAGGCCGGCGGCAGGCGGTCGGCCTCGTCGATGACCAGCACCACGTTCAAGGCCGCCTGCGCCAGCTCGGCCAGCAGCGCCGTGACGCTGCCGAGCGTGCCGGGCCGGTCGTCCTGGAACAGGCTGCGCCCGAACGCGGGGCGGCCCATGGCGACGCGCAGCGCCAGCGCCAGGCTCTGCACCAGCCGGCCCGGATCGTCCTGGCTCTGCGCCGAGACCCAGCCGACCGGCACGCCCTGGCCCAGGTACTCCAGGCGCCACTGCGCGAGCAGGGAGGTCTTGCCGAAGCCCGAGGGCGCCTGCACCACGCACACGGCGTGGTCGCGCAGCGCGTCGGCGCTCGACAGGAGCCGCGCGCGCGAGACCAGGTGACGCGGGACACGGGGCGGCGTCACCTTGAGCAGCAGGTCGCGCGGGGCGCCGCTCGCATCGGGGGGCGGGAAAGTAGCCAAGGCTCGTTCGTGCTCGTGGAGGGAAGAACGGGCCCGATTCTCCACGTCAATCGCACGAGGCCGAAGCGCGGCGCGGCGCCCCCCGCCGCGCGCGGCTGGCCTTCGCGCTGCAGCCGTACTGCGCATGGAACCAGCGCGACAGCCCGCTGGGCGCGCAGAAGCCGAGCAGGCCCGCGACCTCGGCCAGCGGGCGGTCGCCCTCCAGCACGTGGCGCGCGGCGAGTTCCTTGCGCACGTCGTTGACGATGGCCGAGAAGCTCTGCCCGTCGTCCGCGAGCCGGCGCTGGATCGTGCGGCATTCCACGCCCACGTGCGCCGACACCTGCGCGATGCTGCAGCGCCCGCTGGGCAGGAGCAGCAGCACCGCGCGCCGCACGTCGCCCGGCAGCGCATCGCCGGGCGCAGGCGCCGCCGCGTCGAGCAGCTGCCGTGCATAGCGCGCCATGGCCGGGTCGGCCGCGGGGTTGGGCGCGTCCAGGTCGTCGCGCGCGCAGACGATGCCGTGGAAGTCCTGGTCGAAGGCGACGGCCGCGCCCAGCACGCGATGGTGCGTGCGCAGGTCGCGCGGCGCGGGGTGCGCCAGGCACACGCGCCGGGGCTGCCAGCCGGCGCCGAGAAACTGCCGCAGCAGGCGCAGCATCACGCCCAGCGCGAGTTCGATGCGCTGGCGCGTGGCGCGGTGCGCCTTGCCGGGCTGCACTTCCTCGCGGATGACCACCACCTGCCCGAAGGCCTCGACCATCAGCGACAGCGAGCCGTTGAGCAGCGGCTGGTAGCGCATCAGCACGTCGAGCGAATCGCGCAGCGTCGGCTGCTCGCGCACCAGCAGGCCGACGGCCCCGAGGTTCGACAGCCGCCGCCCCTCGGCCATGCACAGCCCGAAGCCGTCGTTGCCCGAACGCTCGGCCGAGGCCTGCAGCAGCGCGGCGACGCGGTCGACCGGAATCATCAGGTCGGGCTCGTCCAGCACGCGGGGGCTCAGGCCGGCGTCCAGGAGCATGCGCGCCGGGTCGAGGCCGCTGGCGCGGGCGACCTCGCTGTAGTGGGTGAGGCTTGCCGCGCGGACCAGGGAGGACATCGCAAGTCCGCACGTGGCAGTTCTCAGGGCACGAGCACGGTGGCGCCGGTGGTCTTGCGGCCTTCGAGGGCGCGGTGGGCTTCGGCCGCGTCGGCCAGTGCGAAGCTCTGCTGGGGTTCACTCACGATGCGGCCGGCCAGCACGTGGTCGAAGAGTTCGTCGGCCATGGACAGCATGTGCGGGCGCGGGTGGATGTAGTGAACCATCGCGGGTCGCGTGAGCCAGATCGAGCCCTTGGCCGCCAACAGCTTGGTGTCGAGAACCACGGCGCCAGAAGACGTGCCGTTGCTCACGAGCGTGCCGCGCGGCTGCAGGCAATCAAGCGAAGCCTCCAGCGTGTCCTTGCCCACCGAGTCGTAAACGACCGGCACGCCTTTCCCGTCGGTGATCTCGCGCACGCGCTGGGCGATGTTCTCGCGCGAGGTCACGATGGTGTGGGTGCAGCCGTTGGCTTTTGCGACAGCTGCCTTTTCGTCGGTGCTGACGGTGCCGATCATCGTCACGCCCATCGCGCGTGCCCACTGGCAGGCGATGAGGCCCACGCCGCCGGCCGCTGCGTGGTACAGGATCGTCTCGCCGCCCTTCAATGGATAGACCTGGCGGAACAGGTACTGCGCCGTCATGCCCTTCATCATCAATGTGGCGGCGGTGCGATCGGAGATGCCGTCGGGCAGCGGGATCAACACATCGGCTGGCATCACACGCACTTGCGAGTACGCCCCCTGCGGCCCGATGAGGTAGCCCACGCGATCACCGACGCGGATGTCGGTCACGCCCGGCCCCACGGCCTCGACCACGCCCACGGCGTCGGAACCGAGCCCGTTGGGCAGCGCCAGCGGATAGCGCCCGGTGCGAAAGTAGATGTCGATGAAGTTGACGGCGATGAGGCTGTGGCGCACGCGCGCCTGGCCCGGGCCGGGCTCGCCGACCTCGACGTGTTCGAGCTTGAGCACGTCGGCGCTGCCGGTCTCGTGGAAGCGGATGGCCTGGTTCATGGTGCATCTCCTGGGGTGTGTGGGGGCTGGATGGAACGGATTCTTGCGGCGCGTGGCGGCGGCGGGAAGCGTGGTCTTGGCGATGTCCCAAATTGGCAAATCGATGCCCCAATAAAGCAAGAAATACGGACGGGGTGCGCCGGATACTGACGGCATCGGCCCACCGAGGCCTGCAAGACAACAACCGGAGACACCCCATGAAACTGCTGCAATTTGGACGCGCCGCCGCCGTGGCGCTGGTCGGATGCTCGATGGCCCTCGGGGCCTGGGCGCTGGGCGACAAGCCCGTCAAGCTCATCGTTCCCGCGCCGCCGGGCGGCACGATGGACATCGTGGCCCGCGTCGTCGGGCAGCAGATGGCGCTGGACATCGGCCGCCCCGTGATCGTCGAGAACCGCCCCGGCGCGGGCGGCTCCATCGGCCTGCAGGCCATGCTGCAGGCGCCGGCCGATGGCAACACCATCGTGATGGCCGCCAGCAACGTGCTGGCCGAGACGCCGCAGGTCGTGAAGATGCCCTTCGATCCGCTGAAGGACGTGGTGCCCATCGGCTCGGTGGCGCGCTCGGGCGTGGTGCTCGTCACGGCCGCGAACTTCTCGGCCAAGGACTTCCAGGGCCTGCTCGCCGAGCTGAAGACGCGCAAGGGCAAGGCCAGCTTCGCCAGCTACAGCCCCGGCACCGTGTCGCAGTACGCGGGCCTCATCCTCAGCGACCGCGCGGGGCTCGACCTGCAGCACATCGGCTACCCCGGCTCGCCGCCCGCGCTGCAGGACCTCTTGGGCGGCCAGGTCGACCTGATGTTCGACGGCATGCTCACCTCGATGCCGCTCATCAAGGCCGGCAAGCTGCGCCCCTATGCCTTCACCGGCAAGACCCGCTCGCGCTTCCTGCCCGACCTGCCCACCACCACCGAACTCGGCTACCCCGACCTGCAGTTCCGCGGCTGGGTCGGCTTCATCGGCTCGGCCAAGCTGCCGGCCGACGTGATGGCCAAGCTCCATGCCGCGATCGAGAAGGCCGGCCAGGCGCCCGCCGTGCAGCAGAAGCTGCTCGACGTGGGCCTGGAGCCCGAGCTCAGCGTCGACACGCCCGCGCTCATCGCCGAGACGAAGGCGCTGTCGGAGCGCAACGCCGCCATCGTCAAGAAGTACCGCATCCAGGCGAACTGAGCGGCACGCGCCATTCCATCGGAGACCTCTCATGAAGATCAGACCCCTCACGCCGTCCATCGGCGCCGAAATCTCGGACGTCCACCTGGGCGAGGCCTCGCGCGACCCCGAGTGCTTTGCGTCGATCCGCGCCGCGCTGCTCAGGCACAAGGTGCTTTTCTTCCGCGGGCAGGACATCGAGCGCGCCGAGCACGTCGCTTTTGCACGCTGCTTCGGCGAACTGGAAGACCATCCCGTGGTCGGCAGCGACCCCGAGCACCCGGGCCTCGTGCGCATCTACCGCAGCGACAACAAGCACAGCTACGAGAACACCTACCACTGCGACGGCCTGTGGCGCCAGAGCCCCGCCATGGGCGCGGTGCTGCGCTGCATCGAGTGCCCCGAGGTCGGCGGCGACACCATCTGGGTGAACATGGTGCAGGCGCACGACGAGCTGCCCGACGAGATCAAGCACAAGATCGGCAAGCTGCGCGCCAAGGCCAGCATCGAGCATTCGTTCGGCGCCGTGATGCCGATGGAAGCGCGCCTCAAGCTGGGCCAGGACCATCCGCCCGTGGAGCACCCCGTGGTGCGCACGCACCCCGAGACCGGCGAGAAGGTGCTCTACGTGGGCAGCTTCACCACCCACTTCGTGAACTACAGCACCCCCGAGAACGTGCGCCACGGCATCGACAAGACACCGGGCGCGGCGCTGCTGCTGAACTACCTGCTCAGCCGCGCGACCATTCCCGAGTACCAGGTGCGCTGGTCGTGGCAGCCGGGCGACGTGGTCGTCTGGGACAACCGCAGCACGCAGCACTACGCGCTGAACGACTACTGGCCTGCGCCACGAAAGATGGAACGCGCCGGCATCGTCGGCGACGTGCCGTACTGAGCATCGCCCCCCCTCGCAACCTGACAGACGCACGCCATGAACTTCCTCGACGGCCACCTCTTTCCCGAAAACCAGCAGCCGCTGATCATCACCGCCGCGCCCTATGCACCGGGCTGGCTTCCTTCCGACTTCCCGGGCGAGATCCCGGTCACGATGGAAGAGCAGATCCAGAAGGCGGTCGATTGCTACAACGCAGGCGCCACGGTGCTGCATCTGCATGTGCGCGAGCTCGACGGCAAGGGCAGCAAGCGGCTGTCGAAGTTCAACGAGCTGATCGCCGGCGTGCGTGCGCGCGTGCCCGAAATGATCATCCAGGTGGGCGGCTCGATCAGCTTCGCGCCCGAGAGCGAAGGCGCCGCCGCCAAGTGGCTCAGCGACGACACGCGCCACATGCTGGCCGAGCTGGAGCCCACGCCCGACCAGGTGACGGTGACGGTCAACACCTCGCAGATGAACGTCACCGAACACGCCGAGCTGGCCGACTTCAAGGGCACCTCGCGAGAGATCCCGGCCATCTTCGAGGCCTACAAGGAGATGACGGTGCCGGCGCAGCCGGGCTGGGTCGAGGAGCACATCCGCCGCCTCACCAAGGCCGGCATCCAGAGCGCCTTCCAGTGCTACAACATCAACAGCTTCGAGTCGGTCGAACGGCTCATGCGGCGCGGTGTCTACAAGGGCCCGCTGGTGATGAACTGGGTGGCGATCAGCGGCGGCATGGACGCGCCGAACATCTACAACCTGGCCAACTTCTTGCGCGCCGTGCCCGACGGCGCCGTGCTCACCGTCGAAAGCTCGGTGCGCAACGTGCTGCCCGTGAACATGATGGGCATCGCCATGGGCCTGCATGTGCGCTGCGGCACCGAGGACGTGCTGTGGAACCAGACGCGCACCGCCAAGATCGGCACCGTGGCGCAGATCGAGCAGCTGGTGGCCATCTCGCGCCAGTTCGGCCGTCCCATCGCCACGGCGCAGCAGGCGCGCGAGATTTCGAAGATCGGCGTGTTCTACGAGACGGCCGAGGAGTCGCTCGCGGCCAACGGCTTCGCGCCGAACCGCAACGGAGGCAACCAGGGCTTCCTGCGCAAGGCGGCCTGAGAGATGAGGGCCCGCTTCGCGCATGCGGCCTGGCGCCTGCTGGAGGGCCTCTCGCATGCCCTGCGCCACGAAGACCTGGTTCAGAACGCGCGCACCGCGCCCTGAGCCACCGCGCCGGCCGTCTGCTTGCTCCACTGCGAGGCGCTGCAGCCGAAGTGGTGGCGAAACCAGTGGCTGAAGCTGCTGGGCCCCGAAAACCCCAGCAGCTCGGCCACCTCGCTCAGCGGCAGGTCGCTGTCGCGCAGATGGCGCTTCACGAGGTCGGAGCGCACATCGTCGAGCAGGCGGCTGAAGGTGAGGCCTTCGGCCTCGAGCCGGCGGTGCAGCGTGCGGCGGTCCACGCGCAGGTGCCGCGCCACTTCCTGCGCCGTGCAGCCGCCGCCGGGCATCAGCGCCAGGATGAGTTCGCGGCAGGCTTCGCGCGTGCTCTCGCCGCGGTCTTTCAGCGCGGCCTCCAGGTACTCGCGCGCGAAACGCGCCACGCCCTGGTCGCCCGATTCGCGCGGCTTGCGCAGGTCGGCCGCCAGGCACACGAGGCCGTTGAAATCCTGGTTGAACTTGACGTTGCGACCGAAGAAGGCGCGATGCGCCGCCATGTCCGCCGGCGGGCGGTGCGTGAAGCACACCTGCTGCGGGCGCCACTGCGGATCGATGAGCTCGCCGAGGATGCGGAACATGATGCCCACGGCCAGCTCCATCGACTGGCGCATCGGCAGCCCGGGGCTGGGCAGCAGGTCTTCCTGGATGATGACCATGTCGCCCGTGTCCTCCAGGCGAAAGCTCAGCGAGGCGTTCACCAGCTTCAGGTAGCGGCCCAGCGTGTCGAGCGCGTCGCGCGGCGTGGGCTCTTCCTTGAGCACGACGCTGATGGGCCCCAGCGCCGACAGCTTGCGCTGCGCCGCCAGCCGCAACGCGAAATCTTCGGTGCGCGTGGCGCGCGCGGTGATCTCGAGCAGCTCGCGCACGGCGTCGCCGGGGATCAGCGTCTCGGGGTGCTCGAGCAGTTGCGCCTTCAGCCCCACGGTGCGCATGAAGGCATGCGGGTCGCGGCCGAGCGACTGCACCAGCTCCACGTAGCCGCTGAGGCTCGCGCTGCGCATCAGTCGACCGAGGTGCTTCATGGTGGCGGTGGGAAGGGCCCCGTGTTCACTCGGGGCTGATCTTGAGTTGCAGTTTCTCGATGATGGCCCGATTGTGGGCGGTCGTGGCGTCCAGCGTCTGGCGCAGCTGCTGCAGCGACATCTCGCGGGGCGGATCGTAATTCTGCGCGAGCAGCGCCTCGCGGAACTTCGGCGCCTGCACGGCCCGGGCCACCTCGGCGCGGATTTTCTCCTGCAGTGCCGGCGGCATGCTGCTGAGCACGAACACGCCCACGCTCGCGTCGGGCATCACGAAGTCGGGCAGGCCCAACTCGCCGAAGGTGGGCACGTCGGGCAGGAAGCGCGAGCGCTTCGATGAGGCCACGGCCAGCGCCTTGATCTTGCCGCTGCGGATCAGCGAAGTGACGTTGCTCACCACCTCGAAGGTCAGCTGCACCTGGTTGCCCATGAGGTCGACCAGCGCCGGCGCCGAGCCCTTGTACGGCACCACGAGGATGTCGTTGCCGCTGCGCGCGCGCAGCATCTCGCCCAGCAGGTTGGAGCGCGTGCCCGTGCTCAGGTTGGCCACGCTGACCGAGCGCGGGTGCGCCTTGGCATGCGCGAGCAGGTCGTTCACCGTGTTCGGCGGGAAGCCGGCGTTGGCCACCAGCACATGGAACATGCCCGTCACCTCGCCGACGTAGGTGAAGGTCTTGAGCGGGTCGAAGGGCGTCTTCACCGTGAGCGGAATGTCGGACAGCACGCTCGACGGCCCGACCATCAGCGTGTAGCCGTCGGCCGGCGCGGCCATCAGCAGGCGCTCGGCGATGACGGCGGAGCCGCCCGGCTTGTTGTCCACCAGCACGGTCTGGCCGAGGTTCGTGCGCAGCTGTTCGGCGAGCAGCCGCGCCGCCGCGTCGGAGATGCCGCCCGGCGGCGCGGGAACGATCAGCCGAATGGGCTTGTCGGGCCAGGCCTGGGCCGAGGCCGTGCCGCAGCACAGCGCGGCCAGGAAGAGGAGGGAGGCTCGCAGCAGATGCAGACACATGGTTCGTCCTCAGGTGGAAGAGACAAGAAGGGCGTGCGGATTCTGTGGCGCCACCTCTTCTTGATGCTTGGCGCCACGCGTCGGCCACTTACCCGATCGCGACAGCGACACCTGTCTTTGCACGCGCCGTTCCAATGCCCCAAAAAGACAAAACCGAGCCCCCGATGAGCAAGAAGTTTTCGCAGCTGCGCCAGAAACTTTGGCTGCAAGCGCAACTTTTTTCACCGGAGACAACCCCATGAACTTCCTCGATGGCCACCTCTATCCCGAGAACCAGCAGCCCCTGATCATCACGGCCGCGCCCTATGCGCCGGGCTGGATTTCCGCCGATTTCCCGGAAGACATTCCGGTCACGATGGAAGAGCAGATCCAGAAGGCGGTCGACTGCTACGAAGCCGGCGCCACCGTGCTGCACCTGCATGTGCGCGAGGCCAACGGCAAGGGCAGCAAGCGGCTGTCGATGTTCAACGAGCTGATCGCCGGCGTGCGCGCGCGCGTGCCCGAGATGATCATCCAGGTGGGCGGCTCCATCAGCTTCGCGCCCGAGGACGACGGCGCCGCCGCCAAGTGGCTCAGCGACGACACGCGCCACATGCTGGCCGAGCTCACGCCCCGGCCCGACCAGGTCACCGTGACCGTCAACACCACGCAGATGAACGTGACCGAGCACGCCGGCCTGGACGACTTCAAGGGCCTGTCGCGCGGCGACCCGCGGCTGTATTCGACGTACAGGGACATGATCGTTCCCTCGAACCCCAGCTGGGTGGAAGAGCACATCCGCCGCCTCACGGCTGCGGGCATCCAGAGCGAGTTCCAGTGCTACAACATCAACAGCTTCGAGACCATCGAACGCATGATCCGCCGCGGCGTCTACAAGGGCCCGCTGGTGATGAACTGGGTGGCCATCAGCGGCGGCATGGACCAGGCCAACATCTACAACCTGGCCAACTTTTTGCGCGCCGCACCCGACGGCGCGGTGGTCACGGTCGAGAGCTCGGTGCTCAACGTGCTGCCCGTGAACATGATCGGCATCGCCCTGGGCCTGCACGTGCGCTGCGGCATCGAGGACGTACTGTGGAACCAGACCCGCACCGGCAAGATGAGCTCGGTCGAGCAGATCAAGCAGCTCGTGCGCATCGCGACCGAGTTCGGCCGCCCCATCGCCACCGCGCAGCAGGCGCGCGAGATCATGAAGATCGGCGTGTTCTACGAGACCACCGAAGAGACGCTGCAGGCCAACGGCTTCGCGCCCAACCGCAACGGCGCCCAGCAGGGCTTCCTGCGCAAGCCAGCCTGATACCACCGCTGTCTCGGGGGCGGTTGACGTACCGACTGGTCAGTCGGTAGACTGGGCCGATCGCGCAGCTCACCGGGCTGCATCGCATCGCACAGAAAGCCCCCGATGAGCGAGAACTTCGCAGCCGAACTCCATCGCCGAGCGACCACGGCCCTGCAGGCCGGGCGCGCCGACGCGCAAGGGGAGGGCGACCGCGTGCCGGTCGGCCAGTACACCGACGAGGCCATCGCACGCGACGAGCGGCGGCTGCTGCAGCGGCATCCGCAGCCGGTGGCCGCCAGCGCCTCGCTCGCCTCGCCGGGCGCGTGGCTGTCGCTCACGCACACCGGTGTGCCGCTGTTGCTGGTGCGCCAGGAGAGCGGGCAGGTGCAGGCGTTTTTGAACGTGTGCCGCCACCGCGGCGCGCGCGTGGTGCCCGAGGGCAGCGGCAGCGAGGCGCGCGCCTTCGTCTGCCCGTACCACGCATGGACCTACAAGCCCGACGGCGCCCTGCGCGGCGTGCCCGAGTCCTTCGGCTTTCCCTGCCTGAAGCAGGACGCGTCGGGCCTGCGCCGGCTGGCCACGGTCGAGCGCGCGGGCGTGGTCTGGGTCGTGTGCGATCCGTCGCAGGCGGACAGCGACCCCGGCGCGCACCTGGGCGCGCTCATGGACAACCTCGAGTCGCTGGCCGGGCTGCGCGCGCCCGTGGCCTATGCGCCGCGCACCTACGAGGTCGAGGCCAACTGGAAGCTGCTGGTCGACGGTTCCTTCGAGGCCTACCACTTCAAGGTGGCGCACCGCGAGACCATCGCCCACATGTTCCTGCACAACCTGCAGGTCATCGACGAGTTCGACCTGAACCGGCGCCTGTACCTGCTCAAGTCGAAGTTCCAGGAACACCGGCCCGACGCCGCCGGTTTCGATCCGCGCCGCTACGGCAACCTGACCTACTTCTTCTTTCCCAACACGACCATCCTCGTGCAGCCCGACCACGCGCAGCTCAGCATGCTGGAGCCGCTGGGCGCCACGCGCACGCGCGTGCACGAGCTCACGCTGATTCCCGAGGCGCCGGCCTCGGAGAAGGCGACCGCGCACTGGGACGCGAACGTGGCGCTGTACCGGCGCACGCTCGCGGAAGACTACGCACTGGCCGAGTCGATCCAGGCCGGGCTGGCGTCGGGCGCGAACGACGCGCTCAGCTTCGGCACCTTCGAGTACAGCGCGCCGCGCTTCCACGCGCAGCTCGCGCAGCAGGTGGCGGCGATGCCGGCCGCACGCTGACGCGCGAGGGTGTCGCGCGTGCAACAACCAGACCACAAGACACAAGAAAGAATGGCGCGCATCGCGTCTGATCGCCGGTCGCGTCTTCGCGACATGCGCTCTTGCGCGTGACGCTTTCCAGAACCGCCGATGGCCACCCTTGCCCCTTCCCGTAAAGAAACGATCCTCGCGCGCGCGGAGCAGCACTTTGCCGACCACGGCTTCCAGGGCGCATCGCTGTCGGCCATCGCGCGCGACTGCGAGGTCGGCAACCCGGGGCTGCTGCATCACTTCCCGAGCAAGGAGGTGCTGTACCGCGCCGTGCTCGAGAAGCAGGCCGAGGACCTGACGGCGCGCATCTGCAAGCGCGTCGAGGCGGCGCCCGACCTGCCTGCGCGGCTGCAGGCCTTCGTCGCGCTGCAGGTCGAGTGGATGCACGCGCGGCCCACGGGCTTCAAGCTCGTCACGCGCGAACTGCTCGACAACGCCGAGCGCATCCAGCATGCGCAGACCCGGCCGCTCGAAGGCTTCCTGCAAGCCAGCCTGGGCCTGGTGGCCGCAGCGCAGGCGGCCGGCCTCGTGCGCGACGACCTGTCGGCCGTGGTGGTGCTCACGCTCATCTTCGGCACGCTCAACTACGCCAAGATGGCGCGGCCCACCTTTGCGAAGACCTTCGCAGAGCCTGCGCTGAAGAGCGACACGGCCTGGATGAAGGCGATGGCGCGCGACGTGCTGCGCGTCATCTCGCCACCCTGATTTTTTCTTTCCCTTCCAGCAACCCCGACCAAAGGACGTTCCCTTGAAAACCCGCATCACCGAACTCTTCGGCATCCGCCACCCCATCATCCAGGGCGGCATGCACTACGTCGGCTTCGCCGAGCTGGCCGCGGCCGTCTCCAACGCCGGCGGCCTGGGCATCATCACGGGCCTCACGCAGAAGACGCCCGAGCTGCTGGCCCGCGAGATCGCGCGCTGCCACGAGATGACCGACAAGCCCTTCGGCGTGAACCTCACCTTCCTGCCGACCTTTGCCTCGCCGCCGTACCCCGAGTACATCGCGGCCATCGTCGAAGGCGGCATCAAGGCCGTGGAAACCGCGGGCCGCAGCCCCGAGGCCTACATGCCGGCGCTGAAGGCCGCGGGCATCAAGGTGATCCACAAGTGCACCTCGGTGCGCCACGCGCTCAAGGCCGAGCGCATCGGCTGCGACGCCGTGAGCGTCGACGGCTTCGAGTGCGGCGGCCATCCCGGCGAGGACGACGTGCCCAACATGATCCTGCTGCCGCGCGCGGCCGAAGAACTGAAGATCCCGTTCGTCGCCTCGGGCGGCATGGCCGACGGCCGCAGCCTCGTGGCCGCGCTCGCGCTGGGCGCCGAGGGCATGAACATGGGCACGCGCTTCATCGCGACCAAAGAGGCGCCGGTGCACGCCAACGTGAAGCAGGCCATCGTCAACGCCTCGGAACTCGACACGCGCCTGATCATGCGGTCGCTGCGCAACACCGAGCGCGTGATCAACAACGCGGGCGTCGAGCGCCTCATCGAGATCGAGCGCGCCAAGGGCGACGCGCTGAAGATCGACGACATCATGGACCAGGTCGCCGGCATCTACCCGAAGGTGATGACCGAGGGCCACATGGACGCCGGCGCCTGGAGCTGCGGCATGGTGGCCGGGCTGATCCACGACGTGCCCAGCTGCGCGGAGCTCATCGACCGCATCATGGCGCAGGCCGATGAGCTCATCGCCAAGCGCCTGGCGGGCATGCTGCGCGGCTGAGCTTTCAGTAGGTCACCGTCACGGTGATCGTGCTGCTGTAGGGGCCCGGCGCCACGTACTGGCCGGGTGGAATGCGGCCGTAGACGGTGTACGGGATCGTTGTGGTGTTGCCACCCAGCGAAGCCAGCGCGCTGTAGCTGTGGGTGACAGTGTTGAGGCCCCAGACGATGCCGTGTGTGTCGGTGGTGTAGAGGTTGTAGCCCAGCGGTGTGGTGCTGACCGGGCCCACCATCTGCCGGTTGGCGATGGCGCCGGCCGAGCCCACATTGAGGCTGATCGTGTACGACAGCGTCACCAGGATGCCCAGGCCAGTGACCGTGCTGGCGACGGTCACGGTCGAGGTGTTGTCCTTGGGGGTCGCGACGGCGGGGTCGTAGTTGCCGAAGGCCAGCGTTGTCGCACTGACGGTGGCGCTGCAGCTGAATGCGCCCACGCCCGTGCACGCAGCCAGCGACGCACGCGGGGCCAGCAGCCCCGCCAGCGCCAACGCGGCGGTCAGCGCGGGGACGACGACACGGGTTCGCATCGGTAAGGTCCCATCGAAGGCAGTGCGCCGGCGGCGCGATCGGGCTCGCCCAGCGTGAAGCGGCAATGGCCGTTCTTCCATCGCGCCTCGAAGCGCTCGTTCGGTTGCGGGTCGTCGACCGACACGAGGCCATGGAAACCCGACAGCAGCGAGGTGCCGCGCGCCGGTCGCATCACGTCGATGCCCGGCGGCAGCGGGCTGCCGTCGGGCAGCAGCACGGTGACGTTCGCCACCGTGTCGCGCGCGATGTCGAAGCTGGCCTGCGCGACGCCCTTGTAGCGTGGCACCACGCGCAGCACGTCGCTGCGCACCTGGGCCTCGATCGGCAGGTCGCCGTTGTCGATGCTGATGTGGTTCGGCTCGTAGGCGCGCAGGCCCGAGACGACGGCGCGGCCTTCGCTGTCGGTGGTGGTCCAGGGCTGGTTCTCGCGGTAGACCTTCACGCCCGCGGCGCCGGGCACGGTCACGAGCGCGAAGGCGTCGTCCGATTGGCGCGTGGCAAAGCCCACGCCGCCCGCAAGACCCACGGCGCCGCTGGCGCGCAGGCGCACCGCGGTCTGGCCCTGCGCACGCGCCGCTTCGACTGCGAGCGTGCCGTAGCGACCGCGCCAATCGACGCCGGCCTCGCTGCGCGCGTTCTCGCCGTCGGCGGCGCGCAGCCGGTAGCCCCAGCCCTCGTCGCTGGGCGGCTGCTGCACCCACTCGGCCACGGCCGAGTGGCCGCCCGGTTTCTGCTGCTGCACCGAGAGCGTGGCGTGCCGGCGCTCGCCGAGCGAGAAGGTGAGGCTCACGCTCACCGAGGTGATGGACGGCTTGCCGTCCTGGCGCGTGTGGGCCACCGAGGTGCCGAGCCAGGCGTTGCCGCCGATGCCGATCGACCAGCTGGCGGTGGTCACGCCAATGTGCTCGCCGGTGTTGTAGCGCAGCCGCGTGTGGCTCGCGCCCAGCGTGCCGAAGCGGCCGAGCGAACGGCCTGCGAAGAGTTGCGTCTGCGCGTCGGTGTGCACGGGGCTGTCCTGCCAGGCGATCTGCGTGAAGCCGCGACTGGCCACCTGCCGGCTCGCCGAGAAGTTCCATTCGTCGCTGGTGCGCGTGTAGGCCGCGCGCCAGAGCCGGCCGCTGTCGCCGTCGCGGTTGCGGCTCGCGGCGCCGTGCAGCGAGAGTTCGCCGAGCGTGCCCCAGACCCAGGTCACGCCGGCGCCCGCGGTCTGGCTGCGCGCGCTGGCTTCGCCGCGTGTTTCGACGGTCAGGCTGTCGTTCACGCCGTGCCGCCACGTGCCTGCGACGAAGGGCGGGCCGTAGTCGAAGCTGCGCTCGCCGTAGCGCAGGCGCGTCCAGCCGGCTTCGAGCGAGTAGTCGGAGAGGCCGGCGCGCAGCAGGTTCGAGCTCACGTAGTAGGGCGTGGTCACGGTGCGCTGCACGCCCATCGCGTCGGTGACGGCAAAGCGCATCTCGCCCGCGCCGGTGAGCACGGGCACGTCGCTGAGCGCGAAGGGGCCAGCGTCGACGCGGCGCTGGTAGCGCAGCGTGTCGTTCACATACACCTCCACCGCCGAGGGCACGGCCGCACCGCCGCGCAGGCTGGGCATCGGGTAGCTGATGAAACCGGGCTGCAGCCCGAAGCGCGTGCCGAACTGCACGCCGCCGAAGCGGAAGGGCGTGGACCACGCAGAGGCCTGCGTGACCGAATCGCCCACCGTGAGGCGCGTGAGCCGCGCGGGGTCGTCGCGGCGGAAGTAGCTGTCCAGCCGCGTCGTGCCGCGCCCGCCGAACGCGGACTGCCCGGCAACGACGCTCGTGCCCACCAGGCCCCAGTCGGCCGACGCCGCCGCATCGAAGTAGCCCGAGGCGCGCGTGCCTTCGCGGTCGTGCTGCAGGGCCAGGTCGTAGTTGAGAAAAGCGCCGAAGGCCGAGGCCGACAGCGGCGGGCGGTCGCCGGTGTACGCCTGCACGGTGCCCAGCGTGAACGCTTCGGCGGGCACGCTGAGGTCCACGCTCTGCGCACCTTCGTCGAGCTGCAGCTGTGCGCCGGGCAGCGCGCGCAGGTCGTAGTAGTCGGTGCCCTCGCGCCGCAGCGCGGCGGTGGCGGGCCGCACCAGGCGCCAGGCCGCGAAGTCGGATTCCGCCGCCAGCAGCTGCGCACCGCGCCGCAGCAGCGGGCGCGGCGCTGGCTGGCTCAGGCCGTTGATGCGCACGTCGAGGATCGCCGGCTGCACCTCGCCGCCCGCATCGGGGGCTCCCGTCTGTGCGCAGGCCACGCGCAAGCCCAGCCAGCCGCAGCAGACCCAGAGGCTAGCGTGGCGTGGCAGGCGCACGGGGCACGCGCACGGTGGCGCTGGACGACGCCTCGGGTGCATCGGTGGCGGCCTCGATCTGCAGGCGGGTGTCGGGCGGCAGCGCGGGCAGCTCGATGTCGATGCCGGCCGACTGCCCGGCCAGCGCGTACTGCGACAGGCTCTTGCGCAGCAGCTCGGTGCCGTCCTCGCGGCGCACCACGAGCTGCGTGACCTGGATGTGCTCGCTGCCCTGGTTGTCGAACACCAGCTTGTAGCGTCCGCCGCGCTCGGCCTGCAGCGACCATTGCAGCGCGCGGTGCGGCTGCAGCGGCGGCACGAACACCGGCACGCCGATGCGCAGCAGCGTCTGCACCTTCGCGCCCTCGGCGCCGTCCGCCGGCAAGGCCTGGTCGCGCGGCAGCTGGCGAAGAAAGATGCGGTAGCTGCGCTCCGCGGCGTCGGCCGGCACCTGCAGCCCGAGGCGCACGATCTGCCGCCCGCCCGGCGGCAGCCGGAAGATGGCCGGGTTGACCAGCACGTCGCGCGTGGGTTCATAGGCATCGCGTCCGTCCTGCTGCGACCACGCCACCACCTCGGCCTGCACCGCGACCTCGGTGTCTTCGGCGTTGCCCATGGTGAGCGAGGCGACCGGGCGCTGCGGCGTGAGCACGATGCGCAGCGGCGCCACGCTGAGGCTGGCGGCGGCAGCGGGAAGGGGCGCCAGCAGCAGGCCGGCCCACAGGGCGGACCCCAGCAGGAAGGTGCGGCGCATGCCGTGCAGGCTGAGCGTCAAGCCGGTCAGTAGGTCAGCGTGACCGTGATCGTGTCGACGTAGTCGGTGGCCGGCGCCGCGGCGTACTGCCCTGTGGGAATCTGGCCGTAGATCGTCTGCGTCTGGGGCAACCCGCTGCCGGTGTAGCCGGTGCCCGAGACGCTGTTGTCCCAGTTGGTCAGGTGGCCGCTGTCCTTGAACAGGCCATAGTTCAGCGTGTTGTTGCCCGCGGCGGCCGAGGTGCTGGTCATCAGGCGGTTCGCCACCGTCCCGCCGCCTGCACTCAGGCCGAGCGAGTAGGCCGTGCCGAAGGTGCAGGTGACGTTGAGGCTGGTGGTGGCGGCCAGCGCGGTGGCCGCCGCCGGGTCGTACGGTCCGAACGCCAGCGTGGCCGGCGTGCTCATCAGGCAGGCCTTGAGCACCGTGGCCGTGACCTGGAAGGTCGTGGTCGCGGCGGCCGCATGCGCGGACGGTGCCAATGTCAACAAGGCGCCGACGGGCAGCACGGCACGGGCCAGGGTGCGAAGGACGGGGCGGAGCAGGTGGCGCATCGGATGGGACCTTTCATCGGTGGACTGGAAACCCAGGAACGACAGTGAAAATCCACCCACCGGTTTCGGTAGCGGGCGATCCCTTTCTAACCAATCTCCCCCCTGTGGGACAGGGGGCATACATCCACTGTCCCAAAGCGGCTACAGATTTTTCTGATAACGGGAAAACCCACGAGTAATTTCGGCCTACAACCCCCGCGGACGCAGGCCGCCTGCCGGCACGCGACGGGTCGGTTGTCTGCCGACGGGTGTGCGTGCGGTGTATAGAACCGTTTACATTTACGCCCTGGGAGGCGCCACCCGACGCCATTGCAACCTTGCCTGCGAGGTCTTCGATCCGTGATCGCCGAAATACATGCTGATGCCGCGCCTGCTGGCCTCGCCTCGGGGTTCACCATGGCATTCCAGCCCATCGTGGACCTGGGCCGGCACGAGATCTATGCGCACGAGGCGCTGGTGCGCGGCCTGTCGGGCGAAGGCGCCGCCGAGGTGCTGGGGCGCGTCGATCCGGTCGACCGCTTCGCCTTCCACGAAGCCTGCCGCGTCAAGGCCATCGAGATCGCCTCGCGCCTGGGCATGAAGTCGCGCCTGAGCCTCAACGTCATGCCCAACGACGTCGCGGGGCAGGCCGAGTGCTTCCGCACCGCCATGGCTGCCGCCAAGCGCTGCAAGTTTCCGGTGCGCCAGCTGATGTTCGAGATCACCGAGGGCGAGCGCGTGCGCGACCTGCACGGCCTGGCCGACACCTTCCGCGCCTTCAAGCGCCACGGCTTCACCTCGGCCATCGACGACTTCGGCGCCGCCTACGCGGGTTTCGAGCTGCTGGCCGCATTCCAGCCCGACGTGGTGAAGATCGACCTGAGCCTGATCCGCGGCATCCATGCCGACCCGGTGCGACTCACCATCGTGCGGGGCTTCGTCGCGACCTGCGACGAGCTGCGCATCCGCGTGATCGCCGAAGGCGTCGAGGCGGCCGAAGAGGTGCGCGCCCTGCGCGAGATCGGCGTGGAACTGTTCCAGGGCTACCTGTTCGCGCGGCCGGCCATCGCCACGCTGCCGGCGGTGGCGTGGGACGCCGCCGCCTGAGACTTCTCCCGCGTCAGACGTTGCTCGTCGCGCGCACTTCCTCGAGCGTGGTCCGGCCCGCCAGCACTTTTTCGATGCCGTCCTGACGCAGCGTGCGCATGCCTTCGCGCATGGCCGCGTCCTGCAGTTCCTCGGCGCGCGCGCCGCCCTGCACCAGCCGGCGCAGGCCCTTCGACATCACCATGAGTTCATGGATGCCCAAGCGGCCCTTGAAGCCGGTGTCGTTGCAGTGTTTGCAGCCGGTGCTCGTGTAGGTCTGGATGTGCCCGTCGCGCCCGTAGCGCTGCAGCCAGTCGGCGCGCACGGCGTCGCGTGCGGCCGGCGTGTCCTGCGCGCCGAAGGCATGCATGTAGTCGGCCAGCAGCTCCTCGACCGCCTCGCTGGTCGCAGGGCGGCTTTGCACGCACTGCGGGCACAGGCAGCGCACCAGCCGCTGCGCCAGCACCGCCAGCAGCGAGTCGGCGAAGTTGAACGGGTCCATGCCCATGTCGAGCAGGCGCGTCACGGTTTCGGGCGCGCTGTTGGTGTGCAGCGTCGACAGCACGAGGTGGCCGGTGAGGGAGGCCTCGATGGCAGTCTTCGCGGTCTCGGCGTCGCGGATTTCGCCGACCATGATCACGTCGGGATCGGCGCGCACGAAGGCGCGCAGCGCCTTGGCAAAGGTCCAGTCGATGCGCGGGTTGACCTGCACCTGGCGCAGGCCCGGCTGCGTGATCTCGATCGGGTCCTCGGCGGTCCAGATCTTGCGCTCGGGCGTGTTGATGCGCATGAGCGCCGAGTGCAGCGTGGTGGTCTTGCCCGAGCCTGTAGGGCCCACGCACAGCACCATGCCGTAGGGCCGGTCGACCGCCTGCGACAGCTGCGCCAGGTTGCGCTCCGACAAGCCCAGCGCATCGAGCGCGATGGGCTTGGCCGAGGCCAGGATGCGCATCACCACGTCTTCCAGGCCGTTGTTGGTCGGGATGGTGGCCACGCGCAGCTCGATGCGGTGCTGCGGCGAGTACTTCGAGAAGTTGATCTTGCCGTCCTGCGGCTTGCGCTTTTCGCTGATGTCCAGGTCGCACATGATCTTCACGCGCGCGACCACCGCGTTGCGGTAGCTGGGCGGCAGCTCCAGGTAGGTGTAGAGCCGGCCGTCGCGGCGAAAGCGGATGCGCGTTTTTTCCTGCCCGGGGTCGCTCTCGATGTGGATGTCGGAGGCGCCCTCGCGGTGCGCCTCCAGGATCATGCTGTTGATCATGCGCACCAGCGAGTTGTCCGACTGCTCGACGGGCGCCTCGCCGGCGGCGGGCGCGGCGGTCGACTCTTCCTTCTCGAGCGTCTTCAACAGCGTGCTGGTGCCTGTCATGTCGAACTCGAGCGGGCGCATCGGGTCGTTCATGTCGATCACCGGCCGGTCGGCTGCCACCTGGCCGACCTTCTCGTAGGCCTTGTGCAGCACGCCGTCCAGATCCAGGCACTGGCCCAGCACGGGAATGATCTTCGTCTGCGCGATGAACTCCACCTCGTCGATCACCGCGTGCCGGTTGACCGGGTCGTCGAGCGCCACCACCAGGCGCCCGCCGTGCAGCATGAGCGGCATCACCTGCAGGCGCCGCGCGGCCTCGTGGCCCACCTTGCGCAGCGCGTCGGCCGCGGCCGGGAACACATGCAGGTTCACCAGCGGGTAGCCCATCTTGCGCACCAGCGCGGTCTGCAGCTGGCCGCGGCTCACGACGCCCATGCGCACCAGCGTCTCGCCCAGCGGCACCGTGGGCTCGCGCTGCTGCTGCTGGAGCGCCGCATCGAGTTGCGCCTGCGTGATCATGCCCAGCGACATCAGCGCCTGGCCGATGCGCGCGATCGGCATGCGGCTTTGCAGGTCGAGCTCCTGCACGAGCTGTTCGGGCATGACGACTTCGGTGGCTGCCATGGATGGGTCTCCTGGTGGGGGTGAGGGGGCGCGGCGGGTGTGCCGACGCTAACGGTAAAACGCGAAACGGTTGCGGCCCTGCGACTTGGCCGCGTAGAGCGCCGTGTCCGCCCGCGCGAGCAGTTCGCCGGCACCGACGCTGGCATCGACCGTCTCGACGAACACGATGCCGATGCTGGTCGTGACGTCCAGCCGCCGGCCTTCCACGGGGAATGCCGGTGCCGCGATCTGCGTGACGATCTTGTGCGCCACGCCCGCCACCGCGTCCTGCGAGTGCACGTTCTCCAGCACGATCACGAACTCGTCGCCGGCCAGGCGCACCACGGTGTCGGTCTCGCGCACGCTGGCGCGCAGGCGGCGCGCATATTCGGCCAGCACGCCGTCGCCGGTGGAATGGCCGAGGGTGTCGTTGATGGCCTTGAAGTGGTCGATGTCCAGGAACATCAGCGCCATGCCGCCTTCGGCGCGGCGCACGCGCGACATCGCCGCGGGCAACTGCTCGTTGAAGGCCAGCCGGTTCGGCAGGCCGGTCAGCACGTCCATGCGCGCCAGCTCGATGAGCTTGCGCTCGGCCTCCTTCAGCGCCGTGACGTTGAAGGTCATGAGGTAGAAGCCCGGCACGCGGCCCGCCAGGTCCTTGTCGGGAATCAGGTTGACCTGGAAGTGCGCTTCGCGGTCGTTCACCGGCACCTGCACCGCGTACTGCGTGGCCTTGCCGGCGAGCACCGTGGGCAGGTGGGGCGTGTGCTGCATGTACACCGTCTCGCCCACGGCCGAGCGCAGTGTTACGCCCTTGAGCGGCGCGCGGTCGTCCAGGCCCGCCATGCGCCGCGCGCGGCTGTTGCCGTACAGGCAGTTCTCGTCGCGGTCGAAGTAGGCCACCAGCGCGGGGATGTTGTCGGTCACGTCGCGCAGGCGCTTTTCCTGCTGCGTGAGGGCGCGGCGGATGTTCACTTCGTCGGTGATGTCGAAGGTCATCGCGAACACGCCGTGCACCATGCCCTCGGCGTCCTGGTCGGGGATGTAGTGGGCCTTGAAGGTGCGGTCGCCGATGCCCAGCGCGACATCGCCGGCCTTCTCGATGATGACCGTTTCGCCCGCCAGCGCGCGCTCCATGTAGGGGCGCACCACCGCGAAATCGGCCTCGCCCCGCACCGCCGGCATCCACCGGCCGACCAGCGGGTCGCCGCGGTGCAGCGTGCGCACCTTGGCGTTGACGAAGGTGTAGTACAGCGCGGCGTCGACGTGCGAGACCAGCGCGGGAATGTTGTCGGCGATGGTGCGGATCTGCGCCTCGCTGTGCGCCAGCTCGAGCTCGATGCGCTTGCGCTGCGTGATGTCGAAGGTCATCGCGTAGTAGCCGCACACCTGCCCCTGCGCGTCGAGCTCGGGGATGAGGTCGGTCTGGAAGAAGTGCTCTTCCTCGTCGCGGTGCGCGGCGCCGCGCCGCTCGAAGGACACGGCCTCGCCGGACAGCACGCGGCGCAGGCTGTTCTCCAGCGTCGGGTCGTCGTGCAGGCCGCTCATGCTTTGCACGGGCTGGCCCACCAGTTCTTCGGCGCTGTAGCCCAGCTCTTCGCACAGCCGCGCATTCACGAAGGTGTAGCGGCCCTGCGCATCGGCGTGCGAGATCATGGCCGGCAGGTTGTCGGTGATGTCGCGCAGGAACTTCTCGCTGGCCTGGTGCTGCTGCATGAGCCGGTCGAAGGTGCGCGAGAGGTCGCCGATCTCGTCGTCCGGGTAGGTGCGCGCCACGGCCGCCTGCGTGGGCGCCGCGTGGGCGTCGAGCATGTGGCGGTGCAGCCCGGTGAGCGGGCGCAGCTGCTGGCGCACCACGGCCAGCGCGAGCGCGCCGGCCAGCACCGCCAGCACGATGGCGCCGATCCACGCGCTGCGCTCGATGGCGTCGATGCGGGCAAAGGCCTCGTGGCGCGGGTACATCGAGCCCATGATCCAGTCGGTCTGGCGGATGCGCTTGAAGGCGTACAGGCCGGGCACGCCCGCATGGTTGACGCCTTCGATGGTGCCTTCGAAGCCGCCGATCGCGCGGTCGAGGTCGGGCGCGTCGTCGGCCATGGCCATGTTGGCCTGCTTGAGCACGCGGTCGGCCAGCGGGTGGTCGATCACGACGCCGTCGGCGGTGGTGATGAACACGTAGCCCGTCTGGCCGAAGCGCACGTCGGCCAGCTCGCCCAGGATGTTGCGCTCCTTCAGGTTGATGGAGCCGGAGATCACGAACAGCACCCGGCCGGCCGCATCGAGCACGGGCTCGGTGATGGCGACCTGCGCCAGGCCGTTGAGCCGGTTGCGGTAGGGCTGCGAGATCAGGCCGGTGCGCGCGGCGACCGTGTCCTTGAAGTACGCGCGGTCCTTCACGTTCACCTTGCCGATCTGCTGCGCGCCGTTCAGGTTGGCGACCAGCTCGCCGTCCGTGTCGAGGAAGGCGACGTTGTCGAACGCCGCCCGCAGGGACTGGTGCTTTTCGAGAAAGGGCTGTAGCGGCGCGGCGTTCGTGATGCCGTGCGAGCTCACGCTTTCGGCGACCGTCTTCAGCAGGATGCGCCGGCTGGCGAACTTCTGCTCCACCGCGCTCGCGATGGCCGACAGCCGCGCGAACTCCTCGTTGGCGATCGAGGCCTGCATGCGGTTCTTGACCAGGTGCAGCGCCACCGTGGCGATGATGAAGGTGGTGGCCAGCACGACGGCCGCAACGCCGACGCTGAGGCGCGTGTTCAGGCTGATGCGGCGTTTCGCGGTCGCGAAGAGTTTCATGGGCGTCGTGCGGGCGGTGCAGCGAAGCGGCGGGGACCACCGGCCGGGCCGGCCAGGGGGGCACGGCACACACCCTTCGCGCGTTGCGCAGCTAGTGTGTCAGAAAGTGCGAGAAATGCGCGCCATTCCGGTGCATCTCGCGGGGCCGAACGGCGACGGCGTTGTCCCGCGCACGACGGGTGAAGTCGATCGTATTACTCGACCGTGCGCGGCGGCGGCTCCGAACGCGCGGCCGCGGGCGAGCGGGCCGGCGCAATGAGCACCATCGCGCCGTCCTGTCCGCGCCGCACGCGCAGGCGGGTGCCGTCGAGCAGGCGGTCCAGCGCCGCGTCGGTGGCGATCTTTCCCCTGATGCCCCGGGTCGAGAGGTCCTTGACGTCTTCCATCTTGTAGATGAGCTGCACGCCCGACTGGGCGATGTAGGCGTCGAGCGCGGGCCGCAGCTCGCCGCTCTTCACGTCGAACTCCCGCGCGTGGGCGAAGGCCAGCCCCGTCGCCAGCAGGCCGGCGGCGGCGATGAGGGCGAGGCGGGGGCGGGTGATGAAGAGGGCAAGGAGGGTGGGGGGCTGCCTCCGGATTCGAATCATGTCGGTCTGTGTTTCCGCGAATTGGTTTTTCTTCTGCCCCCGGTGAGACGAGTTCGCGGGCACTTTCCGGTAACGGGGCAAGGGGGAAAAGCCCTTGGGCCGTGCCTTCTAGAATTTGGGGAGCCACCGCCGGACACGGAAATTGGAAGAAATTTCGCCGGCGGGCCTTTGCGCGTTACCGGAAATCTTCGGGCCGTTCGTCTCACTGTCTGTCGCCAATCCCGGCGGCCTGCCGTTCTCCTTTCGGCCCTTCAATTTCCAGGAGCGCTTTGTGGTTCTCAGTGACTTGGACGCCTGGTTCGTCAGCGAGGTGCTGCCGATGGAAGCCGCGCTCACGCGCTTCCTTCGCCGCAACTGGCGCGACGACGCCGAAGTGCCCGACCTGCGGCAGGACGTCTACGTGCGCATTTACGAGTCCGCCTCCAGATCCATGCCCGACCAGGTCAAGCCTTTCGTTTTTGCCACCGCGCGCAACCTGCTGATCGACCGCGCCCGGCGCGCGCAGATCGTTTCCATCGAGATCATTGCCGACCTCGACGCGCTCGATTTCTCCGCCGACGAGCTCACGCCCGAACGCCACGCCGCCGGCCGCGGCGAGCTGCGGCTGCTGCAGGCGGCGCTCGACGCGCTGCCCTCCAAGTGCCGCCGCGTGGTCGAGATGCGCAAGATCGACGGGCTCTCGCAGCGCGAGGTCGCCACGCAGCTGGGCATCACCGAGGACACGGTCGAGCGGCAGGTCTCGCGCGGCGTGCGCGCGCTGGCCGACGCCCTGCTGTCGGGCGGCGTGCAGCTGGACACCAAGGCCTTCGGGCGAGCGCAGAACGAGCGGAGGCTATCGACATGAGCGACGCCCAGCGCATCGAATCGTTGGCCGCCGACTGGCTGGCCCGCCGCGACAGCGGCGACTGGACCGACACCGACCAGCTGCAGCTGGACGCCTGGATCGCCGCCTCCATCGCCCACCGCGTGGCCTGGCTGCGGCTGTCCAGCGCCTGGGAGCGCGGCGACCGGCTGGGCGCGCTGCGCACACCGACGATTCCCCTCCCTACGCCGGCGCCTGCACCGCAGCCGCAGGCGGCACGGCCGGCGCCACGCCTGTCGCGCTTCTCGCTGCAACGCATCGCCGCCGGCGTCCTGGTGGCCGCCGCGGGCACCGCCTGGCTCGGCTGGCAGTACACGCAGGAAGAACGCGGCCAGCACTACGCCACGGCCGTGGGCGCGCGCCAGTCGGTGGCGCTGTCCGACGGTTCGAAGCTCACGCTGAACACCGCCACGCAGGTGCGCACGGCCGTGAACGACAGCGGGCGCAAGGTGTGGCTCGACGCGGGCGAGGCCTACTTCGACATCGCGCACGACAAGGCGCACCCCTTCGTCGTCATTGCCGGCGACCGCCGCATCACCGTGCTGGGCACGCGCTTCCTCGTGCGGCGCCAGGGCGACCAGGTGAACGTGACGGTGGAAGAAGGGCGTGTGCAGATCGCCGCGGCCAAGCCCGATGCCCGAGGCACCGAGCCCACCGTGCTCACGCGCAACCAGGCGGCGGTCACGCATGCCGACAACGTGCTCGTGATGTCCAAGGCACCCAAGCAGGTCGACGACGAACTGAGCTGGCGCGAAGGCAAGCTCGTGTTCGACCAGACCACGCTGGGCGACGCGGCCGCGCAGTTCAACCGCTACAACCTGCGCAAGCTCGTGATCGCCGACCCGGTCATCGCGCAGGTGCGCATCGGCGGCAGCTTCGATGCGAACAACATGAGCGGCTTCGTGGGCCTTCTCAAGCAGGGCTTCGGGCTTGCTGCGCATGAGAGCGGCAACGAAATAAGAATTTCGAATCCGTAAATTACCGGAATGTGACGGGGCATTCGTCTCAGTGGGTACCCAAACAAATAACCACGCTGGAGACACACACAATGAATCGCACCGCGCCCCGCCCCGGCCTGCCGTCCTTGAAGAAGAGAACCTATTGGGCAGGGCTTCGGCCCTGGGTCATCGGTGGCGCGTGGGCACTGGCGAGCGGCATGGCCGCGCACGCGCAGACACAGACCCCGGCGCAGGGCTTCGATGTGAGCGGTGGCGATCTCAAGACCGCACTCGACGCCTACATTGCGCAGGGCGGCGTGCAGCTGCTCTACAAGGTCGACGACGTGAAGGGCGTGGCCACGCGTGGCGTGAAGGGCGCGCTCTCGCCGCAGGACGCGCTGGCGCGGCTGCTCGAAGGCACGCCGCTGCGCACGCGCCGCGGTGACGACGGCGCCATCGTGATCTACACGGCGGCCGCTGCGAAGCCGCTGACCGAAGAAGCGCCGCAGTCGCTCGACAGCGTCACCATCTCGGCCACGCGCCGCCGCGAGCCGGTGCGCGAGATCCCGATGCAGGTCAACGTGATGAAGGCGCAGACGCTGGAGCGCGCGGGCGCGAAGAACCTGGCCGACTACGTGGCCGAGCAGCCGGGCGTGAACCTCACCAGCAGCGGCAGCGTGGGCGGCACGCTCACCATGCGCGGGCTGACCACCGGCCCGGTGCAGGGCATCGCGACCGTGGGCGTGTACGTGGACGACGTGGCCACCGGCATGAGCTCGGCCGGCGCGAGCGGTGGCAACACGCCGCTGGACATGGGCATGCTCGACCTCAGCCACATCGAGGTGCTGCGCGGCCCGCAGGGCACGCTGTACGGCGCGGGCGCCATGAGCGGCGTGCTCAAGTACGTGACCAACCAGCCCGACACCATGGAGTTCGCGGGATCGGTGAAGCTGGGCACCTCGTGGACGCAGGGCGGCGGTCCGGGCTTCACGACCGGCGCGGTGCTCAACGTGCCGCTCAAGGAAGACGTGGCGGCCGTGCGCTTCGCAGCCTTCACCGACCAGTTCGGCGGCAGCTACGACGCCACGGGCCTGGCGCGCGGGCGCAACATCGACCGCGGCCACACCGACGGCGGCCGGGTCTCGCTGCTGCTCACGCCCACGCGCGAACTCACGGTGCGCCTCACGGGCACGGTGCAGGACGTGCATCGCAAGGGCCTGGGCTTCGAGGACATGGACCAGCGCACGCTGCGCCCCTGGACGCGGGAGCGCACGCGCCAGCTGTCGGCCAACGAGTCGTACAGCAACCTCACGCAGCTGTTCGGGCTGGACGTGGAGTACGACTTCGGCTGGGCCCGCCTGAACTCGATCACCTCCGCGCAGGACGTGAAGATCAACAACGTCGTCGACGTCACCGGCCGCTACGGGCCGATGCTGAGTGCGCTGCGCGTGCCGGTGGCCTCGGTGCCGGTGAACAGCGCCGTGGAGCAGCACCGCGTCAGCCAGGAGTTCCGCCTGACCTCGCGTTCGGGCACCACCATCGAGTGGCTGGCGGGCCTGTACCTGAACCGCGAACGCGGCAGCAACAACGGCGTCATGGACGCCAACCTGATCGGGGGCCGCAGCCTCGGCCTGCTGACCTCGACGCAGTCCTCGCGCTACCGCGAGGAGGCGGCCTACGGCGACGTCACCTGGAACGTGACGCCCAGGTTCTCGCTCACCGGCGGCGTGCGCCTGGCGCGCAACAACCAGAAGTACGCCAGCCGCCAGACCGGTCAGCTCGTCGGGTCGGTCGCCGCCAGTGCCGCCGGCACCTCGTCGGAAAGCCCGACCACCTACCTGGCCGCGGCCAAGTACACGCTGTCGGACACGAGCACCATGTACTTCCGCGCGGCCAGCGGCTACCGCCCCGGCGGTCCCAATGTGCTCAAGGCCGACACCGACCGCAACGTGGTGCAGCCGATGTACAACTCCGACTCGCTGTGGAGCTACGAGCTGGGCTACAAGGCCGACCTGCTGGACCGCACGCTGTCGCTGGAGGCGGCGCTGTACGACATCGAGTGGACCGGCGTGCAGCAGCCCACGCGCAGCGGCGCCTTCGTGTTCGTCACCAACGCGGGCGCGGCCCGCATCAAGGGCAGCGAGCTCACGCTCAACTGGAAGCCCAGCAAGGAATGGCGCTTCACCGCCAATGCCGCGGCCGTCGATGCGCGCCTGACCGAGGATGCCAAGGGCCTGGGCGCCAAGGCCGGCGCGCGCCTGCCGCACACGCCGCGCTTTGCCGCCACGCTGGGCGTGACGCGCAACTTCAGCCTGGCCGACCACCCGGCCTATGTCGGCATCAGCGCGCGCTACACCGGCAAGCGCGATGCGGGCTACCGCGGCAGCACGGCCATCCCGAGCATCAACATGCCGGCCTACACGCTGGTCGACCTGCAGGCGGGAATCGACTTCAAGCGCTTCAGCGTCTCGGCCTACGTGCGCAACCTGACGAACAAGCGCGGCATCGTGTCGATCGAAACCGGACTCAACGCGAACCCGAACCTGGTGACCGCGGCGCTCGTGCCGGCACGCACCATCGGCGTGAACGTCAACGTTCCGTTCTGACATGTCGGGCCTCCCACCGTTCGCGGCACCGATGCCGCTGGATGCGGCCGCCCCTGCGGCCCTGGAAACGACCCGCAAGGCGCCCACCAGCGCCTGGTATGCGCTGGCGGTGCTCATCATCGCGACGGTGCTGGGCTCGATCGACAAGGTCATCCTCACGCTGCTGACGGAGCCGATCCGCCAGACGCTGTCGCTGTCCGACACGCAGCTCGGGCTGCTGCAGGGCGCGGGCATCGTGCTGTTCACCGGCATCGCCACCTTGCCGCTGGGCTGGCTCAGCGACCGCTACGACCGGCGCGTGGTGCTCGCGGCCTGCGTGGTGCTGTGGAGCGCCGCCACCGCCATGCGCGGCACGGCCATGGACTACGGCGTGCTGTTCGTCGCCTCCGTCGGCCTGGGCGTGGGCGAGGCGGGCCTCACGCCCATCACCAACAGCATGATCCCCGACCTGTTCCCGCGGGCGCAGCGGGTGCTGGCGAATGCGGTGTTCGCGCTGTCGGCCATCTTCGGCAGTGCGCTGGGCGCGCTGCTGGGCGGCACCATCGTGCACCTCACCGACGACCTGCGGCCCTGGCTGCCGGTCGCGATGCAGCAGCTCGAAGCCTGGCGCCTGACCTTCTTCGTGCTGGCCAGCGCCGGCATTCCGGTGACGCTGCTGGTGCTGTCGATCCGGCGCACGCCGCGCGGCGGCGCACAGGAAGCCAAGGCAACGCCGGGGGCAGCGGCCGCCGACGCGCCGGGCGCCACGACCCTGCGCCAGCACCTGCGCCAGCACTGGCGCACCTTCGCGGGCCTGGTGGTCGGCGTGGGCCTGACCAGCGTGGGCCTGAGCTCGCTGGGCACCTGGCTGCCGATCCTCACGGCGCGCACCTACGGCGTCACGCCGGTGCAGATGGGGCAGGGCATGGGCCTGGCCTTCCTGTGCGGCACGGTGGCCGGCGGCCTGCTGGGCGTGCTGTCGATGCGCTACGTGCAGCCGCGCATGGGGCCGGCCGCGGCGCTGCGCCTGATCATGCTGGGCAATCTCTCGGCGGCGCTGATGTCGACGCTGCTGCTGTTCACGAGTTCGGCCAACCACAACTTCGCGCTGCTGGGCCTGCTGGTGGTGCCGCTGATCGGCAGCGCGGTGCTGCTGCCCAACGTGCTGCAGGACGCGGCGCCGCCGCACCTGCGCGCCCGCACCATCGCCATGCTCACGCTGGCCAGCCTGCCCTTCGGCGTGGTGGGGCCGCTGGTGGTGGGCATGTTGTCGGACGCCCTCAAGTCGATGCCCAACGGGCTGGCGGTGTCCATCGTCGTGACCACGCTGGTCGGCGGCAGCCTGGGCGCCATGGTGCTGCGTGCCGCCGAAGGCCCGTTCGTTCGCCTGATGCGCGAAGCGAAGCCGAACTGAGCCTGCCGCGTCGAGATTCCGCTCCCCCCTTCATCGTTCGTTGTTCCTCCATGTCACAACCACACCCTTCAGCTCCTCTTCCTGACACCGCTTCCGCACTGGCCGCCATCGACGCGCTGGTGGCGCCCCTGAACCGCAGCGATGCGCCCGGCCTGGTGCTGGCCATCGCGCAGCATGGCCGCCTGCTGTACCGCCGCGCCGTCGGCATGGCCAGCCTGGAGATGGGCGTGGCGCTCACGCCGACCACGCGCATGCGCATCGCCTCCACCAGCAAGCACTTCACGGCCATGGCCGTGCTGCTGCTGGCCGAAGACGGCCTGCTCGACGTGGAAGACCCAGTGCAGAAATACCTGCCCGAGCTGCCGCAGCTGAGCGCCAACGGCCCCACGCTGCGCCACCTGCTCACGCACACCAGCGGCTGGCGCGGCCACGACGAGCTGTGGGCCATTGCGCACGGCCTCACGTTCACGCTGCCCGGCCCGGGCCTGCCGGCCATGGCGCGCCAGAGCGAGCTGAACTTCGAGCCCGGCACGCACATGGTCTACAGCAACGGCGGCTACTTCCTGCTGGCCAAGATCGTCGAGCGCGTGAGTGGCCGCAGCTTCAACGACTTCCTGAAGGCGCGCCTGTTCGGCCCGCTGGGCATGGCCGACACCTCGTCGGTGGTGACCGACCTGGACGTGGTCCCCGGCATGGCCGGCCTGTACATGCCCGCGCCCGGCGGCGGCTGGCGCCGCGGGCTGTACCCGTGCGAACTCGACGGCGGCGGCTCGCTGGTGTCGACGGCGGACGACATGCTGCGCTGGCTCGCCCACATGCACGGCAGCGAGAAGATCGTGGGCAGCGCGAAGAGCTGGGCGCTGCTGTCGGCGCCCACCACGCTGTCGTCGGGTTCGAAGGTGAACTACGGCTTCGGCCTGGCGCGCCACCCGTACCGCGGCGTCGAGATCGTGCACCACGCGGGCGCCGTGCTCGGCGCGCAGTCGCAGATGATCAGCGTGCCCCGCCACGGGCTGGACATCATCGCCATGGTGAACGGCGCGCCCGTGTCGCCGTCGGCGTTGGCCCTCAAGGTGATCGAGCTGCTGCTGGGCGACGCGCTCGCGCCGCCCGAGGTGCGCCCGCTGGCCAGCGCCTTCCCCGCGTTGCCCGGCCAGCGCTACCACGCACCCGCCACGGGCGGCCTGCTGGGCTTTGCGGACGTGGCCGGCAAGCTGGCGATGTCGTGGCAGGCCGGCGAGGCCAGGCCCCTGAACCAGGGCGATGGCACGCTGTGGCTGGGCCTGCAGGACCTGCCGACGAACGACCTCGTGATCGACACCGTCGACATCGACCCGCAGCGCGCACCCGATGCCTTCGTGCTGCATGAAGGCGGCCAGCCGCGCCGCTTCGAGCGCCTGCCCGAGACCGCGCCCGATGCCGCGTCGCTCGCCGACGCGCTGTGCGGCGACTACACCAGCGCCGACCTCGACGCCACCGCACAGATGGTGCTGGTCGACGGCCGGTTGCAGCTCACGGTGCAGGGCCGCCACGGCCAGCACGTGTGCGTGCTGACGCCGCTGTCGGCCGACGTGGCCACGCTCGCCTCGGTCGACCCGGTGCTGGCCCAGCTGGGCAAATCGGTGCTCACCGTGGAGCGCCAGGGCGGCCGGGTCGTGGGACTGCGGTTCGCCACGACGCGTTCGCGAAACATCCACCTTGCCCGCCAGGAGCCCCGCGCATGAAGTTCTTCACCACCCTGTTCGCCACCGAAACCAACACCTTCGTCTCGGCCCCCACCGGCCTGGGCAGCTACGAGGAATACGGCATCTTCCGCGGCGACGCCAGCACGCGCGACGCGACCGGCTACGGCCTGTACGCCGTGGAAGTGCGCCGGCAGCTGGCCGCCGAAGGCCATGAAACGGTCGAGAGCCTGCTGGCCTTCGCGCAGCCGCTGGGGCGCACCGTGCGCAGCGTGTACGAGCGCCTGCGCGACGAGATCCTGGACGACCTGCGCAAGGCCGGCCCGGTCGACGGCGTGATCCTCGTGCTGCACGGCGCGATGGTGGCCGACGGCTACGACGATTGCGAAGGCGACGTGATCTCGCGCGTGCGCGAGATCGTCGGGCCGAACGTGCCCATCGGCGTCTCGCTCGACCTGCACTGCCACTTCACGCAGAAGATGCTGGAGACGGCCGACGCCATCATTTGCTACAAGGAATATCCGCACACCGATGCGTTCGAGCGCCTGACCGAACTGATCCGCATCGTGGTCGACACCGCGCAGGGCCGCGTGAAGCCCGTGACGGCCGTGCACGACTGCCGCATGGTCGGCAAGTGGCACACCACGCGCGAACCGATGGCCGGTTTCGTGCGCCGCATGCAGGACGCCGAAAAGCTGCCGGGCGTGCTCTCGGTGTCGCTGGGCCATGGCTTCCCCTGGGCCGACGTGCCCGAGTCGGGCGCCAAGCTGTGGGTGGTGACCGACAACGACCCCGCGCTGGCCGCCAAGCTCGCCGAAGAACTCGGCCGCGGCTTCTGGGACCTGCGCCACGAAACCGGCGTGCCCTCGCTCTCGATCGAAGAGACGCTCGCCAAAGCCATGGCCACGCCGGATGGTCCGGTGGTCATCGCCGACACCGCCGACAACCCCGGCGGTGGCGCCACCAGCGACAGCACCTTCATGCTGCGCGCCGTGGTCGAGCGCGGCATCGGCGACGTGGCCTTCGGCGGCGTGTGGGACCTGGGCGCGGTGCAGCTGTGCCGCGACGCGGGCGTGGGTGCGAGCTTCGAGCTTCGCCTGGGCGGCAAGTGCGGCCCGGCCTCGGGCGATCCGATCGACCTGCACGTGACCGTGATGAACGTGGTGGAGGCGCATTCGCAGGGCGGCCTGTCGGGCGTGCGCACGCCCATGGGCCCGTGCGTGTGGGTGCAGGCCGCCGACGGCGTGGACATCGTGCTCATCAGCAAGCGCAACCAGGTCATCGGCGCCGACCTCTTCACGGGCCTGGGCATCGACCTGGCGGCCAAGAAGCTGGTCATCGTGAAGTCGGCGCAGCACTTCCATGCGGAGTTCGGGCCCCTGGCCAAGTCGGTGCTGTACGTGTCGACGCCGGCCTCGCTGAGCACCGACTTCGCCAACCTGCCGTACCGCGTGCGCGACCTGGACTACTGGCCGCGCGTGGAACAGCCCGGTCGCCCGTACCACATGGCTGCGCCCGGCGAGCTCTACACCGTCGACGGCCGCGCCATGCACCTGCAGCGCAGCGGCCCCGTGGCGGCCAGCGCCGCGCAGCCCACGCTCGTGATCGAAGCCGGCGGCGGCTGTGCCTCGACGACCTACGCGCGGCTGCAGCAGGCGCTGGCGGCGAAGCACCCCGTGATCAGCTACGACCGCGCCGGCATGGGCTGGAGCGAAGCCGACGACGCGCCCTTCGACGGCGAGCGCACCGCGCACCGCCTGCATGCGCTGCTCGCAGCCGCCGGCGTGACGGGCCCGATCGTGCTCGTCGGCCATTCGCTCGGCGGTCTTCTGAACCGGGTCTACGCGGGCCTGTACCCGCAGCAGGTGGCCGGCGTGGTGATGCTCGACGCCAGCCACCCCGACCAGTTCGCGATGTACGAGCACCCGCCCGAATCGCAGTTCGCGGCCGAGCGCGTCAAGCGCGCGGAATTCCAGGCCGGCGGCCCGCCGCCGCCGGAGCAGGCGCCCATCGAGGCCCTGTTCGCCGACATGCCGCAGGTGCTGCGGCAGATGAAGGCGACCTACACGCCCGAAGCGCTCGACACCATGGTGGCCGAGGTGCGCGGCCTGCCGCACGTCGCGCGCCAGGCGGCCGCGTCGCCCGACTTCGGCTCGCGTCCGCTGGCCGTGCTGTGGGCGAAGCAGCAGCCGCTGCCGGCCGGTGCCGACCCGGCCATTGCCGCGGTGCAGCAGCGCTGGCCCGAGTTCCAGGAAGCGCATGCGGCGCTGTCGACGCAACGCCGCCTGGCGTGCATCGAAGGCGCGGCGCACATGACGCTGGTGCTGCTGCCGCCGCTGGTGCAGCGCGTGGCCGAGGAGATCGACGGCGTGATGGCGCAGGTCGCGTCCGGAACCGGCCGATGACGCCCCTGGCCGAACTCACCACGCCCGCGCTGCTGCTCGACGTCGGCGTGCTCGAACGCAACTGCGAAGCGATGGCGCAGCGCGCGGCGCGCCACGGCGTGGCGCTGCGCCCGCACCTGAAGACCGCCAAGTCGGCGGAGGTGGCGCGGCGCGCCACGCGCGGGCAGGTCGGCGGGCTCACGGTGTCGACCGTGGCCGAGGTGGCTTACTTCGCGCGCCACGGCTTCACCGACCTGACCTATGCCGTCGGCATCGACGCGAACAAGATCGAGGCGCTGCACGACATCCAGCGCACGAGCGGCGCGCGCGTGACGCTGCTGGCCGATTCCGTCGAGGCCGTGCAGGCGGCCGGCGCCCGCGCGCGGGCGCTGGGCGCGAGCTTTCGCGTCCTGCTGGAGATCGACACGGGCGGCGGCCGCGGCGGCGTCGGTCCGCGCGACGACGGCCTGCTGTCGCTCGCGCGCGAGGTGCAGCGCAGCGAATCGCTGACGCTGGCCGGCGTGCTCACGCATGCGGGCCACAGCTACCACGTGCAGGGCGGCACGGCGATCCGCGCCATCGCCGAGGCCGAGCGTGCCGGCGCCGTGCATGCGGCCGAACGGCTTCGCGCGGTCGGCATCCCGGTCGAGGTGGTGAGCGTGGGCTCCACGCCCACGGCCGTGTGCGCGCAGACGCTCGAAGGCGTCACCGAGATGCGCCCCGGCGTTTACACCTTCTGCGACCTCGACCAGGTGGCGCGCGGCATCTGCGGCGTGGAGGACATCGCGCTGTCGGTGCTGGCCACCGTGATCGGCCACAACCCGCGCTCGCGCCGCGTGCTCATCGACGCCGGCGGGCTCGCGCTGTCGAAGGACCAGTCGGCGGCCGAGTTCCGCAGCGGCCTGGGCTTCGGGCTGGTGTGCCAGGCCGAGGGCACGGTGCCGCTGCCCGGGCTGTGCGTGGCGGAGCTGCACCAGGAGCACGGCCTCATCGCCTGCGAGGGTGATGAAGAGGCACAAGCCATGTTCCGTGCGCTGCCCCTGGGCGCCCGCGTGCGCGTGCTGCCGCACCACGCCTGCATGACGGCCGCGCCCTACGACCGCTACCACGTGGTGGAAGGCGCCGGCAGCGGCGTGCAGGCGGTCTGGGACAAGGCGCGCGGCTGGTAAGCCGCGGCCTGAAGAGAACCTATTTTTTCCGGAGAAGACAACGATGACGAAGACATTCCTTGCGCGGCTGACGGCCGTGGCCGCGCCTTTCGTTCTGGCCCTGGGCCTGGGCAGCGCGCCGCAACTCGCGAGCGCCCAGACGCCGCCGGCACCGCAGGCTGCAGCGAGTGCTGCTGCCACCGCACCGGCGCCCGTGGCGGTGCCCGAGAAGCCCGCCGCACCCGCTGTCGCACATGCCGCCACCGCCAAGGTCGACAACCCCTACGGCGTGGGCGCGCTCTGGTCGCAGAGCGATGCCGTCGCCAAGGCCGTGCTCGCCATTCTGGCGATCATGTCGATGGGCAGCTGGTACGTGATCGTCACCAAGCTGCTGGAGCAGATGCGCATGGGCCGCCAGGCCCGCGCGGTCGACAACGAGTTCTGGAACGCGGGCACCGTGCAGGCCGGCACCGCGCGGCTGGCCGAGGGCAGCCCGTTCCGCTTCATCGCCGACGCCGGCATGCAGGCCACGCAGAAGCACGACGGCCTGCGCGGCAAGGTCGACTTCGCCGACTTCGTCGACCTGTGCATCCACCGCGCCACCGAGCGCGTGCAGCGGCGCCTGGGCAACGGCATGTCGCTGCTGGCCACCGTGGGCTCGACCGCGCCTTTCGTGGGCCTGTTCGGCACGGTCTGGGGCATCTACCACGCGCTCACCGCCATCGGCGTGGCCGGGCAGGCGTCGATCGACAAGGTGGCGGGCCCGGTGGGCGAGGCGCTCATCATGACCGCCATCGGCCTGGCCGTGGCCGTGCCCGCGGTGCTGGGCTACAACTGGCTCCTGCGCCGCAACATCACCGTGATGGACGACGTGCGCGAGTTCAGCGGCGAGCTGCACTCCGTGATCCTGGCCGGCAGCGCCGCCGCCTGACGCCCCGCGCACACAAGCGGACTGCGCCATGGCGATGAACATCCCGGCTTCCGGGGGAGACGAGGAACAGGCCATCGCGGCCATCAACACCACGCCGCTGGTCGACGTGATGCTGGTGCTGCTGATCATCTTCCTCATCACCATCCCGGTGGTCAATTACTCGGTGCCCGTCGCGGTGCCGAAGGAGCGCAACGAGGTGCGCGAGAGCAAGCCCGAGACCGTCGTGATCTCGGTGGACGCCAGCGGTCGCACCTACTGGTACGACACGCCGGTGCGTGACACGCCCGCGCTGGTGGCGCGGCTCACCAAGGTGGCGGCGATGAACCCGCAGCCCGAGGTGCACATCCGCGGCGACTGGCATTCCGACTACGAGCCGGTGGGCCGGATCATCTACGCCTGCCAGGCGGCCGGGATCGCCAAGGTGGGCTTCATCACCGAGCCGCCCGCGCGCAACTGAGACGAGACAAGCAAGCCATGTCAAGAAAACAGAAGCAGGGGCGGCGCAGCAGCACGCCTTCCGACGAGCCGATGATGGACATCAACACCACGCCGCTCATCGACGTGATGCTGGTGCTGCTGATCATGCTGATCATCACCATCCCGATCCAGCTGCATTCGGTGAACCTGAACATGTCCACGGGCAACCCGCCGCCCAGCGAGCTCAAGCCCGAGGTGCTGCGCATCGACATCGACGCGCTCAGCGTCGTGCAATGGAACGGCGAGCCGTTGACCGACCGTACGGAAATGGAACGGCGCTTCGAGCAGGTCGCCGCACAGGCCGTGCAGCCCGAGGTGCACCTGCGGCCCGACCGGCGCGCCAAGTACGAAGTGGTGGCCGGCGTGATGGCTTCGGCGCAGCGCACGGGCGTGAGCAAGCTGGGCATCGTCGGCGCGGAGCAGTTCATCCCATGAAGCGCTCCCGCAAGGATTTCAACCCCAAGTCGCGCTTCGGCCCCGTGGGCATCGCCGTGATGGTGCTGTTCCACGTCGGCGTGGGCTATGCGCTCGTGTCGGGGCTGGCGCGCCAGACGGTCGAGCTGATCAAGAAGCCGATGGACGCGACCATCATCAGCGAGATCAAGCCGCCGCCGCCCCCACCCCCGCCGCCCCCGCCGCCGAAGAAGATCGTGCGCCAGGAAACGCCCAAGGCCCCGCCGCCGCCGCGGCCGGCCTACGTGCCGCCGCCGGCCGTGACACCGCCGGCCACCTCGGCGCCCGCGATCACCGCCGTGCAGAACACCGAGCCCACGCCACCGCCGCCGGCCGCTCCGCCGGCGCCCCCCGCGCCGCCGGCCCCGCCGAAGGCGACCTCCACCGACATCGCGGTGGCCTGCCCTCGGCAGGTCAAGCCCGAGATGCCGCGCAAGGCGCTGGACGAAGGCATCGGCGGCGTGGTCAAGGCCGAGGTGCGCATCAAGGGCGGCCATGTGCAGGAGGTGCGCTTCCTGTCGGGGCCGCGCGTGTACCACTCGGCCGTGCGTGCCGCGGTGATGCGCTACGAATGCCAGACCACGGGCGATGCGGAGGTGCTGGCGACGCAGGAGTTCGTTTTCCGCATCGAATAGGAGGAAGGCGCCGATCTCTCTTCTTCAGACAGGTCGGCCCATGGCGAGCGCGCGCATCACGGCGGCCGTGCGCGTCTCCACGCCCAGCTTCACGTAGACATGCTCCAGGTGCTTGTGCACGGTGCGGGGGCTGATCGTGAGCAGGGCGGCGATCTCGGCATCGGTCTTGCCCTGCGAGAGCCAGTGCATGACATCGCCCTCGCGCGGCGTGAGGCCGGCGGGTTGCGCATCGGGCAACGGCACGGCGGTGCGGCAGGCCAGCCGGTACAGGAAGGCCACCGCCATCGCATGCTCCAGCCCCACGCGCCGGCAGTAGTCGGCCTGCTGCGCCGCGCGGCGCAGTTCGCGCCGGCCCGGTGCCTTGGCGACGCGGCGCGGGGTGTGCAGGGGATGATCGTCGGCGCCACGGTGCCGCACGGGCAGATGCCCGGACTCCAGCTTGTCCAGCAGGCGAAGCGCGTTCGCCCAATCGTGGCGCGACAGGTGCGTCATGGCATGCCTTTCACGGCGCATACGCATTGCTGCGTATGGCGCCTGCACGCATCGAGAGACAGGATGCTCGCAGGCCCCTTGCCGCGAATTCAGTATAGGCAGGCAGGGGCCGCGTCTGTCGCCTGTCGACGAAGGGGATACACATGGCCATCGACGAAACACGGCTTAACGCGTTCATGGGTAACTTCGTCCACGACATCGGGGCCGTGATGCATGCGGCCACCATCGTCGTCGGCGACCAGCTCGGCCTGTACAAGGCGCTGGCCGAAGGCCCCGCCACCGCGGAGCAGCTCGCCCGCCGCACCGAGACCGACCCGCGCTACCTGCGCGAATGGCTCTCGGCCCAGGCCGCCAGCGGCTACGTCGAGTACGACCCGAAAGGCGAGCTGTTCTCGCTGACGGAGGAACAGGCTTTCGCGCTGGCCGAGGAAGGCAGCCCGGCCTTCGTGCCCGGCGCGTTCCAGATCGCCGTGGCGCAGTTCAAGATCATTCCCAAGATGGTCCAGGCCATGCGCACGGGCCTGGGCATCGGGTGGCACGAGCACGATGTGGCCTTGTTCCACGGCACCGAGCGCTTCTTCCGGCCCGGCTACGCGGCCAACCTGGTGAGTCAGTGGATCCCGGCGCTCGAAGGCATCGAGCCCTTGCTGAAAAGCGGCGCGCGCGTGGCCGACGTGGGCTGCGGGCACGGGGCCTCAACGCTGCTGATGGCGCAGGCCTATCCCGAGTCCAGCTTCGTCGGCTTCGACTACCACGCGCCGTCGATCGAGCGTGCGCGCGAAACCGCGCGCAAGGCCGGCGTCGACGATGAAAAGCGCCTGCGCTTCGAAGTGGCGAGCGCCAAGGATTTCCCCGGCGAAGACTACGACCTGGTCGCCGTCTTCGACTGCCTGCACGACATGGGCGATCCGGTCGGCGCGGCGGCGCACGTGCGGCGTACCCTCAAGCCGCAGGGCACATGGATGATCGTCGAGCCCTTCGCCAACGACCGGCTGGAGGACAACATCAACCCGGTGGGCCGCGTGTTCTATTCGGCCTCCAGCTTCATCTGCACGCCGGCCTCGCGTTCGCAGGAAGTGGGCCTGTGCCTGGGGGCGCAGGCCGGTGAAGCGCGCCTGCGCGACGTCGTTTCGCAGGGCGGCTTCTCGCACTTCCGCCGCGCCAGCGAAACCCCCTTCAACCTGATCTTCGAAGCTCGTCCGTAGGGACGTATCCAGGAGGCGCCATGTCACGCCAATACATCGATTGCCGCGAGTATCCGAGCACGATGAACTGCAGCGTCGCGCTCTGTGCCGACAGCGAGAGCGAACTGCTCGATGCCGCCGTCCAGCACGCCGTGGCCGTTCACGGCCACACCGACACGCCCGAACTGCGCAAGCAGCTGGCGAGCATGTTCAAGGCCGGCACGCCGCCGGTGCAGCTGGAGGCTGCGAAGACACCCGCCTGAAGGTTCTGCGCGGCCCCGGCCGCAGTCACGAACCTTGATGCAGATCAAACGCTTGCATCGGCAAGGCCCTTAGCCTGCCCCGATGCAAGCTTCCGCCGCGCTCGCGCCGTTTCCGTCCGTTCCATCGTCCACGGGGGCTGACGCCCGCGCCGACGCCTGGCAGCTGCTCGACGACCCCGCCGAGTGGGCCGCGTTCGGCCGCCCGCTGGAGGCCGGTACGGGTCGTTGGGAATCGCAGGTGGCGGTCGAGGGCATGCACTGCGCGGGCTGCGCCTTCACCGTCGAGGCCGCGCTGGCGCAGGTGCCCGGCGTGGCCGAGGTGCAGGTGAATGCCGCCAGCCGGCGCGCGCGCGTCGTGTGGTCGGCCACGGCCACGCGGCCTTCGCGCTGGTTCGAGGCCAGCGCGCGCGCGGGCTACCCCTTGCTGCCCGCCGGCAGCCGCAGCGCCCGCGAGACGCGCACGCGCGAACTGCGCATGGCGCTGTGGCGCTGGCTGGTCGCGGGCTTTTGCATGATGCAGGTGATGATGTACGCCTACCCGGCCTACGTCGCGCGCCCCGGCGACATGACGGCCGATGCGGCGCAGCTGCTGCGCTGGGCCTCGTGGGTGCTCAGCCTGCCCGTGGTGCTGTTCTCGTGCGGGCCTTTCTTTCGCAGCGCCTGGCGCGACCTGCGCATCGGGCGCGTCGGCATGGACCTGCCCGTGACCTTCGGCGTGGTCATCACCTTCGTGGTGAGCACCGCCGCCACCTTCGACCCCACGGGGCCGCTGGGGCACGAGGTCTACTTCGACTCGCTGACGATGTTCGTCTTCTTCCTGCTCACCGGCCGCTGGCTCGAGGCGCGGCTGCGCGACCGCACGGCCGGCGCGCTCGAAGCGCTGATGCACCGGCTGCCCGACAGCGTGGAGCGCCTCGGGCCCGACGGCGCATGGACGCGCGTGGCGGTGCGCCGGCTCGGCGCGGGCGACGTGGTGCGCGTGCGCCCCGGCGAAGCCTTTCCGGCCGACGGCACGGTGATCGACGGCGACACCACCGCCGACGAGGCACTGCTCACCGGCGAGTCGCGCGCCGTGCCGCGCCCCTGCGGCGACCGCGTGCTCGCGGGCAGCCACAACCTCTCGGCCGTGGTGCAGGTGCGCATCGCCTCGGTGGGCGAGGGCACGCGCTTCGCGCAGATCGTGCGGCTCATGGAAAACGCCGCGCTCGACAAGCCGCGCCTGGCCCGCCTCGCCGACCGCGTGGCGCGGCCCTTTCTCATCGCGGTGCTGGCCTGCGCGTTCGGTGCGGGCGCACTGTGGTGGGCGGTCGATCCCGGCAAGGCGCTGATGGTCGCGGTGGCGGTGCTGATCGTCACCTGCCCCTGCGCGTTGTCGCTGGCCACGCCCGCCGCGATGCTCGCGAGCGCGGGCGCGCTGGCGCGCGGCGGCGTGCTCACGTCGAACCTGCAGGCGCTCGAGGCATTGGCCGGCGTCGACACCGTGGTGTTCGACAAGACCGGCACGCTCACGGGCGACACGCCGCGCCTGGAACGCGTGTACTGCCGCCAGGGCCTGCGCCCCGGCGATGCGCTGGAGATCGGTGCGGCGCTCGCGGCGCTGTCGCTGCACCCGGCCGCGCGCGCGCTCGTGAACGCCTGGCAGGCGCAGTTCCGCGCGCCGCCGGCCTGGTCGGCGACGCAGCTGCGCGAGACGGTGGGGCAAGGCGTGGCGGCCTCGCTGCACCGGCGCGATGCGGTGGACGACCACGATGCGCGCCCCGTGCGCCTGGGCTCGGCGGCCTTCTGCGAGGTGCCGCCGCTGCAGGTCGAAGCGGCGCAGATCCACCTGAGCGACGCCGACGGCTGGATCGCCAGCTTCGTGCTCGCCGAGGAGCTGCGCCCCGACGCCACGCAGGCCGTGGCGGCATTGCAGGCGCAGGGGCTGTCGGTGCGCCTGCTCTCGGGCGACCGCGAGAACGCGGCGCGTGCCATCGGCGCGCAGGCCGGCATCGCGGCGGTGCAGGGCGACTGCGCACCCGAAGACAAGCTCGAGGTGCTGTGGCAGCTGCAGGCGGCCGGGCGCGAGGTGGCGATGGTCGGCGACGGCCTGAACGACGGCCCGAGCCTGGCGCGCGCCAACGCCTCCTTCGCCTTCGGCCACGCCGTGCCGCTGTCACGTGCGCGGGCCGACTTCGTGGTGCTCGGCGATGCGTTGCAGGCCATTCCCGCGGCCGTGGCGCAGGCGCGCCGCACGCTGCGCGTGGTGCGCCAGAACCTGTTCTGGGCCGCGGCCTACAACGCCGTGTGCGTGCCGCTGGCCGTGGCCGGCTGGCTGCCGCCGTGGCTCGCCGGGCTGGGCATGGCGGCGAGCTCGCTGCTGGTGGTGCTCAACGCGGCGCGCCTGGCCGCGCCGGGGAAAGCGGTGGTGACCTGATGGACGTGCTGTTCCTGCTCGTGCCGCTGTCGGTGGTGCTCGTTCTGGCGATCCTCGGGGGCCTCTGGTGGGCCATCGAGCGCGGCCAGTTCGAAGACATCGAGGTCGAAGGCGACCGCATCCTGAACAACGACTGACACAGCGATGGATGGCTTGATCTGCATCAAGCCTGCCCGGGCGACGCGGGCAGACACTGCCCGCAAACCACATCTACGGGCACCACGATGCAGCAGACCACGCACCCTCCCGCGGCCATCTACGACGACACCGTCGTGCGGCAGTTCGCACTCATGTCGGTGGTCTGGGGGGTGGTCGGCATGCTGGTCGGCGTGATCATCGCCTCGCAGCTGACCTGGCCCGAACTCAACCTCGGCGTTCCCTGGCTCAGCTACGGCCGCCTGCGCCCGCTGCACACCAACGCGGTGATCTTCGCCTTCGGCGGCTGCGCACTCATGGCCACGAGCTTCCACGTCGTGCAGCGCACCTGCCAGGTGCGGCTTTTTGCGCCGGCACTGGCCTCGTTCGTGTTCTGGGGCTGGCAGCTGGTGATCGTCGCCGCCGCCATCAGCCTGCCGCTGGGCTACACCAGCGGCAAGGAATACGCCGAACTCGAGTGGCCCATCGACATCCTGATCGCCGTGGTCTGGGTGGCCTACGCCATCGTGTTCTTCGGCACCATCGGCCTGCGCAAGGTGCGCCACATCTACGTGGCCAACTGGTTCTACGGCGCCTTCATCATCGCGGTGGCATTGCTGCACATCGTCAACAGCGCGGCCATTCCGGCCGGCTGGATGAAGAGCTACTCGGCCTACGCCGGCGTGCAGGACGCGATGGTGCAGTGGTGGTACGGCCACAACGCCGTGGGCTTCTTCCTCACGGCCGGCTTCCTGGGAATGATGTACTACTACATCCCCAAGCAGGCGGGGCGCCCGGTGTACTCGTACCGGCTGTCGATCGTGCACTTCTGGGCGCTGATCTTCACCTACATGTGGGCCGGCCCGCACCACCTGCACTACACCGCGCTGCCCGACTGGACGCAGTCGCTGGGCATGGTGTTCTCGCTGATCCTGCTGGCGCCCAGCTGGGGCGGCATGATCAACGGCGTGATGACGCTCTCGGGCGCCTGGCACAAGCTGCGCACCGACCCCATCCTGCGCTTTTTGATCGTCGCGCTGTCGTTCTACGGCATGTCGACCTTCGAGGGCCCGCTGATGTCGATCAAGACCGTCAACGCCCTGAGCCACTACACCGACTGGACCGTGGGCCACGTGCACTCCGGCGCGCTGGGCTGGGTGGGCTTCATCACCATGGGGTCGCTGTACTACCTGATCCCGCGCATGTACGGCCGCCTCGCCATGTACAGCGTGCGCGCCATCGACGTGCACTTCTGGATGGCCACCATCGGCATCGTGCTGTACATCGCCGCGATGTGGATCGCCGGCGTGATGCAGGGCCTCATGTGGCGCGAGATCAATGCCGACGGCACGCTGACCTACACCTTCGTCGAAAGCGTGAAGGCCACCTTCCCCTACTACCTGGTGCGCGTGATCGGCGGCGTGCTCTACCTGGGCGGCATGCTGGTCATGGCCTGGAACGTCTGGATGACCGTGATCACCGGGCGCTCGGTGCGCGCCGAGATCCCGGCCGTTGCCGCCGCCCACGCCTGAAGCCACTGAGGACGCACGATGAACGCACCTGACAACCAGAACTCCGCGCCCGCCGCCACCGGCTTCACGCACGAGAAGGTCGAGACCAACAACCTGCTGATGATCGTGCTGATCCTGCTGGTGGTGGCCATCGGCGGCCTCGTGGAGATCGTGCCGCTGTTCTTCCAGAAGTCGACCACCGAGGCCGTGGAGGGCGTGAAGCCGCTCACGCCGCTGCAGCTGGCCGGCCGCGACGTGTACCTGCGCGAGGGTTGCTACAACTGCCACTCGCAGATGATCCGCCCCTTCCGCTCGGAGACGCTGCGCTACGGCCACTACTCGGTGGCCGGCGAGTTCGTGTACGACCACCCCTTTCAATGGGGCAGCAAGCGCACCGGCCCCGACCTGCACCGCGTGGGCGGCAAGTACAGCGACGAGTGGCACCGCATCCATCTGAACAACCCGCGCGACCTCGTGCCCGAGTCGAACATGCCGGCCTACCCGTGGCTGGAGAAGGGGCTGGTCGACGCCGGCAGCATCGCCACCCGCATGCGCGCGCTGCGCACGGTGGGCGTGCCCTACACCGACGAAGAGATTGCCAAGGCCGCCGACGAGGTCGCCGGCAAGACCGACATGGACGCCACCGTGGCCTACCTGCAGTCGCTGGGCCTGGCGCTCAAGTAAGAAGAAAGAACAGGCAACGCCCCATGACCGACATCACCACCCTGCGCATCGCCGCCACCATCGCCTGCTTCGTCGTCTTCATCGGCATCGTGGCCTGGGCCTGCTCGCGCCGCAACACGCAGCGCTTCGCCGAAGCGGCCCGGTTGCCGTTCGAGCAGGACTGAAGGGACACACACGATGAGCGACTTCATTGATAACTTCTGGTCCAGCTACGTGGCCGTGGCCTCGCTGCTGAGCATCCTGGGCTGCGTGCTGCTCCTGTGGCTCACGGCGCGCAAGCGCGTGCCCTCCGACGCCGACAACACCACCGGCCATGTGTGGGACGAAGACCTGCGCGAAGCCAACAATCCGCTGCCGCTGTGGTGGGTGGGCCTGTTCGTGCTGACCATCGTCTTCTCGCTGGGCTACCTGGCCGTGTTCCCGGGCCTGGGCAGCTTCCGTGGCACGAACGACTGGAGCTCGCGCGCCGAGTACCAGCAGGACATGGCCAAGGCCACGCAGGCATTGGAACCGGTGTACGCGCGCTACGCGCCCATGCCCCTGGAGGAGGTCGCCCGCGACCCGCAGGCCCGCGCCATCGGCGAGCGCCTGTTCATGAACAACTGCGCGCAGTGCCACGGCTCCGACGCGCGCGGCAGCAAGGGCTTTCCCAACCTCACCGACGCCGACTGGCTGCACGGCGGCACGCCCGACAAGATCGTCGAGTCGATCACCAAGGGCCGCATCGGCACCATGCCGCCGGCCGCCGCGATGGTCGGCACGCCCGACGACGTGAAGAACGTCGCCCACTACGTGCTGAGCCTGTCGGGCGAGCCGCACGATTCGCTGCGCGCGGGCCTGGGCAAGCCCAAGTTCGCCGCCTGCGCGGCCTGCCACGGCATCGGCGGCGTGGGCAACCCGGCGCTGGGCGCCCCGCGCCTGAACGACCGCATCTGGCTGCACGGCTACGGCGAGGCCGCCATCGTGCAGATCATCAACGAGGGCAAGCACAGCGCCATGCCCGCGCAGGAAGGGCGCCTGACCGAAGCGCAGATCAAGCTGCTGGCCTCCTACGTGTGGGGCATGTCCAACCCTGCGACCGGGACGCCATGACGCGAAAGACCGTCATCCCGATCGCCAGCGCGCCGCCCGCCGCCGCGCCGGAGGTCGGCCTGTACGAGGCGACGAAGAAGATCTACCCGCGCAGCGTGCAGGGCCTGTTCGCGCGCTGGCGCTGGGCCATGGTCTTTCTCACGCAGCTGGTGTTCTACGGCATGCCCTGGGTGGAGTGGGGCGAGCGGCAGATGGTGCTGTTCGACCTGGCCGCGCGGCGCTTCTACATCTTCGGTCTGGTGCTGTACCCGCAGGACCTGATCTACCTGTCGGGCCTGCTGGTGATCAGCGCGCTCTCCCTCTTTCTCTTCACGGCCGTGGCCGGGCGCCTGTGGTGCGGCTATGCCTGCCCGCAGACCGTCTACACCGAGATGTTCCTGTGGGTGGAGCAGCGCATCGAAGGCAACCGCAGCGCGCGCATCCGGCTCGACGCCGGCGCGTTCTCGCTCGAGAAGCTGGTGAAGAAGGCCTTCAAGCACCTCGTCTGGATCGGCATCGCGCTGTGGACCGGCTTCACCTTCGTGGGCTACTTCACGCCCATCCGCGAGCTGGGCATGGCCTTCCTGCAGACGCAGATGGGCTCGTGGGAGGTGTTCTGGGTGTTCTTCTACGGCTTCGCCACGTACGGCAACGCCGGCTTCATGCGCGAACAGGTGTGCAAGTACATGTGCCCCTACGCGCGCTTCCAGAGCGCGATGTTCGACCGCGACACGCTCATCGTCAGCTATGACCCGCGGCGCGGCGAGCCGCGCGCGCCGCGCCGCAAGAACGTCGACCCGCGCAGCGCCGCACTGGGCGACTGCATCGACTGCAGCCTGTGCGTGCAGGTGTGCCCCACGGGCATCGACATCCGCCAGGGCCTGCAGTACGAGTGCATCGGCTGCGGCCTGTGCGTGGACGCCTGCGACAGCGTGATGGACAAGATGGGCTACGCGCCGCGCCTGATCCGCTACGACACGCAGAACGGCATGGAGGCCGGCTGGTCGCGCCGCCAGCTGTGGCGCCGCGTGCTGCGCCCGCGCGTGCTGGTCTACACGGCGCTGCTCGCGCTGCTGGTGGCGGGCCTGCTCGCCAGCCTGGTCGTGCGCACGCCGCTGAAGGTCGACGTGGTGCGCGACCGCGCCTCGCTGGCGCGGATCGTCGAGGGCGGGCGGCTGGAGAACGTCTACCGGCTGCAGATCATGAACGCGACCGAGCGCACGCAGCACTACCGCATCGCCGCGCGCGGCATCGACGGGTTGAGCGTGGCCTCGCCCGACGAGGCCATCGAGGTCGAGCCCGCGCAGGCGCGCTGGGTCGCGGTGCGGCTGCAGGTGCCTTATGGCGCCGCGCCGGCCGGTTCGCACACGGTGCACTTCGACATCCGGCAGGCGGATGGCGCGGCGCAGGTTTCCGAAAAAGCGGTCTTCCTGGTGCCGCGCTGAAAGGTCTTTCCATGAACGATGCCCTGCCGATGAACGCACCCGCGACCTGCGGCCCCTGGTGGCGCTACCCGCTGGTCTGGCTGGTGATCGCGGGGCCTGCCGCCGTGGTGCTGGCGAGCATCGTGACCGTGTGGCTGGCGCTGCGCACGCCCGAGGTGCTGGTGTCGGAGGACTACTACCGCGAAGGCATCGAGATCAACCGCACGCTGGCCGACAAGAAGCGCATGCCGGCGCAGGCCGGGCGCAATCACGCGGCCACGCCGGAGGACGATGTGCCGGTGCCCAAGAGGGCGGCCCCATGAGTGCCATGCGCCGCATCGCCGGCATCCTGTGGCCGTCGTTCCTCGTGGCCTGCGGCATGGAGGTGCTGGTGTTCGCGATGATCGATCCGATCCACTCGTACTGCGGCGCCGATGCGCTGCGCATGTCGCGCCAGGGCATCTACACCGTGTCCTTCTTCGTGTTCTGGCTGATGGCGGCGGCCTCGAGCGCGTGCACCACGCTGCTGGCGCTGCCGTCCGAGAAAGAGACTGCGTCATGAGCTTGCCCCTGGCCTGCGTTCCCGAGACCCCGTCCGTGCTGCCCGTCGAGCTGCTGCGTCGCTTCGACGTGCCCGGCCCGCGCTACACCTCGTACCCCACGGCCGATCGCTTCGTCGAGACCTTCGGCACCGGCGACTACGCGCAGGCGCTGCACTTGCGGCGCGATGCGGACACGGCCGGCGAACCGCTGTCGCTCTACGTGCACATCCCGTTCTGCGAATCGCTGTGCTACTACTGCGCCTGCAACAAGGTCGTGACGAAGCACCGCGAGCGCGGGCGGCAGTACCTCGATTACCTTGCGCGCGAAGTGGCGCTGCAGGTCGCGCAGCTCGGGCCTGGTGCGCCCGTCGGCCAGCTGCACCTGGGCGGCGGCACGCCGACCTTCCTGGACGACGAAGAACTGGGCGAACTGGTGATCCTGCTGCGCCGCGCGTTCGCCTTCGTGCCGGGCGGCGAGCAGTCGATCGAGATCGATCCGCGCACCGTCGATGCCAAGCGCCTCGCGGCGCTGGCCGCGCTCGGCTTCAACCGCCTGAGCTTCGGCGTGCAGGACTTCGACCCCGCCGTGCAGCAGGCCGTGCACCGCATCCAGCCGGCGGCGCAGGTCTTCGCGCTCATGGACACGGCGCGCACGCTGGGTTTCAAATCGATCAACGTCGACCTGATCTACGGCCTGCCGCGTCAGAACGATGCCTCGTTCGAGCGCACGCTCGCGCAGATCCGCGAACTGCGCCCTGACCGCATCGCGCTGTATGCCTACGCCCACCTGCCGGAGCGCTTCAAGCCGCAGCGGCGCATCGCGGCCGATGAACTGCCCGACGCGCCCACGCGCGTGCGCATGCTCGGGCGCGCGATTGCGGCGCTCACCGAAGCCGGCTATGTCTACATCGGCATGGACCACTTCGCGCTGCCCGACGACCCGCTGGCCGTGGCCAAGCGGGAGGGCCGGCTGCACCGCGATTTCCAGGGCTACAGCACGCAGCCCGACGGCGACCTCGTCGCCCTCGGCGTGTCGGCCATCGGCCGCGTGGGCGCAACCTACAGCCAGAACGCGAAGACGCTGGAGGACTACTACGCGTTGCTCGACCAGGGCCGCCTGCCCGTGGTCAAGGGGCTCGCGCTGTCGGACGACGACCTGCTGCGCCGCGAGGTCATCATGGCGCTGATGTGCCGGGGGCGCGTGGACTTCGACGCGGTCGAAGCCGCGCACGGCATCGCCTTCGCGGACTACTTCGCCCCCGAGCGTGCCGCGCTGGCGCCGATGGCCGAGCAAGGGCTGGTGCGCCTGTCGCCGCGCACCATCGAGGTCACCGAGGCCGGCTGGTTCCTCGTGCGTGCGGTGGCGATGGTGTTCGATCGCTATTGCGCAGCGACGCGCACGCGCTTTTCGCGCGTGGTTTGATTCGATGGATTCCCCCGCACTCGCAGGCGCCGCATTGCTGATGGGGCTCGCCGGCGGGCCGCATTGCGTGGCGATGTGCGGCGCGGTGTCGGCCGCGGTGATCCGCATCGTGCCGGTGGGCAAGCCCGCGCAGGCCGTGCATCCCGTCGCACCGGTCGCCTTCCACCTCGGCCGCATGGCGAGCTACGCAGCCGCCGGCGCCATCGCCGCCGCGAGCCTGCACGGCCTGGGCGCAGCGAGCGCGCAGGTCGCGGCATGGCGCCCGCTGTGGGTGATGCTGCATGTGTTCGTGCTCGCCTGGGGCGTGGTGCTCGCCGTCGCGGGCCGCCAGCCGCTGTGGGCGCAGCGCGCCGGGCGCGCACTCGAAGCGCGCCTGCGGCCCATGGCCGGCGGTTCGCTGCTGGGCGTGCTCGCCACGGGCACGCTCTGGGTCGCCATGCCCTGCGGCTTGCTCTATTCGGCGCTCATGCTGGCCGCGCTGGGCAACGGGCCGCTGCAGGGCGCCTCGACGATGGCGCTGTTCGCGCTGGGCAGCAGCGTCTCGCTCCTCGCTGCGCCGTGGCTGTGGCAGCGCCTGCGCGGGTGGGGCGACAGCGGCACGCGCCAGGCCTGGGGCGCGCGGCTGGCGGGGGTGTTGCTGGCGGCGGTGGCGCTGCAGGCGCTGTGGATGGACCTGAGCCACCGCATCGCCGACTGGTGCGGCTGAAGCGCTAGCTCCTCAGGCGATGCTCTCGATCAGCAACGCCTGTAGCACGAACCTCCGGTTGTCCGCCGCCGCCGTGCGCTCGCCGAGCAGCCCCACGAGCGCGGCCGTGGGGTGGCTGTCGGCTGCGGCGCCGTCGTGCACCGGAATGCCCGCGTGCTGGCCGATCTGGCGCACCAGCGCGGCGTCGATGCCCTCGCAGGCGACGGCATCGTAGAGCCGGCCGAGCATGCGCGCCGTGTGCTGCAGCTCCTGCACCGGCGTGTCGGTCGACAGGCTGGAGCGCATGGTCGCGACCTGTGCGCCCAGTTCCTCGGCGGCCTGGCGCAGCAGGGCCAGCGCGGCGCTGTCGCCGGTCTCGCTGAGCAGGCCGAGGTTCTTGCCGCGCAGCAGCCGCGGCGGCGCGGCGCCGTCGAGCGCGGCGCGCTGGAGCAGCCGGGCGCGGCCCAGCAGGCTGGCCTCTCTCTGGGGCGACAGCGCGGCGGTGGAAGGGTGCATGGCAAGGTTCGACATGTGTCTCGCGGAGGCTAGCCACCCGTGCCGCGCCGGCCTTGACGCACATCAAGGAGCGCGCCGCTGTTACACGCCGGACACAGAGCATTCACCCGACGTTACGCACCGATGCGGGCCGTTGTCACTGCGGGGCCTCGCGCTTCCTAGCATCGAGACATCGCCTGATCGCAGGCAACGCCACACAAGACAGACAGAACGCCGAGGAATCCCCATGCTCACGAGTGCCCGCCCCAACCCCATCCTCCCGCTTCGGCCCCTTCCGACGGTGCAGAAGGAAGACGCGGGCCGCCGCACGGCCGAGCGCCTGCGCCTGCTGGCCGAGCAGCTGCAACCGCAGCGCCGCATGGTGCACACGGGCGACGTGATCTACCAGGCCGGCGAACGCTTCGGCAACCTCTACATCCTGAACTCGGGCTTCTTCAAGATCGTGAATCTCTCGGCCGACGGCCGCGAGCAGGTGGTGGGCCTGAAGTTCCGCGGCGACTGGCTGGGCTTCGACGGCATCGCGGGCCAGCGCTACGTGTGCGACGCGGTGGCCATGGACACCGGCGAGGTCTGGGTCGTGCCCTACGAATCGCTGCTGGCCGCCTGCGCCACGCACCCCGCGCTGCTGCAGATGCTGCACGCCGCGATGAGCCGCGAGATCGCGCACGACCGCGATTCGCTGATGTCGGTGTGCACCTTGCCGGCCGACGCGCGCGTGGCCGACTTCCTGCGCTACTGGGCCGAGTCGCTGGCCGACCGCGGCATGCGCACCGACGAGATCACGCTGCGCATGACGCGCGCCGAGATCGGCAACTACCTGGGCATGACGCTCGAAAGCGTGAGCCGCGCGCTCTCGCGGCTGGCGCGCGACAAGGTCATTGGCTTTGCCACCAAGGGCCGGCGCGAGGTGCAGATTCCCGACGTGGGCGCGCTCTCGGCCTTCGTGCAGCGCTGCCTGGCGCCGGCGCCCGCGATGCTTCAGTAGGAAGAGACTTCGTTCACTCGCGCGCAGCCAACAGCGCCCGCGCCATCGCGCGTGCGAGCTCGCTGCGCGAATACGGCTTGCGCAGCAGCTCCCAGCCCGGGGGCGCTTCGCGGTCGGCGTCGAGCAGCTCCGCCGAGAACCCCGACATCAGCAGCACCGCGAGTCGCGGTTGGCGTTGCACCGCCTCTGCGGCCAGCCGCGTGCCGCGCATGCCGGGGCCGAGCGCGATGTCGCTCAGCAGCAGGTCGAAGGGCGTGGCCTCGGCCGCCATGGCGGGCAACGCTTGTTCGGCATTGGCGGCGGTCGCGACCTCGCAGCCCAGCGTGGTCAGGAAGGTGTGGACCACCTGGCGCACCTCGGCGTCGTCTTCGACCAGCATCACGCGCAGGCCCGGGGCCAGCGTGGCTTCGGCTTCGATCTCCATCGGCTCTTCGTCGGCAGGTGCCGCAGCGCTTGCCACATCGGCCTCGACCTGCGGCAGGTAGAGCGTCACGGTGGTGCCGGCGTTGAGCTTGCTGTCGATGGCGATGGCGCCGCGCGACTGCTTCACGAAGCCGTACACCGTGCTCAGGCCCAGGCCGGTGCCGCGCCCGGCCTCCTTGGTGGTGAAGAAGGGCTCGAAGAGGTGCTCCATGACCGCGTCGGTCATGCCGGTGCCGCTGTCGGCGATGGAGAGCGCGACGAAGCGGCGACCGGCGTCGGCGTCGCTCAGTTCCTGGCGCACGGTGGCCGGCAGGGCGTCGCAGGCCTCGGCGCGAAAGTGCAGGCGCCCGCCCTCGGGCATGGCGTCGCGCGCGTTGATGGCGATGTTCAGCAGCGCCGATTCGAGCTGGCCCGGGTCGGCGCGCACGGCGGGGCAGGGGTCGTCGGCGTCGATCTCGATCTGGATGCGCTGGTCGAGCGTGCGGCGCAGCATGTCGGTGAGCGAGTGCAGCATCTGCCGCACGTCGACCGCGTCGGGCTGCAGCATCTGGCGCCGCGAGAAGGCCAGCAGCTTGCCTGTGAGCTCGGCGCCGCGCCGGCTGGCGCGCGCAGCGGCGGCCACGAGCTGCTGCGCATAGCCGTCGGCTGCGAGCTGCGGCAGCTCTTCGAGCACCTGCAGGTTGCCCTGGATGATGGTCAGCAGGTTGTTGAAGTCGTGCGCGATGCCGCCGGTGAGCTGGCCCACGCTCTCCAGGCGCTGCGCGTGGTTCAGCGCTTCTTCGGTCTGCACGCGCTGCAGGCTGGTGGCCAGCAGGCTCGCCACCGATTCGAGAAAGCGGATCTCCTCGTCGCCGAAGCGCCGCGCGGCGGTGGCGCGCACCGACAGCATGCCGGTCACGCGGCCCCGGTCGGACAGCGGCACGGCCAGCGCGCTGACCAGCCCGGCCTCGAGGTAGGCGGGCGGCACGGTGAAGCGGCGCTCTTCGCGGTAGTCCGTGACCACGACGGGGCAGCCTTGCGAGAGCACGTAGCCGGGTTGCGTGTCGGGCCGGTTGGCGATGCGCAGGCCCACGCTCTCGTCGGCGACCAGGCCCACGCCGCTGGCCAGGCGGAACTCGCGCTGGCTGCCGTCGAGCAGCCACACCATCGCCACCTCGACCTGCAATGCGGTCGCGACGATGTCGGGCACCTGCGCCAGCACCACCTGCAGGTCGCGCGTGTCGACCGCCAGGCGGCCCAACTGCGCCAGGTGTTCGCTGTAGCGCGCGCGCTGCAGCGCCTGCTTCACGCGCGGGTAGGCGCCGATGTCGCGGATGGCGGCCACCACGAAGGGCAGGCCCTGGTTCTGCAGCGGGCTCAGCGCGATCTCGACCATCACCTCGCTGCCGTCCTTGCGCTTGGCGACCAGCTCCATGTCGGTGCCCATCGGGCGCGGGCGCGGCGCGCGGCCGTAGGCTTCGCGAAACGCCGCGTGGCGCGGGCGGATGCTGTCGGGCACCAGCGCTTCCACGCTCAGGCCCACGAGCTCGTCGGCCGCGTAGCCGAGCATGGCGGCGGCCGAGGGGTTGGCCAGCACGATGCGGCCCGACTGGTCCACCACCAGCAGCGAATCGGGATACGCGGCGAACAGCGAGCGGAACACGCTGCCTTCCTCGACGCCCGAGGGCAGGCCGGGAATCGAGGGTGCGCTGCCGTCAGCCATGGGTGACCGGCGGCACCAGGATGTAGCCCGCGCCGCGCACCGACTTGATGAGCTGCGGATCGTCGGCGTTGGCCTCGATTTTCTTGCGCAGCCGGCCGACCTGCACGTCGATCGTGCGGTCGAAGGGGGCGGCCTCGCGCCCGCGCGTCTGCTCGAGCAGGAAGTCGCGCGAGAGCACGCGGCCCGGGTGCCGCGCGAAGGCGCACAGCAGGTCGAACTCGCCGGTGGTCAGCGCCACGGCCTCGCCCTGCGCGTTGCTGAGGCTGCGCGCGGCGGTGTCCAGGCGCCAGCCGGCGAAGCGCAGGCGCTCGGGCGGCGTGGGGGCGGCAGCGGCCGCCGACGCGTCGGGCGTCAGGCGCCGCAGCACGGCCTTGACGCGCGCCGCCAGCTCGCGCAGGTCGAAGGGCTTGGTCACGTAGTCGTCGGCGCCCACTTCGAGGCCCACCACCTTGTCCACCGGGTCGCCGCGGCCGGTGACGATCACGAGGCCGCAGCGCCAGTTCTCGCGCATGTGGCGGGCGATGGAAAAGCCGTCTTCGCCGGGCAGGCCCAGGTCCAGCAGCACGAGGTCGGCCGGGTCGGCGGCCATGAGCGAGCGCAGCGCCGCGCCGTCGTGGATCTGGGTGACGCGGTAGCCGTGGCCCTGGAGGTAGTTGGCCAGCAGCAGCGTGATGTCGACCTCGTCGTCGAGCACCGCGATGTGGGGGGCAGAAGTCATGCGGGGGCTGGGAGAAAAAACGCCGGCGCCACGGGGAAGGGCGCTGGGAGCCGGGAAGCGTAGCACGCAAGGCGCGGCGCTGGCAGCGGCAGCGCCCGCTGTTGATCTGGCGCAAGGCCCGCGGGCGGGGCGCTTCCGAGAATCGCGCCCGTTGTCCACAGGGTCCAGAAGGTACGAACGAATGGCATCTTTTCTTTTCTCGGGCGCGCTCGATCTCCCGTGGTGGGGCGTGCTGCTGGCCGCGCTGGCGCTGACGCACGTCACCATCGCCTCGGTCACCATCTTCCTGCACCGCCACCAGGCGCACCGCGCGCTCGACCTGCACCCCATTGCCAGCCACTTCTTCCGCTTCTGGCTCTGGATGACCACGGGCATGGTCACCAAGCAATGGGCCGCGGTGCACCGCAAGCACCACGCCAAGTGCGACACGCCCGACGACCCGCACAGCCCGCAGGTGGTGGGCCTGAAGCGCGTGCTGTGGGGCGGCGTGCTGCTGTACGTGGCCGAGGCGCGCAACCCCGAGACGCTGAGCCGCTACGGCCACGGCACGCCCGACGACTGGCTCGAGCGCCGGCTGTACACGCGCTACCAGACGCTGGGCATCACCTGCATGGGCCTGATCGACATGGCGCTGTTCGGCGTGCTGCCGGGCGCGCTGGTGCTGCTCGTGCAGATCGCATGGATTCCGTTCTGGGCCGCCGGCGTGGTCAACGGCATCGGCCACTTCTGGGGCTACCGCAACTGGCCGGCGTCGGACGCGAGCACGAACATCTTTCCCATCGGCCTGCTGATCGGCGGCGAGGAGCTGCACAACAACCACCATGCGTTCCCGACCTCGGCGAAGCTGTCGAACAAGTGGTTCGAGTTCGACATCGGGTGGGTCTACATCCGCGCGCTGCAGGCGGTGGGGCTGGCGAAGGTGAAGCACCTGGCGCCGAAGCCGCGCCTCACCACGCCGCGCGCCACTGTCGACCTGCTCACGGTGCAGGCGGTGATCCGGCACCACTACGACGTGCTGTCGAACTACTCGCGCTCGCTGAAGCAGGCCTGCACCGAGGAGCTGGCGCGGGTGCATGCGCTCGCGCCGAACAAGGCACGTGCCTTGCGCGCCGCGCGGCCCTGGCTCGGCAAGGAAGAAAAGGCGCTCGACGCCACGCGCCATGCGCAGCTCACGCAAGCGCTGGTGGCTTCGCAGGCACTGGAAACGATGTACGCCATGCGGCGTGAGCTGACCGCGCTGTGGAGCCGCTCGGGCGCCACCGGCGAACAGCTCGTGAAGCGGCTGCAGGATTGGTGCGAGCGCGCCGAAGCCAGCGGCATCGCGCCGCTGGCGGCCTTTGCGGTGCGGCTGCGTTCCTACGCCTGAGAGGCTTCGCAGGAGAAAAGAAAAAAGCGCCGGCCGGCGCTTTTTTCTTTTTCGCGCGCCGGTAGGCCTACTGGTTCGCGACCAGCCCGTCCGGCAGGCTGAAGCGCTCGGACTCCACCTTGGCCGCGGCTTCGGGCGCGCGGATCAGCAGCACCGGCACGGGCGCCACCCGCAGGATGTGCTCCGCGCTGCTGCCCATGGCCCAGCGGCTCAGGCCGCGCCGGCCGTGTGTGCCGAGCACGATCAGGTCGGCCTTCGAGGCGATGGCCTCGGTCACCACCTGGTCGTGGACCGCGCCGGCCTTGAAGCCGTCGCGCAGCACGACCTCGGCCTCGACGCCCGCGTCCAGCGCCTGCGCGCGGGCCTTCTCGAGCAGCGTCACGGCGTTGGTGCGCAGCACCTTGAGCCAGTCGCCCGAATGGGCTGCGTAGGCGTCCATGCCGAGCGCGAACGAGAGTTCGTCGAGGATGTGGACGATGCGCAGGCGGCCACCGGTGAGCCGGGCCAGGCGGATGGCTTCGGCCAGGCCTTCGGCGGAGGTGGAACTGCCGTCGACGGGAACCAGGATGCGTTGGTACATGGTGTGGAGCCTCCAGGAGTGCGTTGAAGAAAAAGACAGGAGATGCCATGCCAGTCTGTGCCCGGCTGCATGCACGGGCCTTGATCTGGAACAAGCCTGGGCCGCGTCAGACTTGCGACCCTTGGGGCCTTCGAAAGAAGGAGACCCTCCATGACTCATGCCGCCGTCCGGATCATTCGCCAGGAGCACGCCGCGCTGGCGGCCATGCTGCGTTCCATCGTGATGCTGCTCGACCAGCACCGCCGCAAGCGCACGATGCCCGACTTCGCGACGCTGCGCGCGATGCTGTTCTATGTGGACGAGTTTCCCGAGAAGCGCCACCACCCGAAGGAGACCGAGCTGCTCTTTCCCCGGCTGCGCGCGTGCACGCCGATCTCGCGCGACCTGATGGACAAGCTGGACAACGACCACGCCTGGGGCGAGCGCAAGATCCGCCATGTCGAGCACGCGCTGCTCGCTTTCGAGATGCTCGGCGAGCCGCGCCGCCTGGCCTTCGAGCAGGCGATGAACGAGTACGTGAGCTTCTACCTGGACCACATGGCGCACGAGGAGCGCGAGATTCTTCCGCTGGCCGAGCGCGTGCTCAGCGCCGACGACTGGCGCGAACTCGATGCGGCCTTTGGCGAGAACCGCGACCTGTTCTCCAACCACCCCGCGCCCGACGAGGTGTATGCGTCGCTCTTCACGCGCATCGTCAACGTGGTGCCCGCACCGATCGGGCTGGGGCCGGCGCTGTAACAACGGTGTGCCTGCGGATCGCTTAGGCTCGGCCTGACACATTCAGGACGAACGAGACCGCGAGATGGACATCGATCAGATCAAGGGAAGGCTGGACTTCCTTCGCGAGGCCGAGCGCCTCAAGAGCGTGCTGCGCAGCGCGCACACCGCCTCGGGCCGCACCGAGAGCACGGCCGAGCACAGCTGGCGCCTGTGCCTCATGGCCATGGCCTTCGAGGACGAGCTGGCCGACCTGGACCTGCTCAAGGTGCTGAAGATGTGCGTGGTGCACGACCTGGGCGAGGCGATCCATGGCGACATTCCCGCCATCGTGCAAGGCGCGCATCCCGACAAGAGCGCGCAGGAGCGCGAAGACCTGCAGGTGCTCACGCGCACGCTCGACGCGCCGCTGCGCGCGGGCATCCTGGCGCTGTGGGACGAGTACGAAAAGGCCGAGACGCCCGAAGCGCAGGCGGTGAAGGCGCTCGACAAGCTCGAGACCCTGCTGCAGCACAACCAGGGCGCGAACCCACCGGACTTCGACTACGAATTCAACCTCGGCTACGGCCAGAAGCACACTGGCAGCCGACCACTGTTCCGCGCGATGCGGGCGTTGGTGGATGCCGACACGCAGAAGAAGGTGGAGGCCGCGCGGCGGACGGAGGCGGGGCCGGTGGTTCGCCCCGAGCAACCGGGCGACGAGGCCGCCATCCGGCAATTGACGGTGGCGGCGTTTGCCGAGGCACCGCATGCCGACGGCACCGAACACCTCATCGTCGACGCCTTGCGCGCGGCCGGCCAGCTCACGCTGTCGCTCGTGGTCGAAGACGGTGGCGAGATCGTCGGCCATGTGGCGCTGTCGCCCGTGGCAATCTCCGACGGCACGACCGGCTGGCATGGCCTGGGGCCGATCTCGGTGGCGCCCGCGCGCCAGGGGCAGGGCATCGGCCGGCTGCTGATGGACGCGGCGCTGGCGGGCCTGCGCGACGCCGGCGCGCAAGGCTGCGCGCTGCTGGGCGACCCGGCTTTCTATGGCCGCTTCGGCTTCGTCGTGCGGCCCGGGCTGGTGTTGCCGGGCGTGCCGCCGGAATACTTTCAGGCCGTGTCGTTCCACGGTGCCTGGCCGGTCGGCGAGGTGCGGTACCACGCGGCGTTCGGCGTCGGTGCCTGACGCACGGACCGGGGGCGCAAGGCGTTCATAATCGCCCCCGTCATGCCTGCCCGCCACCTGCCTTCGGACACTGCCCATGCGCCGCGCGTGAAGCGCGCGCAGACCTCGGTGTCCGCGCGTTCCGCGACCCCCGAACCCCCCCGCCGTCGCATCCATGACGGCGGCGCCTCCCGCAGCCTTGCGGGCTTCACCGCGATGGAAAGCAGCGCACCGGCCCGCGCGCCGTCTGCGGTGCGACCTCGCAACTGGCGCACGACCCTGCTGGGTGTGGCGCTCGGCCTGGTGATCGCGATGTTGTTGCTCATGAAGTGGCTGCTCGACTACCAGGTCGATGCCGCGCAGGCGCGCCACGCGCAGGAGGCGCAGGCGCGCACGCAGGCCGCGCGCTGCTTCGGCCGCGATGCCGGGCCGTCGTGCCCGCCGGCCGGTCGCACGGTCGTCGAGACCGTCGAGTCCGCAGCGACGAGATAACCCCGCGCACCGCGTGCGCGGGGCCTCGTTCGTTCAGTTCAGCGCAGCACCAGCACCGGGATGTGCGAGTGCGTCAGCACGTGCAGCGTCTCGCTGCCCAGCAGCAGCCGTGCGAGGCTGCGGCGCCCGTGCGAGGCCATCACGATCAGGTCGCAGTCCTGGTTCTTGGCGGCGTGGATGATGGCCTCGGCCACCTGGTTTGACTTCATGACCACCGCGTCGGCGCGGCGCACGCCCTTGGCCAGGGCGGTGTCGCGCACCGCATCGGCCACGCGCTGGGCCGCCTGCTCGACGTGTTTCTGGTTGGCTTCGAAGTCCGTCTGGTTCAGCAGCATCGAGCCTTCGAAATAGCCATAGGGCTGGATGTGCGCGACGTTGACGCTCACCAGCTCGGCGCCGGTCAGCAACGCGAGGTCGATGGCCGCGGCCACCGCCTTGTCCGACAGCGAAGAGCCGTCGGTGGCGACGAGAACACGCTTGTACATGGCAGGCTCCTTGGCCCCCGGCACCGCGGGTGCCCTTGCCATTGCAGTCTAGTCCGCGCGGGGGGCACATTCAAGGCCGTGCCGCCCGCGCGTGCCGGGTATCAGCTGCTCGTGCTATGGCGCCGTCCCAGTGCGAACACCGAGTTCGGCGCGTCGACCACGAAGGGCTTGCGCACCGGCGAGCCGACGACGGATGTCGTGCGGCGGGCGGCCGCGCTGGTGGCGGGCTGCACGCCCTTGGCCTTCTGTTCATCGACCAGGCTCTGAAGCGAGATCGAGCGCAGGAACTCGACGGCGCGCAGGTTCACGGAGGCCCACAGGTCGTCGATCTCGCAGCGGCCGGGTTCGTCGGCCGAGCCGGCGGCGCGCGGGCGGATCTTGCTGGCGCCCAGGTCTTCGATGGTGAGCACGATGTCGGCCACCGTGATCTCCGTGGCCTTGCGGCTGAGCGAGTAGCCGCCGCCGGGGCCGCGGGTGGATTCGACCAGCCCGTTGCGGCGCAGCTTGGCGAACAGCAGTTCCAGGTACGAGAGCGAGACCTGCTGGCGCAGGCTGATCGAGGCCAGCGTGACGGGGCCCGAGCGGCCGTGCAGGGCGATGTCGATCATCGCGGTGACCGCGAAGCGGCCCTTGGTGGTGAGGCGCATGGTGCTTTCCTTCCTTGTCTTGTCGTTCTGTGTGCGCTTACTCGTCCCGGCCGCCGGCGATGCCCAGCAGGGCCAGCAGCGACTGGAACACGTTGTAGAGGCTCAGGTACACGCCCAGCGTGGCCGAGATGTAGTTGGTTTCCAGGCCGTCCTTCACGCGCTTCAGGTCGTGCAGGATGAAGGCCGAGAAGATGCCGATGGCAGCGACCGACAGCGTCATCATCAGCGCGCTCGACTGGATGAAGACGTTGGCGATGCCCACCACCAGCAGGCCGATGGCGCCCACGAAGAGCCACTTGCCCATGGCCGAGATGTCGCGCTTGATGACCGTCGAGAGCATGGCCATGCCCAGGAAGATGCCGCCGGTGCCGGCGAAGGCGGTCATCACCAGGCTGGCGCCGTTGGACAGGCCGAGCACGCTGCCGACCAGGCGCGACAGCATCAGGCCCATGAAGAAGGTGAAGGCCAGCAGCACGGGCACGCCGGCGGCGGAGTTCTTGGTCTTCTCGATGGCGTACATGAAGCCGAAGGCGCCGCCGAGGAACACCATGAGGCCGATGCCCGGCGACAGGGCGCGCGTGAGGCCGGTGGCCACGCCGAGCCAGGCGCCCAGCACGGTGGGCACCATCGACAGTGCGAGCAGCCAGTAGGTGTTGCGCAGAACGCGGTTGCGTTCCTGGACCGAGGCCAACGGTGCGCCGAAGCTGGAGGGGTAGGCCGATGGGCTGGAGTTCATCAAAAAATCCTGAAAAGAGAGAGGGCCGGACGGGTCGCATGACACGTGCGGCGGGGCCGTCAGACGGCTGAAAAAGAAGGGGCAGGTGCGTCGCGCGAAACAGGCGACGGGCCGGATGGGTGAGCGCAAACGCCCGGACCGGATCGGTCCTCAGGCGTTCGCTCGCCGCCGCGCGGCCTCAGGCGGCGAGGAGGGCGTGGGGCCGGGGTGGCCGCTTGGGCCGGTCGAGCAGCGGCGAGAGCACCGAGGTGGAGCCCAGCCGCGGCGGTTGCGCGGAGAGCACCAGCAGGTTGCGTGCGTGGGGGCGGGCGTCGAGCAGTTCGGCGTGCTCGGAGCCGGCTTCGTCCATGGCGGACGGGTCTTCGGAAGAAGACGTGTTGCCGGACTCGCTGTTGCCGCCATCGGCCAGTGCGACGGCGAGCGTCGCGACGGTCTGGCGGTCACCCGTCGACGTCACATGGTTGCCGCCGACGAGCCCGTGCGCGAGCACGGCGAAGCCGTAGCACGACAGCATGAAAGCGAGGACGGTAGCGGCAAACCAGCGGGACATGTAGGGGTATTTTACCCGCCGCGAGGGATCGGCTCCGGCGGGCGCGAATTCATCCGACCTGCGCGCACGGGTGTTGCCATCGTCCATCGGGTGGAACGCTGCAGGCAAATTTCGCCGACTACCGGACTTTCGGGGGCGCTTTTACGCTGACGGACATGCATCGGGGGCCATTTTTCCCCGGCATTCAACCTCACAAAGGAAGCCTTCCATGTCCAAGCCCTACACCCGTCTCGACAAGAACGATGTCGCCGTGCTGCTGGTCGACCACCAGACCGGCCTGCTCTCGCTGGTGCGCGACATCGACCCCGACAAGTTCAAGAACAACGTGCTGGCCCTGGCCGATATCGCCAGCTACTTCAAGCTGCCCACGGTGCTGACCACCAGCTTCGAGAACGGCCCCAACGGCCCGCTCGTGCCCGAGCTGAAGGCCCAGTTCCCCGACGCGCCCTACATTCCCCGCCCCGGCCAGATCAACGCCTGGGACAACGAGGACTTCGTCAAGGCCGTGAAGGCCACGGGCAAGAAGCAGCTCCTGATCGCCGGCGTGGTCACCGAGGTCTGCGTGGCCTTCCCGGCGCTGTCGGCGCTGGCCGAGGGCTTCGACGTTTTCGTCGTCACCGATGCGTCGGGCACCTTCAACGATGTGACGCGCCAGGCCGCGTGGGACCGCATGTCGGCCGCCGGCGCGCAGCTGATGTCGTGGTTCGGCGTGGCCTGCGAGCTACACCGCGACTGGCGCAACGACATCGAGGGGCTGGGCACGCTGTTCTCCAACCACATCCCCGACTACCGCAACCTCATCACCAGCTACACGCAGCTGACCCAGGGAAAGTGAGCACGCCATGACCATTCCCAACAACGTTGCCAACTTCAACGGCGCCAAGCCCGTCATCGACCCCGACGATGCCGTGATGCTGCTCATCGACCACCAGAGCGGCCTGTTCCAGACCGTGAAGGACATGCCGATGACCGAGCTGCGTTCCAACGTCACCACGCTGGCCAAGGTCGCGACGCTGGCGAAGATCCCGGTCATCACCACCGCCTCGGTGCCGCAAGGACCGAACGGCCCGCTGATTCCCGAAGTGCACAAGTACGCGCCGCATGCGCAGTACGTGGCGCGCAAGGGCGAGATCAACGCCTGGGACAACCCCGAGTTCGTGGCCGCCGTGAAGGCCACGGGGCGCGGCACGCTGATCATTGCCGGCACCATCACCAGCGTGTGCATGGCCTTCCCGAGCATCGCGGCGGTGCACGAGGGCTACCGCGTGTTCGCGGTGATCGACGCCTCGGGCACGTACTCGAAGATGGCGCAGGAGATCACGCTGGCGCGCGTGGTGCAGGCCGGCGTGGTGCCGATCGACACCGCGGGCGTGTGCTCCGAAGTGCAGAAGACCTGGCACCGCGACGACGCCGCGCAATGGGCCGAGGCCTACAGCGCCGTGTTCCCGCCCTACCAGCTGCTGATCGAGAGCTACATGAAGGCGCAGGAGGTCGTGACGAACAGCGAGCAGCTGGATTCGCAGCGCGCCTGATCTTCCGGGTGCGACACTGACGAAAGCCGCGCCGCACGCGAAACGTGCGGCGCGGCTTTCCTTCTTCTTTCAACGCACGGCAAGGAGCCCCGCATGGACAGTCCCCGCATCCTGATCATTCCCGGCAGCGCCCGCGACGGTTCGCTCAACCGCCGGCTGGCGGCCGTGGCCGCGGCCACCGCGCGCGCGGCGGGCCTGCAGGTGACGGAGATGGACCTGCGCGCGCTGGCGCTGCCCGTGTACGACGGCGACCTCGAGGCCGCCTCGGGCGTGCCGGCCGGCGCGCACGAACTGCGCAGCACCATCGCGGCGAACGACGGCGTGCTGATCGTCACGCCCGAGTACAACGGCTTTCCCACGCCGCTGGTCATCAACGCCTTCAGCTGGCTCTCGCGCATTCCGCCGGGCGACGGCCACGCGGGCGGCCTGGCCGCCACGGCCAACAAGCCGGCTGCGCTGCTGTCGGCCTCGCCCGGGCCGCTGGGCGCGCTGCGCTCGATGAACTTCCTGCGCCAGTACCTGCAGATGGCCTTCGCCATGCTGGTGGCGCCGCAGCAGTTCGCACTCGGGCGCGCGAACGAGGCCTTCGAGGCCGACGGCACGTTGAAGGACGCGCGCGCCGCGCAGTCGGTGCAGAAGGTGGTGGCGGCGCTGGCCGCGCTGGCGACCGCGCTGCCCACGCCACGCTGACCTGCCCAGGGCGGCGTTCGTGCTGTCGCGCGAACGACCGTCCCGATCCGCATCGCGACGTATCTTCGACCGCACATTGGAAGAAGGACGAGACGACATGCAATTCGAATTCACGCCCCGGGTGCTCGCGCTGCGCGCCGAGCTGCTCAAGTTCATGGACGAGCACGTCTACCCGAACGAGAAGCGCCGCGAGGAAGAGCTGGCCGCCAACGCCCGCGCCGGCCGCCCGTATGCCGAGCTGCCGATGATGGCCGGCCTGAAGGCCAAGGCGCGCGAGCGCGGCCTGTGGAACCTGTTCCTGCCCGAGTCGGAACACGGCCCGGGCCTGAGCAATGTCGAGTACGCGCCGCTGTGCGAGATCATGGGCCGGCGCTACTGGTGCGCCGAGATCTTCAACTGCTCCGCGCCCGACACCGGCAACATGGAAGTGCTGGCGCGCTACGGCACGAAGGCGCAGCAGGAACGCTGGCTCACGCCGCTGCTGGCCGGCGAGATCCGCTCGTCGTTCGCGATGACCGAGCCCGAGGTGGCCTCCAGCGACGCCACCAACATCCGCTGCAGCATTCGCCGCGAAGGTGACGAGTACGTCATCAACGGGCGCAAGTGGTACATCACCGGCGCCATGAACGAGCGCTGCGAGATCTTCGTGCTGATGGGCAAGACCGACCCCGACAACGCCGACCGCCACAAGCAGCAGTCGATGGTGCTCGTGCCCAAGAACACGCCCGGCATCACCATCGTGCGCGACATGCAGCTGCTGGGCATGTACGACCCGCCCTTCGGCCACCCCGAGATCGTGTTCGACAACGTGCGCGTGCCGGTCGAGAACATCCTGCTGGGCGAGGGCCGCGGCTTCGAGATCGCGCAAGGCCGCCTCGGCCCCGGACGCATCCACCACTGCATGCGCGCCATCGGCATGGCCGAGGCCGCGCTGGAGCTGATGTGCCAGCGCCTCGTGTCGCGCGTGGCCTTCCACAAGCCGCTGTCGGAACAGGGCGTGTGGCGCGAGCGCATTGCCGAGTCGCGTATGCTGATCGAGCAGTCGCGCTGGATGGTGCTCAACGCCGCCTACCGCATGGACACCGTGGGCAACAAGGTCGCGGCGAAAGAGATCGCGATGATCAAGGTGCTCACGCCGAACAACTGCGTGAAGGTGATCGACTGGGCCATGCAGGCCTTCGGCGCCATGGGCCTGAGCCAGGACACGCTGCTCACGCACTTCTACGCCTACGAACGCCACCTGCGCGTGGCCGACGGCCCCGACGAAGTGCACCGCAACGCGATCGCGAAGCAGGAGCTGGCGGCGTACCAGTAGCGGCAACGCCGCCGCGAGCGCGTCAGTCGACGCGTTTCGCGCGCTCCAGCATGGCATGCAGCAGCACGTTGCAGCCGGCCGTCAGGTGGTCGGGCTGCGCGTCCTCGATCTCGTTGTGGCTGATGCCGTCCTTGCAGGGCACGAAGATCATGCCGGCCGGTGCGAGCCGCGCGGCATAGATCGCGTCGTGGCCCGCGCCCGAGACCACATCCATGGTCGAGTAGCCAAGCCTTTCGGTCGCGCGGCGCACCGCGTCCACGCAATCGGGGTGAAACGGGCAGGGCGGAAAGTACGACACGCGCTCGATCGTCACGCCCAACCCGGTTTCGCGCCCCGTGCGATCGACGCAGGCGAGGATCTCGCCGTGCATGCGGTCGAGCAATTCGCCGCTCACGTTGCGCAGGTCGACCGAGAACTTCACCTCGCCCGGAATCACGTTGCGGCTGTTCGGGTGCACCTGCACCATGCCGACCGTGCCGCGCCCGTAGGGCGGGTAGCGCAGCCCGATGGCCACCACCTCCTGCATGATCCGCGTCGCCACCTGCAGCGCGTCGCGACGCAGGTGCATCGGCGTAGGGCCCGCATGCGCCTCCATGCCGGTGACGACGCAGTCGTACCACGAGAGGCCGAGCACCGCCGGCACCACGCCGATGACCTTGTCCGCATCTTCCAGCACAGGCCCCTGCTCGATGTGCGCTTCGAAGTAGGCCCCGATGGGGTGGTCGCCCGGCGCCTGGTCGCCGATGTAGCCGATGCGTTCCAGCTCCTCTTGCACCGTCTTGCCTTCGGTGTCCTTGGCCGCATAGGCGTGTTCCAGGCTGAAGGCGCCGCAGAACACGCCCGAGCCCATCATCACCGGCACGAAGCGCGAGCCTTCCTCGTTGGTCCAGAACGCGACTTCGATGGGCGCCTCGGTGCGAATGCCCTGGTCGTTCAGCGTGCGCACCACTTCCAGTGCCGACAGCACGCCGTAGTTGCCATCGAACTTGCCGCCGGTGGGCTGGGTGTCGATGTGGCTGCCCGACACGATGGGCGGCAGCGCGGGGTTGCGGCCTTCGCGGCGCATGAAGACGTTGCCGATCTTGTCGACCGTGATGCTCAGGCCCGCCGCCTTGCCCCACGACACCACGAGGTCGCGGCCCTGCTTGTCGAGGTCGGTCAGCGCCAGCCGCTTGACGCCGCCCTTGGGGGTGGCGCCGATGCGTGCCAGTTCCATCAGCGAGTTCCACAGACGCTCGCCGTTGATCGTCAGCACCTGCGTGTCCACTGCTGCATTCATGTATGACTCCTTGGGGGTTCAGCGCGCCACGGCCGTGGGCGCGTGCTGCTGCTTGAAACGTTCGAGCGCGGTGAACATCGGCGCGAAGGGCGGGCGCTTGAGGTAGCGGCCAGTGCCCGGCTCGGCGCGAAGGTCGCCGTCGCGCCAGACCCAGCGGCCGGCGCTCACCGTGTGCTTCGGCACGCCCGTCACTTCGCGGCCCTCGAAGATGTTGAAGTCGCTCTTCGAATGCTGCGTCTTCACCGACAGCGTCTTGGTCGCCTTCGGGTCCCACACCACGATGTCGGCGTCGGCACCGGCCTGGATCACGCCCTTGCGCGGGTACAGGTTGAACAGCTGCGCCGCGTTGGTCGAGGTGACGCGCACGAACTCCGAGGGCGTGAGGCGGCCCGCGTTGACGCCCGCATCCCACAGCACGGCCATGCGCTCTTCGACGCCACCGCAGCCGTTGGGAATCTTCGTGAAGTCGTCGCGGCCGGCCGCCTTCTGCTCGGCGCAGAAGGTGCAGTGGTCGGTGGCCGTGGTGTGCAGGTTGCCGCCCTGCAGGCCGCGCCACAGCATGGCCTGGTTCTCGCGCGAGCGGAAGGGCGGGCTCATCACGTGGGCGGCGGCGCGCGCGAAGTCGGGGTCGCGGTAGGCGCTCTCGTCGACCACGAGGTGGCCGGCCAGCACTTCGCCGTACACGCGCTGGCCGCGCGCGCGGGCACGGGTGATGGCCTCCAGCGCTTCGCCGCACGACACGTGCACCACGTAGATCGGCACGCCCAGCACGTCGGCGATGGCGATGGCGCGGTTGGCCGCCTCGGCCTCGACCATCGGCGGACGCGACAGTGGATGGCCTTCGGGGCCGCGAATGCCCTGTGCCAGCAGTTGCTGCTGCAGCATCGCGACCAGCTCGCCGTTTTCCGCGTGCACCGTCGGCATGGCGCCGAGTTCCAGCGAACGCTGGAAGCTCTTCACCAGGATCTCGTCGTCGGCCATGATCGCGTTCTTGTAGGCCATGAAGTGCTTGAAGCTGTTCACGCCGTGCTCGTGCACCAGCGTGCCCATGTCCTTGTGCACGCTGTCGTTCCACCAGGTCACGGCCACGTGAAAGCTGTAGTCGCCGGCGGACTTTTCGGCCCAGCCGCGCCACATGCGAAAGGCGTCCATCAGCGATTGCTGCGGGTCGGGAATCACGAAGTCGATGATGCTGGTGGTGCCGCCGGCCAGGCTCGCCGCCGTGCCGCTGAAGAAGTCGTCGGCCGCCACCGTGCCCATGAAGGGCAGCTGCATGTGGGTGTGCGGGTCGATGCCGCCGGGCATCACGTAGGCGCCGCCGGCATCGATCACCTCGGCGCCAGCCGGCACCTGCAGGTCGGTGCCGACCTGGAGGATCTTGTCCCCCTGGCAGAGCACGTCGGCACGGTGCTCGGCATCGGCGTTGACCACCGTGCCACCGCGAATGAGAACGGTCATGGCGTGGGTTCCTTTTCTTTCTTGCTTCAGCTGGGGTTCTTGAGGGGCGGGGCCAGGCCCTGAAGCTGCGGCGCGCGCGCCTTCATCAGCCCCATGTAGACGACGGCCGACAGCACCACGCCGACGAACCAGGCGTAGGTGTAGATCGTCTTGAAGAACTCGGGCATCGACGGCACGGCCGACGGAAAGGCGGCGTTGAGGAAGCCGGGGATGTTCGGCAGCACGCCGACGATGAAGGCGACGATGGCCGCCATGTTCCAGCCGTTGCCGTAGCTGTAGGCGCCGGTCTCGCGGTAGAGCGCATCGACGTCCAGCTCCTTGCGGCGAATCAGGTAGTAGTCGGCAATCAGGATGCCGGCCACCGGCCCGAGCAGCGCCGAGTAGCCGATGAGCCAGGTGAAGATGTAGCCCTGCGTGGTCTCCAGCACCTTCCACGGCATCATCACGATGGCGATGCCGGCCGTGATGTAGCCGCCCGTGCGGTACGAGATCTTCTTCGGGTTGAGGGCAGAGAAGTCGTAGGCCGGGCCCACCAGGTTGGCCGCCAGGTTCACGCTCACCGTGTCGATCAGCAGGATGATGAGCGCAATGAGCACCGCGGCGCCGGTCATGCGGCTGGCCAGGTCCACCGGGTCCCACAGCGCCTTGCCGTAGATGACGACGGTGGCCGAGGTGACCATCACGGCCATCATCGCGAGCAGGCCCATCGGCGCGGGCAGGCCGATCACCTGGCCCACCACCTGGTCGCGCTGCGAGCGCGAGAAGCGCGTGAAGTCGGGAATGTTCAGCGCCAGCGTGGCCCAGAAGCCCACCATGGCCGTGAGCGAAGGCCAGAACACGGCCCAGAACATGCCGGCCTTCTTGCCGCCGGCCTCGAACTGCGACGGCTGGTCGAAGATCGGGCCCAGGCCGCCCGCGCGCTGCACGGCCCAGTAGAGCAGGGCGACGCACACGATGATCTTCAGCGGCGCGGTGTAGGTTTCGAGCCGGCGGATCGACTCGATGCCGTGCACCACGAAGTACAGCTGAATGGCCCAGAAGATCAGGAAGCACACGAGCTGCGCGCCGTTGATGCCGAGCATCGGCAGCTTGTCACCGCCCAGCGGCTGGCCCATGAGCACGCCGACCAGCGTGTAGATCATCTGGCCGCCGAACCAGGTCTGGATGCCGTACCAGCCGCAGGCCACGATGGCGCGCAGCAGGGCAGGCAGCCGCGCTCCGCGCGTGCCGAACGAGGCACGCGCCATCACCGCGTAGGGAATGCCGTACTTTGCGCCGGCGTGGCCGATGAGCAGCATCGGCACCAGCACGATGGCGTTGCCCAGGAACACGGTCAGCACCGCCTGCCCCCACGACATGCCGCCTTCGATCAGGCTGGCCGCCAGCATGTAGGCGGGGATGCACATCACCATGCCCACCCAGAGCGCGGCGAAGTGGTACCAGCGCCACGTTCGCTGTGCCAGCGTGGTGGGCGCCAGGTCCTCGTTCCAGAGGTTTGCGGCGGGTGCGCCGCTGTGCTGTGGGGTCGTCATGTGGGTTGTCTCCTGCACGTGTGTCGTGTTTTTTGCCGTGTTGTCGTTCCCCTCCTGCCGCCGCCCGGTCTGCGCCGGGCTTCGTCATTCATGCATGCGCTCAGGCAGGGCTGCCGGTGCGCATCGGGTTGTTGGGGTGCGTGGTCCAGTTGGCGTAGTGGCCGACCACCGGGTGGCCGGTGCGCGCGTCCGTCTCGCCGGCCTTCAGCGTGCGCATCGACAGCGCGCCGGGCACCGGGCAGATCGACACGCACAGGTTGCAGCCGACGCACTCTTCTTCCTTCACCTCGAAGAAGCGCATGCCGTCCTTGGTGGCGCTGATGGCCTGGTGCGAGGTGTCTTCGCACACCACGTGACAGCGGCCGCACTGGATGCACAGGTCCTGGTGGATCACGGCCTTGTCGACGTGGTTCAGGTTGAGCTGCTGCCAGTCGGTGATGCTGCCGACCGCACGGCCGCGCAGCTGTTCCAGGTTGGCGTAGCCCTTCTGGTCCATGAAGTTGGAGAGGCCGTCGCACAGGTCCTGCACGATCTTGAAGCCGTAGACCATGGCGGCGGTGCACACCTGCACCGAGCCGCTGCCCAGCGCGATGAACTCGGCCGCATCGCGCCAGGTCGAGACACCGCCGATGCCCGAGATCGGCAGGCCGGCGGTCTGCGGGTCGCGCGCGATCTCGGCCACCATGTGCAGCGCGATCGGCTTGGCGCCGGGGCCGCAGTAGCCGCCGTGCGAGCCCTTGCCGTCGGTGTGCGGAAACATCGCCATCGCGTCCAGGTCCACGCCCATGATCGAGTTGATGGTGTTGATGAGGCTCACCGCATCGGCGCCGCCTTTCTTGGCGGCGCGCGCGGCGGGCCGGATGTCGGCCACGTTGGGCGTGAGTTTCACGATCACCGGCAGCTTCGAGTAGTGCTTGCACCACTCGGCCACCATCTGGATGTACTCGGGCACCTGGCCCACGGCCGCGCCCATGCCGCGCTCGCTCATGCCGTGCGGGCAGCCGAAGTTCAGCTCGATGCCGTCGCAGCCCGTGTCTTCGACCATGGGCAGGATGTTCTTCCAGGCCTCTTCGGTGCACGGCACCATGATCGAGGCCACCAGCGCACGGTCGGGCCAGTTGCGCTTGACGCGCGTCATCTCTTCCAGGTTGGTGCGCAGCGGCCGGTCGGAGATCAGCTCGATGTTGTTGAAGCCCGTCACGCGGCGGTCGGCTGCGTACGACACGGCATAGCGCGGGCCGTGCACGTTGACCACGTTCGGGTCTTCGCCCACAGTCTTCCAGACCACGCCGCCCCAGCCGGCCTCGAAGGCGCGGACCACGTTGATCTCCTTGTCGGTCGGCGGTGCCGAGGCCAGCCAGAAAGGGTTGGGGCTGCGGATGCCCACGAAGTCGGTGCTCAGGTCTGCCATGTGAATTGCTCCTGTCGCGGCAAGGCGCGCACGGATGGAATGAGGGGAGAGGAACGTCTGTGCGGTCGCTTCACGCGGCGCGCAGGTGGCGGTCGATGGACAGCGCGGCCTGCTTGCCGTCTTCCACCGCTTCGACCGTGAGGTCGCGCCCGCCGAAGCGCGCGTCGCCGCCGGCCCAGACCTTCGGGCGCGAGCTGCGGCACTCGGCATCGGTGCTGATGCGCCCGCCCTGCAGCTGCACGCCGCTGTCTTCCAGCGCCGTCGCGACAAAGCTCTGGCCGATGGCGCACAGCACCATGTCGGCCTGCAGTGCGAGCGCTTCGCCGGTCTCGACCAGCTTGCCGTCGACCAGCGCGGTGCGCGCGAAGTCGATGCCGCGCAGCACGCCGCCCTTGGCGCGCAGGGCCTTGGGCGCGGCCCAGTGGATGATGCGCACGCCGTTCTCCTTGGCCCAGCTCTGCTCGTCGACCGAGGCGCCCATGGCCTCGGCGCCGCGCCGGTAGACGATGCTCACGTCTTCCGCGCCGAGCTTGCGCGACTGCACGGCCGCATCCACGGCGGTCATGCCGCCGCCGATCACCACCACGTGGCGGCCGATGGCCACGTCGGCCGGCGAGGCGGCCTGGCGCAGTTCGGCGATGAAGTCCACCGCATCGCGCACGCCGGTCTGTTCGCCCAGACCCAGCGTGTTCACGCCCGCCAGGCCCAGGCCGAGGAACACCGCGTCGTATTCGCTGGCGAGTGCATCGAGGTGCAGCTCGCGGCCCAGCGCCTGGTTGTTGCGCACCTCGATGCCGCCCACCGACAGCAGCCACTCGATCTCGCGTTGGGCGAAGTCGTTCACTGTCTTGTAGCTGGCCAGTCCGTATTCGTTCAGGCCGCCGAGCTTGGGGCGCGCATCGAACAGCGTCACCTGGTGGCCCAGCACCGCGAGGCGGTGCGCGCAGGCCAGGCCGGCCGGGCCCGCGCCGACGACGGCCACGCGCTTGCCGGTGTCGGCGGCGCGCACGAACAGCGGTGCGCCGGGCGCGTCGAAGAAGGCATCGGTCGCGTGGCGCTGCAGCAGGCCAATCTCGACCGGCTTGCTCTCGTTGCTGTTGCGCACGCAGGCCTGCTCGCACAGCACCTCGGTCGGGCACACGCGGGCGCACATGCCGCCCAGCGGGTTCTCTTCGAGGATGGTGCGCGCGGCGCCGCGCAGGTTGCCGTCGGCGATGCGGCGGATGAAGGTCGGGATGTCGATGCCCGTGGGGCAGGCCGTCTGGCAGGGCGCGTCGAAGCAGTAGTAGCAACGCTCGGCTTCGATGTTGGCCTGCACCACGTTCAGCGGTGGGTGGGCGTCGCAGAAGTTCTTGGCGTACTGCGCGGGGTCGAGACGGCCGGCGCGCACATCGGAGGCAATGTGCGCGCTGGGCGCGACGGGATTCATCGTGCTGCTCATGGGCTTTCAAGCTCCAGGTCGTGGTGGGGTAACCGTGTGCGACATGAGAGATCGAGCCCTCATGAAGTTTGACCAAGTGGTCGAATGTCGCGATGATTCAGCAAACGAGGGGTGCCGCCCATACACAGTTGGCGCGGCGCACGAGAAAGTGTTTGCCGCTGCCGACCATGCTGTTTGGTGCACTGCCCAGCACAGTTCCCAAGGGCAAACCCTGTCCAGGCGGGCCCCATGTGTGTCGAAGGAGACCCGGTGATGCAGAGTTCAAGCAACGCATCGGCGCTGCGCCAGCCGGCGCAGGCCGGTGCCGGTTGGATGCAGGGCCTGATGGGCGACATGGACGAAGCCGCGCCCGGCCTCGGGCTGGCGCAGCGCCTCGTGGTGGGGGTCGAGTTGCGCGTCATCGACGGGCGCCTGGCGCCCGGCACCAAGATGCCTTCGGTGCGCGCGCTGGCCGGCAAGCTGGGCATCAGCACCTTCACCGTCACCGAGTCGTACAGCGCCTTGCGCGCGCGCTCGGTGCTGGCCTCGCGGCCGGGCAGCGGCTACTACGTGCTGCACCGTCCGGCGCCCGCGCCGGACGTTGCGGCAGCGCCCACGGCCGAGGCGCATGCGGACCCCGACAGGCCGCCACCGGCCGAGTACCGTGGCGACGAACTGGTGCGCGAGGCCATGCGCCGCGTGGCCCGGGCGACCCCCGAATGGGACGACGGCGCCCGGCCCGGGCTCGGGCTGGCGCGGCTGCGCGAACGCATCGCCGCACGCCATCGCACCGAGCTGCCCGCACTCGGTGCCCAGCAGGTGATGACCGCCGCCGGCAGCCTCGGCGCCGCGATGTGCCTGTTGCAGGCGTGGACCGCGCCCGGCGATGCGGTGCTGATCGAGTCGCCCGCGTCGCGCCAGCTGCGCCGGCTGATCCACACGCTGGGCCGGCGCACGCTGGAAGTGCCGCGGCGCGGCGGCTGCCTCGACATCGCCGCACTCGACGAGCAGGCCGCCTTGCTGCCCGTGGAGGGCCGGCGCCGGCTGCTGTTCGTGTCGACGGCCGTGTCCAATCCGCTGGGCGTGTGCATGACGCCGCAGGGCGCGCACCAGGCGCTGCAGGCCGCCGAGCGGCACGACCTGCGCGTCATCGAACTGGACGCCTGGCGCGGGCTCTCGCCGCTGCAGGCGCCCAGCCTGGCGGCCATGGACGGCCTGCAGCGCGTGGCCCAGGTCGGCAGCGTCTCGGCGACGCTCTCGGCCCGCCTGCGGCTCGCGCATGTGCTGCTGCCGCAACGCTGGACCGACGACCCCACGCTGCGCTGCCTGCACACCACGCTCGGGCCGAGCGAGTTCGAAGAACGCGTGGCCTGCGAAGTGCTGGCCGATGCCGGCCACGCGCGCTTCCTGCAGCGGCTCAACACGTCCTTGAAGATCGCTGGCGAGCGCACCCTGTCGCTGCTGACCGGCGCGGGCCTGCAGGCACTGTGCGTGCCCGATGGCGGGCCGTTTCTCTGCGCCGGCTGGCCGGTCGGCAGCGAGCCGCGGCCGTCGAGCGATGCGGTGCTGCAGGAGGCCCGCAAGCAGGGCCTGCCGCTCACCGCCGCCGCCGACTTCTGCACCACGCCGCAGCCCTTCGCGTGGTTCCGGTTCAACGTCACGCAGTGTGGCGACGAGCGGCTGGTGCGCTTCCTGGCGCGGATCAGGCACCCATGAGCATGGCGCCACGTCCCCCCGCGGTGAAGCGCCAGGCGCGCCGCCAGAACCTCGAGAGCGCCATCCTCGCCGTCGCACAGGAGCGCTTTGCGCTGCACGGCTATGGCGGCGTGTCAGTCGATGACATCGCGGCCGATGCGGGCGTGTCCAAGCAGAGCCTGCTGTATTACTTCCCCTCGAAGAAGGCGCTGTACCGGCGCGTCTTCAACGACGTGCTCGATTCGTGGCTGTCGAACCTGAACAGCCTCGCCGATGCGGACCTCGATCCGCACGCGGCGCTGGAGCGCTACGTCACGCAGAAGCTCAAGTTTTCCTACGACCACCCTTCGGGCTCGCGCCTGTTCGCGCAGGAAATCATTTCGCAGGCCCCGCAGTGCGCCGACGACATCCAGGCCAAGCTGGTGCCCGCCTTTCGCGCCGAGGCGGCCGTGCTGCAACGCTGGATGGCGGGCGGCGACATCGACCCGCTGCCGGTGCCGCACCTGCTCTTCACGCTCTGGGCCATGACCCAGACCTACGCCGACTTCGCCTGGCAGATGCGGATGCTGCTCGGCAAGCAGGCGCTGGAGCCGGAAGACTTCGACCAGGCGCGCGAGACGATCATGCGGATGCTGGAAGGGGCGCTGGGCCTGTCGCGGCCCGCGACGTCGGCGGTGGTGGCGAGCCCGCCGTGGAACGGCTGAGCGCCGCTTCCACCAACGGCCAGGGCGTTCAATGCGCCGCGTCGGCCGGCGCTTCCCACGCGAAGCCGACGCCGTACACCGAGCGGATCCAGTCGTGCGCGGGCGTCACCGCGCCGAGCTTGCGGCGCAGGTTCTTCACGTGGCTGTCGATGGCGCGCTCGGTCACGTCCACCGTGTCGTCGTAGGCCAGCTCCAGCAGACGGGCGCGCGAGAAGATGCGGCCCGGGTGCCGTGACAGCACCTGCAGCAGCCCGAACTCGCGGCGCGTGAGGTTCAGCGGCGTGCCGTCGAGCGAGGCGCGCCAGTGCACGTCGTCGAGCACGAGGCCCGGGGCATCGCCCGGTGCCGCCACGGCCACGGCCGGCGCGGTGCGGCGCAGCACGGCGCGCACGCGCGCCACCAGCTCGCGCGGCGAGAAGGGCTTGCACACGTAGTCGTCGGCGCCCAGCTCCAGGCCGAGCAGGCGGTCGACCTCCTCGATGCGCGCGGTGAGCATGATGATCGGGTGCGCCGTGTGCTCGCGCGCGCGGCGCAGCACCTCGATGCCATCGAGGCGCGGCAGCATGATGTCGAGCAGCGTGAGGTCGGGCGGCGCGGCGACGATGCGTTCGAGCGCGCTCTGCCCGTCGGCGAAATGCTCGGTGTCGTAGCCGGCGTGGCGCAGGTAGTCTTGCACCACGGAGGCGATGTCGAGTTCGTCTTCGACGATCACGATGCGTGTCATGCGGAAGCCGCCAGCGGAAGGGTGATCGTCATGCGCAGGCCGCCCAGTGGCGAGGGCGCTGCCTCGATGCTGCCGCCGTGCGCCTCGATGGTCGCGCGGCAGATCGACAGGCCCAGGCCGGAGCCGCCCAGCGCGCGGCTGCGCGAGGTCTCGCCGCGGAACAGGCGGTCGAAGAGGCGCGGAATCTCTTCCTCGGGCACGCCCGGTGCGCTGTCGTCGAACACCAGCGTGAGGCAATGGCCGGTCCATGCGCCTTCGACGCTCACGCCGATGCGCAGCTGGCCGCCGGCGTCGGTGTAGGCCAGCGTGTTCTCCAGCAGGTTCATGAAGACCTGGTGCAGCCGGTGCGCGTCGCCATCGATCACCGGCTGGGCCGAGGCGGCGATGCGGTCGAGGGCGTCGCGGTCGAGCGCGATGCCGCGCTGCGCGAAGCGGTCGCGCGTGTGGTCGAGCGCCTCCTTCAGCAGCGACAGCGGGTACACCGGCGCCTTCAGCAGGTCGCTCTGGGGCTCGCGCATGCTGCTGCGCAGGTCGTCGACCAGCTGGCCGAGGCGGATCACCTGCCGGTGCATGCGCAGCGCGGTGCGTTCGTCGAAGCTGCGCACGCCGTCCTGCAGCGCCTCGATCTCCGCGCGCATGGCGGCCAGCGGCGTGCGCAGTTCGTGCGCCGCATCGGCCAGCCAGGCGCGGCGCGAGGCCTCGGCCGTGTCCAGGCGCTGCGCCATGTCGTTGAAGGTCTTGCCCAGCAGCGCAAGCTCGTCCGAGCCGTGGACCGCCACGCGCGTCGAGAGCCGCCCGCGCGCCACATCTTGTGCGGCCTGCGTGAGCGCGTCGATCGGCTGGAACCAGCGGCGCGCCAATAGCCACGACAGCACGAGCGCAAAGGCCAGGCCGCACAGCCCGGTGAGCGCGATCACGCCGGACTGCCGCGCGAGAAAGGCGCGGTCGGCCTCGCTCTCCAGGCCCTGCATCGGCGCGAGTGCGAGGTAGCCGACGACGGTGCGCCCGTGGCGGATCGGTCGGCGCGCGGCGTTCTCCGGGTCGATGGTCGCGCCGACCACGAGCGCGCCGTGCGCGTCGAGCACGGCGAGGCGGCGGAAGATCGAGTCGGGCGGGCCGGCCAGGCCGGGAAAGAAGCCCGGGGGCGGCATCAGGAAGCGGCGGGGCAGCAGGTCGAGCTGCGGCGGCGTGGGTGGGGGCGAGGCGGTGGGCGAGATGCCGGAGGAGGACTCTGCCTGCGGCGTGCCGTCACCGGGCGTGCCAGGCATGCGGCGCTCGTACCAGGGCGGCAGCCGCCGGTCGTCGGGCGTGGCGGCGCCGTCGATCACCATCGCCGACTGGCCCAGCTGCAGGCGGTGCCAGGCGTCGTCGTTGTCGCGCAGTTTCTTCCAGTCGCCGTTGGCGGTGTAGTGCTTCAGCAGGAGCTGCGAGAGCCAGTCCATGCGGCGGATCTCGATCTCGGCCACGTAGGCGCCCAGGCCCCGCTGCAGCGCGACGATCGAGAAGCCCACGAAGCTCAGCAGCAGCACGATCAGCAGGGCGGCCAGGGCCAGGAAGATCTTGCGGGAGAGGGTCAGGCGCGGCATGGGCTCGGCGGCGGGGGCATGGCCGCATTCTGCGGCATGCGTTTCGGGGGCGGGGATGGCATGGGCAAGCCGCCGATCATGGCGCCCGATTGGGGAGGAATCTGGGAGACGCGTCCTTGCGTGCCTCTCCCACATTTCTCCCGATTCGGATCGCACGATGCCCGGCATGACATCGGACACGCACCGCGCCTCTCCCCCTTTCGCCTTCCGCGCACTGGCCGCCGCCGCGCTCGCCTGGGCCTCGCCGGGGCATGCCGCGCCGCCCTCCACGCCCCCGGGCGACGCCGACACCGACCTGCTGCTGTTCCTGCTGGCCGCGTTGTTCTGGGTCGTCGCGCATGCGTGGACGCTGCTCGTGGTCTGGGCCGAGGCGCGGGCCTCGGGCGTGCGAGCGCCTGCCAGGAAGGAGGCTGCCCATGGCCGGTGAAGCGATCGGGCGCCGGGGCCTGCTGGCCGTGATCGGCGCGGCGGGCCTGGCCGCATCCGCCCCCGAGGCTGCAGCAGCGCAGAAGCTCCCGCTGACCGCCCAGACCACCGAGGGCCCGTACTACCTGGACCTCGCGAACTTCCGCACCGACCTGACCGACGGCCGCGAGGGCGTGCCGCTCGACGTGCGCCTGCGCGTGCTTGATGCCGCCGGGCGGCCGCTGCGCGGCCTGCGCACCGACCTTTGGCACTGCGACGCGCAGGGCAACTACTCGGGCTTCGGCGGGCAGGGCGACGACCGCGCGCGCGGCTTCGAAGGCCAGGCCTTCCTGCGCGGCAGCCAGCGCACCGACCGCGACGGCCAGGCCGTGTTCGCCACGCTCTACCCGGGCTGGTACGCGGGGCGCACCACGCACATCCACGTCAAGGTGCACCACCGCGAGCGCGCCGTGCTCACGACGCAGTTCTTCCTGCCCGATGCGCTCAGCGAGTTCCTCTACACGCAGGTCTCCAGCTACCAGCGCGCGCGGTTGCGCGACACGCTCAACAGCGCCGACGGCATCGCGCTGCGGGCCGGCGACACGGTGCTGGGCGCGGTGCGCGAGGAGGGCCGGCGCTACGTCGCGCTGCTCACGCTGGTGGTCGATCCCGCCGCGCGCCCGGTGTCCGAGCGCCCGCCGCCGCCCGGCAAGGGGCCCATGCCAGCGGGCGGCTTGCGGCCGATGCGGCCGCGCACGCTCGAAGGCATCGCCCGCATCCGCGCGCTGGTGCCGCCGCGCACCGAAGGCTGATCGGTGCTGCGCATGCCGCTCCCGTTCGTTGCGCCAGCCGATGGGCGCGCCACGTTGCGCGCACTGGCCCACACCTGCGCGGGCGGCCTGGCCTTGTGCAGCCTGGCGCTGGGCATCAGCGTCGCGGCACGCGGCGCCTGCATGGAGGCGCGGCAGGCGGCAGTGCGCAATGCCAGCCTGTCGACGCTGGCGCCGATCATGCAAAGGCGCAGTGAAAGCCGCACATCGCGCGGCCACGGCCCGTGCAAGGCCGGGCCCGCCCTCAGCCCGGCCGCTGCGCGAAGCTGAACCCCACGCCGTAGACCGAGCGAATCCAGCCGTGCGAAGGCGACACGGCCGCGAGCTTGCGCCGCAGGTTCTTGATGTGCCCGTCGACCGCGCGCTCGTTCACGTCGAGCGCCTCGGGAAAGGCCGCTTCGAGCAGCCTGGCGCGCGTGAACACACGCCCCGGTTCGCGCGACAGCGCGCGCAGCAACAGCAGCTCGCGGCGCGTGAGCGCCAGGGCCCGCCCCTCCAGCCAGGCATGGCCCAGCGCGCTGTCGAAGGCCACGGCCGGCGAGGCCATGCCCACGTTCGGGGCGGGCGGCGCGCGCCGGCGCAGCACCGTGTGCACGCGCGCCACCACCTCGCGCGGCGAGAAGGGCTTGCAGACATAGTCGTCGGCGCCCAGGTCGAAGCCGCGCAGCCGGTCGGCCTCGTGCACACGCGCCGTCAGCACGATGATCGGGTGGTCGCTGCGTGCGCGCACCTGCGCGATCACCTGCAGCCCGTCGATGCGCGGCAGCACCACGTCGAGCAGCGTGAGCGCCGGTGGCGCGTGCAGGATGCGATCGAGCGCGGCGGCGCCATCGCCCAGCTGCTCCACCTCGTGGCCCGCGCGTTGCAGCGGGCCCAGCAGCAGCGACGCGATGTCGCGTCCGTCTTCCACCAGCAGGATGCGGCTCATGGCGCGTGCGGGCCGGTTCAGAAGGACGTGCCGATCTGGAACTGGAAGCGCTGCGTGCGGTCGGCCGCGATGCCGTTGGCCGTGTCCTCCTTCTGGTAGACGATCGGCACCGCGTACGCTAGGCGCAGCGGCCCCAGCGGCGAGATCCAGCTGATGCCCAGGCCGGCCGACGCGCGCAGGCGGTTCTGCGCCTTCCATTGCGCGTCGGTCATGCTGGCCGTGCGTTCGGCGAACACATTGCCCGCATCGAAGAAGGTGTAAAGCCGCAGCGACTTGTCGTTGCCCGCGCCGGGGAAGGGCGTGGTCAGCTCCATGTTGAAGATCGCCTTGCGCGTGCCGCCCAGCGAACCGCCGGTGACCGCGTCGGTCGGGCCCAGCGAGTTCTGCTCGAAGCCGCGGATCGAGCCCAGCCCGCCCGCATAGAAGTTCTTGAAGATCGGGAAGCTGCTGCCGCCCAGCGCCTTCGCATAGCCGAGCTGGCCGTTGAAGGCCAGCGTGTACTGCCTGGACAGCGGCACGTACTGCTGGTACTGGTAGTTGGTCTTCAGGTAGCGCAGCGCGCTGCCCACGCCCAGCTCGAGGTTGGCGCTTTGCAGGCGCCCGCGCGTGGGCACCAGCGCGCTGTCGCGGTCGTCGCGCGACCAGCCCACGGTGGCCGGGATGCCCACCACGTTCCTGCCCGCGCACACCACGCTCGGCGCGGTGCCGGTGCACTGGAAGTAGTCGAGGTAGGCCTGCGGCGTGGCCGTGTAGACATACGAGCCGTTGACCAGCGTGTACGAACCGTTGGTGCCCGGCGTGAACGAGTAACGCTCCACGCCGATGCCCAGGTACACCGTGTCCAGCTCGTTCACCGGCAGCCCGAAGCGCACCGAGCCGCCGTCGCTCGCCAGCTTGTAGTTGCCGTCGGCCTCGTAGTAGGGCCGCGTGGTGGTGTGGAACAGGTTGAAGGTGCGCGAGATGCCGTCCTTCGTGAAGTACGGGTCGGTGGCCGTGAGCGACACCGAGCGGTTGTACGAGCTGGTGTTGACCTGCAGCCCCAGGTAGTTGCCCGAGCCGAACACGTTCTCCTGCGTGATGCCGAAGCTCAGCGAGATCTTGTCGGTCGACGAGTAGCCCGCGCCCAGCTGCAGTGAGCCCGTGGGCTTCTCGGCCACGGTGACGTTCAGGTCGACCTGGTCGTTGCTGCCCGGCACTTCGGTGGTCTCGACGTTCACGTCGGTGAAGAAGCCCAGCCGGTCGACGCGGTCGCGCGACAGCTTGATCTTCGTGCCGTCGTACCAGGCGCCTTCGTACTGGCGGAACTCGCGCCGGATCACCTCGTCGCGCGTGCGCGCATTGCCACCGATGTTCAGCCGCCGCACATAGGCGCGCCGCCCCGGCTCGGCGTTCAGCACCATCACCACGCGGCGCCGGGCGCGGTCGATCTCGGGCTCGGCCTTCACACGCGCGAAGGCGTAGCCGAAGGTGCCGAAGTGGTCGGCGAAGGCCTTGGTGGTGGCCGCCACGTCCTCGCCGTTGTAGGGCGCGCCGGGGCGCACGGTGACGAGCGACTTGAACTCGTCCTCGCGCCCCAGGTAGTTGCCCGCCAGCTTCACGCCGGCCACCGCGAACTTCTCGCCCTCGCTGATGTTCACCGTGAGCTCCAGCGTCTGCCGGTCGGGCGAGATCGCGACCTGCGTCGACTCGATGCGGAACTCGAGGTAGCCGCGCGTCAGGTAGAACGAACGCAGCGTTTCCAGGTCGGCGTCGAACTTGGCGCGCGCGTACTGGTTCGACTTCGTGTACCAGGCCAGCCAGCCGCCGCTGTCCTGGTCGAACAGGTCGAGCAGCGTGCGTTCGTCGAAAGCCTGCTGGCCCACCACGCGCACCCGCGTGATGCGCGCCGGCTCGCCCTCCGTCACGCTGAACGTGAGGTTGACGCGGTTGCGCTCCAGCGGCGTGACCGTGGTGACCACCTGCGCGTTGTAGAGGCTGCGGCCGATGTACTGGCGCTTGAGCTCCTGCTCCGCGCGGTCGGTCAGCGCCTTGTCGTACGGCCGCCCTTCGGCCAGCCCGATGTCGCGCAGCGCCTTCTGCAGCGCCGCCTTGTCGAACTCCTTGGTGCCCGCGAAGTCGACATCGGCCACGGTGGGGCGCTCCTCGACGATGACCACGAGCACCTGGCCGTTCACGTCGATGCGGACGTCCTTGAAGAGCCCCAGTTCGAACAGCGCGCGGATCGCCGCACTGCCGCGGTCGTCGCTGTACGTGTCGCCGGCCTTCAGGCCGAGGGTTGCGAACACCGTGCCCGCTTCGACGCGCTGCAGGCCTTCGAGGCGGATGTCCTGCACGGTGAACGGGTCGGCGGCCTGTGCCGGGCAGGCCGCCATCGCGAGGCACAGCGCGGCAAGGGCCGCGAGAGACTTGGGAGGAATCGTCATCACCGCATGGTCTTCACCAATGTCGGAGGAATGTGGGACGCCCTCCCGCGCGCAGGGCCGGTTGGTGAGCAGTCGTTACTGCAACCCCATCGCGTTCACCGCCGGCCACGCCACCGCGGGCCGTTCGATGCGTTCGCGGCAGTTCTGCGCATGCGTCTCCAGCGACAGATCGCCCTGGATCTCCAGCAGCCGCTGCACCGTCCGATCGACCGCCTGTGCGTCCAGCAGCGGGTACGTGCGCGCCGTGCGCCCGTTGTTGCGCACCAGGCGTGCGATGTACGGCAGGTCCTGCTGCGTGATCACCGCAGCCGGCATCACGCCCTCCAGCTCCACGCCTTCGCACGGCAGCAGCACGAAGTACTGCAGCCGCAGGTCGTCCGGCAGCAGGCTGCGCAACTGCGTCGTCTTGCGCCCGCCTTGCCAGGCCGGGTCCTTCACCTCACGTGCTCGCGTGCAGCCATGCAGCCGCAGAAACCAGCGCGGCGGCGCCTCGTCGGATTTCTTGCGGTAGACGAACGCATTGCGCCAAGCCTTGATCTCGAACAGGTAGACGCCCGTCTCGCACACGATCACCGCATCGATGCGCGCCGTGGGCACCGCGTAACCGGAGGGCATCGGAATGATGAGGTTGCGAAGAATGCGCAGATGCGAAAACGCCGGACTGAACGCGGTGGCGAGCTGCTGCACCCCGAGCGACGCGGCGACCGCGCTTTGCGGCAGAACAATGGTCATGTCGAACTCCTTCGGAGCCCCGAGCATTGCCGGCCTTTTAGGAGACTTCTGGTAAACAAGGCAGAGCCCGTCTGCCTTCACAGGCCGAGCGAAGCGATGGCCCGCCCGGTATCCAAAGCCCTTCTGTATGCGCTGAGGAGCGCAGCGTTTCGCGGATCAGGGCTCGCCCTTGTTTGAGCGAAGCGAGTTTGGGCGAGACCCCGCGAAACGTGAGCACCGCAGGTTGCCCGCAGCGAAGCGGAGGGACGCAGACAGCAGGGTCGCCTTTTCTTTGCTTACTTTCTTTTGGCGAAGCAAAAGAAAGTGAGTCGCCCGCCGGGGCGAGACCCGGCCTCGGGAAACAAAACGATCAGCCTTCGATTTTCCCGAGCCGAGATTCACGAAGCCGGCTCGGCGCCAAGGCCCCGGCAGATTCAAGAATCGGATAAGCAATCGAACAGATATGCGAATTGATCCGCTTCAAATCACTGATCAGATCAATGTGCAGAGAACTCGTCTCGATGCTCAAAGTAGTCCGATCCGACAACCGATCCAGATGGGTAGTGGCGTAGGCCCGCTCCAGATCCCGAAACCGCGCCTTCTCTTCAAGCAGCTTCTGCGCGTCACGAACATTGCCGTTCAAGAACACACTCATGCTCAACCGCAGATTCGCAATCAACCGCTCATGCAGCTCCACAATCTCCGCCATCCCCGCCGCTGAAAAGTTGCGCTGCGGCTTGATCTTCTTGTCCTCGATATCAATGATCACCCGCTCGATGATGTCCCCGATCTGCTCCATGTTGATCGTGAAGCTGATGATGTCCGTCCAGCGCCGGCTTTCCTCTTCGCCCAGCGCCTCGCGCGAGATGCGCGTCATGTAGTACTTGATCGCCGAGTACAGCTCGTCCACCGTGTCATCGAGTTGCCGCAGCTCCTGCGCCAGCCGCAGGTCGTTGTTGCGGATCACATCGAGCGTGCCGATCAGCATCGTCTCCACGATGTCCGCCTGGTGCAGCGCCTCGCGCGCCGCGTTAGAAATAGCGAGAGAAGGCGTCGACAGCGCCGAAGGATCGAGGTGGTGCGGCCGGCTCGTGCCCACGGGCTGCGGCGGCACGGGCAGCATGCGCGTCACCAGCTTGGCGACCCACTGCGTGAGACCGATGAAGCCGACGCTGATCACGATGTTGAACGCCAGGTGGAACAGCACCACGCCGTGCGTCTGGTTCGGCAGCTGCGGCTGCACGTAGCGCACCCACAGCCCCACGAACGGTGTGACCAGCGCCACGCCCAGCGCCTTGAACAGCAGGTTGCCCACCGTCACCTGCCGCACCGACACGGCCGAGCGCGCGGTGGTCAGCACGGCCAGCAGGCCGCTGCCCAGGTTGGCGCCGAGCACCAGGCCCAGCGCCACGTCGAGCGGCACCACGTTCGAGCTCGCCATGGCCGCCACCAGCAGCACCACCGCCAGGCTCGAGTACGCCACGATGGCAAGCGCGGCACCGAGGGTGATCTCCAGCAGCACATCGCTGGTGATGGACGCCAGCAGCGCCCGCACGGCCGGCGACGAGAACAGCGGCTCGGTGGCCGCCACCACCAGCTGCAGCGCCAGCAGCATCAGCCCCAGCCCGATCAGCACCCGCCCCACGCGCCCCGCCACGGTGGCCGAGCGCGTGATGAACAGCACCACGCCCACGAAGATGAACATCGGCGAGAGCCACGAGAGGTCGGCCGAGAACAGCACCGAGATCAGCGCCGTGCCCACGTCGGCGCCCCGCATCACCGCCAGCGCGGCCGGCAGCGTGACCAGGCCCTGCCCCACGAAGGAGGAGGTCATGAGCGAGGTGGCCGTGCTCGACTGCACGAGCGCCGTGACGCCGATGCCCGAGAGCGCGGCCGTGAAGCGGTTGCGCATGCTCTGCACGAGGATCTTGCGCAGGTTGGCGCCGAAGACGCGCAGCACGCCGGTGCGCACGAGGTGCGTGCCCCACACCAGCAGGGCGACGGCCGCAAGCAGATTCAGAAGGTGCTTCATGGAAGGCGGGGTCTGACCTTTCTCTTGTTTTCGTTTTGATTCGTTTCAGCCCCATTTTCCACAAGTAGACGCTTCAGTCGATCAGGGCTCCGTTGTCGTGGAAAGGATAAGGGCCTTCGAAGCTGCCAGAGGCCGCCAGGTGGGTGACGAGCCGGCGCCCGGCCGCGGACCAGGCGTGCACGCGGAAGGCGGGCGGCTCCAGCGTCCAGGCCGAGGCGGCGTCGGGCGCCAGGTCGAGGCAGACCTGGTGCGCCTGCGCTGGCGAGGTCGAGGCGATGGTGCCGCCGAAGCGCACGTCGATGGCGCGGTGCAGGTGGCCGCAGATCACGCGCTCCACGTTCGTGTAGCGGCGCAGCAGGGCTTCGAGCGCGTCGGCGCCCTCGAGCAGGCCGATCTCGTCCATGTGGCCGATCAGCGTCTCGAAGGGCGGGTGGTGCATGGCGACCACCACGGGCTCGTGGCGGCAGGCGTCGAGCTGGGCTTCGAGCCAGGCCAGGCGCTTGTCGCACAGCGTGCCGTGGCTGGCGCCGGGCACGCAGGTGTCGAGCGTGAGCAGCCGCAGGTCGCCCACGCGTACCGAGTACTGCACGAAGCCGTGCGTGTCGGCGCCCGTGCCCAGGTAGGCGTGGCCCGGAAAGCTGCGGCGCAGCTGGTCGCGGTCGTCGTGGTTGCCGGGCAGCAGGTAGACGGGCATCGTCAGCGGCGCGAGCAGGGCGGCCAGGTGGTCGTACTCGGCGGCGCGGCCGAAGTCGGTCAGGTCGCCGGTGATCACCACCGCGTCGGGCGGCTGGCGCAGCGCGAGCACCGACTGCACGGCGCGCGCGAGGTACGGCGCGGTGTCGATGCGGCCGTAGGCCAGCCGGCCGGGCTCGCGGATGTGCAGGTCGGTCAGCTGGACCAGGAAGGTGTTGGGGGTCGTGGTCGTGGTCATGCGCGGGTTTCCTGCGAGGTCATCAGGCGGTCGGCCGGGATGCGCAGGCCCACCGCGTCGCCCGGTCCGAAGGGGTTGTCGCGCCCCACGTCAGCCACCAGCACGGGCTGGTCCTGCAGGCGCAGGTGCAGCTGCACGCGGTCGCCGAGGAAGGTGCGGCGTTCGACCGTGGCGCGGCCCCAGCCGGGCGCCTCGCCGGGCGGGGGCGCGCCGACCTCGATGTCTTCGGGCCGCACCAGCAGCGTCGCATGCTGCTGCCAGGGCGCGGGGCAGGGCAGCGACGATCCTCCGAGTCGGACAACGCCCTGCGCGATGGCGTCGGGCGCGCGCTCCAGCCGGTTGACCCGGCCCAGGAACTCGGCCACGAAGGGGTGCGCGGGCGCGCGGTACAGGTCTTCGCCGCGCCCGACCTGCACGATGCGCCCGGCGCGCATCACCGCGAGCCGGTCGGCGATGGCCAGTGCTTCCTGCTGGTCGTGCGTGACGTGGATGGCCGTGATGTGCAGGCGGCGCAGCAGCTCGGCGAGTTCGTCGCGCAGCGATTCCTTGAGCTTGGCGTCGAGCGCGGCCAGCGGCTCGTCGAGCAGCAGCACGCGCGGGCGCACGGCCACGGCGCGCGCCAGGGCCACGCGCTGGCGCTGGCCGCCCGAGAGTTCGGCGGGGCGCTTGTTCTCCAGGCCGCCCAGGCGCACGAGGTCGACCAGCTCGCCCACGGCACGTTTCTCTTCCTCGGGCGACACGCCGCGGATGCGCAGGCCGTAGCCGATGTTGGCCGCCACCGTCATCTGCGGAAAGAGCGCGTAGCTCTGGAACACCATGCCCACGCCGCGGTGCTCGACCGGGCGCTGCGTGACGTCCTGGTCGCCGAAGACGATGCGGCTGCCGTCGTCGGGCGCTTCGAGTCCCGCGATGAGGCGCAGCAGCGTGGTCTTGCCGCAGCCCGAGGGGCCGAGCAGCGCGAGCACTTCGCCGGCTTCCACCTTGAGGTTGGTGGGCTGCAGGCCGCGCGTGCCGTCGGCGTACGTCTTTGCGCAGTTCGAGATATCGACGGGGATGCGTTCAAGTTCCATGGCGTTTCTGCATCAGGTTGGCAAGGTACTGCAGGCCCCACAGCACGGGAAGGATCACTGCGAAAAAGACCAGCGTGTAGGCCGATCCGATCTCGATGCGCATCGAGGCGTAGCTGTCGGCCAGGCCCACGGGCAGCGTGCGCGTGAGCGGCGTGTGCAGCATCCAGGTGAGGTTGAACTCGCCCACCGACAGCGTGAACACCATCAGGCTGCCGGCCACGATGGCCGGGAACACCGCCGGCACGAGGATGCCCATGAAGCGCTGGCGGAAGTTCGCGCCCAGCGAGCGCGCGGCCTCTTCGAGCGCGAGCAGGTCGTCGCGCTGGAAGGCCGAGCTCACGGTGCGCACCATGAAGGGCAGCGTGAAGACGATGTGGCCCACGAGGATGAAGGCGAAGCTCTGGCGGAAGGCCGTGAGCTGGCCGTAGGCGAGGATGAGCGCGAGCGCCGTCGCCAGGCCCGGCACCGCGACCGGCAAGGTCAGCAGTTCTTCGAAGATGCGCGCCGCGCGCGAGCGGCTGCGCGCCAGCGTGTAGGCGCAGGGCACGCCGATCAGCACGGTGCACACGACGCAGGCCACGGCCAGCGCGAGCGACCAGCCGACGGTGCCGCCGTAGTTCTCCCACACCTCGCCGAGCCAGCGCAGCGTGAGGCCGCTCTTGAGGCCCGCGCTGTAGTTGTTGACGAGGCCGGCCATCACCGACAGCAGCATCGGCGCGATCATGAAGAGGCTCACGATCACCGTGATGGCGAGCAGGAAAGGGGCGCGGGGTTGCGAAGGGGTCTTCATCATCGGGCGACCGGGTTGGCGCCGAAGCGGCGCGCCACGAAGAGCACCAGCCAGGTCACGACACCCAGCGAGATCGACAGCGACGCGGCGAGCGCGAAGTTGGCGTAGTTGGTGAACTCGTTGTAGATGGTGATGGGGATCACCTCGAACTTGCTGGCCAGCGTGAAGGCCGTGCCGAAGGCGCCCATCGAGGTGGCGAACAGGATGGCGCCGCAGGCCAGCGTGGTGGGCGCGAGCTCGGGCATCCACACGTCGCGCGCCACGCGCAGCCTGGAGGCGCCGAGCGAACGCGCCGCTTCTTCGAGCTGCGTGTTCATCGACTCGGCCGCCGCGGCGTAGGTGGCGATGGCGCGCGGCAGCGAGAAATACAGGTACGCCAAAAAGAGGCCGAGCAGGCCGTAGGCGAAGGTGATGCGCTCGCCGACCAGCGCGTCGCTCAGGTCGGCCACCACGCCCTGGCGCCCGCCGAGCAGGATCACGAAGAAGCCGATGATCACGCCCGGGAACGACAGCGGCAGCGTGAGCAGCGACAGCAGCATGCGCTTGCCGGGAAAGGCATGGCGCGCGAGGTAGATGCCCACCGCCGCGCCCAGCACCAGCGTGGCCAGCGTCACCGCCACCGACAGCGCGACGGTGTTGGCCATGCTGTGCAGGTAGCGCGCATCGGTCAGCACCGCGAAGTAGGTGGCGGCGCCCTTGTCGGCCGGCAGCGCGAGCAGGCGCACCACCGGCAGCAGCCAGAAGGCCGCGAAGAAGACGGCCGCCGGCGCGACGCAGGCCAGCAGTCGCCAGCGCGGGTTCCAGGCGTTGGAGGATGTGGTGCTGCGTGTCATCGCGCGCGGCGCCGGGTCAGCGCACTTCCTTCAGGTACTGGTCGGAGAAGCCACGCTGCGCGTCGGCCATGCGGGCGTAGTCGACGGTCTTGGCGCGCGCGTAGTCGCTGGCGGGCAGGAACTGCGCCTCGATCTCCTTGGGCATGGCGCTGGCGCGCACCGGGCGCAGGTAGGCCTTGGCCCAGATCGCCTGGCCTTCGTCGGACAGCGTGAAGTCGAGCACCTTCTTGGCATCGGCCGCGTGCGGCGCCTTGGCGACCAGGCTCATCACGTAGGGCACGGCCAGCGTGCCTTCGCTGGGGATGACGAAGGCGACGTTGGCCTTGTCCTTGTACTTGGCGCGGTAGGCGTTGAAGTCGTAGTCGAGCAGGATCGCGATCTCGCCCGACAGCACGCGCGCGTACGAGGTCTGCTTGGGCACGATGGGCTCGTTCTTCTGCAGCGCCTTGAAGTAGTCGATGGCCGGCTTGAAGTTGTCGAGCGTGCCGCCGCGCGCCTGGTTCACGGCCACGGCGCCCACGTAGCCCACGAAGGCCGAGGCGGGGTCGAGATAGCCGATGAGGCCCTTGTACTCGGGCTTGAGCAGGTCGGCCCACGACTTGGGCACCGGCTTGCCCTTGAGCGCGTCGACGTTGACCATGAAGCCGAGCGTGCCCGAGTGGATGGTGAACCAGTTGCCGGCCGGGTCCTTCAGGCCGTCGGGAATGTCTTTCCAGGCGGCCGGCTTGTAGGGCTCGACCACGCCGTCTTTGGCGGCCTGCACGGCGAAGGTCACGCCGAGGTAGGTGACGTCGGCCACGGGGCTGGCCTTTTCGGCGACCAGCTGCGCGAGCGACTGGCCCGAGTTCTTGTTGTCGGCCGGCACGGTGATGCCGGTCCTGGCCTTGATGGCCTTGAGCTGGGTGCCCCAGTCGGCCCATTCGGTCGGGCAGTTGTAGCAAATGGCGGTCTGGGCCATGGCGCCGCTGGCGGCGACGAGGGCGGCGGCCAGCACGCCGAGGCGGGCGAGGCGGTGAAAGCGCAGGGACATGGAAAAACTCCTGGGAGGGGTGGTGAGGTCAGGACAGTGCGGCGTCGTTGTCTTCGCGCGCACTTGCGCACGACTCGCCGTCTCGGAAGGCATGGGGCAGCAGCAGGCTCGCGTCGGCCTGCAGCGCGCGGCCGCCGGCGATCGCCTGCGCCAGCAGCTCGACGCTGTGGCGGCCGATGTCGCTGTTGGGCTGCGCGATGGTGGTGAGCGCGGGCGTGAGGTCTTCGCCGAGCGCAATGCCGTCGAAGCCGACCACGCTGAGGTCGTCGGGCACGGCCAGGCCACTCAAGTGCGCGGCGCGGATGCTGCGGATGGCGAGCAGGTCGTTCGAGCAGACCAGCGCCGTGGGGCGGCTGCGCGGGCGCAGCTCCGCGCACAGCGCATCGACGGCGGTTTCCACGAAGGGCACTTCGACCAGCGGCGGCGCCGCAAGGCCGGCTTCGGCCATGCCGCGCTGGTAGCCGCGGTAGCGCTGCTGCGCGCGGTCCGAGGCGGCCAGCGTGCCGCTGACCATCGCGATGCGCCGGTGGCCCAGCAGCACGAGGCGCGTGACCGCATCGGCCACCGCGCCTTCGCTGTCGACCGACACGCAGGGGTGGTCGGCATGCCGGTTGTAGGCCAGCACGTAGGGCACGGCGGCGGCCCGCAGGCGCTGCAGCGCGGCCGAGGTGGACGGGTTCGACACCACGAGGATCAGCCCGTCGACGTTGCCCGCCAGCAGCAGCTGGACGGCGCGCTCTTCCTCGTCGAGCCGGTAGCCGGTGGTGACCGGCAGGATCGCGTAGCCGCCCGCGACGGCCGCGCGCGCGATGCCCTGCAGGCATTCGGCAAACGTTGGGTTCAGCAGCGTGGGCAGCACCACGCCGAGCGTGCGGCTGCGCTGGGTGCGCAGGGTGCGGGCGCTGGCGTTGGGCAGGTAGTTGAGTTCGCGCGCCACGCGCTCCACCAGTTCGCGCGTGGCCGGGGTCACCTTGTCGGGGAAATTGAAGGCGCGCGAGACCGTGGCCACGGAGACCCCGGCCTGGGCGGCTACTGCTTGGATGCTCATCGTGCGGGGTCCGTGGTGGGGTTCATGTAATCGATTACATTGGACCGGCGCAGTATGACTTCGCGATGACAGGGCAGGGAAGTGGGGAGAACCCCGGGGCCGCGGGCGCAGCACGCGGCCCAACGGACTCGTCTAGCTGATGCAAAAAGCCAATGGAATCAACAGCTTAAAAGACTGAATATCGTTACCGATTGGTCGAGCCAGCGCGACGGGGAGCGCCTCAGACCATTCAAGCTGGCGTGCTACTGGCTTGCTCGACGCGCACCTGATCACCGACTCAACCAGATAGTCGTAGGTGTGAATCTTGATCTTCAGATCCCGAGCCATCTGGTGCCGCCGCTCTTCGACGCCAGGCGGAAGTGATGATCGCTGACCGATAAAACTCAAGCTAGGAAGATCTGCGCGTACAAACAAGGGGAAAATACTGGGATGGCTACAAGAATGCGCCCCACCACCCCAGCTCAACGCTGGGCTGGGGATTCCCGTGCCCGCCGCGAGTTCATCGCCAAGTCGTTCGACCGTGCTGTTCAATCGGACGTAGAGGCTCTTGCGAGCGCACGCGCTATGGCCACAAATATGCGCAGCGGCATGCCTCTACAACGTGCCCCGGCTAGGTGAGCAAGCTACACCTAGCAGTCCGCTTCGCTCCCTATCGCGGCTAGGCTCGGGCTGGACCTGATGGTGTCGACGCGGAGGCTGCGAGGCAATCTCCGGCAGATCCGTACCACGCATAGTCGTGCGGGCAATATCTGGGATATTGCGAGACGCATCACAACCGGGTGATTACTTGCTTTCAGACGGAGGCCGCTCGCGCCTAACTGCGGGCATCCGAACAGCGGCTGCTCGCTTTGCAACGATTGCCTAGTGCGCCGAGCGCTTCAATGCGCCGGTCAGAGCCGCCGTTGCGACAGGTTTACGCCTGACCGTTTGCAAGACTGTGCAGGGCGGAGCCTCGACCGTCAGGCGGAACCGGCCTCAACAACTGCTGTGGGCCCGTTCACGACGGCGGCGCGACCGGCTACAGTCGGCCAGGACCGGACATTGGTTCTGCAAGTGAAAATCACCCGGTTGCGGAAATTCAACCCCTCGCCAAGGCGAATGTGCCAGCAATCGGGTGCTACGAGGACATAGAAAATGAGCAACCGGCAATGGTTAGACGAACGACGAGTCGATCTCATCGCGATGCGGGTAGAGGCCACCTCTCGAGGACCTTGGGTCGCATCAATCGAAGGTGAAAATCACACCAGCGGTTCAAGCTGCATCATTACTGCCGATGGCTCAATGGACCTGGGTGGCGCATCAGATCACGACATCGCATTCATCGCCAGCGCACGCCAAGACGTTCCATATCTTGTCGCGGAGCTTCGCAGGCTCGCGGCGATTCTCGAGTCTCGTTGAGTAGACCTCTATCGGCCACAACCGGTCTTTCACTCTCGTCATTCAACCGCTGGAGCAGTTAGCTTGACCAATGACGTTGCCCCACCATCCCGCTACAAAGCATGGGTCTCCCATCTGCAGGATTCGACCGCTGGACAGTGGTCCGTGACGAACTATCACGACGACACCAAGGGTCACTCAATTCTCATCTTCAACAGCACCGACACAGAAGGAACGCTGCTGTCGACCGTTGGGCTGATGGATGTAAATATCAGCGCGATTGCTGACAAGGAGCTGCGTACAGAGATATTGTTGGACCATCGTGGTCGCGCTCAGCACGACGCAAACGTGTTGGCGACCATCGCCTTCTATGTTCTCAAGAACAAGTGGCGGCCGTCGCCGGGTGTCGTGTTTGAGGAGATGGTGACCTTCTACCTACCAGAGACGACGTTGCCCCATGTGCTTTTCATCCCGCCGTATCAGTGGACTGACTCACGTATGACCAAGGCTACAGTCGGCGAGTTCCTCATCCATCCTCTGCTGGCGGTCCCAATTTCCGAATCCGAACGCCGCATTGTTTCAAGCTATGGCTACGAAAGACTGCAGACCGTGTGGGAGGACAGCCAAACGGACGTGCTGGACTGGAACAGAGATGGAAGAATCGAGGCTTGAACTAGGGGCGCCCCACCAGAGGAGTGTGACCGCCGGCACAAGCCGGCCAAAACCAGTCGCTTAACCTTGTGTCACGATTCATCAAATGAACTGCCGGATTTGTGGTCGTGAGCTCGGTCGAGAGGATGACCCGCTGTCCTTGGATTGCGGCGGGGACTGCTGGGGCTGCATCGGTGAAATCGAGGCGGAGATGAGTTCGGAATCGTCCCTCGCACGGGTTCGCGAGGAAGCGGCCCAAGGTCTCCGGCCAAGCTGGAAGGCCCCGGCTGAGCAGCCGCCGTCGGCCAAGACCGGACAGTCGACGGCGAGGCAGAATTCGCCCCGACGCGACCATTTGGTTTCAGCGGACCCATCCAAAATCGAGGACTCATATCCATGATCGAGCGCAATGAACATGACTGGCGCTGCTGAAGTTGACGCCACGATTCGCGAGGTTCGGAGTGCTGCTGCAATGCGCGGTGCCGGCGCGGTTCAAGCGCTTGACCGAGCGCTGGCAGACCTCGTTGCCCGTCCCACTGCTGCCTATATTGGTCCGCTGCTTCTATTACTGGATGACGAGGCCGACTATGACGAGGCCATGTTCTCGCTCATCCATGTGGCAGAGGCGTTCACCGACGCTGAATACGTCGCAGAGCTTCTTCAGGTCCTGTCTGACATGAGAGCGAGAGCTCCCAAGTGGGCTTCGATAGTGCTAATGCGTGTTCTGAACAGTGCGTCTGCCCGAACTGCGCTTGTTCGAAAGCTTCGTGAGGCCGATTCGCCGACGAAGCAAGCTTCGTTGTGGTTGTGCGAGCGCATCAACGAACGAAGCCCAACGTTTTTGGCCCAAACCACTGCTGTCATGCTCGCGGCGCAAACTGCATGACAGACGGTTGTCGGCCAAAAGCGGTCTTCCACTGCGCCAGCGTGGTATCAAGTTTTCAGTTTCTGAAAGATCGAAGAGGATCTGATGTCATTGAGTGAAAAGCTGAAAGACTTCGCAGGAGCTATTGCTCTGGCGGCAAGCCGTGCGCCGGACAAATACGATGAGTCGTGCGGGTGGACATACGAAACCAATATGACAGACCTCAAAGAGCTATGGTCATACATTTACCCGCGATTGACGCGGGACCGGGAGCTGGCAGAAGAAGTCAACGGAAATTTGCAGCGCATGTACGAAGCATTTGAGAGTGGCGAGAAATCCGAGGGCCGTGCGACTGCATGGGCGATCTACAACTCAGACTTCCGAAAACTGCGTTAGCTTTTTTTCTCTCAAAGGCAGGACGCGGCCAGAACCGGGCGTTCACCGCGTCGGGCAAAATTCGGCCAGGAACAGTCGTTGAAGGCGGTGGCACTGATACTGGAGCAGTTGATTGCAAAAGCACCAGAGAAAGAAGCGCGGCATGCCACGTGATTTGGTTGCGGCTCTCGTCGTCGTCACATTTGGCTTAGCTGGCGTACTTTTCACCCTCTATGGGGACAAGTGGTTCGGCTCACCTGCGCAGCGATGCCATGATTCTTGTGCTACTCAAGGCAAGGAGGGTGTGATGGCTCTTGTGTATCCAAGGACAATGACAGGCTCTAAGGATGGCCCTCGCGAATGCCATTGCCGTTGAGATCAACCGTAGCTGAGCCACTGCTTTCTGGTGTCGTTTCTCGCCGCGTCTGGTCCAACGCTCTGAGCACCTTTGCGGCTTCAGTCGGCCAGAACCGGTCATGAAGTGTCGCGGCTGATTGCAACGGAGTTCTAACCCCAGCCTGAGGAGCGCTACGCTTGCAGCGTGAATAGACAGATGAAGATGTACATCCTTGTCCGAGACGACATCCCGCTAGGCTTCGCTATGGTCGCCGTGGCTCATGCATCCTTGGCAGGCTATCTCAAGTTTCAGAACGAGCCGGAAATACAGAAATGGCTTTCAGGCCCTTTTTTCAAGGCTGTCTGTAAGGCGAATGCCAAAGAGTTTGAAAATGCCAAACAGGTCGCAGATCATCTGGTCTTGACTGAATCTGCACTTGAGAATCGGGAGGTGGCGATTGTCTTCAAGCCTCGGGATGAATGGCCAAAGATGTTCAAATTCCTTCGGCTCTACAAGGAGGCCCCATTGCCTCCGGCTGTGCCTGAATGACAGGGGGCGGCCAAGAGCGGTCCTTGGATGAAGGAGAGTAGATGACGCTTGAAGAATTGCTGAATTTGAACTTCAACGGATGTGATCTCAGCCTTCATTGGCGGGATGGACAGCTCTCCATAATTCCAGTCGAAGCCGAAGCAAGCCAGAGGATTCCCGCGTTGTCTTTTGAGGCGGTGAGTCATCCGTGGGCTGTGCTTTGGGAAGACCATGCCCAGCGATGGTCAGATCGCCTTGAACTTCTTCCTCGAGATCAGTGCCGCGCTAGCGGATTCGACGCAAAACCTGTCCATGACAAGATCAAAGTCAGCTTTGCGTGCGAGCATCCGGGCGGTTTGCTCCGCTGGGGATTTACGACTGCTGGCGTGACGCGAGAAGCATGAAGTCTTCATTCGGCCAACACCAGACATTGAGCGATGCTCACAACCGTAACAACCAACACCGCCACCATCGTCCTTTTCGACCCGGAGTGCATGCGGCACCGGCTCAACGAAGATGCCGATTGGTGGTCATTGCCTCAGGAAGAACTCCTTGAGGTCAACCGGGCGAACGCTGCGTTCATGAACGTCAGCGCCGACGGGTGCTATGAGCTCGAGGTCGCGCCATACGAAGAACTAGCGGACGCAGACGTGGAGTTGGTCGTGCGGAACACCAGCGGGCGGTTCTTTTTTGGCGCCGGCGAAATGATGAGCTCCGCTGGTCTGGAGCCGGAAGCGGAATATGGAAACGTGTTCTTCGATGCCGAGCCGGGCTCGTACTTGGTCCGTGCACGGCAGCGAGGTAGCGCGGTCACCGTTTCATTGACGGCGACGGACCTTGATGCCTCAAATTCTTTCGGCGACCTAGTTCGGCTGGGCACGTGAGCGCGACGGCAGACGGCCAAAGCCGGTCATCGAGGAACGAACAGAAATTTTCGATCTGGTCAGGCTGGTAGAGCGCGATGAGGCGTTCGTTCGCACGTAGATCGAAACATCCAACGGAGTCGCGCCCATGTACATATGTGAATTCAAGAGGAGCCTCGCTACAAGCTTGATCCGCTCCTGCAAAGAAGTCATCGCCAGCCTTCCCGCCAGCATTTGCGATGCATCAATTTATTCATTCTCTCTTTATTGTGCATCGGGCTGTACGAGCTTTGGCGTGGCTTTTTCAACCCTCGAGGCGCTAAACAAGAAGAACGAAAATTTGGCAACCTCGGATGCGAAAAAAATTATTAGCAAGCTGAGCGCAACAGAATGGCCGTTCGTCAACTATGGGTTCGAGTTGTTCAAAGATTCCAACAATTTGGTTGATGATTTTTACAACACCTTGTACGAAGGTGTTTTTGAAGACGTGGTTATCGACCCCAATGCCAAGACAGCAGATCTAACAAAAATATCCACGGATTGCTTGATTGACTCGATATCCGATGCCTTTTTCAAATTGAAATCTGATTCGGATTTTTCGAGCAAAAAATTTATAGGAGATCCATTTTTTGGCCTTCAATTTGGCGACCCAAGTCCAAATGAACTGCGGATGATGGAAAGCGTTTCTGAACTAGTTAATTCGCCGGAATGGCACAAAGAGGCGTTAAAGGCTTTTAATTTAATGGGTAGGAAATACATAGATATATAAGAGGGCGGCATCCCTGTAACCGAGGCTGCGGCGTCGTGAACGCTTTTCGGTGAGGTCGACCGACTCATGGATCCTTTGCGCCCACATCCCTAGGTGAACGTTCAATCCCACGACAACTAAAAGTTCACCCGAACTGCAGAACCTCGTTTTCAAGAGTAAGTGTGAAATGAAAAATAAAATCACCACGCTCCGCATGCTAGCTTTGACGTCTATCGCACTTCTTTCGGGTTGTGCAGGGCACATACTTAATGATCTCGAAAACATCGATGATGAAAAAGTCGCGTTCATCATAAGAACACCCATACCCTATAAATACTCCCCTGGATTTGGGATCCAAAGAGATACGGCTCTGCTTGCTGGTAGCTACTACCTGGAGAAGAGAAATTCTGTCGGCTCTTTTTATGGAGGCAAAGTGCCTTCAGTATTGGCCGAGGCAGATGGTAGGTTTCGCGTATATATTGGAGGACTCTGGATTCCGAGCAACACGGAGGAACAGCCGCGCCTCTACTACTATCTGCAACCACCCCAGTCCTTGGATCGTGGCCTGACCTTCGATGAGGCATTAAGAAGCGTAAGTAAAGTTAGAGTACCTCCTTCACCTCCCGGTGAAAAGGCGATGCCGGATGATTCAGCACTTATCAATCTAGCAACCCAGAGCACTCCAACAAATATGTCGCCAGTCCAAGCGGGAGTCGGTGCAGGTTTAGGCATGGCGATCGTTGGAGCACTCGCCAAAGATGGCGACAAGAGTCCGGTCCTCTTTCCAGATGCAATAGGAACTTTGTTCAGCACAACCTTGAAGGAGGAAATGGCAAATCAATTGAAATAAAAATGAGATAGGAGCTGGCACACCACGCATGAACGCAGCATTGGTCCGCATCATCTGCTTTGACTGGGGCGACACGCTCATGCTCGATGACGGCCCACGGGATCTGCCGATGGCACGATGGCCCGAGGTTCATGTGGTTCAGGGCGCCTTGCAGATGCTTGATCGGTTGCATGGGCGCTTCCCGCTGTGTATTGCCACAAACGCAACGATGGCGCGAAAGCCGATGGTCGAGCAGGCCTTGGAGCGCGGCGGAATGCTTCACTACTTCTCGGATGTCTTCACGTTCACCGAATTGGGTGTCAAGAAGGACACACCTGAGTTCTGGCGTGTCGTTGCGACCATGATGGGCGTCGCAGTTGATGAGATCGCAATGCTGGGTGATACGCTGGTATCGGACGTGCTGGCACCGTCCCGATACGGCGTGCAAAGTGTCTGGTTCAATCCACACGGTCTCGCTGTCTCGCCGGGCGTGACGGCTGTACGGCGACTTGAAGACTTTCCTGCACTGTTCGACTGAGTCTGTTCTTGCCAAGGGCCTGAATCCGAAGCTAGATTCTCCCGGCGCCGTTTTCATCTCAAACGTACGGGCACGACAAGCCCGACAGGAGCGCTCACATGTTGCGAACAAGCAGAGTTCTGTTTGAAGAGCATTAACGAAACTCGTCGGCGATGTCGGCTTTCGGGACGGGACAATTTCGGCTATGGGCCCGTTGCAGACATAGGCTCATCCCGATAGCGGTCATTCAAAGGCAACGGCATCTTCTGTGCGCGATGCTGACTTCTTGGCGTCAAGCTACTCCCGCCGAATCGACCGCACCAGTAGTTCTGCCGGCCACAGTGAGAAGTGTCCACACCCGCCAAATTTTGGGTCAGGCCCACGTAGAACACCAGTGACGATGACCCTCTTTCCGTCCCAGCGAGTCAGCAGTTCAGCGTCCAGCAGGGGCGTCTCCTTGTCCACCTCAAGCCATAGCGTTGAGCGTTCACCCCGCTCGGCCCACACCGCGTGCTCAAGAGATTGATTCTCGAATCTCCATGCCAGTAGCCCTACGACTTCTGTCAGCCTGCCATCGAAGGTCGGGAAGCGTTCAAGAATTTCGTTAACGGTAAGAGTCATTTGAACGTCTGTTTGTTGATTGCCGCCGAAAATTGACCCAGCTAACGCAGTAATTTCCGTCTAAGACTGACCCACGTAAAACCCTACCC
>NZ_JBWKPT010000012.1:0-160283 GCF_059418385.1 Variovorax sp. GW821-FHT09A10
AGCCGTTTCAGCGAAGCCTTCGATTATGCACTGTTTTTTCAAACCGCGTCAACTTTCGAAGACTTTCTTCACCACTCACAACCAGCACCCCTGAGAGCACCAGTCGCTTCAAACACCAGAGGTATTCAGCAGCGAAGCCCACGAGTATATGACAGATTTCGGCTCGCGCAAGCCAAGTCGGAAGAAACTTGAAGAAGACCTTTGCCGCCCACTTCGAGTCTCTTCCCTGGCTGCCAGCGTCTCTCCCAGGAGACTCCGGCCCCTTCTATATAGGGCGTCACAAAGAAGCCTTCTTCCCCAGCCGCCAGGCGCCTTCACCCGCCCCTCCGATAATCCGTGCCACATGGCACTCATCACACTCCTCGACGCGCAGCTCGCGTTCGGTCACGTCCCGCTACTGGATCATGCGGACTTCTCTCTCCTCGAATCGGAACGCATCGGCCTGATCGGCCGCAATGGCGCCGGCAAGTCGTCGATGCTCAAGATACTGGGCGGGCTGGAAAAGCCAGACGACGGCACGCTGCAACTGCAGCAGAACCTGCGCGTGGCCTACGTGGCGCAGGAACCCGCACTCGACATGGATGCGGACGTCTTCACCGCCGCCAGCCAGGGCCTGGGCGAAGTCATCGCCATCCGTGACCTGTACCTCTCCGGTGCGGACGGCCTCGACCTGGACGCCCTGCAGTCCAAGATCGAAGCCTACGACGCCTGGAACTGGGAGCAGCGCGTCGAAGAGACGCTGCACCGCCTCCACCTCGACCCCACCGCGCGCGTCGGCTCCCTCTCCGGCGGCACGCGCAAGCGGGTCGCGCTGGCCCAGGCCCTGGTGGCCGCGCCGGACGTCCTTCTACTAGATGAACCCACCAACCACCTGGACCTCGACTCCATCGAGTGGCTGGAACAGCTGCTGATCGACTTCAAGGGCAGCGTCGTCACCATCACCCACGACCGCAGCTTCCTGAACCGCGTCGCCACCCGCATCGTGGAACTCGACCGGGGCAAGCTGGGCTCCTATCCGGGCAACTTCGAGCAGTACCTCCTGCAGAAGGAAGAACAGCTCGCCCAGGAAGCGATCATCAGCGCCAAGGCCGACAAGCTGCTGGCCCAGGAAGAGATCTGGATCCGCAAGGGCGTCGAAGCGCGCCGCACGCGCAGCCAGAGCCGCATCACGCGACTGCAGGAACTGCGCGCAAGCCGCGCCGCGCGCCGCGAGGTGCAGGGCAGCGTCAACATGGACGTGGCCTCGGGCCAGTCCAGCGGCAAGATCGTGGCCGAGCTCACCGACGCCACCAAGTCCTTCGGCGAGAAGACCGTGATCCGCGGTTTCAGCGGCACCATCCTGCGCGGCGACAAGATCGGCCTGCTGGGCCCGAACGGCGCCGGCAAGACGACGCTGCTCAAGCTGATCCTCGGCGAACTCGAGCCCGACAGCGGCAAGATCCGCCGCGGCACCAACCAGCAGGTGGCGTACTTCGACCAGATGCGCGACAAGCTCGACCTCGACGCCACGCTGGAAGACTTCATCAGCCCCGGCAGCGAGTGGATCGAAATCGGCAGCCAGAAGAAGCACGTCAAGAGCTACCTGTCGGACTTCCTGTTCTCGCCCGCGCGCGCCAACTCGCCCGTGCGCTCGCTCAGCGGCGGCGAACGCAACCGCCTGCTGCTGGCGCGCCTGTTCGCGCGCCCGGCCAACGTGCTGGTGCTCGACGAGCCGACCAACGACCTGGACATCGACACGCTCGAGCTGCTCGAAGGCCTGCTGCAGGACTACGACGGCACCGTGTTCCTCGTGAGCCACGACCGCACCTTCCTGGACAACGTGGTGACCAGCACGATCGCCTTCGAAGGCGACGGCCGCTGGCGCGAGTACGAGGGCAGCGTGGAAGACTGGCTGATCCAGTCCAAGCGCGCACGCGAGATCGCCGAGCAGCGCCTCGCCTCGGCACCACCGCCGCCTCCAGCCGCCGCCCCGGCCCCGGCGCCCGCGGCTGCACCCGCCGCAGCCCCTACCGGCGGGCCCCGCAAGAAGCTCTCTTACAAGGAGCAGCGCGAACTCGAAGCCCTGCCCGCGCAAATCGAAGCCCTCGAAACCGAGCAGAAGCGCATCAGCGAAATGCTCGAGCTCGACGGCGGCGCCATCTACGCGAGCGACGCCTCCCGTGCGGTCGAGCTGAGCGAGCGCCACGCCAAGATCGACGACGAGCTGCTCGCCGCGCTGGAGCGCCAGGAAGAACTCGGCGCCGGGCGCTGAGCGTCGCCTTCCTGCGCCGATTGGCCGCCCGTCCCACCCACGGCGGGCGCCAACTCGGCTATACATGCGGCACCACCTTCCCCAGCCCCCGGAAAGACCCCGCCGCATGCCCTCTTCTTCCTTCCACGCGTTGGTCCGCCGCAGCGTCGCGCTGCTGGCGATCCTGGTGCTCGGCGCCTGCGCGCAGCTGCCGAAGGAGGTGGACCGCCCCGTCTCGACCGCGCTCGCCTCGCCCGACGGCACGGCGCTGGCCACGCTGCTGCAAGAGCGGCGGCAGGCCGACAAGGCGCGCTTCGACTCGGGCTTCGTCTTGCTCGGCGGCCCGCAGGCCGCCTACGGCAGCCGGCTGGCGCTGATCGAGAACGCACAGAAAACGCTGGACCTGCAGTACTACGCCATCCACGCCGACGCCAGCACCGGCCGGCTGGTGCGCGGGCTGCAGGCGGCGGCCGAGCGCGGCGTGCGGGTGCGCATCCTGCTGGACGACTTCCACACCATCGGCCGCGACGCGCTGGTGCTCGGCCTGGCCTTCATCCCGAACATCGAGATGCGCCTGTTCAACCCGCTCGCGGGCTCGCGCGGCACGGGCTTCAACCGCATGCTCAACGCCATCGGCGAGGTCTCGCGCATCCAGCAGCGCATGCACAACAAGCTGTTCCTGGCCGACAACGTGATGGGCGTGACGGGCGGGCGCAACCTGGGCGACGCCTACTTCGGCAATGCCATCACCGGCAACTTCGTCGACGTCGACGTGCTGGCGGCCGGCCCGATCGTGCAGGACCTCTCGCGCAGCTTCGACAGCTACTGGAACAACGAGCGCGCCTACCCCGTGCAGTCGCTGGTCTCGCGCGAAGAGTTCCAGCACATCCGTGAGCGCGCCCGCCGGGTCGACAAGGAACTCGACGACGAAGCGGCCGAGGCCCGCAACCGTTCGGAGCCGGCCGACGACAAGCCCCGCCCCGGCGCGGCGCCCACGGCCGAGCAGCGCGCCCGCGCCTGGGACGAGAAACCGCTCGACCTGCGCAGCGCCGCCTTCGTCTGGGCGCCGGCCCTGATGCTGGCCGATGCGCCCGGCAAGATCCCGGCCGACAGCGGCCCCGGCGCGATGCGCAACCCCGACCTCGTGGTGAGCCGGCCCGACATGCCCTCGCGCAACGCCGCGGCCCTGGCCGACCTGGCGTCCAGCGCGGACACGGTGGTCGAGGGCCTGCTGCAGCTGATCGGCCAGGCGCGCACCGACCTGCTGATCATCTCGCCCTACTTCGTGCCCGGCCCCGACATGCAGCAGGCCTTTGCCGCGGCGCGCGCGCGGGGCGTGCGCATCCGGGTGCTGACGAACTCACTGGCCTCGAACGACGCCCCCATCGCCCACGTGGGCTACGCGCGCCACCGCAAGGCGCTGCTCGCCGCAGGCGTCGAGCTGTACGAGCTGCGCAGCGAACAGACCAGCTTCGGCAATGTGTTCGGCTCCTCGGGCGGCAGCGGCGTGGGCGGCGAATCGCGCGCGATGCTGCACTCCAAGGTGCTGGTGATGGACGGCCGGCTGCTGGTGGTCGGCTCGATGAACCTGGACCTGCGCTCGCAGCTGCAGAACACCGAGATCGCGCTGCTGATCCGCAGCGGCGAACTCTCGCGCATGGCGGCCGAGCAGATCGAGCGCGGCATGCGCGAACGCTCGTGGCATGTCGAGCTGGTGAAGGGCGCGCTGGTGTGGCAGGCGCCCGAGGGCAGCGGCCTGCAGGACACGGACACCGAGCCCGACGCGAGCGCCACGCTGCGCTTCCTGCTGCGGCTGTTCGGGCCGCTGGCGCCGGACCAGTTGCTCTGACGGTCCGGCTCGACCAGTTCAGTGCTTGTGCTGGTGCGCGCCGCCCGCGGCGGGTGCAGCAGCGGCGGCGCCTTCGGGCGCACCGACCGGCAGCTTCAGCTCCAGCGTCGTCTTCGCGCCCTTGGCGTCCTCGAACTTCAGGGTCATGGGCACGGTCGCGCCCTTGGTCATCGCGCCCTTCAGGTCCATCAGCATCACGTGGTAGCCGCCGGGCTTGAGCTCGACGGTCTTGCCGGCCGGCAGCTCGAGGCCGCCCGCGAGTTCGCGCATGCGCATGGTGTCGCCTTCCATCTTCATCTCGTGCACCTCGGCCACGCCGGCGGCGGGTGTCGAGATGCCGACCAGCTTCGTGCCCGTGGGCGCGGTGAGCTTCATGAAGGCGCCCGTGCCGCTCTGGCCCGGCACCGACTGGCGCACCCAGGCGTCGCGCACGTCGACCGTGGCCACGCCCTGCGCGACCACGTCGAGCTTGGGCGCCGGCGTCTTCAGGCCGGCCGTGGCGGCGCCCGACGCGGGCACTTCGGCCCAGTCGACGCTGCCGACGTCGCAGTCCTGGCGCACCTTGAACCACAGCGGGCCCGGCGTGGCGGGCACCTTGCCGCGCAGCACGAACTCGCCGCGCTCGCTGCCGGGCAGCGCGTTCTGCGGCGTCTCTGCCGTCCAGCGCACTTCGCCTTCGGCGCTGCCGGCCTTGGGCGCGTCGAGCTTCCAGCCCTTGCGTGCCTGCGCGTCGGTGAGCACGAAGCCCTTGGGCAGGCGCACCGCGAGGCCGGTCGTGGCCTTGGCGCCTTCGCAGGCGTGGCCGACGCGGAAGGCGGCGTTGTACTCGCTGCCGACGGTGGCGCCGCCCGGGGGCAGGCTCACGTGGGCACCGGCGGCGCCGGCACCGGCCAGCAGGGCGCAGGCGGCGAGGGTGTGGAACGTAGGGGTCGAAGGCTTCGTCATGGCGTGTGTCCTTGGAGAGGAAAAAGTGAGGGTCAAAGGTCGAACTTGAGTTCGGCCACGAAGGTGCGTTGCGGGTAAGGGTGGAAGGCCCAGTAGGTGCGGTTGTTCAGGTTGTCGATGCCGACGGCGGCGCTCCACTGGCGGTCGATGCGGTAGCGGATGCGCGCATCGACCACGAAGAACTTCGAGAAGCCCATGTAGGCCATGCCGTTCGGGTCGCTGTTGTCGAGCGTGCCGTACTGCCGGCCGCTGTAGCGCGCGCCGACGGTGTAGCTCCACTTCGCATCGGGCCGGTAGGTGGCGAGCAGCGAGGCGCGCACCTTGGGCACGCGCGGCTGGTCGCGCCCCACGCTGGCCGGGAAGCCGCGGTTGGCGGTGATCTTCGAATCGGTCAGCGTGAGGCTGCCGCCCAGGTCCAGCCCCTGGATGCCCGCGTCGACCGTGTTGACCGCCACCTCCAGCCCGCGCGTGCGGATGGCGTCGACGTTCTGCACGGTGCTCACGAGGTTGGTGAGCGCCTGGGTGTACAGCGCGTCTTTCGTGTGCTCGAAGAACAGCGTGGTGCGCAGCACGCCGTCGACGCCCCAACGCTTGAGGTCGCGCTCGGCGCTCAGCTCGGCGGTCCACGAGCGCTCGGGGCGCAGCTCGGGGTTGGTGTTGACGATGCGGTTGCCCTCGATCGAGCCCTGGTAGAGCTCGCTCACGGTGGGCATGCGCACGGCGCGACCGACCGAGGCCTTGAAGTGCCAGTCGGGCGTGGCCTGCCAGGCGAGCGCGGCCTTGGGCGAGACGAAGCTGTTCTTGCGCGGCGCGAAGTCGAGCAGCCGCGCCGCGTTGCCGAGCTGGCCGCCGTACGCCTCCCAGCGCTCGTGGCGCAGGCCCAGCGTGGTCTTCCAGTCTTTGGCGAAGCGCCAAGTGTCCTGCACGTAGAGCGAACGCAGCCGCGTGTTGCCGTTGAAGGCGGAGAACGGCGACACGGCCGGCCCGCCGATCCAGTCGCGCGTGTTGCCGATGGCGCTGCGCAGCCGCGCGGTGTCCTGCTGGACGCCGAAGTCGACCACGTGCGCGCCCACGCCTTCGGCCGAGCCGGTGGGCCGCCAGTTGCCCGCGGCCTTGAAGGTGTGCCAGCCGGTGCCGCCCATGTCGGTGGTGCGGCCGGGGCCGCCGTAGAAGGCGCCGGGCAGCGCCGTGGTCGGCGTGCGCGAGGTGTCTTTCGCGTAGTCGAACAGGCTCGCCGCCACCTCCCAGTCGAACACGCCGCCCGTGTGGCTCTTCACCGAGAGGCCGTGCATGTAGTGCGTGAGCGCCGTCTCGGTCGGCGCGAAGGCGGCGGCCGGCGTGTCGAGGGTGTAGGTGCGTCCGCCGAGGTTCACGCGCCCGCCGTACACCGGCTGGCCGAGCGCATCGCGCAGGTAGGTGTCGGTGCTGCCGTGCGTGGTGTTGTGCCAGGCGCCCAGCGTGTAGGTGGCGCGCACGGTGGGCGAGAAGTCGTAGGCCAGCTTGAGCTTGGCCTGCTCCTGGGTGGTGTCGTAGGCGGTGGTGCCGCCCAGCAGCCACCACGGCTGGTTCGACGGGTTCAGCCCGAGCACCGCGCCGGTGACGGGCGTGCCCGCGCTGCCCACCGTGCCGGCGCTCACGAGCCGGTTGGCGAACGACAGCGACTGCCCCTTGCTGTGGGTGCGCGAGGCGCCGAGCCACCACGACCAGTCGCCGCTGCGGCTGCCCAGCGACAGGTCGAGTTGCTGGCCGCCCGGCGACGAATGGCTGTTGTACAGGTCGAAGTTCGAGGTGAAGCCGCTGAGCTTGACGTGCGCCTCGAGCTGCGTGGGCATGCGCGTCACGTAGTCGACCACGGCGCCCACCGAGTTGCCCGGGTAGGCGGCCGAGAACGGGCCGTAGAGCACGTCGACGCGCTCGATCTCGTCGGGCGACACCATGCCCCAGCGCGGCGCGAAGGTGGCGCCGTTGCCCAGCGGGTTCGACAGCATGATGCCGTCGGCGTAGACCATCGCACGCGCGCTGTTGCCCGTGCCCGAAGCGCGCGTGGCCAGCACCGCGTGGTTGAAGTCGCCGATGTAGCGCTTGCGCACCAGCAGGCTCGGCAGGTACTTGAGCGCGTCTTCGGCGTCGGTCGCGTTGACCGTCTCGGCGATCTGCTCGGCGGTCACGCCTTCGATGGTGGTGGGAATCTGCGTCGGCAGCGAGGTCGGCCGGCCGCCGCTGATGGTGACGGTGCCCAGCGCGCGGCCCGGGGCGGCCGCGGCCTCAGGCGGCGGTGGCTGCTGCTGCGCCCACACCGGCGCGCTGAAGGGAAATGCCATGGCGATCGCCAGGGCGCGGGAATGCTTTTTCAAGGGGAACCGACTCCACGAACTTCAAGCCAGGAGGACCGACTGTTGACACCCGGGGTGCGCAGACAGACAGCGATGGTATGGATCGCTCAGGCGAAGTTCGGGGGCCCGCGCGCCGGCAGCGGCGCGGCGGTGGCCGCGGCATGGCGCGCGGCAGGAATCGGTTGAAGCACGCGCCCCAGCGGCAGGGGCGCATCGAACGCGGCGGCCACGGGCGGCGGGGGCGGCGCGCCGGTCAGCACGCACAGCGGGCAGTCCATGTGCGTGGCGCCCATGTCCTGCACGCCATCTTCGGTGTGCACCACCACCTTGATGGTGCCGGCGCCGGAACACACCAGTTCCATCGCCTGCGGATGCACCACCGGCGACGCCACCGCCACGCCCAGCGACAGCACGAACCACAGCAGCACCCACCGGCCGAGGCGGCCGATCAGGCGGGGGTGGGGGCGCAACGTGTGCATGGCGGTCGCGATTATCGGCGCACTTTGCTGTTGGTGGCCTTGGGGGCGGCACGGGGTGCGGCCTTGCCTTTGGGCGCGGCAGCGGCCTTGGACGCCGGCTTGGCCCCGCCCTTCGCGGCGGCCTTCTGGCCCGTGCCCTTGGCCGCCTTCTGTCCCTTGACGTTCTTGCCACCGCGCACCGCCTTGCGGGCTGGCGGCTCGGGCGCCGCGAGCGCCGGCATCGGCAGCGCCTGCTGCGCTTGCGCCTCGGTGAGCACCGGCGTCACGGTGAAGCCGCGCGCCGCCATCAGCGTGGGCAGCCCCTGCGCGCCGACCATGTGCAGCGCGCCGACCGCGGCAAACGCGCTGCGCCCGCCCGCATGCAGGCGCTCGATGCCGTCGGCCAGCCCGGGGTTGCGGTCCTCGAGCAGGCGCTTCATGAGGCGCTGCTCGGCCGGCGTGTTCAGGCACTCGCACCACTCGGGGTAGCGCGCCAGCCGGGCCGCGTCGCTGCGCGCCCAGATGTCGGCCAGCGTCTTGAGCTGGCCGCGCAGCCGGCCCGACTCCAGCTCGTCGAGCATGGCGTCGATCTGCTCGGCCTCCTCGGCTTCGGAGCCGCCCGTCAGCCAGCGCAGCTGGTCGGCGGCGTTCTCGAGCGCGACGATCGGCTTGTTGCTGTTGCGGGCCGAGACGGCCAGCGTCTCGTCGACGCCGAACTCCGCGTACAGGCCGTCGGCACGCGCCGCCAGCGCGGTCAGCGCCGTGACCTGCAGGATGGGCGGCAGCCGGGCGGTCGAGCCCGGCGGCACACAGGCCTCGGCGTTCTGGCGCTCGAGCCGGCGGGCGCGTTCGCCGCTGAGCACGCGCGCCACCGCGGCCGGGTCGGCCGGCTGGCTCAGGGCGCGCACCGTGGCGTCGTCGCGCGAGTCGAGTTCCAGCGCGAGCGTGTCGCTCTGCGCCATTGCCCTCTGCACGGTGGGGCCGGGGCGCACCCATTCACCGCGCCCCAGGTGCAGGGTGCCGTAGAGCCACGAGGTGCGGCCGTCGCGCTCGATGCGCCACAGCAGGCCGCGGTCGATGCCGTTGCGCAGGCCGATGCCGGGCTTCTCGAGGCTGGCGATGGCCGAGGGCGGGCAGGCAGCGGCATGCGCCGCGACCGCGATGAAACAACCACCGACAGCCGCGAAGGCCTGGCGGGTCAGACGTGCAAGAAGGCGCTGGGGCGCCGGCCGGTCGGTGCCGCGCGACAGCAGGCGCAGCGGTGCGACGAGGGCTCGGAGTATCCGCAAGGCGAGCTCCATGATTAAAGAAAGTCCGGCATTCTCACAGCACCGCTGCCCATAATCCAAAACCATGCAAAGCATCTTTCACCTTGCCTTCCACGTGCGCGACCTGGACGGCGCTCGCCGCTTCTACGGCGACGTGCTCGGCTGCGCCGAAGGCCGCAGCACCGACACCTGGGTCGACTTCGACTTCTTCGGCCACCAGATCTCGCTGCATCTCGGTGAACCCTTCGCCACCACCCGCACCGGCCGCGTCGGCGATGCGATGGTGCCCATGCCGCACTTCGGCATCGTGCTCGCGCTGCCCGACTGGCAGGCACTGGCCGGGCGCCTCGAGGCCGCCGGCACCGACTTCGTGCTGAAGCCGCAGGTGCGCTTCGAAGGCCAGCCGGGCGAGCAGTGGACGATGTTCTACTGCGACCCCTTCGGCAACCCGATCGAGGTCAAGGGCTTCCGTTCGCTCGACACGCTTTACGACAAGTGACCCTGCGCCCGCCCGCTCCCGCTTTTCGGGCGCCCCGGGCGGCCGCGTCCCTCCTCGGCCCGGCCGCGATCGCATTCGCCGCGCTGCTGGGTACCCCGACGGTCCATGCGCAGCAGGAGTGCGAGCTCAACGGCCAGCGCGTGAGCCCGGCCGACGGCAACAGCACCGCCGGCAAGACCGGCCTGATGCGCTGCAAGGACCGCGGCACCGGCGAGCTGCAGCGCGAGCAGCAGGTGCAGAACGGCGTCTTCATGGGCCTGGTGCGCTTCTACGAAAAGGGCAAGCTCGCGCGCGAGCACACCGTCAACGCCAAGGGCAACATGCACGGCCGCGCGCGCGAGTTCGCGCCCGGCGGCCAGGTGCTGCGCGACGCCATGTACGACGACGGCCAGGAGCGCGGCCTGGTGCGCAGCTTCTACCCCGGCGGCCAGCTGCGGCGCGCCACCTTCTACCCCGACCGCGGCACCGAGCGCGCCATGGTCGAGTTCACCGAGCGCGGCCAGATGTCGATGCTGCGCTGCGCCGAGGCGCCCGTGCTGGCGCCGGTGGCCGACGATGCCAGGCTGTGCGGCTTCACGGGCGGGCCGTCGAATGTCGACCTGTTCGACGCACGCGGCACGCTGCGCTCGCGGCTGTCGTACCAGGCCGGCAAGCGCGTGCGCACGCAGGAGTTCTACGACAACGGCAAGCCGTCGGTGGTCGACGAGACCAGCGGCAACCGGCGCGTGGAGCGCAGTTTTTCGTCAGAAGGCGTGAAGCGGCGCGAAACCGTGTGGCTGCTGGTCGGTCGCTCGTCGATCCGCCAGCGCGAGCAGGAGTTTTCCGACCGCGGCTCGCTGGTGCGCGACCAGCGCTGGAACGCGTCGGGCGAGCCCGTGAGCGACGACAGCTTTCACCTCAACGGCCAGCCGCGCAGCAAGGCCGTCTACAGCGGCGCCGGCAGCGAGCGCACGGTCGACGTGACCGAGTTCTACGACAGCGGCCAGCGCGCCGCGCAGGGCCGCTACCTCGCGCCGGGGCGCGGCCGGCAGGTGCCCGTGGGCACGCACCAGCGCTTCAATGAAAAGGGCGAGCTGCTGGCCGAGTCGAGCTTCGACGACAAGGGCCGCGTGACGCGCGAACGCAGCTGGGACGAGAACGGCGAGCTGCAGCGCGACGACGAAGTCTTCGAGGACGGCTCCAGAAAGGCATTCACCCGTTGAGGTGAACGCCCCCCGGCAGCATCAGTCCAGCTTGATGCCGGCCTGCTTGATGATCGGGCCCCAGCGCTTCGACTCCGCGCGCGACAGCGCCGCGAACTGCGCCGGCGTGCCGGGCATCGCTTCCATGCCGAAGTCGTCGAAGCGCTTTTGCACGGCCGGCGTGCTGAAGGCCTTGTTCAGGTCGCTGTTGAGCTTGTTCACCACGGCGGCCGGCAGGCCGGCCGGGCCGAGGATGCCCTGGAACGCGAACACCTCGGTGTTGGGCACGCCCACTTCGGCCAGCGTCGGCACGTCGGGCAGGCGCTTGCTGCGCGCGCCCGAGCCGATGGCCAGCACGCGCACCTTGTTGCCCTGCATGATCGGCAGGCCCGAGGCCAGGTCCAGGAACATGCACGGCACCTGGCCGCCCATCACGTCGGCCATGGCCGGCGCCGCGCCGCGGTACGGGATGTGGGTGATGAAGGTGCCGGTGCGCGCCTTGAACATTTCCATCGCCAGGTGGTGCGGCGAACCGTTGCCCGGCGAGGCGTAGTTGACCTTGCCGGGGTTGGCCTTCACGTAGGCCAGGAACTCCTTGAAGGTCTTGGCCGGGAAGTCCGGGTGCACGACCAGCGCGAGCGGGAACTTGCCGATGGCGCCGATGTAGGTGAAGTCTTTCTCGGGGCTGAAGGGCAGCTTGCTGAACAGGTGCTCGTTGAAGGCCAGCACGGCGTTGTCGGCCGACAGCACCGTGTAGCCGTCGGGCTTGCTCTTGGCGACCAGGTCGGCGCCGATGTTGGTCGACGCGCCGGGGCGGTTGTCGACCACGATCTGCTGGCCCAGCGTCTGGCGCATGGCCTCGGCCAGCACGCGTGCGATCACGTCGGTACCGCCGCCCGCGGGGTACGGCACGACCCACTTGATGAGCTGCGCGGGGTAGTCCTGGGCGTGGGCGAAGGGGGCTGCGGCCACGGCGGCGCCGGAGGCGAGCGTGGCGAGAAGGGTGCGGCGATCCATGAGATCAATCTCCATGTTGTTGTTCGGAAGCGGACAGCGATGGTACGGGCAGCGCGCGCAACGCGTCGGCCAGCGCGGCGCGGCAGCGCGCCTCGTCGCCGACCTGCTCGAACAGCAGCAACGCGAGCCGCGCGAGGAACAGCGATTCGCGTTCGGCGCCGGCTTCGGTGATGGCGCGCGCGCACTCGGCGTACAGGCGGTCGCGGGCGTCGGGGTGGAGCGAGGGGGCGGAGGTCGTCATGCGGGAATGTCCTGTGAAGTGGCAACGGCCGCGCACGCCAGCGCGGCGGGCAGCGCACCGGCCGGCAGGCGGTGCCAGCGCGCGGCCACGTGGCCGTCGGGGCGCAGCAGGTAGACCGCGCCGTCTTGCGCGCCGAGCGCTGCGAAAACGGCGGGGGACGCCTGTGCATCGGCGCCGTCGGCACCAAAGCTAGCGATGGTGCGCACAGCGAAAGGCAAGGCGCCTTGCTGCGCCTGCGCGATGTCAACGGCAGGCAGCGGCGCCACGTCCGGCCGCAGCACCAGCAGCGTGAACACAGGGCCGATCCAGTCGGTCAGGTGACCTTGCGCGAGCGGCTGCTCGGGCATCGCCTCGCCCGGCAGCGGGCCGGCGGGCAGCGCATCGCCCGTGCTCGACAGCGCCGAACCCTCGTAGCGCACGGCCTGCGTCTGGCGCGGGTTGATGAGCTGCGCAATGCCGCGATGCGCCTCCGACAGCGACAGCGCCGCCTCGCGCAGCAGGTCGAAGCCGCGCGAGGGCGGCGACATGAACTCGGTGCTGCGCATCGCGGCCTCGGCGTTGATGTGGAAGGCCGCGATGCGCTCCTGCGAGTACGAATCCAGCAGCGCCGGGCCCGACAGGCCCTGGGCCACGAAGGCCAGCTTCCAGGCCAGGTTGTCGGCGTCGTCGAAGCCCGAGTTGAGGCCGCGAACGCCGAAGATCGGCATCGCATGCGCCGCGTTGCCCGCGAACACGACGCGGCCGTGGCGGTAACTGTCGAGCGTCATCGCACCGGCGCGGTACACCGAGGTCCACACCGTCTTCCACGGCAGGTGGCCTTCGCCGATGGCGTCGAGGTGGCGCTGCACGAACTCGGCCACGGCCGCGGGCTGCAGCGCGTCTTCGGTGCTCTGGCCGGCGCGCAGCTGGTAGTCGATGCGCCAGATGTCGTCGGGCTGGCGGTGCATCAGCACGGTCGAGCCGGGGTTCCACGGCGGGTCGAACCAGGCGCGGCGCTCGGTCGGGTGGCCGCTGTGCAGCTCGATGTCGATGATCACGTAGCGGCCTTCGTAGCCCGTGCCTTCCAGCGCCAGCCCGAGCGACTTGCGCACGAAGCTCTGGCCGCCGTCGCAGGCCGCGAGCCACTGGCCGCGCAGGCGGTAGGCGCCCTCGGCGTTGCGCACGTCGAGCGTCACGCCGTCGTTGTCCTGCGCGAGCGCGGTGAGCTCGGTGCCCCAGCGGATGTCGATAAGCCCCGGCGTCGCGGCGTTGCGGCGCTCGATCTCGTCCAGCAGGTACTGCTCGATGTAGTACTGCTCCAGGTTGATCATCGGCGGCAGCTTCTGCTGCGCGGCCTGCGGCATCTCGAAGCGGAACACCTCGGCCGTCTTGTAGAAGCTGCGCCCGACGCTCCATGGCAGGCCCTTGCCCATGAAGGCCGGCAGCGCGCCCAGGCGCTCGACGATCTCCAGGCTGCGGCGCGAGATGCAGGCCGCGCGGCTGCCCACGCAGACCGTGTCGTCGGCCTCGAGCACCACGCAGCGCACGCCGTGGTTGGCGAGCCCCAGCGCCAGCACCATGCCCACCGGACCGCCGCCCGCGATCACGACGGGGTGGCGGCCGGGCTCCATGCCGTCGGCGCCGAGCGACGGCAGCCGGGGCGCGAAGCGCGTGTAGTGGAAGGCGCCGACCGAAGGCGGCAGCGCGGTCGCGGAGGGCGGCGGCGGCACGGGGCCGGTGGCGGCGTCGGCGGTACGGGTGGTGGTCATGGAACGGGATTGTCCCGATGCACCGCCCGCGCCAATGTCATAACTTCGTAGGAGGTATTTACCCTAGTCTCCCTTCGACACCCATGAAACGCTGGCGCCTCCACCCTGCCGCCGACGCCCAGCTGTCAGCGGCCGTCGTCGGCGACGTGCTGGCGGGCATCGGCACGCCACACCTGGCGGCCAGTTGCCTGGCGGCCATGCACCGTGTGATGCCCGTCACCTTCTGCACCGTGTTCGGCGTCGACGCCACCGGCCGCATCGAGACCGTCTCGGCCGCCAGCAGCTACGGCCACACGGCCGAGCGCACCGCCGAGCGCTACGTGGCGCAGCGCTTCGACCGGCTCGACCCCCACATGGCCTGGCTGGCCGCGCGCAAGCTGCCGAAGCGCGCGCAGCTGTGGATGGGCCACCAGCACGGCGACGAGGTGGCCGACCCCGCCTACCGCGCCGCCTGCTACGGCGACGTGGGCATCCGCGAGCGCAGCTCGGTGCTGCTGCTGCGCCCGAGCGGCCAGCGCGTGGCCGTGAGCTTCTACCGCAGCCTGGCGCAGCCCGAGTTCGGCGAGACCGACTTCGGCGTCATCGCCGCCCACGCCACCCTGCTGGCCGACGCCGCCAGCGCCCACAGCCGCAGCGCGGCGGCCGTGCACGAGGCGGCCGCGCCCACCCTCGCCTCGCGGCTGTTGACGCTGAGCCTGCGCGAACGCGAGGTGATCGGCCACCTGATGGCGGGCCGCACGGCGAAGGAGACGGCGCGCGTGCTGGGCGTGGAGCTGAGCACGGTGCGCACGCATCAGTACCGGGCGTTCCGGCGGTTGGGGATTCGGACGCAGAAGGAGTTGCTGCGGGGTGCGATGCCTGCGGCCGTCACGGCATCGTGACGATCTGCCGGATGGCCTCGCCGCGCTGCAGGCGGTCGAAGCCCTCGTTGATCTCCTCGAGCTTCAGGCGCCCGGTGAGCAGCCGGTCCACGGGCAACTTGCCCTGGCGGTACAGCGCGATGAAGCGCCCCAGGTCGCGCCGCGGCACGCAGCTGCCGAGGTAGCTGCCCTTGAGCGTGCGCTCCTCGGCCACGAGGTGCCAGACCGGCGTGTTCAGCGTCTGGATGGCGGCGGGCAGGCCCACGGTCACGGTGGTGCCGCCCCGGCGCGTGACCTTGTAGGCGAACTCCAGCGCCTTGGCCGAGCCCACCATCTCGAGCGCATGGTCGACGCCGCCCTCGGTCATGTCGCGCAGCCGCTTGGCCGCATCGGGGTCGCTGGCGTTGACGCTGTCGGTGGCGCCCAGCGCGAGGGCGAAGTCGAGCTTGTCCTGCGCCAGGTCGACCGCGATCACGCGCGCGGCGCCCGCCGCCAGCGCGCCCATGAGCGCGGCCAGCCCCACGCCGCCGAGCCCCACCACGGCCACGGTCTGGCCCGGCCGCACCTGCGAGGTGTTGACCACGGCCCCGACGCCCGTCACCACCGCGCAGCCGAACATGGCCGCAATTTCCAGCGGCAGCTCGCGGTCGATCTTGTGCAGCGAGCGGCGCGACACCGTCGCGTACTCGGCAAAGGCCGACACGCCCACGAAGTGGTCCATCGGCTCGCCGCGGTACGACAACCGCCGCGCGCCGCCCAGCAACGTGCCCGCCACGTTGGCCGCGCCGCCCGGCTCGCACAGCGCGGGCCGGCCCTCGGCGCACGGCGCGCAATGGCCGCAGCTCGGCACGAACACCAGGATCACGTGGTCGCCCGGCGCCAGGTCGGTCACGCCCTCGCCCAGCGCCTCGACCACGCCGGCCGCCTCGTGGCCCAGCACGATCGGCGTGCGGCGCGGCCGGTCGCCGTTGAGGATCGACAGGTCCGAGTGGCACAGCCCCGCGGCCGCGATGCGCACCAGCACCTCGCCGGGGCCAGGCGGCGCCAGCTCGACCTCCTCGATCTCGAGCGGTCGGCTCTGGGCATAGGGCGCGGGAGCGCCGAGGCGCTGCAGGACGGCGGCACGGACTTTCATGGGGTCTCCTTGGGTTCGGTCAGGCGATCAGGACTTCGCTGCGGCAACCAGCGGGCACTTGCTCTTCGACAAGGGCTGGAAGGCCTTGTCGCCGGGGATCGTGGACAGCACCGTGTAGTAGTCCCACGGGTACTTCGACTCGGCGGGCTTCTTCACGCTCACCAGGTACATGTCGTGCACCATGCGGCCGTCGGCGCGGATCGTGCCGCCCTGCGCGAAGAAGTCGTTCACGGGCAGCGCCTTCATCTTCGCGGCCACCGTGGCGCCGTCGTCGGTGCCCGCGGCCTGCACCGCCTTCAGGTAGTGCGTGACCGCCGAGTAGGCGCCGGCCTGGATCATCGAGGGCATTTTTTTCATGCGCTCGAAGTAGCGCCGCGCCCAGGCCCGCGACTCGGGCGTGCGGTCCCAGTAGAAGCCGGTGGCGAAGGTCATGCCCTGCGCCTGCGCCAGGCCCAGCGCATGCACGTCGTTGATGAACATCAGCATCGGCACCACGCGCTGCTTCGGCGACACGCCGAACTGCCGCGCCGCCTTGACGGCATTGACCGTGTCGCTGGTGGCGTTGGCCAGCGCGATGGTGTCGGCCCCCGAGGCCTGCGCCTGCAGCACGTACGACGAGAAGTCGCTCGCGTTGAGCGGATGGAACACGCTGCCGATCACCTTGCCCTGCAGCTCGCCGACGAACTCGGTCATGTTGGCGGCCATGGCCTTGCCGAAGGCGTAGTCCACGCCGAGCAGGAACCAGGTCTTGCCGCCCTGGCGGCTCACGCCCTGCGCGGCGCCGTTGGCCAGCGCGTAGGTGTCGTAGGTGTAGTGGACCGAGGTCGGCGCGCAGGCTTCGTTGGTGAGCGCCACCGAGGCGCCGCCGGTGTTGATCGACAGCTTCTGCCGCTCGCGCGCCAGGTTGACCACCGACAGCGCGACGGCCGAGTTGTTCATGTCGAAGATGGCGTCGACGCCGTCGCGGTCGTACCAGGTGCGTGCCAGCGAGGCGCCGATGTCGGCCTTGTTCTGGTGGTCGCCCGAGACCAGTTCGATGGGCCGCCCGAGCACCTTCCCGCCGAAGTCCTCGATGGCCATGCGCGCGGCCTCGACCGAGCCGCGCCCCGCGGTGTCGGCGTACAGGCCCGACATGTCCGACAGCACGCCCACGCGCACCTTGTCGTCGCTGAGCTTTTGGGCGGCGGCCTGCCCGGCCAGCGCCATGCCCATCCCCACCCATGCGCACAACGCGCGCCCCGCCAGCTTCGGCATGCCCATGGACCTGTCTCCTTGCAGTGAACGGATCGCTGCATCCTAGGCAGCGCCCGCCGCGCAGGGTTGGGCTTTGCGGAACGGGGGCTTCCGGCCAGCCGAACGGGGAGAAACCCCGACAGGGCCCGCGTCAGCCTTCGGCGGGTTCCGGGGCGGTGCCGGTGTCGGTTCCGGCCTGCGGCTTGGTGAGCGACACCGGCGCCTCCACCGGCCGCCCCGCCGTCGACACGATCTCCTGGTCGATCGCGCCGAACAGCGAGCGCCCGTCCAGGCCCTTCATCTCGATGCGGATGGTGTCGCCGAACTTCATGAAGTCGGTGGCCGGCGCGCCGTCCTGGATGGTCTCGATGCAGCGCTTCTCGGCGATGCACGAGTAGCCCTTGGGCCATTCCATGCGGCCGTTCTTCTCGACGCCCTTGTTGCTCACGGTGCCGCTGCCGACGATGCTGCCGGCGCGCACGTTGCGGGTCTTGGCGATGTGGGCGATGAGCTGGCCGAAGTGGAAGGTCATCTCGGGGCCGGCGTCGCACAGGCCGACCTTGCGGCCGTTCCAGCTGCTTTGCAGCGCCAGGTGCACACGGCCGTCCTGCCAGGCCTCGCCGAGCTCGTCGAGCGTGACGGCCACGGGGCTGAAGGCGGTGGCGGGCTTGCTCTGGAAGAAGCCGAAGCCCTTGGCCAGCTCGGCCGGGATGAGGTTGCGCAGGCTCACGTCGTTGGCCAGCATCACGAGGCGGATGCCGTCGAGGGCTTGGTCGGGCGTGGACCCCATCTTCACGTCGCCGGTGACGACGGCGATCTCGGCCTCGAAGTCGATGCCCATGGCCTCGCTGGGCACGATCACGTCGTCGACCGGGCCCAGGAAGTCGTCGCTGCCGCCCTGGTACATGAGGGGGTCGGTGTAGAAGCTCTCGGGCACCTCGGCGTTGCGCGCCTGGCGCACCAGCTCGACGTGGTTCAGATAGGCCGAGCCGTCGGCCCACTGGTAGGCGCGCGGCAGCGGCGCCATGCACTGGGCGGGGTCGAAGGGAAAGGCGTGGCGCGCGCGGCCGTGGTTGAGGGCGTCGTACAGGTCCTGCAGCTGCGGGCTCATGAAGCCCCAGTCGTCCAGCACCTGCTGCAGCCGGCTCGCGATGCCGGTGGCGTAGTGGGCGAGCGTGAGGTCGCGCGAGACGACGACCAACTGGCCGTCGCGCGAGCCGTCCTTCAGGGTGGCGAGTTTCATGGTGCGGGCGTGAGCAAGAAAAAGGGCGCGGCGCCGCGCCCACTAAACTGGTTGAACGGGCGGCAGTGTACCGAGTGGACTTCGTGAACCTCGGCGCCGCAACCCACTCCACACACCCATGTCGACGCATGTCGCGCCCCCACCGCTGTCCCTCGGCCTGCCCGGGCGCCCGTCCTGGCGCGCGCTCGCGGGGCTGACACTGATGGTGGCGCTGGCGCACCTGCTGCTGCTCGGGCTGGCGCCGATGGCCATCGGGCCGGAGCCCTCGCCGCTGGCCAGCAAGTTCATCACGCGCACGATCGTGATCGCGCCGCCCGCGGCGCAAGCCCCCGCGGCACCGGCCGCCGCGCCGGTCGCGGCCAAGCCGCCGCCACCGGCCAAGCCCCGGCGTCCACGCGAGGCGTCGGTGCCCAAGCCCAAGCCGGCCCCGGCGCACGTGCCGGACGCGCCGGCCCAGACGCCGCCCCCCGACACGCCCGACCAGACCGCGCAGGCCGCTACAGATTCAGGAGCAACCGCCCCCGAAGCGCCGGCCAGCGCCCCGGCCGCCGCCACCGGCACCACGGCCGGTGGCACGCAAGGCGGCACGACCACGGCCGGCAGCGGCGCCTCGGGCACCATCGCCGGCACCCAGGCGCTGCGGATTCCGGGCTCGGTCACGCTCGATTTCGAAGCCACGGGCCAGAAGGGCGCCTCCCCGCAGCGCGGCGTGTTCGGCGAACTGGTCTGGCTGCAGGACGGCACCCGCTACGACGGGCGGCTCACGCTCAAGGCGGTGTTCTTCACCCTGCTGAACTGGCACAGCACCGGCAAGATCGGCCCCTCGGGCCTGGAGCCCGAGCGCTATTCGGAAAGCCGCAAGGCCGAGGTGGCCTCGCATTTCGCGCGCGACCAGGGGCAGATCATCTTCAGCAACAACGCGCCGTCGGTGCCCCTGCAGCCCGGCGCGCAGGACCGCATGAGCGTCATGATGCAGCTGGGCGGCCTGCTGGCGGCCAGCCCGGGGCGCTACCCGGCCGGCACCCGGATCTCGGTCCAGACCGTGGGCGTGCGCGACGCCGAGGTCTGGGTCTTCGAGGTGGGCGACGAGGAGCAGCTGAGCCTCCCCGCCGGCGACTTCACCACGCGCAAGCTCACCCGCACGCCGCGCAAGGATTTCGACCGGAAACTGGAGCTCTGGCTGGCGCCGCAGTACGGCTATCTGCCCGTGCGCATCCGGCAAACCGAGGCAAATGGTGATTTTGCTGACGCCCAATTGCGCAAACCCCTACCCCAGGCGCCCGCCAATTGAGGCAAAAAGGCTCACATATCAACGGCGCGACGACAACTGTTCTTGAAACTGGCGCGTTGATTGCTATCTAACCCCCATGAACGCCATCGACATCCTCACAGGGCCCGCCATGAACATGCTTTACGACTCCGAGTCCTTCGTCGTCGTGCACGTGCAGCCGAACGACGGCGACGAGCCCAGCACGACGCCCAACGGCCCCGTGCTGGAACGCCACGGCTTCGAGATCGTCGACAAGCGATCGGGCAAGGAGGTCTACCTCGACGGCTCCTGGGCCGAACTGTTCCAGCAGCAGATCGCCGCCTGGCAGCTCAACACGCCCACGCAGGAAGAGGTCGAGGACACGCTCGAGGGCTACGCCGAGCTGGCGCACACGCCGGTGCTGGTGCACTGAGCGGCCTGAGCCTCCCGGACGAAACAAGCGCCCTGCGGGGCGCTTTTTCTTTGCCGGTGTGCTGCGCCCTCAGCGCTCGGTCCAGCGGTACATCGGCCCCACGATCAGCAGCACCGCCACCAGCCGGCACACCTGGAAGGCCGTGACCACCGGCACGCCCAGTTGCAGCACCTTGGCCGTGATCGACATCTCGGCGATGCCGCCGGGCGAGGTGCCCAGGATCATCGTGGCCGGGTGCAGCCCGGTCGCCCCGGCCAGCAGCCAGGCCGCGCCGGCGCACAGCACCAGCATGCCGACCGTGCCCAGCGCCACCGAGCCGAGCCAGCGCGGCGCCGTGTGCAGGAACTCGCGGCTGAAGCGCACGCCCAGGCTCACGGCAATCACCAGCTGCGCGGTGTTCGACAGCCAGGTCGGCACCGCCGACAGCGACTGCCCGGCGACCGTGAAGCCCATCGCCACCAGCAGCGGCCCCATGAACCACGGATTGGTGCGGCCCAGCGCCCGCATCACGAGCCCGCCCACACCGGTGGCCAGCACCAGCAGGGCCAGCCCGGCCGGGTTCACCTCGCGCACGCCGGGCGGGTGGATCTCCAGGCCGTGCAGCCCGCTCCACTGCATCGCGAACGGGATCGTCACCGTCACGACCATCAGCCGCAGGCTGTGTGCGGCGGCCACCAGGTCGGTGCGCGCGCCGGCCGATTCGGCCAGCAGCGTCATCTCCGAAGCCCCACCGATGGCGCCTGCGAAGTAAGTCGTGGCTCTCATGGATTTCGCCGGCACATGCGGCATGCGCGCCGCATGCACGCGGTGCAGCCAGCGGCCGAAACCCCAGCCCAGCAGCAGCGCCCAGCCGATGGCCAGCAGGATCGCCCACCACACGCCGGCCACCAGCGTCACCACCTGCGGCGTGAAATACAGGCCCAGCGCGGTGCCGATGACCCACTGCCCCATGTTGCGCAGCGGCGTGTGGCTGGCGGTCGGCAGGCCCGCGATCGAGGCCAGCGACACCGCGAACAGCGGGCCGATCATCCAGGGCAGCGGGGTGTGCAGCGCGACACAGGCGAGTGCGGCGGCCAGCGCCAGCAGCAGCGTGGCCAGCACGCGAAGGGGAAAACGAAAGGACACGGGCAGAGAAAGCAGCGGAAAAGGACGACAGCCCGGTGCAGGGCGCCGGGCATAGTATGGCGGGATGCCTCCTCGCCCTTCCCGTGCTTCCCGGTTCCTCGCGTCCCTGGTCGCCGCCGCCCTGCTCGCCGGCTGCGCCGCGCTGTCCGCCGAGGCGCCCGTCGCGCGCCGCGTGGCGGCCCTGCTGCCGGCCGATGCCCTGCTGCTCGGCGAGCAGCACGACGCCCCCGAACACCACACGCTCGAGCGCGAGACCGTGCAGGCCCTGGCCGAGCGCGGCCAGCTCGCCGCCCTGGCGCTCGAGATGGCCGAAGAAGGCCGCAGCAGCGCCCGCCTGCCCACCGATGCGACCGACGCGCAGGTGCAGGCCGCCCTCGGCTGGAACGACAAGGCCTGGCCCTGGACGCGCTACGGCCCGTCCGTGATGGCCGCCGTGCGCGCCGGCGTGCCGGTGGTCGGCGCCAACCTGCCGCGTGCGCGCATGAAGGACGCAATGGCCGACGTCTCGCTCGACGTGCAGCTCAACGGCGAGGCCTACGCCATGCAGCAGGAGGCCGTGCGCGAGGGCCACTGCAAGCTGCTGCCCGAATCGCAGATCGGCCCGATGACGCGCATCCAGGTCGGTCGCGACCGCGCCATGGCGCAGGCGCTGGTGAAGGCCCGCCAACCCGGCAAGACGGTGGTGTTGATTGCCGGTGCCGGCCACGTCACCAAGGTGCTGGGCGTGCCGCAGCACCTGCCGACCGATGTGTCGGTGAAGACCGTCCACCTGCAGGCCGGTGGTTCGACTGAGGACGACACCGCCGCCTACGACGCCACCTGGCGCACGCCGGCGCTGCCCGAGAAGGACTACTGCGCCGAACTCAGGCAACCGCCCGCCAAGCGGCCCTGAGATGAACCCGGTCTCCTACTTCGAGATCCCGGTCCAGGACATGGAGCGCGCCCTGCGCTTCTACGGTGCGGTCTTCGGCTGCGCCTTCGAGCGCGCGACCGTCCACGGCAACGACATGGCGTTCTTTCCGCATGCCGAAGGTGGTCGCGGTGCGAGCGGCGCCCTGGCCCAGGGCGACAGCTACGTTCCGGGGAAATCCGGCGCACGCCTGTACTTCAGCGTGCCCGACATTCAGGCCACGCTGGCCAAGGCCGTCGAGGCCGGCGGCACCGTGCTGTTCCCGGAAACCGAGGCGGGAAGCTTCGGTTCCGTGGCGGAGATCGAAGACCTGGAAGGCAACTGCATCGCGCTGCACACCGCAGCGCGATGAACCGGCTACCGGCCGCCGTTCAGGCGTGCTTCCTGATCGAATCCGCCAGCGTGTTGACCAGCGTGTCGATGTGCTGCTTCTCCACGATGTAGGGCGGCGCAATCACCAGCACGTCGCCCGCGGCCCGCACCAGCGCGCCCTTGTGGAAGCAGTCGAGGAACACCTCGTACGCCCGCTTGCCCGGTGAGCCGGCAATGGGCGCCAGCTCCACCGCCGCCGCCAAGCCCAGGCTGCGGATGCCGATCACGTTCGGCAGGCCCTTGAAGGTGCTGTGGAAGGCATCGCCCAGCACCTTGCCCATCTCGCCGGCGCGCGCGAACAGGTTTTCTTCCTTGTAGAGATCGAGCGTGGCCACCGCCGCCGCGCAGGCCACCGGGTGGCCCGAGTAGGTGTAGCCGTGGAAGAACTCGACCACGTGCTCGGGCGCGTCGGTCTTCATCATCGCGTCGTAGAGCTTGTCGCGGCAGATCACGCCGCCCAGCGGAATCACGCCGTTGGTCACGCACTTGGCGAAGTTCAGCATGTCGGGCACGACGCCGAAGAAGTCGGACGCGAAGTTGGTGCCCATGCGCCCGAAGCCGGTGATCACCTCGTCGAAGATCAGCAGGATGCCGTGCTTGTCGCAGATCTCGCGCAGGCGCTTCAGGTAGCCCTGCGGCCCCAAGTACCAGCCGGCCGAACCGGCCACCGGCTCCACGATGATCGCGGCGATGTTGCTCGGGTCGTGCAGCGGCAGGATGCGCGTCTCGAGCTCGACCAGCGGGTCTTCGGCCCACACCGGCTCCTGGTTGTGGATGTAGGCATGGTTCACCGGGTCGTGAATGAAGCGCATGTGGTCCACGCGCGGCAGGAAGGCCGAGCCGAACACCTTGCGGTTGCCCGGAATGCCGCCCACCGACATGCCGCCGAAGCCCACGCCGTGGTAGCCCTTCTCGCGGCCGATGAACACGTTGCGGTGGCCTTCGCCGCGCGCGCGGTGGTAGGCCAGCGCCACCTTCATCGAGGTGTCGGCGGCCTCGGAGCCCGAGTTGCAGAACAGCACCTTGTTCAGGTCGCCCGGGGCCAGCGCGGCGATCATCTCGGCCGCCTTGAAGGCCTTGTCGTTGCTGACCTGGAAGGCGGTGGCGTAGTCCAGCGTGTCCAGCTGCTTCTTGATCGCCTCGTTGATCGGCTTGCGGTTGTGGCCCGCGCCCACGCACCACAGCGAGGAGATGCCGTCGACCACCTTCTTGCCGTCGTGCGTGGTGAACGTCATGCCGTCGGCCGCCACGAACACCCGCGGGTCCTTCTTGAAATGGCGGTTGGGCGTGAAGGGCAACCACTGGTTGTCCATGTTGAAGTCCTGGAAGGCCATGTCTCGCTCCTGCGGTTATGTATGGAGGGAAAATCGCGATTCTGGCACCCCTGCCACAATCCTGCCCCTGATGACGACCACTACGCCTGCCTACATCCTGAACCTCTCCTGTCCCGACCGGACGGGCATCGTGCACGCCGTGTCGGGCTTCCTGCTCGAGCGCGGCGCCAACATCGAAGAGGCCGCCCAATACAACGACCACGGCACCGGCCTGTTCTTCATGCGCGTGCGCTTCGCCTGCGCTGACCACAGCGAAGCCGTGCTGCGCGAGGAGCTGAAGGCCTTCGCCACCGGCTTCGGCATGAGCCTGCAGCTGCACGCCGCCGCCGATCCGATGAAGACCGTGATCCTGGTCAGCAAGGAAGGCCACTGCCTGAACGACCTGCTGTTCCGCTGGAAGAGCGGCCTGCTGTCGATCGACGTGCGCGCCATCATCTCGAACCACCGCGACTTCTACCAGCTGGCCGCCAGCTACAACGTGCCCTTCCACCACATCCCGGTGACGGCCGCGACCAAGGCGCAGGCCGAGGCGAAGCAGCTGGAGATCATCGAGGCCGAAGGCGCCGAACTCGTGGTGCTCGCGCGCTACATGCAGATCCTGAGCAACGACCTGTGCAAGAGCCTGGCCGGCCGCGCGATCAACATCCACCACTCGTTCCTGCCCAGCTTCAAGGGCGCCAAGCCCTACTACCAGGCGCACGACCGCGGCGTGAAGCTGATCGGCGCCACCGCCCACTACGTGACGGCCGACCTGGACGAAGGCCCGATCATCGAGCAGGACGTGGCCCGCGCCGACCACACCGACACGGTCGAAGACCTCACGGCCCGCGGCCGCGACACCGAAAGCCAGGTGCTGGCCCGCGCCGTGAAGTGGCACAGCGAGCACCGCGTGCTGCTGAACGGCCACCGCACGGTCGTGTTCCGCTAACCCTCAACCCTCCTCACCGCCGCTCCCAGATGCGCCTGCAGCTTCCGCTTTTCGCCCTCGCTGCCGCTCTGGCAGCGCCCGCCACCTTCGCCCAGGACGCACGCGCCGGCGGCGCCCCGCTGGCGCCCGACGCGCTGTTCGCGCGCGTCTCGCCCAGCGTCTGGGTGGTGCAGGCCAGCGACGCCCAGGGCAAGGTCCTGGCCACCGGCAGCGCGGTCGCCACCGGCCCGGGCACGGCCGTCACCAGCTGCAAGCTGCTGGCCAAGGCCAGCGCCGTGGCGCTGCGCCGCGACAACGTGAGCTACGGCGCCGCGCTGGAGCACCCGGACGTCGAACGTGACCTGTGCCAGCTGCGCATCGCGAACCTCGTGTCGCCGACCCTGGGCGTCGTGCCCGCGGGCGCGCTGCAGGTCGGGATGCCGCTGTACGTCATCGGCGCGCCACGCGGGCGCGAACTGACGCTCGGCATTTCCATGCTGGGCGGCGTGCGCCGCAACGCCGCGGGCGCACTCGAGTCGCTGCAGTTGGCCACGCCGACCGAGGCAGGCCTGGCCGGTGCCGGCCTGTTCGATGCGCAAGGTCGCCTGGTGGGACTCGTCGCGGGCTCGGTCCCGGCAACCCTCGCCATGCCGGCCGCGTGGATCGCAGAGCTGCCGACGCGCGGCCAACGCGCCATCGAGCGCCTCGCCGCCCAGCCGGCTCCGCCGTCGCTGCAGCGCCCGAGCCTCGTGGAGTACCAGCTGCACGACCGGCTCACCAACACGCACCGCAAGGTGATCTACCGCGCGGACACGGCCACCACCACCGACGATCGCCTCAGTTTCAACAACGGCGGTTGGATCGAGAAGCCGGGCGGCGAGGTGATCGGCGTCACGACGGCCGTGGCCGGCGAGTTCGACAGCGTCATGCCGCCGGGCGGTTGGGCCCGGCCGAGCCTGGAGCCCGATGCGGCCTGGGCCTCCGAGTACGACACCACCATGGGCGGCACGCGGATCAAGATGGACCTGCGCGCCAGCGTGGTGGACGACGCCGCCACGCTGCCGTTCGACGGCCGCGAGCTCAAGGTGGTGAAGATCGACTACCGCGGCCACACCCAGCGCTTCGCGAACGCGGGCGCCTGGAGTGGCAACCAGTACGGGACCTACCGCGCCAGCGTGTGGTTCTCGCCGGAGCTGGGCCGCGTCGTCCGCTTCGAAGTGCAGACGCGCGGCGGTGCGAGCGGCGGCGCGTTCCAGGTCAGCGAAGTGCTCGAGCTGGTGAGCATCCGCTAGCTCTATCGATCAATTGCGGTACGGGTTGTCCGGACGCCGGTCCTGGCGGTTCGGCACGCCGTCGCCGTCGCGGTCCCAGCGGCCACGGTTGTATTCCCAGCGGCCATTGTTCTCGCGCCATTCCGGCGCGCGGTAGGCATAGCCCGGGCGGGCACGCACGTACATGCCGCGCACCCACACATGGCGACCGCCACGCCACTCATAGTGACCCGGCGACCACACGTAGCCGCGACGCGGCGGCGGCATGCGCTCGTAGCGCGGCGGGGGCGGCGGCCCCTGGATGGTGATCACCGCCTGCGCCTGCGCGGCCGTGGGAACGGTCAGGGCGCCCACCGACAGCAGCGAAGCGGCACCGATGGAAAGAGCGACTGCGAGTGTTTTCATGAGAAAGCCCTCATGTTGTTGGAGGAGCCTTCATGCTGCCGGGACCGTGTGAAGCGCCTGTAAGCGCCGCGCGAAATCTTGTGTAGAGCTGTTTCCCTGCGGCAGACGCGCTTTATTCCTGCAGCTCGCGCAGGTCGATGGCCGCGGCCATGGCCGCGTGGCCGGCGCGGTTGGGATGCAGGTGATCGCCGCTGTCGAATGTCGGATTCAGCTGACGCGGCGCAGCGGGGTCGCGCAGCACGGCATCGAAGTCGATCACGCCGCCCACGTCCTGGCGGCTGCGCACCCAGCGGTTCACGGCCTCGCGCATGGCCTCGTTGGCGTCGGTGCCGTAGAGCGTGTTGCCGAAGGGCGGCACGGTGCCCAGCAGCACCTTCACGCCCTTGGCGCGCGCCTGCTTGACGAGCTGCCCCAGGCCCTCGGTGATGCGCTCGGCCGTGGGCACGTCGTGCGGCGGCACCTTCAGGCCGGGAATGCCCGCGAAGATGGCGCGGCCGATGTCGTTGGTGCCCAGCAGCACGATGACGTGCGTCACGCCGCTCTGGCCCAACGCGTCGCGCGCGAAGCGCGACAGGCCGTCGGGACCGATGCCGTCCACCAGCAGCCGGTTGCCGCCGATGCCGGCGTTGATCACCGACACCGCATGCGCGGCCTGCGGGCTGTCGCGCAGCCGCGTGGCGAGCATGTCGGGATAGGCGCCATCGCCCGACTCGCCGCCGCCCGCGGTGATCGAATCGCCGAACGCCACCACGGTGCGCACGGGCTTCGTGGTGAGCACGTCGAGCCCGGTCACGATGTGGCTCATCGGCAGCGTCGTCGCCTTCGACAGCCGGGGCGACGCCACGGCGTTGCCATGGGCCAGCCAGCCCGTGTCGGTGGACAGCAGGTACATCGTGGCGAAGGGGGTCGCGCGGTCGAGAAAGAGGCTCACGGCCACGGCCTGGCCGGCCGCGACGCTCAGCGCCACGCCGTCGCTCCATGCTTCCGCGCCCGGCGCCACGGTGACGCTGGCGCGGCCGCCGAAACGCAGCGTGCGCAACGAGGCCGGCGAGACGGCATCGCCGCCCGTGCCCAGCGCCACGGTGGCGGCGGCGATGCGCAGCGGCGCCTTGCCGAAGCGGTTGGACACGCGCACGCGGATGCGCTCGCCGTCGAGCGTGGGGCGCATCATCTGGCGCAGCGTCTGGCCGCGGAAGATGTGGTTGCCTGGCCCGCCGATGGCGTTCGTGGCGGGGTTCGCGTCCAGCTCGGCGAAATCGAGCGGCGCCACGGCCCAGCTCGCCACCCAGCGGGCCTCGGCCGGCTGGCGCGCGGGCGGCTCGACCTTCTCGGCCCACACCGCCTGCATGCCCACGAGCAGCACCGCCAGGCCGAGGACGGCCAGCCAGTGTGCGGGGGAGACAGCGGCATCGCGCAGACGCGCGCGCCAGCGGGCGGAAGGGTTCATGCGTGCAAAGCGGCCCAGTGTACGGAGCCGCCTTGCCCGCGCAGGTGACGAGGTCTAAGCCTGCGTTACCAAGTGTCGACGTAGGCCGAGACCGCCTCGGCCGGCCGCGTGGCCGACGCCAGACCGCGCACCAGCCAGCTGCGTGTGTCGGCCGGGTCGATCACGGCATCGATCTCCAGCGTCTGCGCCATGTGGATCGCCTCGCCGTTCGCGTACTGCTGCGCCACCAGCTGCTTGAAGAGCGCGTCGCGCTCGGCGCCCTCGGGCACGGCCGCGAGTTCCTTGCGAAAGCCCAGCCGCACCGCGCCTTCGAGGCCCATCGCGCCGAACTCGCCGGTGGGCCAGGCCACGGTGAACACGGGCGCATCGAAGCCACCGGCGGTCATGGCCTGCGCGCCCAGGCCGTAGCCCTTGCGCAGCACCACCGCGAAGAAAGGCACGCGCAGATGCGAGGCCACCATGAACATGCGGCACACGTGGCGCACCTGCGCCTGCGCCTCGACCTCGGGCCCGACCATGAAGCCGGGCGTGTCGCACAACGACACGATCGGTAACCCGTGGGCATTGCACAGTTGCATGAAGCGAGCGGATTTGTCGGCCGCCTCCACGTCGATCGCGCCGCCCAGGTGGTGCGGGTTGTTCGCCATGAGACCGACCGGCTTGCCCTCGATGCGCGCCAGCGCCGTGACGATGCCCGCGCCGAAGCCCGCGCGCAGTTCGAGCAGCGAGCCGGTGTCGGCCACGCCGCGCATCGCAGCGCGCACGTCGTACACGCGCAGCCGGTTCTCGGGCACCACGTGGCGCAGCGTGCGCGGATCGGCGCACTGCCAGTCGGTGGTTGCCCCCTGGAAGTAGGAGAGGTACTGCTTGGCCGCAGCGACTGCCGCAGCTTCGTCTTCCACCAGGATGTCGATCACGCCGTTGCGCGACTGCACGCTGCTCGGCCCGATCTGCTCGGGCGCGAAGGTGCCCAGGCCACCGCCTTCGATCATCGCGGGGCCGCTCATGCCGATGTTGCTGCCCTGGGTGGCAATGATCACGTCGGCGCAGCCCAGCAGCGCCGCGTTGCCCGCGAAGCAGCGCCCGTGCACGATGCCGACCACCGGCACCTTGCCCGACAGCGCCGCGAACTGGCTGAAGGTGTGGTTGTTCAGGCCCGCGACGATCGGCATGTCGGTGTCGCCCGGCCGCCCGCCCCCGCCCTCGGCGAACAGCACCACCGGCAGCTTGAGCTGGTGCGCCACCGCGAGCAGCCGGTCGGTCTTGTGGTGGTTGCGCATGCCCTGCGTGCCTGCCAGCACGGTGTAGTCGTACGCGAGCACGGCGCAGCGCGACTTCTCGGGCCCGAACTGCTTCGCGTTGACGCTGCCCAGCCCGGTCACCATGCCGTCGGCCGGCGTGTTGGCGATGAGGTCTTCGAGCGTGCGGCGGCGCGTCTGCGCGGCGATGGCGAGCGCGCCGTACTCGATGAAGTTGCCCGGGTCGCCTGCCATGTCGCACAGGTCGGCGATGTTCTCGCGCGCGGTGCGCCCGCCCTGCGCATGCCGCTTGTCGACGGCCGCCTTGCGGTTGGCATCGAGCGTGGGCGCATGGCGGTCGATGACCTTCTGCAGGTCGGGGCGGATCGCGTCGAGGTCGTGCGCGACGCGCGCCTGCGCCTCGACGCCCTGCGCATCGACGGCCTCCAGCCGCACCAGCGACTGGCCTTCGACGAGGTAGTCGCCGGGCGCGGCCAGCAGCGCCAGCACGCGGCCGGCCACGGGCGCGTGCAGCAGGTGCTCCATCTTCATGGCCTCGAGCACGCCCAGCTGCGCGCCGGCGGGCAGCACGTCGCCCACCGCGACCTCGAACTGCACCAGCTTCGCGGGCATCGGCGCCTTGACGGTGAGGCCGTCGTCGTCTTCTTCGTCCGGTGCCGGTGCGCTCACGGCGGCGGGCGCGGTGACCTTCTTCGTGTGCTTTTCAAATGCCTTCGCGTCGGCGAGCAGATCGCCCAGGTGCGCTTCCACGAAGCGCGTGTGCACCGCCTGCGTCGCGAACTCGGGCCGCGCGGCAATGGCGCACAGCAGCGGCAGGTTGGTGGCGATGCCGTCGATGTGGCATTCGTCGAGCGCGCGCAGCGAGCGGCGCAGCGCGTCCGCAAAACGCGGCGACGGCGAATGCACGATGAGCTTGGCCAGCAGCGTGTCGTAGTGCGGCGAAGGCGCCAGGCCGGCGTAGCCGTGCGTGTCGACGCGCACGCCGGGGCCGGCGGGCAGGTCGAAGCGCGCGAGCTTGCCGCCCGCGGGGCGTGCGTTGCCCTGCGCATCGAGCGTCTCGGCGTTGATGCGCCACTGCACCGCGAAGCCGCGCTGCGGCGCCGTGCAGCCGGCCTCCACGCCGAGCGCGTCCAGCGTGTCGCCCGACGCGACGGCGATCTGCAGCTGCACGAGGTCCAGCCCCGTCACCGCTTCGGTCACTGTGTGCTCGACCTGCAGGCGCGGGTTCGCCTCGATGAAGACGAAAGGCAGGGTCGTCGACGCGGCATCGACCAGGAATTCGAAGGTGCCGAGGCCGCGATAGCCCACGGCCTTGGCCATGCGCAGCGCGGCCTGCGTGACCTGCGCGCGCAGCGGCTCGGGCAGCGAGGGGCTCGGAGCGATTTCGACCAGCTTCTGGAAGCGGCGCTGCAGCGTGCACTCGCGCTCGCCGAGGCTGGCCACGGCGCTGCCGTCGCCGAGCACCTGCACCTCGATGTGCCGCGCGTTGCGCATCAGGCGCTCGACGTACACGCCCTCGATGCCGAACGCCGCCTTCGCTTCGGACATGCAGCGCGCGTGCGCCTCGGGCAGCTCGTCGGCGTTCAGCACGGCGCGCATGCCGCGCCCGCCGCCGCCGCCGATGGCCTTGACCATCACGCCTGCGCCCTGCGCGTGCTGCTCGGCGAAGAAGGCCTGGGCCTGCGCGAGCGTCACCGCGCCCGCGCTGCCGGGCATCACGGGCACGTCGCACTGCGCGGCCAGTTCGCGGGCACGGGCCTTGTCGCCGAACAGGCCCAGCTGCTCCGGCGTGGGGCCGATGAAGACCAGGCCCGCGTCGGCGCAGGCCTGTGCGAAGTCGGCGCGCTCGCTGAGGAAGCCGTAGCCGGGATGCACCGCATCGCAGCCTTGCGCCTTCGCCACCGCGATCAACGCGGCCACGTCGAGGTAGGCCGAAGGGCCGGTCGCGTCGAGCGCCACCGCCACGTCGGCCAGCTGGACATGGAGCGCGGCGGCATCGTCGCGCGCATGCACCGCCACGCTGGCGATGCCCAGGTCGCGCAGCGCGCGCACCAGGCGCACGGCGATCTCGCCGCGGTTGGCAATCAGAACTTTGGAAAACACGCGAGGAAGCCTTTCAGGTCTTGTCTTTGAGCAGGCGGCGCAGCACCTTGCCCGCGCCCGTGGTGGGCAATGCATCGATGAAGCTCACGGCGCGCGGCGCCTTGTAGCTCGCCATGTTCTCGCGCGCCCAGGCCACGAGCGCGTCCGCCTCGAGCGCAGCGCCGGGCTTGCGCACGATGAAGGCCTTCACGACCTCGCCCTTCTCGGGGTCGGGCTGCGCGATGACGGCCGCCTGCGCCACCGCCGGGTGCTTGATGAGGATGGTCTCGACCTCTTCGGGGAACACGCTGTAGCCCGAGACCTTGATCATTTCCTTGAAGCGGCCGATGAAGGTGAGGTAGCCGTCGGCGTCGAGCTTGCCCATGTCGCCCGTGTGCACCCAGCCGTTGCGCAGGGTGGCGGCCGTGGCCTCGGGCTTGTTCCAGTAGCCCTTGAACGAGCCGGCGCTGGTGAGCACGATCTCGCCGACCTCGCCCGTGGGCATGTCGGCCTGCGTCTCGGTGTCGATGATGCGGATGGTCACGCCCGGCACCGGTACGCCCTGCGTGCCCCAGCGCGGCGCCACGTGCGGCGTGTAGGTGTCGCAGGTGTGGGTTTCGCTCAGGCCGTAGGCGGCCTCGAACGAGCTGCAGTGGTTGGCGTGCGAGCGCCACTGCGCGGCCAGCGGCTCGGTGAAGGCGATGCCGAAGCTGGTCACCGGGTTCATCTTCAGGCTCGACAGGTCGAAGCGAGCGATGTCGGGCACCTGCATGCAGGCCACGTTCATCGGCGCGATGCTGTACCACCAGCTCACCTTGCAGGCGGCAATGGCCTGCAGCACGGCGCGCGGATCGAAGCGGTGCATCAGCACCGAGGCCGCGCCGCTGAGCACGGGCACGTTGACGCCCATGAGCATGCCGGCGATGTGGTACAGCGGCGCGATCGACAGCAGCACGTCGCTCGGCCCCACGCCGTTGCAGTCGGCCGCGGCGCGCGTCTTGAAGAGCGCATTGCCGTAGCTGAGCATCGCGCCCTTGGGCAGCCCGGTGGTGCCCGAGGTGTAGGTCATGAGCGCGATGTCGTCCATGTCGATGGCGACGGGCTGCGGCGTGGCGCCGCTGCGCATCACGGCAAGGAAGTCTTCGCAGCCTTCGGGCACGGTGCGTTCGGCCGTGCGCTCGGCGGACAGTTCGGCCGGCAGGTCGAGCGTGGGCTCGGCGGGCAGCAGGTCGGCGTAGTGCACCACGAACACATGCGCCAGTGCGCTCTCGGCCTGCACCTTGCGCACCACCGGCACGAGCGGCGCGGCCGCGACGATCACGCGCGCCTTCAGGTCGTTGACCTGGTAGGCCAGCTCGTGCTCCTTGTTGAGCGGTCCGCTCGGGCAGACGATGGCGCCGATCTTCTGGATGCCGAAGTGCGCCACCAGGTACTGCGGGCAGTTGTTGAGGAACAGCACCACGGGTTCGCCCTTGGCCACGCCCAGGGCCTGCAGGCGCGCGGCGAAGGCGTCGCTCGCGCGGTCGAGCTCGGCCCAGCTCAGGGCCTGGCCATACCAGAGGCAGGCGGTGGCGTCGCCGCGCGTGCGTGCGTGGTCGCGCAGGTAGGCGTGCAAGGGCTGCTGCACGCGCGGCGGCAGCTCCTTCAAGCGTTGCGGGGTGGCGGGCGTTGTCTCCATGGCGTCACTTTCTCAGGGTTATCGATAGCCGCCTGCGCATGGCCGGCGCTTGCCAATGCGGCATGGTGCACGAACAATCCTACCCATGGGTATAACTTCCGCGACACCGAACAAACCCTCTGCCACGCACACGGCGCTGGCGGCGCAGCCGCACCTGCCGCAGGGCACGGGCCGCCAGCGCGCGGCCACGCAGGGCACCGACCTGCAGCGCGAGCGCATCCTGCAGGCGGCGGCGCAGCTGTTTGCCGCGCAGGGCTACGCCAACACGACCATGGCGCAGATCGTGCGCGAGCTGGGCGTGACCAAGCCCTTCGTGTACTACTACTTCCGCGACAAGCAGGAGATCTTCGAGACGCTGTCGTGGCGCCCCGCGGTCGACTGCTTCACCGCGCTCGACTTCGCCGCCGCCGACCCGCGCCGCGCGAGCGAGAAGGTGATGGAAGGCATCGAGCGGCTGATCCGCGCCACCATCTCGCACCACCCGGTGGCCTTCTTCGCCTACCGCGAGCCGCAGGTGTACCGCCCCGAATACCTCGAAGCGCAGAAGAAGCTCGCGCACCACTTCTACGACCTGCTGTGCCCGCTGCTCGAAGAAGCCCGGCGCGACGGCGACCTCGACTTCGACGAGACCAAGATCACCGCGCTCGCGGCCTGCAGCCTGCCAGGCTTTCTCTACAGCTGGTACCGCCCCGGCGGGCGCCTCTCGCCCGACGAGGTGGTGGCGCAGCTCACGAAGCTGGCCAGCCGCGTGATCGGGCTGCGCGCGACGCACTGATTCCGTCTTTCACACACCCTCCGGAGACACCCATGAAGCTCACGCATGCGCCCCTGGCGCGGATCGCCCTTGCCTCCTTGTTTGCCATCGCCGGCACCGCGGTACAGGCGCAGGCCCCGCAGCCGACCTACAAGATCGCCTACATCGATCCGCTGTCGGGGCCGTTCGCCAACGTGGGCGAGCTGATGCTCATGCACACGCAGTACGCCATCGAGGACATCAACGCCAAGGGCGGCGTGCTCGGCGGCATGAAGCTGCAGCTGCTGCAGTTCGACAGCAAGCTCTCGGCGCAGGAAAGCCAGAGCGCGCTGCAGGCAGCGATCGACCAGGGCGCCAGGGCGATCGTCACGGGCGGCTCGGGCTCGTCGGTGGTGACGGCGCTGGTGCTGGCCGTGGCGCGCTGGAACCAGCGCAACCCGGGCAAGGAGCTGATCGTGCTGAACCACTCCTCGATCGACCCCGAGATGACCGGCAAGGGCTGCAGCTTCTGGCACTTCCAGACCGAGGCCAACACGGCGATGAAGATGAAGGCGCTGGCCAACTACATCAAGAAGACGCCGGACGTGAAGAAGGTCTACCTGCTCAACCAGGACTATGCCCACGGCAAGCAGTGGGCCAGCTACGGCCGCCAGCTGGTGGGCCTGGCGCGCCCCGACATCCAGTTCGTCGGCGAGACGCTGCACCCCATCGGCCGCGTGAAGGACTTCGCGCCCTACATCGCCAACATCAAGCAAAGCGGCGCCGACTCGGTCATCACCGGCAACTGGGGCCAGGACATGACGCTGCTGCAGAAGGCCGCGGGCGACGCGGGCTACAACCTGCGCTACTTCAACCACAGCGCGGGCTCGGTGCCGGGCACCGTCACCGCCGTGTCGCAGGCCAAGACGGGGCAGCTCACCTGGGTGGCCGAATGGCACCCGGGCCAGGCCGACACGCCGAAGGTCGACGCGCTGGCCAAGGCCTACAAGGCCAAGACGGGCAAGGACTTCCTCGCGCCGCGCATCGACCTGACGCCGCGCCTGCTGGCCGCCGCCATCGCCAAGGCCGGCAGCGCCGACACGGTGAAGGTCGCGCGCGCCCTCGAAGACCTGAGCTTCGACTCGGTGGTGGGCCCGGTGCGCATGCGCGGCGAAGACCATCAGCTGCTGCTGCCGCAGGTGGTGAACACCATCGCGCCGGTGGACGGCAAGGCGGTGAAGACGGGCTGGGAAGGCACCAACTACGGCTTCCGCACCGATGCGGTCTATACCGGGAACGAGCTGGCGCAAGGCACCGACTGCAAGATGGTCCGGCCCTGATGGAATGCTTTCGGGGGATGTGCCCGGGCCACCGGTCTGGGGCACGCTGCCAGGCCGTGGCCGCACTGTGAATGGCGATCACGCTGACTCTGTGAACGGCCCCGTCGCCTCCTAAGGGAAACCCCGTCCTGCCCACCCCCCGTGCCATCGGGATACTCCGGTTTCGCATCCCGGACATCCGAAGCGGGTCCCTACGTAGGCACAAGAAGGCACACATGGCAGGAAAGAACTCGCTCCATCCGATCCCCCATCCGGCGAAGAAACCCTTCGTCGGCAATCTGCTGTCCATCGGCTCCGACTCGCCGGTGCTCGACATGTGGAAGATCGCGCAGGACCTCGGCGGCATCTACTGGCTCGACATGCCGGGCATGCCGGTGATCGTGGTGTCGTCGCCCGCGCTGGTCGACGAGCTGTGCGAAGAGCCGCGCTTCGACAAGAGCACGCGCGGCGCACTGCGCCGGCTGCGCGCCGCGTCGCACGGCCTGTTCACCTCCGACACGCACGAGGAGACGTGGTCGAAGCCGCACAACATCCTGCTGGCCAACTTCAGCCAGCGCGCGATGCAGGCCTACCACCCGATGATGCTGGACATCGCGGGGCAGCTGGTCACCAAGTGGGAGCGCCTGAATTTCGACGAAGAGGTGGACGTGGTGCGCGACATGACCGCGCTCACGCTGGACACCATCGGCCTGTGCGGCTTCGGCTACCGCTTCAACTCGTTCTACCGCGAGGGCTTCCATCCTTTCGTCGATGCGATGGTGCGCACGCTGGAGACGGTGCAGAACCGGCGCGGCATTCCGCTCGAGGAGCTGATGCTCAAGAAGGAGCTGGCGCAGCAGCGCAAGGACATCCGCTACATGCACAAGATGGTGGAAGACATCATCGAGGAGCGGCGCGCCAGCGGCGCCGACATCGCCACCAAGCCCGACCTGCTGAGCTACATGATCGCGGGCGTGGACAAGAAGAGCGGCGAGAAGCTCACCGACAAGATGATCCGCGACGAGTGCATCGAATTCCTCATCGCAGGCCACGAGACCACCAGCGGCCTGCTCTCGTTCGCCATCTACTTCCTGCTGAACAACCCCGAGGCCATGGCCAAGGCGCAGGCCGAGGTCGACAGCGTGTTCGGCGGCGACACCACGCAAAAGCCCACCTACGCGCAGGTCAACCGCCTGCAGTACGTGATGCAGGTGCTGAAGGAGTCGCTGCGCCTGTACCCGACCGCGCCCGCGATCTCGATGCGCGCGAAGGAAGACACGAAGATCGGCGGCCAGTACACGATCAAGAAGAACAACATGGTCATCATGCATGCGCTGGCGCTGCACCGTGACAAGGGCATCTGGGGCGAGGACGCCGACCAGTTCAACCCCGACCACTTCAGCCGCGAGGCCGAGCGCGAGCGACCGGTGAACGCCTTCAAGCCCTTCGGCAACGGCCAGCGCGCCTGCATCGGGCGGCAGTTCGCCCTGCAGGAGGCGGTGCTCACGCTGGGCATGATCCTGCAGCGCTTCAACCTCGTCGATCACACGGGCTACAAGCTCAAGATCAAGGAAGCGCTGACGATCAAGCCCGAGAACTTCAAGATCAAGGCGCTGCTGCGCGACCCGGCCTCGCGCCCGCGCGGCAACGCAGAGGCGACGGCCGCGCCCGCCACGCCGACGAAGCCCGCCGCGCGCAAGTCGCAGGCGGCGCGCCACGGCACCTCGCTGCTGGTGCTGCAGGGCTCCAACCTCGGCACCGCCGAAGACCTGGCGCGCCAGCTGGCCGAGGCCGGCGAGCTGCGCGGCTTCTCGACCCAGCTGGCCTCGCTCGACGACTACGCCGAGCGGCTGCCGGCCAGCGGCGCGGTGGCCATCGTCTGCGCCTCGTACAACGGCGTGGCGCCCGACAACGCAGCGGAGTTCCACCGCTGGCTCGACAAGGCCGACGATTCGCTCAACGGCGTGCGCTTCAGCGTCTTCGGCTGCGGCAACACCGACTGGGCCGCCACCTACCAGGCGGTGCCGCGCCGCATCGACGAGCGGCTCGAAGCCTTGGGCGCCGACCGCGTGCACGAGCGCGGCGAAGGCGATGCGCGCGAGGACATGGACGGCGCCTTCCAGGACTGGAGCGACGCGCTGTGGCCCGCGCTGGTGAAGACCTTCGACATCAAGAACGGCGCCGACACGCCGGCCGAGGCCGAGCCGCTGTACACGCTCGAAGAGCTGCCGCCGCCGCAGAAGAACGCACTGGTCGATGCGCTGGGCGCGGTGCCGTTGCGCGTGATCGAGAACCGCGAACTGCAAAGCGCCGGCGCCAACGGCGAGGCCGGACGCTCCACGCGCCACGTCGAGCTGATGCTGCCCGAGGGCGTGAACTACGTGCCCGGCGACCACCTGAGCGTGGTGCCGCGCAACAGCCCGGCGCAGGTCGAGCGCGCGATGGCGCGCTTCGGCTTCGACCGCTCGGCGCACGTGCGCCTGTCGGCCGTGCCGGGCCGCAAGGCGGCGCTGCCGGTGGACCAGGTCATCGCGGTCGATCGCCTGCTGGGCGACTACGTCGAGCTGCAGGACGTGGCCACGCGCAAGCAGATCGCCACGCTGGCGGCGCACACCGAGTGCCCGTTCACCAAGCCGAAGCTGCAGGCGCTGTCGGGCAGCGACGAGGCCTCGCAGGCCGCGTACAAGGCCGAGGTGCTGCACAAGCGCAAGTCGCTGCTGGAGCTGCTCGAAGAGCACCGCGCCTGCCAGGTGCCGTTCTCGGTGTTCCTGGAAATGCTGTCGCCGCTGTCGCCGCGCTACTACTCGATCTCCTCGTCGCCGACGATGACGCCGGGGCGCTGCAGCGTGACAGTGGGCGTGGTGAGCGCGCCCGCACTGTCGGGCAACGGCACCTTCGAAGGCGTGTGCTCCAACTTCCTGGCGCGCGCCGAGGCCGGCGACACGGTGCACGGCGTGATCCGCGAGACCACGGCCGAGGGCTTCCGCCTGCCGGAGGACGCGAACCGGCCGCTCATCATGATCGGCCCGGGCACCGGCCTGGCGCCGTTCCGCGGCTTCCTGCAGGCGCGCGCCGCGCAGGTCGAACGCGGCGACGCGCTGGGCGAGGCGATGCTGTTCTTCGGCTGCCGCCATCCCGAGCAGGACTTCATCTACGCCGAAGAGCTGCAGGCCTGGTCGCACCGCGGCCTGATGAAGCTGCACACGGCCTTCTCGCGCGCCGGCGACCGCAAGGTCTACGTGCAGGACCTGATCCGTGAACAGGGCGCGGCCGTGTGGAAGCTGCTCGAAGCGGGCGCCGTGGTGTACGTGTGCGGCGACGGCTCGCGCATGGAGCCCGACGTGCGTCGCACGCTCAGCGACCTTGCGCGCGAGCACGGGCAGGACAGCGCGGCGTGGATGGACCAGATGATTGCCGAGCAGCGCTATGTGCTCGACGTGTGGGCCGGGGCCTGAAGAACCAAGCCTGGAGCCCCAAAGAAAAAGACCGGCATTCGCCGGTCTTTTTTATTTGGAGGTGATCGCCTCAGGTCAGATGTTGCGGTCCGGGTCCGGGTACACCAGCGGCCCGAGCATGCCGCGGTTGAACGGCTTCCACTCGCCCTCGGGCTGCGCCAGCCGGTCGGCCACCGCATAGAGCACGGCCGGGTGCGCGCCGAGCCCCAAGTGGCTCGCCACCACCTCGATGTTCTCGGACTGCGGGCCGGTCTTCTCGAGGCTGCAGCGCCAGGCCACGACACCGTCGGTGCGGCTGAAGATCGAGGTCGTGGGCACGGGCGGCGTGGGTTCGACGAACTTCATGCGGCGCGGGTCGTGCGAGCTCTGGCCGCTCACGCCTTCGTACACGCGCCAGGCGTTGGTGGCGCGCGGGCTGCCCGAGAACGGGCTGCCGAGCGTGATGACGTTGCGGATGAGGTCCTTCTGCGCCGAGGCCAAGAGCCGCGCGTAGACGCCGCCCAGGCTCCAGCCGATCACGCTGACCTTCTGGCCGCTCTTGTCGGCCAGGGTCTTGAGCAGGTCGACCATGCCGTCCTCGACGCCGGCGCGCGGGCCCAGGTTGCGGCCCTGGCCCCAGCCGTGCGCGTCGTAGCCGCGGCTGCACAGGTAGCGGCGCAGCAGCAGCGTGGAGACGTCGCTGGCCACCAGGCCCGGCAGCACGAGCACGGGGTGCCCGTCGCCGCGCGGCGCGAGTTGCAGCAGCGGCCACATGGCGAGGCCGGCGCCGGTTTCCCAGAGGGCGCGCGCTTCGGCCAGCAAGAGCAGGCGCGACGGCGGAGCGATGGGTTCGTGGGTGGCGGTGGTCATGATGGCGGCTTCCTTTCTGTTTCTTTCTTCTATAGGACGACGATGGGGGTGCGAAGTTGCATTCCCCGTCGGACGACGACTTCATTTATCCGAGGTATTTGCCCCTCAGGTAATCAAGATAAGCCCTCGATTCGCTGGAAACATACGGAGAAACCAGCGTGAGTGTGTAGAAAGCCGCCAAACCGGGGTCGGCTTGCGCCAGGGCGTCGCGCCCCGGCACCAGCCGTTCGAACGAGAGCCAGCAGGTGGTGGTGAAGACCATCTGCAGCGCCAGGATGCGCGCCTGCTCGGCGCTGGTCTCGATCACGCCCGAGGCCACCAGCCCTTCGCACAGCGTCTGGGCCGCCAGCAGGTTCTGCGCGGTCATGGCCTGGGCGCGCTGTCCCAGGGCCGGGTACTCGCTGGCCAGGAAGGCCATGTCGCGGTAGATGAAGCGGTATTCGTCGATGGCCTCGAAGCGCAGGTGCAGTGCGAGCCACAGGTCGTCGATGGCGGCAATGGACGCCGACGAGCCGTTGAGCACCTCGAGCCGTTGCTCGAAGCGCCGGAACAGCCATTCGACGATCAGCTGCTTGGCCTTGAAGTGGTAGTGCAGGTTGCCCGGGCTCATGCCGAGCTCGGCCGCGATCTTGTGCGTGGACACGGCCGGAAGACCTTCCGCGTTGAACAGCGCAAGGCTGGTCTGCAGGATGCGATCGCGCGTGGTGTTGGAGCTGGCCACAAGCGGCGTGTTGCGTGCGTTGCGTGCCGCTCAGCGCTTGCCGCCGGAGCCACTTGAACTGGACGGTTTCTCGAGTCTGGCGAGGCGTTCGCGCAACTGCGCTACCTCGTCGCGCAGGGCCTGCACCTCGTCGGCGCTGGGCATGCCCAGGCGTTGCAGGGCGGTGGCGACACGCTGGTCGAACACGTCCTCGAACTTGCGGATGCCGAAGGTGTCCAGGCTGGGGAAGCCGCGCGTCAGCGCCGCCTTGGCACCGGCCGCGTCGGCCTTGCCGTGCCCGATGCCGAGCAGGCCTTCGATCACGTTGGCCTGGCGCTTGGCGACGTCGTTGCGCACGTTGTCCAGCGCCTTGAGGCCGGCGCGCAGCAGCGCTTCGGCCTTGTTGGTGCCGGCCGCCGCAGTGTCTGCGGACGGTGCTTTCGCAGCCGGCGCCGCCTTGCGGGGCGCGGCCTTCTTCTTCGCCGCCGGAGCCTTCTTGGCAGGCGCCGCCCTCTTCTTCAACTTTGCAGTGTCATCGGGACGGGTCGCCATGCGGTGGGTGCTCCAGGGGCGTAAGGAATGAAAAGGGCGCGATCGGCGCCCCGGGATCAGGCCGCCTTGCGGGCAGCGCGGCGAACCGGCTTCTTGGCCGCAGCGACCTTGGCCTTCACGGTGCGCACGGGGGCGGCTTCTTCGGTGCCGCTCACTCGGGCTTCGATCTGCTTGGTGCCGGCAACGATGCGGTCAGCGATCTGCACCGACACGGTGGCGAAGGGCTGGTTCACGGCCGACAGGGCGTTCAGCACGGTGGTGGCAGCGGGCGATTCGATCTGGGCGACGCGGTTGGCGACGGTTTCGATGCCGCTGGTGGTGCCGGCAGCGACGCGGTCCATCGCGTTCACGATGCGGCTGGTGTCGATGTCCAGGCGGTTGGACAGGAAACCATGCACCTTCTCTTGCGCGCCGATCAGGTTGGCCTTGATCTGCTCGCTCACCATCGGGATCTGGCGGTTGCCCAGGAATTCGCTGTAGCGCGAAGCGGCACCGCCCAGCAGGCGTTGCACGCCGGTGCGGTAGGCACCGACCAGGGTCTTGCCGGCGTCGTTGTACTGGCCGACGACGTGGATGGCGGCGGAAGCGATGTTGGTTTGCGTGGACATGTGAGATTTCCTTGAAGTTGAGTGGCTCGCGGGGAATCGCGATGGGCCAATCATCTTCCGCAGGGCCTAGGCCTGGAAAACTAGAACGGTCGGAAAACTAGTCCAACTGCCCCAATTTTTTTCCAGGCCGGGCCGGCCCTGTCGATCATGCCGCAGCGGCACGGGGCGATGCGGCGGCCTTGCGGGCCGCGGGCCGGGGTGCGGCCTTCTTCGCTGCAGCCTTCCTGGCAGGGGCTTTCTTCGCTGCCGCCTTGACCGGTGCGGCCTTGGCAGGCGCCTTCTGCGCCGCCTTCTTGGCGGCAACGGCCTTCACCGGCGCCTTCTTGCGCGCGGCCGGCTTGCGGACGGGTGCAGCGGCCTTGACTTCTTCTTTCTCTTCCGGCGCAGGCGCGGCCACGGGCTTGGGCGCAGCCGTCGCACCGGCGGCGGCCGGGTACTTCTCGGTGAGCGACATCAGCAGCTTGTGCTCGGCCAGCAGGTAGTCGCCGATCTCGGTGATGTCGGGCACGGCGCGGCGGCAGGCGATCAGGCCGTAGTCCATGCGGCCGTTGTAGCTCTGCACGGTGACGTTGAGCGCCGTGCCATGGCTGGCGATCGACACCGGGTAGTAGCAGGTGACCAGCGCGCCCGCGAAATACATCGGGAACGGCGCGCCCGCCACGTTCGAGACGGCCACGTTGGCCGCCGGCGGCAGCAGGTTGACGATGCCCGAACGGCCCACCATCGAGGCGATGCCCGACATCAGCCAGGGCGCGGCAAAGGTCGGGAAGTCGTCCAGGATCACCGCCTTGAAGCGGTTCATCGTCGACTTGGAGCTGTTCGACGAGGTGTTGATCGCCTTCAGCCGCTGCACCGGGTCGGTGATGTCGGTGGCCAGGCTCACGAGGATCATGCTGGCCTGGTTGTTGGCCGTCTGGTCGCCGGCCTCGCGCAGGCTCACGGGCACGCCGGCCACCAGCGGCTTGGCCGGCAGCTCGTTGTTGTCGGCCAGGTAGTGGCGCAGCGCGCCGGCCACGGTGCCCAGCACCACGTCGTTGAGCGACACGCCGAAGTGCTTGGCGATGTACTTGGTCTCGGCCAGCGAGATGGTGCGCCCGGCGAAGGTGCGCTGGTTGGTGATCGACACGTTCAGCGAGGTGCGCGGCGCGAAGAGGTTGAACTTCTTCGGCGCGGCGGCCACCGCCTTGTCGGCCGCCTTCTCGTCGGGCTTGGCCAGGCCGCCGATGGCGCGTGCGATGGCCGGCGCCATCTTGAACAATTTGACGTACTGCTGCGCCGTGTTGCGCAGCGCGGCGGTGGCGAGCTCGGCCATGCCCAGTTGGTAGCCGCTGCTGCGCGGACGCGCACGCGGCGGCTTGATCACGCGGCCCGTGGCCTCCAGGTCGAAGATGGCCTTGCCCACTTCGACACCGGCCTGTCCGTCGATGCCCGCATGGTGCACCTTGGTGTACAGCGCCACCTGGCCGCTTTGCAGGCCGTCGATGATGAAGAACTCCCACATCGGGCGGCTGCGGTCGATGAGCGTGGAATGCAGCCGTGCCACGTACTGCTGCAGCTGGCGGTTGGTGCCGGGCTTGGGCAGCGTGATGTGGCGCACGTGGTAGTCGATGTCGATGTCGTCGTCGTCCACCCACACGGGGTTGGACATGTCGAAGGGCATCAGCGCGAGCTTGCGCGTGAACACGTCGGCCAGGTGGATGCGGCTGGCCATGAAGGCCTTGGCGTCTTCGTAGAAGTCGCCCTTGTAGCCCTTGGGCAGGTCCAGCACGTTGAGGGAACCCACATGCATCGGCATCTCGGGGGTTTCCAGGTGCAGGAAGGTGGCATCAAGACCGCTCAGGTGTTTCATGTGTGGTTCTCCTCGTTGGGGCATGCGCCGTCCGGCAGGATACCGTGGGCATCGCGTTCGTGGGCCTTCGCTTCTTCAGTGTTTCCACCGGGGGAAGGCACGCGCGAGACAGGGGTTTGCCCCAAGCTTTGGCGGGGTGCGCGTCCACTTGTAATGAAAAAATCAACGCGCCCTACAGGCCGCAACCAGGCCGCAACAACTGCTCACAGGCGGGCGCGGTCACGGGGGCTTCGTACACTGTGCCGCATGACCTCTGCGCACAACGAAGACCCCCATCTCTGGCTCGAAGACATCGACGGCGAAGCCGCTCTGGACTGGGCTCGCCAGCAGAATGCACACGCCGTTCACACCTATGCGCAGTCGCCGGCCTTCCAGTCGATCGAGCAGGGCCTGCTCGAAGTGCTCGACTCGGACGCGCGCATTCCGATGGTCAGCAAGATCGGCGCGCTGTACTACAACTTCTGGCGCGACAAGGCGCACCCCAAGGGCCTGTGGCGCCGCACCACGCTCGATGAGTACCGCACGCCCGAGCCCGCGTGGGAGACCGTGCTCGACCTCGACGCGCTGGCCGCGCAGGACGGCGAGAACTGGGTCTGGCACGGCGCCGACTGCCTGGAGCCTGCCTACGAACGCTGCCTCATTTCGCTCTCGCGCGGCGGCGCCGATGCCGACGTGGTGCGCGAGTTCGACCTGGTGAACCTGGCGTTCGTCGAAGGCGGCTTCGCGCTGCCCGAGGCGAAGAACCACGTCACCTGGAAAGACATCGACCACCTGTACGTGGGCACCGATTTCGGCCCCGGCTCCATGACCAGCTCGAGCTACCCGCGCCTGGTGAAGGAGTGGCGGCGCGGCACGCCGCTGGCCGAGGCCGTCACCGTGTACGAAGGTGCGCACGAAGACATGTCGGTGAGCGCCTGGAGCGACCACACGCCCGGCTTCGAGCGCGACTTCGTCTCGCGCCAGATCGACTTCTACGACAGCGAGACCTGGCTGCGCGCCCCCGACGGCACGCTGGCCAAGATCGACGTGCCCGACGACGCCAACACCGGCGTCACACGCGAGTGGCTGCTGATCGAGCCGCGCGAAGACTGGACCGTGGCCGGCCGCACCTACACCGCCGGCTCGCTGCTGGCCGCGCGCTTCGACGACTACATGGCCGGCGCGCGCGAACTCACGCTGCTGTTCGAGCCCGACGACACCACCGCGCTCGACGACTACTCGTGGACGCGCCACCACCTCATCCTCAACGTGATGCACGACGTGGTGAACCGGCTCGAGGTGCTCACGCCGCCGGCGGACGGCCTGGGCGAGTGGGCCCGCGACAGCCTGGGCGGCGCGCCCGCGCTCTCGTGCGTGGCGGCCGGCGGCATCGACGAGACCGAGAGCGACGACTACTTCCTGACCGTGAGCGGCTTCCTGCAGCCGACCACGCTGTACATCGGCACCCTCGGCCAGGGCGAACCCCAGCCGCTGAAGCACAGCCCCGGCTTCTTCGACGCCTCGCGCTTTCGCGTGAGCCAGCATTTCGCGACCTCGGCGGACGGCACGCGCGTGCCCTACTTCGAGATCGCCGCGAAAGACCTCGTGGCCGACGGCACGAACCCCACGCTGCAGTACGCCTACGGCGGCTTCGAGATCTCGCTGGAGCCGAGCTACAGCGGCGGCATCGGCCGCGCCTGGCTCGAACGCGGCGGCGTGTACGTGGTGGCGAACATCCGCGGCGGCGGCGAGTACGGGCCGCGCTGGCACCAGGCCGCGCTGCAGGAGAACCGCCTGCGCACCTGCGAGGATTTCGCGGCCGTGTCGCAAGATCTGTTCGCGCGCGGCATCACCTCGCCCGCGCACCTGGGCGCCATGGGCGGCAGCAACGGCGGCCTGCTCATGGGCAACATGCTCACGCTGTACCCGCAGCTGTACGGCGCCATCGTGAGCGAGGTGGCGCTGCTCGACATGAAGCGCTACACGCAGCTGTCGGCCGGCGCCTCGTGGATCGCGGAGTACGGCGACCCGGAACTGCCCGACGAATGGGAATTCATCCAGACCTTCTCGCCCTACGAGAACGCCAAGGCCGACACGCCCTACCCGCCCGCCCTTTTCACCACCTCCACGCGCGACGACCGCGTGGGGCCCGTGCATGCGCGCAAGATGCACGCGAAACTGCTCGCGCAGGGGCACGACAGCAGCTTCTACGAGAACATGGAAGGCGGCCACAGCGCCGCCGCGGACAACAAGGCGTCCGCCTTCATGGATGCGCTCGGCTACGCCTACCTCTGGCACCACATCGGGAGACCGACATGAACAGCAGCAGCACCGGGACCACCACCCTCGAACTGATCGGCGCGCCGACCGACATCGGCGCCAGCGTGCGCGGCGCGGGCATGGGCCCCGACGCGCTGCGCGTGGCCGGCCTGGCCGAGGCGCTGGCGGGCCAGGGCTTCACGGTGCTCGACCGCGGCAACCTCGCGGGTCCGGCCACGCCGTGGGCACCGCCAGCCAACGGGCTGCGCCACCTCCCCGAGGTGATCGCGTGGAACCGCTCGGTCTACGCCGCCGTCGACACCGCGCTGGGCGCCGGCCACGTGCCGGTGATGCTGGGTGGCGACCACTGCCTGGCGATCGGCTCCATCAGCGCCGTGGCCTGGCATGCACGCCAACGCGGCAAGAAGCTGCGCGTGCTGTGGCTCGACGCGCACTCCGACGTCAACACCGAGACCACGAGCCCCAGCGGCAACCTGCACGGCATGCCGGTGTCGTGCCTGCTGGGCCACGGGCCGGCGGACCTCACGGGCTGGAGCGGCGAGCCCGCGGCGCTGACGCACGACGCGATCCGCTTCATCGGCATCCGCAGCGTGGACGATGACGAGAAGCAAGCGATTCGCACGCTCGACCTGACCGTGTTCGACATGCGCCACATCGACGAGAACGGCATGCGCACCACCATGACCGAGGCGCTTCAAGATGTGGACGAAGACACCCACCTGCACGTGAGCTTCGACCTCGATTGCCTCGACCCGGCCGACGCGCCCGGCGTGGGCACGGGCGTGCGCGGCGGGCCGACCTACCGCGAGATGCAGCTGTGCATGGAAATGATCGCCGACACGGGCCGGCTCGGCTCGGTCGATGTGGTGGAACTCAACCCCGCGCTCGACGTGCGCAACCAGACGGCCGAGGTGGCGGTGGAGCTGATCGAGAGCCTGTTCGGCAAGTCGACGCTGGTGCGCTGACTGCCGAGCCTGTTCAGCCGCGGTTGGGCGACGGCGCCACCGGGAAGGTGGTGGCGGCGGGGCGCGTGGCGGGCTTCGGTGCGTCGTCGGCGTCGGCGGGTGCCGCATCGGCCGGCATGTCGGGGCCGCCGCCCTGCAGGAAGCGCTCGACCAGCGTGAAGAAGCGGTCGTAGAAACGTTCGTCGCTGAGCGTCTCGCTCGCCACCTTGACCATCGCCTCGTTGCTGCCGCCGAAGGGCAGCGAGAGCGAGCCGATGGCGCCCACGCCCAGGCTGGCCGAGTTGCTGCCCTTCTTCAGGCCGTAGCGGTCCTGCAGCGCGGTCGCGAAGGCCACGGTGCTGCGTCCGGCCGAGGCGCTGCCAGTACCCATTTCTCGCGCGCAGACCACGCGGAACTCGACCTCGACGTGCGTCTCGGCCGCGGGCTGGAAGCTCTTGCGCGCGGTCACCAGGTCGGCGTTGGCAGCCGTGACCATGTAGCCCTGGCTCAGCAGCGCACGGCGCGCCGCCTCGCAGGTCTGGGCCTCGCTGGCGGCGTAGTTGCGCGTGTGGGTGGTGGTCGAGTCGAAGTCTTCGGGCTCGTAGGTCTGGCGCGTGCCCAAGGTGCCGCAGCCGGCCAGCACGAGCACCGACAGCAGGCTCGGGAACAGAAACGCCGGCACGCGGGCCGGCGAAGAGAAGAAGGCAGCAGAAGAGGTGGGGGGCATGGCAGGGCGGGAAGGACACCGGATGCTAACCAACCGGCGGCTTCGCTTCGAGCCCCCGGCAGGCCGGGGGTTCCCGAAAGGCCCTGCAAGCCCCGGAGATCGCGTCAGGGGTACAGACCGCGTTCCTGGCGCGCCATCAGGATGCGCTCGCAGGCCACCGCGTAGGTGGCGGTGCGCAGCGGGATCTTGTGCTTGTCGGCCGTGTCCCAGATCTGGTTGAGCGCGTTCATCATGATGCGATCGAGGCGCACGTTGATCTCGTCCTCGTCCCAGAAGAAGGACGAGAAGTCCTGCACCCATTCGAAGTACGAGACCGTCACACCGCCGGCGTTGCAGATCACGTCGGGCACGACCAGCACGCCGCGCTCGGCCAGGATGTCGTCCGCCTCGGGCACCGTCGGGCCGTTGGCGCCTTCGAGCACCAGCTTGGCGGTGGTCTTCTTGGCGCGCTCGGCCGTGAGCTGGCCTTCGAGGGCGGCCGGGATCAGGATGTCGCAGGTCACGTCCCAGAAGTCTTCGTTCGGCACGATGTCGCCGCCGGCCTTGAAGCCGACCACGCCGTCGGTGCGCGAGATGGGCACCAGCTGGGCCAGATCGAGGCCGTTGGTGTTCACGATGGTGCCGGTGTGGTCCTGCACTGCGACGATCTTGGCGCCTGCCTCGACGAAGAGTTCGGCCGCGACCGAGCCCACGTTGCCGAAGCCCTGCACCGCGATGCGCGCGCCGCGCAGGTCCATGCCCAGTCGGCGGGCCGCTTCACGGCCGGTGACGAACACGCCGCGGCCGGTGGCCTTCACGCGGCCCAGCGAGCCGCCCAGGTGCAGCGGCTTGCCGGTGACCACGCCGGTGGCGGTGCCGCCGACGTTCATCGAGTAGGTGTCCATCATCCACGCCATGATCTGCGCGTTGGTGTTCACGTCGGGCGCGGGGATGTCGGTGTGCGGGCCGATGATGATGCCGATCTCGCTGGTGTAGCGGCGCGTGACTTTCTCGAGCTCCTGCAGCGACAGCTTCTTCGGGTCGACGCGGATGCCGCCCTTGGCACCGCCGTACGGCAGGTTGACGGCGGCGGTCTTGATGGTCATCCAGGCCGACAGCGCCATCACTTCTTCGAGCGTGACGTCGGGGTGGAAGCGCACGCCGCCCTTGCCCGGGCCGCGGCTCATGTTGTGCTGCACGCGGTAGCCCTCGAAGTGGGCGATGGTGCCGTTGTCCATCTCGATCGGCACGTCGACGATCAGCGCGCGCTTGGGGCGCTTGAGGGTTTCGACCCAGCGCGCCAGCGGGCCGAGGTACGGCACGACGCGATCGACCTGCGACAGGTAGGTGCCCCAGGGGCTGTTGGCCGTCGGATTGACGAAGGAGAGTTTCTCGTTCATGGAAGATTCCCTTGGTTGGAATGGATGGGCGCAACGATATGCCGACTGAGGGCCGCGCGCCATGGCTTATGCATGCCGCGATGGCGGTTATGCAAGAGAAGTTGGAAGGCCCCTTGCGGTCCCTCTCGGCGCGGCCCGATGCAGGTGGATACGCACATGACAAAACCGTCATCCAGACGTTATCGGTCGCGTGGATGCGCTTCGTACAGTCGTTCTCACCAACCAAGCAACCACCTCAAGGAGTGAACGAACATGAAGCTGTCTTCCACCACCCGCCTTCTGAACACCGCCGCCGTCGCCGCCCTGCTGGGCCTGGCCGCCGCGCCGAGCTTTGCCGGCAACTACGCCGAAGGCGACCCGCGTCCCGCGCCCTTCGCGTCCTCGACGACGCGCGCCGCCGTGACCGCCGACGCCCAGCAGTGGCTGAAGACCGCGCCCACCCAGGGCTACAACGAGAACATGGGCCAGGAGCCAGTCGCGGTCTCGGCCAACAGCCGCGCCGCTGTGGCCGCCGACACGCAGCTGTGGATCCGCTCGGGCCTGGCCGCCCAGCAGTCGGGCGAAGCCGGCGCCGACACGTCGCGCCCCGGCTACCGCGAAGCCCAGGCCGCCTACACCAAGCTGCGCGAAGGCCCGGCCTACGGCGCGCTGGTCGACCAGCTCTCGGGCCGCCAGGCTGCCGCACCCGGCGCGACCACGGTGCGTTGAATGCGGTGACCCACGGCTTTCGGTAGTCCAAATGACTGCGAAAGGGTAGTCCAACGGCATTTCCTTGGTTCTATCTCCTATGGCCGTGGCAAATAGGCCGCATTTCTTGCAGTCGATCGGTGCGTGCGCCGGATAATTCTCGAATGCTTGATCTGGACCGCATCGATCTGCGCCTGCTGAAGATCCTTCAGGAAGACGGCCGCATCACCAACCTCAAGCTGGCGGAGGCGGTCGCGCTGTCCCCCACCGCCGTGCTGGCGCGCGTGCAGCGCCTCACGCGCGACGGCTTCATCCTGGGCTACGAGGCCCGGCTCGACCCCTACAAGCTGGGGCGCGGCTTCACCGTGTTCGTCGAGGTCCTGCTCGACCGCACCACCGCCAACGTGTTCGACCAGTTCAAGGCCGCCGTGCAGGTGCGCGACGAGATCATGGAATGCCACATGGTCGCCGGCGGCTTCGACTACCTCCTCAAGACCCGCATGGCCGACATGGCCGCCTACCGCGAGTTCGCCGGCACCGTGCTGTGGCAGCTGCCCGGGGTGCGCGAGACGCGCACGTATGCGGTGATGGAAGAGGTCAAGAGCAGCGCGCGCCTGCCGCTGGGGGTCTGAGGCGCACGCCCGCCCGGGGCGTTTGGGCCGGCGTTATTGCATGCGACAATTAAATTTTGTCGACAATATGTCGTCCCACGCCACGTGGGCGGCACGCCCCCCGAAGAAGCAAACCATGGAAAACGAGCCTGGAAAAACGCTGTCCCAGACCATCTCGGACCGCCTGGCCGAGGAAATCGTGCTGCGCCGTTTCCAACCGGGCGAGCGCCTGGACGAACAGACGATCGCGACGCGCTTCGGCGTCTCGCGCAGCCCGGTGCGCGATGCGCTGCGCCAGCTCGCCTCGACCCGGCTGATCGAGCACCTGCCGCGCCGGGGCTTCTCGGTGGCGACGATGGCCCCCGCCGACCTGGACGGCCTCTTCGAAGCCTCCGGCGAACTGGAAGCCCTGTGCGCCAAGCTGTGCGCGCTGCGCGCCGCGCCGTCGGAGCGCAAGCGCATCGAGTTCGTTCACCAGCAAGCCGGGCGCGCCGCCGCCGAGGGCGACGCGAAAGCGTACGCCGCGCTGAACGAGGAATTCCACGCGCTGATCTACGCCGGCGCCCGCAACAAGACACTGCAGGACCTCGCACTGAGCCTGCGCCAGCGCCTGGCCCCCTTCCGCTCGCAAGGCTTCTTCACGACGGAAAACCGCCTGCAGCATTCCCATGTCGAGCACGAAGCCCTCGTTGCCGCCCTGCTGGCGCACGACGGTGACGCCGCCGCCGCCGCCATGCACAGCCATGCGGCCAACTCGGCGATGAACGTGCTGCAGCACTTCGACGGCAGCGCCTCCCGCACCCCGTCGTCCAGCGCCGCCGCCTGACGCGGCTGCCGCGCCCTCTTCCTCCCTCCCGTTTCCGCTGCCCGCCCCGGCCCGCCGTTCCCGGCGCAGGCCGGCCGCGGCGTGCGTGCGCACGCCCGTTTCAGTCACGCCGCGACAAGCCCTTGACGTTCGTGAACACCAAAACATAAAATTGCACACAATTCGCAGACACTGAATGCAAAACACCTGTCGCGGATTCCAACCCACCTACAAAAGAGGAGTCAATCGAATGTCCTGGATCGCGCTCGCCACTTACCGCCGCGCCGGCGGGCTTGCCCCCGCCCTGGTGCTGGACGACCAGCTGTACGACCTGGAGGCGGCCCGCGCGGCCGGCCTGCCGCCGCTGCCCGAAGCCTGGGTCACGCAAGGCGTCGAAGCCATGCTGGGCGACTGGGCGAACGCCCAGGCCTGGCTGCGCGACGCCACGCCCATCGCCGCCGCGCTGGCCGCCTCGAGCGCCATCCGGCCGGTGGCCGACGGCGCCGCGGCCGTGGCTGCGCCCTTCGTGCCGAGCCGCATCTTCTGCGCCGCCTCGAACTACGCCTCGCACGCCAACGAGATGGGCACCGTGCTGGCGGCCAAGTCGCAGAGCAAGCCGTACATGTTCCTGAAGCTCTCGAACACGGTGATCGGCAACGGCGAGACGATCCAGATGCCGCCCGAGACCAGCAAGCTCGACTGGGAGGTCGAACTCGCCGCCGTGATCGGCAAGCGCTGCCGCCGCATCTCGGTCGAGGACGCGCTGGACGCCGTGGCCTGCTACACGATCGTCAACGACATCTCGGCGCGCGACCTCAACATCCGCGGCGACTACCCGTTCAAGCACGACTGGTTCCAGGGCAAGTGCCACGACACCTTCGCCCCCATCGGCCCGTGGCTGGTGCCCGCCTGGCAGATCCCCGACCCGCAGGCCGTGCAGATGCGCCTGGACGTGAACGACGAACCCATGCAACAGGACAGCACGGCCAACATGATCTGGACGGTGCGCGAGCAGATCGCCTACCTGTCGACCATCGTCACGCTCGAACCCGGCGACGTGATCGCCACCGGCACGCCGACCGGCGTGGGCATGGGTCGGGGTATCTACCTGAAGGCGGGTGACCGGCTGGTGGCGAGCATCGAGGGCATCGGACGGCTGGCCAATCAAGTGCAGGCAGAGCGCGTCTGAGCGTCGCCGCGGCGGGGCCACGGCCCCGTTCTTTCGCATCACAACAAGGTATGGAGACAACGACATGCAACCCACCCGCAGAGGATTCGCCGCGCTCGCGCGCGCACTGACCGGCCTCGCCTGCAGCGCGCTGCTGGCCGGCGCGGCCCCCGCGTTCGCCCAGGAGAAGGTCACCTACAACATGGCCTGGCTGCCGCAGGGCAGCTCGGTGGGCGTGATCGTCGCGCAGGCGCAGGGCTACTTCCGCGAGCTGGGCCTGGACACCGCCATCGTGCGCGGCTACGGCGGCAACCGCACCGCCAACGAGCTGGACCAGGGCCAGTTCGAGTTCGGCTATGTCGACCCGATCAGCCTGGTGCTCAACCGCGCCAACGGCGGCAAGATCCGCATGATCGGCGCCATCAACACGCGCTGGCCCGCGGGCATCTGCTTCGACATCAAGCGCCACCAGCCGAAGACGCCCGCCGACATGAAGGGCCTGCGCCTGGGCGGCGGCTCGGCCTCGCCGGTGCACAACGTCGTGCCCGCCTGGCTGGAGCTGAACCGCCAGCCCAAGGACAGCATCCGCCTGCTGCGCATGGACCCCGCCGTGGTCGACGCCTCGCTGATCGAAGGCAAGGTCGACCTGGCCGAGTGCTGGCGTGGGAGCAACCGCGCCGTCACCCAGAAGCAGGCCCAGGCCGCGGGCGTGACGCTGGGCTGGATCGAATACAGCGACTTCGGACTGGACGCCTACGGCAGCGGCTTCGCGGCCAGCGAAGACCTGATCAGGAAGCGCCCCGAGGTGGTGAAGAAGTTCCTGCGCGCGTCGTACCGCGGCTACGAGTTCGCCATGGCCAACCCCGAGCAGGCGGCCGATCTCATGGTGAAGATGTTTCCCACCACCGACCGCGCCGTGGCGCTGGCGCAGATCAAGGACATGAACGACCTGCTGGTCGACCCGGCAGCCAAGGCCAAGGGGCTGGGCCACCTGCGCGAAGACCGCATGCGCGCCACCGTGCAGTTCGTCGACAAGGCCTTCGGCCTGGGCGGCAAGGTGAAGCCGCAGGACGCGTACAGCAACGACCTGCTCGCACCATGAGCGCGGGAGCAACACCGATGGTTCAACGCCCCCGTCCCCAGCGCCTCGGGCACGTCGTGCTCAACGTGCGCGACCTCAAGGCCTCCGTGCGCTTCTACACCGAGATCGTCGGGCTGGAAGTGTCCGACCACATCGAGGACCAGATGGCCTTCCTGCGCTGCGGGAACGACCACCACGACCTGGCGCTGGCGCAGATTGCGCCCGGCGATCCGCAGCATGCGGCCACCTACACGCCGGGGCGGCCCGGGCTGGAGCACTTCGCCTACCAGCTCGGCTCGCTGGCCGAGATCGAGGACGCCGCGCGCTACCTGCAGGCGCAGGGCATCGACATCGTGCGCGGCATCGGCAAGCACGGGCCCGGCGAGAACCTGTTCCTCGTGTTCAAGGACCCCGACGGCAACTACTGCGAGTTCTACGCGGAGATGGTGCAGATCACGCCCGCGCAGCCCTACACGCCCCGCGTCTGGAAGAACGACCTCGCGGCCTTCGACCAGTGGCACTTCGACCGGTTCGTGGTGCCGCCACCCGAGTGGGGCCCGCGCACGGCCCGGGACGAAGACAGCGACGACCCGAAGCGCTGAACGCCCACCACGCGACAAGACAAGACACCACACATAAAAAAGATCCGGAGACAAGACACATGCACCCCGCCCCTTCCTCGCGCGCCGAATCGTGGCGCAGCTTCACCGACCCCGCCCTGCTGTTCCTCGCACTGGGCCTGCTGTGGGAAAAATCGGTCGACGTGTTCGGCATCAAGCGCTACCTGCTGCCGCCGCTGTCGCAGGTGCTCGACAGCCTGTGGACGAACCGCATGGCGCTGCTCGTGCAGTCGTGGGTCACGACGCAGGAGGTGCTGGCCGGCTTCGCGCTGGCGGCCGTCGGCGGCGTGCTGCTCGGGCTCGCGATCCACGCCATCCCGGTGGTGCGGCGCGCGCTGTACCCGCTCATCGTGGTGTTCCAGGGCCTGCCCAAGATCGCGCTGGCACCGCTCATGGTGATCTGGTTCGGCTACGGCGACACCTCGAAGGTGCTGATGGCCTTTCTCTTCGCCTTCTTCCCGGTGGTGATCGCCACGATGGGCGGACTGGCGGGCACGCCGGCGCACCTGGTGGAGCACTTTCGCGCCATCCGCGCTTCGTCGTGGACCACCTTCCGCCGCCTCTACGTGCCTTCGGCCCTGCCGTCGATCATGGACGGGCTGCGCTCGGCCATGCCGCTGGCCGTGATCGGCGCGATCGTGGGCGAGTTCGTCGGCTCCGAGCGCGGGCTCGGCCACCTCATCCTCGAGGCCAATGCCAACGCGCGCACCGACTACCTGTTCGCCGCGCTGGTGGTGATCTCGGTGGTCGCCGGCCTGCTGTACCTGTTGGTCGAGCTGGCCGCCAAGCGCATCTGGTGGCGCGGGCTCTGAGCCCCTTCCTTTTCTCTTTCGCCTTTTTCCAAAGATTTCAACTCAGGAGACATTCCCATGGCCAAACTGCGTCACATCGCCCTTGCCGTTCCCGATCCCCAGAAGGCGGCCAAGTTCTACAGCGAGGTCTTCGACCTCACCATCGTCGAACCCACGCACTCGCCCATCGCCGACGGCGTGTACCTCACGGACGGCACTATCTGCCTGGCGCTGCTGAACTACAAGACCGACGAGGCGGCAGGCCTTGAAAAGGGCAAGGACTGGATCGGCACGCACCACTTCGGCTTCTGGGTCGACGACCTGGACGCGCAGCGCAAGGCCATCGAGGACCACGGCGGCACCTTCTTCATGGACCTGCCGCACGACAAGAAGAGCCTGTACTACGAGATGAAATTCCGCGACCTCGACGGCGTGGTCTTCGACATCTCCGAAGGCGGCTGGGTGGGGGCTCGCAAGTGAAGCCTGGGACCGTGGCCACCGGCGAGGCGCCGGTGCGCGCCCCCGGAGCCATCGACACGGCGATCGGCGTCAGCCGCGTCGCCAAGACCTTCGACGCGCGCCACAGCGTGCGCGCGCTGGAGCAGGTCGACTTCACGGTGCAGCGCGGCGAGTTCGTCTCGATCCTGGGGCCCAGCGGCTGCGGCAAGAGCACCCTGCTGCGCATCGTGGCCGGGCTGATCCAGCCCGACACGGGCGGCGAGGTGCGTGTGCTCGACCACCTGCAGACGCGGATGTCCGACGACGTGGGCGTGGTGTTCCAGACCCACAACATGCTGCCGTGGGAAACCGTGGAAGCCAACATCCGCCTCGCGGCCGAAGTGCGCAAGCTGCCGAAGAAGGACATCGACGAACGCGTGGAAGCGCTGCTGCCGATCCTCAAGCTGGAGAAGTTCCGCCGCAACTACCCGCACGAACTCTCGGGCGGCATGCGCCAGCGCGCCGCGCTGGGGCAGATCCTCGTGATGCGGCCCCAGGTGCTGCTGCTCGACGAGCCCTTCGGGGCGCTCGACGCGCTCACGCGCGACCAGCTCAACGTCGAGCTGCTGCGGCTGTGGCAGGAGATGCGCCAGACGGTGATCCTCATCACCCACAGCATCTCGGAGGCCGTCTTTCTTTCGGACCGCGTGCTCGTGATGTCCGAGCGGCCGGGACGCATCGTCGAGGACATTCGCATCGACCTGCCGCGCCCGCGCGACCCGCGCACCACCAAGGAAGCGGCCGCCTTCGGCCACTACGTGGTGCAGCTGGGCCACCTGATGGGCGTCGACTGACGCCGCCCGTCGCCCCCTCTTCGTTCTTCTTCCGGAGCTCTCTGCCTTGAACCTCTCGAAATTCCACGGTGTGGTGCCCGCCACGGCCACGCCTTTCACCGCCGACCACCGGCTCGACGAAGCCCGCGTCGGCGAGCTGATCGACAGCTACATCCGCGCCGGCGTGCACGGCATTTCCGTCGCCGGCAGCCAGGGCGAGTTCTTTGCCCTGGAGCGCGACGAGCACATCCGCCTGCTGGAGCTGTCGATGCGCGCCATCGACGGCCGCGTGCCGCTGTATGCCGGCACCGGCGGCGCCACCACGCGCGACGCCATCGCGCTCACGCAGGCCGCCGAAGCCCTGGGCGCAGACCTGGCGCTGGTGATCACGCCGTACTTCGTGCAGCCCACGCAGGACGAACTGGTGGCCCACTACACCGCCGTGGCGCGCGCGACGAAGCTGCCGGTGATGCTCTACAACAACCCGCCGCGCACTGCCGTCAACGTGCTGCCCGCCACGCTCGCGCGCTGCATGCAGGCAGCCGACAACATCGTGGGCATGAAGGACTCGGGCGGCGACCTCACGCAGTCCATCGAGTACCTGCTGACCGCACCGCGCCCCGCGCTGCTGTTCTCGGGTCGCGACACCATCGCGCTGTCGATGATGTTCCACGGCGCGCAGGGCACCATCTCGCCCGCCGCCAACGTGTTCCCCGAGCTCATGGTGCGCATGTACGACGCGCTGCGCACCGGCCGCCACGACGAGGCGCTGCGCGTGTCGAACATCTTCGCGCCGCTGCGCGCGGCCTGGGCCTGGGGTTCGTTCCCGGTCGTCATCAAGGAAGCGATGACGCTCGCGGGCCGCAGCGCCGGGCCGACGCGCCCGCCCGTCGCGGCGCTGCCGGATAAGGTGCGCGCCGACCTGCGGGCCGTGGTCGAGCGCATCGGCGCCAGCGCGTAACCCGCCATGCCGCCGAACCCCACGGCCGGCGACGGCGAGCGCCGCTACAACGCGCGCCTGGCCGTCCCGCACTACCAGGACATCTTCGACGGCTGGGCACGCACGTCCGCCGCAGCGCGCGAGCGCGCCCGCGCGCGGCTCGACATCGCCTACGGGCCGCACGCGGCCGAGCGCCTCGACCTGTTCCTGCCCGAGGGCCGCCCGCGCGGCACGCTGATGTACATCCACGGCGGCTACTGGCGCTCGCTCGACAAGTCGGACGCCTCGCTGGTCGCGCCGCCTTTCACCGCGGCCGGCTACGCGGTCGCGGTCGTCAACTACGCGCTGTGCCCGGCGGTGGACGTGGAGACCATCGTCGCGCAGGTTCGCCGTGCGGCCGCATGGCTCGCGTCGCACCACGCGCAATGGGATGCCCCGCCGGCACGCCTGTTCGCCTGCGGGCATTCGGCCGGCGGGCACTTGGCGGCGATGCTGCTGGCTACCGAACCCGAGGTGAAAGCCGCCGTCTGCATCAGCGCGTTGTACGACCTGCGCCCGCTGCTCGACGTGCCGTCGGTGATGGAGGCCACGCGCTTCACGCCGCACAGCGCGGCGGCCCTGAGCCCGGCCCTGTTGCGACCGATCTCTGCCGCGCCCGTGCTCACCGCGCTGGGCAGCGAGGAGAACGCCGGCTTTCACGAACAATGCGGGATCATCCGGCGCCAGTGGCACGACGTGCACGCCGGCCACATCGATTGCCCCGGCCACGATCACTTCTCGATCCTCGACGCGTTGACGCAGGCCGACGGCACCGTCGCCATCGCGGCGCTTCGCCTGATGCGGTCTTTCGACGACACACCTTCCCCATGATTCCAGACAGCGCCCTCGACACCCTCTTTCGCCAGGCCCGCTCGCACAACGGCTGGCTGCCCCGCCCGGTCAGCGAGGCGCAGCTGCGCCAGATCCACGAGCTCGTGAAGTGGGGGCCGACCTCGGCCAACTGCTCGCCGATGCGCGTGGTCTTCGTGCGCACCGACGAAGGCCGCGAACGCCTGCGGCCGCTGCTCTCGCCCGGCAACGTCGACAAGACGATGACGGCGCCCGTCACCGCGATCCTCGGTTTCGACACGGCCTTCTACCGCGAGCTGCCACGGCTCTTTCCGCACCGGCCGTCGATGCAGGACGACTTCACGGGGCCCGACAAGGAGGCGCACGCGATGCGCACGGCCTTTCGCAACGCGAGCCTGCAGGCGGCCTACTTCATGCTCGCAGCCCGCGCCATCGGTCTGGACTGCGGGCCGATGTCAGGCTTCGACGCGGACGGCATGGACGCCGCCTTCTGGCACGGCACCTCGGTGCGCACCAACTTCCTGTGCAACCTCGGCCACGGCGACCCCGCCAAGCTGTTCGAGCGCCACCCGAGGCTCGCGTTCGAAGAAGCCTGCCGCTTCGCCTGAGGGTCGCACGATGCTTGTCGATGCGACGTTGATCGCCGCCGCCTTCGCGGCGGGCACCCTGAACGCGGTGGCCGGCGGCGGCAGCTTCCTGACCCTGCCAGCCCTGGTGTTCGCGGGCGTGCCGGCCGTGAGCGCCAACGCCACGGGCACGCTGGCGCTGCTGCCCGGCTACCTGTCGGCGGCTTGGGGCTTTCGCGGCGACACCCAACCGCCGCCCGGACTGTCCATGAAGGCGCTGGTGCTGCTTTCGCTGCTGGGCGGCAGCACGGGCGCCGCGCTGCTGCTGATCACGCCCGACCACACCTTCCGCCGTGTCGTGCCGTGGCTGCTGCTGCTGGCCACGCTGCTGTTCGTGCTGGCGCCGCGGCTCACGGCCTCGCGGCAGGCGGGCGCGCGCAGTCCGGCGGTCGCGAGGGTCTCGGTGCTCGCCGTCACGGTCTATGGCGGCTACTTCAATGGCGGGCTGGGCATCCTGCTGCTCGCGCTGTTCGGCCTGCTCGGACAGACCCGCCTGCTGGCCGCCAACGGGCTCAAGAACCAGGTGTCGGCGCTGCTCACGCTGATCGCGGTCGCCCTCTATGCCTGGGGCGGCCTCATCGCCTGGCGCGAGGCCGCGATCATGGCCGGCGCCGCACTGCTCGGCGGCTACCTGGGCGCACGCGGCGCGCGGCGCCTGCCGCCGGCCTGGCTGCGCGCGGGCATCGTCGCCACGGGGCTGACGATGAGCCTGCTGTTCTTTCTTCGCTCCTCGTGAAGGCCCGATGGACGCTGGCACATCGGGTGGCGATGCGCCCACGCGTTCACACGCCGATGCGCTTGAAGGTGTTCGAGCGCAGCAGCCCGATGAAGGCCTGGCTCGCGCGGCTGGCGCGGTAGGTCGTCCCGAAAGCCAGGCAGGCACGGAACATGAGCGCCGGTTCGAAAGGCACGCTGGCCAGGCCCTGGTTGTGGAACTTGTGCGCCACGATGGGATTCGTGATCGCGATGCCCGCGCCGGCCAGCGCCAGTTCGCACTGCGTGAGGCTGTAGGGCGTGCTGATCGCGGGCTGCCAAGGCACGCCGGCTTCGACGAAGCTGCGCCTCATCTCGGCGCATGCGGGGGCCGGCGGAGAAAGCGCGATGACGGCTTCGCCCGCCAGGTCGGCCGGGGCCAGAACCGCTCGCCGCGCCAGGCGATGGCTGACCGGCATGGCGCAGACCGCGGGCACCTCGTAGAAGCTCGAGGCCGTCAGCCCGGCCAGGTCGACCTCGTCGCTGAGCACCGCGAAGTCCGCCTTCCCCGCCAACAGCGCATCGCGAATGCTGCGTGAACTCTCCACCATCAAGGTGAGGCGGATCGTGGGAAAGCTCTGCCTGAACTGTCCCACCGCTTCCGGCAGCACCGCGGTGGCCAGCGCATGCAGGCATGCCACCGTCAGTTCGCCCTTCGCCGGCGAGCGCAATGCATCGAGGCGCGCGCCGACGCGCTCCATGGCGCCGAACACCTCGTCGATGTCGCCCACCAGAGCCTGCGCGGCCGCCGTTGCGGCAACGCGGCCATGACGCCGGGTGAGCAGCTCGACACCGCAGTCGCGCTGCAGCTGCGACAGCGTCTGCGTCACCGACGGCTGGCTGACGTGCAGCGCCTGCGCCGCCCGGCTCAGCGAGCCCAGTTGCACCACGGCCCGCAGCACTTCGAGCTGGCGCAACGTGGGTGTCCAGTCGGGGGCCGGGGCGGAAGGGGTCTGGCGGGTCATAAGGCCAACTTATATACCCTAAGGCCCGCTGGCTGGCCGCGCTGCGGTGCGCTGCCTAGACTGCCCGCATGCCTTTTCCCGCCCCCCAAGACTTGCAGCCCGCGCATCGCAGCGGCTTGCGCTGGAACCCCGCTCTCGAGGGGCTGCGCTGCCTCTCGTGCGGAACGCTCTATCCCGTCTCACTGCGCCACGATGGCTGCGCGAAGTGCGCCACCGACGGCCGCCATGTGAGCCTGGCCGCCTCCTATGCGGGCGCTCCTGGCCAGGGCATCTCGCTGCCCTTTCTCGGTTTCGCGCAGCAGACACTGGCCGGGACCTCGCGCTCGCTGCCGGCGTTCGCCCAGGCCCTGGGCGTCGCGCAGCTCACGGTGCACGACGAAAGCGGCAACCCCTCGGGCTCGCACAAGGACCGCATGTCGGCCTTCGGCGTGGCGCACGCGCTGCTGGCCGGCGCCGACACGCTGGCGCTGGCCTCGAGCGGCAACGCGGCCCTCTCCGCAGCGGTCTACGCGCGCGCCGCCGGCCTGCGCTGCGAAGTCGCGACATACGCCGACATGCCGCAACCTTATGTCGACGCGCTGGAAGCGCAGGGGGCCGTGCGCTTCGTCTTCCCGGACAACCAGGGACGCTGGGACCACGTGGCCCGCCGCGCCGGTGACGCGGGCGTCCTGCCGTTGACCAACTATCACCTGCCCGCCCTAGGCGGTGCACCGCTTGCCATCGAGGGCTACAAGACGATCGCGGCCGAAATGGCTGCATGGAGCGCGTTGCCTGACCACATCGTGGTGCCGACGGCACGCGGCGATCTGCTCTGGGGGATCTATCGCGGCCTGTCGGAACTGCAAGCCGCGGGACACCTCCAGGCCATGCCGCAGCTGTGGGCCGTGGAGCCGTTTCCCCGTCTCTCCCTGGTCTTGAACGGCGCCTCGCTGCACGCCTCCCACCCCGGCCAGACCGTCCAGTTCTCGACCGCCGGCGCCACGACCACCTGGCTGCAGCATCAGGCCGTCACCGCAACGGGGGGCGGCGCGGTGGCGATCGACGATGCGACGGCCCGGCGGGCCAGGGTCAGCTGGCAGGCCGTGGGCAGCCAGCCCGAGCTTTGCGCGGCCGCGACCCTGGCTGCCGCACAGCAACTCGTCGCCACGCAGCGCATCGACCCGTCCTCACATGTGTGCCTGGTGCTGACCGCCAATGCCACGCGCGACCCGGCGTGGCCGGACCCGGCCACCACCCCTTCCTTGTTCGAACCCTCCCACGGAGTCCCCGCATGACGCTGCATCCTTCCCGACGCCAGGCCGTCCTCGCGCTGCTTGCCACCGGCCTCGCGGGCCAAGCGAGCGCCCAGGCCGCGCCGATCAAGATCGTGGTGCCCTGGGCGCCGGGCGGCAGCACCGACGCCATCGCACGGGTGCTGGCGCAGCGGCTGTCGGAAACCATGGGCCGCACCGTGCTCGTCGACAACAGGCCGGGCGCGGCCGGGCAGATCGGCACCGATTCGGTCGCCAAGGCGCCCCCCGACGGGAACAGCCTGCTGATCGTTGAGTTACCGCACGCCATCGCACCCGCGGTGACGGCGAAGCTTCCCTATGACCTCCTGCGCGACTTCGCCCCCGTCACGCTGCTGGGCACGACGCCCCTCGTTCTCTTCACCAGTGCCAATTCCGGGGCACCCACCGACTTCGCGAGTTTCGTGGCACGCGCCAGGAGCGAGCCGCCGCTCGCGCTGGCCCACAGCGGCGCCGGGACCATCAGCCACCTGTCGTCCGAATTGCTCGCCGCGCGCAGCGGATTGAAGTTCACCCTCGTGCCTTACAAGGGCTCCGCGCCGGCGCTGGTCGATGTCGCAGGCGGCATCGTCGCCGGGCACTTCTCGTCGCTGGCAGCCGGGGCGTCGCTCTACCAATCGGGCAAGCTGCGCGCCCTCGCCGTCACGTCCGCGAGCCGCATCCCCCTGCTGGCGAACGTGCCCACGCTGAAGGAACTCGGTGTGCGCGACATGGAGATCGACCAGTGGTGGGCCCTGGTGGCGCCGGCGCAGGCCAACGCGGACATGCTGGAGAAGCTGCGCTTGCAGGTGTCGACGGTCATGGCCCATCCCGGTGTGAAGGACAAGCTTTCGTCGCTGGGCATCGTGCTGCGCTTCTCCTCGTCCCGGCCCGAGTTGGCCGAGTTCATGCAGGGCGAAGTTCGACGCTGGGGCGCCGTCGCGCGCGGGCTCGCCTTGAAGCCGGAATAGGCTGGCGGGCTGCCGGCGGCTTCAGGCCGGCTTGCGCGCCCTGCCGCCGAAGATCGCCGTCCCGACCCGCACCATCGTGCTGCCGGCGCTGACCGCCGCTTCGAGGTCGGCGCTCATGCCCAGCGAGAGCGTGTCCAGCGCGATGCCCTCTGCGCGGATCGCCTCGAACACCGCGTGCGCACGCAGGCACAGTTCGCGCTGCGCCGCGAAATCCGCCGCCGGTTCGGGGATCGCCATGAGCCCGCGCAGCTGCAGCTGTGGCAAGGCCGCCACAGCGCGTGCCAGCGCCAGGGCTTCTTCCGGCGGCACGCCGGACTTGTTCGCGCCGCCGTCCACGTTGACCTGCAGGCACACCTGCAGCGGCGGCAGGTGGGCCGGCCGCTGCGCCGACAGACGCTCGGCGATCTTCAGGCGGTCGATGCTGTGGACCCAGTCGAACTGCTCGGCCACGGGCCGCGTCTTGTTGCTCTGCAGAGGGCCGATGCAGTGCCATTCGAGCCCCGCGCGCAGGTCGGCCAGCGCGGCGATCTTGTCCAGGCCCTCCTGCACGTAGTTCTCGCCGAACGCCGCCTGGCCCGCCGCGTGCGCCTCGCGCACCGCCTGCGGCCCGAAGGTCTTGGACACCGCCAGCAGGCGCACCGCCGACGGGTCGCGCCCGGCGTCTGCACAGGCCTTGTCGATCCGGGCCCTTACTTGCTGGAGGTCGTCGCCAATCATCGTCATAATCTTCCGAATTCGTATCAAAACGTCACTAAAGCCTGCCTGAGGAGCCCCGTGGACATCACCCAACTGCTGGCGTTCAGCGTCAAGAACAAAGCCTCCGACCTGCACCTGTCGGCCGGCCTGCCGCCGATGATCCGCGTGAACGGCGACGTGCGCCGCATCAACGTCGATGCACTGGACCACAAGGCGGTGCACGCCATGGTGTACGACATCATGAGCGACACGCACCGCAAGCACTACGAAGAGTTCCTGGAGGTCGACTTCTCGTTCGAGATCGACGGCCTCGCGCGCTTTCGCGTGAACGCCTTCAACCAGGCACGCGGCGCGGCTGCGGTGTTCCGGACCATTCCTTCGAAGATCCTCACGCTCGAGCAGCTCAACGCCCCGAAGATTTTCGGCGAACTCGCGCTCAAGCCGCGCGGGCTGGTGCTGGTGACGGGCCCCACGGGCTCGGGCAAGTCGACCACGCTGGCGGCGATGGTCAACTACCTCAACGAGAACGAGTACGGCCACATCCTCACGGTGGAAGACCCGATCGAGTTCGTGCACGAATCGAAGAAGTGCCTGATCAACCAGCGCGAAGTGGGGCCGATGACGCTGTCGTTCTCGAACGCACTGCGCTCCGCGCTGCGCGAAGACCCGGACGCCATCCTGGTGGGCGAGTTGCGCGACCTCGAAACGATCCGCCTCGCGATGACCGCGGCCGAAACCGGCCACCTGGTGTTCGGCACGCTGCACACCTCGTCGGCCGCCAAGACCATCGACCGGATCATCGACGTGTTCCCGGGCGAAGAAAAAGAAATGATCCGCGCGATGCTGTCCGAATCGTTGCAGGCCGTGATCTCGCAGACGCTGTGCAAGACCAAGGACGGCCAGGGCCGCGTGGCGGCGCACGAGATCATGCTGGGCACGCCGGCCATCCGCAACCTGATCCGCGAGGCCAAGGTCGCGCAGATGTACTCCACCATCCAGACCGGCCAGGGCTCGGGCATGCAGACGCTCGACCAGAACCTGACAGAGCTGGTGCGCCGCAATACGATCTCTGCCGCCGAAGCGCGCGGCAAGGCCAAGATCCCAGAAAACTTCCCCGGCTAGTCATGAGGCCCCCCGGCTTTTCACTTCGCTGCGCTTCGTGTAACTCCACCCCCCAAGGGGGAGGCGCGGCCGCCTTGGGGCGGCCCGGCGGTCGGCCGCCTGCAGATTCAATCTAGACATCAAGGAGCGCTCTCATGGAACGCGATCAAGCCAGCCAGTTCATCAACGACCTGCTCAAGCTCATGGTGAGCCGCAACGGCAGCGACCTGTTCATCACCGCCGACTTCCCGCCGGCCATCAAGGTCGACGGCAAGGTCACCAAGGTGTCGCAACAGGCGCTGGGCGCGCAGCACACGCTGGCGCTCACGCGCTCGATCATGAACGACCGCCAGACGGCCGAGTTCGAGCGCACCAAGGAGTGCAACTTCGCGATCTCGCCCACCGGCATCGGCCGCTTTCGCGTCAACGCGTTCGTGCAGCAGGGCAAGGTCGGCATGGTGCTGCGGACCATTCCCGCCAAGCTGCCGACCATCGACGGACTGGGCATGCCGCAGGTGCTGAAGGACGTGGCGATGACCAAGCGCGGCCTCACCATCCTGGTGGGCGCCACGGGTTCGGGCAAGTCGACCACGCTGGCCGCGATGATCGACTGGCGCAACGAGAACTCCTACGGCCACATCGTCACGGTGGAGGACCCGGTCGAGTTCGTGCACCCGCACAAGAACTGCGTGGTGACGCAGCGCGAAGTGGGCATCGACACCGACAGCTGGGAAGCGGCGCTGAAGAACACGCTGCGCCAGGCGCCCGACGTGATCCTGATGGGTGAAATCCGCGACCGCGAGACCATGGAACATGCCGTGGCCTTCGCCGAGACCGGCCACCTGTGCATGGCCACGCTGCACGCCAACAGCGCCAACCAGGCGCTGGACCGCATCATCAACTTCTTCCCCGAAGAGCGCCGCGCGCAACTGCTGATGGACCTGTCGCTGAACCTGCGCTCGCTGGTGTCGCAGCGGCTGGTGCCTACCGAGGACGGCCAGGGCCGCGTGGCGGCGGTCGAGATCCTGCTGAACACGCCGCTGATCTCCGACCTGATCTTCAAGGGCGAGGTGGGTGAGATCAAGGAGATCATGAAGAAGAGCCGCAACCTGGGCATGCAGACCTTCGACCAGGCGCTGTTCGACCTGTTCGAGGGCAACGCGATCAACTTCGAAGAAGCGATCCGCAACGCCGACTCGGCCAACGACCTGCGCCTGCAGATCAAGCTCAACAGCCAGCGCGCGCGCAGCTCCGACCTGGCGGCCGGCACCGAGCACTTCGCGATCGTCTGAGGCCGCCCCGCCGGTGCGTCCCTGGGGCGCGCCGGCGTTCTTTCTTTGGCTTTAAGCTGTCGGCCATGAGCAGCATCAACCCCCGCACCTACGAATCCGTTCCCGCCCAGACGGTGGCCTTCCTCGGCCTCGGCGTCATGGGCGGGCCCATGGCCGGGCACCTGGCCAAGGCCGGCCACACGGTCACGGTCTACAACCGCACGCCCGCCAAGTCGCAGGCCTGGGTCGCCGAGTTCGGCGCGCCCGGCCGCCACGCCCCCACGCCGCGCGAAGCCGCGGCTGGCGCGGACATCGTGTTCTGCTGCGTCGGCAACGACGACGACCTGCGCTCGGTGGTGCTCGGCGACGACGGCGCCCTGGCCGGCATGAAGCCCGGCGCCGTGCTGGTCGACCACACCACGGCCTCGGCCGACGTGGCGCGCGAACTGTCGAAGGCGGCGCTGGCGCGCGGCCTGCACTTCATCGACGCGCCCGTGTCGGGCGGCCAGGCGGGCGCGCAGAACGGCGCGCTCACCGTCATGTGTGGCGGCGACGCGGCGGTGTTCGAGCGCATCAAGCCGGTCGCGATGGCCTTCTCGCGCGCGGTCACGCTGCTGGGCGAGAGCGGCGCGGGCCAGCTCGCGAAGATGGTCAACCAGATCGCCATCGCGGGGCTGGTGCAGGGCCTGTCGGAGGCCATCGCTTTTGGCCAGCGCGCCGGCCTCGACATGGAAGCCGTGCTGGGCGTCATCGGCAAGGGCGCGGCCCAGAGCTGGCAGATGGACAACCGCGGCAAGACCATGATCGCCGGCAAGTTCGACTACGGCTTTGCCGTCGACTGGATGCGCAAGGACCTGGGCCTGGTGCTCGACGAAGCCAAGCGCAACGGCGCGCGCGTGCCGGTGACGGCGCTGGTCGACCAGTTCTATGCCGACGTGCAGCAGGCCGGCGGCAGGCGATGGGACACCTCGAGCCTGATCATTCGACTCAAATGAAAAAAGCCCGCGGAAGCGGGCTTTTCTGTTTCAGCGGACCGGCGCGGTGGTCGCACCACCGGACGGCGCCGGCAGCGGCTCCATCGGCGGCAGCGGCACACGCGAACCCGAGGCAGCACCCGGCGTCGACGGCGTCGCGTTGCTCACCGGTGCCGGGCCCGTGCCGCCACGCTGTGCCGCGGCCTGGTTGGCCGCCTGGCTTGCTGCGAGGTCGGCCTCGCTCACCACCTCGACCACGCGCACGACCTTCGCCACGCCGGTCACGCCGCGCGTGATCTCGGTGGCACGGTCGGTCTCGCGGCGCGTGGCGATGCCCATCAGGTAGACCGTGCCGCGCTCGGTCACGACCTTGAAGGAGTTGGCGAAGATGTCCTTGGCGTCGAGCAGCGAGGCCTTCACCTTGCCGGTGACGTACAGGTCGTTCGAGCGGTCCTGGAAGGTGCTCGGGGCGCCGATGGTGAGCTCGTTCACCACCGAGCGCACGTTGACCACGCGGCTCACTTCGTCCTCGACGCGGCGGCGGTCGGCGTCGTTGCCGACGGCGCCGGTCAGCAGCACCTGGCGGTTGAAGCTGGTGACGCTCACGTACATGTTGTCGTTGGCGATGTCGCGCACGCGGGCCGCGGCACGCAGCTCGATGCCCTGGTCGTCCAGCTGGGCGCCCGAGCTGCGGCGGTCGGTCGCCACCATGCCCACGCCCACCACCGCGGCGCCGCCCACGACGAGCGGCACGCAGGCGGACAGGCCGCCCACCAGAGCGGCGCCGAGGGTGAGCGCCAGAGCGAAACGTTGGGTCGAGGCCTTGGTCAGGGTCGTCATGGTCATGAGGAAACTTCCTGTTCTCCGAGTAACTGGGCATCCACACCGTCGCACAGGCAATGCAGCGCGAGCAGGTGGATTTCGTGAATGCGCGCCGCACGCTCGTGCGGCACGCTGATCTGGACGTCGGTTTCGCGCAGCGCGCGGCCGATGGTGCCACCTGTGCCGCCCGTGCCGCCGACGCCGGGCGCCGCCGTTGCCAGCCCCGTGGCCGCGTTGCCGAGCAGCGCCACCACCGTCATGTCGCGCTCATGCGCGGCGAGCACGGCGGCCAGCACCGCGGACGAATGCCCGCTGGCGCTGAGCACCAGCAGCACGTCGCCGGCCTGGCCGAGCGCGCGCACCTGGCGCGCGAAGCGGTCGGCATCCGCGGCCTGCGGGCTGTCGGCCGCCGGGTCGGTGGTGTCGCCGGGCAGCGCGATGGCGCCCAGCTCGGGCCGCTCGCGTTCGAAGCGGCCCACGAAATTCGAGGCGAACTGCGCGGCCAGCAAACCCGACACGCCGGCCCCGCAGGCCAGCACCTTGCCGCCGCTGGTCACGCAGGCCAGCAGGGCCTGCATCGCTTGAGAGATGGGTTTGCTGAGGACCGGGCCGGTCTGGTATTTGAGGTCGGCACTGTCAATGAAGTGCTGCTGAATCCGTTGCTCGAGCATGGGGCGCGATGATAACTGGGGGTCGTGAAACAAGACGTTTGAGTGGTGGAGCCTTCAGCAAGGCTTCAGTTCCCTGGCGGGTGCGTCAGCCGGCGTCGAAGGCGGCTTTCAGCCAGGTGATTTTCTCCTCGATCAGCACCACGTCGAAACGGCACGGCGGCAATGCACGCAACCGGCCCAGGTAGTGCCGCGCGGCCAGCACGATGCGCCGCTGCTTGCCCGCCGTGATGCTGCCGCCCGCGCCGCCGTGCGAGCCCGCGCTGCGCTGCCTCACTTCGACGAACACCAGCGTGCCGTCGCGCGGATCGCGCATGATCAGGTCGACCTCGCCGCCGCCGCGCCCCGGCGTCCGATAATTGCGCGCGACCGGCACGAGGCCGGCCCGGCGCAGGTGGTCGAGCGCGGCGTCTTCCGCCGCATCGCCGCGATGCTTCGTCGTCGTGGTGCTTGTCGTCATGGCTCCCTGCCCTGTTTCTTGTTTTCGCTGCCCTACGGAGAAACCCCTTGGCTTCACTCGCCCCTGCTTCCTTCGGCGCCGCCCTGCCGGCCGCGCACGACGCCGCGGGCGCGCAGCATTATCCGCAGGGCACGCTGTATGTCGTCGCCACGCCCATCGGCAACCTTGCCGACATCACGCTGCGCGCGCTGCATGTGCTGCAACTGGTGGACGTGATCGCCTGCGAGGACACGCGCCACACACAGACGCTGCTGCGCGCCTACGGCATCGACCGCCCCGGCGCACGGCTGCTCGCGGTGCACCAGCACAACGAGGCCGAGGCCGCGCAGGCCGTGGTCGCGCGGCTCGCGCAGGGCGAGCGCATCGCCTACGTGAGCGACGCCGGCACACCCGGCGTGAGCGACCCCGGCGCGCGCCTGGCCGCCGCCGCGCGCGCGGCCGGCCAGCGCGTGCTGCCGCTGCCGGGCGCCAGCAGCGTCGTCACGCTCGTGAGCGCGGCCGGGCTCGTGGCCGACGGCAGCGAGAGCAACGCGCACAACAGCAGCGCCTTCGTGTTCGCGGGTTTCATGCCGAGCAAGGCCGGCGAGCGCGACACCGCCGTGCAGGCCCTCGCGCAGGAGCCGCGCGCCGTGGTGCTGCTGGAAGCGCCGCACCGCATCGAAACCCTGGCCCGCGCCCTGGCCGTGCTGGGCGAGCGCCGCATCACCGTGGGCCGCGAACTCACCAAGCAGTTCGAAGAGATCGCCACCGTGGCCGCCAGCGCGCTGCCCGACTGGTTCGGCGCCGACCGCGACCGCACGCGCGGCGAGTTCGCATTGGTGCTGCACCCCGTGGCGGTGAGCGGCGACGGCGGCGCGGAAGGCGAGCGCGTGCTGCGCCTGCTGCTGGCGGAACTGCCGGTGAAGACGGCCGTGAAGCTGGCCGCCGAGATCAGCGGTGCGCCGCGCAACACGTTGTACGAGCTGGCGCTGCGCATCCGTAACGAAGCCGGCGACGATGACGGCGCGTAGCCCTCAACCGTCCAGCTCGGCGTAGCGCCGAAAGATCCCGTCCTCGTTGAACGCGATGCGGCGCGGGCTCTGCAGGTAATCGTGCACGCGCTGGCGTCGCCGGATGTTGGCGTGCAGCTTCACGACCGCGGGCGTATCGGCCAGCGCCCGCGCAGCGGCTTTCGGAAAGGCGTACTGCAACCCATCCACCAACTGGAACAGCGACAGGTCGGCATAGGTCAGCACGTCGCCGACCAGGTGCAGGTCGCCGGAAGGGTTGCGCTGCAGCACCTGCTCGAACCAGTTCAGGAACTTCGGGATGCGCGCCTCGCGGAAGGCACGCGCACGCTGCAGGGCCGCATCACGCTGGTCTTCGTAATAGTCGCCGGTCGAGATCGGATGGTGGGTGTCGTGCGCCTCGGCCACCGCGTCGGCGATGGTGAGTTGCAGCTGGTGGGTCCACAGGCCGTCGGATTCGCCGATGCCGGCCAGTCCGAGCTTGGGACCGAGGTACAGCAGGATCGCGGCGGTCTGGCCGACCACGATGTCGCCGTCGATGAGGAACGGCGGTGCGAACGCGGCGCGCGGGTTGTCGGGATCGCCGAGCCGTCGGCCCAACGCGGACTCGCCACCGCCTTGCGATGCGGGCAGCCGCGCGACATCGACGTAGTCGGCGCCCGTGGCCTCGAGTGCGAGCCGCACGAATTCGCCGCGGCCCTGGATCGAGGGCCAGTAATGAAGTTGGTATGCCATGCGGCCATGGTGTCAGGGCCGGCGGGGCGCTGCGACCGATGACCGGCTGCGAGGGATGTCAGATCAGGCGGCGAAGGCGCGCGGCCGGCTCACCAGAACTTCCACCACGGACGCGGTGGCTGGCGCAGGGCCAGGGGGCGGGTGTCCAGGTCGGCGCTCTGGCTCGGCGGCATCGAATCGCCGAAGCGGCGGCGCATCTCGGCCTCCAGGGCATGCGCGATGCCACGGGCCTGTTTCTCGCCGCGCAGCGCGCGCCGACGCCATTCGGCGGCGTGTGCTGCGAGGCTGGTTTCGTCCAGTTCGGAGAGCTCCATCATGCGGGGAATTTTTACATGCGTGCGTCCGGGTGACAGGGTGCAACGGCGTGTCACGGCCCGGTCGCGCGGATCTCCGGATCGGCCTTGTCGCGCAAGGCCGGGCCGGGTCGGGGAAGAAGTGAAAAAACCGGAAGCCCTTGCGGAATTTCCGGTCTTGAAGGTGGTCCCGCCGCCAGGAATCGAACCTGGATCTCAGCCTTCGGAGGGCCGAATTCTATCCGTTGAAATACAGCGAGAGGGGTGCTCCGGAATGCACCGGAGCCACACATTATGGCCTATCAGGCCGCGGCGGTTTCCGCGTCCTGCGCCGTCGGGACGCCACCGGCCGGCGTGCGCGGGAAACCGAGCCCGGCCAGGTAGACACGGAACGTACGCCGGCCGGTCGACACGAGGTCGAAGGCCGTGGGGTCGAGCAGCCAGTTCTGGATCAGCCCGCCCATCAGGGCGTGCATGCCCTGCGCCGCGACCGCGCCCGGCAACGGTAGCCGGATGCGGGCGCGCCGCGCGGCCAGCCGCAGGGCCTTTTCGAAATCGATCACGCAGGCGTTGCGCGCGTCCAGGTGGCGCTGCTGCACCGAGGCCATGTCATGTGTGTACTCGACCTTGTGGGTCGCGATGTCGAACACGCGCCGCACCTGCGGGTCGGCGACCATGAGCGTCAGCGCGTGGATCAGACCCTCCTCGATCTCGACCAGCGGATCGTCGCTGCCTCCAGGAGCGTCGCTCTTGGGCGGCGTCTCCAGCGGCAGGATCACGCGCTCCATCATGGCGTTGAACAGGTCGGCCTTGTCCTTGAAGTGCCAGTAGATGGCGCCGCGTGTCGCGCCGGCCTGCTGCGCGATCTGCTGCAGCGTGGTCTGCGAAACACCTTGCGCCTGAAACAGCAGCTCCGCGGCATCGAGCAATCGATTCCGCGTCGCCAGTGCTTCTTCCTTCGTACGACGTGCCACCAAGTCTCCTGATTTGTAAAGCGAACGCCCTTTGCGTATCGTGGGGCCATTGCATGGCTGTCACTATACATCCATGAATGTATGTAAACTAGCGCGCTTCTCGGATGGCCCACCTGCCCGTGCTGGTTTACGGATCTCTCCCGCAAACGCGCCATCTCCCGTCTTCGCATCAAAGGAATCACATGCCTCTTCTGCATGTCTCGCGTCAACCGTCCTTGTCGTTTTCGCCGCGTCTCGCGACCGTGGCCCTCGTCTCCCTCCTGTTCCTGGCCGCCTGCGGCAAGGGCGAGGCCCCGGCCGGACCGGGCGGCGGTGGCGGTGGCGCCCGTCCGGCGCCTGAAGTCGGCGTGGTGACGGTCAAGCCCACCGACGTGGGCCTCGTGACCGAGCTGCCCGGCCGCCTCGAAGCCTCGCGCATCGCCCAGGTGCGCGCCCGCACCCCCGGCATCCTGCTCAAGCGCGAGTTCCGCGAAGGCAGCGACGTGAAGGCCGGCCAGCTGCTGTTCCGCATCGACCCGGCACCGCTGGTGGCTGCCACGCAGAACGCCCAGGCCGCCCTGGCCCGCGCCGAAGCCAACGCCGTGCAGGCCAAGGCACTGGCCGACCGCTACAAGCCGCTGGTCGAAGCCAACGCCGTGAGCAAGCAGGAATATGCAACGGCCGTGGCCTCCGCCAAGACGGCCGAAGCCGACGTGGCCGCCAACCGCGCGCTGCTGCAGACCGCCAAGATCAACCAGGGCTACGCCGACGTCACCTCGCCCATCGCGGGCCGCATCGGCCGCGCGCTGATCACCGAAGGCGCACTGGTCGGCCAGGGCGACGCCACCGAGCTGGCCGTGGTGCAGCAGATCAACCCGCTGTACGTGAACTTCACGCAGTCGGCCTCCGACGTGCTCAAGCTGCGCCGCGCCGTGGCCGCCGGCCAGTACAAGCGTGCCAGCGGCGAAGAAGCCGCGAGCATCCGCGTGGTGCTGGAAGACGGCACCGACTACGGGCAGGACGGCAAGCTGCTGTTCTCCGACCTCACGGTCGACCCGACCACGGGCCAGGTCACGCTGCGCGCCGAGATCCCGAACCCCAAGGGCGAGCTGCTGCCCGGTCTGTACGTGCGCGTGAAGCTCGAGCAGGCCCAGGTGACGAACGCGATCACGGTGCCGCAACAGGCCGTCACGCGCACCCAGCAGGGTGACCACCTCACGGTGGTCAGCGCCGACGGCAAGCTGAGCCAGCGCACCGTGAAGATCAGCGCCGCCAAGGACAACCAGTGGGTGGTGCTCGACGGCCTGAAGGCCGGCGAACAGGTGATGGTCGACGGCTTCCAGCGCCTGCAGATGATGCCGCCCGGCACGCCCGTGAAGGCGGTGCCGTGGCAAAAGCCGGCGCCCAACGGCGCGGCTGCACCCGCGGCACCGGCAGCGTCTGCTGCCGCAGCGGCACCCGCCGCCAGCCCGGCTTCGGCCCCGGCTGACAAGAAGTAATCAGGAGCGCCTCGCATGGCCAAATTCTTTATCGACCGACCGATCTTCGCGTGGGTGATCGCACTGTTCATCATCGTGGTGGGCGGCGTCGCCATCACGCAGTTGCCGATCTCGCAGTACCCGCCGGTGGCCCCACCGGCCATCGTGATCAACGTCGCCTACCCCGGTGCCTCCGCGCAAACGCTCGAGGACAGCGTGCTGTCCGTGATCGAGCGCGAGATGAACGGCTCGCCCGGCCTGATCTACATGGAATCGGTGGCCCAGGCCGACGGCACCGGCGCCATCACCATCAGCTTCGAGGCCGGCACCAACGAAGACCTCGCGCAGGTGGACGTGCAGAACCGGCTCTCGCGCGCCACGCCGCGGCTGCCCTCGGCCGTGACGCAGCAGGGCGTGCGCGTGGACAAGTCGCGCAACAACTTCCTGCTGTTCGCGATGCTGTCTTCGGACAACCCCGACTTCGACCCGGTGGCGCTCGGTGACTATGCCGCGCGCAACATCGTGCCGGAACTGCAGCGGATCGACGGCGTGGGCCAGGCCCAGCTGTTCGGCTCCGAGAACGCGATGCGCATCTGGATCGACCCGGCGAAGCTGCAAGGCTTCAACCTGTCGTCCAACGACGTGAATACCGCGATCCGCGCGCAGAACGCGCAGGTGGCTTCGGGCACGCTCGGCGACTTGCCGAACATCCCCGGCCAGGCGATCTCCGCCACGGTCACGGTGAACGGCCAGCTCAACAGCGTCGAGCAGTTCCAGAACATCGTGCTGCGTGCCAACACCGACGGCTCGACCGTGCGCCTGAAGGACGTGGCACGCGTCGAACTCGGCGGCCAGAACTACGCCACCTCCGCGCGCCTGAACGGCGTGCCGGCGGTCGGTATCGGCGTGCAGCCCACGCCCACCGGCAACGCGCTGAAGTCGGCCAAGGCCGTGCGCGCCAAGATGGCCGAACTGGAACGCTACTTCCCCAAGGGCGTGAAGTGGGACATTCCTTATGACAGCTCGCGCTTCGTGCAGATCTCGATCTCCGAAGTGGTGAAGACGCTGTTCGAGGCCATCGCGCTGGTGTTCCTGGTGATGTTCCTGTTCCTGCAGAACTGGCGCTACACGATCATCCCGACGATCGTGGTGCCGATCGCGCTGCTGGGCACCTTCGCCACGCTGCTCGCATTGGGCTTCTCGATCAACGTGCTCACCATGTTCGGCATGGTGCTGGTGATCGGTATCGTGGTGGACGACGCCATCGTGGTGGTGGAGAACGTCGAGCGCATCATGAGCGAAGAGGGGCTGTCGCCACTCGACGCCACGCGCAAGGCGATGCAGCAGATCTCGGGCGCCATCATCGGCGTGACCGTGGTGCTGATCTCGGTGTTCGTGCCGCTGGCCTTCTTCGCGGGTTCGACCGGCAACATCTACCGCCAGTTCTCGGCGGTGATGGTGGCCTCGATCGGCTTCTCGGCCTTCATGGCGCTGTCGCTCACGCCGGCGCTGTGCGCCACGCTGCTCAAGCCTGTGGAAGCCGGCCACCACCATGAGAAGCGCGGCTTCTTCGGCTGGTTCAACCGCGGTTTCTCGCGCACGGCCAAGGGCTACGAAGGCGTGGTCGCGCGCATCCTGCGCCGCGCCGCACGCTACCTCGTGATCTACGCCGCGATCATCGGCGCCGTCGCGTACTTCTACTCGCACCTGCCGAGCTCGTTCCTGCCCGAGGAAGACCAGGGCAACATCATCGTGAACGTGCAGCTGCCCCCGGGCGCAACGCAAGAGCGTTCGCTGTCGGTGATGCAGCAGGTCGAAGGCTTCATCCTGAAGCAGCCTGAAGTGCAGAGCATCGTGAGCGTGATGGGCTTCAGCTTCTCCGGCCAAGGCCAGAACGCGGGCCTCGCCTTCGTGACGCTGAAGGACTGGGAAGAACGCAAGGACCCGGCCCACTCGGCCAGCGCGCTGGCCGGCCGTGCCTTCGGTGCGCTGTCGGGCATCCGCGACGCCTTCATCTACCCGCTGAGCCCGCCGCCGATTCCCGAGCTGGGCAACGCCAGCGGCTTCAGCTTCCGGCTGCAGGACCGTTCGGGCGCAGGCCACGAGGCGCTGATCAACGCGCGCAACCAGCTGCTGGGCATGGCCTCGCAGAGCAAGATCCTCGCGCAGGTGCGCCCTGACGGCCTGGAAGACGCGCCGCAGCTGGAGATCGACATCGACCGCGACAAGGCCAACGCCCTGGGCGTGAGCTTCGACGCGATCAACAGTGCGCTGTCGACCTCGCTGGGTTCGAGCTACATCAACGACTTCCCGAACCGCGGCCGCCTGCAGCGCGTGGTGGTGCAGGCCGATGCGCCGGCACGGATGCAGCCGGACGACCTGCTGCGCCTGAACGCCGTGAACACCAAGGGCCAACCGGTGCCGCTGTCGGCTTTCGCGACCACCAAGTGGGTCTCGGGCGCCACGCAGACCGTGCGCTACAACGGCTACCCCGCCATCCGCATCAGCGGTGACGCGGCGCCGGGCCAGAGCACGGGCGCGGCCATGGCCGAGATGGAAAAGCTCGCCGGCCAGCTGCCGCAAGGCTTCGGCTTCGAGTGGACCGGCCAGTCGCGTGAAGAAAAGCTCGCCGGCTCGCAGGCCATGATCCTGTACGGCTTCGCGATCCTGGCGGTGTTCCTGTGCCTGGCCGCGCTGTACGAGAGCTGGTCGATCCCGCTGTCGGTGATCCTGGTGGTGCCGCTGGGCGTGCTGGGTGTGCTGGTGGCGACGATGCTGCGCGCCTATTCCAACGACGTGTACTTCCAGGTGGGCCTGATCACGATCATCGGCTTGTCCGCGAAGAACGCGATTCTGATCATCGAGTTCGCGAAAGACCTGCAGGCGCAGGGCCGCGGCGTGGTCGAGGCCGCGCTCGAGGCCGCGCACCTGCGGTTCCGTCCCATCATCATGACCTCGCTGGCCTTCGGCCTGGGCGTGCTGCCGCTGGTCCTGGCTTCGGGCGCAGGCTCGGCGAGCCAGCGTGCCATCGGCACCGGCGTGCTCGGCGGCATGGTGACCGGCACGATCCTGGCCGTGATCTTCGTTCCAGTGTTCTTCGTGGTGGTGCGCACGCTGTTCAAGGGCAGCGCGCGCCAGCACGAGGCCGACAAGCGGCATGCAGCCGCGGCCGGCATCACGGGAGACCAAACACATGACTAAGAAACCTCTGATTCCTACCGTGCTGGCGGCCGCGATGCTGCTGGCAGGCTGCTCGCTGATCCCGACCTACGAGCGCCCTGCAGCGCCGGTGCCGACCACCTTCCCGGGTGACCCGGCGCAGCCGTCGGGCCCCGCCGCAGCCGCCCTGCCCTGGCAGGACTTCTTCACCGACCCGCGCCTGGCGGGCCTGATCCAGACGGCGCTGGCGAACAACCGCGACCTGCGCGTGTCGGTGCTCAACATCGAGCAGGCGCGTGCGCAGTTCCAGATCGAACGCTCGGCGCTGTTCCCGGCACTCGGCCTCACGGGCACGGGCTCGCGCTCGAGCCCCAACGCCTACCAGGCGATCGATCCGACGCAAGGCAGCGTGGCCTCGCAGTACGCGGTCAACTTCGGCTTCACCGCGTGGGAGCTCGACTTCTTCGGCCGCATCCGCGCGCTGAAGGACCAGGCGCTGTCGCAGTACCTGGCCACCGAAGAGTCGCGCAAGGCCGCGCAGATCAGCCTGATCGCGGCCGTGGCCAGCGGCTGGCTCACGCTGCTGGCGGACGACGAGCTGCTCGAGATCACGCGCCAGACGATGGTCACGCGCGACGAGTCGGTGCGCCTGACCAAGCTGCGCTTCGACAACGGCGTGTCGTCCGAGATCGACTTCCAGGCCGCGAACTCGCAGGCCGAGACCGCGCGCGCCGCCTATGCGCAGCAGCAGCGCGCCCGCCTGCAGGACGAGAACGCACTCGCCCTGCTGCTCGGTGCGCCGGTGCCGGCCGAGGCCACCGCCGGCGGCACCAAGGGACTCGCGGGCATCCGCCCGATGCCCGACGTGCCGGCCGGCCTGCCCTCCGACCTGCTGACCGAGCGGCCCGACATCCGTGCGGCCGAGCAGCAGCTGATCGCGGCCAACGCCAACATCGGCGCGGCGCGTGCGAACTTCTTCCCGCGCGTGTCGCTCACGAGCTCGATCGGCACCGCGAGCAGCGAGTTCTCGGGCCTGTTCGACCGCGGCAGCAAGGCCTGGAGCTTCGCGCCCACGGTCACGCTGCCGATCTTCGATGCAGGCCGCAACATCGCGGGGCTCAACTCGGCCAAGGCCGGGCGCGAGATCGCGGTGGCGCAGTACGAGAAGTCGGTGCAGACCGCCTTCCGCGAAGTGGCCGACGCGCTCGCGGGCCGCGCCACCCTGGGCGAGCAGGCGCGCGCGCAGACCGCGCAGGCCGACGCCGAGGCGGTGCGCTACAAGCTCTCCGACCTGCGCTATCGCAACGGCATCGCCAGTGCGCTCGACCTGCTCGACGCACAGCGTTCGCTGTTCACGGCGCAGCAATCGGCCGTCGCCACGCGCCTGCTGCAATTGCAGAACCAGGTCACGCTGTACAAGACGCTGGGTGGCGGCTGGACCACACGCAACAACGGTTGAGACACCTGCGCGTCCGATATGGAGAGGTCAATTGCCCGCGCGGGCAAAGGGCCTCTCTATAATCGCCGGTTGGTTAGAAAAAGCCCCCGACGAGCCCCCCGTTATTGAGGACGCCATGAGCGCAGACCCGCACAACCAGGCCACAGAAGAAGCCCATACCGGCCCGATCAAGAACCCGAAGCAACTGCTGCTCGCGGTATTTTTCTCTTTCATCATTCCGATCCTGATCATCGTGGGCCTCGTGTCCTATGTGGTCTCGGGCACCAAGCCCGCCGGTACCGCGGAGGGCGACAACATGGCGCTCTACGGCGTGACCAAGGAATCGCGCGACCGTGAAGTGGCCGAGCGCCTGAAGAAGGTCGGCTCCATCGAGATCCGTGACGCCAACCGGCCGCTGGCCCTCGGCGAAGCCGTGTTCAAGGCCCAGTGCGTGGCCTGCCACGGCGCACCCGGCATCCCCGGCGCCCCGCACCTGAACGACGCCGCAGCCTGGGGCCCGCGCATCGGCCAGGGCTACGCGACGCTGCTCGAGCACGCGCTCAAGGGCAAGGGCGCGATGCCCGCCCAGGGCGGCGGCGACTTCGAAGACATCGAAATCGGCCGCGCCGTGGTGTACCTGGCCAACGCCGGCGGCGCCAAGTTCCCGGTGCCGGACCGTCCGGCAGCGGCTGCCGCGCCGGCCGAAGGTGCTTCGGCTGTGGCCAGCGCACCTGCTGCTGCTGAAGCAGCCAGCGCGCCCGCCAAGTAAGCAATTCATTGATCGACGGCGCCTCGCGCGCCCACAAAAAAACCGGCTTCGAGGTCGGTTTTTTTATGCCCGGATGGCCCGGATTGCTATCTTTTCAATAGCTATGCAGCCGCAGTGATGTGGCGTTCTGCCGGACTCAGCACATGCCCGAAGCGCCCCGGCAGGTCGGCCGCCTGTACCGCCTCCGGCGTCCAGATGCCTTGCTCGATCGCTTCGGCGGCGATGCCCACGTCCTGCGTGTGCACCAGCCCGAGCCCTGCCGGCGCAACCAGATAAAGCCGGCCATGCTCGTCGAGCAGGCAGCCGGTCACCTCGGCCGCCGCGCCCGTGTGGGCCGTGACCGTGAACGCGTTCGCGCCCTGCTGCGCCACGCGCCACACCAGCGGCGCCGCCTCCACCTCGACGTACACGCGCTGCGGCCCGTTCTGGAAGAACCACTGGCCGTCGGCGTCGTGCTCGTAGTTGCGGTGAATGAAGTCGATCAGCTTGTCGTGCCGGAGCATAGAGCCCTTGGCGCTGCGAAACGGCCCCTGCGCCTGCGTGCGGTCGTCGCGCATGTACCAGTTGCCGCGCGCGTCCAGGCCCAGCCAGCCGTAGCAGTGCGGCACGTTCGGCCACTTGGCCAGTGCCTGTTTGACGATGTCATCCATGGACCGTATTTTGCGCCCGCGTCGACGAGAGATGGTGGGCCAGCCACCCTCCCACGCGCTCGGGCATTCCGCCCACATGCCCCGGCGGCAGGCCGAGCGGAAAGCCCACGTGGCCACCACCCGCGGGCTGCCACAGCGTGACGTGCGACCCGACCTCGCTGGGCCCCGGCAGGCTGCGGGCCGGAATGAAGGGGTCGTTGCGGGCGTTCACCACCAGCGCGGGCACGCGGATCGCGCCCAGCAGCGGCTTGGACGAGCCGCGCGCCCAGTAATCGTCGGTGTTGCGAAAGCCGTGCAGCGGCGCCGTGAACACGTCGTCGAAGTCGTAGAGATCGCGCGCCGCCATCAGCCGGTCGCGGTCGAACAGGCCCGGGAACTGCGCCAGCTTGGCCAGCGCCTTGGGCTTCATGGTCGCGAGGAACATGCGCGTGTAGACCAGCCGGTTGAAGCCGCGCCCGATCGCCTCGCCGCCCGCGGCCAGGTCGAGCGGCGCACACACCGATGCCACCGCATCGACCGAGGCGCGCGCAGTGTCGCCCGCCTCGCAGGCCCAGCGCAGCAGCGCATTGCCGCCCAGCGACACGCCGGCCGCCAGCACCGGCCCGCCGCCGCCCTGCACCACGTGCTGCGCGTGCATGCGCCGCAGAATCCAGTCGATTTCCTCGTGGTCGCCCGAGTGGTAGGCGCGCGGTGCGAGGTTCAGCTCACCGCTGCAGCCGCGAAAGTGCGGCACCGCGAAGGCCATGCCGCGCGACGCGGCGAAAGCCGCGAAGGCCTCGGCGTAGTGGCTGCGCGACGAGCCCTCGAGCCCGTGGAACAGCACCAGCAGCGGCCGGGGGCCGGGCTGCGGCGCGTCGGCGAAGTCGACGTCGACGAAATCGCCGTCCGGCGCGGTCCAGCGCTCGCGGCGGTACACCGGCGTCGGCCCGTCGAAGCGGCGCGCCCACAGCGCGGCCCAGATGGTCTGCAGGTTGCCGCCGGGCAGCCAGCGCGGGGCGTCGTAGCCCATTGCGTCGTATGCGACGGGCGACGCGGAATCCGGTGAGAAAGAGGAAGAAGGAAAGGGAGAGGCCATCGCTCGAGGGCAGGACTCAGTGCAGAACCTGCGGCGTATCGTTCGCATCGTCCGGCTCGCGCGCGCTGCCGGGGCTCGCGTGGTGCGCCACCAGGCGCCAGCCCTGCGCGGTCTTGTGATACACGTTGGTGGCCAGCACGAAGGCATGGCGCGGCCCCTCGGCCGTGAGCACCTCGATGCGCTCCAGCACGTTGTGCACGGCGCTCGCCAGCGACTCGATCTTGCGCACGCGCGCCGGCGTCGCATGGATCGCACCGTTGCCGAACATCTGCTCGAAGGCCGCACGGATCGCCACCGCGCCCACCAGCCGCGGGCCGCCCGGGTGGACGCAGAACACCTCGTCCTCGTCGGCCCAGCAGGCCATCAGTGCATCGACATCGCCGCGTTGCAGCGCTTCATAGAAGGCGGCCTCGACATCGTCGGCAGTGCCGCCGATGGCCGCGGCGGCGCGGAAAGGGGTCTTGGGCATGGCGGTGAAGGGCGAGAGCGAAGGGGGTACGGCAGATTTTGCCCTGCCCGCGTCACGGCCATGTGGCAGCAGGTGACTGGGCCGCGGGGGCTTCGGGGACGGACGCGGGAATCAGCCACGCGCGCGCCGCCGCCTCGGTGGCGCCCTGCGCGGCCTGCCACACCATCTCGGGCGCGGCCACGTGCACGCCGGGCGGCGCCACGCGCAGCGCGAGGTCGACCAGCTCGGCCATCTTGGGCGCGCGCACCGGCTGCTCGTTGGCCGGCACCATGAACCGCATGATCGACAGCATCCACGCCGCCAGCCGCTCGCCCATGTTGGCCAGGCGCACGGCGGTGGGCTTGCGCGCCGAGCGCAGCAGGATCACGCGCTCGAAGCCGCAGGCGACCACGGCCTGCTCGTCGAGGCTGGCCAGCCCGCGCTTGAGCGCCTCGGGCAGCCGGCCGCGGTCGTGCGGCTGCACGATGGCCAGCGTGCGCACGCCGCTGGCGCGCAGCCAGCGCGCCAGTTCGGGCAGGTCGGCGGGCTCGGGGTGCCACAGCGCGCGCTCGCGGCCGTGGTACAGGCGCGGCGGGTCGAAGGCGACCACCGCCACGTCGGCCGCGATCGGCGGCCACTGCGCGATCGGCAGCGCCGGGCACAGAACACTTTCGACGCCGGGCAGCCCGTCGTGCATGGGCTCGCGCGCCAGCACGCGCGTGCGCTGGAAGCGGTGGCGGCCCGCGAGCCGGTGCAGCAGCTCCTGGCCCAACGCGCCGGTCGCGCCCGCAATCAGCAGGGTGCCGGTGGGCGGCGCGGCAGCGGTGGGCACCCCGCGGTTCGCGGCTTGCAGGGCGTGGAGGGGATCGAGGGCCATGACCCCATCTATGCTAACTTCGGCCTCCTTCTGCGGAGGTAATGCAAATGATGATGAAGCGCTGGTTCCTGATTCTCGCGGCCGTCCTGTCCCTCAGCGGATGCGGCTACAACCAGTTCCAGTCCCTCGACGAGGCCAGCAAGTCGGCCTGGAGCGAGGTCCTCAACCAGTACCAGCGGCGTGCCGACCTCGTGCCGAACATCGTCGCCACCGTGAAGGGCGAAGCCAGCTTCGAGCAGGACACGCTCACCAAGGTGATCGAGGCGCGCGCCAAGGCCACCTCGATCCAGGTGACGCCCGAGACGCTCAACAACCCCGAGGCCTTCAACAAGTTCCAGCAGGCGCAGGGCGAGCTCTCGTCGGCGCTGTCGCGGCTGATGGTGGTGTCGGAGCGCTACCCCGAGCTCAAGGCCAACCAGGCCTTCCGCGACCTGCGCGTGACGCTCGAGGGCACCGAGAACCGCATCACCGTGGCGCGCAACCGCTACATCGAGAGCGTGCAGGAGTACAACGTGCTCGCGCGCAGCTTCCCGACCAACCTCACGGCCATGGTCTTCAGCTACAAGCCGAAGGCGAATTTCTCGGTGCAGAACGAAGCCCAGATCTCGACGCCTCCCACGGTCGATTTCAGCGCACCGAAGAAGTAAGAAGCGGCGCCGATGGCCGCTGCCCTGATCCGCCGCGCACTGGCTGCGATCTTCATCGCAGCCCTCGCCTGGGCCGGCCTGCCCGCACTGGCGCAAGCCCTGCTGCCGATCCCCGCGCTCACCGCGCGCGTGATCGACCAGACCGCCACGCTCGACGCCGCGCAGCGCTCGGGCCTCGAAACCAAGCTCGCGGCCTTCGAGCAGCGCAAGGGCTCGCAGATCGTGGTGCTGCTGGTGACGACCACGGCGCCCGAAGACATCGCGAGCTACGCGCAGCGCGTGGGCGACGCCTGGAAGATCGGCCGCAAGGGCGTGGGCGACGGCCTCCTGGTCATCGTCGCCAAGGACGATCGCAAGATGCGCATCGCCACGGCCAAGACGCTCGAAGGCGCGGTGCCCGACCTTGCGGCGGTGCGCATCATCGACGAGGAGATGAAGCCGCGCTTTCGCAACAACGACTTCGCGGGCGGCCTGAACGCGGCGGTGGACCGGCTCATCGGCCTGGTCGACGGCGAGCCGCTGCCCGAGCCTTCGCGCAACAGCCAGAGCGGCAGCAGCAATGACGGCTTCGACTGGGAGAACCTCGCGATCTTCCTGTTCGTCGGCGTCTTCGTCGGCGCGCCGATCGCGCGCGCCATCCTGGGCAAGACGATGGGCTCGGTCGCCATGGGCGGCGGCATCGGCGTGGTCGCGTTCTTCCTCACGACCAGCACCGTGATCGCGGTGATCGCCGGGATGATCGCGCTCATGGTCTCGCTGTTCTCGGGCCTCGCCGGCTTCGGTCCAGGCCGCGGCGGCCGAGGAGGCGGCGGCGGTGGCGGCTGGAGCAGCGGTGGGGGAGGCGGTGGCTGGGGCGGAGGCGGCGGGGGTGGTGGCGGCGGATTCAGTTCCGGCGGCGGTGGCAATTTCGGCGGCGGCGGCGCCTCGGGAGACTGGTGAACGACATGGCAACTGCAGACCCCACGCTCCTCTCGAAGCTGGGCCGCATCTGGCGGCATCGCTGGACCGACGAAGCCGCGGTGCGCCGCGTGCTGCCGGCCGATGCACTGGAGCGCCTGGCCGGCCGCGTGGCCGCGAGCGAGCGGCGCCACAGCGGCGAGGTCCGCATCTGCGTCGAAGCCGGCCTGCCGATGTCCTACCTGTGGCGCCACGCGTCGCCTCGCGAACGCGCCGTCATGCTGTTCGGCAAGCTGCGCGTGTGGGACACCGCGCACAACAACGGCGTGCTGATCTACCTGCTGCTGGCCGAGCACGCCATCGAGATCGTGGCCGACCGCGGCATCGACGCGCATGTGGACAGCGCCGAATGGGCCGCGATGACGCAGCGCATGGGCACGGCCTTCCGCGAAGGCCGCTTCGAGGACGGCATCACGCTGGCGCTGGAAGAGGTGTCGGCGCTGCTGATGACCCACTTCCCGCTGGCCGAGAACCAGCCCAACACCAACGAGCTGCCCGACGCGCCCGTGGTGCTCTGAGGCCCGGCGCCCTCGGCGCCCGTGCCTTGCAATCCGTGTACATGGCCCCTATTTTTCGGGCATGACCGAATCCGAATCGCTGCACATCGTCTGCCCGCATTGCCACACGACCAACCGCGTGCGCACGGCGCAATTGGGCAGCGCGCCCGACTGCGGCAGCTGCCACCGCCCGCTGTTCACCGGCCACTCCACCGCACTGCCCGACGTGGCCACCTTCGACCGCCACATCGCGCGCAACGAGATCCCGGTGCTGGTCGATTTCTGGGCGCCCTGGTGCGGCCCTTGCCGCCAGATGGCGCCGGCCTACGAACAGGCCGCGGCCCAGCTCGAACCACAGGTGCGGCTGGCCAAGGTCGACACCGAGGCGGTGCAGGCGCTGGGCGCGCGCTTCAACATCCGCAGCATCCCGACGCTGGCCCTGTTCAAGGGCGGGCGCGAAGTCGCGCGGCAGGCCGGTGCGATGGGCGCGGCCGACATCGTGCGGTGGGTCAAGGCGAACGGCGCGGGCTGATCCGACCGCCGGCGGCGCTCACTTGCGCGGCGGCATCTTCGCCATCGCATCGAGCATGTTCATCTTCATGCCGTTGCCCATGACCATGTCGCCCGGCTTCTGACCGGGCTTGCAGGGGCCGACCCACTTGGCGTCGACGACGCTCGTGCCTTCGGTGCGGCCCATCAGCGGCGGGCTGTAGGTCGACTTGCTTTCGACGCGGTAGGCGCTGCTGAAGTCGCCACTCATCACGGCGCGCGAGGTCGCGGTGGTCGGGCCGATCTTGCAGACCGAGTCGATGACCAGCTTCACGCCTTCGAGGCGCAGGTCCTGCTTGGAACACATGTCCTTGCCCATGCCCTGGCCCATCTCGCGCATCGCCTTGTCGGTGGCCGCGTCGATGCATTGCTGGATCGTCTGGCCCGGCGCCTTGGCCGTGGCCGCACCGCCCTCGCCGGTCTGGATTTCCCACAGGCCCGGCTTGCGCGCCGGGTAGTCGATGGCGAAAGCGGGGCCGGCCAGGAGGCAAGCAGCAGCGGCGATGGAGAGCAGGCGAAAGGGCATGGCGGGCTCGGTGAACAGCGATGCCGCTTTGTACCGTCGGCGCCCGCGCGGCGGAATACCGCGATCGGTCTACGCCGCGGCCGGCGCCAGGGCCGCCACTGGGCGCTCGCGCAGTGCAAAGCCCAGCGCCAGGCCCAGCCCGAGGCCGCCCAGCACATCGATCAGCACATGCTGGCGCACCGCCATCGTCGAGTACACGATGGCCACGGCCCAAATGACATTGAGCAGCCGCAGCCAGCCCGGCGCGCCGGCTTCGCGCAATTGCCGCGCCAGCACCATGCAGGCGAAGACCGAGAACGACACATGCAATGACGGAAAGGCGTTGCCCGCCGCATCGAAGGTCTTGAGGAAGTGCAGCGAGGAGCCCGGCGCGGCCTCGATCGCGAAGTTCGGGATCGCCGTCGGCATCCACCAGAACACGGCCAGCGCGATCGCCGTCATCACGGCGCAGCCGATGGCGATGGTGTTCAGCTCGCGCCGGTCCTTGGCCAGCAGCACCGGCAGCGCGATGTAGGCCCACAGCGTGAGGTACACCGGCAACATCGCCGGCCAGAACGCGATCAGCCGGTCGATGGCCGTGAGCGGCAGCACCCACGCCGGCCCGGCGTTGTGCATGACCCAGAAGTACAGCGGGAAGAAGCCCAGCGTGGCGACGGTGTTGCCAGCGAGCTTGAGCAGCCACAGCGTCCGGCAGCGCTGCCAGAGGGCCGCGGGCCAACGGTGGGTGCCCGCAGCGACGGGTTCGGAGGAGGCGAGGGTCATGGATGGCAGAGGCGTGCGCCCGTGTGCATCCACTGTATTCGCTTCAGCGCACCTCCGACGTGACCACCGTGGCCGGGCATGCGCCCGAAGCAGCACCGCTCGGCACAGACATCAGCGTCTCTCTCAGGGTGAGCAACACCCGGCGCGAGCACTGCTCCGACACCAGCGCCGCACGCTCCACCTTCTCCGTCTTGCCTTCGAAGTAGCGGAAGGTTCTCTGAGGAGTCGCGCCACCTGGCATCGTCTTCGCGGCCATGGACACGGCAAGCTCCACGGACTCTCGCATCAGTGCCCCCGCCATCTGGCGCAGCGGTGCACCGTTGTCGCGACGCCAGTACCCGAGGATGTCGGGCTCGTCGAGCGGCGACGACACGACGCGGATCACGCTCTCGTACGCAGGCGCGCCCTGAGTACCCGCACGCCGCACGCTCACGGCGTTGTCGAGCACGAGTGCGGCCTGATCCTGCGTGAGCGCGAACACGGGCGCGCTCTGCACAGACCACGTCTCGCCCGTCGAATCGGCGGGCGCCTGCACGCTCGATGCCAGCTCGGCGTGCGTGTAGGCCGAGAGCATCGGGCGGTAAGGCAGCAGGACGCGATCGGCCTCTTCCTGGAGCTTGGTCTTCTGCGCGTTCTTGGCGGATTCGTTCATCAGGCCGTGCACGATGATCGCGGCCAGCAGGCCCGCGGCATTCGGCGCGGGGTACACCATGGGCGCGCTGCCCACGCCGGCACTGTCGAAATTCTCCAGCCCCCTGAAGGCCACGGGATCGCTGGTGGGCAACTGGATCGCCCATCGCGGCGACGTGGCCACGGCCGATGGCGGCGCAAGAGGCGCCGGCGGTGCTGCCGGCTCTTCCTGCGCACAGACGCTGGAACCCCCCAGGACGGCGCATGCGATGGCAGCCCGCCACACGGCGATCGGCGCCCGGGCGCTCGGTGACGCGCGCACAGGCCTACTGCCCGTCGGGTGCGGTGGCGGCAGACGCGCCCGCGGCACGAAGCGCGGCGCTGCCGAGCGGCTTGAGCACGCTGTCGCGGCTGGCCTCCACGACCTGGAAGTAGGCATTGGTCAGGCCCGGGAACTTGGGCGGCTCGTCCCATTTCTCACCTGCACTGCGGCTGACGTCGATCGGCAGGTACCAGAGGTAGGTGTTGGACTTCAGGTCGACCAGGTAGGCGGCGCCGGTGACGACGGCCTTGGGGTCGCTGGTGGGCACATAGGACGAATACGTCCGCACGTAGCCGACCAGGGGCATGTCGATGACCAACAGCTTGTCGATGGCATGCTTGGTGCGCAGCGAGGCGAAGTCCTTGCGCGACGCTGTGGGCACCTCGGTGCGGATGTCGGGCAGCGACTTGAGATCGATGGGTTCCTTGATGACCACGACCTCGACGTTCTTCTTGCGCAGCGCAGTCGCCGCGTCCTCCTTGAGTGCACCCAGATCGTCGTGCGCCAGGGTCTCGGAGTGCTTGGTCAGCGAGGCGTTGGATGCGCTGGCAAACGCGTAGCAAAGCAGGCAGCCTGCGCCGGGGAAGTAGGTGTCGACCTTGGGCAGCGCCGACATCGCGACGCCGACCCGGGCCCCCTTCGAGCTCAGCGCCTCCGCTTCCAGGGGCACCGGCTGTTGCGGCTTGATCGCGCACCCGCTCAGAAAAATGCCAAGCACCGCGGTGGCGGCCATCAGATTCCATCTCATCTTCTTCTCCTCGTTTGTTATGGACGGCAGAACTGACGGGATTAAACCTGCGCCCGCGGAAGCGCCGCCACGCCTTTGAGAAGGCGCGGCTCAAATTGTGACATTTTGTGAACTAGTTGCGAAACTTTCGATGCCGCGCCGTCACCACGACGTCCACTTCAGCTCGCTTCCAGCCGATGCCACCGTGCGCTCGATGAAGCGCACGCCGCGCGCCCCGTCTTCCACGCGCGGATAGTCCGCCGCCAGCGGATCGGCCGCCTGCCCCGCGAGCCGCGCGCGGATGTCCGCCGCCACGCCCGCATAGACGTTCGCAAACGCCTCGATGAAGCCTTCGGGATGGCCGGCCGGCAAACGGCTCGCGCGCCGCGCCGACTCGCACAGCCAGGGCGCGCCGCGCGTGAGCAGGCGCCGGGGCCCGTCGTGCGGCAGGTGCACCAGTTGGCTCGGCTGCTCCTGACGCCATTCGAGCGTGCCCAGCGTGCCGGAGACGCGCAGGCGCAGGTCGTTCTCCAGCCCGGTGTTGATCTGCGAGGCCACCAGCACGCCGCGCGCGCCGCCCTGGAAGCGCAGCAGCAGGCTGCCGTCGTCGTCGAGCAGGCGGCCCGGCACCAGCGCGCCGAGGTCGGCGCACAGGCTCTCGATCTCCAGGCCGGTGACGGTGGCCACGAGGTTCTCGGCATGCGAGCCGATGTCGCCGATGGCGCCCGCCGCGCCGCTGCGCGCGGGGTCGGTGCGCCAGTCAGCCTGCTTGTTGCCGCCCGCGGCTTCCACGTGGCTGGCGAGCCAGCCCTGGTTGTATTCGACGACGACCTTGCGGACCTCGCCGATCTGGCCTGTGCGCACCATCTCGCGCGCCTGCCGCACCATCGGGTAGCCGGTGTAGTTGTAGGTCACGCCGAACACCGTGCCCTGCTTGGCCACGGTGGCGACCAGCGCATCGGCCTGGTCGCGCGTGTGCACCAGCGGCTTGTCGCACACCACATGGAAGCCCGCCTCGGCGAAGGCCTGCGCCACTGGGTAGTGCACGTGGTTGGGCGTGACGATCGAGACGAAGTCGATGCGCTCATCGGCCGGGCGCTTCAGCTCGTCGGCCAGCAGCGCCTGCCAGTCGCCGTGGTTGCGGTCGTCGGCCAGGCCGAGGTCGCGGCCCGAGGCGCGCGCCTTGTCCGGGCTCGACGACAGCGCGCCGGCGACCAGCGCGATCTGGCCGTCGAGCGCCATGGCCTTGCGGTGCACGGCGCCGATGAAGGCGTCGCGACCGCCGCCGACCATGGCGCAGCGCAGGGGACGTGAAGCGATCTCGGTCACCTTAAAACGGCGAATTGGGATGGTAGAAATCTTTCGCGTTTTCCTTGGTGATCAGCACCGACGGAATGATCGTCGTCGCCGGCAGCTTCTCGCCCTTCAGGCGCGCCTCGGCCGTGAGCTTGATCGCGTCGTAGATGAACTTGGGCGAGTAGCTCACGTCGGCGCCGATGCGCTTGTCCTTGCCGTCCATGATGGTCTTGACCATGTCCTTGGCGCCCGCGCCGCCGAACACGATCTTGATGTCATCGCGCTTGGCCTGCGAGATGGCCTTGAGCACGCCCACGGCCATGTCGTCGTCGGCCGCCCAGATGGCGTCGATCTGCTTGAAGCGCGTCAGGTAGTCCTGCGTGACCTTGAAGGCGTCGTCGCGGTTCCAGTTGGCGTACTTGGCATCGAGCAGCTTGATGTCGGGGCTGCCCTTGAGCACCGCGTTGAAGGCGTCCATGCGCTCGTTGTCGAGCGTGGTCGCGATGCCGCGCAGCGCCACCACATTGCCCTTGCCGCCGAGCTGCTTGACGATGTACTCGGCCGGGATCTTGCCGAAGGCCGTGTTGTCACCGGCCACATACGCATCTTGCGCGCTGGTGTCGGTCAGGCCGCGGTCGACCACGGTAACGTACGCGCCCTTGGCCTTGACCTGCGCGACCGGCTTGGTCAGTGCGGCCGATTCAAAGGGGAACACGACGAGCGCGTTGATCTTCGTGACCGTCGACAGGTCCTGCAGCTGGTTGGCCTGCTCGGGCGCATTGGCGGCGGTCTTGATCGTGATCTTCAGGTCTTTGTGCTCTTTCTCGAGGTCCTTCTTCGCCTGGTTGGCCCAGTAGTTGATGCCGCCCATGAAGCTGTGCGTGGCCGCGGGAATCGACACGCCGAGGTTGACCTTGTCCGCGGCAAGCGCGGGCAGGCTGGCGGCGAACGCTGCGGTGGCAACCGCCGTGAGCGCGAGGCGTCGGGTGAAAGTCGTCATGCTGGATGTCTCCTCTTTGGTGGGTGGAACGGGAACGGAACGAACAACGAAAAACTAGCGGCGTCCGCGCTGCAGGAACGCGACGACGATGATCACGAAGCCCTGGACGGCTGCGTTCAGGTACACGCTGATGATGCTGGTGAGGTTCAGGATGTTGCTGATGACCGAGAGCAGGATCGCGCCCACCACCGTGCCGGTGATGCTGCCCGCGCCGCCCTTCAACGCGGTGCCGCCGACGATCACCGCGGCAATGGCTTCGAGCTCCCACAGCAGGCCCGTGGTCGGCGAGGCCGAGCCCAGGCGCGGCACGTACAGCAGCGTCGCAATGCCCACGCACACGCCGAGCAGCACGTAGGTGAGGATCTTCACGCGGTCGACGTCCACGGCTGCGTAGCGCGCCACCTGCTCGTTGGAACCGATGGCCTGCACGTAGCGTCCGTAGGCCGTGCGGTTCAGGATGACGCCGCCGATGATCGCGACGATCACGAACACCCACACCGGCACCGGGATGCCTGCAAGGCTCGCGTAGTACACCGGCGCGTAGAGGTCCGACAGCTCGTTGTCGAGCGTGAGCGCGCCGCCGTCGGCAAAGTACGTGAGGTACGCGCGGAAGATGCCCAGCGTGCCCAGCGTCACGATGAAGGGCTCGATGCGCCCCTTGGTGATGAGCAGGCCGTGTGCCAGGCCGAACAGCGCGCCGAGCACCACGGCGAGCACCGCGCCCATCATCACCGCCATCAGCGGCGAGCCCGAGGCGGGTCCGGCCCAGTTGATGAACATGATCACGCTGCCCGCGATGAGCGCGGCCATCGAGCCCACCGACAGGTCGATGCCGCCCGAGATGATCACGAAGCACATGCCCACCGCGATGATGCCGATGAAGGCGGTGCGCGTGAGCACGTTCATCGCGTTGTCGACGGTCGCGAAGTCGCTGTTGAGCAGCGTGCCCGCGATGCACAGCAGCACGAGGCCAATGACCGGGCCGAGGCCGTGCAGGCGCTCGGTCCAGCGCGGCGTGCCTTCGCTGCGGTGTTGCTGCTGCGGCTGCCGTGCGGCGTCAGGCTGCGTGGGTGTCTGCGGTTCCAGTGGCATGAGCGATGAGCTCCTCTTCAGTCAGGTGGGTCGCGTCCAGCGTGGCAACGAGCCGGCCCGCGCGCATCACCGCGACGCGGTGGCACAGGCCGATCAGCTCCATCAGCTCGGACGAGACGACGATCACCGCGAGGCCTTCGCGGGCGAGTCGCTGGATCAGGAAATAGATGTCGCGCTTGGCGCCCACGTCGACACCGCGCGTGGGCTCGTCGAGCACCACCACCTTCGGCTGCGGCTGCAGCACCTTGGCGAGCGCGAGCTTCTGCTGGTTGCCGCCCGACAGCGACGAGGCGCGCACGTCGAGAGAGCCGGTGCGGATGCCGTAGTCCTTCACAGCCTCGCCGAGCGCCGCGCGTTCCGCGTCGGGCTTGAGCCAGGGCTGCGCATAGCGCTCGAGCGCCATCAGCGTGAGGTTCTGGCGCAGGCCGAAGTGCACGTGCAGGCCCTTGCCCTTGCGGTCTTCGCTGAGGTAGGTGAGGCCGTGCTTCGCGGCATCGCGCGGGTTGCGCCAGCCCTTGCCATGCGGCACGGGCTCGCCGCGCATTTCGACCGTGCCGCTCGCGGGGCGCAGCCCGAGCAGGCCTTCGAAGAGTTCGGTGCGGCCCGCGCCGACGAGGCCCGCGAAGCCGAGGATCTCGCCGGGGCGCACCTCGAAGCTCGCGTCCTGCGCCCAGCCGGGCACGCTGAAATTGCGCACGCGCAGGGCAGGCTTGTCGGCGGCCACGACGAGGTCGCGCGGCGGGTACAGGTCGGCGAGTTCGCGGCCCACCATGAGGTTGGCCATCTGCTGGCGCGAGACCTCGGGCGTGGGTGCGCGCGCCACGAAGCGGCCGTCGCGCATCACGATCACCTCGTCGGTGACCTGTTCCACCTCGTCGAGCTTGTGCGAGATGTAGACGATGGTCACGCCGTCGGCGCGCAGCTGCGCGATGAGCTTGAACAGGCGCTCGGTTTCGCCGGGCGTGAGCGTGGCGGTGGGCTCGTCCATGACGAGCAGGCGCGCGCGGCGGGCGATGGCCTTCGCGATCTCGACGAGCTGCTTCTCGGCGACGATGAGCCGACGTACCTTGGTGCGCGGGTCGATGGCCAGGCCCACGGCGGCGAGCGCGGCGGCGGCGTCGCGTTCCATTGCGGCGTCGTCGAGCAGCCAGCCCTTTTTCTTCTCGTGACCCAGGAAGATGTTCTGCGCCACGCTGAGGTCTTCGGCGAGGTTGAACTCCTGGTGGATCAGCACGATGCCCAGCGCCTCGGCATCGCGCGAGCTCGTGAAGCTTTGCGGCTGGCCGTTGATGCGCAAGGTGCCGCTGGTCAGCGACTCGTAGCCCGACAGGATCTTCATCAGCGTGGACTTGCCTGCGCCGTTCTCGCCGAGCAGGCCGTACACGCGCCCCGGCGCGAGCGCGAAGCTCACGCCGTGCAGCACCTGCACGGGGCCGAAGGCCTTCACCACGCCGTCGAACTCGACGGCCACGCTGCCCTTGGTTGTCACGGCGTTCGTCATGGCGCCACCCCGCGGGCCTTGAGCGTTTCCTGCATCGCCAGCACGCCCGCGCCGACGAGGCCGCCCTGCGTGCCCAGCGGCGTGTACTGGATCTCCAGGTGCCGCGTCGACAGCGCGAGCGAGCGCTGGTAGACGCTCTGGCGCACGGCCGCGAGAAACAGCGGCCCGATGCGCGTGATGCCGCCGCCGATGAACACATGCGACGGATTGAAGAAGTTGACGACCGACGCGAGCATCTGCCCGATGAGGCTGCCCGCGCGCTGGATGATGGCGTTGGCCGCCGGGTCGCCGCCGCGGCTGGCCTGGCCCACATCGAAGGCATCGATGCGCCCGCGCGTGCGCAGGCACTCGGCGAGCGTTTCGCTTTCGCCGGCTTCGGCCGCCTGCATCGCCATGCGCGTGATCGCGGGGCCGGCCGCCATCGCCTCGACGCAACCCAGGTTGCCGCAATGGCAGCGCGGGCCTTCCTGGTCGACGCAGATGTGGCCCACGTCGCCGGCCGAGCCGGCCGCGCCGCGGTACACCTCGCCGTGGCAGACGATGCCGCAGCCGATGCCGGTGCCGATCTTGATCACGAGGAAATTGGAGAGCGAGCGCCGCAGCCGCCACAGCTCGCCGAGCGCCATCAGGTTGACGTCGTTGTCGACGAACACCGGCGCGGCATAGTCCTCGCGCAGGTAGTCGCGGATCGAGAAGCTGTCCCAGGCCGGCATCAGCGGCGGGTTCACGAGCTGACCGATTTCGAAGTTGACCGGGCCGGGCACGCCGATGCCGATGCCCAGGACGTTGCGTGCGCCCTGCCCGCAACGCGCGAGCAGTTCGCGCATGAGCACGCGCACACGGGCCAGCACCACGGCCGGGCCTTCGCGCACGTCGGCGGCTTCCTCGTGCTGGGCGAGCACCGTGAGGTCGGGGCGCAGCACCGCGACGTCGAGGCTGGTGGCGCCGATGTCGATGCCGACGAGCACGCCGAGTTCGGCATTGAGCTGGAGGTTTTCGGCGCGCCGCCCGCCCGAGGAGCGCTGCAGGCCGGCCTCGGCGAGCAGGCCCTGGTCGACCAGGCCGGCGATGAGGCCGTTGGCCTTGCTCTTGGAGAAGCCGAGCTGTTCGGCCATGGCATGGCGCGAGCCGCCGGCCGACCAGAAGGTCGATTCCAGCAACCGCATTTCGTCGGTCGTGATGCCGCTCCAGGGTGCCACGCGTTTGTCTCCGCTCTTTTTGGAAAGGCGCCGGTCGAACGATCGGGTGATCGGCCGCCGGGCGAAGGCGAATACTAGGAGGGCACCTTCAGCCGGGCAAGGCTTAACTTCGACCTATTTCAAATCAAACTTGCCCGCAACCTGGACTGGACGGACGAAAAAAAAGCCGCCCGGAGGCGGCTTCTCGTTGCGTCTGCCCGAAGGCAGAGGCGTTGATTTACTTCTTCTGGCGGTACTTGCGCAGCGCAGCGATCTGCGCAGCCATCACGGCCAGTTCCGACTGCGCCATCGCGATGTCGATGTCGCTCTTCGCGTTCTTCAGCGCTTCCTCGGCGGCCGCCTTGGCATGGTTGGCCTTCTCGTCGTCGAGGTCCTTGCCGCGGATCGCGGTGTCGGACAGCACGGTGACGGCGTCGGGCTGCACTTCGAGAATGCCGCCGGCCACGAAGACGAACTCTTCGCCGCCATCGGCCGTTTCGATGCGCACGGCACCCGGGCGGATGCGCGTGATCAGTGGCGTGTGACGCGGATAGATGCCGAGCTCACCGGCTTCACCGGGCAGCGCGACGAACGTGGCTTCGCCCGAGAAGATCGACTCTTCCGCGCTGACCACGTCGACGTGAATGGTGTTGGCCATCTGAGTTCCTATGCCGCCTTAGGCGACCTTCTTGGCTTTTTCGAACGCTTCGTCGATGGTGCCGACCATGTAGAACGCTTGTTCCGGCAGGTGGTCGGCTTCGCCGTTCACGATCATCTTGAAGCCGCGGATGGTTTCCGACAGCGGCACGTACTTGCCCGGCGAACCCGTGAACACTTCGGCCACGTGGAACGGCTGCGACAGGAAACGCTGGATCTTGCGGGCGCGGGCCACGGCGAGCTTGTCGTCGGGCGCCAGTTCGTCCATGCCCAGAATCGCGATGATGTCGCGCAGTTCCTTGTAGCGCTGCAGCGTGCCTTGCACGGCGCGGGCCACGTTGTAGTGCTCTTCGCCGACCACGTTCGGGTCGAGCTGGCGCGAGGTCGAGTCCAGCGGGTCCACGGCGGGGTAGATACCCAGCGAAGCGATGTCACGCGACAGCACCACGGTCGAGTCCAGGTGGGCGAAGGTCGTGGCAGGCGACGGGTCGGTCAAGTCGTCGGCAGGGACGTACACGGCCTGGATCGAGGTGATCGAGCCGACCTTGGTCGACGTGATCCGCTCTTGCAGACGGCCCATTTCCTCGGCCAGCGTCGGCTGGTAGCCCACGGCGGAAGGCATGCGGCCCAGCAGTGCCGACACTTCGGTACCGGCCAGCGTGTAGCGGTAGATGTTGTCCACGAAGAACAGCACGTCACGGCCTTCGTCGCGGAACGACTCGGCGATGGTCAGGCCGGTCAGGGCCACGCGCAGACGGTTGCCCGGGGGCTCGTTCATCTGGCCGTAGACCATGGCGACCTTGGAGTCTTCGAGCTTCTCGAGGTTCACGACGCCGGAGTCGGCCATCTCGTGATAGAAGTCGTTGCCTTCACGGGTACGTTCACCCACACCGGCGAACACCGACAGACCCGAGTGGGCCTTGGCGATGTTGTTGATGAGTTCCATCATGTTCACGGTCTTGCCCACGCCGGCACCACCGAACAGGCCCACCTTGCCGCCCTTGGCGAACGGGCACACCAGGTCGATCACCTTGATGCCAGTTTCCAGCAGGTCTTGCGACGGCGACAGTTCGTCGTACGCGGGAGCCTTGCGGTGGATGGAGGCGGTCAGCGTCTGGTCGACCGGACCGCGCTCGTCGATGGGCGCGCCCAGCACGTCCATGATGCGGCCCAGCGTCGCCTTGCCCACGGGCACGGTGATGGGGGCTTGCGTGTTGGTCACGATCAGGCCGCGGCGCAGGCCGTCGGAAGAACCCAGCGCAATCGTGCGGACCACGCCGTCGCCGAGCTGCTGCTGGACTTCGAGCGTCAGTGCGCTGCCTTCGAACTTGAGGGCGTCGTAGATCTTGGGCATCTTGTCGCGCGGGAATTCCACGTCGACCACAGCGCCAATACACTGAACGATCTTGCCTTGAACTGCTTCTGCTTGAGCCATGTCTGCTCCGATAAAAATTTAAATCTGTTGAGGTCCGAAGGGCTCAGACACCGGCGGCCGCCGCAGCGCCCGAAACGATTTCCGAGAGCTCCTTGGTGATGCCGGCCTGGCGGGTCTTGTTGTAGACCAGCTTCAGCTCGCTGATCACGTTGCCTGCGTTGTCGGTGGCAGCCTTCATGGCCACCATCCGCGCCGAATGCTCGGACGCCATGTTCTCTGCCACGCCCTGGTAGACCAGCGACTCCACATAGCGAACCAGCAGCTCGTCGATCACGCTTTGCGCATCGGGCTCGTAGATGTAATCCCACGAATGCTGGCCTTCCTCGACTTGCAGCGAGTCAGCGGCCAGCGGCAGCAGCTGCTCGACGAGCGGCTCCTGCTTGATCGTGTTGATGAACTTCGTGTAGCACAGGTACACGGCCGAGAGCTTGCCTTCCGCGTAAGCGTCGAGCAGCGTCTTGACCGGACCGATGAGCTTGTCCAGATGCGGCGTGTCACCCAAGTGGGTGACGTGTGCCACCACGCGGGCGCCGATGCGGTTCAGGAAGCCGAGGCCCTTGCTGCCGATGGCGACCGACTCGATGGCCACGCCAGCGGCCTGCGCTTCGCGCAGCTTGGTCGTCACGGCGCGCAGCAGGTTGGTGTTCAAGCCACCGCACAGGCCCTTGTCGCTCGTCACGATGATGAAGCCGATCGCCTTGGCGTCGTTCTTCTTCATGAAGGCGTGCGTGTACTCGGGATTCGCCTTGCCAAGGTTCGCCGCAATGTTGCGGATCTTCTCGCTGTAGGGGCGTGCGGCACGCATGCGCTCTTGCGCCTTGCGCATCTTGGAAACCGAGACCATTTCCATGGCCTTGGTGATCTTCTTGGTGTTCTCCACCGATTTGATCTTGCCGCGGATTTCCTTACCAGCTGCCATATGAGCTCCTTCTTGCGTCGGTCAAAAGGTCGCTCAGGCGAACGACTTCTTGAACGAGGTGGCTGCGGCCAGCAGTTCGGCTTCGGCGTCCTGGCACACCTTCTTGAAGGCCTGCTTTTCTGCGCTGTCGTCCGGCTTGGCGGGCTTGGCATCCCACTTGGCACCGTTCTTTTCCATGGTCTCGAGCAGCGCAGCATGGCTGGTCTTCAGGAGCTGGTGGAAGCCGTGTTCGAACGGGAGCACCTTCTTGACTTCGATGTCGTCCATGAAGCCCTTGTTCACTGCGAACAGCGTGGCATTCATCAGCGAAATCGGCAGCGGGCTGTACTGGGTCTGCTTGAGCAGTTCCGTCACGCGCGCACCGCGGTCGAGTTGCTTGCGGGTCGCTTCGTCGAGGTCGGAAGCGAACTGCGCGAACGCGGCCAGTTCACGGTACTGGGCCAGGTCGGTACGGATACCGCCCGACTGGTTCTTGATCAGGTTGGTCTGCGCCGACGAACCCACGCGCGACACCGAGATACCGGCGTTGATGGCGGGGCGGATGCCGGCGTTGAACAGGCTGGTTTCCAGGAAGATCTGGCCGTCGGTGATCGAGATCACGTTGGTCGGAACGAAGGCGGACACGTCGCCGGCTTGCGTTTCGATGATCGGCAGTGCGGTCAGCGAACCGGTCTTGCCCTTGACTTCACCCTTGGTGAAGGCTTCGACGTAATCGGCGTTCACGCGGGCTGCGCGCTCGAGCAGACGGCTGTGGAGATAGAACACGTCGCCGGGGTAGGCTTCGCGGCCTGGCGGGCGGCGCAGCAGCAGCGACACCTGACGGTAGGCCACGGCCTGCTTGGACAGGTCGTCATAGACGATCAGGGCGTCCTGGCCGCGGTCGCGGAAGTACTCGCCCATCGTGCAGCCCGAGTAGGCCGACACGTACTGCATGGCAGCCGATTCGGAGGCCGAAGCAGCCACGACGATGGTGTAGTCCATCGCGCCGGCTTGTTCCAGCGAGCGCACCACGTTCTTGATCGACGAAGCCTTCTGGCCGATCGCAACGTAGACGCAGGTCATGTTCTGACCCTTCTGGTTGATGATCGCGTCGATCGCCACGGCGGTCTTGCCGGTCTGGCGGTCGCCGATGATCAGCTCGCGCTGGCCACGGCCGACGGGCACCATCGAGTCGATCGACTTCAGGCCGGTCTGCATCGGCTGGTCGACGGACTTCCGTGCGATCACGCCGGGAGCGACCTTTTCGATCACGTCGGTCATCTTGGCGTTGATCGGACCCTTGCCGTCGATCGGCTGGCCCAGTGCATTCACCACGCGGCCGATGAGCTCGGGGCCCACGGGCACTTCCAGGATGCGGCCCGTGCACTTCACGGTGTCGCCTTCGGAGATGTGCTCGTACTCGCCCAGAATCACGGCGCCGACCGAGTCGCGCTCGAGGTTCAGCGCCAGGCCGAACGACGGCGTGCCGTCAGCCGTGGGCGGGAACTCGAGCATTTCGCCTTGCATCGCATCCGACAGGCCGTGCACGCGCACGATGCCGTCGGTCACCGAGACCACGGTGCCCTGGTTGCGGATGTCGGCGCTGACGCCAAGGCCTTCGATACGGCTCTTGATCAGTTCGGAAATTTCTGCGGGATTGAGTTGCATGACTCTTTCCTTCTTTCAATAAATAGGGCCAACCGCGGCTCGCCGCCTCAGGCGGTGAGCGCTGCTTTCATTTGTTCGAGACGCGCCTTGACGGAGGTGTCGAGGACTTCGTCCCCCACCACCACACGGATGCCGCCGATCAGCGAAGGATCGGATTCCACACGCGTGTTCAGCGTGCGACCGAAACGGCGTTGCAGCGCGACGGCGACCTCGGCGAGACTCGCCGCGTCGATCGGGAAGGCGCTGTAGATCACCGCGTCGGACGTGCCGCCCTTGGCGTTCTTGAGCTCGCGGTACTGAGCCGCGACTTCGGGCAATGCAGCGAGCCGGCCGTTGTCGATCACCGTGCGCAGGAAGTTCTTGCCGGCGTCCGGCAAGGCTTGCGGCAGCAGACCGGAGATCAGGTCGAAGACCTGTTCCGGCGACACCTTCGGGTCGGCAGCGAACTGCAGGAGCTGGGGATCGGCAGCGAGAGCGGCCAGCTGGCCGATCCAGCCGGCCGTGCCTTCGAGGTCGCTCGAAGTAGCCTCGAAGAGCGCGTCCGCGTAGGGGCGGGCAATGGTCGCAAGTTCGGCCATATCGTCCTCAGAGCTCGGTCTTCAGGCGCTGGAGCAGGTCGGCGTGGACACCGGCATTGACTTCCTTGCGGAGAATCTGCTCGGCACCCTTGACGGCCAGTGCAGCGACCTGCTCACGCAGGGCTTCACGGGCACGCACGGACTGCTGTTCGGCTTCGGCGTGCGCGTCGGCCACGATCTTGTTGGCCTCCACCGTTGCACGGCCCTTGGCCTCTTCGATGATCTGCTGGGCGCGGCGCTCGGCATCGGCCAGGCGGCTGGTGGTCTCGTTGCGAGACTGAACCAGTTCCTGCTCGACGCGCTGGTTGGCGGAAGCGAGTTCAGCCTTGGCCTTCTCGGCGGCCGCCAGGCCCGCAGCGATCTTTTGTGCGCGTTCATCCAAAGCCTTCGCGATGGGCGGCCACACGAATTTCATCGTGAACAGCACCAGCAGCAAGAAGACGATGGCCTGAACGAACAGGGTCGCGTTGATACTCACGGCAACACCTTTCTGGAGTGGCGTTGAACCGGCTTACTTGGGCAGGTTGGCCAGCAGGGTCGCGGCGAACGGGTTGGCGAAGGCGAACAGCAGGGCGATGGCCACGCCGATCAGGAAAGCCGCGTCGATCAGACCAGCCAAGATGAACATCTTGGTCTGCAGGTCGTTCATGAGCTCAGGTTGACGGGCCGACGATTCCAGGAACTTGCCACCCATCAGCGCGATGCCGATGGAAGCACCGATGGCGCCGAGACCGACGATCAGACCACAAGCGAGAGCGACGAGACCGAGAATGTTTTCCATGATGACTCCTTAGAACAGATTTAAAGCAAACGAAAAGAAAAAGGGAAACTCAATGCGCCTCATGCGCCTGGCCCAGATAGATCAGGGTCAGCATCATGAAGATGAAAGCCTGCAGCGTGATCACCAGGATGTGGAAGATCGCCCAGACAGTGCCGGCAATGATGTGCCCGATGGGCAGCAACACACCGGAGAACGAGGCCGCCATGGCACCGCCCATGAGGGCGATGAGCATGAAGACGAGCTCGCCTGCATACATGTTGCCGAACAACCGCATGCCGTGCGAGACCGTCTTGGCCAGGTACTCGATGACCTGCATCAGCAGGTTGATGGGCCACAGCAGAGGGTGGGCACCGAAGGGCGCGGTGATCAGCTCATGGCCCCAGCCGCCCAGGCCCTTGACCTTGACGCTGTAGAAGAGGCACAGGAGCAGCACGGAAGTCGAAAGACCGAGCGTGGTCGAGAGGTCGGCGGTCGGCACGGCACGCATGTAGGCGTGGTGCGGATCGTGGCCCAGGGCCGAGTAGACCTGGGTCCAGATGGCCGGCAGCAGGTCGACCGGCAGCATGTCCATCGCGTTCAGCAGGAAGATCCAGACGAACACGGTGAGTGCCAGCGGCGCAATGAACTTGCGGCTCGCGGCGTTGTGAATGTTGGCCTTGGCCTGGTTGTCGACCATCTCAACCAGGATTTCGACCGCCGCCTGGAAACGGCCGGGCACGCCGGGCGTTGCCTTGCGGGCAGCCAGCCACAGCACGAAGCAACCCAATGCGCCAATGATCAGCGCGTAGAGCACCGAGTCAAGGTTGATGACGTTGAAGTCAACAATGGCGGATTGAACGACGGGCTTGAGGCTCCAGTCGACTTGCCAGTGCTGGAGGTGGTGAACGATGTATTCACTCGCGGTCGGGGCGTGTCCTTCGGCGGCCATCTTTCAGCGTCTCTCTTCCAAAACAGTCAAATCCGGTTCAAAAATTTGGGCCGCACCAACAGTGCCACCCAGTACATCTTCATGGCGACCACCACGCCAGCCACCATGGCCAGCCAGACGAGCCCCCCGATCAGCCACGGCGCCGCAGCCAGCAAGGCAACGGTCAGCGCGATCTTGATCATCTCCCACACAAAAAACCTCAACATGACAGCCTGCGACGGCATGCCCGGTTTGCGCCGGACACCGCGGACAAACAAGGCCGCGGGGATCGCTACTGTCATGGCTCCGTAAAACGCCGAGATTGCAGCCTCGGATCGCGCCGTCCAGATCCACGCCAGGCAAGCTACCACCACACCTGCAGCCACTTGGGCTGCGATCACCCACCAGGGTGACAGCTCGGGGTTTTGCTCGCGCAACTTCTGGGCCTCTTCGGCCGTGAGTGGCTTGAAATCTGATTCTTCGGCGTCAACCTCAGGGACAGGGGCGTTGGTTGTCATTCGAATGCACCCCGTGTTTGTCCCCGGAGAATTTTACAAAGCCATTGATTATAAGTAAAACCTAGCGGGGTCCCGACATAACGTGACACTTCGTCGACAGTTCTGCACCGAGTGTGGCGTCCGCCCATAATTTGCGGATGCAAGACATCACCTCGGCACTGCCCGACACGCCGTGCTTTCTCAACGGCGAATTCACCCCCCTGCGCGACGCGAAGATCAGCGTCCTCGACCGCGGCTTCATCTTCGGCGATGGCATCTACGAAGTGATCCCCGTCTACTTCGGAGCGCCCTTCTGCTTCGACGAGCACATCGCGCGCCTCGAGCGTTCGCTGGCTGAGTTGCAGATCGACAACCCCTACACCCGCGACGAATGGCGCGCCATTGCAACGCAGCTTGCCGCGCCGCTGGGCCAAGCACCGCAGGCCGTGTACTTCCAGGTTTCGCGCGGCGTCGCACCCCGTGACCACGCCATGGTGCGCGGCCTGCGCCCCACGGTGTTCGCGATGGTGAACCCCCTGCCGCCGGTGGCCGATGCGGTGCGCGCCAAGGGCGTGGCCTGCGTCACCGCCGACGACTTCCGCTGGCAGAAGGCCCACATCAAGAGCACCAGCCTGCTGGGCGCCGTGCTCGCGCGGCAGATCAGCGTCGAGGCCGGCGCGACCGAAACCGTGATGTTCCGCGGCGACTGGCTCAGCGAGGCGTCGTCGAGCAATGTGTGGATCGTGAAGGACGGCACACTCATCGGCCCGCCCAAGGACAACCTCGTGCTGACCGGCATCCGCTATGGCCTGCTCGAGCGCCTGTGCCGGGATAGCGGCATTCCCTTCGCGCTGCGCCGCGTGTCGCGTGACGAAGTGTTCGGCGCCGACGAGCTGCTGCTGTCCTCGGCCACCAAGGAAGTGTTGCCCGTCATCACACTCGATGGCCAGACCATTGGCAATGGCCGTCCCGGCCCCATCTACCAGAGCTTGTATGCCGCCTACCAACAGGCCAAGCAACGCAACGCTGAGAAGCCAGGAGCCCTTGCATGACCGACAACACCACGCCCCCGACCGACGACACCACCGCCCCGATCCCCGACCCGCGCAAGGAATCGCTGATCGAGTACCCCTCGCAGTTCCCGATCAAGGTGATGGGCGCCAAGACCGACGGCCTGGTGCACGCCATCACGCAGATCGCCGAGCGCTTCGACCCGGCCTTCGACGCCACCACCGTCGAGCTGCGCGACAGCAAGGCCGGCAACTACCTGGGCGTGACCATCACCGTCACCGCCACCAGCCGCGAGCAGCTCGACGACCTGTACCGCGCCCTGTCGTCGCACCCGTCGGTCAAGGTCGTTCTTTGACCATCGAAGCGCAGTCGCTCGGCCGGGCCGACTACCTCGCCACCTATGCGGCGATGCAGCGCTTCACCCAGGAGCGTACGCCCGAGAGCCCCGACGCGCTATGGATTTGCGAGCACGACCCCGTGTTCACTCAAGGGCTGGCGGGCAAGACCGACCACATCCTGGCCCCCGGCCCGATCCCCGTCGTGCAGACCGACCGGGGCGGGCAGGTCACCTTCCACGGCCCCGGCCAGGTGGTGGCCTATCCGCTCATCGACCTGCGGCGCGCGGGCTACTACGTCAAGGAATACGTCTACCGCATCGAGGAATCGGTGCTGCGCACGCTCGCCCATTTCGGCGTGACCGGCCATCGCGTGCCGGGCGCCCCGGGCATCTACGTGCGCCTGGACGACCCGTTCTCGCATGCCGCACTCACCGGCCCGATGCCCGGCGCCGACCCGTTCCGGGGCCTGGGCAAGATCGCCGCGCTGGGCATCAAGGTGAGCCGCCACGCCACTTACCACGGTGTGTCGCTCAATGTCGCGATGGACCTCGAACCCTTCTCTCGCATCAACCCTTGCGGCTACGCGGGGCTGAAAACGGTCGACCTTTCTACAATCGGCGTCCAAACCACATGGGAAGAAGCTGCCGGCGTGCTGGGCCAGAAGCTCATCACCTTCCTGGCACCGTAGCAATCCAATGAGCACCACCGAAGTCGTCCGCGACGCCCAGAGCGCCGAAAACTACAACCCCCTGGCCAAGCAGAAGGCCGCGGCCAAGCTGTCGCGCATCCCCGTCAAGGTGGTGCAGACCGGCGAAGTGCTCAAGAAGCCCGAGTGGATCCGCGTCAAGGCCGGCAGCCCGACCACGCGCTTCTACGAGATCAAGCAGATCCTGCGCGAAAGCAACCTGCACACGGTCTGCGAAGAAGCCTCGTGCCCGAACATCGGCGAATGCTTCGGCAACGGCACGGCCACCTTCATGATCATGGGCGACAAGTGCACGCGCCGCTGCCCGTTCTGCGACGTGGGCCATGGCCGCCCCGACCCGCTGGACAAGGATGAGCCGCTCAACTTGGCCAAGACCATCGCCAAGCTGCGCCTGAAGTACGTGGTGATCACCAGCGTCGACCGCGACGACCTGCGCGACGGCGGCAGCCAGCATTTCGTCGATTGCATCGCCAACATCCGCGAGCTCTCGCCGATGACGCAGATCGAAATCCTGGTGCCCGACTTCCGCGGCCGCGACGACCGCGCGCTGGAAATCCTCAAGGCCGCGCCGCCGGACGTGATGAACCACAACCTGGAAACCGCGCCGCGCCTGTACAAGGAAGCGCGCCCCGGCAGCGACTACCAGTTCAGCCTGAACCTCTTGAAGAAGTTCAAGGCGCTGCACCCGAACGTGCCGACCAAGAGCGGCATCATGGTCGGCCTGGGCGAAACCGACGAAGAGATCCTGCAGGTGATGCGCGACATGCGCGCCCACGACATCGACATGCTGACCATCGGCCAGTACCTGTCGCCGTCGGGCTCGCACCTGCCGGTGCGCCGCTACGTGCACCCCGACACCTTCAAGATGTTCGAGGAAGAGGCCTACAAGATGGGCTTCAGCCACGCGGCCGTGGGCGCCATGGTGCGCTCCAGCTACCACGCCGACCAGCAGGCGCACGCCGCCGGCGTCTGACGCCCCCTGCCCGACCGCCCGCCACGCGCGGGCGTCGGCGCACACCCCTCTGTCCCGACCCCATCGACCTCGCCCCCGCAGCCGTTTCCCGACGGCCGCGGCGACGGTCGTGCGCGCCTGCCGCGCCATCCAAAAAACTGATTAAGACCTTCGGGGGAAATAACCCGGGGTATCAAAAAATTTGCGGCGGCATTCGCTTGCGCCTGCCAAATTCATCCCCTACGCTGACCTCCTTATTTCGCCCGGCCTGGAATTAAAAAACCAGAGCCGACGCGATTTCAAGAACCCTCGGAGGCTTTGACAAGGAAATTGAACCGTCAATTTCCAAGGCATTGTTTTGCCAAAAATTAATTAAAACCTCATCGCACGAAGAATTCAGTCGCCACGGCCCGCGCGTTTCCATCTCACGGAGAAACCGGAATGCATGCCCTGCTCGAAGCCATCGATTCGCCCCATTCGCTGCGCCAGCTCGGCGTTGCGCAATTGCCGGGCCTTGCGGATGAATTGCGCGCCTTCATCGTCGACAGCGTGTCCCGCACAGGCGGCCACTTCGCCTCCAACCTCGGCACGGTCGAGCTGACGGTCGCCCTGCACTACGTGTTCGACACCCCGCGCGACCGCATCGTCTGGGATGTCGGCCACCAGAGCTACGCCCACAAGATCCTGACCGGCCGGCGCCAGGCCATGCCCACCTTGCGCCAATTCGGCGGTATTTCTGGATTTCCGAGGCGCACCGAATCCGAACACGATCATTTCGGCACCGCGCATTCCATCACCTCCATTTCCGCCGCCCTGGGATTTGCACAGGCCGCGCGCATCTCCAATTCGACCGACCACGCCATTGCGGTGATCGGCGACGGGGCCTTGAGCGCCGGCATGGCTTTCGAGGCCATGAACAATACGCAGGCCTGCGGCCGTTTGTTGGTGATATTGAACGACAACGACATGTCGATTTCGCCCCCCGTCGGCATGCTGCGCCTTTATCTGGGCGGATTGATTTCAGAGCGCGCCTATGCCAGCGCCAATGAAGCCAGCCGGCAAAGATTGCGCGCCATGCGCCCGGCACTGGCCCCCTGCGAGCCCTCGGAGCTCGGCCTGTCGCCCGCCACCCTGTTCGAGCAGTTCGGCTTCCACTACACCGGCCCCATCGACGGCCACGACCTGGGCGCGCTGATCCCGGCCCTGCAGAAGCTGCAGGCGCAGCCGGGCCCGCAGCTGCTGCACATCGTCACGCAGAAGGGCCACGGCTACCGCCCGGCCGAGCAGGACCCGGTCCTGTACCACGGCCCCGGCAAGTTCGACCCCGCCGCCGGCATCAAGACCGCCCCGGCCGCCGCCCCCGCCAAGCCGACCTACGCCCAGGTCTTCAGCGACTGGCTCTGCGACGAGGCCGAGGCCGATGCGCGCGTGGTCGCCATCACGCCGGCCATGCGCGAGGGCTCGGCGCTGATGGACTTCGAGCGCCGCTTTCCCGAGCGCTATTTCGACGTCGGCATCGCCGAGCAGCACGCCGTGACCTTCGCCGCGGGCCTCGCGGCGGCGGGGATGCGGCCGGTGGTCGCCATCTACTCGACCTTCCTGCAGCGCGCTTACGACCAGCTGATCCACGACGTGGCGCTGCAGAACCTGCCGGTCGTGCTCGCGGTCGACCGCGCCGGCATCGTCGGCGCCGACGGCGCGACGCACATGGGCGCCTTCGACGTCGCCTACCTGCGCTGCATTCCGAACATGGTCGTGATGGCCGCATCCGACGAGGACGAGTGCCGCCAGATGCTGCACACCGCCCTGCGCCACGACGGCCCGGCCGCCGTGCGCTACCCGCGCGGCGGCGGGCCCGGCGCGCTGCCCGTGCGCGCGCTGCAGCCGCTGCGCATCGGCCGCGGCCAGGTGCGGCGCGAATCGACGCAGCCCATGGGCGCGCGCATCGCCATCCTGGCCTTCGGCACCATGGTCGCGCCCAGCCTGGCCGCCGCCGAGCGGCTCGACGCCACGGTCGCCAACATGCGTTTCGTGAAGCCGCTTGACGCCGACCTGGTGCTCTCGCTCGCCGAGACGCACGACGTGCTCGTCACCGTCGAGGAAGGCTGCGTGATGGGCGGCGCCGGCGCCGCCTGCCTCGAATCGCTGGCCGCGCAGGGCGTGCTGATTCCGTCGCTGCAGCTGGGCCTGCCCGACCAGTTCGTCGAGCACGGCGACTGCGCCCGATTGCTCGCCGCCCACGGCCTGGATGCCGACGGGCTGGTGCAGTCGATCCAGGCGTTCTTCGATGCCAACGCCCCCGCGTTCCGCACGGCTCGCATGAGCCTCGTTTCCTGAAACCCACCGTGACCGCCAGCCACAGGAGAACCCGATGAGCACAGCCACCGCACGCCGCATCGACGCGCCCGCCCCGCCTTCGCTTCAAGTGATCCGGGGTGCCGAGGCCAACCCGTACCACGCCAAGGTCGAGTACACCTACCAGGACGACCCCGAGGACTGGCGCAAGGCCATCGGCGAGGACCTGATGTTCCAGTTCGGCGTCTACGACGACCCGCGCTCGGTGCCGCCGATCTCGCTCAACGAGTCGGGCCTGCGCTACTTCGACCAGCAGATGGAGATCGCGGGCCTGGACAAGCCCCCGCCCTTCCCCATCCGCCGCATCCTCGACGTGGGCTGCGGCTGGGGCTTCGGCCTGCGCTACCTCGCGGAGCACTTTCCGCAGTGCCGCCAGCTCGACGGCATCAACATCAGCGAGACGCAGCTGGCGCACTGCGCCCGCTACCACGCCCAGCAGCACCTGAGCGACCGCGTGAACCTGTACCTGTGCGATGCGCAGGACGTCGCCCTGCTGCCCAACCCCGACACGCCCTACGACCTGGTGACGATCCGCGGCGTCATCTCGCACTTTCCCAACGACCTGTACGAACGCTCGATGAAGCAGGTCGCCGCGCGCATGCGCCCGGGGGCCAAGGTCGTCATCTCCGACAACCTCTACAACATCCCGCTGGACAACTACCGCTCCGACATCGAGGACGAGGTCGACCGCCTCGCCTGCAAGCACCGCAAGACACCGGCCTACTTCCGCCGCGTGCTCGAGGAGAGCGGCTTCATCGTCGAAGACATGCGCGTGCTCCCGCGCAACATCGACGTGGCGCGCTGGTTCACCGACGTGAAGGAAAACATCGAGAAGAACTTCACGCCCGACACCATCCCGCCGCCGCTGGAAGAGCTGCGCGTCATGGCGGTCAGCCTCTCGGTCGCGCTGATCAAGGACAAGTTCTCGACCTACAGCGTCATCGCGCGACGCCTCTGAATTTCCCCCACAAGGAGCGCCCACACCATGCAAGCATCCGCGCAAGCCGTCGGCATCGACGTCATCCACAGCCGCAGCCTCGACCACTACCAGGACAAGATCGAGCAGGTCTATGCCGACACGCCCGACCAGTGGCGCAAGGCGATCGGCAACGAGCTCTGGTACCAGTACGGCGTGTTCGACGAGAAGATGGACCCGCACGACCTCCCGCTCGACGCCTCCGGCCGGCGCCACATGGAGCACCAGTTCGAGCTCGCCGAGCAGGCCGGCGCCGACCTCTCGCCGGCCACCGTGCGCCGCGCGATCGACATCGGCTGCGGCTGGGGCCCGGTGCTGAAGTTCATCGCGCAGCGCTACCCGCAGTGCGCGCGCATCGACGGCGTGAACGTGAGCCGCCCGCAACTGGAATGCGCGCGCGAACTCATCGCGCACGAAGGCCTGGCCGACCGCGTGCGGCTGTACCAATGCAACGCCAAGGACATCGGCGAGCTGCCCGAGCCGCAGGTGCCTTACGACCTGGCCATCCTGCGCGGCAGCCTGATCCACTTCACGCCCGAGGTGCTGGAGCAGGCCATGGCCTCCCTGTCGGCGCGCATGCGCACGGGCGGCACGGTCATCATTTCGGAGAGCCTCTACAAGGTGGACCTGGCGACCTACAAATCGCACATCCCCGACAAGGTCGACCGCGCCGCGTCGGGCTACCGCAAGACGCCCGACGGCGTGAAGCAGGTGCTCGAGCGCCACGGCTTCGCGGTGCTCGACCAGCGCGTACTGCCGTCGAACGCGGAGGTGATCCGCTGGTACGGGCTGGTCAAGGACAACCTGGACGCCCACCACCCGACCAGCAAGACCGCCACGTTCACCGAGCTGCGCGACATCGCGGTGAGCTTCTCGGACGCGCTGGCCAAGGACAAGGCCTCGTCGTTCAGCTTCATTGCGCGGCGGACCTGAGCATGCCCGAACCGACCCCGTTCGCCCAAACCCTGGCCCGCATGCCCGAACTGGGCAGCAAGGTCCACCTTCCCGACCCGGGCCTCACGCTCAAGCCCATCTGGCACCCGCAGAACGACGCCATCGAGGCGCGGCTGGCGGTGGACGACCGGCCCTATGTGCTGGCGCACTTTCGCAGCGAGAAGGCCACGGCCGCCTACCTCGGGCAGCGCGTGCCGGCCTACGGCGGCCTGTGCTACCCGCATGCGAAGCCGGACCGGATCTATTCGGTGATGCGCATGATGAATGCCGGCACCCTGATGGACGATGCCTTCACGCCCCTGGAGCTGAGCGCCGACCAGCGCCCGCGCGACGAACTCCTGCGCCACTACCTCGATGCCCTGGAAGGCATCCTGCCGCCTGCCAGTGCGCCGCTGCCCCGGCTCCTGTTCGACACGCTGCCACCCATCCAGGCGCAGCTGGCGCCAAAGCCCCGCGTCTGGGAACGCATGAAGGCCGGCATCCGCAGCCAGCTGGTGCGCATGGCCGATCCGCTGGCCTACCAGATGGACACGCTGACGCTGGATGGCTACATGGACCTGCGCCGCGACAACGCGTTCGGCGAGTACCTGACCATGCTGACCGAGTACGCCCTGGACGTGGACATGACCGATGCGCTGGCCGAAGACGCATCGCTGCGCGCGGTCCGCACCGCGGCCATGGACGCGGTGATCCTGGTGAACGACTTCTTCTCGTTCCGCAAGGAGGTGCCGGCGAGGGATTCGCTCAACGCCATGTGGGTGCTGATGCGCGAGGAAGGCCTGGACCTGCAGCAGGCGGTCTACCGCCTGGCCGCGCTGTGCGCGCGCAACGAGCAGGCGCTGATCCGGTCGCGCGACGCGGTGCTCGCCGGCCCCCTTGGGCAGCGCCCCGACGTGCGCGCCTACGTGCGCGAGCTGGCATACATCAGCTCGGGCAACGCGGAGTGGTGCGTCATCACGCGGCGCTACCACCTCTCGGACCAGCGCTTCGTTTCCGGCGAAGTGACCATCGCGGCGGCTCCGACGCTGGACGACATCGCGGCGGCCGACGCGCGCGCCGCCTGACCCTGCGCCACACCGACATCCCCACGCACTTCGATCCATTTCACAGGAGCAGATGCATGAATGCCGTTCTCGAAAGCACCACGCCCGCGGCGCTGGAGCCACCCCCGAAATTCGTGATCCCCGAGATGTTGAAAGCCATCCGGCCGCGCATCAACACGAGCTACCCGTACATCAAGCGGCTGCATGCGCAATGGCTGTACGAGAACTACGGCAAGCCGGAGCCGGGCAGCCTGCATGGCGCGATCGAACGCATGGATTCTCTCTACGACGCCAGCGTGTTCCCGGACGGCATTCCGGAGCGGGTCGCGCACCACGCGAGCATCCTGACGTTGATCTTCCAGTGCGACGACCTGACGACCAGCGACCCCGAGCAGTGCGCAAAGATCATCGCCGAAGACCCCGACGCCCACGACGCGCGCGTCATGGAAGGGCTCTGGCAGACCATCCGCCAGCATGCGCCCAGCGACGCGGTGTACCAGCGCCTGCGCGGCCGATGGACCCGCTGGATGCACCACCTCAAGGTCGAGAAGGAATTTCGCGACAACTGGGCCAACGAAGACATGGAGAGCTTCCTCAAGGTGCGCCTGATGTCCAGCGGCATGCAGCCTTACATCGCCGCCATGGAATACGTGCTGGACATCGACGTGTCCGACCTGATCGAAGACCCCGACATGAAGCGCGCGGTGGACCTCGTCAGCTGGCACTGCGCGTTCACGAACGACGTGTATTCCTATGCCGTCGAGTACTACTCCACCGAGGACACGCTGAGCTCGGTCCTCATCATGCGCAACACCCGCGGCCTCGATGCGCAGCAGGCCATCAGCGCCGTCTGCGACATGATGGAAGAGATGTACGCGGAGCTGGCCGGCCTGATCGCCCGGCTGCACGAGCGCTATGCCAATCACCCGCTGGGCGCGCGCCTGCACCTGTACCTGGACACCTACCTCCTGATGGTGGTGGGCACGCTGCAGTGGCACATCGAATCGCCGCGCTACGGCGGGCACGGGCACATCTGGAACGGGCTGCCCATGCGGCATGTGGACGTGAGCCTGGCGGGCACCGACAAGATGGAGGGCGCGGGCGCCCCGCAGCAGGCACCGGTCGGCTCTGTCTACGTGTCGTAGAGACCGCGCCATGAAGCTGCCGTATTTCGAGTGCCCCATTCCCAGCGCCATTCATCCCGGGGCGGCGCACGCGGATGCGCAGTCGGTCGCCTGGATGCGGCGCTTCTCCCTGTGCCTGAACGACACCGAACGCGAGCGCATGGCCCGCTCCGGCTGCGGCGAACTCGCGGCCCGCATCGTGCCCGACGCCACGCCGCAGACCTTGCAGATCCTGTCGGACTTCTTCATCTGGAACGTCTCGTTCGACGACGAGTACTGCGACGAAGGTCCGCTGAGCCGGCAACCCGGCCGGCTGGCCGGCGTGCTGGCGATGATCCACCGGGCGATCGAGACGCCGGAAGACAGCGCGCAGGTCGACGACCGCTATGCCGCCGCCATGTGCGACATCCGCCGCCGCCTGGACGCGCACGCCACCGCCGACCAGATGGCCCAGTGGCTGGCCGCCATGCGGGGATGGTTCTTTGCCGAGGTCTGGAAGGCGGGCAACGTGGCCTCGGGCCATGTCCCCTCGCTGAACCAGTACGGGCTGCTGCGCCTGTACAGCGGGGGCGGCCTGGCCTTTCCCACGCTGGCCGCGATCGCCGAAGGCTATGCGGTGCCCACCGACCTCCTGGAGGATCGCCGCGTCAGGGCGCTCGCGGAAATGGCGCTCACGCTGGCCACCTGGAGCGCCGACATCGTGTCGTACGAGAAGGAGGTGGCGCGCGAGCAGGGCGGGCACAACCTGATCAGCGTGATCCAGCACGGGTCCCAATGCTCGCCCGCGGCGGCGGGTGCACGGGCCGTCGCCATGTACATGGAGATCATGCAGCTCTTCCTGGGCCTGCGCGGCGAACTCATCGCCGCCGGCACCTCGCCCGCGCTGCAACGCCACGTGCAAAGCCTGGGCCGCATCGTCAAGGCCACGTTCGACTGGTGCCACGGCTCCGAGCGCTACGTGCAGGACGGCGTGCCCGACGAAGCGGGGCCGGAGGGCGCCCCTGCACCGAAGGCGGCATCCACCGCCTCCGCCATCCCGTGCATCGCCTGGTGGTGGACGCACGACCCCGCGGCCCAGGAAGCCCGCCGGGGCACGCCGGCCCAGCACGTCTCAGGCCAGGGTGAACGCGCCCGTGCGGGAGCGCTCCCATGAACCCACCCACGATGCCGCGCGTGATCGATGCGTCCTTCCAGGAAGCGGGCGACCTTGCGACGCCCGCCGCGGCAAGCTGCGGCCCGGCCGCGCACACCATCGGCCTGCAGCAATTTCGCAGCATCGTGGGTGAAACACGCCGCCCGCTGCCCTATGCCGAGGGCTGGTTCCTGGGGTGCTTCTCCAGCGAGCTCGCGCGCGGGCAGGTGCTGACGGTTCCGTTCATGGGGCAGGAGCTCGTCCTGTACCGCACGCACGCCGGGCTCGCCCGTGTCGTCGAGCCGTACTGCCCGCACCTGGGCGCTCACCTGGGCCACGGCGGCAAGGTCGACGGCGAGAACCTGGTGTGTCCGCTGCACGGGCTGGCCTACGGGCCGGACGGCGGCTGCGTGCGCACCGGGCATGGCGAGCGGCCGCCGCGCGCCGCGCTGACCGCGCGCCACGCCCGAGAAATCGACGGTGCCGTCCTGGTGTGGGTCGACCATGCGGGGCGCCCTCCCCAGTGGGACGTGTCGCACCACGACCTCGGCGACTTTTCTTCCGCCTGCTACATCCGCAAGACGCTGGACGGCTACGCGCACGATGCGGTGGAGAACGGCGCCGACATGGTTCATTTCGGCTGGCTCCACGGGCTCTCGGACATGACCATGTCCCACCGGGCGGAGGACTGCCGGTTCGAGATCTCGCTGTCGGCCCGCTGGAAAGGGCTGCACATCCGTGGCGAATTCATGAACTACGGCGTCGGCTATGTGATGGGCTCGTTCGAGATGCCCGACCTGGGCGTGCGGCTGCAGACGCAGGTCTTCTTCACGCAGATCGCACCGCTGAAATGGAAGCTGGCGATCGCGGACCGGCTGCGCATCGTGCGGCTTGGCCGCGCGCCGCGGATGGTAAGGAGCGCGATCTACGCCGTGCTCACGCCGATCGCCAGCCGATGGATGCGGTGGTTCATCGAGCCGGACTTTCCGATATGGAATGCCAAGAGTTTCATCAAGCACCCCCGGCTGACCGCGGGCGACAAGACCCTCATCGTCCACCGGCGCTGGGCGTCCCGGTTCTATCCAGGCGGCCTGGTGGACGACCCTGGCGCACTGCATGCGGGAGACCACCATGCCACTTGAAGCCCTGCTGCCGTGCGACGTCCGCGAGGCCCCGGTGCCGCAGGGCGGACCCGCCGCCCCCTTCGACACCTGGATGCACGACGCGGTCCGCCGCACCGAGCACGCCCTCGCCGCCGGCCTGCCGCCGGCCGACACCCTGCCCACGCACCTGCACGAAGCGCTGCGCTACGCCGCGCTCGGCGGCGGCAAGCGCATCCGCCCGCTGCTGTGCCAGGCGGCGGGCGCCCTCGCGGACGCACCGCCCGACGCGCTCGACGCCACGGGCGCCGCGATCGAGATGGTCCACGTCTACTCGTTGGTGCACGACGACCTGCCCGCGATGGACGACGACGACCTGCGCCGCGGCAAGCCGACCGTGCACGTGGCGTATGACGAGGCCACCGCCATCCTCGTGGGCGATGCGCTGCAGGCCCAGGCCTTCTTCACGCTGAGCGAACTGCCGCTGCCGGCCGAGCGCCGCATCGCGCTGGTGCGCGAGCTGGCGCAGGCGGCCGGCTCGCGCCAGCTCGTGGGCGGCCAGGCCATCGACCTGCAGAGCGCAGGCCGGTCCTTGAGCCAGCCCGCGCTCGAGCAGATGCATCGCATGAAGACCGGTGCGCTGATCCGCGCGGCCGTGCGCATGGGGGCGCTGTGCGGCGCGGCCGACGTGCCGGCCAACGCCGCGCTGTACCGCGCGCTCGACGACTACAGCAGCGCCGTCGGCCTGGCCTTCCAGGTGGTCGACGACATCCTCGACGCGACCGCCGACACGGCCACGCTCGGCAAGACCGCGGGCAAGGACGCGTACGACGACAAGGCGACCTGCGTGTCGATGCTCGGCCTCGACGCCTCGCGCACGCTGGCCCGCACGCTGAACGCGCGCGCCCATGCGGCGCTCGCGCCCTTCGGTGAGCGCGCCGCGCGGCTCGGCCAGCTGGCCGACCTGGTGGTCCAGCGCGCGCACTGAGCCCCACCTGCGAATGCCCCCGCCCCAGGAGCCCCGACATGCCTGAACCGTCGACCCATTTCATGAGGGAACCGCTGGGCGTGAACAGCGCCTCGCCCGCTGCCGACGAACGCCACGCGCGCGTCGTGGAGGTTCGCACGCCGCCGCGGCCCATGCGCAGCACCACGGGAGAGACACGCCCCCCGCACCCGTATGCCAACGGCTGGTTCGCCGTGTGCTTCAGCCACGAGGTCAAGCCGGGCGCGGTGCGCATCGTGCCGTTCGCGGGACAGGACCTGGTGATCTACCGCACGCAGTCGGGCCTGGCCCGTGCCATCGATCCGTACTGCCCGCACCTGGGGGCGCACCTGGGCCACGGCGGGAAGGTCGACGGCGAGAACCTGGTCTGCCCGTTCCACGGCCTGAGCTTCGGCCCCGATGGCGGCTGCGTGCGCGCCTGCACGGGCCAGACCCCGCCGAACGCGGCGCTGACGGGGCGCTACATGAAGGAGATGAACGGCGCGATCATGGTGTGGCGACACAGCGAGGACCGGCCGCCCGACTGGGACATTCCGGAAATGGACCTCAGCGACCGCATCAATCCCCGGTACGGCAGCCACGCGCTCGAAGGCTACTTCGACTCGATGGTCGAGAACAGCATGGACCTGACCCACTTCGGATGGGTGCACGGGTTCACCGAGACCGCGCTGTCGCACGAGGTGGACGGGCACAAGCTCATCGTCACGATCACCGCCCGCTGGAAGGGGCAGCGTTTCCACTCGCGCCTGACCAACTTCGGCCTCGGCTTCACCCGCGGGGAGAACGCGTTGCCGGACCTCGGCGTGCAGGTCGTGACCCTGGCCTTCGCGACACCCGTCGCGCCCATGAAGTGGACCTTCCGCTGGAGCGACAACCCCAGCGTCGCGCGCTTCGATCGCTGGCCGGCCCCGCTGCGCAAGCTCGCCTACCAGGTGCTCAATCCGCTGGCGCACCGCTGGCTGATCTCGGTGGTGGGCGGCGACTTCCCGATCTGGGACGCCCGCACCCGCCTGCCGCATCCCAAGCTCATGGCGGGGGAGCGCTCCTTCACCGCCTTCCGGCGCTGGTCGGCGCAGTTCTACCCGCCCACCTCCGGCGACGACGCGCAGGCCAACCATGTCCTGCGCATGTCTGCGGGACGCTGAGCCACCCCCACCAGGAGTTCCCACCATGCGCGTCATCCTTGCCCAGCCCCGAGGCTTCTGCGCCGGCGTCGTGCGGGCCATCGACACGGTCGAACACGCACTGCGGCGCCACGGCACGCCCATCTACGTGCGCCACGAGATCGTGCACAACAAACACGTCGTCGACGACCTGAAGGCGCAGGGCGCGGTCTTCGTCGAGGAGCTGGCCGAAGTGCCCGCGGACGCGGTGGCGATCTTCAGCGCGCACGGCGTGAGCCACGCGGTGGAGGTCGAGGCCCGCGCGCGCGGCCTGCGCGCGATCGACGCCACCTGCCCGCTCGTCACCAAGGTGCACGAGCAGGGGCGCCGCTATGCCGCCAAGGGCTACGCGCTGATCCTCATCGGCCACGCCGGGCACCCCGAGGTGACCGGCACGCTGGGGCAGATTCCCGCGTCGGTCACGCTGGTGCAGACCGAGGCCGACGTGGACGCGCTGGTGCTCGATGCCGACACGCCGCTGGCCTACATCACGCAGACCACGCTGTCGGTGGACGACACGCGCGGCATCATCGATGCGCTGCAGCGGCGCTTTCCGCAGATCGTCGGGCCCGACACGCGCGACATCTGCTACGCCACGCAGAACCGGCAGACGGCGGTGCGCGAACTGAGCCAGCAGGTCGACGTGGTGCTGGTGGTCGGCGCGCAGAACAGCTCCAACTCGCAGCGCCTGCGCGAGATCGCGGCGCAGGCCGGCGTGCGCAGCTACCTCATCGCGCAGGGCAGCGAGCTCAAGCCCGACTGGGTGCGCGACGCCGGCGCGGTGGGCGTCACCGCCGGCGCCTCGGCGCCCGAGACCATGGTGCAGGACGTGGTCGCCGCGCTGCGCCGGCTGGCCGAGGTGGAACTGCTGACGCTGCCCGGGCGCGAGGAGCACGTGGTGTTCCGGCTGCCGGCGGAACTCGCAACGGAAGTGGCCGTGCCATGAAACCGCCTGTCGCACGCCGCGGCTCGCGGCAGGTGCGCGTGGGCACCGTGCGCATCGGCGGCGACGCGCCCGTGGCCGTGCAGGCCATGACCAACACCGACACCGCCGACGCGGCCGCCACCGTGGCGCAGGTGGCGGCGCTCGCGCGCGCGGGGGCCGAACTGGTGCGCCTCACGGTCAACAACGAAGAGGCCGCCGCGCAGGTGGCGCCGATCCGCGACGCGCTCGCGCGCCAGCAGGTGCACGTGCCGCTGGTGGGCGACTTCCACTTCAACGGCCACCGCCTGCTCGCGCAGCACCCCGACTGCGCGCAGGCGCTGGCCAAGTACCGCATCAACCCCGGCAACGTGGGCCGGGGCGACAAGCGCGACGCGCAGTTCTGCCAGCTCATCGAGATCGCCTGCCGCCACGGCAAGCCGGTGCGCATCGGCGTGAACTGGGGCAGCCTCGACCCCGCGCTGCTGGCGCGCCTGATGGACGCGAACGCGCAGGCGGCGCAGCCGCAGCCGGCGGACGAGGTGATGCGCCAGGCGCTCATCGTCTCGGCGCTGGAGAACGCCGCGCGCGCCGAAGACGTGGGCCTGCCGCCCGATCGCATCGTGCTGTCGGCCAAGGTGAGCCAGGGGCAGGACCTGATCGCCGTGTACCGCGAACTCGCCGCGCGCTGCGACTACCCGCTGCACCTGGGCCTGACCGAGGCGGGCATGGGCTCCAAGGGCATCGTCGCCTCGGCCACCGCGATGGGCGTGCTGTTGCAGCAGGGCATCGGCGACACCATCCGCGTGTCGCTCACGCCCGAGCCGAACGGCGACCGCACGCGCGAGGTGCTGGTGGCGCAGCAGATCCTGCAGTCGATGGGCCTGCGCGCCTTCACGCCCAGCGTGACCGCCTGCCCCGGCTGCGGGCGCACCACGAGCACCTTCTTCCAGTCGCTGGCCAGCCAGATCGAAGGCTGGCTGCACGCGCAGGCGCCGGCCTGGCGCGTGCGCTTCCCGGGCGTGGAAGACATGCACGTGGCCGTGATGGGCTGCGTGGTCAACGGCCCCGGCGAGAGCCGCCTCGCGCACCTGGGCATCTCGCTGCCGGGCTCGGGCGAGCAGCCCGTGGCGCCGGTGTACATCGACGGCGAACGCGCGCTGACGCTCAAGGGCGAGCACATCGCCGACGACTTCACGCGGCTGGTCGAGACCTACGTGGCCGCGCGCTACGGCGCCGACGCCGAAGCGCGCGAGCGGCTCGGTGCGTGGATGAAGCCGTCGTCGCGCGAGCGCGTCGTGCCGATCGCTGCCGTCTGAAGGCATCGCCATGGCCACGCAACGCCTCACCCTGCTCGGTGCCACCGGGTCGATCGGCGACAGCACGCTCGACCTCGTGGCGCGCCACCCCGACCGCTTCACGGTGCACGCGCTGACGGCGCACCGCAACCTCGACAAGCTCTTCACGCACTGCGTCGCCTTCCGCCCCGAGGTCGCGGTGGTCGGCGATGCGCGAGACGCCATGCAGTTGCAGGCCCGGCTGCGTACAGCCGGCCTGCGCACCGAGGTCATGCACGGCCCGCAGGCGCTGTGCGAAGTGGCGCAGTCGGCGGGTTGCGACACGGTGGTTGCGGCCATCGTCGGTGCGGCGGGGTTGCTGTCGTCGCTGGCGGCGGCGCGCGCGGGCAAGAAGATCCTGCTGGCGAACAAGGAGGCGCTCGTGATGTCCGGCGCGCTGTTCATGCGCGCGGTGGCCGCGCACGGCGCCACGCTGCTGCCGCTGGACAGCGAGCACAACGCGATCTTCCAGTGCCTGGCGGGCGCACCGGCCGGCTGCGTAGGCGTGCAGCGGCTGGTGCTCACCGCGTCGGGCGGGCCGTTCCTGCACCGCCCGCTGGAGGCGCTGGACCGCGTCACGCCCGACGAGGCCTGCGCGCACCCGACCTGGCGCATGGGCCGCAAGATCTCGGTCGACTCCGCGACGATGATGAACAAGGGCCTCGAGACCATCGAGGCCCGCTGGCTGTTCGCGATGCCGCCCGAGCGCATCGAGGTGGTGATCCACCCGCAGAGCGTGATCCATTCGATGGTGGCCTATGCCGACCAGTCGGTGCTGGCGCAGCTGGGCCGCCCCGACATGCGCACGCCGATCGCGCACGCGCTGGCCTGGCCCGAGCGCATCGACTCGGGCGTGGCGCCGCTGGACTTCCTGCAGCTCGCCCACCTGAGCTTCGCCGCGCCCGAGCTGAAACGCTTTCCCTGCCTGCGGCTGGCGCTGGAGGTGCTGCGCGAGGGGTGCGCGGCCAGTGTGACGCTCAATGCGGCGAACGAAGTGGCGGTCGATGCCTTCCTGAACGGGCGCCTGCGCTACACCGACATTGCGCACGTGGTGGAAGACTGCCTTCAGCACGCGCCCTCGTCCGCGCACGAGAACCTGGACGACATCCTCGCGGCCGACGCGCAGGCGCGCGTGCGGGCGGGTCAGGCGATCCAGCGTGCGGCGTTGCGGTCCCCATCGCCTGCGGTCCCGCTTTCCGAGTCGGTCACCTTGGACGAAGGCATGGGCGCGCGGCTGTAGCGCGACAGCCATTTGGCTGCCACGGCCAGCGCCATCGGCGGCGGGGTCTCACGCACGGCGCGCGACGCGCCATGCGCCTCGTGCGCCGCGCCGCTCACCATGGCAGCGAGTAGGTCTTGGTGTTGGTGAAGCTCTTCATCGCTTCGAGCACGCCTTCCTTGTAGCCCAGGCCCGAGTCCTTGATGCCGCCGAAAGGCGTGAGCTCCAGGCGGTAGCCCGGCACTTCGCGCACATTGACGCTGCCCACGTTCAGCTCGCGGATGAAACGCGTGATGTAGTCCAGCCGGTTGGTGCAGATCGACGAAGACAGACCGTAGGCCGTGCCGTTGGAGATGCGGATCGCCTCGTCGATGTTCTTGAAACGGATCACCGGCGACACGGGGCCGAAGGTCTCTTGCTTGGCGACGGTCATCTCGGGATCGACGTGGTCGAGCACGGTGGGCGAGTACAGCGCACCGCGGCGCTCGTTGCCGTACAGGAGCTTGGCACCGGCTGCGATCGCTTCATTGACGACGGCTTCGAATTGCTTGGCCGCCGCTTCGTCGATCACGGTGCCCATGTCGGTGTCGGGGTCCATCGGGTCGCCGTACTTCAGGGCGCGGGTCTTCTCGACCAGCAGTTCGACGAAGCGGTCAGCGACCGATTCGTGCACCAGCATGCGCTTCACGGCTGTGCACCGCTGCCCCGAGTTCTTGTATGACCCGTTGGCAGCCAGCGTCGCCGCCTCCTCGATGTCCGCGTCTTCCATCACGATGATCGGGTCGTTGCCGCCCAGCTCCAGGATCTGGCGCTTGTAGGTGGCCTTGCCCGCGATGTACTTGCCGATGGGCACGCCGCCCGTGAAGGTGACGAGGTCGACGTCGGCATTGGTCAGCAGCTCGTCGGCGATCTCCTTCGGGTCGCCCGTGAGCACCGACAGCATCTGCGGCGGCAGGCCGGCTTCGTACAGGATGTCGGCCAGCAGGAAGGCCGTGAGCGGCGTCTTCTCGCTGGGCTTCAAGACGATGCGGTTGTTGGTCGCAATGGCCGGCGCCACCTTGTGGATCACCTGGTTCAGCGGATGGTTGAACGGCGTGATGGCGGTGATGGCGCCCAGCAAGGGTTCGCGCATCGTGTAGACCTTGCGGCTCTTGCCGTGGTGCGTGAGGTCGCAGGAGAAGACCTGGCCGTCGTCCACCAGCGCCTGGTTGGCGGCGAACAGCAGCACGTCGGAGGCGCGGCCCACTTCGTACAGCGAGTCCTTGCGCGACAGGCCCGACTCGAGCGTGATGGTGCGCGACATCTCGTCCAGGCGCGAGGCGATGATCTCGCCGGCGCGCATGAGGATCTTGTAGCGCTCGTAGCGCGTGAGCGTGGGCTTGTAGTCGCGGGCGATGCGCAGGGCATTGCGCACGTCGTCCAGCGTGGCCTTGGGCACGGTGGCGATCACTTCGCCGGTGTACGGGTAGGTGACCTCGATGGTGCGGTCGCGGTGGACTTTCTCGCCGGCGATGCGCAGGGCCTCGCGGTACACGGTGCCGGACTTCAGGCCGGCGTGGTCGGATGGGCTCATGGAATGCTCCGTCAAATGGGGTTCAGGCGGCCACGGGGCCTTGGGCGTGGTTCAGTGCGAGGTCGAGCGCGTCGAAGTTGCGCAGCCGGCGCGTGCTCGCCACGCCTGCGACGGGGCGGTTGCAGATCAAGGGCACCTTCTGCTCCGAGACACCACCGTGCGAGCGCAGCGGCACTTCGAGCGCCGTGAGGTCGTGGCGCGTGGCCGAGGTGCCGATGACGGTGCTTTGCTCGCTGACCACCACGATGTCGCCGATGCGGTCCGGCGGCAGCTCGAAGCGCTGCGCGGCCTCCTTGCGCGAGAGCACGAGCTGCATGCCGGGGATGCGCTGGATGCGGTCGATCCAGCCGGGCACCTCGTCCTCGCTCGGCACATACACGGTGGCAAACGAGCCGAGCGCACCGTGGTGCACCACGTACGGATCGGTGATCGGCAGGATCACGCGCGCGCGGTCCGGGCCGTACCAGCCGTCGAGCACGTCCTGCAGGTAGATCACGTTGGGCGAGCCGTCGGCGCCATGCTTGTCGTTCATGCCGTGGTCGGCCGTGAGCACGATGGTGGCGCCCAATGCGTCGAGCTGCGCAAGGTAGTCGTCCATCATCTTGTAGAAGGCATTCGCTGCGGGGCTGCCCGGCGCCGCCTTGTGCTGCACGTAGTCGGTGGTCGACAGGTACATCAGGTCGGGGCGGCGCGATTCCATCAGCTTCACGCCGGCGGCGAACACGAACTCCGAGAGTTCGGCGCTGTAGACCGAAGGCACCGGCATGCCGACCATGTCGAGCACGTTGTCGATGCCGTTCTCTTCCATCGTCACCTGGTCCGACTTCTCGGACGAGAAGCAGATGCCCTTCATCTTGTGGCCCAGCAGCTTGCGCAGCTTGTCCTTGGCCGTGACCACCGCGAGCTTGGCGCCCGCGTCGGCAAACGCGGCCAGCACGGTGCCGGCGCGCAGGTACTTGGGGTCGTTCATCATCACTTCCTGGCCCAGCTCGCGGTCGAAGAAGTAGTTGCCGCAGATGCCGTGCACCGCGGGCGGTGCGCCGGTCACGATCGACAGGTTGTTGGGGTTGGTGAACGAGGGCACGACGCAGTCGGCGAGCAGGTCGGCGCCGCCCTTGCGCATGGCCTCGAGGTACGGGGCCACGCCGGCGGCAATGGCCGCGTCGAGGTACGCGGGCTCGCAGCCGTCGACGCAGACGACGACCACCGGGCGGACCATCCAGCGGTAGCTGCGGCCGTTCACTTCGAGTCGATCGGATTTCATGAAGAGATGCTCCTTGGCAAGTTGGGGGGTGGCTTCAGCGGCGGATGAACACCGCGATGCAGGCGCTGATGAGGCAGCTGGCCGCGACGATGGGGAACACCATCGAGGTGTTGCCCGAGTGGTCCAGCATCCGGCCGATCAGCGGTTCACCGAGGCCGGCCAGCAGGTACGAGAAGAAGTTCATGACGCCGGTGGCGGTGCCGGCGCGCTTGGCGCCCACGAGGTCGGGGCACAGGGCCCAGAACGACGAGGCCGGGCCGTAGACGAAGAAGCCCGCCAGGAACAGCAGCCCCAGGCCGAGGATGCTGGTGGGCAGCAGGTACATGCCCATCGAGGCGACGCAGCCCAGCAGCATGTACAGCACGATGGCCTTGTAGCGCTTGGAGCCGAACACCTTGTCGGAGATCCAGCCGTTGGTGAGCGCGCCGAAGGCCATGCCCACGGGCAGCGCCACCGAGATCCAGGCCGGGTCGATCATGCCGTCGGCGGCCTTGGCCCAGTCCTTGCCCAGGAAGTGCACCGGCACCCAGACGATGAGGCCGTAGCGTGCGGCGTTCTGGAAGCCGATGGCCAGCGCGGCAATCATCAGCTTGGGGTTACTGAGCACGGCCTTGTAGCGCGACCAGGAGCTTTCCTGCGGCTCGCCGTCGGCCACGCCGGCCTTGTCGGCTTCCTGCGGGTTGTTGTTGGCCACGCCGGTGTCGGGCGACTTGAAGCCCATGTCTTCCGGCCGCTCACGGGCGATCAGGTAGAAGGCGATGCCGCCCACCAGCATCAGCAGCACGGGGAGCCGGAAGATCCAGCGCCAATCGAGGTGCAGCACGTTGACGACGATGATCGACGTGACGAACGACAGCACCGAGGCGCAGCCGGCGGCGAACACGTAGAAGCCGTAGACCTTGCCGCGCTCGCCCGCGCCCCACCAGTTCGACAGCAGCCGGCTGCCCGGCGCCCAGCCCAGGGCCTGGAAGTAGCCGTTGATGCCCCACGGAATGGCCAGGCTCTTGAAGCCGACGGCGAAGCTCACGACCCAGTTGGCGGCGCACGAGAGGATGGCGCCGGCGGTCATCACGCGGCGCCCGCCGAACTTGTCGCCCAGGTTGCCGTTGATGGCCTGCCCGACGGCATAGCACCACAGCAGCGAGGTCGAGGCCCAGCCGAGCACTTCCTTCGAGAGGCCGAACTCCTTCTGGATGCCGGGGATGGCGAAGCCGAAGGTCTGGCGCCCCGTGTAGAAGAAGAAGTAGCAGAACATGGCCGCCAGCAGCATCCGCCACTGCGCCTTGCGGAACGAATTGTCGAGGGGGCGCGCGTAGGTGCCCGCCTGCAGGATGGGATTGGCCGCTTGCATGGTATGTCTCCTTGTCTTGACGGGCGTGGGGCCCGTGGGGCCGGCTCGATGGCCGGCATGCTGTCTGTCTGGTTGTCTTGTCTCGCTGCGCAGTCCCTGCCTGTCAGGCCAACGCCGCCGCGCCGATGAAGTTCTTGCCGCGCGCCCCGTCCATGGCGCGCGCGATCATGGCCGCCGCTTCGCTGTCCGCCACGCCATAGTCGGCAAACTCGGTCTTCACGCCAAGCCCCTGCAGGAAAGCCCGCAGTTGCTGCGTGGCGGTCGCCAGGTCGGCACCGAACAGCAGCTGCAGCGTCCGGTCGCGGTCGGGCGAGCGGGCCCAGGCTTTCTCCAGCACGAGGGGCAGCGTGAACGAGCACGCGATGCCGTGGGCCAGGCCGTGGCGCAGCGTCATCTCGTAGGAGATGGAATGCGCCAGCGCCGTCTTGGTGTTGGAGAACGCCATGCCGGCCTTCAGCGCGGCCAGCGCCATGCGCTCGCGCAGGTCGAGGTTGCCCAGGTCTTTGAGCAGCGCCGGCAGGCAGTCGAAGATGTCGCGCACGGCCGAGACGGCGAAGGTGTCGGAGACCGGGTTGGCATTGACGTTCCAGATCGCTTCGAGCGCGTGCGAGAGCGCGTCGAGCCCCGTCGACACCGTGGTGCCCGCCGGCACCGAGAGCATGAGCTCGGGGTCGACGATGGCGGCCTCGGGCCAGGTGGCGTCCAGGTGCAGCGAATACTTCTTCTGGTTGCCGGCGTCCCAGATGGTGGCCCAGGGCGTCACCTCGCTGCCGGTGCCGGCGGTGGTCGGCACGGCGATCAGCGGCTTGACGCTGGCGGGCTCGAAGGGCTTGCCGGTGGCCAGCAGCGCGACGAGTTCGTCGAACTGGCCGTTGGCCGTGCCCACCATCAGGGCCTTGGCCGTGTCGATGGCGCTGCCGCCACCCACCGCCACGATGGCGTCGCAGGGCGCGTCCGATTGCCAGAAGGCGTTGTACAGCTCGCGCAGGTGGGCGACGTCGGGGTTGGGACGCACGTCGTCGATCACGGTGACGAGCGCGTCGCCCAGCAGCGCCTGCAGGCGCTCGACCAGGCCCAGGCCGCGGGCCTCGGGGAAGGTGACGAGCGCGACGCGGCGCCCCGCCAGGAGCGCGGGCAGCCGTGCGAGGCTGCCTCGCCCGGAATGAATGGACACGGGGTTGCGGTAGGCGTGGGGCATTTTTTTGTCTCCGGTTTCTGTCTGGGCCGCAGTGTCGAAGCGGCGCACCGGGGCGTCCAATCGCATTTCGCGCGTGCACTCGGTCCAAAACCGATGGATGCCTTCGGGAAAGCCTGCATAGGCGCCGGCGCCGCATCTGAGGGAGGCTCGCCGCACGCCCCTCACGACCGCCCTCATGTTTCACCAGTACTACAAGTGGATCCGCTGCTTCCACGCCGTCGCCAAGACCGGCGGCTTCACCACGGCCGCGCGCTACCTGCACATCGGCCAGCCCACCGTGACCGACCAGGTCAAGGCGCTGGAAGAGCGCTTCAACGTCGAGCTGTTCCTGCGCAGCGGGCGCGCCGTGCGGCTCACGGCCGCGGGCGAGCAGCTGTATGCGATCACGCAGGGCCTGTTCGGGCAGGAGGAAGAGGCGATGCAGTTCCTGCAGCGCGCCCATACGCTGCGCACGGGGCTGGTGCGCGTGGGCGCGGTGTCGCCGCCCATCGCGCTGGAGCTGGCGCGCAGCTTCAAGCGCAGCCACGCCGGGCTCGACCTGACGGTGTCGATCGGCTCCGAGGCCTCCACGCTCGGCGGGCTGCAGGACTTCGACATCGACGTGGGCATCCTCGTGGAGCCGCCCGAAATCGAAGGCCTGCACCAGGTGCCGTACCGCGTGGAGCGCATCGTGGCCGTGGTGCCCGCGAAGCACCCGTGGGCCAGGAAGCGCACCATCGCCACGCGCGACATCGCGGGCGAGCCGGTGATCTTGCGCGAGCCCGGCTCCAAGACGCGCCACCGCGTCGAGCGCGCCTGCGCGCAGCAGGGCGTGCAGATGAATTGCGTGATGGAGATCAACAGCCGCGAGGCCATCCTGCATGCCGTGGCCAACGGCATGGGCGTGGGCTTCGTGACGCAGATCGAGTGCATTCCGCTGCCCGGCCTGAAGATGGTGGAGATCGACGACGACGAGCTCTCGATCAGTTACTCGCTGTGCTGCCTGGCGGTGCGCAAGGACCGGCCGCTGATCCGCGCGCTGTTCGAGGTGGCGCAGCAGGGCGACGACACGGCCGGCTGATCGGGTTTCGTCGCGGGCGGCACACCCCGCGGCGGGCTTCTTCGCTATCCTGCCGTCTGGCCCCAGACGAAGGATCGACCTTGAACTTGCACCCCGCCCTCCAGGACGCCGCCGCGCGCGACTTCGGCACGCTTGCCGACCTGGTCCGCCTCCACGCCCAGCACACGCCCGAGCGCCCCGCGCTGGCCGACGCCCAGCAGACGCTGGACTACCGCGCGCTCGACGCGCTCATGGACCGCATCGCCGCCGCCCTGCAGCGCGACGGCCTGCGCGCGGGCGACGCCATCGCCGTCTGCGCCGCCTCGTCGGTGCCCTACGCCGCTGTGTTCCTGGGCGCGCTGCGCGCGGGCGTCGCGGTGGCCCCGCTGGCCCCCGGCTCGGCGCCCGCCAGCCTGGCGCGCATGATCACCGACGCCGACGCGCGCCTGCTGTTCACCGACGCCTCGGCCGCCGAGGTGGTCGGCGCCGCGCAGGCCACCGGCCTGCCGCACATCGCGCTCGACGGTTCCAACGTCGGCCGCGCGCTCGACGACTGGCTCGCGACGCCCGGCGCAAAGCCGGAGCCCGTCGAGGTGCAGCCCGACTGGGCCTTCAACATCATCTATTCGTCGGGCACCACCGGCGAGCCCAAGGGCATCGTGCAGGGCCATGGCATGCGCTGGTCGCACATCCAGCGCGGCGCCAAGTACGAGTACGGGCCCGAGACGGTCACGCTGCTGTCGACGCCGCTGTACTCCAACACCACGCTGGTCGTGTTCTTCCCCACCCTCGCCTTCGGCGGCTGCGTGGTGCTGATGCCCAAGTTCGACGCGCTGGGCTACCTGCAATTGGCCGTGCAGCACCGCGTGACGCACACCATGCTCGTGCCGGTGCAGTACCAGCGCCTGATGGCGCACCCGCGCTTCGACGCGCACGACCTCTCGACCTTCCGCCACAAGTTCAGCACCAGCGCGCCCTTCAACGCGGCGCTCAAGGCCGACGTGCTCCAGCGCTGGCCGGGCGGGCTGGTCGAGTTCTACGGCATGACCGAAGGCGGCGGCACCTGCATCCTCGAGGCGCACCTGAACCCGACCAAGCTGCACACCGTGGGCCAGCCCGCGCCGGGCAGCGACATCCGCCTGATCGACGAGGAAGGCCACGAACTGCCGCGCGGCGACACCGAGGTGGCCGGCGAGGTGGTGGGCCACTCGGCCGGCATGATGACCGGCTACCACCGCCAGCCCGCGAAGACGCGCGAGGCCGAGTGGTTCGACGCCACCGGCAAGCGCTTCATCCGCACCGGCGACGTGGGCCGCTTCGACGCCGACGGCTTCCTCACGCTGTTCGACCGCAAGAAGGACATGATCATCAGCGGCGGTTTCAACATCTACCCGAGCGACCTCGAAGGCGTGCTGCGCGGCCATGCGGCGGTGGCCGACGTGGCGGTGGTCGGCGTGCCGTCCGAGCAGTGGGGCGAGACGCCCGTGGCCTTCGTGGTGCGCCGCGAGGGCGACACCACCACCGAAGAGGCGCTGCTGCAGTGGGCCAACGCCCAGGTCGGCAAGACCCAGCGGCTGGCGCGCCTGCGCTTCATCGACGAGCTGCCGCGCAGCGCGATCGGCAAGGTGCTCAAGCGCGAGCTGCGCGACCTGAGTGCCTGATCGGGTGACCGCTGCAAGCACCAACACCGCCCCGCCCGAACACGGCGGCGGCAACGGCCTGCTGTGGGTGCTCGTGGCCGTGGCGGTCGTGTTCGCCTTCGTGCGCCCGCGCGCGCCGATGGACTGGCTGCGGCTGGTCGATTGGCAGACCGTGGGCGCGCTGGCGGGCCTGCTCGCCATCACCCAGGGCGTCGAGAAGAGCGGCATGCTGCAGGCCGCCGCGCGGCGCCTGCTGGCCCACACGCACAGCCAGCGCGGGCTGGCGATGGCGCTCACGGCCACGGCCGCGCTGCTGTCGGCGCTGGTGACCAACGACGTGAGCCTGTTCCTGCTGGTGCCGCTCACGCGCGTGCTGGCCGTGCAGGCGCACCTGCCGCTGGCGCGGCTGGTGGTGCTGCAGGCACTGGCCGTGAACGCGGGCTCGGCGCTCACGCCCATCGGCAACCCGCAGAACCTGTACCTGTGGCACCGCTCGGGCGAGAGCTTCTTCGGCTTCATGGCCATGATGGGCCCGACCGTGGCGGTCATGCTGTTCTGGCTCTTCGTGGCCGTGTGGTGGCTGGTGCCGCGCACGCCGATCGCGCTGCGCGAGGAGACCGAGGCCGCGCCCGTGCAGCCGCGCCTGCTGGCGCTGGCCGGCGTGCTGTTCATCGGCTTCGTGGTCGCGCTCGACCGCCACTGGCTGCTGCCCGGCCTGGGCGTGGTGTTCGGCGTGCTGCTGCTCACCTACCCGCGCGTGCTGCGCGGCATCGACTGGGCCTTGCTGGCGATCATCGCGCTGATGTTTGTCGACCTGCGCCAGGCCGCCGAGCTGCCCGCCATCGCGGCGCTGCTGGGCCACTGGCCCATCGGCGAGGGCTGGCGCGCCTACCTGGCGGCCATTGCCGCCTCGCAGGTCATCAGCAACGTGCCGGCGGCGATCCTGCTCGACCGCTACGTGCACGACCTGCCCGCGCTGGCGGCCGGCGTGAGCGTGGGCGGCTTCGGCTGCGTGCTGGGCTCGCTGGCCAACCTGATCGCGCTGCGGCTGGCCAAGCTGCCGCACGGGCTGCGCGAGTTCCACCGCATCAGCATTCCGTTCCTGCTGGTGTGCGCGGCCTCGGCGCTGCTGCTGCGGCTGGGGTGATGACAGGCGGCGGGGCGGCGCGGACAATCGGTTCCGCGTCATGAACACCTCCGCCCCCGTCCTCTCGCTGCGCGACTACACCCAATCGCGCGGCAGCCATGCGCACGACCACTTCCAGGTGCTGCTCGGGCTCGACGGCGTGCTCGAGATCGAAGTCGAAGGCCGCGGTTCGGGCATCGGCACGGGCCAGGCCCAGGTGGTCGCGCCCGGCGACCGGCACGACTTCGAGGCCCGGCGCGGCGGCAGCGTCTGCCTGGTGCTCGACACGCCGCACGCCCCGTGGGCGCGTTGCGTCGAACAGCCGCCGGCCGATGCGCCCCGGCTGCACGCGCTGGCCCGCTACCTTGCGCACTGCCTGCAGCAGCCGCAGCACGCGGCGCTCGCCCTGCAGCACGGTCCGGCGCTGCTGCTCGAGGCCTGGGGCGCCGCCCCGTCGGTCGCCGACACGCGCCGCCGCCGCATCGACTGGCCGGCCCTCGCGGCCTGGGCGCAGACGAACTGGCACCGGCCGCTGGGCGTGGCCGACCTGGCCGAGGTCGCCTGCCTGAGCCCCAGCCAGTTCGCGCAGCGCTGCCGCGAGGAACAGGGCCAGAGCGCCATGCTCTGGCTGCGCACGCTGCGGCTGGCCCATGCGCGCGAACTGCGGCTCGAAGGCCTGAGCGTGGCCGAGACGGCGCGCCGCACGGGCTACCGGTCGCCATCGGCGCTCACGGCCGCGCTGCGCCGCTGACCTCGCATTTCTCCCTCCCCCGCTGGGGGAGGGCCGGGGTGGGGGCACGACGGCCTCCGCAAGAACGCGGCGCCTCATCGAAGGCCTGCCCCCATCCCCGCCTTCCCCCAGCGGGGGAAGGAGCAAAACCGTCGTTGCGCGACGATGCACCGTCGGGCCGCGACGACCGCCTCATGTAGCTTCGACCGCCATGCCCGCCACCTTCTACGCCCTGCTCGCCATCGCGCTGTGGGCCACCCTCGCCACCTTCGGCACCGCGCTGTCGCACCTGCCGCCGTTCCTCCTGACCGGGCTGGCGTTGATCGTCGGCAGCGTGCCGAGCTGGCCGCTGGTGCTGCGCGACCGCCGCGCCTGGTGCGTGCCGCCGCGCACGCTGGCGCTCGGGGTGTACGGACTCTTCGGCTTTCATTTCCTGCTGTTCATCGCGCTGCGGCATGCGCCGCCGGTCGAGGCCAACCTCGTGAACTACCTCTGGCCGCTGCTGATGGTGGTGCTGGCGCCGGTGCTGCTGCCAGGCGTGTCGCTGCGCCCGCTGCACGTGGTGGCGGCGCTGCTGGGCTTCGCGGGCGCGGCCATCGCGATCCTCGGCGCGCGCGGCGGCAGTGCGGCGCTTCCCGGCGCGCCCGCCACGTACTGGGGCTTCCTGCCGGCGGCCGGCTCGGCCTTCATCTGGGCCAGCTACTCGCTGTGGACGAAGCGCGTCACGCCCTTCCCGACCTCGGCCATTGGTCTCTTCGGGCTGGTGTCGGGCGCGCTCTCGCTGGCCTGCCATGCGCTGCTGGAGCCGTCGGTGGCGCTGTCGGCCAAAGACGGGCTGCTGGTCGCGCTGTGCGGCCTGGGCCCGCTGGGCGCGGCCTTCTTCGTGTGGGACATGGCGCTCAAACGCGGCGACGCGCGGCAGATCGGCATCCTGAGCTACCTCACGCCGCTGGCCTCCACGGCGCTGCTGCTGGCCGTGACCGGCCGGGCGCTCACGGCCAGCATCGCGCTGGCGGCGGCGCTGATCATCTCGGCCGCCGTGATGGGCACGCGTGCGAAATGAGACAAATCAGGGCGATGCCCGACAGAGCTTGTCGTTTTTTGTGGCTAGAGTGGAGGCTCAGGAAAAAGGAGTCACCCCCATGGATCAGAAGAACAACAAGACCGAGGATTTCGAGATCACGCCCAAGCTGGTGTTCGACATGAACCTGGCGCTGTACCTCGACCTGGTGGCCGCGCTGGAGGGCGCGGGCGCCGTCACCTACCGGCAGATGGCGGCGCGGGTCCTGAACATCAGCATGGACGCCCGCACCGACGGCGACACCGGCCTGTCGACCGTGCTCGAGGGCATCGCCCAGGGCTTTGCAGGCCACGGCGACGGCCTCTCGATCGAACTGCTGAAGGCCGCGCGCGGCCTGCGCGAGGACGATGCGATGGGCGACATTCCGATGCGGCCCAATCTGGACGATTGAGGTCCGGGGCGCCGAGGTGCCCCTTCTCTTGTTACTCCTCGGCGACCTGGAGCACCAGCTTGCCGAAGTTCTCCCCCGCGAACAGCTTGTTCAGCGACTCGGGGAAGGTGTCGAGGCCCTTCACGACGTCTTCCTTGCTCTTCATGCGGCCGTCCTTCAGGTAGCCGGCCATTTCGGCGATCGCGATCGGGTAACGGTCGGCGTAGTCGAACACCACGATGCCTTCCATGCGCGCGCGGTTCACGAGCAGGCTCAGGTAGTTCTTCGGGCCGGCGGCCGGCATGCTGTTGGCGTTGTTGTACTGGCTGATGGCGCCGCAGATGATCACGCGGGCCTTGCGCGCCAGGCGTGCCAGCACGGCGTCCAGGATCTCGCCGCCGACGTTGTCGAAGTAGATGTCCACGCCCTTCGGGCAGTGGGTCTTGAGGCCTTCGCGCACGGCGCCCGCGCCGGCCTTGTAGTCGATGCAGGCGTCGAAGCCCAGCTCCTTGACCACCCAGTCGCACTTGGCGGCGCCGCCTGCGATGCCGACCACGCGGCAGCCCTTGATCTTGGCCAGCTGGCCCACGGTCTGGCCCACGGCGCCGGCCGCGCCCGAGACGACGACGGTTTCGCCTGCCTGGGGCATGCCCACGTCCATCAGGCCGAAGTAGCCGGTCATGCCGGGCATGCCCAGCACGTTGAGCCACTGGGTGATGGTGCCCACGCGCAGGTCGACCTTCACGAGGCCGTTGCGCTTGACCTGGTCCTGCGGGATCAGCATGTATTCCTGCACGCCGAGCGTGCCGTACACGGTATCGCCCACGGCGAACTGCGGGTTCTTCGAGGCCACCACGCGGCCGATGCCGCCGGCGCGCATCACCTCGTCGATGGCCACGGGCGGGATGTAACTCTTGGCGTCGTTGAGCCAGCCGCGCATGGCGGGGTCGAGCGACAGCGACAGCGTCTTGACCAGCACGCCGCCCTCGTCGGGCTGGGCCACGGGCTCGGTGCTGAAGCGCCAGTGTTCGCGCGTGGCCGTGCCCTCGGGGCGCTTGGCAAGACGGACCTGGTGGTTGGTGAGGGCGCTGCTCATGGTGTCTCCTTGATGGGTGAATGTGCCGGGCATCGGCGACGCAGCCGCATCGTAGTCGCGGGCCAAGACCCCGCGCGTAGCGCAGGCGACAGCCCGCGCGCGCCCTCCGGGCGCCCTGCTATGGAAGCAGGAGCAGCCCGTACGCCGCCGCCGTGGCGACGCCCAGCACCGAGGCCACGGCGCCGACGCGCCGCGCCCAGCCGGGCCGGTAGCTCACGAGGCCGACCACCACGAGCGCGGCGGCCGTGAGGGCGCCCAGCCACAGCACCCAGCCCATGGCCGGCCCGCGCAGGCGCAGCGCGGCGACCAGCGACAGCCCCAGCAACGCCGCGCCGCCCAGCTGCTGCCAGGGCCGCGACGGCCCCGGCGTGCGGCCGCGCCCGTGGGCGTCTTCGTAGTGCCGGTCCATCGCCAGGCTCAGCGTGACGAAGCCGCCGAGCGCGGACGCGAACAGGGCGCACACCAGCGCGAGGGTGCTCATGGGCAGCCCCCCCGCGCCGGAAGCCCCGCCCTCACCGGACGACGAAGCTCAGCGTGGCGACGTGGCGCGTCTGCGTGTAGGGCTTGCCGTCCCAGCTGCCCTTGCCGTCCTTGTCGGTGTGGTTCACCTCGACCACGTACTGGCCGGGCCAGGGCGTCTGCAGCGTGACCTGGCCGGCGTCGTCGGTGGTGAACTTCTTCTCCCACTTGGGCGGGCCGAACACGACCACCTCGGCCTTGGGCAGCGGCTTGCCCGCCAGCAGCAGCGTGAAGCTGTTGCTGTGGGCGGCCTGCGGCACGAGCTCGAGCGTGTGGCGCGCGACGGTTTCGGTGCGGCCGGTGCGCGCCTGGTAGAGGCTTGCCACGCCCTTGTCGCTGACGTAGGCGCCCACGAGGCGTGCGTCGCCGCTGACGTCGGCCTTGACCACGAAGTGGTCGGCATGGCGCGTGGCCGGCGTCTGTTGGCCGTCGGCGGCGATGCCGCGCGGCGCGCTGACCAGCTTCAGGTGGCCGGCCTCGGTCTCGCGCAGGTCGTCGGCCCATTCGCCGAAGTAGGCCTTGGCCTCGCCGCCCGCGGCGGGTTCGAGCCAGACGAAGTGGGCGTGCGCGGCGCCCGAGAAAACGAACGCGGCTGCCGCGAGGGTGGCAAGGGAGAACAGGGGTTTTTTCTTCATGGTCGAAGCTCCAGGGTTGATTGAGGATTGAGACGGATGGGAAGGTCGCTTGTTCAGAACTTGGCGCGCAGGGTCAGGCTCACGTTGCGCGGCTCGCCCCAGAACACGCTGTCGTAGAAGCCCACGTTGCGGTAGTACTTCTTGTCGAAGACGTTGCGGATGTTCAGCTGCGCCGTGACGTTCTTGTTGATCTCGTAGCTGGCCATGAGGCTGAAGACCGCGTACGCCTTCTGCGAGATGCGCGGCAGCGGGTCCTTCATGCTGAACAGCGGCGGCTGCCCATACCACGACTCGCCGTAGATGCCGCTTTGCGCCGTCATGTCGCCGCCGACCTTCAGGCCGCGCCAGGCGCCGCCGAAGCGGTAGGCGGTCGACAGGCGCAGCAGGTGCCTGGGCTGGTTGGGCACGGCACGCGCGCCCTTGGCGGTCTTGGCATCGAGGTACGTGTAGCCGGCGGCCACGTTCCAGTCGGGCGTGATCTGGCCCGACACGTCGAACTCGAGGCCGCGCGCGGTCACGCCGTCGCCGCTGGCCACGTAGGCCTGGCCGCCGTCGGGCAGGCGAAAGCCCGCGGGCACGCTGCGGTCCAGCTCGGCGAGGTTCTTTTTCTTGACCTGGAACACGGCCGCCGACGCATTGAGCGCGCCGCCGAAGTACTCGCCCTTCACACCCAGCTCGGCGCTGGTGCCGGTCTCGGGCGTGAGGTACTGGTCGTTGCGGTCCTTCGAGGTCTGCGGACGGAACAGCGTGGTGTAGCTCGCATACAGCGAGTGCTGCTTGTCCAGGTCGTAGACCACGCCGACATACGGCGTGACCTCGTCCTTCGACTCCGACTTGCCCGTGGTGCGCGTGTACTGCAGCGCCGTGTTGTAGGCGTGCGTGTAGCTGCGGTAGTTGCTCACGCGCGCGCCGACGATCACGCTCAGCGGGTCGGTGATGCTGAAGCGGCCCGCCACGTAGCCGCCGTTGAGCTGCGTGAAGCCCACGGTCTTCGAGCCGTCGGCCAGGAAGATCGGGCGCGGGATGTTGCCGGTCCACGTGCGGTAGTCGGGAATGGCCTCGGGGTACGGGATCACCGGCGTGCCGCCCTGCGAGGTGTAGGTCTGGTTGCCGCCGTTCCATCCGGCGATGAAGGTGTGGCGCCGCCCGAACAGGCTGAAGGGGCCGGTGGCGTACAGGTCGAAGTTGTCGTTGACGTACTCGCCCTCGCCCCACACGCCGCTCCACAGCTTCATGCCCTGACCGGTGAAGCGGTTGGGGTAGCCCGCGCCGCCGTTGGCCACGGTGGTGTTGTTGGTGCTGGTGGTGCGCGCATAGCCCAGGTGCACCTTCCAGTCGTTGTCGAAGCGGTGCTGCAGCGAGACGAAGGCCGTGTGCTGCTTGTTGGCCCAGGTGCTCCACGGCGCGCTCAGGCTGGTGTTGCGCGGCAGGTTGGCGAGCGTGCCGTCGTGGTTCCAGTACGGAACGGCGCCCCAGGTCGCGCCCGTGGGCTTGTTGTCCTGGAAGTCGATGCCGGCGGTGAGCAGCGTGGAGCGCGTGAGGTCGGCCTCGACGATCACCATGCCCACGGTCTTGCGCTCGTGGTACAGGTCCATGTACGAATCGCGGTCCTGCCAGGCCAGCGCGGTGCGCGCGCGGATGCGGCCGTCGGCGGTGAGCGGCACCGACAGGTCGACCTCGGCGCGCTTGTGGTTCCAGCGCCCGTAGCTGAGCGAGGCGCTGCCCTGGAACTCGCGCGTGGGGCGCTTGCGCACCGAGTTGATGGTGGCCGACGGGTCGCCCGTGCCGCCCATGAGGCCGGTGGCGCCGCGGATGACCTCGATGCGGTCGTACAGCACGGTGTCGGACAGCGGCGAATTCGGGCCGCGCGGCATGCCGTCGATCTGGAAGTTGTTGATCGAGAAACCGCGCGCCGAGTAGTTCACGCGCTCGCTGTCGGCCTGCCCGACCATGATGCCGGTGGTCTGGCCCAGCACGTCGTCGATGCGGGCGCTGCCCAGGTCGTCCATGCGCTCGCGCGTGATCACGGTCACCGACTGCGGCGTCTCGCGGATCGACAGGTCCATGCGGGTCGCGGTGGAGGCCTGCTCGGCGGTGTAGGAGCGGCTGCCCTCGGTGCGGCCGCTGCGGTCGCCCGAGACGGTGACCTCGGACAGCGCCGCGCCGCTGGCGGCGGGCTGTTGTTGCGCGCCGGCTGCGCCGCACAGGAGCAGGGCGACGAGGGCCACGGGAGACCGCCGGAAGCGGGCGCGTGAAAACGAATGCTGGTTCATGGCATGAAGAAAGGGGGCGGCCCGACCCGTGAGATCGGCAACGCCCGTTGGCAGGAGATGGCTAGCGACGCACCCGGCCGCGAAGGGACCGGCAGCGACCTGGCTGCGGAGAAAAAACGCGGTGCGTCAGTAGGTGCCGCGCAAGGTCACGAGCAGGTGGCGCGGGGCGCCGTAGAAGCTGCTGCTGGTGCTGGTGCGGTAGCGCGTGTCGAAGACGTTGTTCAGCGCCACCGACACGGCGAGGTGCTTGTTGATCGGGTAGCGCGCCATGAGGTCGAGCGTGGTGTAGGCCTGCTGCGTGAAGCGCGCATGGCCCGAGGGACCCAGGCCCGTGCTGTAGGTGTCGCTCTGCCAGTTCAGGCCACCGCCCACCGTGAGGCCGTTGCCGATGCCGGCGATGCGGTAGCTGGTGAAGAGCTTCAGCAGGTTCTTCGGCACCTGCGTGTTCAGGCGCCGACCGGCCGCGTCGCGTGCCACGCTGTGCGCAAAGCCGCCGCCGACCTGCCAGCCGGGCAGCAGCTCGCCGGCCACTTCGAATTCGTAACCGCGCGTGGTCGTGCCCTTGGCGGCGCGGTACGCGGCCGAGCCGTCGGGCGCGAATTCGTTGTCCAGGCGCACGGCGAGGTTGTCCTGCTTCACCTGGAACACGGCGGCGCTGAGGTTGAGGCGGTCGTTGTGGAAGGCGCCCTTCACGCCCGCTTCGTAGGCATGGCCCTCGAGCGGGTCGAGGTAGGTGCCGCTGCGGTCCTTGCCGGCCTGCGGCTTGAAGATGCTGGTGTAGCTGGCGTAGGCCGACCAGTGTTTGTCGAGGTCGACCACCACGCCCGCGTACGGCGTGACGACGCCCTTCTCGCTGCGCTTGGTGAGGGTGGCGGCACGCTGCAAGGGGACCGTGCGCGTCACGTCCTTCCAGTCGCTCGCGCGTGCGCCGACGATGACCGAGAGTGCGTCGGTCGGCCGCAGCCGCACCGTGGCATAGGCGCCCGACTGGCGCGTGGCCGTTTCCTGGCGGCCGGTCACGGGCTGGTGCGGCTGGGCCGGCAGCTCACCGGTCCAGGTGTTGAAGTTCGCGATCCACGGATCGAAGCCCGCCACGTTCCAGCCCGCGTACAGCGGCGCGTCGCTGTGCGTGCGCGAGGCGTTGTAGCCCAGCACCAGCTCATGGCGCCGGCCGAGGAATTCGAAGGGGCCGCTGGCGTACAGGTCGAATGCGTTCTGCACCGGCACCGCGTTCCAGCGGTTCGTCCACAGGCCGAGCCCCGCGCCGGTGGCGCGGTCCATGTAGCCGCGCAGCGCGTAGCCGATGACGTCGTCGTAGGCGCGGCGCGAGCGGTTGAAGGCGGCGTGCACGGCCCAGCCGTTGTCGAAGCGGTGGTCGAGCGCGGCGAAATACTGGCGCTGGTCCTGGTACGAATGGGCCCAGCGCGCGGCGGCGCTGCGCGAGCGGCCGTAGTCGGCCTCGCTGCCGTCGCTGAAAAACAGCGGCAGGCCGGCGCGCGCCACGCCGTCGTTGTCGTGGCGCTGCAGCTCGAAGCCGGCGCTCAGGCGCGTGCTGCGTGTGAGGTCGGCCTCGACGATGCCGTAGAACAGGCGCTTGTTCTCGTGGTGACGTTCGATCCACGAGTCGCCGTCCTGCACGGCCGCGACCACGCGCGCGCGCACGCGGCCGTCGGCGGTGACGGGCCCGCCGATGTCGAGCTCGGCGCGCTGGCGGTTCCAGGTGCCCGCGCTGAACGAGGCGCTGGCCTGCAGCGCGTTGCCAGGGCGCTTGCGCACGAGGTTGACGGTGGCCGCCGGCGTGCCCACGCCGTTGAGCAGGCCGGTGGCGCCGCGCACCACCTCGACGCGGTCGTAGAAGGCCAGGTCACCGGTCTGCATCAGCCAGGTGCCGACCTGCGGGATGCCGTCGACCTGGTAGTTCTCGACCTCGAAGCCGCGCGCATAGACGGCGTTGGCGTCGGTGCCGGCGTTGCCGCTCTGCACGAAGCTCAGGCCGGGCGCCTGGCGCAGCACATCGCTGATCTGGCTCAGGCCCTGGTCGTCGAGGCGGTCGCGCGTGAGCACGCTGACCGACTGCGGCGTCTCGCGCAACGTGAGTTCGAGCCGCGTCGCGGTGCCGATCGCGCCGTCGGTGGTGTAGGAGCCCGTGCCCTCGGTGACGGTGCCGGTGTCGCGACCGCCGGTGACCGTGACCTCGGTGAGCGCACCGCCTGCCACGGGTGCTTCGGAATGCGGCTTGGCGCCCGATGGGCGCTGCGCCGCAACGCGCAGCGCGTAGCCGCCCGACGCACCGCGCACCGCTTCAAGGCCGCTGCCTTCGAGCAGCTGCAGCAGCGCCTCGCGCGCCGTGTAGCGGCCCTGCAGCGCGGGCGCGCGTTTGCCGCGCACAACCTCGGCATCGACGCCGAGCAGCAACCCCGTGCGCACGGCGAGCGCGGTCAGTGCGCTGCTCAGCGGCTGCGCGGGCTGATGCCATTCGAAGGCCGCATCGGCGGTGGGCGTTTGCGCGGCGGCCGGCACGGTGAGCAGCACCAGGCTCGCGAGCGCGAAGGCGCGGCGCAGGCGATGCCAGCGCTGCGCGGTCTCGGTCGGGTCTGCGGGTCCTGTCATGGTGTGGTGAATCTCTTTTCACCACCTATGACAAGCGGGCACGGGAAACGGGTAGCGGTGGGCGCGAAAAAGTTCGACCGCCCGGTCACGGCGGCGCCGTGGTGGTCACCCGCACGAGCCACGGCGACAGCGTCGAGACTCGCAAGCTCGGCAGCGCGCTGGCGAGCAGCGCGAGCGCGGCGTCGCTCTGCTGGATCGGCAGCACGCCGGTGAAGCGCAGCGCGCCCAAGGCATCGTCGTCGGCCAGCAGCAGGCCGGGCCGGTGCCGCCCGAGCTGGCGCAGCACCTCGGCCACCGGTGCGTCGTCGAACACCAGCCGGCCCTGCGGCCAGGCCAGGCCGCCGGGCGCGGCGGGCACGGTGTCGGTGTTGACGCCGCGGCGGTCGAAGCGCACCTGCTGCCCCGCCTGCACGTCGACCCAGCGGTCGTCGTCGCCCTCGAGCGGCTGCACGCGCACGCGCGATTCGGTGACGGTGACGAGCGTGTCGCTCGCCTCGCGCCGCACGGCGTAGCGCGTGCCCAGCGCCTGCGCGCTGCCGTCGCGGTCGACCACGGCGAAGGGCTTGTCGCCGTGCGCGACCTCGACGAAGACCTCGCCGCGCAGCAGCTGCACGCGGCGCACGCTGCCGGAGAAATCGATGTCGATGGCCGAGTCGCTGTTCAGCGCGACGCGGCTGCCGTCCTCGAGCCGCAGGTGGCGGATCTCGCCGACGCCGGTGCGTTCATCCGCCAGCCAGGCCTGCCACGGCATCGCGGCGCCCGCCACGAGCAGGCAGGGCAGCAGCACGAGCGCGCCCAGCATCTGGCGCGACGGGCCGCGCCGCACGGGTTGCGGCGCGGGGGTGTCGGGTGTGACCGACTCCCACATGCGGCGCATCTCGGCCAGCAGCCGCGCATGGCGCTCGTCGAGCGCGCACCAGGCCGCGCAGGCGGCGCGCGTGGCGTCGTCCACGCTGTCGTCGGCGAGGGTCACGGCCCACAGCGCCGCCTCCTCGCGCAGGCGCTCGGCGGCCGCGTCAGGCATGGGCCGGGGCGTCGGCGCTTTCCGTCTCGGGCACAGCCGCGGCCATGCGGCCGTGGCAATGCGCCAGCACCTTCGCGAGGTACTGCTTCACGCGCGTCTCGGACACGCCCAGTTCGGCCGCGATCTCGCGGTACGAGCGGCCTTCGACGCGCGCCATCAGGAAGGCGGTGCGGCTCTTCACGTCGAGCTCGGTCGCCAGGAGCGCGAGCACCTGGCCCAGCAGCTCGCGCGCGCAGGCCTTGTCCTCGGCGCTCGGCGCGCAGGCGTCCTCGGCCATCAGCGCCACGGTGCGCAGCACCTCGGCCTCGACCTGCATGCGGCGAAAGCGGTTGATCATCAACCGGCTGGCCACCACCTGCAGGAAGGCGCGCGGCTGGCGCAGCACCGGCTGCTGGGGCAGCTCGATGAGGTTGAGAAAGGTGTCGTGCGTGAGATCGGCCGCGGTGAAGCCGCAGCGCAGGCGGCCCAGCAACCAGCTGCGCAGCCAGCCCTGGTGGTCGACGTACAGCTGCCGGACTTCCGGATGGGACATGGTGTGAAGGGGCATCGCGGGAGACGATGCAATTGAGAGTTATTCTCAATTATATAGATTTGTAAAGATTTCCTGTCCCCCGAAACGCCTCACTCCGCAGGAGGCGTTTCGCGCGGGCTAACCGTTTCGGCGCCTCGCACGTCTTAGCAGCATGACCCTCGTTTTCTTCCGCAAGGGCGCCCGGTGACGGCGCCCGCTTCCCGTTCGCGCGCCGGCCGGCGCCTGCGCATCGCCGCCTTCGCGGCCCTGGCCCTGGCCGCCGCCGCGGTGGCCTACGTTTGGGCGAGTCCGCGCGACCCCGGCTGGGACACCGCCGTGCTGCGCCGCGGCGACATCGAAAGCAGCGTGACCGCCATCGGCACGCTGCAGCCGCGCCGCTACGTGGACGTGGGCGCGCAGGTGTCGGGCCAGATCCTGCGGCTGCACGTGCAGCCCGGCGACGCGGTGAAGAAGGGCCAGCTGATGGTGGAGATCGACCCCAGCGTGCAGCAGGCCACGGTGGACGCCGGCCGCGCTTCGCTCGCGGGCCTGCGCGCACAGCTGGCCGACCAGCACGCGCAGCACCGGCTGGCGCGCCAGCAGTTCGCACGCCAGCAGCAGATGGCCGCCGAAGGCGCCACGCGCGCCGAAGACGTGCAGACCGCCGAAGCCACGCTGGCTTCCGCCGCCGCGAAGATCGCGCACCTCGAAGCCCAGATCGCCCAGACCCAGGCCACGCTGAAGGCCGACGAGGCGCGCCTGGGCTACACGCGCATCTACGCGCCGATGGCCGGCAGCGTGGTCTCGGTGCAGGCGCGCGAGGGCCAGACGCTCAACGCCACCTACCAGACGCCCGACATCCTGCGCGTGGCCGACCTGTCGAGCATGACGGTGTGGACCGAGGTCTCGGAAGCCGACGTGCGCCGCGTGAAGCGCGACATGGCCGTGTACTTCACCACGCTCGGCGCCGACCGCCGCCGCTGGGAAGGCACGGTGCGCCAGGTGCTGCCCTCGCCGCCCGTGCCGGCGGGCAAGAGCGGCGGCGACGCGCCGCAGGCGCCGGCCGCCAGCAAGGTCGTGCTCTACACCGTGCTGTTCGACGTGGACAACGCCGACGGCGAGCTCATGCCGCAGATGACCGCGCAGGTGAGCTTCGTCGCCGCCTCGGCGCGCGACGTGGTGGTGGCACCGCTGCCCGCGCTCACGGCTGTGAAGGGCCAGAGCGGACGCTTCACCGCGCGCGTGCTCGGCCCCGACGGCCAGCCCGCGCCGCGCGAGGTGCGCATCGGCGTGCGCGACCGGCTCTCGGGCGAAGTGCTCGAAGGCCTGGCGGAAGGCGAGCGCCTGATCACCGGCGAGCGCGCGGCCGACGGCGGCACGCGGAAGTTCCAGCTGTGAGTGCGGCCGAGACGAAGACGACCCCGCTGATCGCGCTGCACGACCTGCGCAAGTCCTACGGCGGCCACGACGGCGCGCCGGCCGTCGAGGTGCTGCGCGGCATCACGCTGGAGCTGCATGCGGGCGAGTTCGTCGCCATCGTCGGCAGTTCGGGCTCGGGCAAGTCGACGCTGATGAATCTGCTGGGCTGCCTCGACCGCCCGACCGGCGGGCGCTACCTGTTCGCCGGCCAGGACGTGGCCGGCATGGACGCCGACGCGCTCGCGCGGCTGCGGCGCGAGGCCTTCGGCTTCGTGTTCCAGGGCTACCACCTGATCTCCACCGAGTCGGCGCAGGAGAACGTCGAGATGCCCGCCATCTACGCCGGCGCGGCACCCGCCGAGCGCGCCTCGCGCGCACGCGGGCTGCTCACGCGCCTGGGCCTGGGCGAGCGGCTGGGCCACCGGCCGCACCAGCTGTCGGGCGGCCAGCAGCAGCGCGTGTCGATCGCGCGCGCGCTCATGAACGGCGGGCGCATCGTGCTGGCCGACGAGCCCACGGGCGCGCTCGACTCGCGCAGCGGCGAAGAGGTGATGGCGCTGCTCGACGAGATGGCCGCCGCCGGCCACACCGTGATCCTCATCACGCACGACCGCGAGGTGGCGCAGCGCGCACGCCGCGTGATCGAGATCCGCGACGGTTGCATCGTGTCGGACAGCGGGCGCGCGCCCGTCGAAGCACCACCCCAGGCGCTTGCGCTGCCCTCGCCCACGCACACAGCCGACGCCGCCGACACGCCGCGCGCCCTGCTCTCCGAACTGCACGAGGCGCTGCGCGCGGCCTGGCGCGTGATGTGGATCCACCGCTTTCGCACCGGCCTCACGCTGCTGGGGATTGTGATCGGCGTGGCCTCGGTCATCGTGATGCTCGCGGTCGGCACCGGCTCGCAGGAGGCGGTGATGAAGCAGATCTCGCTGTTCGGCGCCGACAAGATGTACGTGGCCGCCATTCCCGACAGCGCGCGCGGGCGCGGCGGCAAGCTCACGCTGGCCGACGTCGACACCATTCGCCGCCTGCCCAACGTGCGCGTGGCCATGCCCTACATCGAGGGCTTCGTGGTCGCGCGGCGCGGCAACGTGGACCACCGCACCGAGGGCGGCGGTGCCACCACCGACTTCGAACAGGCGCTGAAGTGGCCGACCGCGCGCGGCATCTTCTTCGACGAGAACGACGAGCAGGGCCTGGCCAAGGTCGCGGTGATCGGCGAGCGCGTGCAGGCCGCGCTGTTCGCCGACGGCACCGACCCGGTGGGCCAGCGCATCCTGCTGGACAACGTGCCCTTCGACGTGCTGGGCGTGCTCGCCGCCAAGGGCGCGGGCGGCGGCCAGGCCAGCGAGGACGAGCGCGTGATCGTGCCCTTCTCCACCGCCGCCGCGCGGCTGTACGGCAGCAACCATCCGACCTGGGTGGCGGTGGCCGTGCACGACGTCGACAAGGCCTCCGAGACGGCGGCCGAGATCGTCGAGGTGCTGGCCGCGCAGCGCCACGTGCGCGACGTGCAGGTGTTCAACCAGACCGAGTCGATCAAGGCGCGCGCGCAGACCCAGCGCACCATGACCGTGATGCTCGGGCTGATCGCGGCGGTGTCGCTGGTGGTCGGCGGCATCGGCGTGATGAACGTGATGCTCATGACCGTGCGCGAGCGCACGCGCGAGATCGGCATCCGCATGGCCACCGGCGCACGGCAACGCGACATCCTGCGGCAGTTCCTGGTCGAGGCGGTGCTGGTCACCGTGACCGGCGGCGTCGCGGGCGTGGCGGGCGGGCTGCTCGTGGGCGCCGCGCTCATCGTGTGGAGCGTGCCGGTGATCTTCTCCCTCACGGCCATCGCGGGCGCCTTCGGCTGCGCCGTGCTCACCGGCCTGGTGTTCGGCTTCATGCCGGCCCGCAAGGCCGCCGCGCTCGATCCGGTCGCGGCCCTGTCTTCCGAATGACGACTGCCATGACGCGCCTTTTCTTCTCTCCCGCCGCACTGGCCCTGGCGGCGCTGCTGCTCGCGGGCTGCGCGACGCCCTCCACCGATGCGCCTGCGCGTACACCGCCCGTCGCCGATCCGTGGTGGACGGGCTTCGGCACCACCGAGCTGCCGGCCTTCGTCGCCGCGGTCGATGCCGGCAACCCCGATGGCGATGCCGCCGAAGCGCGCCTGCGCCAGGCCGAGGCGCAGGAGCGCATCACCGGCGCCTCGGCCTGGCCCGCGCTGTCGGCGACCGCCGATGTGCAGCGCCAGGGCCGGCTCGGCGGCGATGCGAACGTGAGCGGCAACCGGCGTGCGCTCGGGCTCGATGCGCGCTACGAGGTCGACCTGTGGGGCCGCCTGCGCGCGCAGCGCGACAGCGCCGGCGCCTCGCGGCAGGCCAGCGCCTTCGACCGCGACGCGGTGCGGCTCGCACTGCGCGCAGGCGCGGGCGCGGCTTGGCTCGAAGCGCTGGGCGGGCGCGAGCGCACGGCCATCGCGCGTCGCAGCCTGGACGATGCCGAACGGCTGCTGCAGCTGGTCGAGGCCCGTGCGCGCGCGGGCGCGGCCTCGCCGCTCGAGCTTGCGCAGCAGCGCGGCATCGTCGCGTCGCAGCGGCGCACGGCCGCGACGCTGCACCAGCAGTCGCGCGCGGCGGACGTCCGCCTGGCGCGCTGGCTCGGACAGGCCGGCAGCGAAGTGCCGATCGCCGTCGCCAGCCTGCAGCAGCTCGCGCTGCCCGCGGTCGAAGCCAACCTGCCGGCCGACCTGCTGGCGCGCCGGCCCGACATCGCACGCGCCGAGGCCGCATTGGCCGCGGCCGATGCGGACGTGGCGGCGGCGCGCGCGGCGATGTTCCCGACACTCACGCTGAGTGCCGGCCTCGTGGCCGCGGGGCCGCGCTTCGGCACGCTGTTCGACCACCCGGTGTACAGCCTGGCCGCGGCGCTCGCGGCGCCGATCTTCGACGGCGGCCGGCGCGCCGCGGCGCGTGACCTGTCGGCTGCGCGGCGCGAGGAACTGCTCGCGAACTACCGCGCCGCCACGGTGGCCGCCTTCACCGACGCGCTGACCGCACTCGACGCCGTGGCCGCGCTCGACACGCAGCGGGCGGCACAAGACGAAGAGCTGGCGCAAGCCGAACGCGCGCGCACGCTCGCCGAATCGCGCTACCGCGCAGGCGCCGAAACATTGCTCACGCTGCTCGATGCGCAGCGCACGCTGTTCGCCGCACAGGATGCACGCGCCCAGTTGCTGCAGGCGCGCTTGCAAGCCAGCATGGCGCTGTACCACGCGCTCGGCGGCGGATGGTCCGCCGAAGCCACCACGCGCCTCAGCCGAACCGCACGCTGATCTGCAGGCCGGGGTGCGCGTTGCGCACCGTGAGCCGGCCGCCGTGGGCTTCGGCGATGAGCCGGCACAGGTACATGCCGAGGCCGACACCGCCCGTGGCGCGCGCCCGCGCGCCGTCGGTGCGATAGAAGGGCTCGGTCAGGCGTTCGAGCTGCGCGTCGTCCACGCCGGGACCGAAGTCGCGCACCTCCAGCTCGGCACCGCCGTCGGCCGGCGCGCGCAAGCTCACGGTCGGCGGCTGCGGTGCGCCGGCGCTGTAGCGCAGCGCGTTGTCCAGCAGGTTGCGCACCATCAGGCGCACGCGCATGCGGTCGACGGGCTGCGGCGCCAGGCCGTCCGCGAGGTCGAGCCGCACCGCCTGCGCGCCGGGCATCTCCGCCACGATCTCGCGCACCAGCGCGGCCAGGTCGACCGGCTCGCGTTGCAACGCGGCATGCGGGCTCGCGAGGCGTTCGCTCTCGAGCAGGTCGCTGATCAGGTCGCGCATCTCGTTGAGGTCGCGCAACAGCGCCTCGCGCTCGGCCTCGCCTTCGGGCGTGGCGGGCAGCAGCTCGGCGTTGAGCCGGGCCCGCGTGAGCGGCGAGCGCAGCTCGTGGCTCAGCGCCAGCAGCAGGCCGCGCTTGGCGTCGAGCATGGCCTGGATGTCGCTGGCCATGGTGTTGACGCGCTGCGCGAGGTCGCCCAGGTCGTCGTTGCGGCGGATCGGAATGGGCTGCGTGAACTCGCCGCGGCCGAAGCGCTGCGCGCCCTCGCGGATGTCGATCAGCGGACGCAGCAGCCGGCTCACCAGTGCGTAGGCCACCACCACGAGCAGCAGCAGCACGCACAGCGTGGTCCAGCCCGCCGCGCGCGGCGCGAGCTGCCACAGCCGGGGCGCCCAGCCGAAGATGACCTTGTGCCCGTCGGCCGTGGGACGCACGAACCAGCGCTCGGTGGAGAACATCGACTCCTCGCGGTCGCGGTCGTAGAACCAGCCGCCGCGCGCGTGCATGTCGTTGCCGGGGTTCGACTCCCAGTTCACGCTGGGCCCGGTGATGCGGATGGTGATCGGCAGCCGGTCGACCAGCGCCTGCGCGCGCACCGTGTCGGGCGGCGTGCCGAGTTCGGCGACGAGGCGGTCGGCGTAGTCCATCAGCATCGGCTGCGCGGCCTCGGCCCAGGTGCTGGAGAACGACCGCTTCATGCCGCCCACGAACACCGCCGCCATCACGAGCGCGAGCACCACGAACATCATCACGATCCGCACGCGCACCGAGCTGCGCCAGCGCTGCTGCATGTGCGCGTGCATGCGCGCGTGCCAGTGCCGGCGGCGCTCCTTGCCGGGGCACAGGCCTTCGTTGTCGGCGGGCACGGCGCCTGCGCGCCTGCGGGGAAATCTCATGAAGACGGCTCGCCCGGCGCCACGGCCAGCGCGTAGCCGGCGTTGCGCAGCGTCTTGATGCAGTCGAGCGGCTCGAGCTTCTTGCGCAGCCGGCTCACCACGATGTCGACCGCGCGCGTGAAGAGCTCGGCCTCGTGGCCGCGCAGCCGGTTGAGGATGTCGTCGCGGCTGAACACCTTGCCGGGCTCGCCGGCCAGCAGCGCGAGCAGGTCGAACTCGGTGCCGGTGAGTTCCACGCGCTCGCCGTGGCGCAGCACCTGGCGCCGGTCGAGGTCGATCGAGAGGCCGTCGAACACGCGCAGCTGGGCATTGGCGGCGGCTGTCGCCGGCGCGCTGCGCTGGCGGCGCAGGATGGTCTGCACGCGCGCCACGAGTTCGCGCGGCTCGAAGGGCTTGGGCACGTAGTCGTCGGCACCGAGTTCGAGGCCGACCACGCGGTCCATGACCTCGCCGCGCGCGGTGAGCATCACGATGGGGATGTCGCTTTCCTTGCGGATCTCGCGGCACAGTTCGAAGCCGTCCATCTCGGGCAGCATGACGTCGAGGATGGCCGCGTCGTAGTGCCCCGCGCGCAGCTTGGCGATGCCCTCGCTCGGGCGCTTGGCGCTGTCGAGCGTGCAGCCGAAGCGTGCGAAGTAGGTGGTCAGCGGCGCGGCGAGGTGTTCGTCGTCGTCGATCAGCAGGATGCGCGGCATGGCGGGATTGTGCCTCCTGGCAAAGAGAGCGCGAATGGCAAGGCTTGCAATCAATCCGGCCGGCATCGCACCGTCCAGACCAGGCCGGCGCTGAGGCCGGCGAGCAAGAGCACGTGGTAGACCACGTCGGGCACCGTGCGCGGGCCGATGCCCGCGACGATGGTGCCAAGGCCGACCAGCGTGCCCAGCAGGGCAAAGCCCTGTCCGGCGATCGCCGCCGTGCGGGCATGCGCGGGGCGGCGCCAGGTTTCGAGCGCCGCGAGCACCAGCACGGTGGCGATCACGGCCTCGGCGGTGCGCGCCTGCGGATGCGCGTGGCCGGCCACGAGCCAGCCGCCGTGCACCGCCGACGCGACGGCGAGCGTGAGCGCCTCGCCCAGCATCACGGTGCGCGCGAGCGCAGGGCGCATCAGGGGACGCGAACGGGCCACGGCACTCACCACGGATCGGCGCGGCCGATGCGGCCGAGGTGGGTGGACGCAAAACCGGTCGCGTACTTCAGGCCGAAGCCCAGTGCATGGTCGAGCCCGACGCGGGCCAGCCAGATCAGGCCGCCGGCCACCGCCCACGGCTGCGCCGCGAACACGCCCAGCGCCAGCAGCAGCACCGGCCCGATCAGCGCATGCGCTGCGTTGTACAGCGCCGCGCCGACGCGCGGCCCCGCGAGGTAGCCGAGCAGCGAGAGGTCGGGCGCGAACAGCCAGAGCGCGAACACGCCCCAGCCCATGCCGAACTGGGCATAGCCGACCAGCGCCACCGCGAGCACCACCGCGCCTTCGAAGCGCAGCACGGTGCGCACGCCGTCCATGGCCGGTGCTTCGGGTTCGCGGGACACCACGGAGGCGACGTGCGGCTGCGGCGCCCGCAGAGCGGGTCGATGCAGCGACACGAAGCGCGCCCAGCCCGGGGGCGAGCCGATTTCAGCCATGGCGCGACCAGCGGCGGCCGCCGCGCTCCATGAAGTCACGCACCTTCTGTTGCTGGGCGGGATTCAGGTGGTCGAAGAAGTCGGCCGCGGCGGCGATGACCTCGGGGCTGCCGGTGCGCACCACGGCGGTCTTCTCTTCGATCAGGCGCGCGGCGCCGGACTGGTCGAGCGTGTTGCCCGCGAACAGCGCCTTGAACTGCGAGCGCGGATCGCCCGAGCCGCCCGCTCCGCGCATCGCCTGGCGCTGCGCCTGCAGCTTCTCGGCCAGCACGGTGAGCTTCTGCTTCTGTGCGGCGTCGAGTTCGAGCTTGCTGCCGACACGCTCGACCATCTTGGCGCGGAACTCGGCGCTGTCGCCGCCCCAGCCGTGGCGGTTGCCGGCACAGCCGGCGATGCTGCCGGCGACGACGGCCAGGCCGGCGAATCCGAACAGGGTGCGTTTGATCCAGTGCTTCATGGGGGTGCTCCTTCATGCGCCCCTGCGCGGGGCTGCTTCAGTGATGAACGTGGCGACGGCGGCGATCCGTGCGCCGCAGTGGCTCAGAGGCGGTTGCCGCTGTCGCGCGCGGCGGCGGCACGCGCGTCGACGGGGTTCTGCATCGTCGAGATGACCTTGCTGTTCACGCGCGAGCCGGAGGTCACGTTCTGGTCGGGGGCGGCGGCGGTGCGCACGGCTTCGGCGATGACGCGGGCACGGTCGGTCGACACGGCCACGGTCTCGGGGCCGCGCGAACCCCGCACGACGTTCTGGTCGGGGGCGGCGGCGGCACGCACGGCTTCGGCGTTGACATCGGCGCGGCTCATGGCCGACACGGGCGCGTGGACGCCCTCGTAACTTTCAGCCTTGGCGCCGGCGGCGGCGAGCATGGCGAAGGAACCGACAGCGACGAGCTGCGCGAGGGAGAAGGACGACTTGACGATCATGATGCAGGCCTTTCTTTCAGGGGTTGGAAGAGGAGACCTGATGGTGCGCGTCGATGCCCGGAGAGTCCTTTCACCCCCGTATCGCCGTATTTCGGTTTGTTTCGTCCGGCCCGCAACCCACCGTTTTCACGGTGCATCACGAAGACAAAGGTATGCGAAAGCGCGGGCTCAGCCCGCGAGCGCCGCGGCGGGATCGTCCGCGTCGAGCACGCCCCGCGCCCAGGGCTCGAGCTTGCCCGTGTCGGCGCGCAGCACTTCCTGCTTCACGGCGAGGATGCGCGACGGGTGCATCGAGAAGCTGCGCAGGCCCAGGCCCAGCAGCAGGCGCGTGAAGGCGACGTCGCCCGCCATCTCGCCGCACACCGACACGCCCTTGCCCTGGCGACGGCACTCGGTGATGGTGTCGGCCACGAGCTTGAGCACCGCGGGGTGCGCGGGGTCGTACAGGTGGGCGACGGCTTCGTCGGCGCGGTCGATGGCCAGCGTGTACTGGATCAGGTCGTTGGTGCCGATCGACAGGAAGTCGAAGTGCTTGAGGAAAGTCTTGAGCGTGAGCGCGGCGGCCGGGATCTCGATCATGGCGCCGAGCTTGACCGGGCCGTACACCGCGCCGCGGTTGTCGAGTTCGGCGCGCGCGAAGTCGATGAGCGACAGCGTCTGGCGGATCTCGCTGGCGTGCGCGAGCATCGGAATGAGCAGGTGGATCTCACCGTGCGCCGCCGCGCGCAGGATGGCGCGCAGCTGCGTGAGGAACATCGCCGGATCGGCCAGGCTCCAGCGGATGGCGCGCAGGCCCAGCGCGGGGTTCAGGTGCTCCTGCTTGCTGGCCGACTTGCCGTCCAGCGGCTTGTCGGCGCCCACGTCGATGGTGCGGATGGTGACGGGCATGCCCTGCATGCCCTCGACCGCGCGCTTGTAGGCCTGGTACTGCTCTTCTTCGTCGGGCAGGCGCGTCTGGCGCGCCGAGTTCTCGCGGCCCATGAAGAGGAATTCGCTGCGGAACAGGCCCACGCCCACGGCGCCGGCCTTGACGGCACCCAGGGTGTCTTCGGGCATCTCGATGTTGGCCAGCAGCTCGACGCGCTGGCCGTCGAGCGTGACGGCGGGCTTGTGGCGCAGCCGCGCGAGCCGGCCGCGTTCGAGGTCGCCCTGGCGCTGCTTGAAGCCGTACTCGGCCAGGATGATCGGCGACGGGTCGACGATCATCACGCCGGCCTCGCCATCGATGATGACCCAGTCGTCCTGGCGCACCAGCTGGCTCGCGGAGCGCGCGCCGACGATGGCCGGGATGTCCATGCTGCGCGCCACGATGGCGGTGTGCGAGGTGCGCCCGCCCACGTCGGTCACGAAGCCCGCGAACACGCTCTTCTTGAACTGCAGCATGTCGGCCGGCGAGAGGTCGTGCGCGATGAGCACCAGCGGCGCGTCGAAGCCGTCGCCCGCGGTGGGGTCGTCGTCTTCGTCGTCGTGGTCGTGATGGGCGGCAGCGCGCTTGCGCCGCGGCGGGCTCGGCGCGAGCACGGCGGCCGTGCCCTTCATGCGATGCAGCATGCGCTCGACCACCTGTTCGAGGTCGGCCTTGCGCTCGCGCAGGTACGGGTCCTCCATCTCGTCGAACTGGCGCGCGATGATTTCGAGCTGCGTGGTCAGCGCCCATTCGGCGTTGTACAGCCGCTCGCTGATCCAGTGCTTCACGCCGCCGCTGAGCACGTCGTCCTGCAGCAGCATCTGGTGCACTTCGAGCAGCGCCGCGAGCTCGTGCGGCGCGTCGTTGGGGCCCATCTGCGCCACGCTGGCCTGCAGCTTGGTGAGCTCGTCGGCCACCGCGTTGCGCGCGGTGCGCACGCGGTCGATCTCGCTCTCGATCTCGTCGGGCTTGATGAAGTAGTGCGCCACGTCGATGCGGCTGGACACCACCAGCACCGCGCGGCCGATGGCAATGCCACGGGCGACTGGGAGGCCGTGGACTGCGAAGGTCATGCGCGGGTCCTTATTCGCCTTCGCCGAACTTGTCGTCCATCAGTTGGACGATGGCGTTCATGGCTTCGTCTTCCTGCGGGCCGTTGGTCTCGAGCTCGACGGTCACGCCGAGGCCGGCGGCCAGCATCATGACGCCCATGATGCTCTTGGCATTGATGCGGCGGTCGCCGCGCGACAGCCACACCTCGCAGGGGAAGCTGCCCGCGAGCTTGGTCAGCTTGGCCGACGCGCGTGCGTGCAGGCCCAGCTTATTGCTGATGGTCACGGATTTCTTGATCACTGTGCTTTCTTTTCGCCTGGTTCTGGGGAGCCGCCACCGCCACCTGCATCACGCCGGCGGTGCCGCCCGCGAGGGCCCGCTGCACCAGGGTGTCGAGCGGTTCGTGGCGGTAGGTGACGGCGCGCAGCAGCATCGGCAGGTTGACACCGGCCACGAGCCGCGAGCGCACGCCGTCCACCAGCTTCTGCGCCACGTTGCAGGGCGTGGCGCCGAACACGTCGGCCAGCACCAGCACCTGCGAGCGCGGAGCATGCAACTGCTGCGCGAGCGTGATGCGCGCGGCGGCCAGCGTTTCTTCGGGCGACACGTTGGGCAGCACGTCGAGCGCCACGACCGCCTGTTCGCAGTCGGGGAACACATGCAGCGCGCACTGCCGCAGCGCCTGTGCGAACGGAGAGTGGGCAATGATGAGGATGCTGTTCATGCGGCTCGGAGGACGACGCGTCGATTATGCGGGGGCGCCCAGAGGAAGTAGAGACATGGATGGAGGACACAACGCGCCAGCCGGGGAAGGCGGCCATTGGCGCCACGGCAACAGCTACAAAAACGATAGCTGCGCCTCACGGCCCGGGCTCAGGGCAGGCGCAGGCCCTCGAAGAAAGTCCTGGCCGCCTCGGGCGACGACGGACGACCGAGCACGGTGGCCTGGTAGAGCGACACGGTGCCGTCTTTCTGCGACTGGGCGAACCAGAGCACCTGGACCGGCGCCACGCCCTGCTGCGCCGACTGCCCGTCGAGCCGCACCGGCGCGGGCACGGCGGTGGCACGCGGCAAGGTGGCCGGCGCCTCGATCACCTGCGCCACGCCCAGCTGGCCGCGCGTGGCCGTGCGCCAGGCCGTGAGCCAGGCCTCGGCCTGCGCCGGGCTGGTGGCGGCGGCATGGGCCACGGCGAAGGTCGCGCCGCCGGCTTCGCAGCCGGTCATGTCGACCTGCACCGACTCGGCGCCCAGCGGCAGCGCGCGCTGGGCGCGGTCGGCCTTGCAGGGCAACAGCGCGACCAGGCCGGCGTCGGCGATCGGCACTTCGCGCCAGTTGAAAGTGGGGCTGCAGGCGCCCAGCGCGGCGGCCAGGGCCAGCACGGGCCAGGAGGGGGAAGGAAGCGATGGCATCGGAGAATGATTATCGAGCGGCCTTCGGGAGGATGAAGGGCCTGCGCCGACGCGATCCGGCACGCGGAACTAAAATCGCCCCGCCTTTCTCTTTCAGGTGCCCATGAAAAAATACCTCGCTGCCGCCGCCGTCGTGATCGCCCTGGCCGCCGGCGTGGGCGTGTACCTCGGTTCGGGCAGCACCACCGCCCCGGCCTCGACCTTCGTGCTGCTCGACGGCACCACCAAGAGCACGGCCGACCTGAAGGGCAAGGTCACGCTGGTCAACTTCTGGGCCACGAGTTGCGTGACCTGCGTGGCCGAGATGCCCAAGGTGATCTCGACCTACGACAAGTACAAGGCCCAGGGCTACGACACGCTGGCGGTGGCCATGAGCTACGACCCGCCGAGCTACGTCGTCAACTTCGCCGAAACCCGCAAGCTGCCGTTCAAGGTGGCGATCGACAACACCGGCAGCGTGGCGCAGGCCTGGGGCGACGTGAAGCTCACGCCGACCACCTTCATCGTCAACAAGAAGGGCGAGATCGTGAAGCGCTATGTGGGCGAGCCCGACTTCGCCGAGCTGCACAAGCTGATCGAAAAACTCCTGGCGGAAGCTTGACTCGCCCCCAGGCTGCGCGCACTTCGTGTCGCTTCGCCACCCCCCTACCGGGGGCGATACCAGCGGCCCGGCAAAGCCGGTTCCGCGGTATCCCTGGAATGAAAAAGGCGCTCCTTGCGGAGCGCCTTTTTCATTGCGAAAGCCCGCGGCTTACTGGTTGCGGAAGCTGTCGTGGCAGGCCTTGCAGCTCGCGCCGGTCGGGCCGAACTGGGCCTTGAGCGCGTCGATGTTGCCGGCCTTGGCGGCGATGACGAGCTTGCCGGTCTCGGCGATCACCTTGTCCTGGTGTTCCTTGAACTTCGCGGCTTCCTTCCAGACTTCGGGCTTGGCCTTGCCGCCCTCAGTGCCGGCACCGAAGCCGGCCCAAGGCAGCTTGGCCATGTCGGCGACGATCTCGGCGTTGGCGGCAGCGGCGGCGGCGTCGTAGGACGCCCGGCCGTTGGCCATGGCGCCGAGGCGGCCGAAGTGCTGAGCCATCACGAACAGCGCGCTCTGGCGGTACTTGATGGCATCTTCGGGCTTGGCGAACTGTGCCGCGGCGGGCAGGGACATCGCAGCGCAGGCGGCTGCAAGGGCGAACGAAGCAAAACGGGTCATCGTGGGTCCTTGTGTGGGGTTTCGGCACCGTCGAACGCGGTGCTGCAGGCAGTGTAGGGGCTGCCCGTGTCGGGCGCATAGCAACAACCCGGTGGAAGGACCGGGCCGGACTTTGCTAATCTGCGCCTTCCGCAGCCTCGCGCCCCGGCGCCTTTTTCGATGACCGACACCCTCTCGGTGGCCCGCACACGCGTCTGGGACCTGCCGACCCGCCTCTTTCACTGGGCGCTCGCCTTCGCCGTGATCGGCCTGATCGTGACGGGCCTGAACGGCATCATGGAATGGCATTTCCGCCTCGGCTACACCGTGCTGGCGCTGCTGCTGTTCCGGCTGGTCTGGGGGGTCGTGGGCGGGCGCTGGTCGCGCTTCGCGGCCTTCATCTATGCGCCGGGTTCGGTCATCGCCTACCTGCGCGGCAAGTCGCACCCCGACCACCTGATCGGCCACACGCCACTGGGCGCGCTGTCGGTGTTCGCGGTGCTGGCGCTGTTGATCCTGCAGGTCGCCACCGGGCTGATGGCCGACGACGAGATTTCCGCCTCCGGGCCACTGACCCGCTTCGTGTCGGGCGCGATGGTGAGCCTGGCGACGGGCTGGCACAAGGCGCAGGGCAAGTGGATCGTGATCGCCCTCGTGAGCCTGCATGTGCTGGCGGTGCTGTTCTATGTGCTGGTCAAGCGGCACCGGCTGGTCGGGCCGATGCTGTCGGGCGACAAGCTGGTGATTGCGGGTACGGCCTCCAACGGGAACGGCAATGGCAACGGCGTGCCCCCGAGCCGCGACGATGCGGTATCGCGCACGCTGGCGCTGGTGCTGTTCGCGCTGTGCGCGGGCGTGGCGTTCTGGGTGGCGTCGTTGCGCGTATGAGCGGCTTTTCCGTCTCCCGCCCACTGCCGCTGTCGGACATGCCGGCCGTGGTGCTCCTCGTGCCCGACGAACCACATGAAGTCGACGCCGTGCGCGCCATCTTCCGCGACTATGCCGGCTCGCTGACCATCGACCTCGCGTTCCAGGATTTCGATGGCGAGCTGGCCGATCTGCCCGGCGAGTACGCCGAGCCGCGCGGCACCTTGCTGCTGGCGCTGGTCGATCCCGCCCATGTGAACGAAGACGCCGGCCGCGCCGCGCCCACGCTGAAGCGCGCCGACGGCACGCTCGCCCACGTGGCGGGCTGCTGCGCGCTGCGCCCGCTCGACACCACGGACTACGCGAACGCGGCGGAAATGAAACGTCTGTATGTGCGCCCCGGGTTCCGGGGGCTTGGGCTCGGCCGGCAGCTGGCCGAAGCCATCCTGGATGCCGCGCGCGGCGCAGGCTATGCCTGCGTGCTGCTCGACACCCTCGACGACATGGAGTCGGCGCGCGCCCTCTACGAAGACCTGGGCTTCGCGGAGGTGCCGCCCTACTATCACAACCCCGTGGCCGGGGCTCACTACCTCAAAGTAGAGTTGTAGGCTCGCCCCCAGGCTGCGCGCACTTCGTGTCGCTGCGCCAACCCCCTACCGGGGGCGGGCCGGCCGCTTCGGGCGGCCGTGCGCGGCGGCCCCCACGAAAGATCCGAGTTCAGCCGCGGGCTTGTGCGAGAAGCGTGTCGGCGTCGCTCACTTCGAACTTGCCCGGGCCTTCGACGTTCAGCGTCGCGACTTTGCCGTCCTTCACGAGCATCGAGTAACGATTGCTGCGCAGGCCCATGCCGCGGCCGGTCAGGTCGAGCGTGAGGCCGGTGGCTTTGGCGAAGTCGGCACTGCCGTCGGCCAGCATGCGCACCTTGGCGCCGGTCTTCTGGTCGCGCGCCCAGGCGCCCATCACGAACGCGTCGTTCACGCTCACGCACCAGATCTCGTCCACGCCGGCGGCCTTGAAGTCGTCGAAGTGCTGCACGTAGCCCGGCACGTGCTTGGCCGAGCAGGTGGGCGTGAAGGCGCCCGGCAGTGCGAACAGCGCGATGGTCTTGCCCGCCGTGGCCTTGGTCACGTCGACCGGGTTCGGGCCGATGCTGCAGCCCTCGCCCTCGACTTCGGAATATTCCTGCAGGGTGGCCGAAGGAAGGGTGTCGCCGACTTTGATCATGTAATTTGCTCCTGAAAAAGAAAAACGGCCCACATTGTGGGCCGTTTTCGGATGGGTTGCCTCGAGGGCGACCGGGTGCTTGATCAGACCAGGGCGGCCTTCTCGACCAGACGGGTCACAACCCAGTTCTTGGTCTTCGAGATCGGACGGCTTTCCGTGATCTCGATGGTGTCGCCCAGCTTGTACTCGCCCTTTTCGTCATGGGCGTGGTACTTGCTCGTCTTGGCCACGATCTTGCCGTAGAGCTCGTGCTTCACACGGCGCTCGACCAGCACGGTCACGGTCTTGGCACGCTTGTCGCTGACCACCTTGCCGATCAAGGTGCGCTTGAGGGATTTTTTAGCTTCCGTCATGTTCACTCCTTACTTGGCGGCTTGGGTCTCTTGCTCTTTCTGAGCAAGAATGGTCTTGGCGCGAGCGATGTCGCGACGCGTCACGCGCAGCGTCGTGGTGTTCGACAGCTGTTGCGTGGCTTTCTGCATGCGCAGGCCGAAGTGGGCCTTCTGCAGATCCTTGATTTCGGCTTGCAGGCCTGCGACGTCCTTCGTGCGCAGGGTTGCGGCCTTCGTCACCTTGGCCGAAGCCGCGGTTTCTTTCTTCTTACGTGTTGCCATGGGTGTTCTCCTCTCAGGCGCCGAGCTGGCGAGCGACGAACGTCGTACGCAGCGGAAGCTTGGCGGCGGCCAGGCGGAACGCTTCGCGGGCGAGTTCTTCGGGCACGCCGACGATCTCGAACACGATCTTGCCAGGCTGAATTTCAGCGACGTAGTACTCGGGGTTGCCCTTACCGTTACCCATCCGCACTTCAGCGGGCTTGGTAGAGATCGGCTTGTCCGGGAACACGCGGATCCAGATACGGCCACCGCGCTTCACGTGACGCGAAATCGCGCGACGAGCGGCTTCGATCTGGCGCGCCGTGAGGCGACCGCGGTCGGTGCATTTGAGACCGAAATCACCGAACGCAACCGAGTTACCCGTGGTTGCGATGCCGGTGTTGCGGCCCTTTTGTTCCTTGCGGAACTTTCTGCGTGCAGGTTGCAGCATGTTTTGTTACTCCGTGAGGGCCCCAGGCACTTGCGTGCCCGGGAGCGACCGATTACTCGGTCTTGGCACCGTCCGCTGCTGCAGCGGGCGCGGCTTTGCGGACGCGCTTAACGGCGGGTTTCGAGTCTGCACCGGCACCGCCGGTTGCTTCTGCGGGCTTGTCGCTGCCATCGGCCGGAGCGGTGTTGCCACCGATCGGACCACGGGCACCGGCACGGGGGCCGGGACCACGACGGTCGCCACCCGGACGGTCGCCAGGGCGACCATCACGGCGGGGACCACGCGGGCGGCGCTCTTCGTCCGGACGCGGCGTTTCGACGGCCGGCAGGTCGTTACGACCCAGCGTGTCGCCCTTGTAGACCCAGACCTTGACGCCGATGACGCCGTACGTGGTCTTGGCTTCCGAGGTGCCGTAGTCGATGTCGGCGCGCAGCGTGTGGAGGGGCACGCGACCTTCGCGGTACCACTCGCAACGAGCGATTTCGATGCCGTTCAGGCGGCCCGACGACATGATCTTGATGCCCAGGGCACCCAGACGCATGGCGTTTTGCATGGCGCGCTTCATGGCACGGCGGAACATGATCCGCTTTTCGAGCTGCTGCGTGATGCTGTCGGCAATCAGCTGCGCATCGATTTCAGGCTTGCGCACTTCTTCGATGTTGACTGCAACCGGCACGCCGAGCTGCTTGCCCAGTTCGCGCTTGAGGTTCTCGATGTCTTCGCCCTTCTTGCCGATCACGACGCCCGGACGAGCCGAGTAGATCGTGATGCGTGCGTTCTTGGCGGGACGCTCGATCATGACGCGCGACACCGAAGCGTTCTTCAGCTTCTTCTTCAGGTATTCGCGAACCTTGATGTCTTCGGCCAGCATGCCCGCGAAATCGCGGTCGCTTGCGTACCAACGGCTGGACCAGTTACGGGTGACCGCAAGGCGGAACCCGGTTGGGTGGATTTTCTGTCCCATATTTCTTCCAGGCCTTCTTAGTTGCCAACCGTCACGTACACATGGCACGTGGGCTTGCTGATGCGATTGCCGCGACCCTTGGCGCGCGCCGTGAAGCGCTTGAGCGTTGCACCTTGCTCGACGTAGATGGTCTTGACCTTCAGCTCGTCGATGTCGGCACCGTCGTTGTGCTCGGCGTTGGCAATTGCCGACTCGAGCACCTTCTTGATGATCACAGCGGCCTTCTTCTGCGTGAATTGCAGAACGTTGAGCGCTTGATCGACCTTCTTGCCGCGGATCAGGTCCGCGACCAAACGGCCCTTGTCGACCGACAGGCGGACACCGCGGAGGACTGCACGTGTTTCAGACATGGTCGTTCCTTACTTCTTCTGGACTTTTTTGTCCGCGGGGTGCCCCTTGAACGTGCGCGTGAGCGCAAATTCGCCGAGCTTGTGGCCGACCATCTGGTCGGTGATGTACACGGGCACGTGTTGCTTGCCGTTGTGCACAGCGATGGTCAGACCGATGAACTCGGGCAGAACCATCGAGCGGCGCGACCAGGTCTTGATCGGCTTCTTGTCCTTGTTCGTCACGGCCTTGTCGGCCTTGGCCACCAGGTGGTGGTCGACGAAAGGACCCTTTTTGAGAGAGCGAGTCATTGGCTATCCCTTACTTCTTGCGACGCGACACGATGAAGACCTGCGTGCGCTTGTTGTTACGGGTGCGATAGCCCTTGGTCAGGTTGCCCCACGGGTCGACAGGATGGCGGCCTTCGCCAGTCTTGCCTTCGCCACCACCGTGCGGGTGGTCGACCGGGTTCATCACCACGCCGCGAACGGTCGGGCGGATACCCATGTGACGCTTCACACCGGCCTTGCCGAGCTGGCGCAGGCTGTGTTCTTCGTTCGCCACTTCACCGATGGTCGCGCGGCATTCGATGTGAATGCGGCGGACTTCGCCCGAACGCATGCGGACCTGGGCGTAGACGCCTTCACGGGCCAGCAGCGTGGCCGAGGTACCGGCCGAACGAGCGATCTGCGCACCCTTGCCGGGTTGCAGCTCGATGCAGTGGATCGTCGAACCCACGGGGATGTTGCGGATCGGCAGGGTGTTGCCGGCGCGGATCGGGGCTTCGGCGCCCGACATCAGGGTTGCACCGGCTTCCAGACCGCGCGGGGCGATGATGTAGCGGCGCTCGCCGTCGGCGTAGCAGACCAGAGCGATGTGGGCGGTGCGGTTCGGGTCGTACTCGATGCGTTCGACCTTGGCCGGGATGCCGTCCTTGTTGCGCACGAAGTCGACAATGCGGTAGTGGTGCTTGGCACCACCGCCACGATGGCGGATCGTGATGTGACCGTTGTTGTTACGGCCGGCCTTCTGGAACTGGGGTTCCAGCAGGGCTGCGTGAGGCGCACCCTTGTGCAGGTGGTCACGCGAAATCTTCACCGCGCCGCGTTGGCCCGGCGAAGTGGGTTTCATCTTGATGACGGCCATGATTAAGCGCCTTCCCCGACGAGGTTGAGCTCTTGACCGGCCTTCAGCGTCACATAAGCCTTGCGAACGTTGTCGCGGCGGCCGATGGACTTGCCAAAGCGCTTGGTCTTGCCCTTGGTGTTGAGCACCGACACGCCCTGGACTTCGACCTTGAACATCAGTTCAACAGCGGCCTTGATCTCGGGCTTGGTGGCGTCTTGCAGCACCTTGAAAGTGACAGCGTTCGACTTCTCGCCGACCATCGTGGCCTTTTCGGACACGATCGGTGCGACCAGCACGTTCATGAGACGGCCTTCGTCGAACTTACGTTGTGCAGGGGTGGGGTTCACGCGGCTCATGCGAACATCTCCTTGAGCTTGTCGACGGCACCCTTGGTGACCAGCACCTTCTTGTAGTGAACCAGCGACACCGGATCGGCGTAACGGGGTTCGACCACGAGGATGTTGACCAGATTGCGCGAGGCAAGGTACAGGTTTTCGTCGACTTCTTCGGCGATCACGAGCACGGACTCGAGATTCATTGCCTTGAAACGGGCTGCCAGCGGCTTCGTCTTGGGCGAATCCACGGTCAGCGAATCGACCACGGCCAGACGACCTTCGCGAGCGAGCTGCGAGAAGATGGCGGCCATGCCGGCGCGGTACATCTTCTTGTTGATCTTCTGCGAGAAGTTTTCGTCAGGCATGTTCGGGAAAATACGACCGCCTCCGCGCCACAGGGGCGAGGACGTCATACCGGCACGGGCGCGGCCCGTTCCCTTTTGCTTGAAAGGCTTCTTGGTCGAGTGCTTGACCTGTTCGCGGTCCTTCTGGGCGCGCGTGCCTTGACGGGCGTTGGCCTGGAATGCAACGACGATCTGGTGAACCAGGTCTTCGTTGTAGTCACGGCCGAACACGGTCTCGGGGGCGTCGTACTTCGACGCGGCCTGGCCTTGTTCGTTCAGGAGTTCGAGTTGCATTACTTCGCTCCTTCAGCCGCTTGCGGCTTGGCCTTGATGGCGGGACGCACGGTGACGAAGCCACCCTTCGAACCCGGGATCGCGCCCTTGATGAGCAGCAGCTGACGTGCTTCGTCGATGCGGAACACGTCGAGGTTTTGCGTCGTGCGGGTGACGTCGCCGAGGTGGCCCGTCATGCGCTTGCCGGGGAACACGCGACCGGGGTCTTGTGCCATGCCGATCGAGCCGGGCACGTTGTGCGAACGGCTGTTACCGTGCGACGCGCGCTGCGAGCTCATGTTGTGACGCTTGATCGTGCCGGCGTAGCCCTTGCCGATGGTCGTGCCTTGCACGTCCACCTTCTGGCCCACGGAGAACACGCTGCTTGCCGCGATCACGCCGCCAGCCTTGTGCTGACCTGCGGTATCGGCGGTGACGCGGAATTCCTGGCTGATTTCACCAGCTTCGACACCTGCCTTGGCGAGGTGGCCGGCTTGGGGCTTGGTCACGCGCGATGCTTTGCGCGAACCGAACGTCACCTGCAGGGCGACGTAGCCATCGGTCTCTTGGGACTTGATCTGGGTCACACGGTTGTTGGACACATCCACCACCGTGACAGGAACTGCGTCCCCGTCATCGGTGAAGAGACGCATCATCCCCACCTTGCGGCCCAGCAACCCGAGGGAGTTGCTCAGACTCATTTGTTTTCTCCAAAAATGGAAGACTTCCTTCGCCGCTGCCACTTCAATTGGCGACAGCGTTTGGCTGGTTTCCCGGCCTGCGAGAGAAGGTTGATAAATCTCTGCCAAAACGGCGCCCGAACGGACGCAACAAGGGCAGAGCCAGAGATTATAGCCCGCAGTCGAACCGGGGCGCAAGTGGCCCTTTTCGGGCCGGATTCAGGGGGTTCCGGCCTCGTTTCGGCTGGCTTTCGGGCCTATTTCGCGGGCAGCGAGATGATGTTGTCGCCGCCTGGCAGCGACTTGATCTCGCCGCCGGCCTTCATGGCGGGCGCCGCCGCGCCGGTCTGGATCGGGATGGAAATGGCGCTGGTCCGGCCGCCCTGCGTGATGAACACGTTCAGGTAGGCCAGCCCCTCGCCCTGGCTGACCACCGTGACGGAAGCGTCGGAGCGCTGCCCCGGCGGCAGGCTCAGCGACGCGCTGCCGGACAGCGTCAGCCCCGCATCGACCGTCAACGCCACGCTGGCGCCCGCGGGATCGGTGACGCCGTCGAACTGGAGGACGACCACGGTCGGCTTGCCGGCCTGCGGCGCGCCGCCCAGCCGGTACTGCAGCTTGACGCCGGAGTCGTTGGGTTTTCTCGATGCGGTCACCCAGGGGGTGGCGGAGCCCTTCGGGCCTGCAGGTGACAACTTCGCGGTGGTGCGCGTCGGCGGCACCCCGTCGGCCAGGGCGCAGGCCGAGAGCGCGGACAGTGCAAGCCCCGCCGTCAGTGCGGCAGCCAGAGAGAGGCGAGTGTTCAGGATCATCGCGAGCCTTCCCTTCCTTATTGAACGAGCACGCTGAGGCACACCGGCGAAGCAGAGGAGCTCGTCATTGCGGCATCCCGCACCGCCAGAACGTACTCGCCCGCGCTCAGGCTGACCCGGCTGCCCGATCGAGCGATCTCTCCGCCCCGGAAGACGTCGAAGTCCGGCTGCACGGCGCCCCCGACCGTGACCTGGTAGTCCCGGTTCGCCAGCGCGGTGAAGCGAAGGTAGGCAATGTTGCCGAGCTTGTTGCCCGAGCCCGCCACGTTGGAAACACAGACGTTGTTGAGCATCGCACCAACAGTCAAGGCCCGGTACATCGGCAGCACGCCGGTCACGGTGGGCAACCCGCCATCGTTCGTTTCGCCCGCGCCGAAGGCATCGTTGGAGATGATGTTCTGCGCGCTCAACAGGCTGTTCAGCGCCGAGGCGTTGCCAGGCGACGTCGCATTGAACGCCGCGGCGAAGGCGTGGATCGACGTGACCGCCGCGCCGCTTCGGAACTGGAAGCCGGTCAAGGTGTCGTGGATGGGCTTGAAGCCAGCCTGCCGGTTGAGGTTCCACAGGATGGACTGGACTGACAGTTCGCGGAACCAGCCCGGATTGCTCGAAGGACCGGCCGACAGATCGAGCGGCTTGCCCCCGCCCTGCTGCCCGCCGGCAGTCGAATCCACATAGTTGCTTCGATTGAGGGCGATGCCCGACCACGCATTGCCCCAGCCCTCGGACAACGCGAGCCGGCGGTCGAGACGATCGGTCCCGTCATGCTCGCCGCCCATCGAATCGTCGCGGCTGAAGGCCGACTGGTAGTAGTGCCCCCACTCGTGCGCGATCACCGGCGCATCGAACTCGTCGGTGTCGACGTCTTCCTTGCCGAGCACATAGATCTGCCGGCCGCTGCTTCCGTTATTGAAGAAGAAGGTCGTGCCGATCTGCCCCGCCGCCAGGCTGCCGGCCGACGGCGCATTGTTGGCGCTCCAGAAGACCTTCAGCACAGGAAACGCCGAGGCCGGCGCCACCGACAGCACCTTCTGCATCGAGGTGTAGACCGTGTCGAGCACGGCGAACGGCGCCGCGACGCGCGTCCCGCTGTAGCCAGAGCCTCCCCAGCCGCTGTCCGCGCGCAGGTCGCGCGTCAGTGCCACGCTGCCCGATGAAAAGCTCGCCGACTGCATCGAATAGAGCGCGTCGCTGCGGGTGTTGTCGCGCACCGTGACATCCCAGGTCGCGCCCGGGCCGGTCCGCGTCAGCTGGGCCCGCACGCGCACGATGATGTTCGTGTTCGCCGGCACCGAAGCCGTGTAATTGCCACCGTCATCCGTAGTCGTCAACGCGAGCTGCGCCGATGTGGTGGCATCGAGCACTTCCACCGTGGCGCCGCGCACGGGCTTGGCCGTGGTGTCCGCGTACACAAGGGGGCCGTTGTTGTTCGGCACCGAGTCGTAGGTGGCCTTCCCGCTCAGGGCGACCGGGTTCAGCACGATCGGCAGGCCGATGGGGAACCCACCGCCGCCTCCGCCGCCACCGCCTCCCCCACCGCAACCTGCCAGCAATGCCGCGGCGACGCACGCCGCACCGAATGCAAAAGAGAACTTCTGGCTCATCACGTGTGCTGCCCTCATTTCAGCCCCGGCGCACTGCGTCCCGCAGGCCGGTGCGCGAGGATGCCACACTTGAGAAACAAACGTGAAGCACAAAAAAGCCCGCCGGCATTTCTGCGGGCGGGCTGTGCTCGGAATGCGACGCGAGGTCGAATTACTGCAGCTTGATCTCGACGTCGACGCCGGCCGGCAGGTCGAGCTTCATCAGCGCGTCCACGGTCTTGTCGGTGGGATCAACGATGTCCATCAGGCGCTGGTGCGTGCGGATTTCCAGCTGGTCGCGCGACGTCTTGTTGACGTGCGGCGAACGCAGGATGTCGAAACGCTTCATGCGGGTCGGCAGGGGCACGGGGCCCTTGACGATCGCGCCAGTGCGCTTGGCGGTGTCCACGATTTCAGCGGCCGACTGATCGATCAGCTTGTAGTCGAATGCCTTCAGGCGGATGCGGATCTTTTGCTTGGTAGCCATGGTGATTCCTTTGCTTCCAGCTTAGATGTCGAGGATCTTGGCCACGACGCCCGAACCCACGGTACGGCCGCCTTCACGGATGGCGAAGCGCAGGCCTTCTTCCATCGCGATCGGGTTGATCAGCTTGACGGTGATGCTGACGTT
>NZ_JBWKPT010000013.1:0-131537 GCF_059418385.1 Variovorax sp. GW821-FHT09A10
CCGTCCATCTGAGCGGCGCCCGTGATCATGTTCTTCACATAGTCGGCGTGACCGGGGCAGTCGACGTGTGCGTAGTGGCGGTTGGCCGTTTCGTACTCGACGTGCGCGGTGTTGATCGTGATGCCGCGGGCCTTTTCTTCGGGCGCTGCGTCGATCTGGTCGTAAGCCTTGGCTTCGCCGCCGAACTTGGACGACAGAACAGTTGCGATCGCAGCCGTCAGCGTGGTCTTGCCGTGGTCAACGTGACCGATCGTGCCCACGTTCACGTGCGGCTTGGTGCGGGTGAATTTACCTTTTGCCATTTTTCAATCCTTGAAAGAGCATGTCCCGTGTGTTGGTTTTATGTCTGCATCCGATTGCTGGTTCGCCCCGCACGGGAACAGGGCGGCACCGGATCGCAGACAAGAAGGGCCATGCACTGCATGGCCCCACATTCTTGAAATTTACTTCGAACGCGCAGCGACGATGGCTTCAGCGACGTTACGCGGAGCTTCAGCGTAGTGCTTGAACTCCATCGTGTACGTGGCGCGGCCTTGCGTGGCCGAGCGCAGCGTGGTCGAGTAGCCGAACATTTCCGACAGCGGGACTTCAGCCTTGATGAGCTTGCCGCCACCGATCATGTCGTCCATGCCTTGCACCATGCCGCGACGGCTGGACAGGTCGCCCATCACGTTGCCGGCGTAGTCTTCAGGCGTTTCGACTTCCACGGCCATCATCGGCTCGAGGATGACCGGGCTGGCCTTGCGAGCGCCTTCCTTGAAGCCGAAGATGGCGGCCATCTTGAACGCCATTTCGTTCGAGTCCACGTCGTGGTACGAACCGAAGTGCAGCGTGACCTTGACGTCGACGACGGGGTAGCCCGCCAGCACGCCTTGGGTCAGTGCTTCCACAACGCCCTTTTCCACTGCGGGGATGTATTCGCGAGGAACCACACCGCCCTTGATGGCGTCGACGAACTCGAAGCCCTTGCCGGCTTCCTGCGGCTCGATCTTCAGGACGACGTGACCGTACTGGCCCTTACCACCCGACTGGCGAACGAACTTGCCTTCGGCTTCTTCGACGGTCTTGCGGATCGTTTCGCGGTAAGCCACTTGCGGCTTGCCCACGTTGGCTTCCACGCCGAATTCGCGCTTCATGCGGTCCACGATGATTTCGAGGTGCAGTTCGCCCATGCCGGAGATGATGGTCTGGCCGGATTCTTCGTCGGTACGCACGCGGAACGACGGATCTTCCGAAGCCAGGCGCTGCAGGGCGATGCCCATCTTTTCCTGGTCGGCCTTGGTCTTCGGCTCGACGGCCTGCGAGATCACGGGCTCGGGGAATTCCATGCGCTCCAGCGTGATCATGGCGTTCGGGTCGCACAGGGTTTCGCCCGTGGTGACGTCCTTCAAGCCCACGCAAGCGGCGATGTCGCCGGCACGGATTTCTTCGATTTCGAGACGTTCGTTGGCGTGCATCTGCACGATACGGCCGATACGCTCTTTCTTACCCTTGACCGGGTTGTAGACGGTGTCGCCCTTGCTCAGAACGCCCGAGTACACGCGCACGAAGGTCAGCTGGCCGACGTACGGGTCGGTCATGAGCTTGAATGCCAGCGCCGAGAACTTCTCGCCGTCGTCGGCCTTGCGGGTCACGTCTTGTTCGTCGTCGTCCGTGCCGTGCACCGGAGGAATGTCCAGCGGCGAAGGCATCAGTTCGATCACGGCGTCGAGCATGCGCTGCACGCCCTTGTTCTTGAACGCGCTGCCGCACAGCATCGGCTGGATTTCGCCGGCGATCGTGCGCGTGCGCAGACCGTGGGTGATTTCCTCGAGCGTCAGGTCACCTTCTTCAAGGTACTTGTTCATCAGCTCTTCCGACGCTTCGGCCGCGCTTTCGACCATCTTCTCGCGCCATTCCTTGGCCAGCTCGACCAGCTCGGCGGGGATTTCGCGCGTTTCGAACTTCATGCCTTGCGAGGCTTCGTCCCAGAAGATCGCCTTCATCAGACGCAGGTCGACCACGCCCTGGAACTTGTCTTCGGCACCGATCGGAATCACGATCGGCACGGGGTTGGCCTTCAGGCGGTCGACCATCATCTGGCGAACGCGGAAGAAGTTGGCGCCGATGCGGTCCATCTTGTTGACGAACGCCAGACGCGGCACCTTGTACTTGTTGGCCTGGCGCCAGACGGTTTCCGATTGGGGCTGCACGCCGCCGACCGAGTCGTACACCATGACGGCGCCGTCCAGCACGCGCATCGAGCGCTCGACTTCAATGGTGAAGTCCACGTGGCCGGGGGTGTCGATGATGTTGATGCGGTGCTCGGGCAGCGAGTGGTCCATGCCCTTCCAGAAGCAGGTCACGGCAGCCGAGGTGATCGTGATGCCACGCTCTTGCTCTTGCTCCATCCAGTCGGTCGTTGCCGCGCCATCGTGCACTTCACCGAGCTTGTGGGTCACGCCCGTGTAGAACAGGATACGTTCGGTGGTGGTGGTCTTGCCGGCGTCGATGTGCGCGGAGATACCGATGTTGCGGTAGCGCTCGATGGGGGTCTTGCGGGACATGGTGTACTTTCGGGTTTAAATGCGTTGAGCGCTGGGCGTCGAGCACGGGCGATTTCGCCCGGTACTCAACCCCCAACGCTCAAGAGACGTGTGATTTTTAGAAGCGGAAGTGGCTGAAGGCGCGGTTGGCTTCTGCCATGCGGTGCACTTCGTCGCGCTTCTTCATGGCACCGCCACGGCCTTCCGTGGCTTCCATCAGTTCGTTGGCCAGACGCAGGGCCATCGACTTCTCACCGCGCTTGCGGGCAGCTTCCTTGATCCAGCGCATCGACAGGGCGAGGCGACGGACAGGACGGACTTCGACCGGCACCTGGTAGTTCGCACCACCGACGCGGCGCGACTTCACTTCGACCATCGGCTTCACGTTGTTGATGGCAACGGTGAACGCTTCGAGGGGGTCCTTGTCCGGGTTCTTCTTCTCGATGAAGTCGAGGGCACCATAAATGATGCGCTCGGCCACAGCCTTCTTGCCGCCTTCCATGATCACGTTCATGAATTTGGACAGCTCGACATTGCCGTACTTGGGATCCGGCAGGATTTCACGTTTGGGGACTTCGCGACGACGTGGCATTTTTCTAACCTCTTTGCTTCAGTTGGCATCGTTTCCGATACCGCGAGAGTCAGTCAGGACTCTCACTTACTCGACCCGACAGTGGGTCACTTCGTTCGACAAGCCCGCCAAGGCCATCGAACACCGCTTTGTTTTTTGACGACAGGAAGGCTTAAGCCTTCTTGGGACGCTTCGCGCCGTACTTGGAACGCGACTGCTTGCGGTCTTTCACGCCTTGCAGGTCGAGCGAACCGCGCACGATGTGGTAACGCACACCGGGCAAGTCCTTGACACGACCGCCGCGAACCAGCACGACGCTGTGTTCTTGCAGGTTGTGGCCTTCGCCGCCGATGTAGGAAATGACTTCGAAGCCATTGGTCAGACGGACCTTGGCAACTTTACGAAGCGCCGAGTTGGGCTTCTTGGGCGTCGTGGTGTAGACGCGGGTGCAGACACCGCGACGTTGCGGCGAGTTCTGCATGGCAGGGCTCTTCGAATTGATCTTTTCGACCGTTCGACCCTGACGCACCAGTTGATTGATGGTTGGCATGAATGAATTAGTCCCAAAACAACCCGACTTTGGTAGTGAAACCGCCCTTGGTCGTGACTCAAGGAAGCCGGGAATAACGAAAACGTGAAACCCTTCGGAAAATTCCGAAAAGCCCACGAGTATAGCAGGCGGGTCTGAAATGGCAATGTCAGGCGCCTGAGGCGCCCGCCACCACCCGTTTCAAGGCCCTTTTTTGCCCGCCTCTTACTTGATCCAGAGACGCACAGCGTCCCAGGCGCGGCCGAAGACGCCGGCCTGCTCGACCGGCTCCAGCGCGACCAACGGCACGTCGGCCAGGGGCTGGTCGTCCAGCGTGACCTTGAGCGAGCCGACGGCCTGGTACTTGGTGAACGGCGCGACCAGCGGGTCGGGGCGCGACACCTGCGTCTTGATCTTGCTGGCGGAGCCGGTCGGCACGGCGACCACGATGGCTTCGGGTCGGCCCAGCTTCAGCACGTTGGCCTTGCCCTTCCAGACGGCGGGCGTGGCGGCGGGCTGGCCGGCTTCGAACAGGCGCACGGCGTCGTAGGCCGTGTAGCCCCAGTTCAGCAGCTTCTGCGACTCGTTGGCGCGCACGGTCTCGCTGGTGGCGCCCAGCACGATCGACAGCAGGCGACGGCCGCCGGTCAGGTTCGGGAAGTCGCGCTTGGCGGTGGCGATCATGCAGTAGCCGGCGGCGTCGGTGTGGCCGGTCTTCAGGCCGTCGACGGTCGGGTCGCGGAACAGCAGCAGGTTGCGGTTGGTGTCGTTGGTCGACGGCGTGCCCGGGTAACGGTACTTCTTGATGGCGTAGTACTTGGCTTCCTCGGGGAAGTCGCGCACCAGGCGGGTGGCCAGGATGCTCAGGTCGCGTGCCGTGGTCGTGTGGCCGGGCGCCGTGAGGCCTTCGGGGTTCTTGTAGGTGGTGTTCTTCATGCCCAGCACCTTGGCCTGGGCGTTCATCATCTCGACGAAGTGCTCCACCGTGCCGCCCACGCCTTCGGCCAGCGCCACCGTGGCGTCGTTGCCCGACTGCACGATCACGCCCTTGATCAGGTCTTCCACCGGCACCTGCATCTTGGGGTCGATGAACATGCGCGAACCGGGCATCTTCCAGGCGCGCGGGCTCACCGGCAGGGTCTGGGTCAGCGTGATCTTCTTGGCGCGCAGCGCATCGAACGCGACGTACGCGGTCATCAGCTTGGTGAGCGAGGCCGGCTCGATGGGGCTGTCGATGTCCTTCTGCGCCAGGATCTGGTTCGCGGTCACGTCGAGCAGCAGGTAGCTGCGCGCGGCGATTTCAGGCGGGGCCGGCATCTGGGCGGCGGCGATCACGCCAACCGAGGCAGCAGCGGTCAGCACCAGTGCGCGAAGCGCAGTGAAAAAACGATTCATGGGGAAGATAAGAAGAGACGAGGACAAGCCTGCAAGGCTTTCATTCGGTGCCCGCGCGCAGATGGCGGGCGACCAGGCTTTTGAGCAGCGGCAATTGTCCGTGAAAGAAATGGCCGCCCCCGGGAATAACCGTGACAGGGAGTGACTGGGGGCGTGCCCAGTCCATCACGGCGGCGAGAGGCACGGTGTCGTCGGCTTCGCCATGGACCACCAGCGCGCGCTCGTGCGCGTCGGCCGGCAACGTGGCCACCGAGAAGCGCGAGGCGGCCGTACCCACCAGCACCAGTTGCCGCACGTCGCGTGCGGCCCAGAGCTTCTCGGCCGCGCAGCTGGCCACGAAGGCACCGAAGGAAAAGCCGGCAATCGCCAGTCGGCCTTCGGGCGCGAGCTGGCCGACGACATGCAGCATGTCCTCGAGTTCGCCGCGCCCTTCATCATGGACGCCTTCGCTGGCGCCGACGCCGCGGAAGTTGAAGCGCACGGCCGTCCAGCCGCAAGACACGAAGGCGCGTGCCAGGGTCTGCACGACCTTGTTGTCCATCGTGCCGCCGAACAGCGGGTGCGGATGCGCGATCACCGCGATGCCGCGCGCGTCGCCGGACGGCAGGTCGCGCTGCACCTCGATCACGCCCGCGGCGCCCTGGAGGCTGATTTTTTCGGTCTGGGAGTTCATGGCGCTGGGGTTGGCTGGGCCGGCGATGCCGGCAACGTGCACGGTACGAGCACGGGGTCCGCAGGAAAGTTCAGCGGCCGACGTCGGGCGGCAACACCAGCCGCTCGACGACCTGGCCATTCTTCAGATGGGACTCGACGATCTCGTCGATGTCCTCGGCGTCCACGAAGGTGTACCAGACGGCCTCCGGGTAGACCACCGCCACGGGCCCGCCCGCGCAGCGGTCGAGGCAGCCGGCCTTGTTGACGCGCACCTTGCCGGGCCCGGCGAGCCCCTGCTCCTTCACCTTGGCCTTGCAGCGGTCGAAGCCTTCCTGCGCGTTGTGCAGGGCGCAGGAATCTTCGCCGTTCTTGCGTTCGTTCAGGCAGAAGAAGATGTGGCGGCCGTAGTAGCCGGACGGCGCGGTGGGAGTGGTGCTGGGCATCGATCGATTTTATGAGCGCGCTCAGGACGAGGGCGGGGGCGATACAGGACGGCTGCGCCGCGACAGCGCGGCCAGCACATAGACCAGCACCGCGAAGGGCCAGCCCCAGCCCAGCCACTGGGCCAGGCCGTGGAAGCGGATGAAACGGCCCTGCTCCCAGGTGGCCAGGGTCTGCGCAAAGTAGGCGCTCTCGGGTGCCTGGTTCAGCAGGCTCAGCTGGAGCACGAGCCCCATGAGCAGCAGCGCGCCGCACAAACGGCGCGGCGCGAACAGCAACAGCACGCCCGCGAACACCGCCGCGGCCAGCCCGACCTGCACCGGCAAATCGAGCCAGGCCCACGCATGCGCGGGGCCGTAGCTCATGGCCGCCGACAAGGCCGAGGCCGCGACGCCTGCGAGCAGGATCAACGGCAGCAGCACCGCGCGCTGCACCACGTTGCGCGCCACCAGGTAGCCCAGCAGGCACGGCACCAGCGCGCCAAGCATCACGCACAGCAGCTCCACGGCCGGCACCAGCGGCTCGAGCTCGAACTGGCGCACGGGCAGCCAATCGATGAAAGGCGTGTCGAGCAGCCACTCGGAAATCGTCGTCTCCAGCCGTTCGAACACTTGGCCGAGACCGAAGGTGACGGCGGCGGGGAACAGCAGCGCAAAAGGCCAGAGCGCGAGCAGCACAAGCCCGCCGCGCGCGTCCTCGACGAACCATTGCGAGCGCACGCGGCTCCAGTGCGCGATCGCCCCCATCCGCTCCAGCGCCGCGGCCAGCACCGCGCCGAGCACCGTGCCGGCGGTGTTCAGCCCCAGGTCGACATTGGAAGGAATGCGCGCCGGCAAATAGCTCTGCAGCGTCTCCATGGCAAAGGCGATCGCCGCGCCCGCCACCGTGGCGCGCAGCAGCGCGCGCCAGACACTGTGGCTGCGCCCCGTGCGCAGCACGGTCAGCGCGCACAGGAAACCGAAGGGCACGTAGCCCACCACGTTCACCCCGAAGTCGAAACCCGTCCAGTACTTGGGCCAGGGCGCCGACAGGTAGGCCCAGGGCGCGATCCCCTGGTCGCGCCAGTCGGCGAAGGGGTACAGGCTGGCATAGACGATCAGCGCCGCATAGGCCAGCGCCAGGGGGAGCGCGGCAGACTTGTGCGGCATGTCTACCGTCGACACGGCATCAGAAAGGTTTCACCACCACCAGGATCACGATGCCCAGCAGCAGCAGCACGGGCAGTTCGTTGAACCAGCGGTACCAGCGGTCGCTGCGGCGGTTGCCGCCGGCCGCAAAACGGCGCAACAGCACGCCGCAGCCATGGTGATAGCCGATGGCCACCAGCACCAGCGCCAGCTTGGCATGCATCCAGCCGTTGCCCGGGCCGCGTCCGATGCCGTAGCCCAGCCAGAGCCAGGCGCCGAACACCAGCGCCGGCACCGCCAGGAAGGTGGTGAAGCGCAGCAGCTTGCGCGCCATCAGCAGCAGGCGCTCGCGCTCCGCGACCGACTCGGGCGGCACCATCGCCAGGTTGACGAAGATGCGCGGCAGATAGAACAGCCCGGCAAACCAACTGGCAATGAAAACAATGTGAAGAGATTTGACCCAGAGCATGGCGGCAGTTTAGTGGTGGCTGCACACTGAGCCCTTTTGGGGCCCTTTGCCAAGGTTTCGGGCAAAAAAAAGCCCGACGTCTTCACGTCGGGCTGGGAAGCCCTTTTGCTGTCACACATCAAGGCACCCGCTCAGGGAGGAAAAGCGGGGAGCGGCAAGCCGCCCGCTTCAGAATTTAACAAAGACGAAACAAGGTTTCAAGCGATTGAGGCAGTTTCTTTGACTTTTACAACAAAAATCTAGAACTTAAGTTCTATTAATTCCTGTAGTTGTCAGACAACTTGCTTCCCGGAGCCCTGGGCTGCGTTTTTCCGCTTCAGGCACAATTTTAGATATATGACGTCACCATTTTCCCCGCTCGCCATGTTCCCCGCCGGCCGCCCGCGACGGCTGCGCCGCGATGCCTTCACCCGCAACCTGGTGCGCGAGCATGCGCTGACGACAAGCGACCTGATCTACCCGGTGTTCGTGCAGGAAGGCGAGAAGCGCCGCGACGCCGTGGCCTCGATGCCCGGCGTGGACCGCCTGAGCCTCGATTTGCTGCTGCCCGTGGCCGAGCAGTGCGTGCAGGCCGGCATTCCGGTGATGGCGCTGTTCCCGGTGATCGACGCCAGCCTCAAGACGCCCGCGGGCGACGAGGCCTTCAACCCCGACGGCCTGATTCCCCGCGTGGTGGCCGCGCTCAAGGCGCGCTTCCCCGAACTGGGCGTGATGACCGACGTGGCGCTCGACCCCTACACCAGCCACGGCCAGGACGGCCTGCTCGACGACACCGGCTACATCCTCAACGATGCCACCGTTGAAGTGCTGGTGAAGCAGGCACTCACACAATCGCAAGCTGGCGTGGACATTGTGGCGCCGAGCGACATGATGGACGGCCGCATCGGCGCGATCCGCACCGCGCTGGAAGCCCGCGGCGACATTCACACGCGCATCATGGCCTACAGCGCCAAGTACGCCAGCGCCTTCTATGGCCCCTTCCGCGACGCCGTCGGCTCGTCCGCCACGCTCGGCAAGAGCAACAAGAAGGTCTACCAGATGGACCCCGGCAACAGCGACGAAGCCCTGCGCGAGGTCGCCATCGACATCGCCGAAGGCGCCGACATGGTCATGGTGAAGCCCGGCATGCCCTACCTGGACATCGTACGCCGCGTGAAGGACGAGTTCCGCGTGCCGACCTTCGCCTACCAGGTGAGCGGCGAGTACGCCATGCTCAAGGCCGCCGCCCAGAACGGCTGGCTCGACCACGACGCCGTGGTGCTCGAAAGCCTGCTGGCCTTCAAGCGCGCCGGTGCCGACGGCGTGCTGACCTACTTCGCGCTTGACGCCGCCCGGTTGCTACAAAAATAATAGCTACTGCGGCATGCCTGCCGCACCTCCACGGCACTTCTGGCGTGGAAGAAGAACCACCGGGGGCGAGTGTCCATGCGCATCTTCGAAATCAGCCGCTCGCAGGTCAGCGAGCACGCCTCGCTGGCGCCGCTGGCCGTGCCGGGCGCCTGCGCCGCCGCCAGCTACCTCTGGATTTCGCTGACGCGCGACGAATTCCGCGCGGCCCAGTCCGAGGTGCAGCAGATCCTGCAGACGCTGTGCCAGACCCAGCTGGTCGACCTGCACGTGGCCGACCTGCTCAACGACCAGTTGCCCTCGCACTACGACTACACCTCGCTGTACGACGTGCTGGTGTTCCGCCGCCTGGCCACGGGCAACGGCCAGGACAGCGCCGAACCCTCACCCTCACCCTCACCCTCACTGCCGCAACGCCCGTCGCGCGGCGGCCCGCCGGTGCTGCGCCGCATCGACACCCGCCCGGTCGGCTTCGCGGTGTTCGACCGCGTGCTGCTGTCCGTGCACCCCGAGGACGGCACGGTGCGCGACGCCTTCGCCGCCCGGCTGCTCGCGGCGGCCTCGTCCGACGAGCGCGGCACGCCCGCGCTCGACGTGCGCGCCACCTCGGCCCGCCTGCCGGCCAGCCCCGCCGACCTGATGCTGCGCATCGTCAACCTGATCGTCGACGGCTACCTCGACCTGCGGCGCGAGCTCACCAAGCAGCTCGACCACTGGCAGACCGAGCTCATCGACCCGCGCAGCCGCTTCACCAACTGGAGCGCGCTGATGGAGGCGCGCCAGTCGCTGCACCGCCTGGACGAAATCTGCGAAGACCAGCGCGCCGCCATGCAGGACTGGATCGATTCGCTCGAAACCCTGCCCGTGCCGCAGGGCGAGACCGCGCAGCGCGAGCGCGACCTGATCATGGTGCGCAGCCGCGACGTGCTGGAGCACATCCAGCGCGTGGTGCACCACGTGCACCGGCTCGAGCAGAACGCCGAGACCGCCGTGCAGATGCACTTCAGCGTCCAGGGCCACCGGGCCAACGACATCATGCGGGTGCTGACCGTGCTCACCGCCATCTTCCTGCCGCTGAACCTCATCGCGGGCATCTTCGGCATGAACTTCGAGTTCATCCCGCTGGTGCACAAGGCGGACGGCTTCTGGATCGCGATGACGGCCATGCTGGTCATCGCGGTGCTGCTGGTCCTGGTCTTCTGGCGCAAGCGCTACCTGGCCCGCACGCGCTGAGCGCCCATGAAAAAAGCCACGCGGATGCGTGGCTTTTTTCTATCAGCTCGGGCCGCCCCGGAAGGCGGCTGGCTTCGCGGCCAATTACTTGGCGACGGCGCCCGAACCTTGCTGGGCTTGAACGCGTGCGTCCATCGGGTTCACCATGGTCGAGATGACCTTGCTGTTGACGCGCGAACCCGAGGTCACGTTCTGGTCGGGAGCGTAGGCGGTGCGGATGGCTTCGGCTTCGACGATCGAACGGTCCTTCGACACGGCCACGGTTTCCGCGCCGCGCGAACCACGCACGACGTTCTGGTTCGGGGCTGCGGCGGTGCGCTGGGCTTCGGCGTTGACTTCGTCGCGGCTCTTGGACGAGATCACTTGGGTCACGCCTTGGTACGTCTCGGCTTGGGCGCCGGTGGCGGCCAGGAGGGTCAGGGCGGCGGCTGCGAAAATGTGCGAGGTCTTCATGTCTGTTCCTTGTGTTCGGCTAGATGGGATGTCCACCAGGCTTGCACGTTGGCTCGCCTGTGCGGCGAGTGTCAGCCGGAATTCCTCCGGGAAAACACTCGGTTCAGAGACACGGTGTTTCCTGTAGCGAAACAATCAGTCAACAAAGTCGTGCACGCAAAAAACCGGGGTGTTCGCCGCCTGACTGCTTCCGGCTTACACCAGAACCCCGCGCCGGTCCTATCCGGCAAAACCCCCGAGAATCGGCACACCGCGCTCCCTCGCGAAAAACAACGGGTTTCACTGACATGGACAGTCTCGATCTGATCAAAACCTTCCGGGAAGTCGCCTCGCACGGCAGCTTCTCCCAGGCCGCCAAGCGGCTCGACATGTCGAAGGCCACGGTCAGCAAGTACGTCGCCGAACTCGAAACCCGCTTCGGCGTGCGCCTGCTCAACCGCTCCACGCGTTCCGTCAGCCTCACCGACGCCGGCCAGCTGCTGCTGGAGCGCAGCACGCCGATGCTCGAGATGGTCGAGCTCACCCAGGCCGAGCTGCAGGAGCGCGCCAGCCAGCCCGGCGGCCGGCTGCGCATTTCGGCGCCGCACGGCATGGGCAACGGCGAGTTCCCCGACCTGCTGGCCGACTTCATGCGCCACTACCCCGACGTGAGCATCAGCCTGCAGCTGACCAACCGCACCGTCGACCTCGCCGAGGAAGGCATCGACGTCGACATCCGCAGCGGCCCGGTCGAAGACGCCAACCTCATCGTGCGCAAGCTGCGGCTCATCCACATGGTGGTCTGCGCCTCGCCGGTCTACTGGAAGAAGCACGGCAAGCCCGCGCACCCGCAGGAGCTCGCCCACCACGAGGCGCTGACCCATTCGCTGCTGGGCACGCAGCCCGTGTGGCGCTTCGATGACAACGGCCAGCCGCTGGACGTGCAGGTCAAGAGCCGCATGGACTGCACCGAAGGCGCACCGTTGATCCGCGTCGCGATGCGCGGCTTCGGCGTGATCTACCTGCCCTCGCTGCTCGTGCAGTCGCACATCGACAGCGGCGAGCTGGTGCCGGTGCTCGAAGGCTATGCGCGCAAGGACATGTGGCTGTCGGCCGCCTACCTGCAGCGACGCCACAACAGCGCGGCGCTGCGCGCGCTGCTCGACTTCCTGCAGACGCGGGTCGGCGCCAAGAAATAGAAATGAAAAAGCCCGGCGCCGCCGGGCTTTTGCTTGGAGCGTGCCGGATCAGCCGACGTGCTTGGCAAAGAAGGCCAGCACGCGTTCACGCGCCGGCTTCGCCGCCTCGGCGTTGTACGAGCCGCGCTGGTCGCAGTTGAAGCCGTGGTCGGCCTCGTAGACATGCACGTCCACTTCGGGGTGCGCCTTCTTGAAGGCCTCGATGGTGTCCAGCGGAATCCAGTGGTCGCGGTTGCCGAACTGCGCGAGCACCGGCACCTTCGGCTGGCGCGCGCTTTCTTCCGGCGTCGTCATGCCGCCGCCGTAGTACGGCGCGGCAGCGGCCAGGCCCGGCAGCAGGGCCGCGGCGCGCCAGACCAGCAGGCCGCCCCAGCAGTAGCCGACGATACCGACCTTGCCCGCCTTCGAGGCGTAGGCGATCGCGGCTTCGAGGTCCTGCAGCACGCCGGGCGCGGGCAGCGCCTCGACCGCGGTCTTGTAGCCGAAGCCGGTCTTCATGTCGTCGTCGCTGTAACCCAGCTCGACGCCGGGCTTGACGCGGTGGAAGGTCGACGGCGCCACGGCCAGGTAGCCGTCGGCCGCATAGCCGTCGGCCACCGAGCGGATGTGCGAGTTCACGCCGAAGATTTCCGGCACCACCACCACGGCGCCGCGCGGCGTGCCCGCGGGCTCGGCCACGTAGGCGGGAAAGGTGAAGCCGTCTTTGGCGGTGAGATCGATGAATTGGCCCATGGGGTCCTCCTGAAAACGATGGAATAAAAAACGGGTGGGCTTGCGCCTTACGCGCGCAACGCCCGCTCGACGAAATCGAGCCGGTCCTGGCCCCAGAAGATCTCGCCGTCGATCACGTAGCTCGGCGCACCGAACACCTGGATGTCGATCGCTTCCTGCGTGTAAGCCTCGTAACGCTCCTGCACCGCCTGGCTCTGCGATTGCTCGGCGCGCTTGGCCGGCAGGCCGCACTCCGCGACCAGGGCTTCGAGCAGGTTCGGGTCGCCGATGTTCCGCTCCTGCACCCACACGGCCGCGAACACCGCCGCGCTGATGCGCATCGCGGCCTCGGTGCCGTCGTGCAGGTCGACCGCGATGATCAGCCGCGCCGCATCGTCGCCGGCCACCGGAAAGAACTTCGGCTTCGGGTTCAGCGGCAGGCCCAGGTGCTTCGAGAAGCGCGCCAGCTCGAGCAGCCGGTAGGCCTGGCGCTGCGGCGCGCGCTTGCCCAGCGGCAGCCCGCCCGACACGGGGAACACGCTGCCCATGTCGATGGGCCGCACGCGCACGGTGGCGCCGGCCGCCGCGGCGATGGCGGCAAAGCGGGTATGCCCCAGATAGGTCCACGGACTCTGTGGCGCAAAGTAATAGTCGATCGTCTTGTGCATTCAATAACCTCCGTGCTTCGCACTGCGGTGCGAGCTGGCTTGGGGCGGCGCGGCGCTCACGCTGATGCGCGGGCCCTCGATGATGTAATCCAAGCGAACGGTTTTAACTGACACACAGTTTCTCTGCAGGAGGTGGGATTTGGACCAGGTGCTCTTGATCACCGGCGGTGGACGCGGCATTGGTGCCGCCACGGCCTTGCTCGCCGCGAAGCGCGGCTATGCCGTGGCCGTGAACTACGCCAGCAACTCGCTGGCCGCCGACGAGGTGGTGCGCACCATCCGCGCGGGCGGCGGCACCGCCATGGCGGTGCAGGCCGACGTGGGCGACGAGGCCCAGGTGCTCGCGATGTTCGCGAAGGTCGACGCCAAGCTGGGGCGCCTCACCGCGCTCGTGAACAACGCCGGCGTGGTCGACGTGCAGGCGCGCGTCGACGCCATGAGCGTGGCGCGCCTGGAGCGCATGTTCCGCATCAACGTGATCGGCAGCTTCGTCTGCGCGCGCGAGGCCGTGAAGCGCATGAGCACGAAGTACGGCGGTGCGGGCGGCGCCATCGTCAACATCTCCAGCGGCGCCGCGCGCCTGGGCTCGCCGGGCCAGTACGTCGACTACGCGGCCAGCAAGGCCGCCATCGACACCCTGACCATCGGCCTGGCCAAGGAAGTGGCCACCGAAGGCATCCGCGTGAACGCCGTGCGCCCCGGCCTGATCGACACCGAGATCCACGCCTCGGGCGGCATGCCCGACCGCGCCGCCGAACTCGCGCCCACCGTGCCGATGCAACGCACCGGCAGCCCCGAGGAAATCGCGGGCGCCATCTTGTGGCTGCTCTCGCCCGAGGCCAGCTACACCACCATGGCCCTGCTCGACGTAACCGGAGGACGCTGAGCCATGAGCACCTCCATGGATCTCATCAAGCCGCTGGTCACGCTGGTGGCCATCGTCAACCCGCTGGCCATCGTGCCCTTCTTCATCCACTACACGCAGGACTACTCCGACGCCCAGCGCAAGCGCACGGTGCGCATGTCGGCCTTCAGCGCGTTCGTGGTCATTGCCGTGAGCGCGCTCATCGGGCTGCAGCTGCTGTCCTTCTTCGGCATCTCGATCGCAAGCTTCCAGGTCGGCGGCGGCCTGCTGCTGCTCATGAGCTCGATCTCGATGCTCAACGCGCAACCGGCCGAGAGCAAGACCAACGTCGACGAGCTGCGCGCGGTGGAAGTGAAGGCGTCGATGGGCGCCTCCATCGCGGTGGTGCCGCTCACCATCCCGCTGCTCACCGGCCCGGCCGCGATCTCCACCGTGGTGATCTACGCCGACAAGGCGCGCCACCTGTGGGAGCTGGCCGTGCTGGTCGGCTATGGCGTGGTGGTGGCGCTGGCGACCGCGCTGGCCTTTTCGCTCGCGCAGCCGATCGCGCGGGTGCTCGGCAAGACCGGCATCAACATCATGACGCGGCTGATGGGCCTGATCCTCGCGGCGCTCGCCGTCGAGGTGATGGCCGACGGGCTCGGCAAGCTGTTCCCGATCCTGTCGAAAGTCGCCTGAACCGGTTCAGGCCAGCATCTTCTCGATGACCTTCCAGTGCGCCGGCTCCACCGGCGTGATGGACAGCCGGTTGCCTTTGCGCAGGATGACCAGATCGGCCAGCTCGGGCTTGGCGCGCAGCTCGGGCAACGCCAGCAGCCGGGTCTTGCGCACCGCCTGCACATCGACCAGCAACCAGCGCGGGTCTTCCTTCTTCGCGCCGGCGTCGTAGTACGGCGACTTCGGATCGAACTGCGTCGGATCGGGCTGGATGCCCGAGGCCACGCGCGCGATGCCGGCAATACCGGGCTCGGGGCAGCTCGAGTGATAGAACAGCACGCCGTCGCCGACCTTCATGCCATCGCGCATGAAGTTGCGTGCCTGGTAGTTGCGCACGCCGGTCCACGCCACGGTGGCATCGGGCGCGGCGAGGGCATCGTCGATCGAGACCTCGTCGGGCTCGGATTTCATCAACCAGTACTGGGGCATGGCGGCGGTCTCGCGAAGGGGATTTCGCGGAATATAGCCGCTCGCCCCAGTCCGGGGCGGCCTTCGTTTACGGCGTCACGTAATCGGAGACGACGACCCACTTGCCGTCCTTGATCTGCGACAGCCGCGACTGGTCGTTGCCCAGGCGCTTGGTGGCGGTGTAGGTGCTCTTCGGACTGCCGAACATGTCGGGCTCGAAGGTGATGCTGTCCATCGCCTTGATGAAGCTGTCGGTCGTCAGGTTCGGGCCGGCCTTGGTGGCGGCCTTGATGAACGAGTCGATGATCACGTAGCCGTACACCGAGAACACGGTCGGGTCTTCGTTGAACTTGGTCTTGTACTTGTTGGCCCAGAAGCGCAGCGGCTGCGACTGCTCGTCGGTGTAGGGGTTCTGCACCGTCATGGTGGCGTACACGCCGTCCATGGCCTTGCCGCCCAGCTTGTGGATCAGGTCGGTGTAGGCCGCGCTCGAACCCAGGAAGGTCGGGTTGAAGCCGGTCTTGCGCGACTCGCCCACCGTGCCGATGGTCTCGCGGATGATGGTGCCGAGCACCACGAGGTCGCAGTTGGCGGCCTTCATCTTCGCGACCTGCGAGCTGAAGTCGGTGGCGCCGCGCTTGAACGAGGTCTTCTCGGCCAGCTCCATGCCCGCGGCCTTCAGGCCGGCCTCGGCGCCGCGCTGCACCTCGAGGCCGAACTCGTCGTCCTGGTAGATCGTGCAGACCTTCTTGGCGCCCTTGTCCTTGATCATCTTGGGCAGCGCCAGGCGGATCTGGTCGTAGTAGGTGGCCGCGAACGAATACTTCAGCCGATTCAGCGGCTCGTACATTTCGCGCGCCGCCGTGATCGGCATGTAGTTGATGACGTTCTTGTCGAACTGCACCGGCATCGCCGCCATGTTCTGCGCCGTGCCGATGTGGCCGGCCATGATGAAGATCTTTTCCTGGTTGACCAGCTTCTGCGCCGCCAGCACCGCCTTCTTCGGGTCGTAGCCCGAGTCTTCGACGAAGAGCTTGAGCTTGCGGCCGTTGAGCGTGCCCTGCTCGTTGAGTTCGTCCACGCGCAGCTGCATGCCGTTGCGCGCCTGCTTGCCGAAGCCCGCCAGCGGACCCGACAGGTCCTGGATGGTGCCGATGCGGATCTCGTCCTTGGTCACGCCCTGCTGCGCCGACGCGAGCGTCGCGATCAGGCCCAGCACAGCCAGCGTCGTCAATGTCTTGAGCTTCGTCATAGCGTTGTCTCCTCGGGTTGGCAAAAAAGAGGTCAGCGGTACATGGCGTCGATGCGCTGCGCGTACTTGGTCTGCACCAGCTTGCGCTTGAGCTTCATCGTGGGCGTGAGCTCCTCGTCCTCGGCGCTGAGCTGCGTCTCGAGCAGGAAGAACTTCTTGATCTGCTCGACGCGCGCGAACTTGGCGTTGACGCGATCGATCTCGCCCTGGATCAGGTCCTGCACTTCCTGCGTGCGTGTCAGGCTCTCGTAGTTGCTGAACGGCACGTCGTGGTCCTGCGCGAATTTCTCGACGTTCTCCTGGTCGATCATGACGATCACCGTGAGGTAGGGCCTCTTGTCGCCGATCACCACGGCATCGGTGATGTAGAGGCTGAACTTGAGCTCGTTCTCCAGCTCGCTCGGGGTCACGTTCTTGCCGCCTGCCGTGATGATGATGTCTTTCATCCGGTCGGTGATGCGGAAATACCCGTCCTCGTCCATCACGCCCACGTCGCCCGTGTGCAGCCAGCCGTCGGCGTCGATGGTCTCTGCCGTCTTCTCCGGCAGATTCAAATAGCCCATGAAGACATTGGGGCCGCGCACCAGGATCTCGCTGGTGGCCGGATCGATGCGCACCTCGTTGTAGCCGGTGGCCGGCCCGATGGAGCCGGGCTTGATGCGCGTGACGGGCACGGCCGTGGAGGCGCCGCACGACTCCGTCATGCCCCACACCTCGAGCATGGGCACGCCCAGCGCGAGGTACCACTTGACCAGCTCGGGCGAAATGGGCGCCGCGCCGGTCACGAGAAAGCGCGCGCGGTGGATGCCGATGAGCTTGCGCGCGTTGTCCAGCGCCAGCAGCCGCGCGAGCCGGAACTTCAGGCGCAGCCCCGTGCCGATCTCCTGGCCCGCGAGCACCTTGTTGGCGATGGTCTCGCCCACGCCGATGCTCCAGTGGTAGGCGGCCTGCTGCAGCGGGCTGGCCTCCTTCAGCGCGATCATCACGCCCGAGTAGAACTTCTCCCACACGCGAGGCACGCCCGTGAACACCGTGGGCGCGATCTCGCGCACGTTCTCGGGCACCGTCTCGGGGTTCTCGACGAAGTTGAGGATCGAGCCCGTGTACATCGCGAAGTACTCGCCGCCCATGCGCTCGGCGATGTGGCACAGCGGCAGGAAGCACATGCGCTCGTCCTTCTCGTCCTGCGCGATGAGCGTGTTGTAGCCGCGCGCGGTGTACACCAGCCCCGCGTGGCTGTGCATCGCGCCCTTGGGCTTGCCGGTGGTGCCCGAGGTGTAGACCAGAATCGCCAGGTCTTCGGGCCGGCAGGCCGCCACGCTGCGCTCCACCGCCTGCGGGTCGCCCGCCAGGTGCGTGCGGCCGAGGGCGCGCAGCGCATCGAGGCTCATCACGCCCGGGTCGTCGAGCTCGCGCAGGCCTTCCATGTCGAACACGACCACGCGGCGCAGGCCGGGCAGGCGGGCGCGCACCTCGAGCGCCTTGTCGAGCTGCTCGTCGTCTTCCACGAAGAGCACCGTGGTGCGCGAGTCTTCGCACAGGTACTGCACCTGCGAGGCGGCGTCGGTCGGGTAGATGCCGTTGGACACACCGCCGCAGCTGAGCACGGCCAGGTCGGCCAACACCCATTCGATGACGGTGTTCGAAAGAATGGACGCGCACTCGCCGCGCGTGAAGCCGATGGCCTGCAGGCCGGCCGCGATCTCGCGCACGGCCTCGGCCGTCTGGCGCCAGCTCCAGCTGCGCCAGATGCCCAGCTCTTTTTGCCGCATCCAGATGTTGTCGCCGCGCTGGCGCACGGCGTTCCAGAACATGGCCGACAGCGTCTCGCCGGGCACGAGGATGTCGTGGCCGGGTTCGATGGTTCGCAGATCCCAGAGTCCTTGCATGGCGACGGCTACCTCCAGGTCTTCTTCTTTTTCCAGCGCCGCTCGCCGCGCACGCCGTCGTCCTTGACACCGAGGTAGAACTCCTTGATGTCGTCCTTCTCGCGCAGGCGTTCGCACGAGTCTTCCATCACGATGCGCCCGTTCTCCAGCACGTAGCCGTGGTCGGCGGCGTTGAGCGCCATGTTCGCGTTCTGCTCCACCAGCAGGATGGTGGTGCCGCGCTCGCGGTTGATGCGCACCACGATCTCGAAGATCTCCTTGGTGAGCTTGGGGCTCAGGCCCAAGCTCGGTTCGTCCAGAAGAATGAGGTGCGGCGCCGCCATGATGGCGCGCGAGATGGCCAGCATCTGCTGCTGCCCACCCGAGAGCAGGCCGGCGTCCTGCGTGGCGCGTTCGCGCAGGATCGGGAAATAGGTGAAGACGGTCTCGATGTCCCGCGCCACGCCGTCGCGGTCCTTGCGCGTGTAGGCGCCCATCAGCAGGTTGTCCTTCACCGACAGCAGCGGGAACACCTCGCGCCCTTCGGGCACGTGGCTCAACCCCTGCTGCACGATGAAGGCCGGGTCTTTCGCCGTGATGTCCTGCCCCTGGAACTCGATGCTGCCCTTGCGCGGATCGATGATCCCCGAGATGGTCTTGAGGATCGTCGTCTTGCCTGCCCCGTTGGAGCCGAGCACTGTCGCGATCTCGCCCTTGCGCACCTTCAGGCTCACGCCGCGGATGGCCTTGATGGGGCCATAGGCGCTTTCGACGTTGAGCAGTTGAAGCACGACGTCGCTCATGCCGCTGCTCCCTGATTCAAGGCGAAACATGCAGAGCCATCACGCCACCACCAAGCCCGGTGTGCGGTGCGGCGTGGGCGCCCCCTCTGTGCCGCCGAGGAGCGCAGCGTTTCGCGGATCAGGGCTCGCAGCTGTTTGAGCGAAGCGAGTTCTGCGAGACCCCGCGAAACGCGAGCACCGCAGGGCAGCCGCGCAGCGGCCGGCGCAGTGGGGGCGACCGCGCCGTGCCGCGCACCGGGCGTCTCCAAAGGGGTAGCGAACACAGTGCTCATGCCACAACCCTCCGAAGGCTGCTCACGTCATCCACAGTCCCAAGGTAAGCCTCGATCACCCGCGGATCGGCTTGCACCTCGCGAGGCGACCCCGTAGCCAGCACCTCCCCTTGGTTCATCGCCAGCACCCGATCCGACACCTTGGAAACCAGCGACATGTCATGCTCGACCATCAACACCGACACCCCCAGCTCATGCTGAATGTCCTGAATCCAGAACGCCATGTCCGCCGTCTCCTCGACATTGAGCCCCGAAGAAGGCTCGTCGAGAAGCAGCAGCTTGGGCTCGGTGCACAGCGCGCGCGCCAGCTCCACCACCTTGCGCACGCCGTAGGGCAGCCCCGCCACCATCGAGTCCCGGTAGTGCTGCAGGTCGAGCAGGTCGATCACCTGCTCCGCCTTCTCGCGCGCCGCGATCTCGGCGCGGCGCGTGGCCGGCGTGAAGAACACCTCGCTCCAGAACCCCGTCTGCCGGTGCGTGTGACGCCCGATCAGCAGGTTGTGCAGCACCGTCGCATGCTCGAACAGCTCGATGTTCTGGAAGGTGCGCGCAATGCCCAGCGCGGCAATGGCGTGCGGCGCCTGCTGCGTGAGCGCGATCGCCCCACCCGCCTCGCCGTGCCAGGTGATCTCGCCCGTGGTCGGCGTGTAGATGCGGCTGATCAGGTTGAACACCGTCGTCTTGCCCGCGCCGTTCGGCCCGATCAGCGTGAACACCTCGCCGCGCCGCACGTCGAAGCTCACCTTGTTGACCGCCAGCACGCCGCCGAAGCGCACGCTCAGGTCCTTGGCCGACAAAAGAATGTCGTTGCTCATCTCAGCCGATCCGATTTGGTGAACGACTTCTGCCGCTTGAACAGCCCCTTGCGGTAGAACGGGAAGAGCTGCAGCCAGGTGCGGATCTTGAGCCAGCGCCCGTACAGCCCCAGCGGTTCGAACAGCACGAAAGCGATCAGCACCAGGCCGTACACCAGCCCCTGCAGGCCAGGCGCCTGGCCGACGACGGCCGGCAGCCAGTCCTTGCCCATCGAGATCAGCTGCGGCATCGCGATGAGAAAGATCGCGCCGAGGAACGCGCCGTGCACCGAGCCCAGCCCGCCGATCACCACCATCAGCAGCAGGTCGATCGACTGCAGGATGTTGAACTGGTCCGGCGAGATGAAGCTCAGCTTGTGCGCGTACAGCGCACCGCCCAAGCCCGCGAGCGCGGCCGAGATCGCGAACGACATCGTCTTGTAGCGCGCCAGGTGGATGCCCATGCTCTGCGCCGAAATCTCCGAATCGCGGATGGCCACGAAGGCGCGCCCCGTCGGCGAGCGCAGCAGGTTCAGGATGCCCAGCGTGGACACCACCGCGACCACCAGGCACAGAAAGTAGAAGCCTTCGCCCGAGCCCAGCGACCAGCCGAACAGCTGCGGCGACTTCACATGCAGGCCCGCGTTGCCGCCCGTCACGCTTTCCCAGCGCGCGAACACCTCCTCGACGATGAAGCCGAACGACAGCGTCGCGATGCCCAGGTAGATGCCCTTCACGCGCAGCGCCGGCATCGCCACCACCACGCCCACCACCGCCGACAGCGCCGCCGACGCGAGCAGCGCGAGCGGGAACGGCACGCCCATGTTCGTCAGCACGCCCTGCGTGTACGCGCCCGTTCCGAGAAACGCCGCGTGCCCGATGGAGAACTGTCCCGTGAAGCCCGCCAGCAGCATCAGCCCCAGGCCGACGATGCCGTAGATCAGCACGAAGGTCAGCTGCGCGAGCCAGTACTCGTCGATGACCCACGGCGCGACAAGCAGGAAGGCCACGAGCAGGCTGTACCAGAGCACGTGGCCGCCGTGCCGCGCGAGGCGGATGTCCTGGTCGTAGCTGGTCTTGAAGATGAAGCGCATGGGATGTTCAGACCTTCTTGCGCAGCTTCTCGCCGAACAATCCGTTCGGCTTGATCATGAGCATCAGCAGCACCACGATGTACGGCGCCGTGTCCTTGAAACCGTCGGGCAGGTAAAAGCCCGCGAACGACTCGACGATGCCGATCACCAGCCCGCCGACGATCGCGCCCGGCAGGCTGCCGAAGCCCCCCACCACCGCCGCCGGAAAAGCCTTCAGGCCGATGAAGCCCATGTTGGCGTGCACGAAGGTGATCGGCGCCAGCAACATGCCGGCGATGGCCGCCACGGCGGCGGCGAGCCCCCACACCAGCCCGTTGAGCCGCTTCACCGGAATGCCCATGTAGTAGGCCGCGAGCTGGTTCTGCGACGAGGCCTGCATCGCGATGCCCAGTTTGCTGTAACGGAACATCGCGAACAGCAGGCCGCACAGGATGGCGGTCGCAATGATGATCACGAGCTGCTCGAGGTTCACCACCAGCTCGCCGAGCTTCCAGATCTGGTCCTTGTAGGGCACGGCCAGCGTGTGGGTGTCGGTGCCGATGCCCGGCACCATGGTGATCAGGCCGCGCGCCACATACGCGATGCCGATGGTCAGCATCACGATCGAGAACTGCGGCTGCCCGAGGATCGGGCGGATCACCACCAGCTCGAGCAGCACGCCGAAGGCCGCCATGGCCACCACGGCCAGCAGCGCCGCAAGCCAGAACGGCATGCCGAACAGCGACATGCCCGCGAAGGCACCGAACGCGCCCAGCATCATCAGGTCGCCCTGCGCGAAGCTCACCGTTTCGGTGGCCTTGTAGATCAGCACGAAGCCCAGCGCGATGAGGCCGTAGATGCAACCTTGTGCAATGCCCGACAGCAGGAGTTGGAGGATCTGCATGCGATGCCGTCCCGCCTGCGCCTACTGCCGGAACCCGCCGGCCGCATCGTGCAGCGCGAGGCGGCGCGAGCCCGCCACGATGTCGCTGGGCTTGAGCCCGTAGACCTGGCGGATCGAATGGCTGAAGTGCGTGGAGTCGGGGTAGCCGGTGTCCAGCGCGATGTCGGTCAGCGTGCCGCTCTGGTGCACGTAGCGCAGCAGGCTGCGCGCGCGCTTCCAGGCCCGGAAGCCGCGAAAGGCCATGCCCGTCTCCTGCTTGAACAGGTGCAGGAAGCGCGAGAACGAGAGGTGCACCGAGGCCGCGCAGTCTTCCGCCGAGGCGGGCGCGGCCGGGTCGGCCACGAGCATGTCGACCACCTTGCGGATGCGCGCGTCGAGCGGGCGCGGCACGAGCGGGCCGTCGAAGAACAGCGCGTCGAAATCGAAACCGTCGAAGTCGATGCCGCGCGCCGAGGACGCCAGCAGGTGGGCATGGACCTCGCGCATGCGCTGCACGAAGGCCGGCGCATCGACCGGGCCGCAGTGCTGCAGGAAGGCCGGCATGCGCGCGGGATCGACCGACTCCGATTCGATCAGCAGGTTGAAGATCAGCGGGCAGGCGCTCTCGACCTGGTGCGGCACGTGCGGCGGCACCACGATGAACTCGCCGCTCTGCCAGGCCCCGCCGCCGATGCGGATGCGGTTGGGCGGCGCACCGGCGGGCGACACGTACACGCCGTGCCCGCCCATGGCGCGCTCGGCGGCGGCGCCGAGCAGCCCGGCGTAGAAGACGCGCTGCGGCGTGAGCCACATGAGGCGTTCGCCCTGCCGTGCATCGCCGCCCGAAGGCGTCGACGTCCTGGTTCGCTGCATGGTGTCTGTCTCCTGCATCGGTCGACGACGTCCGACCGGGGGGTGGCGCCGCGTTCGCTGGATCGTAGCGGCGGGGGCCTTGCGCGCGGCATCCATTTGCGCGGGGACTTTCCCTAGGCCGGCGCGAACGCGCGGCGCAGTTCCGCCGCGCACAGCGCCACGGCGGTGTGGGCCTCGTCGAGCACCTTGCCCATGGTGATGAAGCCATGGATCTGGCGCTCGAAGCACACGTAGTTCGCGCGGTTGCCGGCGGCCGTGAGCGCCTCGGCATACGCCGCGCCTTCGTCGCGCAGCGGGTCGTAGCCGGCCGTGAGCACGAGCGCCGGCGGCAGGCCCGCCAGGTCGGTGTGCAGCAGCGGCGAGGCGCGCCAGTCGAGGTCGTGCTTCGCGTCGGTGATGTAGTGGTCGTGGAAGTAGGTCATCGTGTCGCGCGTGAGCAGGTAGCCCTGCCCGTTCGCCTGGTGCGACGGATGGCCGCGGCGCATGTCGGTGGCCGGGTAGATCAGGAGCTGGAACACGATCGGCAGGTCGCCCGCATCGCGCGCGGCGATCGACGCCACGGCCGCGAGGTTGCCGCCCGCGCTGTCGCCGCCCACCGCGAGGCGGCTCGCATCGAGCCCCAGCGCGGCGGCTTCGCGGCGCACCCAGCGGGTGGCGGCGAGCACGTCGTCCACGGCGGTGGGAAAGCGGTGCTCGGGGCCCATGCGGTAGTCGACCGCGACCACCGCGCAGCCCGCGCCGTTGGCCAGCTCGCGGCACAGCACGTCGTGCGTGTCGAGGTCGCCGATGACCCAGCCGCCGCCGTGGTAGTACACGAGCACCGGCAGCGGGCCCGGGCCTGCGCCGAGCGGCTTGTACAGCCGCACCGCAATGGTGCCGTGCGGTCCGTCGGCGGCGAGGTCGCGCACCTCGGCGACCTCGGCCGGCAGCGGCTGCGTGGCGGTGCGGCGCTCGCGGTAGTAGGCCCGCGCGTCGGCGGGCGACAGGGTGTGGGTCGGCGGAATGCCGCGCGCTTCGATGAAATCCAGCAAGGCGCGCGCCTGGGGATGCAGCATGGTGTCTCCGGTGAATCGAACGGAGCGCTCAGTGTGGAGGGCGGGGCGCCTGCGGGCTATCCGCATGCACCCGCACCCGACCGGCGTCCTGGCGACAAGACCCGCACCATGCCCGCACCGCTGCGGGGTCGCTTGCGAAAACTGGCTACCGGGGCCCGGCTCGCGGGTTCACCCGGAGAACCCCACCGCTCAGAGCGTGCGCGGCTTCACGCGCGAGGCGGCTTCCTTGGCGAGCTTGCGGGCCGTGTCGGTGTCGGCCGCATGCACCAGCGCCACGCCCATGCGGCGCTTGACGAAGCTCTCGGGCTTGCCGAACAGGCGGATGTCGCTGCCGGGCACCTGCAGCGCCTCGGCCACCCCGTCGAAGGCGATGCCGGTGGCGTCCACGCCGCCGTAGATCACGGCGCTGGCGCCCGGGCTCTTGAGCGAGGTGTCGACCGGCAGGCCGAGGATGGCGCGCGCGTGCAGCTCGAACTCGTTCTGCCACTGCGTGGCCATGGTGACCATGCCGGTGTCGTGCGGACGCGGGCTGACCTCGCTGAACCAGACCTCGTCGCCCTTCACGAACAGCTCCACGCCGAACAGGCCCTGGCCGCCCAGGTCGGCCGTGACGGCCTGCGCGATCTGCTGGGCCTTCTGCAATGCGGCCGGCGCCATGGGGTGCGGCTGCCAGCTTTCCACGTAGTCGCCGCTGACCTGCACGTGGCCGATGGGGTCGCAGAACTTGGTTTCGACAGCGCCCGCCGCGTCTTTCGCGCGCACGGTCAGCAGCGTGATCTCGTAGTCGAAGTCGATGAAGCCCTCGACGATCACGCGGCCATGGCTCACGCGGCCGCCGGCCATGGCGTAGTCCCAGGCCTTCTGCACGTCGGCGGGGCCGTCGATCTTGCTCTGGCCCTTGCCGGAGCTGCTCATCACGGGCTTGACGATGCAGGGGTACCCAATGCCGCCGTCGATGGCGGCCTGCAGCTCGGCCAGCGAGTCGCAGAACTTGTAGGGGCTGGTCGGCACGCCCAGCGTCTCGGCGGCCAGGCGGCGGATGCCTTCGCGGTCCATCGTGAGGCGGGCGGCGCGGGCCGTGGGAATGACGCGCACCACGCCCGCGTCTTCCAGCTGCTGCAGCATGGGCGTGGCGATGGCCTCGATCTCGGGCACCACCAGCGTGGGCTTCTCGGCCTCGATGAGCGCCTTGAGCTGCTCGGGGTCGCTCATGGTGATGGTGCGCGCATGGTGGGCCACCTGCTGGCCGGGGGCGTTCTCGTAGCGGTCGACGGCGATGGTCTCGACGCCCAGGCGCTGCAGGGCGATCAGCACCTCCTTGCCGAGCTCGCCGGAGCCGAGCAGCATCACGCGGGTGGCGGAAGGGGACAGGGGGGTGCCGAGGGTGGTCATGCGAGGGCTCGAAAAAATGGGGTTGAAAACAATCGCAGCACTGTAAGCCACCCCGGGCCGGTGTCGCCCACGGGAACGGCGGCCCCTCCGGGCTGATTCACAATTGCCGACATTGCGCGACGGCGGCCCCGCGCCCGCCCTCGCCTGCGTTTTCTTTTTTGTTTCAAGGAGCATTTTTCATGACGATTCAGACTGTGGGCATCATCGGCGCCGGCACCATGGGCAACGGCATTGCCCAGGCCTGCGCGGTGTCGGGCGTCAACGTGGTGATGATCGACGTGGCCCAGGCCGCCGTCGACAAGGGCATCGCCACCATCTCGGGCAGCCTCGACCGCCTCATCAAGAAGGAAAAGCTCACGGCCGAGCAGAAGGCCGCCGCGCTGGCGCTGGTCAAGGGCTCGACCGACTACAACGACCTGAAGGGCGCGCAGCTGGTCATCGAGGCCGCCACCGAGAACCACGCGCTCAAGCTCAAGATCCTCAAGCAGGTGGACGAGCTGGTGGGCCCCGAGGTGATCATCGCGTCGAACACCTCGTCGATCTCGATCACGCAGCTGGCCGCCGCCACCTCGCGCGCCGACCGCTTCATCGGCATGCACTTCTTCAACCCGGTGCCGATGATGGCGCTGGTGGAGCTGATCCGCGGCTACCTCACGAGCGACGCCACGCACGACGCCGTGAAGGCGCTGGCCGAGAAGCTGGGCAAGTCGCCCATCACGGTGAAGAACGCGCCGGGCTTCGTGGTCAACCGCATCCTGGTGCCGATGATCAACGAGGCCTTCTTCGTGCTGGCCGAGGGCCTGGCCACGGCCGAGGACATCGACGCCGGCATGAAGCTGGGCTGCAACCAGCCCATCGGCCCGCTGGCGCTGGCCGACATGATCGGCCTGGACGTGTGCCTGGCCGTGATGGAGGTGTACCTGGAGCAGTTCGGCGATTCCAAGTACCGCCCCTGCCCGCTGCTCAAGGAAATGGTCGCCGCCGGCCAGCTGGGTCGCAAGACCGGCCGCGGCGTCTACACCTACTGATCCGCAGCACCACGACGACAACAACAAGGAGACAAAGACCGATGACTGCGACCCCCACCACCCCGCCCGCCGAAGGCTGCATCGACACGCAGGTGCTCGACCACGTGCTGCTGATCGGCATCAACCGCCCCGCCAAGCGCAACGGCTGGACGCCGCCGATGTTCAGGCAGCTGGCCGAGGCCTACACGCGGCTGGACGACGACCCCAGCCTGCGCGTGGGCGTGCTGCATGCGTTCGGCGACCACTTCACGGCGGGCCTGGACCTGCCGGCGGTCACCGAGTACATGAAGCGCGGCGAGAAGGCGATTCCGGCCGGGCTGGTGGAGCCGCACGACTTCGGTCTGGAGGGCTACCGCCGCCGCACCAAGCCGATGGTGGCGGCCGTGAAGGGCATCTGCTTCACGGTGGGCATCGAGCTGATGCTGGGCGCCGACATCGTGGTGGCGGCCGACAACTGTCGCTTCTCGCAGATGGAAGTGCAGCGCGGCATCATGGCCACGGGCGGCGCCACGCTGCGCATGGCCGAGCGCGCGGGGCTGGGCAACGCGATGCTGCACCTGCTCACGGCCGACGAGTTCAACAGCGCCGAGGCCTATCGCCTGAACTTCGTGCAGAAGGTGGTGCCGGCCGGCCAGGAGCTGGACGAGGCGCTGCAGATCGCGCAGCGCATCGCGGCCCAGGCGCCGCTGGCCGTGCAGGCCACGCGGCTCAACGTGCTCAAGGCGATCGAACACGGGCCGCTGGCGGCCGTGGCGGAATTCATCGAGACGCAGAAACGCCTGTCGAACAGCGAGGACGCGGCCGAGGGCGTGCGCTCCTTCATCGAGCGCCGGCCTGCGCGTTTCAGCGGCCGCTGAGGCCGCTGTCGGTGCCCGTTCCCTTTCCGTCGTCCACTGGAGCCCGTTGCATGCCCTCTTCTTCGTCGTTTTTCTTCTTTCAACGCACGGCGCTGGCCGCCGCCTTCACCCTTCTTGCCGTGAACACCAGCCTCGCCCAGACCCCGCCGGCGCCCGCGCTGCCCGATCCCGCCGCCACCTCGGTCGAGGCGCTGGGCTGGATGCAGGGCTTTCCGCCGCCGCCCGACAAGCAGATCACCTTCGACAACCCGGTGGGCGGCGTGTACCCGCGCATCCGCTGGAGCTTCTCGCACGTGCGCGAGACGGTGCCCACGGCCAACGTGTGGCGCGGCCCCGGCGCCGCCAGCCCGCTGCCGGCGGCCACGCCGCGCATCGACATCGAGGCCGTGCGCTTCCAGCCCCTGGGCGGCGGCGAGGCGCAGACCTTCGGCCAGATGATCGCGCGCACCTACACCGACGGCATCCTGGTGCTGCACCGCGGCCAGGTGGTCTACGAGAAGTACTTCGGCGCGCTCACGCCCGAGCGGCCGCACCTGGCGATGTCGGTCACCAAGTCCTTCGTGGGCACGCTGGCGGCCATCCTCGCGCAGGAAGGCACGCTCGACCCGTCGGCGCCGGTCACCAAGTACCTGCCCGAGCTCAAGGACACGGCCTACGGCGACGCCACCGTGCGCCAGGTGATGGACATGACCATCGGCGTGCGCTACTCCGAGAACTACGCCGACCCGAAGGCCGAGGTCTGGGATTACGCGCGCGCCGGCGGCATGCTCACGCAGGGCGCCAACTACGCGGGCCCGAAGTCGTTCTACGAGTTCCTGGTCACGCTCAAGAAGGAAGGCACGCACGGCGACGCCTTTGCCTACAAGACGGTCAACGCCGAGGTGCTGGCCTGGATCGTGCGCCGCGCGTCCAACCGCTCGCTGGCCGACCTGCTGAGCGAGAAGATCTGGCGCCGCATCGGCGCCGAGCAGGACGCGTACTTCATGGTCGACCGCATCGGCACCGAGTCGGGCGGCGGCGGCCTGAACACCGTGCTGCGCGACATCGCGCGCTTCGGCGAGACGCTGCGCAACGGCGGTCGCGCGCCCAACGGGCAGCAGGCGATCGCCAAGGCGGTGGTCGACGACATCCAGCGCGGCGCCGATCCGGCGAAGTTCGCGAAGGCGGGCTACGCGCTGCTGCCGGGCTGGAGCTACCGGAACATGTGGTGGGTCTCGCACAACCCGCACGGCGCATACATGGCGCGCGGCATCCACGGCCAGAGCATCTACGTCGACCCGAAGGCCGAGATGGTGATCGTGCGCTACGCCGCGCACCCGATCGCCGCCAACGCGGGCAACGACCCGCTCACCCTGCCCGCCTTCCAGGCCATGGGCGAGGCGCTGATGAAGCCCTGAGGCTCACTCAGCCGGCGCGCTGCTTCGCGATGACGAGCAGGCCGTCCATGATCAGGCTCTCGACCAGCTCGAAGTGGCCGTTCATGGCGGGCGCCATCTTCCAGCCCGCGCCGCCGGTCATGAAGCAGGCCGGCTCGGCGCCGCAGTGCGAGCGCACGTGCTGCACCATGCGCTCGACCGCACCGGCGATTGCGTAGGTGCCGCCGCTGGTCAGCGCGTCGCTGGTGTTGGTGGGAAATTCGCGCACCTCGCCGGTGGGCACGTGCAGGCCCGCCGTGCCCGATTCGAGCGCGCGCAGCATGATGCCGTGGCCCGGCAGGATCAGGCCGCCCAGGAACTTGCCGCTGGCATCGATCGCCTCCACGGTGACGGCCGTGCCGATCAGCACCACCACCATCGGCCGCTCGGGCCCCTGCGACAGCATGCGGTGGCGCGCGCCGATCATCGCCACGAAGCGGTCGGCGCCCAGCCGTGTCGGATGGTCGTAGCCGTTGACGATGCCGGCCTCGCCCGCGCTCGACACCACCCAGCGCGGGGCGCAGTCGAAGCGTTCGGTGATCTGCTCTTCGGCGCGCCGCCGCAAGGTGTCGCCGGCCACGACGCAACCCAGCATGGAACCGGGCGCGGGCAGCTCGGCCCAGGGGCCATCGGCCAGGCGTTCGATGTGGTCGAGAAATTCGGCACCATGGGCCTGCAGTGCCGCACCGGGGAAGGCCCCCTCGTAAAGCGCCCACTTGAGCCGGGTGTTGCCGATGTCGATGGCGAGGAAGGGGGAAGACATGCGCGCGATTATTGCGACTTTGTTGTTATTCCTGCTGGCGCCTCTTTGACAGTCGCGGCATGGGCCTACGCGGAGCGTCCCGGTTCGGCCGCTACATTCGCCTTTTCCATCCACCACGGCACAAGGAGAACACCATGGGATTGCTCAGCTTCATCAAGGAAGCCGGTGAAAAACTGTTCGGCGGTTCGTCGGCCCAGGCGGCCACGCCCGATGCGAACACGGCAGCCGCCGCGGCCATCAAGACCTACATCGAGACCCAGAACCTCGGCCTCACCGGACTGGAAGTGACCTACACCGCCAGCAGCGGCGTCGTCACCCTCGCGGGCCAGGCGCCCTCGCAGGAAGCCAGCGAGAAAGCCGCGCTCGCCGCGGGCAACGTGGCCAACGTGACGAGCGTGGACAACAACCTCGTCGCCCCGGCCGCACCGCCCGCGCAGTACCACGACGTGGTGCGCGGCGACACGCTCTCGGCCATCTCGAAGAAGTACTACGGCGACGCCAACAAGTACAACGTGATCTTCGAGGCGAACAAGCCGATGCTGTCGCACCCCGACAAGATCTATCCGGGACAGAAGCTGCGCATCCCGGCACTCTGACCCCCGCAACGGCGCCTCGCTAGGCGCCGTTGTGCCGCCAGGCCCCTGGCGACACGCCGTACTCGCGCTTGAACGCGCGATTGAAAGCGGCTTCCGATTCGTAGCCCACACCTTCGGCGATGCGCGCCAGGTTGCCCTGGTCCTTGCGCAGCATGCCGGCGGCCAGGATCATGCGCCAGCGCGCCAGGTAGTGCATGGGCGGCGCGCCCACCAGTTCGGTGAAGCGGTCCGCCAGCACGCTGCGCGAGATGTGGGTTTCGTGTGCCAGTGCGTCGACCGTCCAGTTGCGCGCGGGCTCGGCGTGCATCAGCGCCAGGCAGCGGCTCACGTGGGGGTCGCGCAGGCCCGCCAGCCAGCCCGGGTTGTTGGCGGGCATGGATTCGATGTAGCCGCGCAGCACTTGGGTGAACAGCACTTCCGCCACCTTCGCGGCCACCATCTCCGAGCCCGGTGTGTGCGAGACCGCGTCCCCCAACACGAAGTGGACCGACTGCTCGATCCACGGGCCCGCCGGCCTGCTGCGCAAGGGCGTGGCGAACAGGCGCGGGATGTTCGCCATGACGGGGTTGGGCGCGTCGCCTTCGTACGCGAACCAGCTGCACACCAGCAAGGTGCGATCGCCCTGGCCGCCGTAGCGCACGCGCGCCAGTTCGGGCGCTCGCGGGCTCACCACATGCGACATGTCCACCGCCGCATGCTGCAGGCCGCTGCCCAGCACATGCGAGTCGCCATGCGGCACGGCGATCACGTCGCCGGCGCCGGCGCGCACCGGTGGCTCGCCCTCGACCTGGGCCCAGCATTCGCCTTGCAGCACGAGGTGGCAGATGGCCAGGCGCTGTGCGCCGGGCCTGAGCAGTTGCGCGATGTCCGCGCCCCTGGGTACCTTGAAACACCAGGGTGCATGCATGTCCCCGTTCAGGAACAGCGCGCCCTCCAGGCGGATGGTCCGCAGCACGTCCGACAAGACATCCATGGTCACCTCCCGGCAAGCGAGGGCGGGGTTTCGGTCAACAAGTCCGGCGAGGCGGGCAATACGGGGCGGCTTCGCGTCGGCACCATAGGACCTGGTCACCTTCGACCGATTCTAGACAGGAGTACCGCCATGCCCAAGTTCGTCATCGAGCGAGACATCCCCGGCGCCGGCCAGTTCACCGCGGCGGACCTGAAAGCCATCTCGCAAAAATCCTGCGGCGTGCTCAGCAGCATGGGCACCGACATCCAGTGGATCCACAGCTACGTGACCGGCGACCGGGTCTACTGCGTCTACCAGGCCACCGACGAGGCCCTCGTGCGCCGGCACGCGGAGCTCGGCGGCTTCCCGGCCAACCGCGTGGACCGGGTGTACAGCGTGATCGACCCGGCCACGGCCGAGTGAGGCGCGCAGCGCGGTCTAGTTCTGGCGCCAGGGCAGCCCGCGCCGGCGCCAGCCGCCGGTCAGGCCGCGGTGCCCGTGCTCGTCCGGGTTGCCCTCGAAGCCTTCGAGGATGTTGTAGGCCTGCACGCCCAGTTCGGTCGCGCGCTTGGCCGCGGCAATCGAGCGCACGCCGCTGCGGCACAGCAGCACCAGCTTCTTGCCGCCTTCTGCGGCGGCGCGCACGCCGTCGTCGAAGGCCGGGTTCAGCGCCATGCCCGGCCACTGCTTCCAGGCCAGCGGCACGGCGCCGGGCACGTAGCCGACCCACTCGCGCTCGGCGTCGGTGCGCACGTCGACCAGCACGGCCTCGCCGCTGGCCATCCACTGCGCCGCCTGCTCGGGCGTCACGTCGCCGGCGTAACCTTTTTCTCCAACGGGTTCACTCATGGTTGCTTTCTCTCTCGAATTTCTAGGGTAAGCCCGGAGCCTTGGAGGGCCGGGGGCCGTCGATCTGCACGCCGGATGATGGAATTTTTCACCGGTTCGTGAAAACCCTGTTTGTCACAAGGTGTGGCGCGCCAAAGATGGCGGTCGCGGCCAGTCGAAACCATAACGCCAAGACGACGGCCTGGGTGTTCCGATCAGAGAACTGGATGGAGAGAGACACATGACAGACAGCAAATCGCCCCGCCGTCGCAGCCTTCTCAAAGGCGCGGCAGTGGCCGCAGGCGCCATGTCCGCGCCGATGGTCAGCATGGCCCAAACCACGTCGCTGCGTTTCCAGAGCACCTGGCCGGCCAAGGACATCTTCCACGAGTACGCCAACGACTTCGCCAAGAAGGTGAACGACATGGCCGGCGGGCGCCTGAAGATCGAGGTGCTGCCCTCGGGCGCCGTCGTGCCCGCCTTCCAGCTGCTCGAAGCGGTGAACAAGGGCACGCTCGACGGCGGCCACGGCGTGGTGGCCTACCACTACGGCAAGAATTCGGCGCTGGCGCTGTGGGGGTCGGGCCCCGGCTTCGGCATGGACGCCAACACCGTGCTGGCCTGGCACAACTACGGCGGCGGCAAGGCGCTGCTCGACGAGATCTACAAGAGCCTGAACATGGAAGTGGTGTCGTACCTGTACGGCCCCATGCCCACGCAGCCGCTGGGCTGGTTCAAGAAGCCGGTGGCCAAGGTCGAGGACATGAAGGGCCTGAAGTTCCGCACCGTGGGCCTGGCCGTGGACATGTTCACCGAGATGGGTACCGCGGTGAACCCGCTGCCCGGCGGCGAGATCGTGCCCGCGCTGGACCGCGGCCTGATCGACGCGGCCGAGTTCAACAACGCCTCGAGCGACCGCGTGCTCGGCTTTCCCGACGTGGTGAAGAACTGCATGCTGCAGAGCTTTCACCAGTCGGGCGAGCAGTTCGAGGTGCTGTTCAACAAGGGCAAGTACAGCGCCATGCCGCAGGAGCTGCGTTCCATCATCGACTACGCCGTGCAGGCCGCCAGTGCCGATATGAGCTGGAAGGCGGTGCAGCGCAACTCGCAGGACTACGCCGACATGAAGAAGGCCGGCATCAAGTTCTACAAGACGCCCGACGCCGTGCTGCGCGCGCAGCTCGCGGCCTGGGACAAGACGGTGGAAAAGAAGTCCGGCGAGAACCCGCTCTTCAAGAAGGTGCTCGACTCGCAGCGCCTGTTCGCCGAGCGCGCGCTGCAGTGGCAGAACGACTATGGCGTCGACTTCAAGATGGCCTACAACCACTACTTCGGCAAGAAGAAAAGCTAACCCCCAGTCTTCGCGCACTTCGTGTCGCGCGCGCCAACCCCCTTTCAGGGGGCAACACCTGTGGCCCGGCAAAGCCGGTTCCACGGTGTTTCTGGAATGGGCCCTGCCCATCACAACATGACCATCCAACGCTTCCTCCACGCCGTCGACCGGTTCAGCATGGTCGTGGGCAAGACCTTCTCGTGGCTCATCGTCGCGCTGATGCTGCTGGTGTGCGGCGAGGTGTTCAAGCGCTATGCGCTGAACGCGCCCACGGCCTGGATCTTCGATGCCAACAACATGCTGTACGGCACGCTGTTCATGATGGGCGGGGCCTACACGCTCTCGCAGGCCGGCCATGTGCGCGGCGATTTCTTCTACGGCAGCATGAAGCCGCGCACGCAGGCGGCGCTCGACCTCGTGCTGTTCGCCCTCTTCTTCCTGCCCGGCGTGGTGGCGCTCACCTGGTCGGGCTGGACCTACTTCGGTGAATCGCTCGCGATGCACGAACAGACCTTCAACGCCGATCCCATTCCGGTGTATCCCTTCAAGTTCGTGATCCCCGTGGCCGGCGCGGTGCTGCTGCTGCAGGGCATCGCCGAGATGGTGCGCTGCGCGCTGTGCCTGAAGACCGGCGTGTGGACGCCGCGCCTGAAAGATGCCGAAGAAATGGACGTGGTCGGCGAACAGCTCGCCGGCAGCAGCTACGTGAACGAGGCCGACAAGCGCGAGGTGATCGAGAAGGCCCACGCCATCGAACAGGCCGCGCAGCAGCGCAAGAGCGACACGGGCAACGGGGGTGCGGCATGAGCGAACCCGCACTCGGCCTGCTGATGCTGGGCCTGATCGTCTTCGTGATCATGCTCGGCTTTCCCACGGCGTTCACGCTGATGGGGCTGGGCATGTTCTTCGGCTTCATCGCCTTCTACGACCCCGCCTCGCCCTGGCTCGACAACAAGGTCTTCGACCTGATGGTGCAGCGCGCCTTCGGCGCCATGACCAACGAGACGCTGCTGTCCATCCCGCTCTTCGTGCTCATGGGCTACGTGATGGAACGCGGCGCGCTGGTCGACAAGATGTTCCACAGCGTGCAGCTCGCATTCCGACGCGTGCCGGGCTCGTTGGCGGTGACCACGCTCATCGTGTGCACCTTCTGGGGCATCGCGAGCGGCCTGGTCGGCGCGGTGGTGGTGCTGATGGGCGTGATCGCGATGCGCCCCATGCTCAACGCAGGCTACGACACGCGCCTGGCAGCCGGCGTGATCACGGCCGGCGGCACGCTGGGCATTCTCATTCCGCCCTCGGTGATGATCATCGTGTACGCGGCCGTGGCCGGGCAGTCGGTGGTCAAGCTCTATGCGGCGGCGATGTTCCCGGGCTTCTTCCTGGCGTTCCTCTATCTGATCTACGTGATCGGCTGGGCCATGCTGCAACCGAAGGTGGCGCCCAAGCTGCCGATCGACCAGCAGCGCGCGCCGATCTCGTCGTGGGTCGCCCACATCGCGGCCAGCTACTCGCCACGCATGCTGCCCGCGCTCGCCGCGGCCGTGGTGTCGCCGGGGCGTGCCTTGCGCGGCGCGATCGAGGGCGTGCGCCTCACCTGGTGGATGCTGCTGCGCGGCCTGCTGAGCGCGCTGGTGCCGCTGGCACTGGCGGCCGTCACGCTGGGCTCGGTGTGGTGGTACGTGACCATCTACTCGCAGAAGGACAACAACGCCACGGCCCCGGTGGCCACGCAGCAGGCGACGCAGAAGACCGGCGAACCCGCCGCCGCCGCGCCGGCCGTGTCCGAGCCTTCCGGCACCGGCCTGGCCGAGCCGCCGAGCACCGACGAACCCGCGAACACCACCGAAAGCAGCGGCCTGCAGGAGCCGCCCGGCGGCGTCGAGGAACCTCCGGGCAGCGAGCCGGCCGCAGCCCCTGCCAGTGAAGGTGGCCTGCAGCAGCTGGGCGACGCGGTCGAGGCACCCAAGACCGCCGCGGTGCCCGAGGCCTTCTACACCGGCTTCTGGGTGGCCTGCCTCTTCACGCTCGCGCTGCTGGGCTGGTACTACTGGCGCATGGACGCCGAGCAGTTCGAAATCCTGCGCATGCTGGTGTCATCGGTGATGCCGCTGGCCACGCTCACGCTGGTGGTGCTGGGCGTGATCCTGTTCGGCATCACCACCGCCACCGAGTCGGCGGCGGTCGGCGCGGCCGGCGCCTTCCTGATGGCGTGGCAGGCCGGTACGCTGAACTTCAAGAAGATCAAGGAGGCGGTGTTCCTCACGCTCAAGACCACCTCGATGGTCTGCTGGCTCTTCGTGGGCTCGGCGCTGTTCTCGGCGGTGTTCGCGCTGCTGGGCGGCCAGCGCATCGTCGAGGAGTGGGTGCTGAGCATGAACCTGTCGCCGCTGCAGTTCCTGCTGCTGTCGCAAGCGATCATCTTCGTGCTGGGCTGGCCGCTGGAGTGGACCGAGATCATCGTGATCTTCGTGCCCATCTTCCTGCCGCTGCTGGCGCACTTCCAGATCGATCCGCTGCTGTTCGGCGTGCTGGTGTTCGTGAACCTGCAGGCGGCGTTCCTGTCGCCGCCTGTGGCGATGTCGGCCTTCTATCTGAAGGGGGTGTCACCGCCGCACGTGACGATCAACCAGATCTTCGCGGGGATGATGCCGTACATGCTGATCGTCATCCTGTGCATGGTGTTCATGTACATCTGGCCGGGGCTGACGCTGTGGCTGCCGCAGTACCTGTACGGCTGAGTTCAGGCTGAGGCCGGGCGCCGCGCGAAGCGGCGGCGCTCGAGCAGCTCGAACAGGCCCATGCCCAGCAGCATGGCGCCCACAAAGACCAACGCCTTCACCTCGCCCGTGCCCAGCGAGACCAGCGCGGGCCCGGGGCAGAAGCCCGCGATGCCCCAGCCGACGCCGAACAGCAGGCTGCCGCCGACCAGGCGGCGGTCGATGTGGCGCAGGCTGGGCAGCGCGAGCGGCCCGCCGAGCAGCGAAGCCTTGCGACGGCCCGCGAGCAGGAAGCCGACGGTGCTCACCGCCACTGCGCCAGCCATCACGAAGGCGAGCGACGGGTCCCAGGCCCCGCCCACGTCAAGAAAGCCCAGCACCTTGGCCGGATTGGCCATGCCGGAGACGATGAGGCCGAGCCCGAAGACAAGGCCGGCGAGCAAGGAAGCAATGGCGGTCCACATGGCAGGTCTCCCGGTTCAGAAGTTCAACAAGTGGCGCACCGCGAACACCGTGGCGAACCCCGCGACCATGAACGCCAGCGTGGCGACCAGCGAACGCGGCGAGCGCCGCGCCAGCCCGCACACGCCGTGGCCGCTGGTGCAGCCCGCGCCGTAGCGCGTGCCCACGCCCACCAGCAGACCGGCGATTGCGAGCGTGCCGTAGCCCGCGTCGATCTGCGCCGCAGGCAGCACGGCGAACAGCCCATACACGAGCGGCGCGCCGACCAGCCCGAGCACGAAGGCCGCGCGCCAGGCCACGTCGCCTTTCGCGGGGCGCAGCAGGCCGCCCAGCACGCCACTGATGCCGGCGATGCGCCCGTTGAGCAGCACGAACATCGCGGCGGCCAGGCCGATGAGCACGCCGCCGGCCAGCGCGGCCCATGGCGTGAAGTGGGGCCAGTCGATGGTGGGCATCTTCAGTTCTCCTTCGGGCAGTAGAGGCGGTACAGCACCGCCAGGATCTCGAGCAGGGCCGGGTCGGCCACGCGGTAGTAGATGTTCTTGCCCTCGCGGCGGGTGTCCACCACGCCTTCGGTGCGCAGCACCGACAGCTGCTGCGACAGCGTGGGCTGGCGGATGCCCAGCGTGCTTTCGAGGTCGCTCACGCACATCTCGCCCTGCGAGAGCTGGCACAGCAGCAGCAGCCGGGCCTCGTGGGCCAGCAGCTTGAGCACGGCGACGGCCTGGCCGGCAGCGCTGCGCAGCCGTTCGGGGTCGATGGCGGGGGTCGAGGTCTTCATGGGGAAATGACAGTTCGCGAAATAACATTATATGAATTCATATAATATTTGTCGCTTGATTGAATGAACGACGGCCTGGCTTCCAGGCACCGCAGAAGGAGCGCCGATGACCCCGACCCCCATGCCCCCACGCGCCACCACCCAGGCCTTCTTCGATCCCGCGACGGGCACGGTGTCCTACGTGGTCTGGGACCATGCGACGAAGCGCGCCGCCGTCATCGACCCGGTGCTCGACTACGACTTCCGCTCCGGCCACACCGACACCGCGTCGGCCGACCGCCTGCTGGCGTACGTGCGCGCGCAGGCGCTGCAGGTCGACTGGGTCCTGGAGACCCACGCGCACGCCGACCACCTCTCGGGCGCGCGCCATGTGCAGTCGCAGGCCGGCGGGCGCATCGCCATCGGCGAGCACATCCGCACCGTGCAGGCCACCTTCCGCAGCCTCTACAACCTGGAACGCGACTTCCTGCCCGACGGCAGCCAGTTCGACCACCTGTTCAAGGACGGCGAGCGCTTTCACATCGGCGAGATCGAGGCGCAGGCCCTGCGCGTGCCCGGCCACACGCCGGCCGACATGGCCTACCTCGTGGACGACGCGGTCTTCGTGGGCGACACGCTCTTCATGCCCGACCTGGGCAGCGCGCGCGCCGACTTTCCGGGCGGCGATGCGCGCGAACTCTACCGCTCGATGCGCCGGCTGCTCGCGCTGCCGCCCGAGACCACGCTGTACGTCTGCCACGACTACCCGCCCGCCACGCGCGAGCCGCGCTGGCAGAGCACGGTGGCGCAGCAGCGCGCCCACAACATCCACGTGCGCGACGGCATCGGCGAAGACGAGTTCGTGCGCATGCGCACCGCGCGCGACGCCACGCTCGAAGTGCCGACGCTGATCCTGCCGTCGATGCAGGTCAACGTGCGCGGCGGCCGCCTGCCGCCGCCCGACGACAACGGCGTGGCCTACCTGCGCATTCCACTGAACACGCTGCCGGGCCACCGCCCGCTTGCCACGCCGGGCTGAGCGCGCAGTGAACTAGCGCCGCCGCTCCACATACGGCCGCGCCTGCAGCAGCACGATCTTGTCGCCCACCGTCGCCCATTCGATGTCCTGGTCGACCGCGTTGAAGGTGCGCTTCACCGCCGCGCCCACGTTGGCGAGCCGCACCACCAGCTCGTCGGTCAGCACGTGGCGGCCCACTTCCACTGGCACTTCCTTCACGCCGCCGTCCTTGTCCAGCTGCAGCGCCGTCTCCTCGGCCGAGCGGCTGAGCACCTGGATGGCTTTCGACCAGCTCGAGTACATCACCTGCTCCGCCACGCGCTTGCCCTCGACCACGCGGATGCCGATGCCGCGCTTGGCCGAGATGTAGGTGACGTGCGGATGCCCCGCGTCGAAGGGGTCGCGCGTGATCATCACGCCGGCGTTGGTCGAGTCGATGGCGGTCTGCACGAACACGCCCATCAGCACCGACTCGGCACCGAAGCCCGCGGCGCTGCGCGCCTCCCAGGCCTCGGGGTTGAACACCGAAGCCCACACTTTCTTCACCGCAAGCTCGAGCGCGTCGCCGGTCTTCACGTTGGGCACCGTCGTGTAGAGCCCCGCGCCGCTGAAGCCCGGCAGGTCTTCCGAGTTGGACGAGCTGCGCACGAACACGCCACCCCCGCCCAGCTGCGCCTGCCACGCCGCGCGCCAGGCCGCCGCGGTGGCGGGCTCGACGGGCCATTGCACGATCTCGTCGCGCAGCTGCGCCAGCGCCTTCAGCCGCACCTGCGGGTCACCCGCGAAGCCGGGCTGCTGCTGCATGCGCGCGATGCGCTCGGCCAGCCCGTTCGATCGCATGAAGCGGTCATAGTGCGCGAACGGAATGCAGAAGCCGTCGGGCACGGTGGTCGAGGGAATGCGCGCGGCCAGCACGGCGCCGAGGTTGGCCGCCTTCGAGCCGCATTGCACGCTGTGGCGCGCACGCAGCGAGGCCAGCGGCAGCAGGCGCGTTTCGCGCAGGTCCGGCTTCGCGGCCTGGCTGCCGGGCAGCGCGCCAGTGGCAGCCGCACGCACCGCGCGCGGCGGCAAGGCGGCGATCTCTTCCGGCGTGAGGCGGCGCAGCTGGTAGCCCGAGGCCGCCACCTTCAGCGCCACCCACTGGCCCGCGTGCGCCTTCAGCACCGTGGCGGCATCGCGCACGTAGGCGTTCGGAATGCCCCAGCCCTTGGCCAGCAGGTTGACGTGCGACAGCGCCGTGGACGGCCGCTCTGTGAGCACGCCGGCCACCGGCGGCAGGTTGATCGGCACCTCGCGCAGCACGGCGATGTCGTCGGGCAGCAGCGCGTTCAGGCCCGAGGCGTCGTTCACGATGCGCACGCGGCCCGTGGCGGTGCCCAGGTTCATCGGCAGGAAGGGCTGCTCGCGGATCAGCGCCTCCTGGCTCACGAAGTCGATGCCGGCCTCCTTCGCGATGCGCTCGTGCAGCGTGGAGTTGGTCTTGAACTTCACCGGCGCAAAGAAGCTGGCCTTCACCTGCGCCTCGGCCTCGCGCAGCAGCGGCACCGTGAGCCGGTCGCCTTCCCAGAACTCGTAGGTGAAGGTGCCGATGTTCTGCTGCCAGCTCAGCGTGCCGAACAAAAAGCGGCGGTCGGGCACGAGGTAGTTGCGGTCGATCTCGCGCTTGATCGTGTTCGGCGTGAGCCGCGTGTCACGCAAAAAGCGCACATGCAGCTGGAAGCGCGGCGTGTCGATGTAGTGCATGCGCGCCGGCTTCGCCTGCCGGTCGATCGCGAACAGCACATGGGCCAGTTGCATCGGCGTGCCGGCGTCGTAGACGCGCGCCAGCGTGTCGAAATCGCCCTGGCTGCGCAGCGCCGGCAACGAGGCGGGCACCGCGGGGCGCGGCACGAGCTGCGCGGCGGGCCCTTCGGGCTGTGGCTGGTTCTGCTGCTGGTAGTACGACGGCTTGCGCGCGAGCTGCGCGCCGGCCGGCGCGACGGCCATCGCGCACAGCGCCAGGACCGGCAGCCAGGCCAGTGTCGTGCCGTCTTTCTTCTGCCTGTTGGAATCGTTCTTCATGGGGCTCCTCCTTCATTGCCGACAAGCGCGGATTCTCGCTGGCGGCTCGCCCCCTTTTTTCGCGCGTCAGCCGCGCTACGTCGCCTGCGTCGACTGCCCGCATTGCGCGCAGAACTTCGCGCCGGGCGCCATCGCCGTGCCGCACTGCCGGCAGGCCGCGGGCAGCATCGGCGTACCGCATTGCTGGCAGAAGCGCGCACCCGCGGCGTTCATCGCGCGGCAGGCCGGGCAGGCACTGCCGCCGGGCGGCGGCGGCGGTGCGTCGCGGCCGTACCCATGGCCGCCTTGCGAACTATGGTGCCCGCCCCCGCCGCCGTGGCGCGCGCCGCCATGTCCACCGAAGAGTCGTTCCAGCATGCCCATGTGTTTCTCCCTTGCGTCGTGCAACAGGCCGGTGGCAACGTCGCCGGTGGCGATGAATTCCCGCGGGCCTGCAGACAGTGGATTCCCTGAAGCAGCTTCAGGGTCAAGCGCCCCCCGACAAAGACCCTCGCGGGCCGCGGTGCTTCACGGCCATGCCCGCGCGCGAAGCGCCGCCATCGCCCCGCCGCTACAGTCGGCCGCAAGGAGCGTCTTTCACATGCAACCATTCGATTTCGACCTCTTCGTCATTGGCGGCGGCAGCGGCGGCGTGCGCGCCGCGCGCATGGCGGCGCAGACCGGCGCGCGCGTCGCGCTGGCCGAGGCCGCCGAGCTCGGCGGCACCTGCGTCAACGTGGGCTGCATCCCGAAGAAGCTCTACAGCTATGCGGCCGGCTATGCCGAGTCGTTCGAGGAAGCCGAAGGCTACGGCTGGAAGCTGCCCGCGGCGCCGCAGTTCGACTGGGCGCATCTCAAGGCCCAGCGCGCGAAGGAGATCGGCCGCCTCAACGGCATCTACGGCTCGCTGCTGAAGAACTCGGGCGTCACGCTCGTCACCGGCTGGGCGCAACTGGTCGATGCGCACACCGTGGAAATCGAAGGCAGGCGCCACACCGCGCGCCACCTGCTGGTGGCCACCGGCGGCACGCCCTTCGTGCCCGACATTCCAGGCCGCGAGCACATCGTGACCTCCGACGCGATGTTCGACCTCGACCCGTTCCCCAAGCGCCTGCTGGTGGTGGGCGGCGGCTACATCGCCTGCGAGTTCGCCTCGATTTTCAACGGCCTGGGCTCCAAGGTGACGCAGCTGCACCGCCGCGCCCACCTGCTCACCGGCTTCGACGACGACGTGCGCCAGTTTCTGGCCAACGAGATGGGCAAGGCCGGCGTCGACGTGCGGCTGAACTGCGAGGCCTCGTCCATCGCGCGCGGCCCCGACGGCCTCGTGGTCACGCTCGCGCGCGGCCAGCAGATCGAGGCCGACACCGTGCTCTTCGCCACCGGCCGCGTGCCCAACACGCAGGGCCTCGGCCTCGAGGCCGCGGGCGTGAAGCTCGACGCCAAGGGCGCCATCGCGGTCGATGCGCACTACCGCACCTCGGTGCCGTCGATCTATGCGGTGGGCGACGTTTCGACCCGCGTGCAGCTCACGCCCGTGGCGCTGGCCGAGGCGATGGTGGTGGTCGATGCGCTGTTCGGCAAAGGCAAGCGCGGCATGGACTACGAGTTCATTCCCACCGCCGTCTTCACCCACCCCAACATCGGCACCTGCGGCTACAGCGAGATCGACGCGCGCGCGAAGTTCGGCGAAGTGACCGTGTTCTCCAGCGAGTTCAAGTCGCTGCGCCACACCCTCTCGGGCCGCAGCGAGCGCACCTTCATGAAGCTCGTGGTCGACAAGAAGAGCGACCGCGTCGTGGGCCTGCACATGGTGGGCGCGGACGCGGGCGAGGTGGTGCAGGGCTTTGCGGTGGCGATGCGCGCGGGCGCGACGAAGGCGCTGTTCGACAGCACCATCGGCATCCATCCCACCGCCGCCGAAGAGTTCGTGACGATGCGCGAGCCGATGCCGGGATAAAGGCTCACCCCCAGTCTTCGCGCACTTCGTGTCGCTTCGCCAACCCCCTACCGGGGGCAACACCAGCGGCCCGGCAAAGCCGGTTCCGCGGTGTTCCGCGCGAAGACGTCATCAACGAGGCTGTTGTTTTCCTTCCAGCAGCTTCACCATCACGAACAACACCCGGTTCGCCGGCGTCGGCACGCCCAGCGCCTCGCCGCGCCGCACGACCAGCCCGTTGAGGTGGTCGATCTCGCTGCGCTTGCCGCGTGCGAGGTCCTGCGCGGTCGACGAATACTGCGAGGGCATCGACTGCGCGATGCCGCGCACCGCCGCGTCGACGTCGCCCGGAATCACCACGCCCTCGGCCTTCGCCACCGCGAGGCATTCGGCGACCACGTCGCGGATCACGTCCGTCACGCCGGTGCCCTGCACGAGCTCGCCATACGGCAGCTGCGACACGGCCGACAGCGCGTTGTAGGCGCAGTTGAGCACCAGCTTGGCCCACAGCGCGCCGCGCACGTTGTCGGAAATCTGCGTGGGCACGCCGGCGGCGATCAGTGCCTGCGCGACCTCGTCGCTGCGGCGCGAGGGTGCGATCACCAGCTCGCCGCGGCCGTGGTGCTTCACATGGCCCGGCCCCGCCATCTCGGTCGCCACGTAGACCACGGCGGCGGCCACGTCGTGCGACGGCAGTGCCGCGCGCACGCGCGCGTCGTTGTCGACGCCGTTCTGCAGCGTGAGCACCAGCGCGCCGGGCGCGAGGTGCGGCCCGATCTGCGCGGCGGCCGATTCGGTGTCGGTGGACTTCACGCAGAACAGCACCAGGTCGGCGCCCTGCACAGCGCCGGCCTCGGTGCTGGCCTCGAGGCGCACCTGTTCATCAAAGGCCTTCGTCTCAAGCCGCAGACCGTTCGCGCGCACCGCCTCCACATGCGAAGGCCGGCCGATCAGCACGACTTCGTGGCCCGCGCGCGCCAGCATGGCGCCGTAGTAACAGCCGACCGCGCCGGCACCCATGACTGCGACTTTCATCGATTCGATTCCTTGGTTGTTCCGGTGGCAGAGCGTAGCGAAGACGGCCGCTTCATGCCTCGGTCTCCACGCCGCGCGACTTCTGCCCTTCGTCCATGATCCATTCGCGAAACGCCGCGAAGGCCGGCAGGTCGAGGCGGTCGGGCCGATAGCACAGGTAGTGGCCCTGGTCCACGCGCACCGGCGTGCCGCAGGGGCTCAGCAGCGCGCCTTCGGCCAGCTCTTCCTGCACCAGCAGTTTCGGCACGAGGCCGATGCCCAGCCCGTTGAGCGCCGCCTGGATCAGCGCCGAGTACTGCGCGAAGCGCGGGCCGGCCACGGTCTGCACCTCGGGCACGCCGTGCTGCGCGGCCCACTGGCGCCAGGCGGTGGGTGCGCCCTCGTGGTGCAGCAAGGTGTGGCCGACGATGTCGATGGGCTGCACGATGCGGTGGCGCCCCTCGACCAGCGCGCGCGCGACGATCAGCACGAACTCGCGCCCCGCGATGTATTCGGACACCACGCCGGGCCAGCCGTCGGGGCCGTAGCGGATGGCGGCATCGACGCCGGCCGGGATGCCGTCGCTGGGCTCCAGGTGGCGGCTGAAGCTCAGCATCACGTGGCGGCTCTTCTGGCTGAAGGCCGGCAGGCGCGGAATGAGCCATTTGGTGAGAAAGGTGGGCACGCTGGCCAGCGTGAGCAGGCCGGCACCGGCATCGCCCGAACGCGCCTCGAAGGTCGCGGTCTCGATGGCGCGCAGGCCGCCCGAGATCTTCTGCCAGTACACGCGCCCCTGCGGCGTGAGCTGCACGCCGCGGCCGTTCTTCTGCAGCAGCTCGCGGCCGAGGAAAGCCTCGAGCCCCGCGATCTGCTTGCTGACGGCGCTCACGGTGATGCACAGCGCACCGGCCGCGAGCGTGATGCTCTGCTGGCGCGCCACGGCGTCGAAGGCCAGCAGTTCCTGGATGGTGGGGCAGTCGCGTTTCATGCCTGGCTCCGGTTGATGAAAGTCGTGTGAAAAACACTTGCCGATTGCTCAAGTGTCGTCATCCAACTTTCACCCATAAGTGTGCATCTGCTTCCTAGAATTCGCTGGAACGCGGCAATCCGCCGTGGGCAAAAAGTAGAGCATCCGGAAAGTATGCCGGGTGCGCAAGACCTTCGGAGACACCCCCTTGATTCGCGGCATCTCGCTCGTCTACGGCCTGTACCTGCTGCTGCCCATCGCCCTGCTGGCGATCGGCAGCTTCGGCGGCAACTGGACCAACACGCTGCTGCCCACGGGCGTCACCGGGCAGTGGTATGTCGACCTGTGGCTGGACACCTCGTTCCGCAAGGCCTTCGTGAGCAGCCTCGTGGTGGCGATGGCGGCCTGCGCGATCAACACGGTGCTGGCGCTGCCGCTGGCCTATGCGCTGTACCACGGCGCGCGGCGCGGCAGCAGCATCGCGGCGCGCATCGTGAGCGCCACGCCGGTCGCGGTGCCGACCATCACGCTGGCCTTCGGCTACATGATCGTGTTCAACACCGACCTCGCGCCGTGGCTGGGCTCGATGCCGCTGCTGATCGCGGCGCACGCGATCCTCACGCTGCCCTACCTCACGAACACGCTGCTCACCGACCTGCGCCACCTGGACCTCGGGCGGCTCGAGCAGGCGGCCGCGACGCTCGGCGCCTCGGGCTGGCAGCAGTTCACCGGCATCGTGCTGCCCAGCCTGCGCCAGAGCCTGATCAGCGGGCTGGTGATGGTGGCGGCCATTTCGGTGGGCGAGTTCGGGTTGTCGAACCTGCTCACGAGCTTCCAGAACCGCACCTACCCGGTGGTGCTGCTGCAGGCCTTCTACGGCGCGACGGGCTTTGCCTGCGCGGCGACCGTCATCCTTCTCGTGCTGGCGAGCGCGTCGGCCCTTCTTTCTTCCTCCCTCGTGAAGCAGCGCGCGTAATTCCCATGAGCCTCCTCCTCGATTCCGTCAGCTACAACTACCCCGGCAGCACGCACGGCCTGCACGACGTGTCGCTCGACGTGCGCACGGGCGAGCTCGTGGCGGTGATCGGGCCCAGCGGCTCGGGCAAGTCGACGCTGCTCAAGCTGGTGGCGGGGCTGGAGACCGGCCACACGGGCCGGATCGTGCTCGGCGGCGACGACATGTCGCGCACGCCGGTGCACCAGCGGCACATCGGCATGGTGTTCCAGAGCTATGCGCTGTTTCCGCACCTGAGCGTGCTCGACAACGTGGCCTACGGGCTCAAGCTGCGCAAGGTGGACACGGCCCCGCGCCGCCAGCGCGCGCAGGAGCTGCTCGAGATCGTCGGGCTGGGCGACTACGCGCAGCGCGCCGTGGCGCAGCTCTCGGGCGGCCAGCAGCAGCGCGTGGCGCTGGCCCGTGCGCTCGCCATCGATCCGCGCGCGTTGCTGCTCGACGAACCGCTGTCGGCACTCGACGCCAGCGTGCGCGGCCATCTGCGCGACCAGATCCGCGCGATCCAGCAGCGCTTCAACGCGACCACGCTGCTGGTCACGCACGACCAGGAAGAAGCGCTGGTGATGGCCGACCGCGTGGCCATGCTCAAGGACGGCCGCCTGCTGCAGATCGCCACGCCGCGCGAGATCTACGAGCACCCCGCGAGCCGCGCGGTGGCGGAGTTCGTCGGGCTCTCGACCATCCTGCCCGCCAAGGTGGCCTCGCCGGGCCGGCTCGACATGGGCTTTGCCGAACTCTTCGCCGAGACCGGCAACCGGCCCTTCGGCACGCCGGTGCATGTGCTGGTGCGGCCCGAACACATCCAGCCCGACCCGACGCCCGACAGCGTGAACCGCCTGGCCGGCCGCACCGGCGCGCAGCGCTACCTGGGCGCGCTCACGCGCTACGACTTCGACGTGGCGGGTGCCGGAAAGCCCTTCCTCGCCGAGTCGGCCGCACCGGCGGCCGAAGCGATCGCCATCGCCCCCGAACACCTTCGCCTGCTCGACCACTGACCTTTTCCTTCCAAGGAGCCCTCCATGCAACGCAGACATCTGATCCAGGCCGCCGGCGCACTGCCCGTGCTGTCATTGGCCCGCACCGCTTTTGCCTTCGACGGCCCCGAGCTCTACGCGGGCGAGAAGGCGCTGTACGCCGAAGCGCAGAAGGAAGGCCTGTGCGTCTCCTTCGACACCGGCCCCGAATGGGCCAACTGGAAGTCGCTGTTCCGCGACTTCAAGAAGCGCTACCCCGAGATCGAGCTGACCTACAACGACATCGGCTCGGCCGCGACCGTCGTCGCGCTCGAGAAGACCAAGCGCCGCCCGCAAGCCGACACCGCCTACTACTTCGCCGCCTCGGCCGTCGACGCCGCGAAGAAGGATGTGGTCGCGCCCTTCAAGCCCGTCAACTTCGACAAGCTGCCCGCCGTGTTCCGCGAGGCCGAGGGCCGCTGGTTCACCATCCACACGCTCAACATCGCCTTCCTCGTGAACAAGAAGCTGGTGAAGAACGTGCCCACCGGCTGGGCCGACCTGCTCAAGCCCGAGTTCAAGAGCACGGTGGTCTACCTCGACCCGCGCTCCACCGGCATCGGCCAGGTGCTGACCTTTGCCGCGGCCTACGCCAACGGCGGCAGCGTCGACAACGTGCAGCCCGGCACCGACTACCTGGGCAAGCTGCATGCGGCCGGCAACGTGCTGCGCGTGGAAGGCACCACGCCGTATGCCAAGTTTTTGAAGGGCGAGATCCCGGTGTGGATCAGCTACGAGAACGACGGCCTCAAGGCCAAGCATGTCGATGGCATGGGCGATGCGGTCGAGGTCGTGATTCCGAAGGAAGCCAGCGTGGCCGCGCCCTACGCCATCAGCCTGGTGAAGAACGGCCCGAACCCCAACGCCGGCAAGCTGTGGCTCAACTTCATCATGAGCGAGGCGGGCCAGTCGCTGTTCGCGCAGGGCTTCGTGCGCCCTGCCGTGCCGGGCACGCCGCTCTCGGCCGATGTCGCGGCCAAGATGCCGGCCGCGCCGCAGATCAAGCCCCTCGACGTGGTGAAGGCCTCAGAGCGCAAGGCCGAGGTCGACAAGCTCTGGGCGCAGGCCGCGCTGGGCAAGTAAGAGGCCGTGATGCGACGCTTTGGCGCCTGGCCCGCCTGGGCCTTCATGGCGCTGTTCTTCGCGGTGCCGCTGGCGGCGCTGCTGCCCGAGGCCTTCGGCGAGGGCGGCAGTGCCTTCGGGCGGCTGTTCGGCAACCCGCTGTTCTTCGGCGCGCTGCGCAACACGCTGGGCCTGGGTCTGGCGGCGGGCGCGATCTCGGCGCTGGTGGGCACCTGCATCGCCATCGAACTGGCGCGCCAGCCCGAAGGCCGGCGCCAATGGATGATGACGCTGCTGGGCCTGCCGCTCGCGTTCTCGGGGCTGGTGATCGCCTACGGCTTCATCCTGGCCTTCGGCCGCGCGGGCTTCGTGACGCAGCTGCTCGCGGGGCTGGGCGCCGACCCGGCCGTGATCGGCAGCTGGATCTACAGCGTGTCGGGCCTGGGGCTGGCCTATGCCTACTACCTGATCCCGCGCGTGGCGCTGTCGCTGTACCCCGTGTTCGCCAACCTCGACCTGCGCCCGGCGCAGGCGGCGCGCACGCTGGGCGCCTCGAAGGCGCGCGCCTTCCGGGACACGGTGCTGCCCGAGGTGCTGCCCTCGGTGCTGTCGAACGCCTGCATGGTGGCCGCGATTGCCATGGGCACCTACGGCACGGCGCTGGCGCTGGTGGGCACGCAGCTGAACATCCTGCCGCTGATGCTGCTCGCGCAGGTGGGCGACGGCGGGTCCGATTTCGCGGTGGCGGCGGCCCTGTCGCTGGTGCTGATGGTGGTGTGTGTGGTCGTGATGGGAGTGGGCGATGTCTTTACACGAAGGCGCGAGCGCGGTGCTGTCGGCGCCGGTCACTGAGGCGCTGACGCGCCTGGCGCAACGGCAGTGGGGGCCGCAGCGCCACCGCCAGCCGGTGGCGATGCTCGGCCCGGGCGACGGCGGCCCGGCCGAATGCGAGGCCGCCTACGCGGTGGCGCATGCGCTGGCCGGCGCGGGCATGGCGGTGGTCTGCGGCGGGCGCGGCGGCGTGATGGCCGCGGCCTCGCGCGGCGCGGTGGAAGCCGGCGGCATCGCCGTGGGCATCCTGCCCGAGGACGACGACCGCCACGCCAACGAATGGCTCAGCGTGGCCATTCCCACCGGCATGGGCGAGATGCGCAATGGCATCATCGCGCGCAGCGGCGTGTGCCTGGTCGCCATCGGCGGCAACATGGGCACGCTGTCGGAGATGGCGATGGGCCTGAAATGGGGCAAGCCGGTGTTCGTGATGCACGGCGACGTCGCCCTGCCCGGCGCGGTGCAGGCCACGGACGTGGACGACATGCTGGCCAAGGTGCTGGCCTGCCTTTTGGACTGATCGTCTGGCCTCCCCATCGACACGGGCGCATTGCACAATGACGGCATGCCCTACATGCCCACCTTCGTCGCTCCCGCCCGCTTCACCGACGCCGCCGAGGCGCTCGACCAGGTCAAAGCCATCTACCAGGGCGGCCTGGCCCACCTGCGCGAATCGATGCTGCGCTTTGTCGCCGGCGAAGCGCTGCCGGGCCGGGTGCGGGCCTGCTACCCGTTCGTGCGGGTGCACACGCACACCGTCTCGCGCCACACGCCGCCGGCCAACGCCGGCCTGAGCTACGGCTTCGTGGCCGGCCCCGGCCGCTACGAGACCACGCTGACGCGGCCCGACCTGTTCTCGCGCTACTACCTCGACCAGTTCCGCCTGCTGCTGGAAAACCACCAGGTCGAGATCGAGGTGGGCACCAGCACGCAACCCATTCCGATCCACTTCTCGTTCGCCGAGAACGACCACATCGAAGGCACCATGAGCGCCGAGCGCCGCGCCCTCATGCGCGACGTGTTCGACCTGCCCGACCTGGGCGCCATGGACGACGGCATTGCCAACGGCACCTTCGAGGCGCTGCCCGGCGAGCCGCAGCCGCTGTCGCTGTTCACGGCGGCGCGCGTCGACTACTCGCTGCACCGCCTGCGCCACTACACGGGCACGGCGCCCGAGTGGTTCCAGAACTTCGTGCTGTTCACCAACTACCAGTTCTACATCGACGAGTTCGTGCGCCTGGGCCACGAGGCCATGGCCGACGAGAACAGCGAATACATCGCCTTCATCGAGCCCGGCAACGTGATCACGCGCCGGCGCGGGCTGGCCGCGGGCCACAGCGACACCTTCGCCCACCTGCTGGACGGCAGCCAGGGCACCGCGCCGCCGCGCCTGCCGCAGATGCCGGCCTACCACCTGGTGCGCGAGGACTACAGCGGCATCACCATGACCAACATCGGCGTCGGCCCGGCCAACGCCAAGACCATCACCGACCACATCGCCGTGCTGCGCCCGCACGCCTGGATGATGCTGGGCCACTGCGCCGGCCTGCGCAACACGCAGCAGCTGGGCGACTACGTGCTGGCCCACGCCTATGTGCGCGAGGACCACGTGCTCGACGAGGAACTGCCGCTGTGGGTGCCGATTCCGGCGCTGTCGGAGATCCAGCTGGCGCTCGAACAGGCGGTGGCCGACGTCACGAAGTGCGAAGGCCCCGACCTGAAGAAGATCATGCGCACCGGCACCGTGGCCAGCACCGACAACCGCAACTGGGAACTGCTGCCCGGCAACCAGCCGCAGCGCCGCTTCAGCCAGAGCCGCGCCGTGGCGCTGGACATGGAAAGCGCCACCATCGCGGCCAACGGCTTCCGCTTCCGGGTGCCCTACGGCACGCTGCTGTGCGTGAGCGACAAGCCGCTGCACGGCGAGATCAAGCTGCCCGGCATGGCCAACCACTTCTACCGCGAGCGCGTGGAACAGCACCTGCGCATCGGCATGCGCGCCATCGAGATCCTGCGCGAGGAAGGCACGACCCGGCTGCACAGCCGCAAGCTGCGAAGCTTCGCGGAAGTGGCTTTCCAGTAGGCTCCGACGCGTTTCGTTTGCTTTTCCTTTGCTTTCCCCTCAGGGTTTCTCCCTGTGAGGGCGAGGGTGTGATGGCCATGTTTCGCGGACATCATTGGCTGTCACGTACACAACTGGAAACACGATGCGCCCGTCTTCGCTGCCTGCCGCCGCCCTTCCCCTGTCCCGCCGCCGTTTCGGCACCTGGCTGGCAGCCTCGGCCGCTGCCGCCGGTGCGGGCCAGGCCGCGCTGTGGGCCGGCAACGCCCGCGCGGCCGATGCGCCGCTGAGCAGCAAGCTGCGCATCGTCATTCCCGCCAACGAAGGCGGCGGCTGGGACCAGACCGGCCGCGCCCTCGGCGCCGCCCTGCTGGCCTCGGGCGCCGTGGGCAACGTCACCTACGAGAACATCGGTGGCAAGGGCGGCACCATCGGGCTGGCCAAGTACGTCGAGAAGTACGACGCCGACCCCGAGGCGCTGCTGGTCAGCGGCATGGTGATGGTCGGCGCGGTGGCGCTGCAGAAGCCCGCCGTCACGCTGGCACACGTGTCGCCCGTGGCACGCCTGACCAGCGACTACGAGGTGGTCGCCGTCAAGGCCGACTCGCCCATCAAGACCCCCAAGGACCTCATTGCCCAGCTGCGCGCCGATGCCGCCAACACGGTCATCGCGGGCGGCTCGGCCGGCGGCGTGGACCACATGTTCGCCGGCATGCTGGCGCGCGTGGCCGGCGCCTCGGCGTCGCTGAACTACCAGCCGCACCCGGGCGGCGCGCAGGTGGTCGAAGCGCTCGACACGGGCAAGGCGGCGGTCGGCATCTCGGGCTACAGCGAGTTCGCCGAGAACATCGCCAACGGCAAGCTGCGCGCCATCGGCGTGTCGTCCAAGCACCCGTTCCAGGGCATTTCGTCGGTGCGCCAGCAGGGCGTGGACGCCGACCTGGCCAACTGGCGCGGCGTGATGACCGGCAAGAAGGTCCCGCCCTACCGCCGCGGCCAGCTGCTCGACGCCGTGCAGCGCGCCACCACGCACGACCTCTGGCAGAAGACCATCAAGCGCAACAACTGGGACCCGTACTGGATGGCGGGCAAGGACTTCGAGAGCTTTCTCGAGCTCGACATTGCGATGGCTGGCCCGCTGATCTATCTGCTCAAGCTGAAAGCCTGAGCCTCGGGCCCGTGTGAGGGACCTTTCCTTCGCGATGCCTTCGCCTGGTCAGCACAGCCACCAGCGGCTGCAGTTCGTGGCAATGCGGAATATCCGCTTCGGTGAGATGCCGCCATTGGCGATGTACTCATAGGATGTCGCACCCTTGGCACCTTCCGCATTGAGCAGGGCCAGGAACTTGGTTTCGTCGCTGCCGCCCGTCGCATCATCGACCGCGTAGTAGTAGTAACTCGTCGACGCGTTGTTCACCTTGACGTAGTAAGGGGTACCGCCGTTGAGGAAGAAGGGGATGAAGCCCTTGAGCCCCATCGCGTTGAGCTGGTCCAGCCGCTCCTGCAACGAAGACACACGGGGGGCCGGCGATTCGTAGGTGCAGACATCGCTGGCACCCTCCTGCCGCATCATGCGCGTCTCGAACACACCGCTCGCCAACCGGCAATAGCCTTGCGCACCCGCCGCGTTCAGGCGGCTCAGCGAGCCGCTGACGTCGGCGTCGATGGCGACCTTCATGTACCCATAGGTCGCCGTTTCCGCCGTGGGCTTTCCGTAGAGGGATCGCAGCGTGCCCTCACCGATGACCATGAACAACGCCATCGAGACGAAGCTGGCCGCGGAGTGGCCGTTGGGGGCCACCACCGTGTCCATCGACCAGAGGTAGGCATCGGTCGACGAAGCCCTGGCAAAGATGCCATTGCCTGTGTCGGGATAGAACGAGCCGGTGTAGTAGTAGCCAGCGAACGCCGGGCTGTTCAGCTGGTCCAGCACCAGCCCCCGGAAGCGCGGATCGAAGGGACTGATCTTGTCCTCGACCTTGCCCAGCTTGTAGGTGTAGGTGGTGACCGGGCCGGGCTGAGGACCGGTGATGGGCGCAGGGTCCGTGCCGGGTTGCGTGACAGGCCCGGCGGGAGGCGCCGCTTCCGTTCCGGGGTTTGCGCCCGGATCGCCGCCCGCACCGGATGCCGGCACTGCCGCCCCTGGCGGCATGGCGAGTCCGACGAGTCCACCCCCACTACCTCCGCCGCCGCCTCCACCGCCACATGCGCCTAGAACCACGCAGCACACGGCTGCCCACCACTTGGTTGCCACAGTTCCATCCTCCCGATTTGGTGCAGGATCATAAGTGGGCTGCGGCCCATCCGGTTTGGAGTTTTCCCGGTCAGGACACCGAGCTTCTTCGTGTGTCTCCGGCAGTCAGTTGAACAACTCCGGCATCTCCCGCTGCGCCTTCGGCGTCAGCGTGAGCGCGCGTCCGTCGAGCTCTTGCCGCACCCAACCGCGCCGCAGCGACAGCTGCAGCCACGCGGCGCCGAGCGCGCCGCCCAGGTGCGGGCGGCGTTCGCTCCAGTCGAGGCAGGCGCAGGCGAAGCGGCGGCGCGAACGGCGCACGGCGTCGACCTCGACGCCCAGGCTCTCCAGCGCGATGGCGCCGTCGGGCGTGAGTTCGTACGAGCCGCTCGCAAGGCCGCTGAGCCAGCCCTGTGCATGCAGCCGGTCGTGCAGCGCGACGCCCGCGGTGCCGGCCATGTGGTCGTAGCAGGTGCGGGCGCTGCGCAGGCGGCTCGGGGTGTTGGGCTGGAAGGCGGCGGCCGTGGGGCGCGGCGCGCCGGCCACCACCATGAGGCTTTCGAGCGCGGCGGCCACGTCGTCGCTGGCCAGGCGGAAGTAGCGATGCTTGCCTTGCACGAGCACCTCGACCAGCCGCTCTTCTTTCAGTCGCGCGAGGTGCGCACTCGCGGTCGAGGCGGCCACCTCGGCCACGGTGGCGAGCTCGGTCGCGGTGCGGGCGTGGCCGTCCATCAGGCAGTTCAGCATGCGGGCACGCGCCGGCTCGGCGATGGCGCCGGCGAGGCGGGCGAGCTGGAAGTCGGAAGCGGTGGTGTCGTCCATGCGGGCATCCTAAGGCGGCGCCGCATCCCACACTTCGTTCGCGGCCGAAGTGTGCCGGCGGCGGCGAACGCACACTGCGCGCCATGACTACCGCCACGCTCACCCACCCCGCCGACCCGGTCGCCGCCGCCACGCATGCCGACCCGTACCCCTACTACGCCACGCTGCGCGACGGCCCGGCGCTCGCGTGGCACGACGGCTTGCGCGTGTGGGTCGCAAGCCGCGCCGATGTCGTCATGCAGGTGCTGCAGGCCCACGGGGCGCTGCGTGTGCGCCCCGCCGCCGAGCCCGTGCCGCGCGCGATCGTGGGCAGCCCGGCGGGCGAGGTGTTCGGCCACCTCGTGCGCATGAACGACGGCCCCGCGCACCAGGCGCACCGGCCGGCCTTGCAGCGCGCGCTGGCCGGCCTCGACCTGCACGCGGCGCATGCCGCCGCGCTCGACGTGGCGCAGCAGCTGCCTGCGCAGGCGCCGCTGTCCGAGGCGCTGTTCTCGCTGCCCGTGCGGGCGATGGCGCACCTGCTCGGCTTCGACGACGCGACGTTGCCGCAGGTGGACCGCTGGATGTGCGACTTCGTCGCCTGCCTCTCCCCGCTGTCGAACGCCGACCAGCTGCAGGCGGCGAGCGTGGCGGCCGACGCGCTGATGAACCGCTTCGAAACCCTGAGCGCGAACGCCTCGCCGCGCGACGGCACGCTGCTGGCGGCAGTGCTGACCGAAAGCGCGGCGAGCGCGCCGCTCTCGCGCGCGCTGCTGGCGAACCTCGTGGGCCTGCTCTCGCAGACCTGCGACGCCACGGCGGGCCTGCTGGGCAACAGCCTCATCGCGCTGGTGCGCGAGCCCGCGCTGCGCCCGCTGGCGCGCACGCGCGACGGGCTGCTCGCCATCGTCGAAGAGACGGCGCGCCACGATCCGTCGGTGCAGAACACGCGCCGCTTCGCGATCGAGCCCGTCGAGATCGCCGGCACCTCGCTGGCGGCGGGCGATGCGGTGCTGGTGCTGCTGGCCTCGGCGCACCGCGATCCGGCGTTCAACCCCGAGCCCGACCGCTTCATGCCGGTGCGCGCGCAGCGCCGCGTGCTTGGCTTCGGCCATGGCCTGCATGCGTGCCCTGGGCAGGCGCTGGCCTGCACGCTGGCTGCGGCGGGCCTCGAAGCACTGCTGCGCCAACGAAGCGCACCCGATCTCGATGCGCTCAGTTGGCACTATCGACCGTCAGTCAACGGGCGCATTCCCGTCTTCGACTAGTCAGTGCGCGGCCCAGCGCCCCGTGCCCGCCAGGTGCGGCGACAACGCGGCCTCGCCCCAGCGCAGCGGCAGCGCGGCCGGACGGCGCAGCGCGCGCGTGACGTGAAAGCGCATCAGCCGCTCCGCGCCCTCGAACGCCGCCACCTCGGGGCCGTCCGTGACGATCTCCGCCGTGGCGCTCAGGTGCAGCAGCTCGCCGGTGTCGAAATCGACGAACAGCAGGCCCGCGCGCGGATGCGTCTGCAGGTTGCCGAGCGTGTTGAAGAAGCGGTTGCCGTTGAAGTCGGGCACCGTGAGCACGCCGCCCGCATCGACGCGCACGAAGCCCGGCCGACCGCCGCGGTGCGACACGTCGACGCCGTGCGAGCGCGCATCGGCCGCGTCGCCCTCCGCCACCGCGTCGGGGTACGCCGTGGCGATGAACAGCGTGTCGGCCGCGCCAATGAGTCGTTCGGCCGCGAGGTCGAGCGTGTCGAGCCACTGCACGGCGGGCTCGTTGGCCGGCGGTGCGGCGAACACCGGCTCGCGCGCCTGGATGTAGCGCGGGCAGTTGCCGAAGCTCTGCTGCACCTCGACCATGAAGCCCGCCGCGTCGAGCGCCTCGACCGTGCCGTTCATGCGGTTGCGCCGCCGCGTGTGCGGCTGGATGCCCAGCAGCCCGAGCGTTGCGCCAGGTGCGAGTTGGCCCGCGAGCGGATCGCCGGCGCCCGGCAGCGCATCGATGCGCAGGTGGGTCGCGTCGGGCGAGTGCGCGAAGCCGGCGGGCGCGGCGAGCATGCTGGCCCACGGCTGCAGCTCGGCATCAAGGCTGCCGACCACGAGGAACGGCAGCAGCGCGAAGAACTCGCGGTGCTGGTCAGGCATGTAGTCGCGGATCACGCGCGGGCCCGCCACCTCCATCTGCTCGCGCGAGCCCACGAGCGACTGCAGCGCGCGCTCGCCGGCGTGGAAGGGCGCGGCGATCATGACGCCACCGCCAGGCCTACTGACGAACGCACCATCGGCACGAACCCCGGCAAGGCTTCCACGCGCGCCAGCCAGGCGCGCAGCTGTGGATAGGCGTCGAGCGACACGCTGCCTTCGGGCGCATGGGCGACGTAGGCGTAGTTCGCGATGTCGGCCAGCGTGGCCGACGGGCCCGCGAGGAAGGGCTGTTCGGACAGGCAGGTTTCCATCACCGAGAGCAGCGCGTGCGAGCGCTTGACGGTCTCGGTGCGGTCGGCGTCCACGCCGAACAGCACCATGATGCGCGCCGCCGCCGGGCCGTAGGCCAGCGGGCCCGCCGCCACCGAGAACCAGCGCTGCACGCGCGCCGCGCCCACCGGGTCGCGCGGCATCCAGCGCGCCGGGTCGGGGGCGTAGCGTTCGTTGAGGTACACGAGGATGGCGTTGGAGTCGGCCAGCGTGACCTCGCCGTCCTCGATCACCGGCACCTGGCCGAAGGGGTTGCGCGCCAGGAACTCCGGCGTGCGGTGCTCGCGCTGGCGCAGGTTGAGCTCGACGATCTCGAAGGGCAGGCCCAGCACCGAGAGGAAGAAGCGCACGCGGTGCACGTGGCCCGAGATGGCGCTGCCGAAGAGCTGGATGGGCTGGGCGGGCTGACGGGTGTTGGTGCTGTTCTCGGTCATGAAGAGTCCTTCGGGTGGGTATGGCCTCGATTCTTCTCTCTTCCACCAAATGAATGAATAGCCTTTACCGGATTTGACTGCTGCGTTTTCCGGTTTAATCGCGCCATGGATCGCTTCAAAGCCATGCAGACCTTCGTGCAGATTGCCGACCAGGGCAGCCTGACCCGCGCCGCCGAGGCGCTCGGCAGTTCGCTGCCCGCCGTGGTGCGCGCGCTCGCCGCGCTCGAGGCGCACCTGGGCGTGCGCCTGTTCCACCGCACCACGCGGCGCCTGTCGCTCACCGAGGAGGGCCGCCACTACCTGCCGAGCGCGCGCGAGGTGCTGCTCGCGGCCGACGCCGCCGACCAGGCGCTGAAGGCCGAGGCGCGCGAGCCCGCGGGGCAGCTGGTCATCACCGCGCCGGTGCTGTTCGGCCACATGTACGTGGCGCCGGCCATCGTGCGCTTCATGCAGCGCCACGAGAAGGTGCGCTGCAGCGTGCGGCTGCACGACCGCACGGTGAACCTGCTCGAAGAAGGCATCGATGTCGGCATCCGCATCAGCCCGCTCGAAGACTCGTCGCTGGTGGCGCAGACGCTGGGCACCATCCGCCGCGTGGTGGCGGCCAGCCCCGCCTTCCTGGCGCAGCACGGCGTGCCGCGCCATCCGCGCGACCTGGCGGGTGCGCCCTGCGTGCGCGGGCGCATCGATGCACCGCCGCAATGGGCGTTCCGCGACGGCGGCAAGACCGTGCACGTCACGCCCGACAACCGCCTGGAGTTCAACCACCTCGCACCCGCCATCGAGGCCTGCGCCGCGGGCATGGGCTTCGGTACCTTCTTCTCCTACCAGGTGCTGCCGCACGTGGCGCAGGGTCGGCTGCAACTGGTGCTCGAAGACTACGAGCCCGCGCCCCGCCCCGTGAGCGTGATCTACCCGAATGCGCGGCTGCTGCCGGCGCGCACGCGGGCCTTCATCGACTGGATGAAAAGCGAGTTCAGCGGCTTGCGCATGTAGCTGCTGCGCCAATCGGCCGGCTGCGTCAGAATGGCCGCGTGCCATCCCACACCACCCCCTCCTCGCCTTCCGCTTCGTCTTCTTCCCCGTTGTTCCAGGTCCGTGGGCTGCGCAAGCGCTACGGCGAGACCACGGTCGTCGACGACCTCTCGTTCGAGATCGCGCCCGGCGAGTGCCTGGGCGTGATCGGGCCGAACGGCGCGGGCAAGACCACCACCATCCGCATGTGCCTGGGCCTCACCGCGCCCGACGGCGGCAGCATCGACGCGCTGGGCCTGCAGATGCCGCGCGACGCGCTGGCCATCAAGGCACAGCTGGGCGTGGTGTCGCAGTTCGACACCCTCGACCCCGACTTCAGCTGCGCCGAGAACCTCGTGGTGTACGGCCGCTACTTCGGTTTCAGCAAGGCGCATGTGCGTGCGCGCGTGCCGCAGCTGCTGGAGTTCGCCGCGCTCTCGCACAAGGCCGACGCCAAGCCCGGCGAGCTGTCGGGCGGCATGCGCCGGCGCCTGTCGCTGGCGCGTGCGCTGGTGAACGACCCCAAGTTGCTGCTGCTCGACGAGCCCACCACCGGGCTCGACCCGCAGGCGCGGCACCTGATGTGGGAACGGCTGCAGGTGCTGTTGCAGCAGGGCAAGTCGATCCTGTTGACCACGCACTTCATGGACGAGGCGGAGCGCCTGTGTTCGCGGCTGCTGGTGCTCGACCATGGCCGCAAGATCGCCGAGGGCCGGCCGCGCGACCTCATTGCCGAGCACCTGGAGCCTGATGTGGTCGAGGTGTATGGCAACGGGGCGCTGTCGCTGGCCGGGTCGGCCGAGCTGCAGGCGCTGGCTGCGCGCGTGGAAGTGAGCGGTGAGACCGTGTTCTTCTACACGCAGGATGCGCGGCGCCTGCTCGACGCGCTGACGCAGCACGGCGGGCTGCGCACCTTTCATCGGCCGGCCAATCTGGAGGATCTTTTCCTCAAGCTCACCGGTCGGCAGATTCGCCAGGATGGCTAGGCCTTCTTTCTATGAACACAACCACTGCTTCTTCTGCTGCTGTTTCTCCCGAGGCACCTGTGCCGCCTTCACCCTCTGTGTGGCGTGCGCCTGAACTGTCGATGCGATGGTGGCCGGTGTTTTTGCGCAACCTGCTGGTGTGGCGCAAGCTTGCTTTACCTAGCCTGATCGGGAACATCGCGGAGCCGCTGATCTGGCTGGTGGCGTTTGGCTACGGGATGGGCGCTCTCGTTGGGCAGGTGACCGTGGACGGCACGCAGGTGCCGTACATCCTGTTCCTGGCGAGTGGGTCGATCTGCATGAGCGCGATGAATGCGGCGAGCTTCGAGGCGCTGTATTCGGCGTTTTCCCGGATGCATGTGCAGAAGACGTGGGACGGGATCATGAATGCGCCGGTGGGGCTGGATGACATCGTGCTTGCGGAGATGCTGTGGGCGGCGTTCAAGTCGATTTTTACTGTGACTGCGATCTTGTTTGTGATGCTTGGGCTTGGGATCAGTCACAGCCCCAAGTTGATCGTGGCCTGGATGGTGTTGATTGGGTGTGGGATCACGTTTTCTTCTGTGGCGTTGATCTTCAATGCGTTGGCTAAGGGGTATGACTTTTTTACCTATTACTTCACGCTGTTCATGACGCCGATGATGTTTTTGAGTGGGGTGTTTTTTCCGCTGGAGCAGTTGCCTTCTGTGGTGCGTTCTGTGGCTGCCTGGTTGCCTTTGACCAATGCTGTGGCTTTGGTGCGGCCGCTGTTTATGGATCGGTGGCCTGAGGGGTGGTGGGTGCATACGGGTGTGTTGGTTTTGTATGCGGTCGTTGCTTTTTGGATTGCGTTGGCTTTGACTCGGAAGCGGTTTCGGGGGTGATTCCTGGGGCGTGGGTCTTGTTCTTTCCCGGGGCCGGGTCTCGGCCCGGCGGCCGACCTACTTTTCTTTGCTTCGCCAAAGAAACGTAGGCAAAAGAAAGGCGACCCTGCTGTCTGCGTCCCTCCGCTTCGCTACGGGCAACCTGCGGTGCTCACGTTTCGCGGGGTCTCGCCCAAACTCGCTTCGCTCAAACAAGGGCGAGCCCTGATCCGCGAAACGCTGCGCTCCTCGGCGCATACAGAAGGGATTGGGGAACCTCTCGGGCCATCGCTTCGCTCGGCCTGAGGGCCGCAGCAGGCGCTTCGCGCCTGCTGCGGCGGGGATTGGTCGTGGCGTTGGTCGTTGCGTGAGCCGCTGGCGTGTGCGCTCATGCAGATGTTCCTGCGAGCACCAGCGCCGGCATGAGTGCGAGCACAGTCGTTGCATCCGGCTGTTGGAGGTTCCCGGGCCGAGCGAAGCGACGGCCCGCCCGGTATCCAAGCCCCTCTGGCTGCGCCGAGGAGCGCAGCGTTTCGCGGATCAGGGCTCGCAGCTGTTTGAGCGAAGCGAGTTCTGCGAGACCCCGCGAAACGTGAGCACCGCAGGTTGCCCGCAGCGAAGCGGAGGGTCGCAGACAGTGGGGTCGCCTTTCTTTTGCCTACTTTTCTTTGGCGAAGCAAAGAAAAGTAGGTCGCCTGCCGGGGCGAGACCCGGCCTCGGGAAGCAAAACGACCACCATCCCAAGTCACCCAAAACAACTACATTGCACACAATTCAATTGCGAACTACAATTCCCCCATGCCAACGAAACCCAACACAGACGACCTTCTCAAGCTAGACAACCAGCTCTGCTTCGCCGTCTACTCCGCCTCCTTGGCAATGACCCGCCTCTACAAGCCGTTGCTAGAAAAGCTCCAGCTCACCTACCCTCAATACTTGGTGATGCTCGCCCTCTGGGAGCAAGACGGCCCCACCGTCTCCGCCCTCGGCGAACGTCTCTCTTTAGATTCCGGCACCCTCACCCCGCTCCTCAAGCGCCTCGAAGCCAACGGCTACGTAGCCCGAGTCCGCGACGTCGCGGACGAGCGTCGCGTCCACATCACGCTCACCACCGCAGGCCGCAAGCTCAAGTCCCGTGCCGCCAACGTCCCCGAGTGCCTCATGGCCGCCGCCGAATGCTCCGTCCCCGAGCTGATCGCCCTCACGCAGCAGATCCAGACCCTGCGCGACCGCATCCGCAAAGCCGCCTGACACACAACCCATCCAGAGTTCTCCCCGGCTTCGTGAGAAGAAGCCCTTTCATCACCACTCCCCTGACCAAAGGAAATCACCATGACCACCAAGCTCGACAAAGTTCTCTACACCGCAGAAGCCCACACTGTCGGCGGCCGTGACGGCGCCGGCAAGTCCAGCGACGGCGCCATCGACGTCAAGCTGAGCTCGCCCGGCTCGGGCAAGCCCGGCACCAACCCCGAACAGCTGTTCGCGGTCGGCTACGCCGCCTGCTTCATCGGCGCCATGAAGGCCGTCGGCCCGAAGATCAGCGTCAAGGTGCCGGAAGACGTCGCCATCGACTCGAAGGTGTCCCTCGGCCCGACGAACGGCGGCTCGGCCTACGGCATCTCGGTGCAACTGGCGATCACGCTGCCCGGCCTGGACGACGCACAGAAGAAGCTGCTGGTCGACACCGCCCACCAGGTCTGCCCGTACTCGAACGCCACCCGCGGCAACATCGACGTGGAACTGACCATCGTCTGATCCCGCTCTGACGGCTTCACGAAAAAGCGCCCCGGCCCCAAGCCCGGGCGCTTTTTTCATGTCTGTCTCACGGGTGACGCCAAAACGAATGCCGTGGTAGCGCCTTTCACCAAGCTTGGCTAACGTGGCCGCACGTCCCGCCCACCCGTCTTCAACACACACCCGTGGAGATCGACCCCATGAGCACCACCCACCTCCTGATCCGCAAAGACCAGCTGGCCACCGCGCGCCTGCACACCGACACCACCGAACGGCCACTGGCCGACGGGCAGGTGCGCGTGCGCATCGACAGCTTTGCGCTCACCTCCAACAACATCACCTACGCCGCCTTCGGCGATGCGATGAGCTACTGGCTGTTCTTTCCCTCCGAGGAAGAAGGCTGGGGCAGCATCCCGGTGTGGGGCTTTGCCAGCGTGGTGCAGTCGCAGCACCCGGGCGTGGCCGTGGGCGAACGGCTGTACGGCTACTGGCCGATGTCCACGAGCGCGGTGCTCAGCCCCGACCGGCTCTCGCCCTCGCGCTTCACCGACGCGGCGGCGCACCGCGCCGAGCTGCCCGCGGTCTACAACCAGTACTTCCGCTGCAACGCCGACCCGCTGTACACCACCGACACCGAAGACCTGCAGGCGCTGCTGCGCCCGCTGTTCATCACCTCGTGGCTGATCGACGACTTCATGGCCGACAACGACTTCTTCGGCGCCACCACCATGCTGCTGTCGAGCGCCTCGAGCAAGACGGCCTACGGCACGGCCTTCCAGCTGCACCAGCGCGACGGCATCGAGGTGGTCGGCCTCACCTCGCCCGCCAACATGGCCTTCTGCCAGAGCCTGGGCTGCTACGACCGCGTGGTGACCTACGACGCCCTGGACACCATCGCGGCCGACACGCCCTGCGTGTACATCGACTTCGCCGGCAACGGCGAGCTGCGCACCGCGATCCACGAGCGCTTCACCAACCTCAAGTACAGCAGCTCGATCGGCGGCACGCACGTGGAGCAGCTCGCCGCCAAGGGCGCTGGCAAGAGCCTGACCGGCCCGCGCGCCACGCTGTTCTTCGCGCCGGCGCAGATCAAGAAGCGCACCACCGAATGGGGCGCCGACGAGTTCGGGCGGCGCATGGTGGCCGCGTGGCACCGCTTCCTGGCCACGGTGACCGACGCCAGCAACCCCTGGCTGCACACCGAGCACCACCACGGCGGCCAGGCGGTGCAGGCCGCCTACGCGCAGGTGCTGGCGGGCAAGGGCGACCCGCGCACCGGCCATATCCTTTCGCTTTACAAACAAGCGGGCGCTCGCTGACCCGCACGGGGCCCATGTGGCGACAATCGCCGCATGACCCCTTCTTCTGTCGCGCCCGCGAACACCCATCCTTACGAGAGCCTCACGCCCGACGTGGTGCTCGACGCGCTCGCGACACTCGGCCTGCACGGCGACGGCCGGCTCACCGGCCTGAACTCCTATGAAAACCGGGTCTACCAGGTCTACCTGGAAGACCCGAATCCCCATCCGGCGGTGGTGCTCAAGTTCTACCGCCCCGGCCGCTGGAGCGAGGCCGAGATCCTCGAAGAGCACGCCTTCTCGCTCGAACTGGCCGCCGGCGAGGTGCCGGCCGTGCCGCCGCTGGCCTTCGACGGCAAGACGCTGCACCACCACGCCGGCTTTGCCTTCAGCGTGAGCCCCTACCGCGGCGGGCGCGCGCCCGAGCTGGACAACTTCGAGGTGCTCGAATGGGTGGGCCGCTTCCTGGCGCGCATCCACACGGTGGGCAGCGCCAAGCCTTTCGAGGCCCGCCCCGCGCTCGACCTGCAGACCTTCGGGCTGGACTCGCGCGACTGGCTGCTGGAGAACGACAAGATCCCGCTCGACATGCAACGCGAATGGGAAAAGACCTGCAACGAAGCGCTGGACATGGTCCGCGCCACCGCCCTGGCACTGCAGCCGCCGGCCTCCGACTTCAAGCCCCGCAAGCTGCGCCTGCACGGCGACGTGCACCCCGGCAACATCCTGTGGACGCCCACCGACCGCCCCGGCGGCGGCCCGCACTTCGTCGACCTGGACGACGCGCGCACGGGCTTCGCGGTGCAAGACCTGTGGATGCTGCTGTCGGGCGACCGCGCGCAGCGCACGGCGCAGCTGTCGGGCCTGCTCGACGGCTACGAGCAGTTCCGCGAATTCGACCGCCGCGAGCTGGCGCTCATCGAGCCGCTGCGCACCTTGCGGCTCATCCACTACAGCGCCTGGCTGGCACGGCGCTGGGAAGATCCGATCTTCCCGATCAACTTCCCGTGGTTCGGCTCCAGCGACTACTGGAAGGGCCAGATCCTCGTGCTGGAAGACCAGTGCGAGCAGATGGCCGAAGAGCCGCTCTACGCGTGATCACTGAGCGGCGTTCGCGGCCAGGCTCTGCGCCACGCCTTCGAGCAGCCGCTCGACCAGCACATTGACCGGCCCGCTGCGCCACACGCCGTAGGCCTCCGACTGCGCCACCGCGCGGTCGAGCGGGCGGAACACCGCGCCGCGCAGCGCCGAGTGCCGCATCGCCTGCGGCACCAGCGCCACGCCCATGCCCTGCGACACCAGCGACACCACGGCCAGCCAGTGCCGCACCTCGTGGCGCACCTCGGGCAGGAAGCCCGCCTCGGCGCAGATCGACAGGATGCGCTCGTGGTAGTCGGGTGAGGCTTCGCGCGAGAACAGCACGAAGGGCTGATCGCGCAGGTCGGCCGGCGCCAGCACGCGCTTGCGCGCCAGCGCATGGCCCGCGGGCAGGCAGGCCACGAAGGGCTCCGACAACAGCAACCGGTGCTGCAGCTCGGCCGGCATGCGGCTGGTGTGGACAAAGCCCAGGTCGAGCCGGTCGTGCAGCAGCTCAGCGATCTGCACGCCCGAATTGAGTTCGCTCAGCGTGATGCGCACCGCCGGATGCCGCGCCTGGAACGCGCGCAGCGCGGGCGGCAGGCCGCGGTAGAGCATGGCGCCCACGAAGCCGATGCGCAGCCGGCCCGCCGAGCCGGTGGCCACGTCGCGCGCCTCCAGCGCGGCCTCTTCGGCCTGCAGCAGCACGCGCCGCGCCGACACGCGCAGTGCCTCGCCGGCGGGCGTGAGCCGCACTTCCTTGCTGTTGCGCTCGAACAAGCGCGCGCCCACCGAGTCTTCGAGCTGGCGAATCGCCACCGACAGCGGCGGCTGCGAAATGGCCAGCCGCCGCGCGGCGCGCCCGAAGTGCAGCTCTTCCGCGAGCACGGAGAAGTAGCGCAGGTGCCGCAGTTCCATAAATAGCTAAATCAAATCGTACAAGACCAAATCAATATTAGACACGGATCATTGCCAACTCAACAATGCGGCGAACCAGGAGACGCCCGCATGCCCACACCCGCTGCTTCCGCTGCCACAGCCGCCGCGCACCCGATCCCCGATCGCCACGGCCAGAACCTCTTCACCACCGACACCGAGCTGCACACGCTGCTCGCGCTGTACCTGCCCGAGGCCCTGCGCACCCACATGCGCCCGCACTTCGAGCGCCTGGGCGGCCTGGCGGGCGGCCTGCTGGACGACCTGGCCGGCACCGCCGACCGCAACCCGCCCACGCTGAAGCAGCGCACGCGCACCGGCATCGACGAACAGAAGGTCATCAAGCACCCGGCCTACGTCGAGATGGAGCGCCTGGCGCTCAGCGAGTTCGGCCTGGCCGCCATCTCGCACCGCGACGAGACGCTGGGCTGGGCCGGCAAGATGCCGCCGCTGGTCAAGTACGTGCTGACCTACCTGTTCGTGCAGGCCGAGTTCGGCCTGTGCTGCCCGGTCTCGATGACCGACTCGCTCACGCGCACGCTGAAGAAGTTCGGCGCACCCGAGCTGGTCGCCAAGTACCTGCCGCGCCTGACCTCGCTCGACTTCGACGAGCTCGCGCAGGGCGCGATGTTCATGACCGAGCAGGCCGCCGGCTCCGACATCGCCGCCACCGCCACCACCGCGCAGCGCCAGCCCGACGGCAGCTGGCGCCTGGCCGGCGACAAGTGGTTCTGCTCCAACCCCGACGCCGGCTTTGCGATGGTGCTGGCGCGCGCCGACGATGCGCCCGCGGGCATGAAGGGCGTGTCGCTGTTCCTGCTGCCGCGCGAACTCGACGACGGCAGCCTCAACCACTACCGCATCATCCGCCTCAAGGACAAGCTGGGCACGCGCTCGATGGCCAGCGGCGAGATCCGCCTCGAAGGCGCCGTGGCCTACCTCGTGGGCGAGGAAGGCCGCGGCTTCCAGCAGATGGCCGACATGGTCAACAACTCGCGCCTGTCCAACGGCGTGCGTTCCGCCGGCCTGATGCGCCGCGCGGTGGCCGAGGCCGAGTACATCGCCTCCGAGCGCCGCGCCTTCGGCCGCGCGCTCGAGCAGATGCCGCTGATGCAGCGCCAGCTCGACAAGCTGCGCGTGCCGTCCGAACAGGCCCGCACCATGGTCTGCCAGACCGCGCAGGCGCTGGCACGCTCCGACGCCGGCGAGCCCGATGCGTATGCGCTGCTGCGCATCCTCACGCCGCTCATCAAGTTCCGCGCCTGCCGCGATGCGCGCCAGGTCACGGGCGATGCGATGGAAGTGCGCGGCGGCTGCGGCTACATCGAAGAGTGGAGCGACCCGCGCCTCGTGCGCGACGCGCACCTGGGCTCGATTTGGGAAGGCACCAGCAACATCGTGGCGCTGGACGTGATCCGCGCCGTGAAGCGCGAAGGCTCGCTGCCCGTGCTGCGCGCGCACGTCGAGAAGCTCATCGGCGACGCCACCACGCTCACGCCGGCCTTTGCCGCCGCGCTGCGCGACACCATGGCGCGCGCCTGCGCCCTGGCCGAGACCGCCGCGCGCGAAGGCGGCGACGTGCTCGCGCGCCAGGCCGCCTCGGCCCTGTACCACTGCACCAGCGCCGCCGCGATGGCCTGGGAAGCCTCGGCCGGCGGCTCCGCCGCGCGCCTGCGCTGGGCCCAGCTGGTGCTGCTGCACCGCGTGCTGCCGCGCGATCCGCTGGCGCCCGACGCGCTGCCCGCCGACTGGCACGCCGCCCTGGTGCGCACGGCCGCTTGAGCCCCCTTTTCGAGAACAACGGAGACAACCACCCATGCGACAACGACTCAGCCTCATCCTCGGCACCGCCTGCGCCGCGCTGCTGCTCGCAGCCACGCCCGCCGTGCACGCCCAGCCCGGCGCCTTCCCGACCAAGCCCATGACGCTGGTCGTGCCCTTCCCGCCCGGCGGCCCGACCGACGCGATGGCGCGCACGCTGGCCGCCGAGCTGCGCGACAAGCTCGGCCAGCCCATGATCGTGGAGAACCGCGCGGGCGCGGGCGGCAACATCGGCGCCGACTACGTGGCGCGCGCCGAGGCCGACGGCCACACGCTGCTGTTCGGCACCTCGGGCCCGCTGGCCATCAACGTGAGCCTGTACCGCAAGATCAGCTACGACCCGACGAAGAGCTTCGCGCCCGTGATCCAGGTCGGCTACCTGCCGAACATCCTGGTGGTGAACCCGGCCCTGCCGGTGAAGAACGTGGCCGAGCTGGTCGCCTACGCCAAGGCCAATCCGGGCAAGCTCAGCTACGCCTCGTCGGGCAACGGCGCCTCGTCGCACCTGGCGGGCGTGCTGTTCAACTCGGTGGCCGGCACCGACCTGCTGCACGTGCCCTACAAGGGCACCGGCCCGGCGCTCAACGACCTGCTGGGCAACCAGGTCAGCATGACCTTCACCGACATCCTCACCGCGCTGCCCTACGTCAAGGCCGGCAAGCTGCGCGCGCTGGGCGTGGCCACCTCGGCCCGCTCGCAGGCGCTGCCCGAGGTGCCCACCATCACCGAGCAGCTGCACAAGCCCTACGACGTGAGCGTGTTCTTCGGCATCGTCGCGCCGGCCGGCACGCCGGCCGACCGCGTGACCAAGCTCAACCACGCGTTCGCCGAGGTGCTCAACTCGCCGAAGGTCAAGCAGATGTTCGCCGCGCAGGGCCTGGAAGCCACGGCGGACACCTCGCCGCAGAAGCTCGCGCAGTTCATCGGCAGCGAAACGGCCAAGTGGAAGGACGTGGTGAAGAAGTCCGGCGCGCAGCTCGACTGACCGCCACGACGCACAAGAAAAACAAGGAGACAAGAAGATGAAAACGCAACGGCTGTCACGCCTGGTCGCCCTCGCCGCGCTGTTCACCGCAGCCGGCGCCGCCACCGCAGAGACCTACCCGCAACGCCCCGTCACGCTGATCGTTCCGTACGCCGCGGGCGGGCCCACCGACCAGCACCTGCGCGCCGTGGCAGAAGAAGCCGGCAAGGCCCTCGGCCAGCCCGTGGTGCTCGACAACCGCCCCGGCGCGAGCGGCACCAACGGCGCCGCCGCGCTGGTGCGCGCCGCGCCCGACGGCTACACGCTGGCCGTGCTGCCGGCCTCGGTGTACCGCGAGCCCTTCATCAACAAGGTGGCCTTCGACCCCGCGCGCAGTTTCTCGTACGTGGTGATGCTGTCCGACTACACCTTCGGCCTCGCGGTGAAGGCCGACGCGCCGTGGAAGACCTGGCAGGACTTCGCGGCCGACGCCGCGCGCCGCCCGGGCAAACTCAACGTGGGCGCCACCGGCGCCGTGGGCACGCCGCGCATCGTGATGGACGAAGCCGCCGAGATGGCGAAGGTCCAGCTCAACATGGTGCCCTTCAAGGGCGACGCCGAAGTGACCAACGCCATCCTCGGCGGCCACATCGACGCCGCGCCGCTCTCGGGCGTGGCCGTGCCGCACATCGACGCCGGCAAGATGCGCTACCTCGTGATGCTCACGCCGCAGCGCGTCAAGCGCTACCCGCAGGTGCCCACGCTGCGCGAGCAGGGCGTGGACGCGGTCATCGATTCGCCCTACGGCATCGCCGGCCCCGCCGGCATGGACCCGGCGCGCGTGAAGACCGTGCACGACGCCTTCCGCAAGGCGCTGGCGTCGCCCGCCGGCCTGCGCGTGCTGGAGCAGCTGAACCAGCAGGCCAACGCGATGGACCCCGAGCAGTACCGCCGCTACGCGCTGGCCACGACCGCGCGCGAGAAGGAACGCGTGGCGCGCCTGCGCCAACGCGGCCTGCTCGACTGACCCCCACACGCACACCATGTCGGACACCGCTTTCGTCGACGAACCACCGGGCGTGCTGTTCGGCCTGCCCATGCCGATGGCCCGCGCCTTCGCGCTGCGCGGCGAGGCCATCGGCGACGAGCGCGCGCGCGTGCGCATGCCCTACAGCGCCGACCACACCAACAGCCGCGGCGACGTGCACGGCGGCGCGATCGCCGTGCTGTTCGATTGCGCGCTCTCCAGCGCCGTGCGTTCGCACGCACCCACGGCCTTCGGCGTGGTCACCGTCGACATCACGGTGCACTACACCGCGCCCTGCGCCGGCGACGTGATCGCCACCGCCGTGTGCGAGCGGCGCGGCCGTGCGATGTGCTTCGCGCGCGGCGAGGCGCGCAACGCCGACGGCGAGCTGCTCGCGCTGGCCACCGGCACCTTCAAGCTGGTGCCGCGCACCGCTTCTCCTTCTTCCGAGTCCACCCCATGACCACCGCTTCCCCTTCGACCGGCGCCCTCGCGGGCATCCGCGTGCTCGACATCTCGCGCATCCTCGGCGGCCCCTACTGCGGCCAGATCCTCGGCGACCACGGCGCCGACGTGCTCAAGGTCGAGCCGCCGCAGGGCGACGACACGCGCACCTGGGGCCCTCCCTTCAAGGAGGGCGTGGCTTCGTACTACCACGGGCTGAACCGCAACAAGCGCGTGCAGCACCTGGACTTCTCGACCGAGGAAGGCCGCGAGGCGCTGCTGGCGCTGGTGGCCGAGGCGGACGTGCTGATCGAGAACTTCAAGACCGGCACGATGGAGCGCTGGGGCATCGGCTACGAGACGCTGTCGCAGCGCTTTCCGCGCCTCGTGTGGTGCCGCGTGTCGGGCTTCGGCGCCGACGGCCCGCTGGGCGCGCTGCCGGGCTACGACGCCGCCGTGCAGGCCATGACCGGCATCATGAGCATCAACGGCGAGGCCGACGGCGGCCCGCTGCGCGTGGGCCTGCCGGTGGTCGACATGGTGACGGGGCTCAACGCGGTGATCGGCGTGCTGCTCGCGCTGCAGGAGCGCCAGCGCAGCGGACGCGGCCAGTTCGTGGAGGCGGCGCTGTACGACAGCGGCCTGTCGCTGCTGCACCCGCACGCGGCCAACTGGTTCATGGACGGCACGGCGCCGCGCCGCACCGGCAACGCGCACCCCAACATCTACCCCTACGACGCGCTGGCCACGGGCACCGACCCGATCTTCGTGGCCGTGGGCAACGACCGCCAGTTCGCGAGCTTCTGCCGCTGCATCGGCCTGCCCGCGCTGGCCGACGATCCGCTGTACCGCACCGCCGGCGCGCGCTCGGTGAACCGCGACGGCCTCAAGCAGCAGCTCGAAGCCGCGCTCGCCGCCTTCGACGGCCGCACGCTGGTCGACCAGCTGATGGCCGCCGGCGTGCCCGCCGCGCCGGTGCTGCCGGTGGCGGCGGCGTTGCAGCACCCGCACACGCTGCACCGCGAGATGGTGGTGGAGATGGAAGGCGGCTACCGCGGCATCGGCGCGCCCGTGAAGCTCAGCCGCACGCCGGCCAGCTACCGCCATGCGCCGCTGACGCCGGGCGACGCCTTCCTGCCCAACGACGACGCGGCGCGCTGACCTGTCGCGCGCTCAGTCGAGCGAGAGCTTGAGCGCGCGGATCAGCGGATGCCAGCGCGCCGACTCGCGCGCCAGCAGCGTTTCGAACTCGGCCGGCGTGCCACCCACCGGCTCGACGCCGGCCTCGGCGAGGCGGCGCTGCACCACCGGGTTGTGCAGGGCACTGGCCACCGCGCGCTGCAGCCGCGCCACCACCTCGGGCGGCGTGCCCGCCGGCGCCACGAGGCCGTGGAAGATCGCGGCCTCGACCTTCGGCAAGCCCAGTTCCGCGAAGGTCGGCACGCCCGGCAGTTGGGCCAGGCGCGCGGGGTTCGCCACCGCGAGCACGCGCAGCCGGCCGCCCTGGATGAAGCGGCGCGCCGTCGCCAGCTCGCCCATCGCGAACGGCAACTGGCCGCCCGCCACCTCGACCAGCGCCGGCCCGGCGCTGCGGTACGGCACATGCACCATCTCCAGCCCGGCCTCGCGCGCCAGCAGCGCCATCGCGAGGTGCTGCGCGCTGCCGTTGCCGGCCGACGCAAAACTGAAGCGGCCCGGAAAGGCGCGCGCGTCCTCGATGAAGGCACGCGCATCGCGCACGCCGCTGGCCGGACCGACCAGCAGCACCATCGGCAGCCGCACCAGCTGCGTGACGGGCGTGAAATCGCGCGACGGGCTGTAGCTCAGGCTGCGGTACAGCGCCGGGTTGAACACCCACATGCCGTTGTCGGCCGACAGCACGGTGTGGCCGTCGGCCGGCGCGCGCGCGGCTTCGAGGGCGGCGAGCGCGGTGTTGCCGCCAGGGCGGTTCTCGATCTGCACGGGCTGGCCCGTGTCGATGGCGAGTTGGGCACCGATGGCGCGCGCGACGACGTCGGCGATCGCGCCCGTCGGAAAGGGCACGATCCAGCGGATCGGGCGCGCGGTGTCGTCGGGCTGCTGCGCCCAGGCCGTGCCCGCCACCAGACCCAGCAGCGCGGCCAGACGCCGTCGCCTCAGGTCAGGCAGGCGGCGCTGCGTCACGGGGCGGCCCGGCTGGTCTTCAGGCCCTGCCCCGCGGCCCAGGTCGACACGTCCTCGCGCTTGATGGCCGCGGCCATCAGGCCCGGGAACGCATCGGGCGTGCAGGCGAACGAGGGCACGCCCAGGGCAGCGAGCTTGGCGGCCAGGTCGCGGTCGTACGAGGGCGCGCCCTCGTCGCTGAGCGCCAGCAGCGCGATGAACTGCACGCCGGCCTCCACCAGCTGGTGGGCGCGGCGCAGCAGGCCGTCTTCCACGCCGCCTTCGTACAGGTCGGAGATCAAGATGAGGATGGTGTTGCGCGGCTCGCGCACCAGCGTCTGGCAGTAGCCCACGGCGCCGTTGATGTCGGTGCCGCCGCCCAGCTGCACGCCGAACAGCAGGTCGACCGGGTCCTGCAGCTGCTCGGTCATGTCGACCACGGCGGTGTCGAACACCACCAGCTTGGTCGACACCGCCGGCAGGCTCGCCATCACCGCGCCGAAGATGCTCGAATAGACCACCGACGCGGCCATGGAGCCGCTCTGGTCGATGCACAGAATGACTTCGCGCTGCGGCTGGCGCGCCTTGCGCCCGTAGCCCACCAGCGTCTGCGGCACCACCGTGCGGTACTCGGGCTGCCAATGGCGCAGGTTGGCGCGGATGGTGCGGTGCCAGTCGATCTCCGAATGGCGCGGGCGGCGGTTGCGCTGGCTGCGGTTGAGCGCGCCGCTCACGGCGCTGCGCATCGGCTCCTCGAGCTTCTTCATGAGCTCGTCGACCACCTTGCGCACCACGGCGCGCGCCGTGTCCTTGGTGCCGGCCGGGATCACGCTCGCGAGCGCCACGAGGTTGGCCACCAGGTGCACGTCGGGCTGCGCGTTCTCGAGCATCTCGGGCTGCAGCAGCATCTGGCGCAGGTTCAGGCGCTCCATCGCATCGCGCTGCATCACCTGCACCACCTGGCTCGGAAAGTACTTGCGGATGTCGCCGAGCCAGCGCGCCACGCTGGGCGCCGAATCGCCCCGGCCGCCGCGCTGCCCGCCCTGGCCCAGGCCGCGCCGGCCGTCGGCTTCGTAGAGCGCGGCCAGCGCCTGGTCGATCTCGCGCACGCGGCCTTCGATGGCGCCGCAGCTGGCGTTGGCTTCGCTGCCGAGCACGAGGCGCCAGCGCTGCAGGCGGTCGGTGGGCGGCAGGGTTTCTTCTTCGTCGATGGGTGTTGGATTCGCGCTCATGCCTTCACTCCCAGCAGTTCCCGCAGCAGCGGCAGCGCGAGCACCGCGCGTGATTCGTCCCAGTCGGTGGCGGCCACGGCGGACGGCAAGGTGCCGCCGACGGCGCCGCGCTTGGCGCGTTCGCCGAGCGCGCGCCGGTCGGCGCCCGAGAAGTCCGCGAAGCTGCGCCGCACCAGCGGCAGCACCTGCACGAAGTGCTCCTCGCCGAGCCCCGCGAGCCAGCCATCGACCAGCGACCACACGGCATCGTCGTGCAGCAGCACCATCGCGTTGCGGTTGAGAAAGCCTTCGAGCCAGGCCGCCGCATCGGTGGGCGGCGCGCCGGCCGAGAGGTTGCGCGCGAGTTGCTGCGAGGCGCCGTCGCTGTCGATCTGCGCATCGTCGAGCAGCAGCCGGCAGCTCACGCCGCGCAGCAGCGGCGCGCCGGTTTCGCCGAAGGCGATGGATCGCAATGCGTTGCGCCAGGCGGTGGTCGTTTCTTCGCCGTCGCGCAGGCGCACCGCGTCGTGCGCACCGATGAGGCGGGTGCGCAGCGACTCGGCGGCTTCGGCGTCGAGCGCGCCGCAGGCGATCGGCAGGCCGATGGCGCCGCGCACGATGAGGCTGTCGAGCACGTGCGAGAGCAGCGCGCTGTCGGTCTGGCGCACGCTGCCGTAGCGGAACACGTTGGCCAGCGGCGGCACGGCGCCGATGAGCTGCACGGCGTCGCCGGTGAGCGCGGCGCGGTCTTCGAGCGCGCGGGTCACGGCCTGCACGGCCACGGGCAGGTCGGCCAGCAGCACGGTGTCGACCTGCTCGGCCAGTGCGGTGAGCGAGGTCTCGGCCGCGAGCCCTTCCATCACGCGCGCGCTGGCGGCATGCGCCACGGTGGCGCCGAAGCGGCTGGCCTCGATGACGCGCAGCGCGAACTCGGGCTGCCACTGCAGCTGCCACACCTCGTGGAAGGTGCCGCGGCTCGCGCGCTGGCCGGCGGTGACCTCGCCCCACGGCAGGTCGAGCAGGCGCAGGCGGTGCAGCAGGTGGCTGCGTGCCAGGTCGTTGGGCTGGCGCAGGTCGAGGTCGAGCGTCTTCGCGGTGGCCTCGGGCTTCAGGCGCAGGCTCTTCTGCGCCTGTTCGAGGTCGCGCTGCAGCGGCACGGTGGGCACGTCGGCCGGCACCTGGCCCATGCGGTCGCCGACCGTGAGGCGTTCGCGGATGAGCGTGAGCGGCGCCTGCTCGCCCATGCAGATCACGCTGCGCACGGCCTCGTCGAGCTCGGGCAGGCCGGGCGCGGGGCGCTCGCGCAATGCGGCCAGCGTGTCGGCCAGGCGCGTGGCCTCGATGAGGTGGGCGGAGGAGCAGTCGAGGTCGTGCTCGCGCAGCAGGCGCGCGACGCGTGCGAGCCAGCCGGTGCTGCGCCCCGCCACTTCGTGCCCCTGCTGCCACAGGTGCTCGTACCAGCCCGGCGAATCGATGCCGGCGCCGTAGCCGCTGGCGCTCGTGAGGTGCCGGTAGGTCCACGGCACCCAGGTTGCGAGCACCTTGAGCTTGGGCAGGCCCTTGAGCAGCGCGGCATCGGCCTTGGCGGTGGCCGCGCCCTGCAGCGCGGGCACGTGCCAGGCGCCGCACACGACGGCGATGCGCTGGTGACCGGCCTTGACGGCCTCGCGGATCGATTGCCGCATGAAGGCTTCGCGCCGCTGCTCGCGTTCCATCGCGGGCACGCCGCGCCGGTCTTCGGGCGTTTCGGCGCGCACGGCCGTCATGGCTTCGGCGATGGCGCCGAACAGGTCTTCGCCGTCACCGCGCTCCTCGACCATGTGGTTCCACCAGCTCTCGCCGTCGGCATAGCCGGCGGCATGGGCGAGCCAGTCGAAGGGGTCGTCGGGCAGCGTGTTGGCGGCCTGTTCTTCCTCGGGGGCTTCGACCGTTTCGGCGACGGGCACCGTGTCGGTCTCGTCATCGTCGAGTGGTGTGTCTTCAGGCTCTGCGGCCTTGGCCTCGTCGGCCGCGCGCGCGGCCTGCTCGATCGCCATGCGGTGCGCCTGCGGCAGGTCGATGAAGCGCGTGGGCACGCCGCGCGCGGCGCCCCACTGCAGCGCCTGCCATTCGGGCGAGAAGGTGGCGAAGGGATAGAACGCGGCCAGGCCGGTGTCCTCGCTCGCGTGGATCAGCACCGCGACCGGCGGTTGCAGGTCGGCATGCGCGAGAAAGGACAGCAGCGGCTCGGCCTCGGGCGGACCCTCGACGAGGATGCAGTCGGGCTGCAGCGACTCGAAGGCGCGCAGCAGGCTGCGCGCACAGCCGGGGCCGTGGTGGCGGATGCCGAAGTAGTGCAGCGGCGAAGGCGCCGCGCTCGTGCTCATGCGCCGGCTCGCGTCAAAGCTGTTCGCGGCAGGCGCGGTACAGGTCCTTCCAATCGGCCCGTTCTTTCACCACGGTCTCCAGGTATTCCTTCCACACCACCTGGTCCTGCACCGGGTCCTTGATGACCGCGCCGATCAGGCCCGAGGCCACGTCGGCCGAGCGCAGCACGCCGTCGCCGAAGTGGCCGGCCAGCGCCATGCCGCTGTTGATGACCGAGATGGCCTCGGCGGTCGAGAGCGTCGAGGTGGGCGACTTGATGCGCGTCTTGCCGTCTTCGGTCTGGCCGTTGCGCAGCTCGCGGAAGATCTGCACCACGCGGCGCACTTCCTGCAGCGCGGGCGGCTCGGCCGGGAGCGCGAGCGCACGGCCCAGTTCGCCGACGCGCTTGACGACGATCTGCACTTCCTCGGCCTCGCTCGACGGCACCGGCAGCACCACGGTGTTGAAGCGGCGCTTGAGCGCGCTCGACAGTTCGTTCACGCCCTTGTCGCGGTTGTTCGCGGTGGCAATCACCGAGAAGCCGCGCGTGGCCTGCACCTCGATGCCGAGCTCGGGCACGGGCAGGGTCTTTTCCGACAGCACGGTGATCAGCGAGTCTTGTACGTCGGCCGGGATGCGCGTGAGTTCTTCGACGCGCGCGATCTTGCCCAGGCGCATGGCGTGCACCAGCGGGCTCGGCACCAGCGCCTTTTCCGAAGGGCCATGGGCCAGCAGCTCGGCGTAGTTCCAGCCGTAGCGCAGTTGCTCTTCGCTGGTGCCGGCGGTGCCCTGGATCAGCATCGTCGAGTCGCCGCTCACGGCGGCGGCCAGGTGCTCCGACACCCACGACTTGGCCGTGCCCGGCACGCCGTACAGCAGCAGCGCGCGGTCGGTGGCGAGCGTGGAGACGGCGATTTCCATCAGGCGCGAATTGCCGATGTACTTGGGGCTGACCTCGAAGCCGTTGGCCAGCTTGCCGCCCATCAGGTAGGTGAGCACGGCCCAGGGCGAGAGCTTCCAGTTGGCCGGGCGCTGGCGGTCGTCGACCTTCTGGAGCGCTTCGAGTTCTTCGGCGAATTGCTGTTCGGCATGCTGGCGCAGGACATTGCTCATGGACGGCCTTGGGAAGAGGTTGAAAGTGAAGAAGAAGAGGAAGAAGGAAGCGTGGCGACCAGCCGGCGCGCGCGCACGATGCGCGCGGTGTCGGCCAGTGCGTTGGCGAGGCCGGGGCTTTCCTCGGCCGCGCGCGGCAGGTCGGCCAGCAGCGCCATTGCATCCAGGTGCAGCAGCGCAGCGGCGGTGCCGAGCACCTGGCGCAGCACGTAGTCGTTGACGAGGTCGCCGCGCTCGACGCGCATGCGCAGCGCCTGCGCGATGCGCAGCGACAGCGCGGCCGAGGGCGTGTCGCCGGGTGCGCAGGCCTGGTCGGCGAACGCGACGACGTCCTGCACGCCCTGCCCGGCATCGCCGAGCTGCGTCGCCCAGTGGCGCTCGCGGCGTTCGCGCGGCAGCAGCGCCAGCAGCGGGCCCACGCCGCCGCGGTGGGCCCGCGGGCGGTCGAGCAGCGCGTCGCACCAGTCGACATCGGGCGCGGCCAGCACGGCCTCGTTCCAGCCGCGCAGCAGCGCGTCGTACCAGTCGCCCTGGGCGGCCCAGTCGAGCAATGCAGCGGGCGTCAGGCCGGTACGCGCGGTCCACCAGGCCAGCGGCATCTGGCGCACCAGCTGGTAGAGCCACCACGCACGCTCGCCGAGGCTGTCGTGCGTGGGGCGCGCGGCGTCGATGGCGTCGTCCTTCCAGCGCGGGTCGGCGGCCTCGGGGGCGTTGAGTTGCCACGTCGCGCCTTGCGATGAGAGCAAGGGCGCTAGGAAGGCTTCGATGCGCCGCACATGGGCGCTGGCCGGCAGGCGCTGCAGCAGCTCGACCACGGTCTGGCGCACGTCGCGCGCGCGGTCCTTCAGCTGGGCTTCGAGCAGCGCTTCGTCGTCGGGGCCGAGGTTCTCGGCCAGTGCGCCGAGCAGCACGGCGCGCTCCTTGGCGGGCAGCTGCGGCAGCTCGGCGGCGAGGCGTTCGCGCGCGCCGGCCGGGTCGTCGCGGCGTTGCTCGGCCAGCACGGCGCGGCGCTGGTCGATGCTGCCTTCGTCCCAGCGGGTCTGCGTGTCGGCCTGCGCGCTGGCGCCGACGGCGTAGCGCCAGTCGTCGTTGCGCGCGGCCAGCCAGCGCCCGCGTTCGCCGAGTGCGAGGACGACGGCGGGACGCAGCGCGGTGTCGCGGCGGCCGGCATCGAGCGCGGCGGGCAGCAGGCTGGGCGGCAGGCGCCAGCCGGCAGCAGCGAGCACGGCCAGCACTTCGTGCTGCAGGCGCTGCGGGCCGCTGGCGAGCGCATCGGCGATCACGGCGAGCAAGGCGGGATCGCCGAGCGCGGGAGAAGGATCGTTGGCAGCGGGCGGTGCGTCGTCGGCCGGCAGGCCCGGCGCGACGAAGCCCGCGCGGCGGCCCACGGCCACGGCGCCCGCGACGCGCAACAGCACGCCCTGCGCGGTGTCGGTGGGTTGTTGCAGCGCCTGGAGCAGCGCGCCGAAATCGCCGGCCATGCCGTCGGCGGCCGGCACGGGTTGGCGTGCGGTGCCGACGAGGGCCGTCTGCAGCAAGGTGTTCCAGTGGCTCATGCGCGTGCTCCGCTCAAGGTCCAGACGGGTGTGCCACCCTCAGCCGCCCACGCCGTGAGTGGCGCGAACTGCTCGCCGTCCCATTCGCCGAACACGCGCAGCGGCGCACCGCCCGAATGCGCCAGCAGCTGCCAGGCTTCGGCTGCGGCCAGTTGCATCGGCAAGGCCTGCGACGCGGCGCCCAGGCGCAGCCACCACTGGTCGCCGTGCCGCGCGGGCACGGCATCGGCCCACACCAGGGGCAGCAGCGGTTGCCACGGGTTGGCCGCGATCTGTTGCGCCATGCGTTGCCATTCACCGGCTTCGTCATTGGCTGCGACAGGCGCTGCGGTCGACGCGGCCTCGGCCGGCAGCTCGGCCACCACCGCGCGCTGCGAGGCGTGGCCGGGATAGAAGCACAGCACGGCCGCGCGTTCGCTGCCGCTGACCCAGCCGGTCTCGAAGCCGCGTCCACCGTGCGAGTAGTCGAGCAGCAGCGCGCGGCGTCCGCTCGCGCGGCCCTGCAGCCACACATGGCGTTCGACCAGCTTGGTGTCGCGCTCGTCCAGGCACTGGCCCAGCACGAGCCAGTGGTCGCTCACGCGTTCGCCCTCGGCCAGCAGCGCCTCGCGGTCCTGCGGCCAGCCGAGCGCGGCGCGCAGGTCGGCGCGCGTGGCGGGCGAGAGGCTGTCGCGGCGCGGCACCGCATCGACGATCAGTTGCAGCCGGCCCAGCCGGTCGAGCAGGCGCGCGGGCCAGCCTTCGCCGGCGCCGATCAGCTCGGCCGCCTGCGTGATGCGCTGGCCGAGCCCCGGCGCCTGCGCGTCGACCATGCGCGCGGCCATGGCGGTCCAGCCCTCGGCCTGCTCGCTGCCGAGCGCGGCCAGGCCGCGCTGGGTCTGGTCGTCGAGCCAGCGCGCGAGCTCCTGCACGCCGGCCTCGATGCGCTTCCAGCGCTGCGCGTCGCGCTTGGCGGCGGCAGCAGGATCGGGCGCGGCAGCGGGTTCGGCGGCGCGGGCTTCCTTCTTCTCGGCCTTGTCGCGGCGCGAGGCGAGCCAGTCGGCCACCCAGGGCGGCGGCGCGGCGGCGGTGAAGCTGGCTTCGCTCTGCGCGCGCAGCAGCATCAGCGCCAGGCCGTGCTTGCAGGGGAACTTGCGGCTCGGGCAGGAGCAGCGGAACACGGGCCCCGACAGGTCGACCTGCGTCTGGTAGGGCTTGCTGCCGCTGCCCTGGCATTCGCCCCAGACGGCGTCGTCGGAGTGCGCGAGCGTGGGCCACTTGGCGGGCGCGAGCAGGCCTTTGGCGGCCTTCGCGGAGGCGTCGTCCGGCGCGAGCGCGAGGACGGCTTCGGTACTGAGACTCATGGAAAGGGCAGCCTCGCGCCGGGCCGCGGCGCGGTCAGGGGTGGGAGGGGCGCGACCATCAGGGCGCGATGGGGTTGCCGGGCGTGCCTGCTTCGCCGGCCACGACGGCCGTGGTCGCGGCAGGCGCGCGGTAGGACACGCGGGCCGCCGGCACAGGTGCGGCGGCGATCGGTGGCGACGGCGACATCGGCCGCGTGACGCCGGCCTTGGTGACGGTGACGGGCGTGGCGGCCGGTGTGCCGGCAGGCACCACCACGGCCGGCGTGGCCTGCCCGGGCGCGGCCGGCGCGGCCTCGTACGGGTTGTGCAGCACCACGCTCTTGCCGACGCCCACGCCGGTGCCGACCGGTCCGACGCCGACCCCCACGCCGACACCGGCCGAGCCGGTGACGGCGCCGTTGTCGTGCAGGGACACGCCCGCGCCGAGCGGGCCCCAGCCGGTGTTCAGGCCGACGGAAAAATTGCCGTCCTTGGTGGCACCGAGCCCGAGCGAGAGCCCGGGCACGATCGGAATGCCGATGTGATAGTGCGAACAGCCGCCCACCAGAAGCAACAGCAGCAGCGCCGAGGTGGCAGCCGCTGCGCGACGAACGATGCGCGGCCGGGCGTTCACACCAGCAGCGCGTTGACGCGCCTCACGTAGGCGGCCGGGTCGGCCGGCAGGCCGCCTTCGGCCAGCAGCGCCTGGTCGAACAGGATGTTCGCGAGGTCGTCGAAATGCGCGGAGCCTTCGAGCTTCTTCACCAGCGGGTGCTCGGCGTTGACTTCGAGCACGGGCTTGAGGTCGGGCGCGGGCTGGCCGGCCTGCTTGAGCATGCGCGCGAGCTGCGTGCTCATGCCGCCGTCTTCCACCACGAGGCAGGCGGGCGAGTCGACCAGGCGCGTGGTCACGCGCACGTCCTCGGCCTTGTCCTTGAGCGCTTCTTTCAGCTTCTCGAGCAGCGGCTTGAACGACTCGGCGGCTTCCTCGGCGGCCTTCTTCTCGGCCTCGTCCTGCAGCTTGCCCAGGTCGACCGCGCCCTTGGCCACGCTCTGCAGCGGCGTGCCGTCGAACTCGTTGAGGTAGTTCAGCGCCCACTCGTCGACGCGGTCGGTCATGAGCAGCACCTCGATGCCCTTCTTCTTGAAGACTTCGAGCTGCGGGCTGTTCTTGGCGGCGGCAAGGTTGTCGGCCGTGATGTAGTAGATGGCGTCCTGGCCCTCCTTCATGCGCGCCTTGTAGTCGGCGAAGCTCACGCTCGCGACGTCGCTCGTGGTGGAGGCAAAGCGCAGCAGCTTGGCGATGCGGTCACGGTTGCCCATGTCCTCGCCCAGGCCTTCCTTGAGCACCGCGCCGAACTCGGCGTAGAACTTGGCGAACTTGCCCGATTCGTCGGCGGCTGCGGCGGCCGTTTCGGCGGCGGTGGGCGTGTTCTTGTCGACCACATCGGTCACACCTTCGGTCGGCTCGGGGGCCGGCACCGATTCGCCCGAGCCCACGTCGGTCTTGCCTTCGTTGCTATCGGGCGCGGTCTTCTGCTTCTTCGCGAGGTCTTCGAGCATCGACAGCACGCGCTTGGTGCTGCCTTCGCGGATGGCCTTCACGTCGCGGCTTTCCTGCAGCAGCTCGCGGCTCACGTTGAGCGGCAGGTCGGCCGAGTCGATCACGCCCTTCACGAAGCGCAGGTAGTTGGGCAGCAGCGCCTCGGCGTCGTCCATGATGAAGACGCGCTTGACGTACAGCTTGACGCCCGCGCTCTTGTCGCGGTTCCACAGGTCGAACGGGGCCTTGGACGGGATGTACAGCAGCTGCGTGTACTCGGTGCTGCCTTCGACGCGGTTGTGGCTCCAGGCCAGCGGCGCCTCGAAGTCGTGGCTGATGCTCTTGTAGAACTCTTCGTACTGCTCGGCGGTGATGTCCTTCTTGGGGCGGCTCCACAGGGCGTTGGCCTTGTTCACTGTTTCCCACTCGCCGGTCTTCACCATGTCGCCAGGCTGGTCGTTCTCGCCGTCTTTCCACTCTTCCTTTTCCATCAGGATGGGCAGGGAGATGTGGTCGGAGTACTTGCCGACGATCTGCTTGAGCTTCCAGGCGTTGAGGTATTCGTCGGCGTCGTCGCGCAGGTGCAGCGTGATGCTCGTGCCGCGCGCGGCGCGCGTGATGTCGGCCACCTCGAAGTCGCCGGCACCGCCGCTCACCCAGCGCACGCCCTGGTCGGCGGGCAGGCCCGCGCGGCGCGACTCGACCGTGATCTTGTCGGCCACGATGAAGCCCGAATAGAAGCCCACGCCGAACTGGCCGATGAGCTGTGCGTCGGCCTTCTGGTCGCCGCTCAGGCGGCTCATGAAGTCTTTGGTACCACTCTTGGCGATGGTGCCCAGGTTGTCGATGGCTTCCTGGCGCGACAGGCCGATGCCCTTGTCGGTGATGGTGAGGGTGCGCGCGGCCTTGTCGAACGACAGGCGCACGTCGAGATCGGGCTGGTCTTCGTAGAGCTCGGGGTGGTCGAGCGCCTCGAAGCGCAGCTTGTCGCACGCGTCGGACGCGTTCGAGATCAGCTCGCGCAGGAAGATTTCCTTGTTGGAGTACAGCGCATGCGTGACGAGGTGCAGCAGTTGCGCGACTTCAGCCTGGAACGGGAGTTTGGTATTGGAGGAATCAGCCATGGGAAAGAAGGATATCGGAGCCGAAAAATTCTAAGCCGGGTCGCCTCGGCGGCACGCCCGGATCGCCCGCTTGGCAAGCAGGCGGCCGGGCACGGGAAAGCAGCATTCTTCCCCATCCGTGGCGCAGTTCACGCCGCGGCCCCCGATGGCACCGCAAGTCAGGTGCTGCTGGGATCGGACGCGGAAGCTCGGCCGCCTTACCACCTGCCCCCGAAGGGATTCTCATGACGACAAATTTCAACGCCTTGTTCCTGGCCTGCGCGGGCCTGGCCTTCACCGCCCTGTCAGCCCATGCACAGGTGCCGGCCGATGCACCGGCGGGCACCACGGTGCAGTGCAAGGACGGCAGCTATGCCTCGCCGGACACGAAGTCGGGCGCCTGCCGCGGCCACAAGGGCATCCAGACCTGGTACGGCAAGGAGGCCAAGGCAGCAGCTGCGGCACCCGCAACCGCCCCCACGCCTGCGGCTGCACCCGCCGCCCCGGCAGCGCCGGCCCCGACCGCGGGTGCCGCGACCAAGGCGCCTGGCGCGCCTGATCCCTCGAAGATGGCTGCGGCACCCGGTGGCGGCGCCGGCAAGGTCTGGGCCAACGACCAGACCAAGGTCTACCACTGCATGGGCGACCGCTACTACGGCAAGACCAAGAAGGGCGAGTACCTGACGGAGGCCGATGCCAAGGCCAAGGGCATGCACGCCGCGCACAACAAGGCCTGCTCGTAAGGCACGCCTGTTGCGGCCCCGGAGTCCGGCGACGGGCTACCGGGGCTGCGACTCGACTTCGCGCGTCCAGCGGTCGATGAGCCGCTTGCGCTCGGCCGCCTTGCCGTACTTCTCGAAGTCGTACTTGATGAGCTTCACGCTCTCCATCGACGGAATGCGCGGATCGGGCTTGAAGGTCTTGTTGGCCGGCGACTGCAGGCTGCCGGCCTTGGCACCGATGGACTGGCCCGCGGGGCTCATGAGCCAGTCGTAGTAGCGCTTGGCGTTCTCCTTGTTGCGCGCGCCCTTCACGAGCGCGATGCCGCCGATCTCGAAGCCCGTGCCTTCGCAGGGTGCGGCGGTCTTCACCGGAAATTTGTCGTGCCGCCAGCGCTCGAAGCCGAAGATGAAGCTCACGCCGATCGCCACCTCGCCCTTGGCCACGTTGGGCGCCTGGGCCTGGCCGCTGCGCGTGTAGCTGGTGACGTTCTTGTGCAGCTTCTTCAGGTACTCGAACGCGGGCTCCTCGCCCATCTGCTGCACCAGGCCCGCGATGACGGTGTAGGCCGTGCCGCTGGTGGCGGGGTGCGAGATTTCGATCTCGCCCTTGTACTCGGGCTTGATGAGGTCGGCCCAGCACTTGGGCTCGGCGAGCTTCTTTTTCTTCAGCAGGTCGGTGTTGAAGCCGAAGCCCATGGCGCTCGTGTAGAAGCCGCCCACCATGTTCTGCGACATGGCGTACTGGCGCACCGACCAGTCGTGCAGGTCGTTGATGTAGGCCGGGCGGTAGGGCTCGAGCAGGCCCTGCTCGGCGGCCTGCAGGAAGGGGTCGCCGGTGCCGCCCCACCAGAGGTCGGTCTTGGGGTTGGCGGCTTCGGCGCGCAGTTGCGCACCGATTTCGCCGGTGCCCTTGTGGGCCTGCTGCACCTTGATGCCGGTCTCGCGCGTGAAGGCCGTGGCGGCCGCCTCGCACCAGCCCACGTCGGTGCTGCACAGCGCGTTGACGGTGCCTTGCGCGGCGGCCAGCGGCGCCCCGAGCAGGAGCGCCGTGCCCAGGCAGGCGGTGGCAAGGGCACGCACGGTGTGCCGGGGGGCGGATGAAGGCATGGGCAGGTCTCCTCGTTGTTCGACGTTGTATGACAGCGCAGGATAGCGCCGGCGTGGGTGCTTGAGGTCAGCGCGCCGCCAGCAGCGGCGGCAGGTGTTCCACCAGCCAGTCGATCACCACGCGCGTCTTCAGCGGCAGGTAGCGGCTCGGCGTGCGGATCACGTGCAGCGGAAAACCGAAGGGCTCGGGCTCGTCGAACACGCGCACCAGCGTGCCGGCCGCGAGCGCGTCGGCCGCCAGCCAGGCCGGCAGCCGCGCCAGGCCCATGCCGCCGATGGCGGCCTCCAGCAGCACCTCGGCGCTGTCGCAGCGCAGCCGCGAGGGCAGCGCGGCCTCCACCTCCGTGTCGCCCTCGCGAAAGCGCCAGGGCGAGACCTGCCCGTCGCGGGCGTAGTACACGGCCTCGTGCGGCGCGACCAGTGCGTGCAGGTCGCGCGGATGGCCGCGCTCGGCCAGGTACGCGGGCGCGGCGCACAGCAGCATCCACTGCACGCCGACGGGCCGCGCCACGAGGCCTGCGCTGTCGTCGAGCTCGCCGCTGCGGATGGCCAGGTCGAGCCCCTCCTCCACGAGGTCGACGCGCCGGTCGTTGAAGGCCAGCTCCAGCGACAGCTGCGGGTGCTGGCGCGCCAGGGCCAGCAGCAGCGGCCCCACCTTGAGCCGCCCGAGCATCGCCGGCATGCTCAGGCGCACGAGGCCGCTGGCCGTGTGGCGCGCGGCGTCGGTGAGCGCCTCGGCCGCCTCCAGCTCGGCCAGCGCGCGGCGGCAGCGCTCGTAGTAGCCGTGCCCTTCCTCGGTGAGGCTCTGGCTGCGCGTGGTGCGCAAGAAGAGGCGCGTGTCCAGCCGCGCTTCGAGCCGCGCGATGCTCTTGGCGACGGCCGAACGGGTGACGTGCAGGCGCTGCGCGGCGAGCGCGAAGCTGCCCGCCTCCACCGCCGCGACGAACTCCTCGATGCCTTGCAGGCGTTGGCTCATTGGATACTTTCAAGCACCATTCTTCGGAAAATTATCCTCCACCGGATCGTTTTCATCGTCAATAGCATCGAAGCCGATCTTTTCCGATGGAGCCTTTTCCGATGCAAGAACCCGATGTGCTGCGCCGCTGGCAGCTTCCCCGACTGGGCCGCGCCCACCTCGCACAGGCCGAAGCGCCGATGCCCTCGCCGGGCGCGGGCCAGATCCTCGTGCGCGTGGGCGCGGTGGCGCTCAACTACCGCGACCTGCTCATGGTGCGCGACGGCATGGGCATGCCTCTAGAGCTGCCCTTCACGCCCGGCTCGGACATGGCGGGCACCGTGGTGGCCGTGGGCCCCGGCGTGCGCCGCTTTGCCGTGGGCGACCGCGTGATCAACACCTTCTGGGGCGGCTGGACCGACAGCCACAGGCACGCCGACACCACGCTGCTCGGCGGCCCCGGGCCCGGCATGCTGGCCTCGCACGTGTGCATCGATGCGAACTGGGCCGTGGCCGCGCCCGCCACGCTGAGCCTCGAGGAAGCGAGCACGTTGCCCTGCGCCGGCCTCACGGCGTGGTTCGCGCTGGTGGAGACCGGCGCCCTGCGCGCGGGCGAGACGGTGCTGGTCCACGGCACCGGCGGCGTCGCGCTGTTCGGCCTGCAGCTCGCGCGGCTGCATGGCGCGCAGGCCATCGTGGTGACGGGCAGCGCCGACAAGCAGGCCGCGGCACGCGCGCTCGGCGCCACGCACGTTCTGGCGCGCGACAGCGACTGGCCCGCCGAGGTGCGCCGGCTCACGCACGGGCGCGGCGCCGACCACGTGCTCGAACTGTCGAGCGGCCCCGACCTCGACCGCTCGCTGCAGGCCGTGAAACAGGGCGGGCGTGTGTCGATCATCGGCATGCTCAGTGGCGACACGCTGAGCGCGTCGTTCTACGCGATGGTGCTCGGCCGCGTGACGGTGCAGGGCATCGGCGTCGGCCACCGGCGCGCGCTCGAAGAGCTGGTGCGCGCGGTCGATGCGAACGCACTCAAGCCGGTGATCGCCGCGCGCTACGGCTTCGACGCACTGCCCGCCGCGCTCGACCACCTGGAACGCGGCGCGTTCGGCAAGGTCGTCGTGACGATGGCATGACGGCGATGTGACGCGGCCTCGCCTTCGCCCGACCATTTGCAAATGCTGCAGGGCACAAATCCACAGCATTCGTGAACAGTTGCCGCTAAGCGCGCCGGTTTGCTCGACGCCTCCAATTCCCGTTCCTAGAATGCGGCCCGCGTTCGGCCCCCGCCGAGCGTGCTTTCTCAACTTCAGGATGGAGCGTTATGGAACACAGTACCTACAAAAAGTGGTCTGCAGAATTCATTGGTACTTTCTGGCTCACGCTCGGAGGCTGCGGAAGCGCAGTTCTGGCGGCGGCCTTTCCGGGCGTCGGCATCGGCCTGCTCGGCGTCTCGCTGGCCTTCGGTTTGACGGTGGTCACCGGCGCCTATGCGCTCGGTCCGATCTCGGGCGGCCACTTCAACCCGGCCGTGTCGATCGGCCTCGCAGCCGCGGGCCGCTTCAAGGCCGGGCAGCTGCCGGGCTACATCGTGTCGCAGGTGCTGGGCGCCATCGCGGCGGCCGGCGTGCTGTACCTGATCGCCACCGGCAAACCGGGCGCGGACATCGGCGGCTTTGCCACCAACGGCTACGGCGAGCACTCGCCCGGCAAGTACGGCATGACGGCCGCACTCATCAGCGAAGTGGTGATGACCGCCGTGTTCCTGATCGTGATCCTGGGTGCCACCGCCAAGCGCGCGGCGGCCGGCTTCGCGGGCATGGCCATCGGCCTGTGCCTGACGCTGATCCACCTGGTGTCGATCCCCGTGACCAACACCTCGGTGAACCCGGCGCGCAGCACCGGCCCGGCCCTGTTCGGCCCGTCGTATGCGGTGTCGGAGCTGTGGCTGTTCTGGGTCGCCCCGATCGTGGGCGCGATCATCGGCGCGGTGATCTACCGCGCACTGCTCAGCAGCAACGACGACTGAGCTGGTAAGTCCCCGGCAGCGGAATCAGCTTCCGCTGCCCGACTTCACCATCGGCAGTGAAGTCGATTGCCCGATGGGCTCGGTGCCCGTCGGGTGCGAGGCCGCATAGGCGCCGGCCTGGATGTCGGACACCGGGGTCATCGCACTGACTGCCGGCGCCGACGTCGACTGGCCAATGGGCTCCGTGCCGCTCGGACGTGCCGCCGCCATCGCGCCGGCCTGCACCTCCGGGTTCTCCGGCGAATTCATCTGCAGCGGGTGGAAGTCCGAACCGTCGGTGGTTTCGGCGGAGGCATTGACCGTGCCCAGCGCCGCGAACGCGGCGAAGGAAGCAACGGCAAGAAGTTGGAACGAAGTGCGCATGGTGTGTTCTCCTGAGGGCAGGTTGTCTCCGGTCCGGTGCCGTCGCGCGGACCGCGCGCAGCAGGACCTGCAGCCACTCTAGGCAGCCTGACTGAGGCCAGCGTGAGCGAAGAATGAGCGGGGAGTGAGCACCCCAACGGCTACATCGGCAGCAGCACCCGCGCCCTCAGCCCCGGCCCGTCGTCCCTGTTGCGCAGCTCGATGCGCAGGCCATGCCGCTCGGCCGCCGTGCGCGCGATCGCCAGGCCCAGCCCGCTGCCGCCCGCCGCCGCGCCCGGCACGCGAAAGAAGCGGTCGAACACGCGCTCCAGTTCGGCCGGCGGAATGCCCGGCCCGTTGTCGAGAACGTCGACCACCGCCTGCCCGTCGACCCGGTGCAGCCGCACATCGACCACGCCGCCTTCGGGCGCATAGCGCAGCGCGTTGTCGATCAGGTTGTCGAACACGCTGCGCAGCTCGGCGGCGGGCGCAGTCACCACCGCACCGGTCAGACCTTCGAAGCCCACGTCAATGCGCCGCGCGTCGGCCAGCACCATGCGCTGGCCCAGGCTCTCGCGCAGCAGCGCCTCGATGTCGACCCGCTCGCCCGGCGCATCCGAGGGCGGCGCGTCCTGCCGCGACAGCTGCAGCAGCTGCTCGATGAGGTGCTGCGCGCGCGTCACGCCGGCCTCGAGCTGGTTGAAGCGCTCGGTGGCTTCGCCGGCCGGCACGTGCGCGCGCAGGTTCTCGATCTGCAGGCCGATGGCGGCCATCGGCGTGCGCAGCTCGTGCGCCGCGTCCTGCACGAAGCGCCGCTGCGTGGCGAAGGCGCTGCGCACGCGCGACAGCAGGTGGTTGAAGGCGCCCACCAGCGGCGTGATCTCGTCGGGCACGCGCGCCAGCGACAGTTCGGTGGGGCGGCGCTCGTCCTGCGAGGCCACGTCGCGCGCCACGCCGCGCAGCGAGCGCGAGGCGGCCGACACGATGAGCCACAGCACCAGCAGCGCCGCCGGCAGCAGCAGCGCGATCGGCAGGCCTTCGAGCAGGGCGCGGCGCAGTGCGCGGCGATGGCGGTAGTCCTCGTTCTGCAGCACCTGCACGCGCAGCGCGTCGGCATGCGGCGCGGGCTCGGCCGTAAACACGCGCCAGCGTGAATGCGCGGGCCCTTCGGCGTGCACGTCGCTGAAGCCGCTGCCGGGCTGCAGCGGCACCGACAGCGCAGGCCACGAGCTCGCGCGCAAGGTGGCGCCATCGGCGCTCCACAGCTGCACCACGAAGGCGCCGCGCGAGAAGGCCGCCTCGCCGTCCATCGCGCGCGGGGTCTTGGGCGGGTCGTTGCCCGCGTACGACTCGGCCACCAGCCGCATCTGGTCGTCGAGTGCGTTGTGCACGAGGTTGCCGTAGGCCAGGAAGGAGAACCACGCCGTGAGCACCGCCGCCACCACATGCAGCGTGACCAGCCACAGCAGCAGCTGGGTGCGCAGCGAACGCGGGCGCCACCAGCGGCGGTCACCGGTCATGTCGCCACTCGCCAGCCCAGCCCGCGCACGTTGCGGATCGCGTCGGCGCCGAGCTTGCGGCGCATGCCGTGGATCAGCACGTCGATGGCGTTGCTGGTCACTTCGTCGCCCCAGCCGTAGATGCGGTTCTCGAGCTGCTCGCGCGAGAGGATGGCGCCGGGCCGCTCCAGCAGCGCATGCAGCAACGCGAACTCGCGCGCGGTGAGCGCCTCGCGCACGCCGTTCACGGCCACCTCGCGCGTCGTGAGGTCCAGCTGCAGCGCGGCGGTGCCGACCAGCGAATGCGCGGCGCCGTCGCGGCGGCGCACCACGGCGCGCATGCGCGCGAGCAGCTCGCGGAACTCGAAGGGCTTGAGCAGGTAGTCGTCGGCGCCGAGGTCGAGGCTGTGGATGCGGTCGTCCAGGCCGTCGCGCGCGGTGAGCACCAGCACGGGCGTGGCGTCGCCGCGTTCGCGCGCGCGGCGCAGCACCTCGGTGCCGTCCTGGCGGGGCAGGCCCAGGTCGAGCAGCACGCAGGTGTAGCCGCCGTCGCCGAGCGCGCTGTGCGCCAGCTCGCCGTCGCGCACCCAGTCAGCCGACCAGCCCGCGCCCTCGAGCGCCTGCTTCAGGCTGCGCCCGATCATTTCGTCGTCTTCCACCAGCAGCACGCGCATCGCGGCGACTCCTTTGCGCGCAAGGTAGCACGCGACCGGGATGATCGTCAGGGGCCCTGCGCCTCGGCGCAGCGTAGGCGCGAAGACTTAGGCGGGGCTTAGGACGCGGACCGCGTGCCGCTCGTCCTCTGTGTCCGTGGCAAAGGCCAGCAGGCGCAGCGCCTCTTCTTCCACGCCGCGCCGGTCGGCAGCGGACCAGCGCGTGAAAGGCTCCAGCACCACGGTGGCCGCCTGCGTCGCGCGCTCGACCTTCCAGGTGCCCGCCACGAAACCGTCGAGCAGCACCGTGCCGCGCACGATGCCGTTGATGGTGAACACGCGGGCGCGGTGTGCCTCGTCGAGCACGCGGCGGCGGTCGGCGTGCGAGAGCAGCAGGTTGTCCCACTCGGCGACCAGGCGCGGCGGCGCGGGCGTGTCGGGGTCGGGGCGCGGCGCGCGTGGCAGGTCGAAGAGTTCCTGGCCCTCGTCGCCGGTGAACACGCGCAGCTGCGGCCTCAATCGATCGGCCACGGCCTTCCAGCCCGTGAGGCCCGACCACGCGCCGGCATCGGCCAGCGTCGCGGGGCCGAAGGCGGCGAGGTAGCGCAGCAGCAGGTCGTCCTGCGTGGCGGTGGCGATCTCGGCGGTGGCATCGCCCAGCCAATCGCCGAGCGGCTGCAGCAGCGCGTTCTGGTGCGAGTTCCAGCTGCCCGCGGGCGGCAGGTGGACCAGCGGCACGTTGTTGCGGATGAGCGCGGCGAGCGAGGCCGGCGCGTGGTCTTTCCAGCGCGCCGCGAGCGCCTGGCCGAGGGCGGTGCCGGTGAGCGGTCCGTCGCCCAGCAGTGCACGGCCCGCCTTCACCACGGCCGCGCGGTCGACGCCTTCGAGGGCCCGCGCATGCAGGCCCGACAGGCCGCGCTGGTGCACGGGTTCGAGCAACGGCCGCCAGGCCCATGCATCCGCGGCGGTCATCAGGTGCAGGGTGGCGCGCAGCGTCGACATGCGCACGATGCGGCGGTTCTTCAGCGCGTCGGTCAGCTGCGCGCGATGAAATCCTTCGAGCCGGCTCCACAGGCCGATGTAGGGCGGGTTGGGCGCCTGCGCCTGCAGCCCGGCCAGCTTCTCGATGGCCTGCACGACGCTCGCCTTGCGCCGCGCCAGCAGCATCTGCCGCGCGAGCGTGGCCCGGTTCAGCGCGCGACGGCTCAGCACCGCGGCCATGGGCGGGTCGTCAGAATTTTTCGTGCGGCGCCAGGTAGCGCCACTGGCCCACCGGCAGGTTGCCCAGCATCACCTTGCCGATGCGCACGCGCTTCAGGCCCACCACCTTGAGGCCGACCAGCTCGCACATGCGGCGGATCTGGCGCTTCTTGCCTTCGGTGAGCACGAAGCGCAGCTGCTCGGGGTTCTGCCACTCCACGCGCGCCGGCTTGAGCGCCTGGCCGTCCAGGCTCAGGCCGTGCCGCAGCCGGGCCAGCATGGCGGGCGGAAACACCGCCTGCACGTTGGTGGTGACCGGGTCGTCGTCGTCCAGGCGCACCAGCTGGCCGGTGGGCGCGGGCTGGTCCAGGCCGTGGTAGGCCACGCGCACGAGGTATTCCTTGTCCATCGTCGAGTCTTCGCCGATGAGCTGGCGCGCGATGCGGCCGTCCTGCGTCATCACGAGCAGGCCGGTGGAGTCGATGTCCAGCCGCCCGCAGGGCGCCAGGCCACGCAGCTGCTGCGGGCCGAAGAAGAAGCGCGCGTTGTCTTCCGCCCAGCGGTTCTGCGGCGTGAACAGCGTGACCGCCGGCTCGTGGCCGTCTTCGGCCTGCCCGCTCACGTAGCCGATGGGCTTGTTGATGAGGATCGTGACCTGGTTCGCCTGCTGCCCCTTGGCGGCCTTGTCGACCTCGATGCGGTCGTTGGGCGTGACCTTCACGCCCATCTCGGCAGGCTTGCCGTTGACCCGCACCCAGCCCTGCGCGATCCAGTCGTCCGCCTCGCGGCGCGAGCACAGGCCGAGTTCGGCCATGCGTTTGTTGAGGCGCACGGGCGCGTGGGGGGAGGTGGAGGGCTCGGTCATGGGGGGGCAAATCCTAGCAAATGCGCCCTGCGAGTATCTGGCCGTTTGCCATCGGCCGCCTGCCCCGTGGGGCCAGGAACACTTGATCGATGCGTCACACCGGTGCTATCCTGAATCCAGGCGCAAGTTGATTGCGCCCTTTTTGGGGGATTCCCAAGTGAGCATGCCAAACACACGCAAGTTTCAGTACGCCATCGTCATCGGGCGTTTCCAGCCCGTTCATTTCGGTCACCAGCGACTCATCGAAGAAGGCCTTCGCGCCGCCGATCGGGTCATCGTGGTGGTCGGCTCCGACCGCAAGCCGCGCAGCGTCAAGGACCCCTTCACCTTCGATGAACGCGAACGCATGGTGCGCGCGTGCCTGCGCGGCACCGAGCAGATGCGCGTGAGCGTCGTCGGCGTCGGCGACTCGCCCTACAACGACCAGATCTGGATCGCGTCGATCCAGTCTGCCGTCGAGCGGCTGATCCAGCAGGATGGCCATGTGCCCGCGGCGCAGGCCAAGGTCGCGCTGGTGGGGCACCTGAAGGACAGCTCCAGCTACTACCTCAAGCTCTTCCCGCACTGGGAGTTCGTGGGCCAGCACAGCGTGGAAAGCCTCAACGCCACCGACGTGCGCAACCTCTATTTCGACCCCGAGAACCGCGGCCAGCTCGCACGCGCCGACCTGCCCGACGGCACCGCCGCCTTCCTCGACAAGTTCACCGGCACCGCCGACTATGCCGAGCTCTGCGACGAGCGCGCCTTCCTCGTCGACTACCGCGACAAGTACCGCTATGCGGGCAGCGACTTTCCGCCGATCTACACCACGGTCGATGCCATCGTGGTCGAGGCCGGCCACATCCTCCTGGTGCAGCGCAAGTTCCACCCTGGCAAGGGCACGTGGGCGCTGCCCGGCGGCTTCGTCGGCCAGCACGAGCGGCTGCAGGACGCGGCCATCCGCGAGCTGAAGGAAGAAACCCGCCTCAAGGTGCCCGTGCCCGTGCTCAACGGCAGCATGAAGGCCAGCCATGTGTTCGATGCCCCCGACCGCTCGCAGCGCGGCCGCACGATCACGCACGGCTTCTTCTTCGAGCTGGCCCACAACCAGTGGACGGGCCTGTCGGACGTGCGTGCCGACGACGACGCGGCCGCGGTGCGGTGGGTGCCGATTGCCGAGTTCCTCGGGATGCCGGACCGCATCTACGAAGACCACTACTTCATCGCAAACCATTTTTTGGGTGGCCTGGGCAAGAACTGAACGACCAGGCTTTGTCAGCAAGAACGGGCTCCGGTTGACGGGGCCCACGTGAAAGGAGCTTTCACATGAACCGCAACCTCACCTCCTCGCCCCTGGGCAACAACCTGCTGCTGCGCACCGACTCCTACAAGGTGTCGCACTGGATGCAGTACCCGCCCGGTACGCAGACCGTGCACAGCTACATCGAATCGCGCGGCGGGCTCTTCAGCCATTCGCTGTTCTTCGGCCTGCAGGCGTACCTGCGCGAGTACCTGCAGACGCCGGTGACGCGCAGCGACGTCGAGGAGGCCGCCGCGATGATGGCCGTGCACGGCGAACCCTTCAACCGCGAAGGCTGGCTGCGGCTGATCGAGAAGCACGACGGACTGATGCCCGTGCGCATCCGCGCGGTCCCCGAGGGCAGCGTGCTGCCGGTGCACAACGTCCTCGCGACCATCGAGAACACCGACCCCGAGTTCTTCTGGGTCACGAGCTTTCTCGAAACCGAACTGCTGCGCGCCATCTGGTATCCGACCACGGTGGCCACGCTCTCGGCCGCCGCACGCACCACGCTGCTGCGCTACCTCGAAGCGACCTGCGACGACCCGCAAGGCCAGATCGCGTTCAGGCTGCACGACTTCGGCGCGCGCGGCGTGTCGAGCCTGGAGTCGGCGGCGCTCGGCGGCATGGCCCACCTGGTCAACTTCATGGGCACCGACACGCTGGCCGCCTTGGTGGCGGCGCGTCGTTACTACGACTGCGACGTGGCGGGCTTCTCGATTCCCGCGGCCGAGCACAGCACCATCACGGGCTGGGGCCGCGACCATGAGTCCGACGCGTACAGCAACATGGTCGACCAGTTCGCCAAGCCCGGCACGACCTTCGCCGTGGTGAGCGACAGCTACGACATCTTCAATGCCTGCGCACGCATCTGGGGCGACGAGCTCAAGGCGAAGGTGGTGGCCTCGGGCGCGACGCTGGTGGTGCGGCCCGACTCGGGCGACCCGGCCGAAACCACGCTCAAGGTGGCGCAGATCCTGGCCGAACGCTTCGGCACCACGACGAATGCCAAGGGGTTCCGCGTGCTGAACAACGTGCGCATCATCCAGGGCGACGGCGTGAACCTCGACTCGCTGCGGCTGTGCCTCTCGAACTTCTTCCACAACGGCTTCTCGACCGAGAACATCTCCTTCGGCATGGGCGGCGGCCTGCTGCAGCAGGTCAACCGCGACACCATGCAATGGGCGATGAAGTGCTCGGCGATGCAGGTGAACGGCGAGTGGCGCGATGTCTACAAGTCGCCGGTGGGCGATGTGAACAAGGCCTCGAAGAAGGGGCGGCTCGCGCTGGTGCGCAACGCGCGCGGCGAAGTGCAGACGCTGCGCGAAGAAGCGCTGGCGAGCGGCCAGGTCGATCTGCTGCAAACGGTGTTCGAGAACGGACGCATCGTCGCGAACACCACCTTCGAGGCGATTCGCGAGCGGGCGGCCGCCGGCGTGAATCAGCTCGTCACGTCGCGGGCGCCGCTCTGAGGCGGTGATCCTTCCAGCACGGCGCGTGTGCACCGGCCGTGCCACATGGCATGTCCATAATCCGGCGACCAGACCGCCGAATCCATGACCAAACTACTGATCCTCAGTGTGAGCGCCGGCAACGGCCATGTGCGCGCCGCCCAGGCGCTAGAAGCCACCCTCGCCCAGTCGTTTGCGCCGCACACCGCGGTGCATGTCGACGCCATGGCCCATGTGCCGGCGGGCTTTCGCAAGGTGTACACCGACTGGTACCTGCAGCTGGTGAACCGCGCACCCGAGCTGTGGTCGTACCTGCACCAGCGCACCGACGTCACGCCGCACCACGCGCCCTCGCAGCGGCTGCGCCGCGGCATCGAGCGCCTGAGCACCGGGGCGCTGGTGCGCGAGATCCGACGCGCCAAGCCCGATGCCGTGATCTGCACCCACTTCCTGCCGGCCGAGCTGCTGATGCGCGAGCGCAACCGGGGCCGCATCGAGTGCCCCGTGTGGCTGCAGATCACCGACTACGACCTGCACAACATGTGGCTGGTGCCGGGCATGACGGGCTACCTCGCGGCCACGGAAGAAGTCGCCTTCCGGCTGCGCGCGCGCGGCATTCCGCCCGAGCGCGTGCATGTCACGGGCATTCCGGTGATGCCGGCCTTTTCGGAGCCCGATGCGCCCGAACTCGCGCACGCGGCCTGCGCCAGCGCGCTGGGCCTGGACCCTGCGCGCCCGGTGCTGCTGATGGCCTCGGGCGGTGCCGGCGTGGGCGACCTGCCGAGCATGGTCGAGCGCGTGCTGGCGCTGGGCGGCGACACGCCGTTCCAGGTGATCGCGGTGGCCGGCCGCAATGCCGAAGCCCACGCGCGGCTCGAGGCGCTGTCGCAGCGCCATCCGGGCCGCGTGGTGGCCGTCGGCTTCACGAACGAGATGCACAAGATGATGGCCGCGGCCGACCTGGTCGTGACCAAGCCCGGCGGCCTCACGGTGTCGGAGTGCCTGGCGCTGGGCAAGCCGATGCTGCTGATCTCGCCGATTCCGGGGCAGGAAGAACACAACGCCGGCTTCCTCATGGAAGAAAGCGCCGCCTGGCTGGCGTATGACGCCATCGGCCTGGACTACAAGGTCGCGCGCCTCATGGCCGACCCCGCCAAGCTCGCGGCCATGGCCGCGCGCAGCCGCGCGCTGGGCAAGCCGCAGGCCGCGCGCGCGGTGCTGCAGCGCGTGCTGGGCGTTGCCGAATGAGCGGCAACGCTACGGAGCCACGGCCGCACATCGGCCGCACGCTGGTCTACCTCGCGTGGGTCGTGACGATGGCGTTCTTCTTCGCCAACGCCGAGATCCAGATCGAAGGCGGCGCCGGCTGGGCGACCTCGCTGCCCACCTGGCGCATCGAGAACAACATCTGGCTCGACCTGTTCTGGGGCGGGCGCGCGATGACGGGGTACCACGCCTGGGTGTTCACCTTCATGATGCTGGTGTTCTTCTCGCCGCTGGCCTTCCAGGGGCGCTGGACGCTGCGCGACTGGGGGCTGGCGCTCGCGGGGCTGATCGTGTTCTGGGTCTGCGAAGACTTCCTGTGGTTTCTCATCAACCCGGCCTTCGGCTTCGAGAACTTCAATCCCGTGAAGGCCTTCTGGCACAAGCACTGGCTGTGGGGCGCGCCGGTCGACTACTGGGGCGGGCTCGCGGTGGCGCTGCTGATCCTGGTGCGCCGACACTGGCCGCGCCGCGCACGATGAAGCAAGACACCGCCGACCTGCGCCCCGACCACTGGGCCGATCCGCTCGACGCCCTGCAGGTCGAGAACCTGCACCGCATCACGCCCACGCTGTACCGCAGCGCGCAGCCGCGCCGCGCCAACGTGGCGGCGCTGCAGTCGCTGGGCATCCGCACCGTCGTGAGCCTGCGTTCCTTCAACGACGACCGGAAGGTGTTTGCCGGCAGCGGCATCCGGCTGGTGCGCGTGCCGATCAACACCTGGTCGATCGACGATGCCAAGGTGCTGCGCGCGCTGGTCGCGATGCGCGAGGCCGAGAAGCAAGGGGCAGTGCTCATCCACTGCATGCACGGCGCCGACCGCACGGGCGTGGTGGCGGCCGTCTACCGCATGGCCGTGCAGGACTGGGACAAGGACAGCGCGCGCCAGGAGATGCTGCGCGGCGGCTATGGGTACCACACGCTGTGGCGCAACATCCCGCGCTACATCGAGCGGCTCGATCCGCTGCGGATGCGCCACGCGCTGGCCCATGCCCCGGTGATCCCCATGGTGTCTTGAAGGCGCCAGCAGGCGCGCGCACCCGCTCCTATACTGGCCGCCCCGTGGCCGATGGCCATCTCCGAACGACCTTTCACAGGGGCTTTCCCATGGCACTCCAACTGCGCTCCCTCGTCCGTTCCAACGGCGAACTCGAACTCTCCCTGCACGACGACCCGATGCCCGAACCGCAGGCCCACGAGGTGGTGATCCGCGTCGAGGCCTCGCCGATGAACCCGTCGGACCTGGGCCTGCTCTTCGGCGCCGCCGACATGAGCACCGCCGTGGCCTCCGGCACCGCCGATCGCCCCGTCGTCACGGCCACGGTGCCCGAACGCGCGCGCGCCTCGATGGCGGCGCGGCTCGACCAGTCGATGCCGGTGGGCAACGAGGGTGCGGGCGTGGTGGTCAAGGCCGGATCGTCGCCGGCTGCGCAGGCGCTGCTGGGCAAGACCGTGGCGGCCATCGGCGGCGCGATGTACTCGCAGTACCGCGCGGTGCCCGTGGCGATGTGCCTCGAGCTGCCGGCCGGCACCACGCCGGCCGAGGGCGCGTCGTGCTTCGTGAACCCGCTGACCTCGCTGGGCATGGTCGAGACCATGAAGCGCGAAGGCCACAAGGCGCTGGTGCACACGGCAGCCGCGTCCAACCTGGGCCAGATGCTCAACAAGATCTGCCAGAAGGACGGCATCGACCTCGTCAACATCGTGCGCAAGCCCGAGCAGGAAGCGCTGCTGCGCGGCATCGGCGCGAAGTACGTCTGCAACGCCAGCTCGCCGGACTTCCTCGAGCAGCTGACCGACGCACTGGTCGCCACCGGCGCCACGCTGGCCTTCGACGCCACGGGCGGCGGCAAGCTGGCCGGCCAGATCCTCGGCTGCATGGAAGCGGCGCTGAACCGCACGGCCAAGGAATACAGCCGCTACGGCTCGACCACGCACAAGCAGGTCTACATCTACGGCGGCCTGGACCGCAGCCCGACCGAGTTCGTGCGCAACTTCGGCATGGCCTGGGGCATGGGCGGCTGGCTGCTGTTCCCGTTCCTGCAGAAGCTGGGCGATGAAGGCACGCAGCGGCTGCGTTCGCGTGTGGTGGCTGAGTTGAAGACGACGTTTGCGAGCCACTACACGCGGGAGGTGTCGCTGGTCGAGGCGCTGCAGCTGGATGCGATCGGGGTGTATGGGAAGCAGGCGACCGGGGAGAAATTCCTGCTGAATCCGAACAAGGGGTGATCGGGTGCGCGCTCTCTCGGGGGCGCGCCCGACAGGCGGTGCGGCGCGGTCGGCCCCACTGTGCCGGCCCTTCGGGCTCCCCTGCGGTGCTCGCGTTTCGCGGGGTCTCGCAGAACTCGCTTCGCTCAAACAGCTGCGAGCCCTGATCCGCGAAACGCTGCGCTCCTCGGCGGCACAGAGGGGCCGTCCACACCGCACCGTCTGCCGGGCTTTGTGGGTGGTGAAGAACCCTTCCCTTTGCTTCGACTAGACGACCAGCCGGTACCCCACCGCCGTCTCCGTCAACAGATGCTTCGGCTGCGCCGGATCGGCCTCCAGCTTCTGCCGCAGATGCCCCATGTAGATGCGCAGGTAGTGGCTCTGGTCCGTGTGCGACGGGCCCCACACCTCGCGCAGCAGCTGCCGCTGCGTCAGCACGCGGCCGGCGTTGGCCACCAGCACCGACAGCAGCCGGTACTCGGTCGGCGTGAGGTGCACCTCGACGCCGGCGCGGCGCACGATGCGTGCGGCGCGGTCCAGCTCGATCTCGCCGAAGCGGAACACGGCCTCTGCGGCCGGCTCGTCGCCGTTGCCGCCCGCGGCGCGTGGACGGCGCAGGTTGGCGCGCACGCGGGCGAGCAGTTCGCCGGTGCCGAAGGGCTTGGTGAGGTAGTCGTCGGCGCCGGCGTCGAGCGCGGCGATCTTGTCGGCTTCGTCGGTGCGGGCCGAGAGCACGATGATCGGCACCTGCGACCAGCCGCGCACATCGCGGATCAGCGACACGCCATCGCCGTCGGGCAAGCCCAAATCAAGCACCAGCAGGTCGGGTTGCCGCGTGCCGGCGGCGGCCAGGCCGTCGCGCAGGGTGCCGGCCTCGTGCACCTGCCAGCCTTCGGCCTCGAGCGCGCCGCGCACGAAGCGGCGGATCTGCGGCTCGTCTTCGATCACGATGGCGGTGGGGGATGGCATGGCGGGTTTCAGAGCTGGGCTTCAGCGGGTTCGGGTGGCTCGCGGCGCGGCAAGGTGACGGTGAATTCTGCACCGCCGTCGCGCGCATTCGCCGCGCTGATCTCGCCGCCGTGCGCGCTCACCACGGCGCGGCAGATGGCCAGGCCGAGCCCGACGCCGGGCGTGGCGGATTCGGCTTCGCCGCGCGTGAACTTGTCGAACAGGGTCTGCTCGCGGCCCTGCAGCGCGGCAGGCAGGCCGGGGCCGTGGTCGCGCACGGTGAGCACCAGCGTGCCGGCCTCCGCGCGCGCGCCGACCTCGATGGGCGCGGCGCCGTACTTGGCGGCGTTCTCCAGCAGGTTGACGAGCACGCGCTCGATGAGCACGGCGTCGAACTCGACCAGCGGCAGCTCCGGGTCCCACGCGGTCTGCACGGTCATGCCGCGCAGCGCGGGACGTGCGGCGCGGATGGCGGCGCCCACCACCTCTTCGACCGACTGCCAGTCGCGCCGCAGGTTGACCGCGCCGCCGGCCACGCCGCTTTCGAGGCGCGCCATGTCGAGCAGGTTGCTGACCAGCGCATGCAGCGCATGGGCCTGCGCGACGATGGCGCGCGCGGCCTCGCCGTGTTCTTCGGTCGGCAGGGTCTGCAGCGATTCGGCCAGCGCGATGAGCGCAGTGAGTGGCGTGCGCACGTCGTGCGAGATGGCGCCGAGCAGCGCGTTGCGCAGGCGCTCCGATTCCATCTCGACCACGGCGCGCTGCGCGACTTCGACGTAGTGCACTCGCTCCAGCGCGATGGCGATCTGGCGCGCGAGCGTGTCCAACTGCTGCGCCTGCTCGGGAATGAGCAGCCAGCGCGGGCGGGCCGGGCACAGCGCGAGCACGCCGCGCACGCGCATGGGCGCGCGCAGCGGCACGTAGTGCCAGGGCTGGGCGGCGAGCGTGGCGGTGGCCAGGCCGGCGGGCTGGCCGTGGCGGAAGGCCCAGTCGGCCACCTGCGCGTCGAAGCCGGGCGGCGGGTCGGCGGGGGGCACGAGCTGGTCGGCCGCGTCGGTGACCAGCACGCGCGCATGGCCGCCGAAATGGGCCTGCACGGCGGCGGCGCCGAGCGCGACGACCTGGGTGCTTTCGAGCGCGGCCGAGAGTTCGCGCGTGAGCTCGAACAGCGAACGCGCGCGGCGCTCTCGGCTGGTCGACACGCCGGCCGCGAAGCGCAGCCCGGCCGTGAGCTGGCCCACCAGCAGGCCCACGCCGAGCATCACGGCGAAGGTCAGCAGGTACTGCACGTCGCTGACCGCGAAGGACAGGCGCGGCGCGACGAAGAAGTAGTCGAAGGCCGCCACGTTGAGCATCGCCGCGAGCGCCGACGGCCCGCGCCCGAAACGCATCGCCACGCCCACCACGCCGAGCAGGAACAGCATGACGATGTTGGTCAGCTCCAGCACATTGGCCAGCGGCGCACAGAGCAGCGTGAGCGCGATGCTGGTGGCAGCCGCCCAGGCGTAGCCGGGCCAGCGGGACTGCGCGCGCTCGTCGTCTTCGTCGTCGGCACGGGTCGCCGCGAACGGCGCCTGCGACAGGCGACGTGCGCTGTCGGCGCGGCCGACCTCGAGGATGTCGAGCGCCGGCGCCTGTTGCGCCAGTGCGCGCGCCAGCGGCACCGCGGACGCGCCCCACCCGCGCTGCCATCCGCGCACGGGCTCCGATCGCCCGATGACCAGCGTCGCGCAATTGAGGCGCCGCGCCTGCTCGGACAGTTGCTCCGCCACGTCGGCACCGGTGAGCACGGCCGTGGCCGCACCCAGCTCTTCCGCCAGCTTGAGCACGGCGAGGATGCGGTCGCGCTGCGCGGCATCGAGGCGCTGCAACCGCGGCGTCTCGACGTACGCGGCATGCCAGCGCACGTTGAGCTGCCCTGCGAGCCGCGCGGCGGTGCGCACGGTCTGCGCCGCGCCCTCGTGCGGGCCGACGCAGGCCAGGATCGCGCCCGAGGTGTTCCAGGCCTGCAGCGCCGCGCCGCCCTGCCCGTTGCCGCCGGGGCCCGACTGTTCGACACGCCAGCCGCGCACGTCGTCCTCGACATGTTCGGCGGTGCGGCGCAGGGCGATCTCGCGCAGCGCGATCAGGTTGCCCTTGCGGAAGAAGTTCTGTGCAGCGCGCTCGGCCTGCTGCGGCAGGTAGACCTTGCCGGCCGCGAGCCGCGCCGTGAGTTCGTCGGGCGTGACGTCGACCAGCACCACCTCGTCGGCTTCGTCGAGCACGGTGTCGGGCACGGTCTCGTGCACGCGCACGCCGGTGATGGCGCCGACGGTGCCGTTAAGGCTCTCCAGGTGCTGCACGTTGAGTGCCGACCACACCTCGATGCCGGCGGCCAGCAGCTCCTGCACGTCCTGCCAGCGCTTGGCGTGGCGCGAGCCGGGTGCGTTGGTGTGGGCCAGTTCGTCGACCAGCAGCACGGCGGGCTTGCGCGCCAGGGCGGCATCGAGGTCGAACTCGGCGAGCGTGCGCCCCCGGTAGGGCAGCTCGCGCAGCGGCAGCGTGTCGAGCCCCGCGAGCAGCGCGGCGGTCTCGCTGCGGCCGTGGGTTTCGACCACGCCGATGAGCACGTCGCGCCCGGCCTCGCGCTCGCGCCGGGCGGCGCTGAGCATGGCCCAGGTCTTGCCGACACCGGCGCTGGCACCGAAGTAGATGCGCAGTTTGCCGCGCAGCGCGCGCGCCTCGTCGCTGCGCAGTTGCGCGAGCAGGGCGTCGGGGTCGGGGCGGGTCTCGGGCATGGGGGGTGCAGGTTATCGCATTGGTCCGTTCTTGCGTCGCCGTGGGTGTCGGCGCGCGGTGCGCGACAGCACCCACCAGGCGAAGCCCAGCGGCACGAACAGCGCCGCCATGGCCAGCAGCACGTGCAACAGGTCAGTGACCATGGCGCAGGCCGCAGCGCGCGAGGTGATCGCGCCAGCTCATGAGCCGGCCGATCTCGCCCGAGGGCACGCATTCGATGAGACGGTGCAGCACCTCGGCATAGCGCGCGGTCGGGAAACGGATCATCAGGCGCACGCAGGGCGCGTCGCTTTCCTGCGAGCTGCAGGCATGCAGCAGCGGCTCGCAGCGCACCACGCCGGCCTCGGCGCAGGCCGCGATGCTGCGGCGCACGCGCAGCGCGTCGGCGCAGCAGACGGTGACGTCGAGCACATGGAACTGCGTCGTGCGCGGCGCGATCGGACTTCGCACGACGGCGACAGGATGTTCACGGTAGGCGGCATAGGCCATGGTTGTCTTTCTCCTCAACGCACCGTCGAAGAAGTCGAAGCATCGAGCGCCAGGTTCAGCGCCAGCACGTTGACGCGCGATTCGCCCAACACGCCCCACAGCGGCTTCTGGGTGTTCTGCACGATCAACACGTTCACCTGATCGATCGGCACGCCGCGTTCGCGCGCCACACGGGCGGCCTGGTAGTTCGCGGCGGCGGGGCTGATGTCGGGGTCGAGCCCGCTGGCCGAGGCCGTGACGAGGTCCACCGGCACCGGCGCGGTGTTGCCCGGATCGGCCGCGCGCAGCGCTTCGACGCGTGCCTTCACGGCATCGGCCAGCGCGGGGTTCAGCGGGCCCTGGTTGGAACCGCCCGAGGCGCTGGCGTTGTAGGGCTGCGGCGCGGTGGCCGACGGGCGGCCCCAGAAGTGCTTCGGGTCGCTGAAGTTCTGGCCGATGAGCGCGGAGCCCACGGGCTTGCCGTCGCGCATCACCAGGCTGCCCGCCGCCTGCGCGGGGAACAGCGCCTGCGCGGCGCCGGTGACGGCCGCCGGGTAGAGCAGGCCGGTGAATGCGCTCAGCAGTGCGAAGAGCACGAGCGCGGGGCGAACGATGCCGCCGTTGTTGTTTTTCATGGTGAAGAACTCCTCAGACCAGATGGACTGCAACCAGCAGCCAGTCGATCAACTTGATGCCGATGAAGGGAACGAGCAAACCGCCCAGGCCATAAATAGCGAGGTTGCGGCGCAGCAGCGCGGCCGCACCCACGGGCCGGTAGCGCACGCCCTTGAGCGCCAGCGGAATCAGGAACACGATGACGAGCGCGTTGAAGATCACCGCCGACAGGATGGCCGACGACGGGCTGGCCAGGCGCATCACGTTGAGCGCGCCGAGCTGCGGGTAGGTCGACACGAAGATCGCCGGAATGATCGCGAAGTACTTCGCCACATCGTTCGCGATCGAGAAGGTGGTGAGCGAGCCGCGCGTCATGAGCAGCGCCTTGCCGGTCTCCACCACCTCGAGCAGCTTGGTCGGGTTGGAGTCGAGGTCGACCATGTTGCCGGCCTCCTTCGCGGCCTGCGTGCCGCTGCCCATGGCCACGGCCACGTCGGCCTGCGCGAGCGCGGGGGCGTCGTTGGTGCCGTCGCCGGTCATCGCGACCAGCCGGCCTTCGGCCTGGTACTTGCGGATCAGCGCGAGCTTGTCCTCGGGCGTGGCCTCGGCCAGGAAGTCGTCCACGCCGGCCTCGGCCGCAATGGCGGCGGCCGTGAGCTTGTTGTCGCCGGTGATCATCACGGTCTTGATGCCCATGCGGCGCAGCTCGGCAAAGCGGTCGCGGATGCCGGTCTTGACGATGTCCTTGAGCTCGACCACGCCGAGCACGCGGTTGCCTTCGGCCACGGCCAGCGGCGTGCTGCCGCGGCGTGCCGTCTCTTCGGCGGCGCGCAGCATCTCGGCCGGCATGGTGCCGCCGAACGATTCGACATGGCGGCGCACCGCATCGACCGCGCCCTTGCGCAGCACGATGGCGTCGGTGTCCAGGCTGTTGGCTGCGGCCGGCAGGTCGACACCGCTCATGCGGGTCTGCGCGGTGAAGGGCACATAGCGCAACACGTCGACGGAGGCGGCCTCCAGGCCGTCGCGGCGCGCCAGCTCGACGATGCTGCGGCCTTCGGGCGTTTCGTCGGCCAGCGAGGCGAGCATGGCGGCGCGTGCGAGGCGGCCCTTGGGCACGCCGGGCGCGGGCAGGAAGGCGCTGGCCTGGCGGTTGCCGTGCGTGATGGTGCCGGTCTTGTCCAGCAGCAGCACGTCGACGTCGCCGGCCGCTTCCACCGCGCGGCCCGAGGTGGCGATCACGTTGGCCTGCATCATGCGGCTCATGCCGGCCACGCCCACGGCCGAGAGCAGGCCGCCGATGGTGGTCGGGATCAGGCACACGAGCAGCGCGACCAGCGCGGTGAGCGACACCACGGTGCCCGCACCTGCGGCCTCGACGCTGAACACCGAGAACGGCAGCAGCGTGACGGTGACCATGAGGAACACGATGGTGAGCGCGACCAGCAGGATGGTCAGCGCGATCTCGTTCGGCGTCTTGTGGCGCTTGGCCGCCTCGACCATGCCGATCATGCGGTCCAGGAAGGACTCGCCCGGGTTCACCGAGATGCGCACCACCAGCCAGTCGGACAGCACGCGCGTGCCGCCGGTGACGGCCGAGAAGTCGCCGCCCGATTCGCGCACCACGGGTGCCGATTCGCCGGTGATGGCGCTCTCGTCGACCGAGGCCACGCCTTCGATCACTTCGCCATCGAGCGGGATCACGTCGCCGGCTTCGACCAGCACGACGTCGCCCTTGCGCAGGTTCGGCGCCTGCTCGGGCAGCCACGGCGCGCCGTGGTGCGGCTGCTGCTGGTCCTTCAGCTTCTTGGCCCAGGTGTCCTTGCGCAGGCCGCGCAGCGAGGCCGCCTGCGCCTTGCTGCGGCCCTCGGCCAGCGCCTCGGCGAAGTTGGCGAACAGCACGGTGAACCACAGCCAGATGGTCACGGCCAGCACGAAGGCGGGCTGCATGCCGGTGTCGCCCGGGAAGCTCAGCGCATGCACCCAGAGCAGCGTCGTCAGGATGCTCCCGATGTAGACGATGAACATCACCGGGTTGCGCCACTGGGTGCGCGGGTTCAGCTTGGCGAAGGCGCCCCACAGCGCGGGCTTGACCAGTGCTGCGTCGAACAGCGAGAGGGAAGTTTTGGTTTTGGCAGTCATGGTGCGCTCCTTCTTATTTCCAGAGCACGAGGTGTTCGACGATCGGCCCGAGGGCCAGTGCCGGCACGTAGTTGAGCAGGCCGACCAGCAGCACGGTGCCGATCAGCAGGAAGACGAACAGCGGGCCGTGCGTGGGCAGCGTGCCGCTGGTGACGGGCAGGCGCTTCTTGGCGGCCAGCGCGCCGGCAATGGCGAGCACCGGCACGATCATCGCGAAGCGCCCGAGCCACATCGCCAGGCCGAGCAGGCCGTTGTAGAACGGTGTGTTGGCCGACAGGCCCGCGAAGGCGCTGCCGTTGTTGTTGGCGGCCGAGGTCAGCGCGTACAGCACCTCGGAGAAGCCGTGCGCGCCGGGGTTGGCAATGCCGACCTTGCCCGCGCCCGCACTCACCGCCAGCGCCGTGCCCGCCAGCACCAACACGGGCGTGACCAGGATGGCGATGGAGATCAGCTTCATCTCGCGCACCTCGATCTTCTTGCCCAGGTACTCGGGCGTGCGGCCGATCATCAGCCCCGCGATGAACACCGCGAGCATGGCGAACACCAGCATGCCGTACAGGCCGCTGCCGACGCCGCCGAAGACGACCTCGCCCAGCTGCATCAGCACCATGGGGACCATGCCGCCGATGGGCGTGAGCGAGTCGTGCATGGCGTTCACCGCGCCGCACGAGGCCGCGGTGGTCACGGCGGCGAAGAGGGCCGAGGCATCGATGCCGAAGCGCACTTCCTTGCCTTCCATGTTGCCGCCGCTTTGCAATGCGCTCGCCATCTGGTCCACGCCCAGCGGGCCCAACAGCGGGTTGCCGGCCTGCTCGGCGGGCGTGGCGACCAGCACCGCCACCACGAACAGCACTGTCATCGCCGCGAGCACGGCCCAGCCCTGGCGCAGGTCGCCGACCACGCGGCCGAAGGCGAAGCACAGCGCCGCCGGAATCAGGAAGATCGCCAGCATCTCCAGCAGGTTGCTGAACGCCGTCGGGTTCTCGTAAGGGTGCGCCGAGTTGGCGTTGAAGAAGCCGCCGCCATTGGTGCCGAGCATCTTGATCGCCTCTTGCGAAGCGACCGGGCCCATGGCCAGCGTCTGCGTGGGGGTGGTGGCGTCTTCCATCACGGGGGCGCCCTTGTCGTCCTTCAGCGGCTGGCCGTCGGGGCCGTTCTTCGGTTGCTGGAAGGCCGTGGCTTCGATCGTCTGCACGCTCTTGTAGGCGTCGAAGTTCTGGATCACGCCCTGCCCCGCCAGGCACAGCGCGAGCACGAACGAGATCGGCAGCAGCACCCACAGCGTGACGCGCGTCACGTCGGCCCAGAAGTTGCCGACCAGGCCCTTGCCGTCACCGCGGCGCGCAAAGCCGCGCACCAGTGCGAAGGCGACCGCGATGCCGGTGGCGGCGGACAGGAAGTTCTGCACCGCCAGCCCGAGCATCTGCGTGAGGTAGCTCATGGTCGACTCGCCGGCGTAGCCCTGCCAGTTGGTGTTGGCGACGAAGCTCACCGCCGTGTTGAAGGCCGAGTCGGGCGACACCGCACCCATGCCGGCCGGATTGAACGGCAGCCCGCCCTGCAGGCGCTGCAGGGCATAGAGAAAGATCGCGCCGATGGCGTTGAATGCCAGCAGCGCCAGCGCGTAGCGCAGCCAGTGCATCGACTGCTCGGGCTGCGTGCCCGCGAGCCGGTACAGCGGCGCTTCGACGCGCTGCATCCAGCGCGGCACGCGCTCGGCGCACAGCGCGGCCAGCAGCTTGCCCAGCGGCCAGGCCAGCACGAGCAGCGCGCCGAGGAAAAGGGCCAGCAAGACCCAGGCCGAGGTTTCCATGTCAGAACTCCTCGGCGCAGATCAGCGCGAACACCAGGTACGCGAACAGGACCACGGCGACCAGCGCGCCGAAGCCGTACAGGACTTCGAGGCCGATCACGATGCATCCCCCGGCGTGCGTGTTGTCTCAACGCCCGCGTGCGGCTTCTGCGGCCCTTCGAGCCGGTTCAACCCGACGACCATGGCCGCCACCACGACCCACAGCGCCAGCAAGGCGCCCATCCAGACGATGTCCATTCATCACTCCTGCAAACAAGATGAAACGAGTCTCGGCAGGCGTGCGTAAAACCGGGGGAAAGAGTGGGTGGGGGGGCGTAAAGAAAGCGTAAAAACGCGGGCAACGCAGAGGATGAGGCCCGCCTGGTGCGTCGCGTCGAATGTCTCGGCGAGCACCAGCAAGGGGGCCGGGGCCGTTCCAACAGCCGAGGCTGTTGCCGATGGCGCGGCCCTGTCAGTCCACCTGCCGGGGATACCCGATCTCGGCGATGTCATTTCCGAGCGACACCATGTCGAGGTCGGGATTGAATCGCCGGACGAGCGCGTCGCTGAGCGGTTGGTGCCGATAGATCGCCTCGACATCGCCCAGGTCGAGGTCGCATTCGTAGTAGTCGGTCGCGAATTCGACGTACTGCTCGGGCCGGCCGGCGAGGATGCCAAGCAGCTCGGCGGAGCCATCCGGATCTTCACCCGGCGGAAGCTCGACCGGTCCGCAAGTCCAGCGTTCTTCATGGCTCAGGCGCCAGAGACAGAAGGTGCTGTCGCTGGTTGTGAACGCCGGCTCTTCCAGCAGGTTGGCGCGGAACTCCGCCGGCAGCCGTTCGAAGATTCCGGGCCATGGCGTCCCCGGCCGGAATGCCGGAGCCTCGTGCGCAAGCCCGTGGAGCGCGGCGCCGGCCTGGCAGAAGATGGCAAACCAATGATCGCCCGAACCATTGCGCATCGATGCCATCGCCGCCTCATCCGACCACGCGGCGTTGAACGCGTAGTACCGGTACTCCCACTCCGGCGAGAGCATGGCGTCGAGCATTGCAAGAGACTGGGTCAGTCGCTTCAACGTTGGAATGTCTGGAAGCGCCTTCAGGTTTCTCGTCGAGAGGGTCATGCGGGGGCGAAGTTGGTGGGGATGAACGCGCATGCTATCTGCCGATCGGGTCGGGTGCATGTCTGCCAAGACAGCGCGATCGGTGACGCCTGTCAGGTTGTTTGCCGCCGCCAGGTGGAATCGACAACAATCTCTGAAAACGAGCGCGCAGGAAGCCAGCGCCAACCAAAGAGGGTGCGGACCGAAAGAGCGATCGATCGGGCCCGCAAAAAAGTGCAATCCACTGAGAGGAAGAGATGAAACTGAAGCGTGTCTTTCAGGCGGCTGCGGCCGGCCTTGCGTCCCTGGTGATCGCCGCTTGTGGCGGCGGAGGTGGTGGAGGAGGAGGCGGTGGTGGCGGTTTTCCGATCGGCATCGCGCCCGTCGCACCCCCTGTGAACTATGTCAATGGCCTGTCCATCCGCATCAACCAGCCGGCCAGCATCGACAAGACGGTCTACGAAGGGCAGATGGTCCCGAGCGTCCTGGTGTCGGGCACGCTGTCGGGCGATGTGAATCTGCTCAGCGGCAAGGTGCTGGTGCTCCTTGTCGTCATGCCCGATCCGCTGTTCGAAGAGAAGCCCGCCATCGCCATCAATGCCGCGGCACAGTCGGCTTCGCTGAACATGACCGGCAAGATCGCACCCGACGGCCCCAAGACCTACAAGGGCAACATGACGATCAAGGCCTGCCTGGACACGGCATGCCAGTCGGAAATCCGGGTCGAGAATCCGCAGATTCCGTATGCGATCACCGTCAAGACCGGACTGGTCCTGGGCAGCAAGAACGTCGACTTCGTCACCCCCTTCGGCGCCGCCGTGGCGCCTGTGACGGTTCCGGTCACGCTGCCCGAGGGCGCCGCCTCATGGGCCGTCGCGCCGGCGATCGGGTCGACCGATACCTTCAAGGTCGAGAAGGCGGGCGACGACTCGCCGAACCTCGTGGTCTCGCTGCCGGCGCTGCTGCCGAGCGCCACGTCGTACAAGGCCAGCTTCAGCGTGAGCGCCATCACCTCGGACGGGCAGAAACTGTCCAGGCTGCTCGAAGTGAGCGTGCTGACCAACCCCTCCAACGCGCCCTACGTCCTGGCCAAACCGGAGGCGCACTTCGTGGTCAAGGAAGGAACGCCCACCCTGGCGCCCGCACAGGACAACGCGGTCTTCTTCCCGGGCAACACCAGCGACAAGATGCGCTACATGGGCATGGTGATGAACACACCGCCCGGCGTGGACACCAGCATGTACCCAGGGCCGAACCTGTGGCTCTATGACTACTTCTACAACGAAGCGGGCTTGCCCAGGTACGCGACGAAGAGCTACAGCTGGAGTACGCAGGTGCAGGCCTGCTACAACGACCGATGCCTGCCGCCTGGACGCTACAGCGCACAGGTTCAGTTCCGCTACACCCCGGACGGAGGCCCTGTCTATGACATCTACTACCCGGTGGTCATGGACGTGATGCCCCGATGATTCCGGGCGAGCGACAGGCTCAGTGCGCCATCCACCGCCCGTCGTCACGCCGGCTGACGAAGTAACCGGCGCGGGCGGCGCGCGGGTCGTCTGCCGATTTTTCGTTGACGATGTCCATCTCGGCCCGCGCGATCAGCCAGGTGCCGCCCTGCTTGCCGTTGGACCATTGGAAGCGGTGGAAGCGCGCGTCGGAGCCGATGTAGAAGGTGTGCTGCAGCGGCGACGCGCCGTAGTTGCGGAATGCGGTGACGGGAATCTGTTGCGTCTCGCGGGCGCTGCCGCATCCCGCCAACCCCGTCGCAACGAGAAGCGCCGCGACCGCCAGGGCCGCGACGCCGCCGCGCGAAAGAACCCGCGCGGTGCCCATGGCCCGGGTCAGCGGCCGAAGCCGCGGTTGTACGAACCCACGGCGGAGTTGTAGTAGCTCACGATGTTCTTGTACGTCGACGGGAACTTGCTGTCCTTGAACGTGCGCCATTGGCCGATCATGTTCAGCAGGCTGCCGTGCAGCGACTCGTAGTTGTAGTTGGGCGCCTTGCCTGCTTCCCCCTTGGCCTTGGCTGCGGCCTTGGCTTCTTCCAGCGCCTTGGAGAGTTCTTCCAGCGAGGCCTGCAACTCGCTGGCCGCTGCATCGACCTTGGCGACGGCGTCCTTGTTCTTCAGGCCGTCGATCTGGTCGAGGCCGTTGACGAACTTCTTGGCCACCGCCATCGAGGCCAGCGTGTGGTAGTTGAGCATGTCGCCCTCGGCCTTGAGCTTGGCCATGCGTTCGGTGCGCGACGCCTCCTGCACGCGGTCCAGCTCGCTGCCCAGCTTGTCGATGCTGGCCAGCAGGCCCTTGAAGCCGGCGTTCATGTCGGCGTCGGCCGCGCGGCCCTTGACCCACTTGTCTTCGAGAAAACTCTTGGACCGGTAGTACGGGTCCATCGGCGTCCAGACGGCGACGAGCTTCTCGCCCGTGGCCACCACGCCGTCGACGGCCGCGTCGAGCGCCGCGTCGCCCGAGCCGTCGGCACGTGCCTTCTTCAGGTCGTCCACGATGGACTGCACATCGGAAGGGCTGCCATAGAACGAGTTCCCGCTCGGCGACTTGCCGTTCACGTTCATCTGCACGTAGCTCTTGTACTTGGCACCCACGCTGCGGTTGTCGTCGATGAGCCGGTTGTAGCCCTGGCTGTAGGTGGTGCGGGCCGCGGCCTGCACGCGGGCCGGGTCCTTGGCGGGCTGGGTCTTGCCCGATGCGGATGGCGATGGCGAGGCCGCCGCCGGCGTCGGCTTGCTGTCTTCCTTGCAGGCCGCGAGCACGGCACAGAAGCAAAGGCTCAGGGCAAACAGGCGCGTGCGCGCCGATCGGTTGTTGTGCGCGGTCATGGCGCTCTCCCTCGGTTGTGGTTGTTCGGTGCCGCGCCCGTCGATGAAGGCCATCGTTCGCAGCGGCAACAGGTGCGGAAAATGATAGCCAGCGCCACCGCGCCCGATCGTCGCGAACGCGCGAAAAACGCCCCGCGCACCGAACTAAATTGTGAGGATTCGCTTCAATGCGTGCCCTGGAAAGTCAGAGCGTGCGTTCGAGCTGCCAGGCTTGGTACTTCAGGCTTACCACCGCACCGATGACGATGCCCGCGATGGCCGGCAGGCTCGCGATGCTCAGCGTCGACAACGCACTCAGGCCCTGCCCGATGGTGCAGCCCATGGCCGTGACGCCGCCGATGCCCATGAGCACCGCGCCCGTCGCGTGGTGCGCGAGGTCGCCGGTGCCGGCGAAGCCTTCCCAGCGGAATTCGCGCGACCACAGCGCGTGCAGTGCGGCACCTACCACCACGCCGGCGACCGACACGATGCCCAGCGTGAGCCGCTTGTTGGCGTCGCTGTAGAACATGAGCCAGTCGAGCGCGTAGGCCACCGGCGTGACGAAGCTCAGCGCTTCGGCGCGGCCGGAGTTGGTGGCGAGGAACACGTGCTCGAGCGTGAGCGGATGCTCCTCGACCACCGCCCAGTGGCCGCTGAGCCACCATGCGCCGACGACCAGCGCGCCGATCAGCATGCCGCCGACGAGGCTGCGCACGTCGCGCGTCTCGCGGCCCCAGGCGGCCCACACCAGCAGCGCGCCGCCGAGCACCAGGCCGAGCGCGAGGCGCAGCGACGCTGCCTTCAGTTGGAAAGACGCGGCCAGCACATCAGGCAGCGACGCATTCATCGCCAGGTCGATGTGCACCGCATCGACGGTCGCGACGCGCAGCACCGCGGTGATGCCCTTCAGCGTGGCGAAGGCCGACACGCCCATGAGCACCAGCACCACCAGTGCCTTGAGGTTGCCGCCGCCCAGGCGCACCAGCGTCTTGTTGCCGCAGCCCGAGGACAGCACCATGCCCACGCCGAACAGCAGGCCGCCGACCAGCGCGGCGAGCCAGAGGATCTGGTGCGAGGCGTAGAGCGTGCGGTCGGCATCGACGAGCCCCGCGGACACGAGCGCCGAGAAGCCGATGAGCGCGACGCCACCGGCCGCGGCCCACTGCTTCACGCGGGTCCAATCGCCCAGCGCCACCACGTCGCTGATCGCGCCCATGGTGCAAAAGCGCGTGGCGCGCGCGACGGCGCCGAACACTGCCGACAGCACGAAGGCCGCCACGAGCGCGAGCGTGGTGAGAAGGGAAAGCTGCGCGATGGACATGCCCCGATTCTAGGGAGCGCCCTCGCGCGCGCGGGGGCTCAATTCAGGCCAGTCCGGGGTTCGGTGCGATGTTCTTCAGCACGGGTTCGTCGAGCCGGCGCGTGGTCACCACCTTGCGCGACTTCAGCCACGGCTCGATGACCTCCCACACCGGCTTGTTGCCGGCGGTGCGCGCCTCTTCGCTCACGGGCGCCCAGCCCGCGACCTTGTAGCTGCGATTGGCGTCGATGGGCTTGCCGCCCAGGCGCATGTCCTGGATGCGCTGGCCCATGGCGGCCGTCGGGTCGCAGGTGTACTGCAGCCCGCCCACGCGCACCATGTCGCCGCCCTGCTGGTAGTAGGGGTCGGGGTTGAAGAGGTTGTCGCAGACGTCTTCGAGCACGGTCTTGAGCGTCTCGCCGGTCATCTGCGTCACCGTCGCGTACGAGTACGTGGTGGCCGTCATGTCCATCAGCCACTCGCGCGTGATCGCCTGGCCGGGCAGCAGCGAGGTGCCCCAGCGGAAGCCGGGCGAGAAGGCGATGGGCGCGTCTTGGACTTCCATGAGCGCGTCGAGCAGCAGCTGGTCGCCGGTGCCGTTGAAGTTGCCGCGCCGGTACAGCGCACCGTCGGTGTGCGCGAGGGTTTCGGCCAGCTTGGCCTCGTAGGGCGCACGCACGCGGGTGATGAGCGCGTCCATCTCCTTGTCGGCCGGAATCAGGTCGGAGAACACGGGCAGCAGGCGGTAGCGGAAGTCGCTCACCTTCTTGCCCTTGACGTCGAAGTCGATCACGCCGAGGAACTTGCCGTTGGAGCCGCCGTTGACCACGATGGTCTTGCCGCCCGCGTTGCTCACCAGCGTGGGCATGGGCGTGCCGTCGTGCGTGTGGCCGCCCAGGATGGCGTCGATGCCGGTGACGCGGCTGGCCATCTTCAGGTCGACGTCCATGCCGTTGTGCGACAGCACCACCACCACCTGCGCGCCCTTGGCGCGCGCCTCGTTCACCACGCGCTGCAGGTTGTCGTCCTGGATGCCGAAGGTCCAGTCGGCCACCATGTAGCGCGGGTTGGCGATGGGCGTGTACGGAAAGGCCTGGCCGATGATGGCGCAGGGCACGCCGTTGATCTCGCGCATCACATACGGCTTGAACACCGGGTCGCCGAAGTCGGCGGTCTTGACGTTCTGCGCCACGAATTCGACCTTGCCGGCAAAGTCTTTCTCGATGATCTGCTGCACCCGCGCCATGCCGTAGGTGAACTCCCAGTGCCCGGTCATCACGTCGACGCCGAGCAGCTTGCAGGCATCGACCATGTCCTGCGCGTCGGTCCACAGCGACGTGGCCGAGCCCTGCCAGGTGTCGCCGCCGTCGAGCAGCAGCGCGCCGGGGCGGCTGGCCTTGAGCTGCTTGACCAGCGTGGCCAGGTGCGCGAAGCCGCCGACCTTGCCGTAGCGCTGCGCGGCCTTGTCGAAGTCGAGGTAGGTGAGCGCATGCGCCATGCGCGTGCCGGGCTTCACGCCGGCGGCTTTCAGCAGGTTCTCGCCCACGAGATGCGGCACCTTGCCGCGCATGGCACCCACGCCGATGTTGACGCCCGGTTCGCGGAAGTACAGCGGCTTGAGCTGCGCATGGCAGTCGGTCATGTGCAGCATCGACACGTTGCCGAAGGCCGGCACGGTGTACATGCCGTCGAGGCCGGCGGCCATGCTGCTGCCGTGGCGGCCCAGGCCCAGGCCGGCGACAGCGCCGGCACCGAGCATCTGGACGAACTCGCGCTTGGAAAGGTTCATGAAAAAGGAAGCCGGGCGTTCAGCGGTTGACGGGAGACTGGGGGTCGAGCAGCAAGCCCATCACGTCGCGGATCTGCTTCTCGTTGAGGATGCCGGAATGGCCGACGCGCGGCATGTTCGAGCAGGCGTTGTAGGCGCGCGCGTTCCACAGCTTGCCCCAGGTGTATTCGACGATGGGCTTGGACGCGGCGCTGGCCGGGTCGCTCACGCCGCGCAGCTTGCCGTAGTGGTACAGGCTCGGGCCGAGCGTGCCGAAGGAGATTTCTTCCTTCGACATCTGGTGGCAGTTGTAGCAATTGCCGCCGTTGGCCGCATTCGCGGCGTCGGTCCAGGTGAGGCCGCGGCCGTTCTGCGCGATCTTCTCGCCCTCCCGCCAGTCGCCGACGAACTTGCCGTCGGAAGGCCAGCGCACGGTCTTCATATTGGCGGCCTCGATCTCCTTGGTGCGCTGCTCGTCCAGCGGCTGGCCGCTGGCATCGGCTTCGCTGCACGCGAGGTTGGCCGGGTCTTGCACGAGGCGGTCGACCTTGGCGATGCCCTGGTCGCGGAAGGAGCGCTGCAGCGCGTCGGCGGTGAGCTTGTCGAGCTCGGCGGCGCTGTCGACGGACGCGCAGCCGAACACGGTGAGCGCGCAGGCCACGGCGGCCAGGCCGAAGAAATGATCAGACTTCATGGCGTGGCTCCTTCAGCGCTTGATGGCGGGCGCGGTGGTCTTGCCGCCCTTGCCGTTGACGCCCATGTACACGGCCAGTGCCACGGTCACGTCGCTGGCGTAGCCCGGGTACGGAAAGCGCTGCTGGCGGAAGCAGTCGTTGAGCCGGCGCTGCATGCCCCACAGCTCGCCCGACGACACGCGGTACGCCGGCCAAGCGCCGAAGCCTTCACCGGCGCCGGGGTTCTTCGTGAGGTTGGGCAGGTCTTGCAAACGGATGCGCTTGCCGTCGGCGCCGTGGCAGGTGGCGCAGGCAAAGTCGTGCGGGCCGGCACGCAGGAAGAACAGGCGCTTGCCCACTTCGTAGGCGCGGCGTTCGCTCGCATGCGACTGCGGCAGGTTCAGCGGCAGGCCTTTCGATTCGGCCGAGATCCACGCCACCAGCCCCTCGAGGTTCTTCTGCTCGCCCTGGCCGAACGGCGTCTTGGCGATGGCGGCGGCATCGAAGCCCTGCAAGCTTTCCATGCAGGTGAGCAGGCGCGACTCCATGTCCTGCACGCGGCCGGTGTCGGGAAAGTAGCGCGGCAGTTCGGCGAACGCGCCCTTCACCACGCCCGGGCCCTTGCCGAGGTCGCACTTCTCCATCGACGCGGCCTTGGGCCCGCGCTTCTGTTTCCAGAGGTCTTCGCCCTTGGCCTCGAACAGTTCGGCGGGGTTGCCGTCCTGCAGCAGCGCGCGGTACTCGGCGATGCCTTCGGCCGTGGTCTTCTGCGCCGCGGCGGGCAGTGCGATGCTGCCGGCCAGCACCAGCAGGCTCAGGCATGTGGTTGTCCTCATGGGGCCGCCCTTTTTTCTCGTGGGGAACACAACACGCGAGCGAGCGCCCGCGTGGGCGAAGAAAGCGTCAGCTGACGGTGGCTTCGTCGGTGCGGGTGTCGCCGCGGTTGTCCTTCCAGGTCACGGCGATCTTGTCGCCGGCCTTCGCGCCCTTCAGCGTGAATTGCATGAAGGGGTTCTTCGACACCGCAGGGCCCCAGTCGGCCGTGAGCACGGTCTTGCCGTTGAGCGAGGCCGTGACCTCCTGGATGAACCAGGCGGGAATCGTCTTGCCGGCGGCGTCCTTGCGCTGGCCGGTTTCCATTTCATGCGCCATGAGGATGCGCACGGTCGTCTTGTCGCCCGCGGCCTGGGCGCGGATGCGCATGGGATCTGCCATGGTGGTCTCCTTCTTCTCGTCGTGTTCTGTGTGTGAAGCCCGTCGCTCAGCCGCCGCAGCCGCCGAGCGTGACCTTGACTTCCTTCTTGGCGAAGAGCGCCTTGCCGTCGTTCATGACCGCGATCGCGTACACGTCGGACGACTGGCCCAGCTTGGCGCGCGTGGTGAAGTTCGACTCGACGAACTCCGAAGTGTTGAAGATCGCGACCACGGCGTTGGGGTTCTTCTCGACCAGCAGCATGAGCTGCTTCACGCCAGGCAAGGCGGTGGCCACGCTGAGCGGCACCACGGCGCCGTTCTCGGCGATGTCGGGGCCGGTGATGGTGACGTCCTTGCTCTCGGTGGGCGCGCCGGTGACGCCGACGGCCTTGAGCGCGTCGGCCACGCTCTTGGCGTCGAAGGCGTCTTTCGAATAGGCGAACGCGGTGGCGGGGAGCCAGCCGGCGGTGGCCGCCAGGCCTGCGAGGGCGGCGGACTGCGTGAGCATCTGTCTGCGGTTTTTCATGGGGTTGTCTCCTGTCGAATCATGGTCCGGCGCTGTCGGCGAGCCAGCGTGCGATGGCCTTGGCATCATCGTCGCCGAGGGTCTGCGGCGGCATCGGGATCGCCCCCCAGACGCCGGTGCTGCCTGCCTTGATCTTCTGCAGCAGGTGGTCGGTCTGGCCGGGGTACTTCTTCGCGATGTCCGAGAAGGCGGGGCCGACGAGCTTCTGCGTCATGCCGTGGCAGGCGGTGCAGCTGTTCTTCTCGAGCAGCGCCACGGGCACCTTCGGTGCTGCGGCCGGTGCGCTGGTCTTCACGGCAGCAGCAGGCGCCGCGGTGGCGATGCCGCGCTGCGCGCCCACCAGCCGGTTCTGGTCGGCGAGGTTGCCGTGGCTGCCGCGCGCATGCGGCGGCAGTTGCGCGACGGACGACGCCGCCGGCACGCAGTCGCGCATGCAGGCCACGGCCGACACATCGGGCTTGGCCGCGCGGCCGAACTCGCTGCCGGGCCACATCGCGTGCGCGGTGGTGCCGCCGTTGCGGTTGGGCATGCGGGCCTGCACCTCGCGGATGTTCTTGTCGGACAGCGTGAAGTCGTCGGGCACGATGCCGCCGAGGTTCAGCATGTAGGCGGTGACGGCGTACACGTCGTCAGGCGTCAGCGACTTGGGCTGGTTCCACGGCATGGCGCGGTACACGTAGTCCCACACGGTCGACAGGCTCGTGACCTTCATCAGCGTGGTGCGGCCCGGGAAGGCCGGGTCTTTCAGGCGCGCGACGTGGCCGCTCTTGATGTCTTCGGCCGTGGTGCCGCCGACGATCGGGCTGAACACCTGGTTCGATTCGCCGAACACGCCGTGGCACGAGGCGCACTTGCCTTCCCACAGGTCCTGCCCGCGCGTGACCGAGCCCGAACCGGGCGGCAGGCCCTTGAAGTCGGGGCGCACGTCGATGTCCCACGCGGCCACTTCCTTGGGCGTGGCGTCGCGGCCGATGCCGGCGTAGCCTGCCGCCTTGGGCTGTGCCCATGCAGCGGCACCGCATGCGAGAACGAGCAACAGCAGCGCGCGCTTAGGAAAGCTGGACATTCGCCACCTCCCCGTTTGCCTGCACCTGCCACGACTGGATGGCGTTGTTGTGATAGATCGAGCGCGTGCCGCGCACCGCGCGCAGCTGCTTGTAGCTGGGCTGCACGTAGCCGGTGTCGTCCATCGCGCGGCTCTGGATGATGGCGGGCGTGCCGTCCCACACCCAGTCGATGTTGAAGCGCGTGAGGCACTTCGAGAGCACGGGCGATTCGAGCCGCGCGGTGCGCCAGTTGCGCCCGCCGTCCACGCTCACGTCCACGCGCTTCACCTTGCCGCGCCCCGACCACGCGAGGCCGGTGATGTTGTAGAAGCCCTTGTCGAGCAGCATCTGCCCGCCCGAGGGCGTGGTCACGACGCTCTTGCATTCCTGGATGCTGGTGTACTGGCGGTGCTGGCCGTCGGGCATGAGGTCGACGTAGTGCACGGTCTCGTCCTTGGCGCCGTAGGGTTGGTCGCCCAGTTCGATGCGGCGCAGGTACTTGACCCAGCTCACGCCCTGCACGCCGGGCACCACGAGCCGCAGCGGGTAGCCCTGCTCGGGCCGCAGCATCTCGCCGTTCTGGCCGTAGGCCACCAGCACCTCGCCCGAGCGGATGAGGCTCATGGGAATGGTGCGCGTCATCGACGAACCGTCGGCGCCCTCGGCGAGCACGAAGCGCTCGCCCTTGAGGTCGGCGCCCGCCATCTCGAGCAGCGTGATCAGCGGCACGCCGGTGAACTCGCTGCACGACAGCATGCCGTGCGTGTACTGGGCCGTGGGCACGGCGACGTTGCCCCACTCCATGCCGGTGTTGGCGCCGCACTCGATGAAGTGAAAGCGCGACACCGAGGGCAGGCGCATCAGCTCGTCGAGCGTGAAGACCTTCGGCGTCTTCACCATGCCGTTGACCATCAGGCGGTGCTTCGAGGGATCGATGTCCCACCAACCCTGGTGGTGCCGCTCGAAGTGCAGGCCGCTGGGCGTGACGATGCCGAACAGCGACTGCAGTGGCGCGAACGACACCGAGGCCTGCGCGGTCGGCGTGAGCCCCGGGCTCTGGCGGCGCTGCACGTTGGCTTCGTACTTGGAAGGCTTGCCGTAGCCGTCGGTGACCACCGGCTGGCCGAGGCCCGTGCTGTGCGCGGGCAGGTTCAATACGGCGGGGTCGCCGTCGCCCACGGCGGTGCGCGTTTGCGCGAGCGCGGACGACGTCGCTGCGGTGCCTGCCACGGCGGCGGCGAAGGCGTTGCGGATGAAGTCGCGCCGCCCCTTGCCGGCTTCGGCGAAGACGGCGCGCACGCCTTGCGCGTTGAGAAAATTCTCGGGTGCCTTGCGCACCTGCCCGGTCTGCTGGATGCTGCCGCTCATCGCGTCGCGTCCGTGGGCCTTACTTGGCGCCGCCCAACACCCAGGCGGCCAGCGCCTTGGCATCGGCCTCGCTCATCGCGGGCTGGGCGGGCATGGGCACGGCGCCCCACTTGCCGGTGCTGCCCTTCTGGATGCTCGCGGTGAGCACGGCGAGCGCATCGGCCTGACCGGTGTACTTCTTCGCGACGTCGAGGTAGGCGGGGCCGACCAGCTTCTTGTCGACCGCGTGGCAGGCGAGGCAGGCGTTCTTCTGGGCCAGTTCCTTGTTGGCAAGGGCCGGTGTCGACAGCAGCAAGGCGGTGACAGCGACGGCGAGCGACGGCAGCAGCAACTTCAATTCGGTCTCCTCGAAACGCGCCCCGAAGCGGCCGGTTTCATCGTTAAATAAGTAAATCGTTATGTATTGATTTTAGGGACGATCGTGAACAAGGGAAGGGCTTTGCTCTTGGGGGAAACCCGTTCGGTTTCGCCATGCATAACGTCAGCTGCGGACGGCGGTGCGCGCTTGCTGCAGGCGTGTGTCGAGGTAGGCGCCGTAGAAGTCCGAGTCGCCGCCGGTCAGGCGCTCGGCGACCTCGCGGCCGTTGCGGCCGAAGAAGAGCACGGTCGGTGCGACGGTGACTTTCCATGCCTTGATGAGCGCGTCGTGCGTGCGTGCGGCGCCGTCGAAGTCGCGCACGGTGCGCGCGTCGCGAAAGTCGATCTGCACCACGGGCACGCCCGCAGCGAGTTCGGGCATGAGGTAGTGCTCGCGCACGATCTTGCAGAAGGGACAGCCCTGCAGGCTGGCCATGACGACCAGCGGTTGCGCGCGGGCCAGCGCCGCCGCGAGCGCGCCGGCCAGCGAGGCAGGCGCGGGCAACAGCACATCGGCCGCATGCACGGCCATCGGCGCCACGCACCACGCAGCGAGACCCGCGACGAGCTGCCGGCGCGTGCGGTCGCCGCTCATCGCGCCTCCTGCTCCAGCAGCAGGTAGGTGTTGTAGGCGTTCATGCGGTTGGCCACCTTGAACAGCGGCCAGGCCTCGAAGCGCGACCAGTCGGTGGCGGCGTAGGCCTCGTCGAAGGGTGTCATCTCGGTGGCGGCCTTCTGCATCGCGCCGCGCAGGAAGACGAGGTAGTCGCGCGTCTGCCGCAGGTCTTGCGCCGGGTCGTCCGACGCGGGGCCGTGGCCCGGCACGATGGTGCGCGCATCGAGTGCGAGCAGCGCGTCGAGCGACGCGATCCAGTGCCGGCTGTCGGCCGAGCCCACGTAGGGCGTGCGGTTGCGGAACACGATGTCGCCGGTGAACAGCACCTTCTGCTGCGGCAGGAAGATGGCCAGGTCTTCGGGCGTGTGCGCGGGGCCGGCGGGCTGGATCACGAAGCGCGTGCCTCCAATCGTCAGTTCGGTGCGGCCGTCGATCCACACGTCGGCCGGCACCAGCCGCGTGCGCTCGTCGATCCACGGCGCGAGTTCCTGGCGCGAGGCCTCGAGCCGCAATCGTGCGGTGTCGGACGTGAGGTAGGTCTTGCCTCGCGCGTGCGCCACGATCTGCGCGCCCAGCGCCTTGAACACCTGCAGGCCGTAGATGTGGTCGGCGTGGTAGTGCGTGAGGATGACGTGGCTGATCGGCTTGGGCGTGAGCTTGCGGATCTCTTCCACCATGCGCTCGGCGACGGCGGGCGAGCCGAGCGCGTCGATCATCACGACGCTGTCGCGCGTGACGACGAAGCCGGCGTTGGAGATGAAGTTCTGGTTCTCCTTCGAGCCCAGCGCGGGGATGCCCTGCACGTAGTAGATGTCGGGCGCCACCGGCAGCGGGCGGATCTCGGGCGCGGCGAACGCGGCACTGGCGCTCAGCCAGAGCGCCGCGCACATCAACAGCGCCTTCGCGCGAACGGCGGTGGGCCGGCACGGGAACATCGTGGGTCGTCTCCTGCGGGCTGGGCGGCGAGGGCCGCGGGCTTGCCCGGCTGTAAATATAAGCAGAAGATGATATTTTGCGGGCAACGACAACAGCCAGAGGGTTTCCCCATGAGACACGCATTCATCGCTTTCCTGCTCGCCATGGTCGCCACGTTCGCGGGCGCGCAGGAGACCAAGGTGGTCTACCACGTCAACACCGGCGTGGAGAGCAGCGCCGCCATCCTGGCGAACATCACGAACCACCTGAACGCGGACCCGAAGGCGAAGATCGTGGTGGTCACGCACGGCCCCGGCATCGACTTCCTGCTGAGCGACGCCAAGGACAGCAAGGGCCGCGAGTTCAGCGGCCCGGTGAGCGCGCTGGCCGGGCGCGGCGTGGAGTTCAAGGTGTGCAACAACACGCTGACCACGCGCAACATCGACGCGGGCAAGCTGCTGATGGAAACCAAGGTGGTGCCCTCGGGCGTGGCCGAGGTGGCGCGGCTGCAGGCGAAGGAAGGCTACGTCTACCTGAAGCCCTGAGGGGCTCCGCCGCAGAAGGCCTGGCGGCCTTCTTCTCTTCTGCTTATTCCTGCTCGATGGCGATCTGCACGCAGATGCTGCGGCACAGCGCCACCACGGTCTCGTTCGCGATGCTGTAGTAGATGCTCACGCCGTCGCGGCGTCGTGCGAGCACGCCCGCCTGGTAGAGCGTGTTCAGGTGCTGCGACATGTTGGGCTGCGTGGTGTCGATCTGCGCGAGCAGCTCGCTCACGTTCTTCTCGCCGTTGCACAGCAGGCTCACGATCTTCAGCCGCATGGGCGCGGCCATGGCCCGGAACAGGTCGGCGGCCATGTCGAAGACCTCGTCCTCGGTGACAGCCGCGGACTTCTTACGGGGTTTGGTGGCCATGCTGAATAGGTTCATGCGCAGGTCGCAATGTACATCGGCGTCTGGCGGCGCGAGCGATGTCCCGGCGGCCGTACGGCGATTGCACACCGGCGCCGCGTCACAAAAGCGACGCGCTGCCCGTCTTCGGGGTGCGGGGATGTCCCCGCGCAACCACCCGGAGCACCCCGCATGCACGCCACGCCAAAGATAGCCCTGCCCTATCGGGGCCATTGCCACGTCTTTCTCGACAGCGCTCGGACGCGATCTAATAATCAAAGCACTTTCTTTGATAAAAAAGCAGGTTGCGTATGAACAAAAAATCCAGGACCTGGCTCGGCGCCGGTCTCACGGTCGCGGTGCTGGGCGCGGCGGGCTACGGGCTCGTGGCGAAGTTCCAGCCGGCCCATGCACAGGGCGGCGCCATGCCGCCGGCCAAGGTGGCGGTGGCCCCCGCGCGGCAGACCGAGATGGCGCGCTTTCTCGGCGGCATCGGCACGCTGGAGGCCAACCGGCAGGTCGAGGTGCCGGCCGAGGTGGAGGGACGGGTCGCGAAGATCCTGTTCACGCCGGGCGCGCAGGTGCGTGCAGGCCAGCTGCTGGTGCAGCTGAACGACGCGCCCGAGCAGGGTGACCTCGAACGGCTGCGCGCCCAGCAGGCCAATGCCAGGGCCCTGCTCGAGCGCACGCGCCGCCTGCTGCCGCAGCAGGCCGCCACGCAGGAGCAGATGGAACAGGCGCAGGCCGCCTTCGACCAGGCCAGCGGCGAGCTGCGCCGCGTGCAGGCGCTCATCGAGCAGAAGCACATCCGGGCGCCGTTCGACGGCGTGCTGGGCATCCGCAAGGTCAACCTCGGCCAGTTCGTGCGCGCCGGCGACGCGCTGGTGTCGCTCACCGATGCGCGCACGCTGTTCGCCAACCTCACGCTGCCCGAGAACGCACTGCCGGCGTTGCGGCGCAACCAGGCGGTGGCGCTCGCGGTCGATGCCTACCCGGGCCGCGTGTTCCCCGCCAAGCTCAGCGCCATCGAGCCCATGATCGGCAGCGACACGCGCACCGTGCGCCTGCAGGCCATGGTCGACAACGCCGACGGCGCGCTCACGCCCGGCATGTACGTCAACGCCAAGGTGGCGCTGCCCGCGCGCGCCGACGCCATCGCGGTGCCTGAAACCGCCATCACCTACAGCACGCACGGCGACTCGGTGTTCGTGGTGCGCGCCGGCGAAAAAGGCGACGGCTTCTCGGTGCAGCAGGTGTTCGTGAAGACCGGCGAGCGGCAAGACGGCCTGGTCGTGGTCGAGCAAGGCCTGAAGGCCGGCGAGCAGGTCGTCACCTCGGGCCAGCTGCGCCTGTACAACGGCGCCGCCGTGGCCCCGGCCGCGAAGGACACGCTGGCCCTCACGGAGCCGAAGTCATGAAGTTCACCGACCTCTTCGTGCGCCGGCCCGTGCTGGCGCTGGTGGTGAGCACGCTCATCCTGCTGCTCGGCGCGCGTGCGCTGGGCGACCTGCCGGTGCGCCAGTACCCGCTCACCGAGAGCACCACGCTCACCATCACCACGCAGTACCCCGGCGCCTCGCCGGAGCTGATGCAGGGCTTCGTCACGCAGCCCATCGCGCAGGCGGTGGCGACCATCGAGAACGTCGACTACCTTTCGTCGTCGTCCACGCTGGGCCGCAGCGTGATCAGCGTGCGTATGAAGCTCAACGCCGACGCCAACCAGGCGCTCACGCAGGCCATGGCGCAGGTCAGCCAGGTGAAGTACCGGCTGCCGGCCGAGGCCTTCGACCCGGTGATCCTCAAGTCGTCGGGCGAGGCCACGGCCGTCGCCTACGTGGGCTTCTCGAGCAAGACCATGCCCGTGCCGCAGCTCACCGATTACCTCTCGCGCGTGGTGCAGCCGCAGTTCGCGTCGATCGAGGGCGTCTCGGGCGTCGAGGTGTCGGGCGGGCAGACGCTGGCGATGCGCGTGTGGCTGGACGCCAACCGCATGGCCGCGCGCGGCATCTCGGCCGGCGAGCTGGCCGACGCGCTGCGCCAGAACAACGTGCAGGCCGCCCCCGGGCAGGTGAAGGGCCTGTACGTGGTGTCGAACATCCGCGTGAACACCGACCTGGTGAACGTGGCGGAGTTCCGCGACATGGTCATCAAGCGCGACGGTGATGCCATCGTGCGCCTGGGCGACGTGGCCACGGTGGAACTGGGCGCGGCGAGTGCCGACAGCAGCGCGACCATGGACGGCGACAAGGCCATCTACCTGGGCCTGCAGGCGGCGCCCAACGGCAACCCGCTGGTGATCGTGAAGCGCATCCGCGACCTGCTGCCCGGCATCAAGCAGAACCTGCCGCCGGGCGTGGAGGTGCAGCTGCCCTTCGAGCTCGCGCGCTTCATCGAGGCCTCGATCGACGAGGTGCAGAAGACGCTGCTCGAAGCCATCGCCATCGTGGTGCTGGTGATCTTCCTGTGCCTGGGCTCGCTGCGCGCGGTGCTCATTCCGGTGGTGACCATTCCGCTGTCGATGCTAGGCGCGGCGGCGCTGATGCTGCTGTTCGGCTTCAGCATCAACCTGCTCACGCTGCTGGCGATGGTGCTGGCCATCGGCCTGGTGGTGGACGACGCCATCGTGGTGGTGGAGAACGTGCACCGCCACATCGAGGAAGGCAAGTCGCGCGTGCAGGCCGCGCTGATCGGCGCACGCGAAGTGGCCGGCCCGGTGATCGCGATGACGCTCACGCTGGCCGCGGTGTACGCGCCCATCGGCCTCATGGGCGGCCTCACGGGGTCGCTCTTCAAGGAGTTCGCCTTCACGCTCGCGGGCGCGGTGGTGGTGTCTGGCGTGATCGCGCTCACGCTGTCGCCGGTGATGAGCTCGTTCCTGCTGCCGCAGGACGCCACGGCGGGCCGCATGGCGCGTTATGCCGAGGCCTTCTTCCACAAGCTGGCCACGGCCTACGGACGGCTGCTCGACGTGTCGCTGCACCACCGCTGGGTCACGGGCCTGCTGGCCGCGGCCGTGCTCGTGAGCCTGCCCTTTCTGTACAACGCGGCGCAGCGCGAGCTGGCGCCGGGTGAAGACCAGGCGATGGTGATGACCGTCATCAAGTCGCCGCAGCACGCCAACATCGACTACGTCGAGAAGTTCGGCCAGAAGTGGGACGAGGTGCTGGCCAAGCTGCCCGAGAACACCGGCCGCTGGCTCATCAACGGCTCGGACGGCGTCTCCAACAGCATCGGCGGCGTGCAGCTGTCCGACTGGAAAGATCGCCAACGCAACGCCGACCAGATCCAGGGCGACGTGCAGGGCGGCATGAACGAGGTCGAGGGCAGCAGCGTGTTCGCCTTTCAGCTGCCGTCGCTTCCCGGTTCGACCGGCGGGCTTCCGGTGCAGATGGTGATCCGCAGCGCGGGCGACCACCGCAGCGTGTTCGAGGCGATGGAAACGCTGAAGAAGGCGGCGCGCGAGAGCGGCAAGTTCGCCGTGGTCGACAGCGACCTGGAGTTCAACAACCCCGTGACCGAAGTGCGCGTGGACCGCGCCAAGGCCAACAGCATGGGCGTGACCATGAAGGCCATCGGCGACACGCTGGCGGTGCTGGTGGGCGAGAACTACGTCAACCGCTTCGGCATGGACGGGCGCTCGTACGACGTGATTCCGCAGTCGCCGCGCGACCAGCGGCTCACGGCCGAGGCCCTCGCGCGCTACTTCGTGAAGAGCGCGAGCGGCCAACCCGTGCCGCTGGCCAACCTGGTGCAGCTGTCGACCAGCGTGGGGCCCAACAAGCTCACGCAGTTCAACCAGCTCAACGCCGCGACCTTCCAGGCCATTCCGATGCCGGGCGTGACCATGGGCGACGCGGTGGCGTTCCTCAGCGAAGAGGCCAAGAAGCTGCCGGCCGGTTTCAGCTACGACTGGCAGTCGGACGCGCGCCAGTTCACGCAAGAGGGTTCTGCGCTGGTGATGGCTTTCGTGTTCGCGATCGTGGTGATCTACCTGGTGCTGGCCGCGCAATACGAGAGCCTGCGCGACCCGCTGATCATCCTGGTCAGCGTGCCGATGTCGATCTGCGGCGCGCTGGTGCCGCTGGCGCTGGGCTTTGCCACCATCAACATCTACACGCAGATCGGGCTGGTGACGCTCATCGGGCTCATCAGCAAGCACGGCATCCTGATGGTGGAGTTCGCCAACGAGATCCAGGAGCGCCTGAACCTGGAGCGCCGCGCCGCCATCGAGCAGGCCGCGCGCATCCGGCTGCGCCCGATCCTGATGACCACGGCCGCGATGGTGGTGGGCCTGGTGCCGCTGCTTTTCGCGAGCGGCGCGGGCGCCAACAGCCGCTTCAGCATCGGCCTGGTGATCGTGGTCGGCATGCTGGTGGGCACGCTGTTCACGCTGTTCGTGCTGCCCACCATGTACACGTTGTTGGCGCGCGACCACCGCACGGTGGGGCGCTCGCAGCGCGCCGCCGAACTCGAGGCGCTCGTGGCGCGCGAGCCCGCCTGACGACACCGGGAGCATGACCATGACGACAAGACTCTTTTCCTACGCCGCACCGTTCGCACTCAGCCTGCTGGTGCTGGCCGGCTGCGCGGTCGGGCCGAAGTACGCCGCGCCGAACGATGCGCCGGTGGCCATCGCCGCCCCCGAGCGCGCGCTGTTCGCGCCCGACGCGGTGCAGCGCGACTGGTGGCGCCAGCTCGACGACCCGCAACTCGACGCGCTCATCGAGCGTGCGCTGGCCGGCAACCACGACATCCGCATCGCCCACGCGCGGCTGCTGGAAGCGCGTGCGATGCAGACCGAGGCCGAGCTCGACCGCCTGCCCGTGGTGACGCTGGGCGCCAGCAAGACGCGCAGCATCGCGCAGGGCAACGGTGTGCCGGCCGACGCCCGCACGCTGGCGCAGAGCAGCCGCGCCGGCTTCGACGCCGGCTGGGAGATCGACCTCTTCGGCCGGCTGCAGCGCCTGGACGAAGCCGCCACCGCGCGCGCCCAGGCCAGCGCGGCCGACCTCGAGCAGGTGCGCATCGTGGCCGTGGCCGAACTGGCGCGCAACTACTACGAGATGCGCGGCGCCGAGCAGCGCCTGGCCGTGACGCAGCGCACCCTCGACAGCCTGCGCCAGAGCCTGCGCGTGACCGAGGCGCAGGTGCGCACCGGGCGCGGCCTCGAAGGCGACCTGGCGAGCGCGCAGGCCAACCTGGCCAGCACCGAGAGCCAGTTGCCCGCGCTCGAGACCACGCGCCGCCAGGCCGCGCACCGCGTCGCCGTGCTGGCGGGCCTGCGCCCGGCCGAGCTGGCGCCCATGCTGCAGCCGCACGCGCTGCGCGTGCTCGACAAGCGCCTGCCCATCGGCGACCTGGGCGAACTGCTGCGCCGCCGACCCGACGTGCTGCGCGCCGAGCGCGGCCTGGCCGCCAGCACCGCCGACGTGGGCGCAGCCACGGCCGAGCTGTACCCGCGCGTCGACATCGGCGGCTTCCTGGGCTTCATCGCGCTGCGCGGGGCCGACCTGGGCAGTTCGTCGAGCCGCGCCTTCAGCGTCACGCCCGGCGTGAGCTGGCCTGCGCTGCGGCTGGGCTCGGTCAAGGCCCGCCTGCGCGGCGCCGAGGCGCGTGCCGAGGGCGAGCGCGCCGTCTACGAACAGACCGTGCTGCGGGCCATCGAGGACGTCGAAAGCGCCCTCACCGGCTACGGCCAGAACCAGCTGCGCCTGCAGCGGCTGCTGGAGGCCTCCGCCCGCAGCGGTCGCGCCGCCGAGCTGGCCGAGGTGCGCTACCGCGAAGGCGCCGCGCCCTACCTGAGCGTGCTCGACGCGCAGCGCACCCTGCTGCGCGCGCAGGATGCCGTGGCCGAGGCCGAAACCGCCTCGTTCACCAGCCTCGTGGCGCTTTACAAAGCGCTCGGCGGAGGGTGGCAAGCGCCCACGGATGCGAAGGGAGGCCCAACCACCTGACAATGACGCTGTTTTCCCCCACGACCGAAGCTGCCATGTCCGCCCCCGATGCCACCAAGCCCACCTGGATGCCGCACCAGCCGGCAGACCGCATCCTCTCCACGCTGAAGACCCGTGGCGCGCTCGGCATCCCCGACATCGCCAAGGTGCTGCACGTGACGGTCGAGGCGGTGCGCCAGCAGATGTCCAAGCTCGAGACCGAAGGGCTGGTGGACGCCGAGAGCCGCTCCAGCGGCCGCGGCCGCCCCACCCAGATCTGGCGGCTCACCGGCGAGGGCCACAAGCGCTTTCCCGACACGCACGCCGAGATGACGGTGCAGATGATCAGTGCCGTGATCAGCGTGTTCGGCGAAAAGGGCATGGACCAGCTCATCGGCGCGCGCGAAGCCACCATGCGCGCCACCTACACCGAGGCCATGCGCGGCGCGCGCAACCTCGAGACGCGGCTCGAACGGCTCGCGGACATCCGCAGCCGCGAGGGCTACATGGCCGAGTACCGGGCCGAGGGCGACGGCTTTCTCTTCATCGAGAACCACTGCCCCATCTGCACCGCGGCGCAGGCCTGCACCGGCTTTTGCCGCAGCGAGCTGCAGCTCTTCGACGAGGTGCTGGGGCCCGAGGCCGACGTGAGCCGTGTCGAGCATGTGCTCGCGGGCGCGCGGCGCTGCGCCTACCGCATCGTGCCCAAGGCCCGCGCCTGAGGCACCCTCTTGTTTTTATCCACCAACTAGAAAGAAAGACTCCACCATGGAACACACCCTTCCCCCGCTGCCGTACGCCATCGACGCGCTGGCCCCCGAGTACTCGAAGGAAACGCTCGAGTTCCACCACGGCAAGCACCACAACGCCTACGTGGTGAACCTGAACAACCTGCAGAAGGGCACCGAGTTCGAAGCGATGACGCTCGAAGAGATCGTCAAGAAGTCCAGCGGCGGCATCTACAACAACGCCGCCCAGATCTGGAACCACACCTTCTTCTGGAACTGCATGAAGCCCCAAGGCGGCGGCGCCCCCACCGGCGCGCTGGCCAAGGCCATCGACGCCAAGTGGGGCAGCTACGACGCCTTCAAGGAAGCCTTCGTGAAGTCGGCCGTGGGCAACTTCGGCTCGGGCTGGACCTGGCTGGTGAAGAAGGCCGACGGCTCGGTGGACATCGTGAACACTGGCGCCGCCGGCACGCCGCTGACCACCGCCGACACCGCGCTGCTGACGGTGGACGTGTGGGAGCACGCGTACTACATCGACTACCGCAACCTGCGCCCGAAGTTCGTCGAAACCTTCCTGGCCAAGCTGGCCAACTGGGACTTCGCAGCGAAGAACTTCGGCTGAAGCCCGCGCTGTCGGCATGAAGAAAAAGCCGGCCTGCGGGCCGGCTTTTTCATGGGCGCGCCGTCACCATCCAGTCGATCCAGCGCGCCACGTACGCCTGGTCGAGGTCGAAGTAGTGGGTGTGGGCGCCCAGGCCGAGGCAGGCCTCGTGCTCGGCCGCGACGCACCAAGCCGGCGGTGTCGTCACCGGCTCGTAGGGCTTGTCGTCCGCGCCCCAGAGCCAGCGCCCGACGTAGTCGCCGGCCGTGTACAGGTTGACCCAGCGGGCCACGCCGACCTGGGCCGCGCTCGGCCCGCCGCCGTTCGCGTCTTCCGCCGTCACCCAGCCGTAGAGGTGCGGAAAGCGCGCCGCATACAGCTGGCGCAGCGGGCAGCCGGCAGTGAGCAGCAGCAGCCGGCTCTTGTTGAGCGCCGCCCAGAGGTCGGTCACCCGCGCATCGACCTTCTGCGCCGCGCGGAACTGCAGGTAGCGCAGCAGCTCGGTGGAGATCACCGTGCCCTGGCTGTGGGCCACGATCACGATGCGGTCGTAGCCCTGCGCCGCCACATGCTCCAGCAGCGACACGTAGCGCGAGAAGATGCGCGCGCGCGGAATGGCGCGGCGCGGAAACTCGCGGAAGTGGCCGTCGACGTCCAGCGCCACGTCGAGCGGCATGCGCAGGCCCGGCACGGTGCGGGTGAGAAATCCGCCGAGCAGCGAAACGGAGGCGGCCAGCGTGGCGGCGGTGAAGATCAGCGGCTTGAGGCCGGTCTGCGACACCCCCGACAGGGCGATCACCACGCCGTCGATCCACGCGCCGACGTCGACATCGCACTGCTTGAGCAACAGCAACAGGGCGACCACAAAAGCGCCCAACACGCTGGCCGTCGTGAGGAAGGTGACGAAACCGTCGAGCCGGCGGTAGCCCGCGCCGAGCCAGCGGCCCAGGCCCTGCGACGTGCCGAAGGCCACCTTGAGCTCGGCGAACAGGCTGGGCACCAGCACCGCCACGAGATAGGCCAGCAGCGACAGGGTGAGGCCCGCCGTCAAGGCGAAGGTTTGCGTGCTTCGTTCATAGCGGTCGTGCAGAAAGTTCGCACCGTCGCCCCAGCACATGTCCTTGGAAAACCAGAACGGCGCATAAGAAACGCCCCGTGCGCCCAGCTCCACCAGGTTCGTCAGCACGGCCCACGCCACCATCGTCAGTGCCACGAACGCCGCCAGTGACACGAACAGCCCCAGCCGCCCCGTCGCGATGCTGGCGCGCGCCGCCGGGCTGCGGTCGGGCACGGCCTGCCCGGCGATGAGCCAGGCAATGAGCAGCACGCCGGCCACGACCCACCAGGCCACGACGCCCATCAGCAGGTACTCGACCACCCGCATGCCGGCGCGCACCCAATGGCGCAGGTCGTCGGTGGCGCCCGCCGCCGCGGCGTTGATCGCCACGTGCACGAGCAGCGCCGCCACGGTCAGCGCCATCAAGCCCAGCCCCCAGGTGCGCGCGGCCGGAAAGCGGTCGCGCGCGATGCGCAGGGCGCGGTCGGCCAACGCCACGAGCAGTGCCACCCAGGCCACGCCGACCACCCAGTGCGCGGGCACCTGGGTCCACAGGAACACCACCGCCACACAGGCGTACAGGCCCACCACGATCCGTGCGGACGCAGTGCTGCGCGCCTGGTAGCAGTACCACCAGAAAGCCAGCACCGGCACGACCACGGCCAGCACACGTCGCAGCAGTTCGGTGAGCGAGAACGCGTCCGGCGCAGGCTCGGCCCGCGCCAGGCCGCCGAGCCCCGCGATCACCAGCCCGACCAGCAGCAGCTGCAGGAAGATGTTGGCCAGCAGGTTCGCAAAAATCCAGTCGAGTGCGGTCTGCAGCTTCGCGAGACAGGCCCAGGGCTGCGCGCCCGGCGGCCTGGGTTTCATATTCACGCCGGCCGCCTCGGCGGCCCGGTCCACCGCGTCGCGGCCCAGCTGCGAGAGGCGGAACACGATGGTGAACAGCTCGGCGACGATGCGCGCCACCGAGCCCGGCAGGCGCGACAGGTCGGCCCAGTACATCTCGTGCACGTCGATGTGCTGCTGCACCGGCTGCCCGTGGGCATCGGTGGCGTCGCGCGTCATGCGCACGCGCGTGGCCTCGTAAGCCTCGTGGTCGGGCTCGGCGCGCTGCGACTTGAACAGCAGGTAGTCGCTGAAGGCGATGTCGGGGTTGCTCTTCTTCAGCTCGCGCGGCGTGAGCAGCCCGTGCCCCTTGGCGGCGCGCACCACGCCCGCGTCGTCGGCCTCGGCGGTCGAGATCCAGTCGTCGGCGCTGAAGTCCGAGGTCTTCGACTGCCGCATGGCCTTGCGCACGGGCGGCACGTAGGCCTTCTGCGCGGCGGCGCCTTCGGTGGCGGCCTTCTCGTTCTTGTCCTGATGCCCGGTGCGCTGCTGCACCATCGAGGTCAGCGGCGGCACCGGCAACAGGTGGCTGTCGCAGTCGGCCTGGCGGTAGGTGGCGTCGGGGCTGGGGTGGTTGAGCATCAGCGAGGCGATGGCGCGGGCCGTGTCGCCGGCCTTCTGGTCGGCCACGCCGTGGATGGCGATGACCGCGACGCGCTCGGGGCGTGCGGGTGGTTCAGGCGTTGACTGCTCGGGCGGCGGTGCGCGCATGTGGTGACTCCTCCATGCCAGGCCGGTGCATGGCAGGAGGAATTGTCCGCAGCGCGTCGCCCTTGGCTTCCCCCAAACGGGGGATGCCGGATGGACAGGGGTTGCTCAGACGTTGATGAGGTTCAGGATGTTCCCGTCCGGGTCCTTGAACCACGCGACCTTCATCTCGCCCATGACGTGGATGTCGCCCGCGAGCGTGGTGCCGGGCATGTCGTAGTGCTCGAAGCGCACGCCCTTGGCCTTGAGCGCGGCCACGAGGCGCTCGATGTCGCCGTCGACCGACCAGGTCACGGCCGTGGCCTGGTTGGTGCCCGCGAAGGCCGAGCGGTAGACATTGAGCCGCGTGTTGCCGCTGCGGTAGACGATGACCTCGTCGCCTTCGGCATCGACCTGCGCGAGGCCGAGCGTGTCTTCGTAGAAGCGTCGGGCCACGGCGAGGTCTTTCACCGCCAGGTTGGCCACTGCATTGATGTGTCCGAGCATGGGAGCCTCCCGCAAAGAGGATGGGCGCCCGGAAGCCGTCGAGCGCCGGGCGAGCCAGAAATACTCAACCATTTGGTGGAGTATTCGACGCGCGATGGGCGGTGTCAAGGCGTCCGAAAGTACGCACCGCCCCGCGTTCTGCCCCCGCCAGCCGAGACGAGGGCCATCGCGAACCGCGAAAACCCTGCATCGGCACTTCCGGCAGACTGCATCCCCCCTGCCCCCAGAACGAGACAATGCACCCCATGACCCGATCGAACTTCCTCCGTCCGCTGGCCTTCGCGCTGGCCTTCACCGCCGTGGCGGCCACCGCCCCGGCCCACGCCCAGACCGCCGCCTACCCCGCCAAGCCCATCCGCATGGTCGTGCCCTTCCCGCCCGGCGGCGGCACCGACATCCTGGCGCGCCTGGTCGCGCAGAAGCTCACCGAAGCCAACCACTGGACCGTGGTGCCCGACAACCGCGCGGGCGCCGGCGGCACCATCGGCATCGCCGAGGCCGCGCGCGCCACGCCCACGGGCTACGACATCGTGATGGGCCAGAAGGACAACATGGTCGTCGCGCCCTGGCTCTACAAGAGCCTGAGCTACAACCCGGTGAAGGACCTCACGGCCGTGGCCCACGTGGCCTACACGCCCGTGGTGATCGTCACGCAGGCCAACTCCAAGTTCAAGACGCTGGACGACGTGGTGAAGGCCGCGCGCGCCGCGCCCGACACCGTCACCTACGGCTCGCCCGGCAACGGCACCACCATCCACCTGGCCGGCGAGATCTTCAACGGCGCCGCCAAGATCAAGATGCGCCACGTGCCCTACAAGGGCTCCAACGCGGCCATGATGGACGTGCTCGCGGGCAACGTCGACCTGATGGTGTCGTCGGTGCCCTCGGCCATGGCGCAGATCAAGGCCGGCAAGCTGCGCCCGCTGGCCGTCACCTCCGCCAAGCGCAGCACCTCGCTGCCCGACACGCCCACCGTGGCCGAGCTGGGCTACAAGGACTTCGACGTGAGCACCTGGTACGGCGTCTTCGTGCCGGCCGGCACGCCCAAGGACGTGGTCGCCACGCTGAATGCGGCGATCAACAAGCTGCTGGCCACGCCCGAAATGAAGGCGGCCATCATTGCCCAGGGCGCGGAGCCGCAGAGCATGACGCCGGAGCAGTTCGGCACGCTGCTGAAGACCGACTACGAGAAGTGGAAGGGGATCGTGCAGGCCTCGGGGGCGACGATCGAGTAGGACTGGGCAACAAAGGCCGCCACGGCAGGCCTTCGATGCATCGGATTCAAAAGAAGGAATCGACTGGCCGCTACAACCCGGCCATCCTTCGCAATCGCTCGATAACAAGTGCTATGCGCTTCTCCGCACTGCTCTCATGCGCGAGATGCCACTCCAGGCTGTCAAGGAATCTTTGATCCGATAGAAGGTCATCGAAGCTAGCTCGCAAGTAGTCCTGCACTTCGCCACCCCATTGCTCAACCTCTTCGGGCAGTTCGGGTCGCCCCGCAACAAGATTGATGATGTCCTCCTGTTGGATTCCGCCAATCTCTGACCCTAGATTTCCGTCGAATACTGACCCACCCGCTTTGTGAGCCTGAAGGCTTC
>NZ_JBWKPT010000014.1:0-98045 GCF_059418385.1 Variovorax sp. GW821-FHT09A10
GGGTAGGGTTTTACGTGGGTCAGTCTTAGACGGAAATTACTGCGTTAGCTGGGTCAATTTTCGGCGGCAATCAACACTCTCGCCTTCGGTGCGGATCGATGCGCCCAGGCCGCCCTCGCGGTGCACGCGCCACAGCTCGGCCGCGGAGGCGTTGCGGCCCCAGCTCTCCAGGGCGCGGACCAGGCTCTCGAGAATGATTTGTTGGTTCATGAGGAATATTTCACACGTTTCTGCCTGGTGTCGGCAAGCGGCCACGGTGCGATGGGGCCAAAAAGCCGTTGTAACTTCTTGCCTTGGCGCCTGCGCTATATTTCTTGGCATGGAAAAGGCATCCGACATAGGTAAACCCACGGTTCCGATCGATCTGATCGGGCCGGAGCATTGGGTCCGTTCACGGCGCGGCCCTCGCCGTACGACAAAGGTGCTCTTCATCTTGCTCGGCGGGCTCGCAGCAGCCACAGCCGTGGCTTACAGCTTCTTCGGCGCGGGGCGCTGAACACAAACAAGCAAGCCACTCGCGCCTTCATTCACTCACACACGCGTCGCTCGCGCACCGCGAGCCACACAAGGCAAAGCCCGCTGTCCGTTGATCCAACGGAAGCGGGCTTTTCTCTTTGTGCGCATCGCGCTACTGCAGCCGCGAGCCACGCGGCAGGCGCTTGGCCAGCCACTCGTGCACGTCCGCACGGATGTTGCGGCCTTCGAGCAGGAAGTTCTCGAAGCGGCTCGGCACGTACGGCAGGTAGACCAGCGGCATGCCCGCTTCTTCGGGCGTGCGCGCGGCCTTGCGGTTGTTGCAGACGGCGCAGGCGCTGACGAGGTTGGTCCAGCTCCACGGGCCGCCGCGCGACTCGGGCATGACGTGTTCGCACTGCAGGTCGCGGTCGGCGAACACCTGCGCGCAGTAGGCGCAGGTATGGCGGTCGCGGCGCAGCAGCTTGGCCTTGGTCACGCCGGGCACGACGTCGAAGAGGTTGATCTTCGACGCACCGCGCAGCGCGATGATGGGCGCGACGTCGATGCGCGACTGCACACCGCGCGCCACGTTGAAGCCGCCGCGCAGCGTGGCCAGCGGCAGCGCGCCGTCTTCCCAGGCCACGTTGCCGGTGGCGTAGTGCAACACCGCCTGCTCCAGCGAGATCCAGGCTTGCGGCGTGCCCTGAATGTCGAGTTGCAGGACGTGTGAATGCATGACGAATCGCCTCCCTTCGCGGCGATGGCTTGTGGTGAACGGTTGGGGTGCACGAACGGAATCGAACCGTTGTCAGCGGGACCACAACCCGCGGCTCTGCCATTGAGCTACACGCACCATTGAAGAAACAGAAGACGAGCAGTGCTGAACTGCTACCACTCGCCCGACGCGCGCACGCGCTGGTCGAGGTCGAGGCTGTCGAGCGATGCCTCGCTACCGCCCGGCGATGCCGACGCGCGATCGGCCACGTAGCGCGGCCCGAGCCCCACGCCGAAGCGCTGGGCCAGCGACCACACCATGTGCCTGCGCGGCAGCGGCGCCGGGTGCACGGCGATCATCCGGATCGGTGAGTTGCGCTTGCGCATGAGGGCCTCCTGGGTCGGTAACGAAAAAAGAAAGTAATGACTTGAAAAATGTCCGGTGACGGGTTCCGGCGCCGCCCTATCTTTGCGGCCGGTTTCCGCGGGCGGGCCACGCGTTGGCATGGCCCGGTCCCGCTCGGGTGTGGTCCGTGTGGCAGGAGTTGAACCTGCGACCCTCTGGTCCCAAACCAGATGCGCTACCAGGCTGCGCCACACACGGAAGAAAAACAAAAGAAGCCTGCCGCGCTTCCATTTCGGTTGTGTCCTCACGCGACGGGCCGCGCGCTGGGCGCGGCCCCATCGAACGTCGCTGCACAGGAGTGATCAACTCATGCACATCCCGCCAGACCGTCGACGCGGCAATTTCTGGCGGTGGGGTGAAGGCACACCCGAAATGGAAAGCGGCAAAAACAAAAAGGCCCGGAACCTTGCGGTGTCCGGGCCTCTTTGCGAGAGAGCTTGAGAGATGCGCGCCTACGCGCGACCTCCACCCGGGGGCACCTGATGAGCCTCGAACTGACCACCCACGCGCAGACGGGCTGCGGCTTTGGCGGCGTACGCGGTGTTCAGGTGCGAAGACAACGACAGGGGCGACGGCATGTCGAAACCATGGCAGAACCCGACGCGCACGAGCGGTCGGCCCGAGGCGGGTCGATGGCTGGTGAGGGTCAGTGCGGTGTTCACGATGGTTCCTGGTCAAAAATTGCCGCTGTCGGCTGTAAGGGGTTGGAAAGAAGGGACGGCTGGTGCCGTGAATTGGAGGCAACTGTAAAGAGTGTTTACGGCGACGTCAACAACCGGGACAATCTTTTCTTGTCTTGTTGTTGTTTTTGAACAGTGCCCCATACCACCGTCGCGCGCCGCCGCAATGCGCTTGTGCTGCATCGCCGCTTTCTCGAGGACGCCGTCGCGGCGGGCCTGCCCGCCAAGGGGCTCGACCAGGCGTTCGCACGCAAGCTCGAGATCTCTCCGAGCATGTGGAGCCAGATCAAGAGTGCGCGGCCCATCGGCGACAAGCTCGCACGGCAGATCGAGCGGCATTGCGACGTGGCCGCGGGCTGGCTCGACGAAGACAACACTGCGCCTTCAGAAGCACCGCCCGATGCGGCGGAAGAACGCTTCGTGGCCGCCGCGCGTGAGGCGTGGCGCCAGGCCAATGCGAAGGGGAAGCGCGAACTCAGCGGCTGGCTGAAGAAGCACGCGCAGGAGAAGAAGGCGCTCGAGCCTGCCGACGGCCCTGCGCCGGCGCCCTAGCCTTGCTCAGGCCTTCAGGCCTTGCCAGCGGGCTCGGCAGCAGCCAGCGCCGGCGCATCGCGCAGGATGGCCGCGCGCATGTCGTCCGGCACGGCGATGGCGCGGTGGGTGTCGAGCGAGGTCGTCACCAACACCTGACGCACCTGCATGCGCAGCTCGCCCGTGGTGGGCTCGAAGCAGCGCAACGCGAGCGCGATCGAGCGCGAGCCCAGTTGCGCGACCGAGAGGCCGAGCATCACCTGGTCGCCCATGCGGCTCACGGCGCGAAAGTCGGCGTCGAGCTTCACGGTCGGCAGGCCGACGCGGCGTTCGCCGATCAGTGCGTGGTAGCCCACGCCGAGCCCCTCGCTCACCCAGTCTTCGACCAGGCCGTTGAGCATCACGAAGTACTGCGGATAGAAGACGATGCCCGCGGGGTCGCAGTCGGAAAAACGGATCAGGCGCGGGCGCTGGAACTCCACACCACCGCCCTCGCCGCTCATGCGCGGTCCTCGACCGCGCCGTCGCCGCGCATCACGTGCACGCGCAGCAGCCCGAGCTGGTTGTGCATCTGCTTGACGGTCTTCATATCCAGGCCCGAGAACATCTCGAGGATCCACTGCTCGTGCTCGGTGGCCATGGCTTCGAAGGCGTTGCGGCCTTCGGGCGTGAGGCTCACGATCCAGGCGCGGCGGTCGTCGGGGCTGGGCGCGCGCGCCACCATGCCTTCGCGCTCGAGCTCGTCGGTCAGGCCGGTGACGTTGCCGCCGGTGACCATCAGGTAGCGCGAGAGCACGCGCATCTTCAGGCCGTCTTCGTAGCGGTACAGCTGCGCCATGTAGTCGAAGCGCGCCAGCGAGATGCCGAAGCGCTCGCGCAGCCGGCGCCGGATCTCGGCCTCGATCTGCGTGGTGCTCGCGAGCATGCGCAGCCACAGCTTGAGCATGGCGTGGTCTTCATGGCCGGCGCGGGCTTCGTGGCCGAGTTCTTCGGCGTCGCTCAGCACGGCGTGGGAGGCATCGTTGCGACTCATGTGACTTCTCCTCCGGAAACGGAGATCGACTGGCCCGTGACCGACGCGGCGCCCTCGCCGCACAGCCAGCGCACGGCGTCGGCCACTTCGGCGGGCTGCACGATGCGCTTTTGCGGGTTCACGCTGGAGAACTCGGCCAGCGCATCCGCTTCGCTGCGGCCGGTCTTGCCGACCACGTTGGCGACGCTGTTGCGCAAGATGTCGGTGTCGGTGTAGCCCGGGCACACGGCGTTCACGGTGATGCCCTTGCGCGCCACCTCGAGTGCCAGCGCGCGCGTGAGGCCGATCACGCCGTGCTTGGCGGCGGTGTAGGCCGACACGTAGGCGTAGCCCTTCTGTCCCGCCGTGCTGGCGATGTTGACGATGCGGCCCCAGCCGGCGTCGAGCATGTCGGGCAGCGCGGCCTGCGCGCACAGGAAGCTGCCGGTGAGGTTGACCGACAGCATGCGCTGCCACAGCTCGACCGAGGTCTTCAGGAACGGCGCGCTCTCGGCGGCGCCCGCGTTGTTGACCAGCACGGTCACCGCCCCGCGTTCGGCGCGCGCCTGCGCAAAGGCCGACTGCACGGCCTGCGGGTCGGCCACGTCGGCCGCCACCACGCCGTGGCCGCTGCCCGCCAGGGTCTCGGCCACGCGCTGCAAGGCCTGCGCATCGCGGCCCAGCAAGGTCAGCACGGCCCCCTGGGCAGCGAGGGTGCGGGCGATCTCTGCGCCGATGCCGCGAGCGGCACCGGTGACGAGGGCATGACGGCCAGTGAGCGAATTTGTGTGCATACCTGAATGGTTTAGTTCTGAATCATTTTAGCCGCTTGCGCCCCGGCGTGGTGCTACCGCATGAAACGGCCGCCGTTGAGGTCCAGCGTCGCCCCGGTCATGAAGCCGGCGGCCGGCGAGGCCAGGTAGACGACGGCGGCGGCCACCTCGTCGGCCAGGCCGAAGCGGCCGAGCGGAATGCCGGCCTTCAGCGCCTGCTGCCGCTCGGGCGCCAGCGCAGCGAGCGCGGGGCTGTCGATGGCGGCGGGGGCCAGCGCGTTCACGGTCACGCCGTGCGGCGCCAGTTCCTGCGCAAAGGCACGCGTCAGCGCCAGCAGGCCGGCCTTGCTGGCCGCGTAGTGCACGCCGGTGGCGCTGCTGACCTGTTGCCCCGCCAGCGAGGCCAGGTTGACGATGCGGCCCGCGCTACGTTCGCGCATGTGCTTTCCGGCGATGCGGCAGCCGAAGAAGCTGCCACGCAGGTTGATGGCGAGCACGTCGTCCCACTCGGCGGGCGTGATGTCCCACAGCGAGGTGGTCGGCGTGCGCGCCGCGTTGTTGACCAGGATATCGACCGCGCCGAAGCGCGCCACGGCCTGCGCGAAGCGGTCGCCGAAGGTCTGCTCGTCGCGCACGTCGAGCGGCAGCGCGAGGCCGTTCACCTCGGTGGCAACGGCCCGGGCATTGGCTTGGTCGATATCGGCCACCGCCACGCGCGCACCAGCCTGCGCCAGCCCGCGCGCGATGGCCGCGCCCAGCCCCTGCCCCGCACCGGTCACGAAGGCCACGCGCCCTGCCAGCGGAAGCGCGGTGGCGTGCGTCATCCGGCTTTGGCGGGCCGACCGTCCCAGGTCTGCGGCCCCACGCCGCGCTCGCGCAGCTTGAACTTCTGCACCTTGCCGTTCTCGGTGCGCGGCAGGTCGGGCAAGAGGTCGATGTAGCGCGGCACCGCGAAGTACGGCAGGCGGCCTTCGCAGAAGCGCGCCAGTTCGGCCGGGTCGATGGCCACGCCTTCGCGCGCCACCAGCGCAGCCATCACCTCGTCTTCGGCCAGCTCGGAGCGCACGGGGTACACCGCGCACGAGGCCACGCCGGGGTGGCTCAGCAGCACCTGCTCGACCTCGAAGGACGAGATGTTCTCGCCGCGCCGGCGGATCGCGTCCTTGATGCGGTCGACAAAGCGGAACGCGCCGTCGGCATCGCGCACCACGCGGTCGCCGGTGTGGAACCACAGGTTGCGCCAGGCCTCGACGGTCTTCTCGGGCATGTGGAAGTAGCCGCTGGCAAAGGCGTACGGCTCGTCGGCGCGCAGCAGCAGCTCGCCGGCCTCGCCGGGCGGCAGCGGCACGTCGTCTTCGTCGGCCACGCAGGCCTGGAAGCCGGGGCGCAGCCAGCCCATGACGCCGCCGCGCGGCGAATCGGGCGCAGTGGCGATCGCGAAGTTGGTCTCGGTCGAGCCGTAGCCTTCGAGCAGCGACACGCCCGTGCGCGCCTGGAAGGCCTGCCCCGCGGCCGCGGGCACGCCGGGCCCGAGGCCGGTGCGCACGCGGTGGTTGCGCTCGCCCTCGCCTTCGGGCTGGGCCAGCAGGATCGGCACCATCGCGCCGAGCAGGTAGACCACGGTCGCGCCGTTGGCGCGCATCGCCGGCCAGAAGCCCGAAGCGGAGAAGCGCGACTCGAACACCACCTCGGCCCCGGTGAGCGCGGCCTGCGCGAAGGTGTTGAGCGCGTTGATGTGAAACAGCGGCAGCGTGGTGCACAGCACGTCGTCGCGGCCCACGCCGAGCACCTCGGCGCTGTTCACGCCCCACCAGAAGTACTGCGCCTGCGGGCAGATCACGCCCTTGGCCGGGCCCGTGGTGCCCGAGGTGTAGAGGATGGCGAGCGGGTCGCCCGGCTGCACCGGCGCGGGCGGCAGCGCCTGCGCGCCCGGCGGGTAGGCCGACACGCGCACGCCGGCGGGCGGTGTCCACGGCGTTTCGGCCTCACCCACCACCCACACCTCGCGCAGCGCCGTGCGGGCCAGGTCGGCCGTCGCCAGCCGATCGAGAAAGCCCGCCTCGATCACCAGCAGCTTTGCCTCGCTGTTCGCGAGGAAGTATTCGATCTGCGGCCCCATCGACGCCGTGTTGACCGGCACGACCGAGGCGCCGAGCCAGCCCGCACCGAGAAAAGTGTCGAGGAACTCGATGCGGTTGCCGCACATCACGGCGATGCGGTCGCCGCGCGCCACGCCATGCTGTGCGAGCGCACCGGCGCGCGTGGCCGCCGCGTCGGCCGCGTCGGCATGCGTCCATTGCCGGCCCGCGACGCGCAGCAGCGGTCGGCTGCCGAACAGCGCCGCCTGCCGCTGCAGCATGGCGGGCAGCGTGCGTTGCGCCGGCGGCACCGCGCGCGGGTCACTCGTCATCGTGCGTGCCTCCGCCGAGGTAGGTGGCCTGCACGCGCGGGTCGCTCGCGAGGTCCCCGGAAGCACCCGACAGCGCGATCTCGCCGGTCTCCAGCACATAGCCTTCGTCCGAGCTTTCGAGCGCGGCGCGCGCGTTCTGCTCCACCAGCAGGATCGACACGCCGTCGTCGCGCAGCTTGCGCACGATGGTGAGGATGTCGCGCACGATCAGCGGCGCCAGGCCCAGGCTGGGCTCGTCGAGCATCAGCAGGCGCGGCGCCGACATGAGCGCGCGGCCCACGGCCAGCATCTGCCGCTCGCCGCCCGAGAGCGTGTCGGCGCGTTGCGCGCGGCGCTCGGCCAGGCGCGGGAAGCGGTCGTACACCGATTGCAGCTGCCGCTTCATCGCGTCGCCGCGCAGCCGCTTGGCGTAGGCGCCCAGCTGCAGGTTGTCGAGCACGGTGAGCTCGCCGAACAGCTCGCGCCGCTCGGGCACGAGGCACAGGCCGCGCTCCACGCGCGACTCCACGTCGAGCCCTTGCAGGTCTTCGCCTTCGAAGCGCAGCGTGCCCTTGCACGGCAGCAGGCCCATGGCCGCGGCCAGCAGCGTGGTCTTGCCCGCGCCGTTGGGGCCGATCACCGAGATGATCTGGCCCCGCTGCACGTCGAGCGACACGCCGCGCACCGCCTCGACCTGCCCGTACGACACGTGCAGGTCACCAATCTCCAGCATCGCGGTCATACAACGCTCCCCAGGTAAGCCGCCTGCACACGCTCGTCGGCACGCACCGCCGACGGCACGCCCTCCACGAGCTTGGAGCCGAAGTTCATCACCACCAGACGGTCCACCAGTTTCATCACGAAGTCCATGTCGTGTTCGACGATCAGGATGGTCACGCCCTCCTCGCGCAGCTTGCGCAGCAGGTCGCCCAAGGCCATCTTTTCCTTGCGGCGCAGGCCGGCCGCGGGCTCGTCGAGCACGAGCAGCACGGGGTCGGCGGCGAGTGCACGCGCAATCTCCAGGATGCGCTGCGTGCCCAGCGGCAGGCTGCCCGCGAGTTCGTGCGCGCGGTCGCCCAGGCCGATGCGGTCGAGCTGGCGCTGCGCCTCCTGCAGGATCTGGCTTTCTTCGGTGCGATCGAGCCGCAGGCCCGCCTTCAGGATGCCCGAGCGCGTGCGCGAGTGCGCGCCCAGCGCCACGTTGTCCAGCAGGCTCATGTGCGGGCGCAGCTTCACGTGCTGGAAGGTGCGCGCCAGCCCGAGCCGCGCCACCGCGCGCTGCGGCATGCCGGCGATGTCGTGCTCGAGAAAGCGCACCTGGCCCGCGCTCATCGGCAGCGTGCATGTCAGCAGGTTGAACATGGTCGACTTGCCCGCGCCGTTGGGTCCGATGAGGCCGATGATCTCGCCCGCCTTGACGTCGAAGCTCACGTCGTTCACCGCCACCAGCCCGCCGAAGCGCTTCACGGCGCCGTTGACCGACAGCACCTGCGTGCCGCGCGCCGGCAGCTGCCGGTGCGGCAGCGGCTCGACCGGGGCGCCGGTGTAGCGCGAGGCGCCCTGCGGCGCGGCGCGCCGGCGCGTCCAGCGCCGCAGCAGGCCCATCACGCCGCCGCGCGCAAAGTGCAGCAGCAGGATGAACAGCGCCGCGAAGGCCACGGCCTCCAGCTGGCCGGCGCGCTGCGTGAGCATCGGCAGCACGTCCTGCAGGCCGTTCTTCAGCACCAGCACCAGTGCCGCGCCCACCAGCGCGCCCGCCAGCTGCCCGAGCCCGCCGGCCACGGCCATCAGCAGGTACTCGATGCTGGCGCGCACGTCGAAGGGCGACGGGCTCACGAAGCGGTTCATGTGCGCATAGAGCCAACCCGCCAGCCCCGCGAACAGCGCCGCCGTGACGAACAGCGACAGCCGCACGCGGTACGCATCCGCCCCCACGCTGGCCAGCAGCGTGGCGCCGCCGCGCAGCCCGCGAATCGCGCGGCCGGGGCGCGACTGGAGCAGGTTGTGGCTGAACAGGCAGGCCAGCCCGACCACCACCCAGATCAGGTAGTACATCGCGCGCGGATCGGCCAGCGACCAGCCGCCGATCTGCAGCGCCGGGATGTTCGACAGGCCCGTGTGGCGCCCGAGCGCATCGACGTTGCCGAACAGCATCGCGATCGACAGCCCCCAGGCGATGGTGCTCAGCGGCAGGAAGTGCCCGCCCAGCCGCAAGGTCAGCATGCCGATGGCCAGCGCCGACAGGCCCGTGAGCAGCAGCGCGAACAGGAGCCCCAGCCACGGCGACAGGCCCTGCGCGGTGGTGAGCCACGCGGTGGCGTAGGCCGCGATGCCCACGAAGGCCGCCTGGCCGAACGAGGTGGCGCCGCCCACGCCGGTGAGCAGCACGAGGCCCAGCGCCACCAGCGCGCCGATGCCGATGTCGTTGAGCAGCGAGACCGTGAAGCTGCCCGCCACGGCCGGCACCAGGGCCAGCACGACGATCACGCCCGCGATCCACGCCATGCGTTTCGTGTTGCCGTTCATTGGTCCACCTCGTCTTCTTCCTCTTCCGAATGGGCCGCCATGAAGGAGCGCAGCATGAGCACCGGGATCAGCAGGCTGAACACGATCACGTCTTTCAGTGCGCCGCTCCAGAACGACGCGAAGCTCTCGACCACGCCGACCGCCAGCGCGCCGATGGCCGTCATCGGGTAGCTCACGAGCCCGCCGATGATCGCGGCCACGAAGGCCTTCAGGCCGATGATGAAACCCGAGTCGTAGTACATGGTGGTCACCGGCGCGATCAGCACGCCGATGAGCCCTGCGAGCAGCGAGGCGCAGCCGTAGGCCAGCAGCGCCGTGCGCACCGGCCGGATGCCGACCAGCCGCGCACCCACGCGGTTCACGGCCGTGGCGCGCAGGGCCTTGCCGGCCACCGTGCGCTCGAACACCAGGAAGAACAACCCGCTCAGCACCACGGCCGCCCCCACCATCAGCACCACCTGGCCGCTGACCGTGAAGCCGTCGCCCAGCGTAAACACCGCGCTCGTGAGCGGCGTGGTGCGCGAGCCCTCGGGCCCGAAGAACAGCAGGCCCAGGCCCGAGAGCAGAAAGTGCAGCGCCAGCGACACGATCAGCAGCACCAGCACCGAGGCATCGGCGATCGGCTGGAACACCACGCGCGCCAGCAGCGGCGCGATGGGCACCACCAGCAGCACGGCCACCGCGATGTGCACCGCCACCGGCACGCCGGGCCGCGCCGCCAGCCAGGCGAGCACGCACGGAATGGCCGGCAGCACGCCCCAGGTCAGCACCGCCTTGGGAATGCGCGCGGCCTCGCCGCGCCGCAGCAGGCTGCCAACCTCGGTGGCCAGCGCCAGCGCGGCCAGCACCGCGACCATGCCGATGGTCGGCGGCACGCGGCCGGTTTCGAAGGCCGCCAGCGACAGCGCGGCAAAGGCCGCGATGTCGCCGAACGGCACGAACACCACCCGCGTGACCGAGAAGATCAGCACCAGCCCGAGCCCGGCCAGCAGATAGACGGCACCGTTGGCCAGGCCGTCGGTGACGAGGATCAATGCCACGTCCCAGTTCATAGAAAAACCTCTGTCGGAGTCATCGTTGTCGTTGTCGTGAAGAAAAACGGGAGATTCAAGGGGCGAGCTTCCATTGGCCGTTGTCGAGCTTGACGATCACGCGGGCGCGCTCGTCCACGCCGTACAGGCTGCCGGGCTTGAAGGTGTAGACGCCGTGCGTGCCGACCACTTCCTTGGTGCTGAAGATGGCGTCGCGTAGCGCCACGCGGAACTCGGGCGTGCCCGGCTCGGCCTTCTTCATGGCGCGCGAGGCGGCGTCGGCGAACACCAGCCAGCCGTCGAACGAGTAGGCCGAGAAGGCATCGCTGGTGGGTGCGTTGTTGACCTTCTGGAACACGGCGCGGAAGTCGGTCGCGATCTTCTTGGTCGGGTAGTCGGCCGGCAGCTGCTCGGCGACGATCACCGGGCCCGTGGGCATCAGCGCGTTCTGGCCGGCCGCGCCGACCACGCGCACGAAGTCGGGGTTGATCAGGCCGTGCTGGCCGTACACGCCGCCCTTGAAGCCGCGCTCCTGCAGCGCCAGGAACGGCAGCGCGCCCGGCGTGCCGGCGCCGCCGGTCATCACCGCGTCGGGGCGCAGCGCCACGATCTTCAGCACCTGGCCCGTCACCGAGGCGTCGGCGCGCGCGTAGCGCTCGTTGCTCACCACCTTGATGCCGACGGCGGGCGCGGCCTTGTTGAGGGCCTCGTACACCAGGTCGCCCCAGGCGTCGGAAAAGCCGATGTAGCCCACCGTCTTGACGTTGTTGCGCTTCATGCGCTCGACCACCGCGTCGATCATGAGCTGCGTGGGCTGCGCCACCGTCATCACCCACGGGTTCTCGTTGGGGTCGAGCAGGATGGGCGTGAGGCCGATCATGGGCGTCTTGGCCTCCTTGCCCACCTGCGCCATCGCGATGGCCGACGGCACGCCCGAGGTGCCCATGAGCACGTCGACCTTTTCGTCCTCGATGAGCTTGCGCGCGTTGCGCCCGGCCGTGGTCGGGTCGGAGCCGTCGTCGAGAACCACGAGCTGGATCTTGCGGCCGTTGACCTCGCCCTTGTAGGCCAGCGCGGCCTGCATGCCCTTGGCGTACGGCACGCCCAGCGAGGAGTTGGGCCCCGACAGCGACACGCTGAGTCCGACCTTGAGGTCGGCCGCCAGTGCGCTCGCCACACCACAGGCGGTCAGCGCCGCGGCGAGGGCACCGCGCGTCAAGGTCTGCATCAGGTTCTTCATGTCGTAGCTCCAGTGAGGAAGGATGGAAGGAACAGAAACTCAGATGAACAACTGGATCGCGGGCAAGGCGCGCGTGGCATTGAGCAGGTCGATGCGCTTCTCGCGGATGGACCAGCCCGTGGGGGTGCGAATGAGGTGGTGGCGGGCGGTGCCGCTCAGCAGGATCTGGTCGTCGCCGCGCGCCTCGATGTAGAGAAAGGGCGTGCGCAGGCGCACGTCGTCGGCGCCCTCTTCCTCGATGTGCGAAGGCTGCAGCACATGCTGGCTGTGGCTGGCCGGGTGCTGCGAATGCGCGCGCGGGTTCTTCAGCCGCTCCACGCGCAGCTGCAGCAGCAGCCGGTCTTCGTAGGCCAGCGAGTTGTGCGAGAACGGATCGGCCTGCGCCGCGCCGAGCAGCGGCACCCAGTAGTGGCCGTCGTCGGCGAACAGGGCCTGCCAGTCGTCGAAGCGGCGCGCGTCGAGCAGGGCTGCTTCGTGGGCGATGAAGTCACGCGGGTCGTTCATGCCGCCACCTCCGGCGTCATGGCGCGGGCCCAGGCCCGGAACTGGTTGCGCATGAGCAGCTCGTTGGTGCCGTTGGTGGTCACCGTGGCCTGCTGCGTCTCGGCCGGGTCGTGGTTGCGGTGCAGGCTGATCCACTCGTTGCCGCCGGCGCGCAGGCCCTTCTGGATGCTCTCGAACAGGTGCACGTCGTCGTGCGCCACCACCGACATGGGCGAGAACACGAGCCGGTTGTAGCTCATGGCGCGCTCGAACAGCAGCGCGGGCGCACCGGCCGCGCGGAAGCTCCAGGCCTCGATGAGCGTGCGGTCGGCCGCCAGCGGGCGGATCACGCGGATGGCCTGCGGCGAGCCCTTGACCGACAGGCTCGGGTACAGCACCGAGTTCTGCGGCGAGCGCTGCAGGATGTCGGCGGCGCGCTCCACGCCGTGCGCGGCCTGCATCGCGGCTTCGTACTCGGGCAGCTGCGCGTAGTTGGAATGGATGCTGAAGTTCACGCCCAGCACGCTGTGGCCGTTGGCGAACACGCGCCCGCCCATCTGGTCGAAGAACTCGTAGCCCGAGCCGAAGGGCAGGATCTGCTCCATCGCCATCGGCTTGGGGTCGGTGGGCGCATGCCCTTCCCACAGCGCCTCGGCCGCCTTGGTGGCCGACTCGTGCGTCGACATCGGGTGCACCGTGTCGTTGATGTTCTCCAGGTACATCTTCCAGTTGCAATGGACGATGTTGCGCAGCACGCCACCGCCCACGGTGAGCTTGCCCTCAGGCGAGCGGTCGACCATGTTGTCGAGGGCGCCGAGCACGTCGCCGAAGTAGTCCTCGAACGACGGGCCGGTGTCGGACAGGCGCACGAACACGAAGTCGCGGTACACCTTCACGTGCTTCACCACCGACAGCCCCTGCCCCGACTCGCAGGCCTTGAGCTGGGTTCCCTCGTAGCCGTTCTTCAGCGGCAGGCCCAGCGGCGCGCCGTCCAGCTTGTAGGTCCACGCGTGGTACGGGCAGCGAAAGAAGCGGCCGGTGTTGCCGCTCTCGTCGGTCACGAGCTGCGTGCCCTTGTGGGCGCAGCGGTTGTACATGACGTGCACCGCGCCGTCGGGCTGGCGCACCATGAGCAGCGGGCGGCCCGCGATCTCCTGCGTGACGAAGTCGCCCGCCGCCGGCACCTGGCTGGCATGGCCCAGGAAGACCCAGGTGCGGGCGAACAGGCGCTCCTGCTCCAGCGCGAACAATTCGTCGCTGAGGTACAGGTCGCGGTGCACCCGGTCGTCGCGGACCAGCGCCGCGACGAGATCGGGGCGGTTGCGGTAGGCGGTCATGGCGGTGGGCTTCGGTTAAACCGAGGTCAGGGGACCAGCTTCCACTGGCCCTTGTTCATCTGCACGATCACGACGCCGCGCTGGTCCGAGCCGTAGCGGTCGTCGGGCTTGAAGGTGTAGATGCCGTGCGTGCCCACCAGCTCCTTCGTGCCCACGATGGCATCGCGCAGCGCCGTGCGGTACTGCGGCGTGCCGGGCTCGCCCTTGGTGCGCGAGGCCGCATCGGCCAGCAGCAGGTAGGCGTCGTAGGTGTACGACGAGAACGCATCGGTGGGCACCGCGCCGTTCGCCTTCTGGTACGCAGCGCGAAAGCCCATCGCGACCTTCTTGATGGGGTTGCTGTCGGGCAGCTGGTCGGCCACCAGCACCGGGCCGCTGGGCACCTGCAGGCCGTCGATGGCCGTGCCGCCCACGCGCACGAAGTCGGCGTTGATGAGGCCGTGCGTGCCGTAGATCTTGCCCTTGTAGCCGCGCTCGGCCAGTGCCAGGTAGGGCAGCGCGCCCGGCGTGCCGGAGTTGCCCGCGAACACCGCGTCGGGCCGCGCCGCGACGATCTTCAGGATCTGCCCGGCCACCGACGAATCGCTGCGCGCATAGCGCTCGTTGGCCACCACCTTGATGCCGGCGGTGGCGGCGCTCTTCACGAGCGAGTCGTAGGCCAGGTCGCCCAGCGCGTCCGAAAAACCGATGAAGGCCACCGTCTTCACGCCCGACTTCTGCATGCGCTCGACCACGCCCGCCACCATGAGCGGGAACGGCTGCGACACGGTGACGGTCCATGCGCCGTCCGCGCCCGGGATGGTCACGGGCGTGGGCGAGATGAGCGGCGTGTTGAGCTCGCGCGCCACCGAGGCGATGGCCATCGCGCCCGGCACGCCCGAGGTGCCGATGAGCACGTCGACCTTGTCTTCCGTCACCAGCTTGCGCGCGTTGCGCCCGGCGGTGGTCGGGTCGGACGCATCGTCGAGCACGATGAGCTGCACCTTGCGCCCGCCGATCTCGGGCCGCTCGGCGATGGCCGCGCGGATGCCCTTCTCGTAGGGCACGCCCAGCGCCGCGACCGGCCCCGAGAGCGAGCTGATGAAGCCGATCTTGAGGTCTGCCGCCGCCGCACCGACGGCGGTGAAGGCGGCCAGCAGCGCGAGGCCAAGGCGGGAGATTTTCTTCATGGGAGCTTCCTCTTCGGGGGTTGGAATGGGGACGAGGGACGGTCAGTAGCGCAAGGTGCGGCGCGATTCGAGGTCGGCGTCGACCTGCGCGGGCGTGAGCCGCTCCGGCTTGCATTCGAAGCGCTCGAACAGCGCCAGCTGGTCGGCGTAGTGGCGGTCGCGCACGCCGGCCGGGCTCACGAAACCGCTCTGCCCCGGCGCCGCGACCGAGCACATGTCGAGCGCGCCCGGGCGCAGCACGACGCGGTAGTTGAGCGTGCCGCGGTTCATGTAGGGGCTGACCTCGGGCTCGTCGCCCGCGCCGGCCCATGGCACGCCGATGGCGTTGATGCGCGAGAAGCGATGCCGCACCACGGGCGTGGTCCACGCGGCCATGTCGGGCCCGAGGCGGGTGCGCAGCTCGCCCACCGCATCGGTCAGCGCGGCGCGCACCATCGTGCGCGGGTCCTGCCCGTTGAAGAAGTCGTGGCGCTGCGGCACGCCCGAGGCCGGGCCGCTCAGCGCGTTCCACAGCAGCTTGGCCACGGCCGCGGGCTGGGCGCTGCCCGGCGAGCCGCGCGGCGTGAGCGTGGGATAGCCGAGGTTGGCGTAGGTCGCGAACACGGCCGGCGGCAGGTCGTCGGCCAGCAGGCGCCGCGACATCGCGCCCAGCCAGGCGCGCAGCACGGTGGTGGCGCGGTTGTCGTACACCTCGCCGCCCGGGGCGACGCGGTTCTTCAGGTCCCAGTTGGCGAGCAGGTCGGCCGCGCGGCGCACGGGGTCACCGGCCGGCAGGCCCTTGGCCGCGTCGACGATGAGGGGCACGAAGTAGCGCGCGTTCAGGTCGGCCAATGCCGCGCCCTGGCTCACGCGCCAGACCTCGTCGGCGCCCAGCTTCGCCGTGCCCTGCAGCTGCGCATGGATTTCGGCGACGCGGTCGACGTGCGAGAAGTTCGCGCCGTCCGCGCGCAGGCCTTCGGCGATCTGGTTGTTCCAGCTCGCGAGGTAGCCCTGCGCGGGGTTGTAGGCACGCGGGTTGGCGCTGAACGGCAGGCTGCCCTGCCACTCCATGCTGCCGTCGCCGCGTGCGGGAAAGCGGATGTCCTGCGTGGCCGGGCGGCGCGGCATGCGGCCCAGGCCCACGGCGCCGATGTTGCCCGCCACGTCGGCATAGAACCAGGTGATGGACGCGGCCACGCGCTCGCCCTGCGCAAGAAAGCCCGACCAGTCACGCGCCCGTGCGGCACGCGCCCAGCCGAGCATGGTCTCGACCTCGCGGCCCTGCCAGGTGCTGCGGGCGGTGTAGGCGCGGGCGTTGTCCGCGTCCCAGCTCTGCACGAAGCCGTGCACCGTGGCGTAGATGTCCACGCTCTGCGGCGCGGCGCCCTTCACGCGGATGACGTCGGTGCGCCGGGTCATCGGGCGGTAGGCGCCGTCGTACTTGTATTCGTGGCGGTTGGCCGGGTTCAGTTCTTCCTGGTAGATGTCGTTGGTGTCGAGCGAGCCCACCGTCGAACCCCAGGCGATGGTGCCGTTGGTGCCGAACAGCACCGGCAGCAAGCCGATGGGCGTGAGGCCCGTGAGGTCGTAGCCCGCGCCGTGCAGGCCGATGCCGTGCACGAACGACGGATTGTTGAAGCCCTGTTGCGGGCCGTTGTACAGGACGGCCACGCCTTCCTTGGTGCGCGAGGGGCCGAGTACCCAGGCGTTGCTCGCGGTCGGCATGCCTTCGGTGGCGGCCAGGCCCATGCGGGCGACCTGCGTGGCGCGGAAGTCGGCGGCGGCCTGCGCGGAGACCGGCGCGAGCGCGGCGTCGCCGGGCTCGGCGCTTGCCAGCCGGTTCGCGGTGCCGCGCGGCACGATGGTCGGCGCGGTCGGGTCTTCGAGCCAGCGCAGCTGCTCGTACAGCTGCAGGCCGGCGACGTCGCCGCGCGCGGCCTTGAGCTGGTTGAGCAGCGAGAGGTTGGCCACCTCGGCCGTGCCCGCGAAGAAGCGGTTGAGGATCAGGCCGATCCAGACCATGGCCACGTCGTCGGCGGTCCAGGGCGCGGGCTCGAAGCCGTTGTCGATGAACTCGCGCGGCATGAGCTTGGCGCGGTCGGCCAGCACGTCGCGGATGCGCGCGTTGACGCCCGCGGCGTAGCCTTCGAACATGGCGCGGTCGTCCGCGTTCAATGCATCGATCTGGCGGCGGATCGACACCGGATCGATGTTGGCGCGCGTGGCCTTGTCGGTCGCGACGAACTCGGCCCCCAGCACCTCGGCCACGCTGCCGTTGCCCGAGCGCCGCGCCATCTCCAGCTGGTAGAGCCGGTCTTCGGCAACGGCATAGCCGAAGCCGTGGAACAGGCCGCGCGTGTCGCTGGCGTAGACGTGCGGCACGCCGTAGCGGTCGCGCTTGATGGTGACTTCTCCGCTGCTGCCGGGTGCGGTCGCGGCGCAGCCGGCCAGCAGCGCGGCGGCGAACAGCACGGTGCCGGTCGCGCGCCGGCGACGCAGGGAACGAAGCAGCGGGTGCATGGGGTGGGCGGCGTTCATCGGATCGACGCGAGGGCGTTCAGGGCACCAGCTTCCACTGGCCCTTCTCGAGCTTCACGACGACGCGCGAACGGTCGTCCGAGCCGTAGCGCTCGGTGGGCTTGAAGTTGTAGACCGAGTGCGTGCCCACCAGCTCCTTGGTGCTCACGATGGCATCGCGCAGCGCCAGGCGGAACTGCGGCGTGCCGGGCTCGGCCTTGGTGGCCAGCGCGCGCTGGGCGGCGTCCAGGTACACCAGCCAGGCATCGAAGGTGTAGGCCGAGAAGGCGTCGGTCGGCGGTGCGCCGTTGGCCTTCTGGTAAGCCGCGCGGAAGTCCATCGACACCTTGCGGATCGGGTTGTCGGCGGGCAGCTGCTCGGCCACGATCACCGGGCCGGTGGGGGCCAGCAGGCCTTCGACCGAGGCACCGCCCACGCGCACGAAGTCGGGGTTGATGAGCGCGTGCATGCCGTAGATCTGGCCCTTGTAGCCGCGCTCCGAAAGCGCGAGGTACGGCAGCGCACCCGGCGTGCCCGAGGTGCCGGTGATCACCGCGTCGGGGCGCAGCGCCACGATCTTGAGCACCTGCCCGGTCACCGAGGCGTCGCCGCGCGCATAGCGCTCGTTCGACACGATCTTGATGCCGGCCGGCTCGGCGCTCTTTTGCAGCGCGCCGTACACCAGGTCGCCCCAGGCGTCGGAAAAGCCGATGTAGCCGACCGTCTTCACGCCCGACTTCTTCATGCGCTCGACCACCGCGCTCACCATGAGCGGCGCGGGCTGCGGCAGCGTGACCATCCACGCGCCCTCCTCGCCCGGCAGGTTGGCGTTGGCGATGGAGATCAGCGGCGTCTTGGTTTCGCGCGCCACGCCGGCAATGGCAAGCGCGCCGGGCGAACCGGCCGTGCCGATGATGACGTCGACCTTGTCCTCGTCGATCATCTTGCGTGCATTGCGCGCGGCCGTGGTGGGGTCGGACGCATCGTCGAGCTGCACCAGCTGGATCTTGCGGCCGCCCAGGTCGGCCTTGTAGGCGAGCGCGGCCTTCATGCCCTTTTCGTACGGAATGCCCAGCGACGACACCGGCCCCGACAGCGAGGTGATGAAGCCGACCTTGAGATCGGCGGCCCATGCGCTGGCGGCGCTCAGCGCGCCGAGGCCCGCGACAACAGCCGCGAGGGTGCGAATTCGGTTCAGGACTTTCATGGCGATGCTCCAGAGGTGATGTTTTTGAACGGAACGGAACGAAACGGACGCTGAAATGAAACTAGAGGGCCAGGCTGCCGACGCTGGTGCCGCCGCACACGTAGAGGACCTGGCCGGTGACGAAGCTGTTCTCGGGCGCGGCGAAGAAACGCACGGCGCGTGCCACGTCGGCCGATTCGCCCAGGCGCTTGACGGGCACCGAGGCCGCGAGCGCACGCTCCTTCTCGCTGCCGGCCTCGACGACGTCGTAGAACATGTCGGTGCGGATCGGGCCCGGCGCCACCACGTTCACCGTGATGCCGTCGGCCGCGAGCTCCAGCGCCCAGGTGCGCGCCATGCCCAGCATGCCGGCCTTGGTGGCCGAGTAGCTGGTGCGCGTGGCCAGGCCCAGCGCGGCGCGCGACGACAGCAGCACCACGCGGCCGAAGCGCTGCGCACGCATCGCGGGCAGCGCGCCCTGCACGAGCTGGATGGCACAGCCCAGGTGCAGGTCGACCAGCGCATCGAGGTCGTCGAGCTTCACCTCGGGCAGCAGCGCGGCGCGGATGACGCCGGCGTTGTGCACGATCGTGGTCGGTGCGAAGCGCTCGACCAGTTCGCGCACGGCCTGGCCGGTGGCGGCGCGGTCGGCCAGGTCGACCTCGAGGCTGTGCATCTTGGGGTGGTCGATCTCGGCCTTGCGGCGCGCGAGCGAGACCACCTCGTAGCCTTGCGCGAGCAAGTCTTCGCAGATGGCCTTGCCGATGCCGGCGCTGCCGCCGGTGACGGCCGCGACCTTGGGGGCGGCGGCGCTCATGCCGTGGCTCCCACCAGGGCCAGCACGCGCAGCGGGCTGCCGCTGCCCTTCTCGATCTTCAGCGGCGGGCAGATCAGCACCGCGCCCGATGCTGGCAGCAGGTCGAGGTTGCTCAGGCACTGCAGGCCGTAGCGGCCCGCGCCGTGCATGTAGTAGTGGCAGGGGTACGGCGGGCGCAGGTGGTAGCCCTGCCCCGCGTCGGTCCCGATGGCTTCGGAGCCGAAGCCCAGCACGTCGCGTTGCTCGACCAGGAAGCGCACGGCCTCGGTGCTCGGGCCGGGCGTGTGCTGGCCGGTCTCGTCGAAGTTCTGGTACGCCTCGGGGTCGGCGCGCTTGGACCAGTCGGTGCGCATGAGCACCCACGCGCCCTTGGGAATGCGGCCGTGCGCGGCTTCGTAGGCTTCGATGTCCTCGAGGGTCAGCAGGTAGTCGGGGTCGTCCTTCACCTGCGGCGAGCAGTCGATCACGCAGGCCGGCGCCACGAAGTGCTGCACGGGAATGGTGTCGACCGAGTTGTTCGGCAGGTCGCGGCCCGAGATCCAGTGGATCGGCGCGTCGAAGTGCGTGCCGGTGTGCTCGCCGCAGGAGAAGTTGTTCCAGTACCAGCCCGGGCCGCGCTCGTCGTACTTGGACACTTCCTCGATGCGGAAGGGCCAGCATTGGCCCATCTCGGGCGGCAGCGCGATCTGCGGAAACTCGGGCGTGAGCGTCTGCGTGAGGTCGATCACGCGGATGCGGCCGCTGGCCATGGCGGTCACGAGGCTGCCGAGGACTTCGGCGGCGGACATCAGTTCGTTGGTGGTCGTGGTCATCGTGTGATTCCTCTGCTCAGCCGCCAGCGGCCAGTTCGCGTTCGAGCACCTTGGGGTTGTCGCGCCAGCGCTCCAGCCACTCCTGCGCCACGTCGCCGGGGTACACGTCTTCCACGCCGTCGCGCAGTGCCTTCACGATGGCGCTGGCCAACGTGGTGGGTGCCAGCTTGGGCGGCGGCGTGTGCTGGTTCCATTCGTCGTCGATGGGGCCGGGGAACACGTTGATCACGCGGATGCCGGCGGGCCGCATCTCGGCGCGCAGGCACTGCGCCAGCGAATGCGCCGCGGCCTTCGAGGCGCTGAAGGTGCCGTGCGGCGGGAAATTGCTCAGCGCGTAGATCGACAGCAGGTTGACCCACGCCGTCGCGCCCGTGGCGCCGTCGGCCGAGCGGCCCTTGAGCGCGGGGCCGAACTCCTGCGCCAGGCGCAGCAGGCCGAAGTAGTTGATGTCCATCTCGGCCTTGGCCACGTCGGTGCCGCGGCGCGCACCGATGCCGAAGGTGCGGTGCACCTCGGCGTTGTTGATCACGATGTCGACCTTGCCGCCGATGGAACCGGCCAGCTCGGTCACCTGGCGGCCGTTGGTGAGGTCCAGCGGCACCAGCGTGACCTGCGGCAGCGCCGAGATGTCATCGAGCCCGTCGCCCATCTTCTTCCAGGGTTCGGCATGGCCGACCCAGACGATGTCGGCGCCGGCCTTCACCAGCGCACGCACGAGGGCCTGGCCCGTCTCGGTCTTGCCGTCGGTCACCAGCACCTTGCGGAACTTCGGGTCGCTGGTCATTTCGCGCAGCATCTTGTCGTCGGCCATGTGGGGACTCCCTTCAGTCGGAAAAGCAATGAGGACGGCCTGGCCGGCGCGGTCGAGCCGGGCGCCGACACGCACGCGCGTGGGCGCATCGCCGACCTCGCCGTGCAGGTGGACCATGAGCGTGGGGCCGGCATCCAGGTGCACCAGGCCCAGCCGCCAGGGCAGCCGCTCGCGAAAGAACAGGTCGTTGCTGTGGTGCAGCGTGGTGCTGCCGAGCAGCGCGCCCTCGCCGCTCTGCTGGCGCCAGCGCAGCGCGGCCGACAGGCACTTGTGGCAGACCTCGCGCGGCGGGTACTGCACCGTGCCGCAGTCTTCGCAGGTCTGCAGCTCGAAGCGGCCTTCGGCGGCGGCGGCCGTGAGGCCGAGCGCCACGCGGCCACGCGCGCCGGGCGGCAGGTTCATCTGCCGGGTGCGCAGCACCGGGTTCTTGCGCGGGGGGCGCATCATCGGCATCGTCATGCGGGTCTCCCCAGGATGACCGCGCCCGTACAGAGGCAGCGGTCGTAGGTCACCATGCCGAAGCCGGCGACAAGGCCCAGCTGGGCGTTGGGCACGGCGCGCGCGCCGGCCTGGTCGGTCAGTTGTCGGATCGCCTCGACCATGCCGAGGAAGCCGCCCGCCGCACCGGCCTGCCCGGCCGAGAGCTGGCCGCCGCTGGTGTTGTTCGGAAAGCTGCCGTCGAAGGTCATGGTGTTGGCCTGCACGAAGGCCGAGCCCTCGCCCTTCTCGCAGAACCCCAGGTCTTCGAACTGCATCATCACGATGACGGGGTAGTCGTCGTAGGTCTGCACGAAGTCGAGTGCGGCGGGCTGCACGCCGGCCTGCGCGTAGAGGTCGTCGCGGTCCTTGCGCCAGCCGCCCTGCACCATCACCGGGTCTTCGGCGTAGGCGTTGTGGCGCTCGATGGCGCCGCGGATCACGACGTGCGCCAGGCCCAGGTCGCGCGCGCGCTCCTCGCTCATCACGAGGAAGGCATCAGCGCCCGCGCAGGGCATCACGCAGTCGAACAGGTGGATCGGGTCGGAGATGGGTCGCGCGGCCATGTACTCGTCGAGCGTGAGGCCCTTCTTGAACATGGCGTTGGGGTTGCCCAGCGCGTTGGTGCGCTGGTCCACGCAGATGCGCCCGAAGTCTTCGCGCGTGGCGCCGTAGGTGCGCATGTAGTTGGCGGTGATGAACGCGAAGATCGAGTTCGGGCCGCCCGAGCCGTAGGGGTAGCTCGCATCGCGCGCGAAGTTGCTGAAGCTGCCCAGCGTCTGTCGGAAGGAGTCGACGTGGTTGGTGTCGGCGCCCACGCAGGCGACGATGTCGGCATCGCCCGCCTGCACGGCGCGCGCCGCGCGGCGCAGGCACATCACGCCCGAGGCACCGCCGGTGGGCATGTGGTCGAGCCAGCGCGGCGACAGGCCCAGGTGCTGCGTGACGCCCACGGCCGTGTCGGGCGCGAGCGAGAAGCTGCTCAGGCACAGGCCGTCGATCTGTTCCTTGGCCACGCCGCTGGCCTGCACCAGCGCGTCGATGGCCTGGCCGACGAACCAGTGCGCGGTGCGCGTGGAGTAGCGCACGTAGGGCACGGTGACGGGCACCGCGACCGCGACGCCTTCGTAGGAAAGCCGGTTGCGCTTGGTCATGCCTGCCTCTTTTTCATGGAGCGCGTGTCGATGCAATGGCCCTGGCCCGGCAGCGACTGCGCCATCTCGCGCAGCTGGCCGCGCTGGATCTTCTGCGAGGGCGTGAGCGGCAGCGCGTCGACGAAGGCCACGTAGCCCGGCGCCTTGTAGTACGCCAGCTGCGCCAGCGCATGCTGGACGATGCTGGCCGCGACCGCTTCGCGCTGCGACGCATCGCTGCCGTCGCGCAGCACGATGCACGCCAGCACCTCGTCGCCGCGCACCGCATCGGGCGTGGCGGCCACGGCCGAGGTCTTCACGGCCGGGTGCTGGTTGAGCACGCTCTCGACCTCGACGGCCGAGATGTTCTCGCCGCTGCGGCGGATCACGTTCTTCTTGCGATCGACGAAGAAGAAGTTGCCGTCGGCATCGCGGCGCACGAGGTCGCCGGTGTGGAACCAGCCGTCGGCCCAGGCCTCGCGCGTGGCCTCTTCGTCCTTCAGATAGCCGGAGAAGAAATAACGGCGCGGGTCGGCGCCGGCCGAGCGCACCAGCAGTTCGCCGGGCATGTCGGTGCCCACGTCGCTGCCGTCCTCGCCCATGAGGCGGATCTCGACGAAGTCTTCCTGCCGGCCGAAGCAGCTGGTGCCCACGAGGCGCGGCTCGCGGTTGGCCATGATGCAGGCGGCGGCGCCGGTCTCGGTCATGGCCCAGGCCTCGACCAGCGGGAAGCCGAAGCGTTCCTCGAAGGGCGCGTGGTTCTTGCGGTCGACACCGGCGCCGAAGCCCCAGCGGATCGCGTGGTCGCGGTCGGCCGCCGACGCGGGGGCCGACAGCAGCATCGCGGGCATCACGCCCAGGTAGTGGACGATGGTCGCGCCGCTTTCCTTCGCGCTGACCAGCCAGCTCTTCGGGTGGAAGCGGTCGAGCTGCACGAGGCAGCCGCCTGCAATGAGCACCACCATGGTCGAGAACGCCATCGCGTTCATGTGGTTGAGCGGCAGCGGCGTGATCACGCGCTCGGCGTCGGGGCGGATGCTGCACACGCCGTCGAGCGCGGCATACCACTCGCCGGCACGCAGGAAGTACGCGTTGCTCAGGATGCAGCCCTTGGGCCGGCCCGTGGTGCCCGAGGTGTAGAGCAGGCCGCATTCGGTGTCGGTGCCGATGGGCTCGCCGGCGCGCGGCGCGGCGGTCTTCGCGGGCGGCACGGCATCGTCGGGGCCCATGGTCTCGAAGGCCACGCCGGCCTGCGCGGCGGCGGCCTGCAGATCGGCGGCGCGCTCGGGCAGCGTGACAGCCAGGCCGATCTCGCTGTGGCCGATGAGGTAGACCAGCTCGGCCGAGCGCATCTCGGCGTTGATCGGCACCACGCTCGCGCCCAGCGCGTTCAGCGCGAGCCAATGGAAGATGAAGGCGGGCCGGTTCTCCAGCAGCAGGCCGACGCGGTGGCCGTGGCCGTAGCCGGCCCGTGCGTAGGCGGTGCGCAGCCGCTCGATTTCTGCGGCGGCCTCGCCCCAGCGGATGGCGCCGGCGGCGATGCCGTAGGCGGCGGCGGTCACCGATTCGGTGAAGAGGAATTCGGCCTGCGGGGTGCGCGCGGCCGTGGCGGCGAACACCTGGTGGACGGTGGCGTGGGTCATCGCGTCCTCAGATGAAGAGCTGCACGGCCGGAAGCGCCGCGTCGCAGTTGAGCAGGTCGACGCGCTTGAGCGTCATGCGCAGCGCGCCGTCCTGCACCGTGAGGTGATGGAAGAAGGTGCCGACGTAGAACTGCAGCTCGTCGCCCTGCGACTCGGTGTAGTGGAACTCGGTGCGCGCCACGAAGCGGCGGGCCTCGGTGTCGAAGGTCTCGACCACGGGCACCTGCAGCAGGTGGTGGCAGCGGCTTTGCGGCTGCTGCGAGAACGCGCGCGGGCTCTTCAGGCGCTCGATGCGCAGCTCGCGCAACAGCTTGTCCTCGTACAGGTGCGAGGTGTGGTTCAGGCCGTCTTCCTGCTCGGGCACGAGCGGAATCCAGTAGAACGCGTCGTCGGTGAAGAGCGCGTTCCACGCCTCGTAGCGGCGGGTGTCGAGCAGGCGCGCTTCGTTGACGACGAAGTCGACGAGGTCCTGGCGGGTGATATCGGCGGCAGCCATTACATCGTCTCCGTCATGCGCTGCACCCAGCTTCGATATTGGTTGCGCATGGGCAGCTCGTTGGTGCCGCCCGTGGTGATCTCGCCGCCCTTCAGTTCCGAGGCGTCGTAGTCGCGGTGCAGGCTCACCCACTCGTTGCCGCTGGCGTGCAGGCCGGCCTGCATGCCGCGGTAGGCCTGCAGGTCGTCGTGGCCCACCACCGAGAACGGCGAGTTGATGAGGCGGTTGTACATGGTGGTGCGCTGCAGCAGCTCGGGCGGCGCGCCCTTGAGGCGGAAGGTCCAGCTCTCGATGAGGGTCTTGTCGGCCGAGATCGGCTTGACCACGCGGATCGCCTGGATCGCGCCCTTGATCGTGAGGTTCGGGTAGTACACGGTGTTGTGCCGCGCCATGCCCAAAATCTGCGCCGTCTTCTCTTCGCCGTAGCGCGCCTTCATGGCGTCGTCGTACTCGGGGATCGCCTTGTACTTGCTGTGGATGCTGAAGTGCACGCCCGTGAAGCTGTGGCCGTGGTCGTACGTGCGGATGCCCATGTCCTCGAAGAACTTGTAGTCGGACATGAAGGGCACGAACTGCTCCACGGCCATGGGCTTGGGTTCGTCTTCCGGCTTGTCGGCCCACATGCGCTTGGCGGTGCCGGCCGACGACTCGTGCGCCACCATCGGGTGCATGGTGTCGTTGAGGTTCTCGACGAACATCTTCCAGTTGCACTGGTGCATGAAGCGCAGGCAGCCGCCGGCGATTTCGAGTTCGCCCTCGGGCGAGCGGTCGGCCATGTTGTCGATGGAGCTGAGCGAATCGCCGAAGTACGCGTCGAAGTCGGGGCCCGCATCGTTGATCTTCACGAAGATGAAGCCACGATGGCTGCGCACGTGCTTCACCGGCGTGAGGCCCTTGCCCGACTCGCATTCGTGGAGTTGCGTGTGCTCGTAGCCGGTCTTCAGCGGAATGGCCAGCGGCGCGCCGTCGGTCTTGAAGGTCCAGGCGTGGTACGGGCAGCGAAAGAACTTGCCGGTGTTGCCGCAGGGCCCGTTCACCAGGCGCGAGCCCTTGTGGGCGCAGCGGTTCATCATGACGCGCACGCTGCCGTCGCTGTGGCGCACGACGATCAGTGGACGGCCCGCGATCTCGTTGGTGATCCAGTCGCCCGACTTCGGCAGCTGGCTCTCGTGGCCGACGTAGTTCCAGGTGTTGGCGAAGAAGTGCTCCTGCTCCAGCTCGAAAAGCTCCTGGCTGGTGTACAGGTCGCGGTGCACGCGGTCGTTCTGCACGAGCGCGCGAACGGCATCGGGGTTGTCTCGGTACGAAGGCATGGTTCTCCTGGCTCCTTCCTGGCTGGCTTTTCTCAGAGGTCGAGCACCAGGCGCGCTCCCTTGGCGCGCGAGATGCAGATCTGCATGACGGTGCCTTCCGCCTTCTCGCGGGCGGTGAGCACGTAGTCGCGGTGGTCGATCTCGCCCTCGATCACGGGCACGGCGCACACGCCGCATTCGCCGCGCTTGCAATCGAACATCGGGTCGCAGCCGTGTTCGATGAGGCAGTCGAGGATGCTCTGGCCGACCGGCACGGTGAAGCGCTGGCCCGACTGGGCGAGTTCCACCTCGAAGGGCTGGTCGCCCTCCTCCACGACGGGTTCGGTGAAGAGTTCGAAATGCACGCGGTCGTGTTCCCAGCCGCGGCCCTGTGTGCGCGCGAGCACGGCGTCGAGCATGACCTTGGGGCCGCACACGTAGAGGCGGTCGCCGGCGGGCACGGCGTCGAGCAGCGCGTCGATGTCCAACGGCGCACCGGCCTCGGCGTCGGCGTGCACGCGCAGGTCGTCGCCCAGCAGCGCCTGCAGCTCGGGCAGGAAGGCCATGAGGTCGCGGCTGCGGCCGGCGTAGTGCATGCGCACGGCGGCGCCTTCGGCGCGGCGGCGCGCGGCCATCGACGCCAGCGGCGTCACGCCGATGCCACCCGCCACCAGCACCGTGCCGCCCGGGCCGGTGTGCAGCGGAAAGTCGTTCTTCGGCGGCTCGATGGTGAGCACGCTGCCCTCGGCCAGCCCTTCGTGCATGAAGCGCGATCCGCCACGGCCTTCGGCCTCCTTGCGCACGGCGATCACGTAGTCGGTCGGGGCGTTGGTGGCGTTGCGCTCGGTGGCGAAGTTGATGAGCGAGTAGTGGCGCCAGTCGGTGGTGCCGTCGGCCAGCGTCACCTGCACGCGGATGTGCGCGCCAGCGGCGAAGCCGGGCAGCGCGCGGCCGTCTTCGGCGCGCAGGCGCAGCAGGCGGATCAGCGGGTTGAGGGCGCGCGCTTCGACGACGCGAAGCTGGAGCGTGGGGGCGGTCATGGTTCGGGTCCCTTCAGGCCAAGGCGTGCTGCACCAGCGCGGCCTGCAGCTTGTGGCCGTGTTCGTCGGCGAGCGCCGCGTCGCGCAGTTCGCGCAGCGTGGCGGGCGCCAACGCGGCACCCGCGCGCTCGAACGCGCGCATCACGGTGTCGTAGTTGCGCAGGCCGCGCTCGTGCGTGTCGCTGTAGCCCTTGACCAGGCGCTGGCACTGAGCGAGCTCGACGGCGAGCGCGGGGTTGCGTGGCGCGGTGGCGGCAATGCGTTGCAGCCATTCCTCGATGCGGCGGTTTTCGTCGGCGTAGCGCATCGTCGAGCGGCGCCAGCCCTTGCAGGCCGCGACCATGCGCAGCATCAAGTAGCCGCGCAGCGAGCTGGTGCGGATCACGCGGCCGTGCTGCGTGAAGCGCTCGACGATCTTCTTCGGCAGCGTGGAGTGCATGAGCCAGCGGCCAAGGCCGCCGGGCAGCGTCTCGCAGATTTCCTGCAGGCGCGGGTGCATGTACTCGTGGATGGCGAGCAGCTGGCCCGGCTGCACGCCGGCCTCGCCGTGCACACGCTCGAAGCGGGTCGCGCGGGTCTTCAGGGCGGCGACGCGGGCCGTGTCTTCGTAGGACATCCACAGCGCGAGGTGGCGCGCGGTCTCGCGCAGCAGGCGGTGGGCGTCGTCGGGCAGCTTCGCAACCGCGGCCATGCGGTCGAGGTACAGGCCGGCGTAGGCCAGGTCCTGGTAGTCGATGAGGCGGCGCACGCCTTCGAGCAGGAAGTCGTGCGCGGGCAGCGGAAAGTCGCGCTGCACGCGCTCGACCAATGCGCGCACGGCCGGGTGGCGCGGCTGCGGTGCGGGCGTGGCGGCCGGTGCGACCTTGGCGGGTTCGCCGTCGTCGCCGTCCTGTGCACGGTCGAATGCCGCGCCGAAGGCCTTGAGGCTGGGCTTCACGCCCACGCCGCCGCGCTCGATGGTGGCCTCGAACTGCGCACGGCCGAAGGGCAGCACGCCCGAGCCCGCGAGCGTGCCGAACAGCACGGCGCTGATCACGCTGCCCGAGGCTTCGGCGGCCTGCGCCATGTCGAAGCGGATGAAGCGCTTGGCGGCGCGCGCGGTGTGGGCGAGCAGCTGGTCGCTGTCGACACGGCCGTCGCCCATGGCGCTCTTTTCGGCGATGGAGAAGACGCGGTGCGTGGAGGCGATGAGCGTGGTGCGGTCGCGCGTGACCAGCCCGCGCTGCACCGCGCGGCCGGCTTCCATGAGCTCGGAGGCGAGCACCACGTCGACGTCGCCCGGCAGCGGCATCAGCGCGAGCACGGGGCGCCCGCCGTCGGCGTGGGCCTGCGCATCGGGGTACAGCTCGACGTAGTAGATGGTCGCGCCGGTGCGCTGGGCCACGCCGGGCACCGAGGTGGTCTGGGCGACGTAGCCGTTGGCCTCACCCATGTCGACGATCCAGTCGGCGAGCACGCCGCCGCCCTCGCCGCCCATGGCGAGGATGGCAATCTTGATGGGTTGAACCTTGTTCGTCATGGCGTCAGAAGGCATAGGCGTCGCGGCGGCGCGCGTCGCCGCGCTGCAGCCAGCCGATGACGGCGGTGCGCACGCGCTGGCGGAAACGGTCCCAGGCGGTCGGGTTGCTCACGACCTGCGCCTTGTAGAACGAGGGGCACAGCACGGCGGCGTGCGAGACGTCGCCGCAGTTGCCGCAGCCCACGCAGCTGTCGAGCACGGTGGCGACGGGGTCGATGCGCAGCGGATCGGGGTTAGGCTTGATCGAGAGCGACGGGCAGCCCGACAGGCGGATGCACGAGTGGTCGCCGGTGCAGGTGTCGGCATCGACGCCGAACTTGTCGCGCACCATGCGCTTGCCGTCGGCGATGGCCTTGCGCACCAGCGGCTTCTCGCGGCGCTGCTTGTTGAGCATGCACTCCGACTGCGCGATGAGGACCTTGGGGCCCTTCTTGGTGGTGGTGAGCGCGTCTTTCAGCGCGTCGCGCATGCCGGCGACGTCGTAGGTGCGGCGCATCGTCTTCACCCATTCGACGCCCACGCCGCGCACGGCGCGCTCGATCTCGTGGCCGGTGCTGCGCGTCTTGTTGACGGCGGTCGACGAGAGGATGTCCTGCCCGCCCGTGGCCGAGGTGTAGTTGTTGTCGACGATGATGGTGAGGTTGTCGCTCTTGTTGAAGACCGCGTTGGCCACGCCGCTCGTCAGGCCGTTGTGCCAGAAGCCACCGTCGCCCATCATCGAGATCGCGCGCTTGCCCGCGGGTGCGTTGAGCGCCGAAGCGCCCGCACCGCCGAGGCCGTAGCCCATCGTCGTGTTGCCGATGTTGAAGGGCGGCAGGATCGAGAACAGGTGGCAGCCGATGTCGGCGCTCACGTGGTGCGCACCGAGTTCGCGCTCGACCAGCTTCATGGCGCTGAAGATCGGGCGCTCGGGGCAGCCGGTGCAAAAGCCCGGCGGGCGCGCATGCACCACGTCGCCGAGCGCGCTCGACGGCTGCGCGGGCTCGGGCGCGGCATCGACGCCGATGGCCGCCACTTCCTTCAGCGGAATCACCTTGCGCACCGGTGCGGGCACCGGCAGCGGCGCAAGGCGTTCGTAGCGCTCGCAGAAGGTGCGCGTGCCCTTGAGCAGTTCGAGCGTCGTGTACTCGCCGGCCACGGGCAGCATGTCCTTGCCGTGCAGCGCGGTGGTGGAGCCGGCCTGGCGCAGGATGGTCGCGAGGTTCTGCTCGACGAAGTTGGGCTGGCCTTCTTCCACGATGAGCACGGCGCGCTTGCCTTCGCAGAAGCGGATGACTTCGCTCTCGATGACGGGATAGGCCACGTTCATCACATACAGCGGCACGCGGGTCTCGCCGTACACGTCGGCCAGGCCCAGGCGTTCGAGTGCGCGCAGCAGCGTGTTGTAGCTGCCGCCCTGCACGATGATGCCGATGTCGTCGGCGTCTTCGGAGAAGAACTCGTTGAGCTGGCGCTCTTCGATGAAGCGCACGGCGGCGGGCCAGCGGTCTTTCACCTTCTCTTGTTCATGCACGAAGCTCGCGGGCGGCAGCACGATGCGGCTGACGTCGCGCTGCGGGTTCTCCAGCGCTTCCTTCAGCGTGAACTTGGCGCGCTTGTTGTCGCCGGCGATGAAGTGGCCGTGCACGTGGCAAGCACGGATGCGCAGCTGCAGCATCACCGGCGTGTTGCTGGCCTCCGAGAGGTCGAAACCGGTCTTCACCGCATCGACGATGCTCGGCAGGTTGGGCCGCGGATCGAGCAGCCAGATCTGCGACTTCATGGCGAACGCATGGCTGCGCTCCTGCATGATCGACGAGCCTTCGCCGTAGTCCTCGCCCACGATGATGAGCGCGCCGCCGGTGACGCCACCCGAGGCCAGGTTGGCCAGCGCATCGGACGCCACGTTGGTGCCGACGGTCGCCTTGAAGGTGACGGCGCCGCGCAGCGGGTAGTTGACGGAGGCGGCCAGCGTGGCGGCGGCGGTGGCTTCGCTGGCGCTGTTCTCGAAGCGGATGCCGTGGTCGGCCAGGATGTCCTGCGCGTCGGCCAGCACGTCCATGAGGTGCGAGATGGGCGCGCCCTGGTAGCCCGCCACGTACGACACCCCCGACTCCAGCAGGGCCTTGGTGACGGCCAGAATGCCTTCGCCGCGGAACACTTCTCCACCAGTAAGTCGCAGCTTCTTGACTTCTTCGACGAACGAACGCTCAGCCATGGATGTCCTTCTTCTTTCTCGTGGGAGGATGCGGCCCCGGGGTCACATCACGGTTCCTATAATGTTTAGAAATGAATGTATCCACAATCATGAATTACCCTAGCCATGCAATCCGCATGCCTGCGGCAAACAGGAGGCGCCTTCATGTCTGAACCATCCAAGGAAACGCATCGCTTCGTCGATGACTACCTGCCCGCGCTGCTGGCGCAGGCCAGCCAGCTGATCTCTTCGGAGTTCCACGAGGTGGCGCGGCAGCAGGGTTTCTCGGTGTCGGAGTGGCGCGTGATGGCGTCGCTGGCGGGCAGCGACGCGGTCAGCATCGGCCAGCTCGCGCAGGTGACGGTGACCAAGCAGCCGACGGTGACGCGGCTACTCGACCGCATGGAAGCGCGCGGCCAGGTCGAACGCCTGCCCCATGAAAGTGATCGCCGCATCACGCTGGTGCGCATCACGCCCGCGGGGCTGAAGGCGGTCGAGCACCTGATGGAGCTGGCGCGCGAGCACGAGCGCCGCGTGCTCGAACCCTTCGGCCTGCGACGCGCCGAAGAGCTCAAGCAGACGCTGCGGCAGATGATCGACCTGCATGTGCACGTGCCGGTCGAGGTGCCGGACGAAGACTGAAGCGCGTGGCCTGACTAAGGCACGAGCACCGCGCGGCCGCGATGGCCGCGTTGGGCGATCCAGTCGAGTGCGAGGGCTGCATCGGCGAGCGCGAAGGACTGCACGTCGAGGTGCAGGCGGCCATCGGCCAGCCTCGCAAGCAACTCTGGAGCGGCTGCGCGGCCTGCGGCTTCGCGCCGGAACATGTTGAGCGGCAGCAGCGCCACGTCGCGCTGCAGGAAGTGCGCGATGTCCAGCTGCAGCGTCGGGCCGGCGGTGTAGCCGATCAGCACAGCGCGGCCACCGGGGCGCACGGCAGGCAAGGCGGCGGCGAGCACATCGCCGCCGACGGTGTCGATGAGCAGGTCGGCGCTGGCGAGTTCAGGCGGTGCGGCTTTCGGATCGACAGGCGTTGCGGTGCAGCCGGCATCGCGCGCCAACTGCATCACCAACGAACCCACCGCGCCACTCGCACCCGTCACCAGAACTTGCTCTCCAGACTTCAATCGGGCGACCTCATGCAAGGCGACCCAGGCCGATGTGGTGGGCGAGAAGAACGCCGCGCCGAGTGGCATCGGCACCGCATCGGGCAACACGCCGAGTGCGTCGTCAGGCGCATCGATGAGCTCGCACCAGGTGCCGTCGAACAGCGTGCCCAAGCCGCTGCCACGCAACCAGACGCGTTGCCCGACGGCATACCGGTCGCTCGTGACGACCACGCCCGCCGCTTCCACGCCCGGCGTGTACGGCAACGGCGGATGCCGCAGGAAGCGGCCTTGCCACACGGTGCGATCGATGTGGCCCACGGTGGCGGCCTGCATGCGCACGAGGGTGCGGCCGGGTCGCGCCACGGGCTCGGCCACGTCTTCGAGCACCGGCACCGCATCGAAGCCATGGATGCGAACGGCCTTCATGGCCGTGTCGCCAGAAAGTCGAGCACCGTGCGCGCGAAGGCCTCGGGCATCTGATCGGGCAAGGGCACCATGCCGCCGTCGATGTCGACGATGCGCGCCTGCGGCAGCTGATGCTGCAGCTCCGCCGCATGCGGCGCGGCGAAAGGGTCGAGCGTGGCGCGCACGATGAGCGTCGGCTGCGTCACGCGGCCGATGCGCGCTTCCATGCAGTAGGAGGCCACGGCGCGGTGCCCTTCTTCGACACGGTGGCCGACCTTCATCGCATCGCGCACGAAGGCCTCGAGCAGGTCGGGGCGTCCCGGCGGGTAGAAGGCCTGCCGCTTCTGCCACAGCGCGGCGAGGTGGCTGCCGTCGTCGCTCGGCGCCACCTCGTCGATGGGCGGACGCTGCGCGCGGGCGCGGCGAAACACCTCGTCGGTGTACGGCGTGGACGAGAGCACGAGGCTACGCACGCGCTCTGGAAACGCCGCGGCCAGTTCGATCGCGATCACGCCACCGGTGTGGTGCCCCACCACGTCGGCCCGCGCGATGCCGAGCGCATCGAGCAGCTCGCACGCCACGCGCGCCCACTGCGCAATGCTCGCCGGCACGCCGCCGTCGGCCGAATCGCCGAAGCCCGCCGTGTCCATGGCGATGACGCGGTAGCCCGCGCCGGCGATCAGCGGCAGCACCTCGCGGTACTCGGCCCAGCTGCGCGGCGACTGGTGCAGCAGCAGCACGGCCGGCGCCTGCGCGTCGCCGCACGCGGCGTGATGCACCTGCCCCACCGACAGGTCGGCGAAGGCGCGGCGGATCGTCATGACAGCGTCTCGTCGGCCGGTGCGCGCCACAGGCCCGCGTGCTTCAGCTCGCCGAGCGTGCGCGAGAGCACGTCGCGCCGATACGCGGCGGTGTCACGGCCCGCGTAGTCGTAGAAGCCGCTGCCGCTCTTCAGGCCCAGCCGCCCCTCCTCGACCATGCGCCCGACGATGGCCGGCGCGGTGTAGCGCCCCGCGTCGAGCGAGGCCGACATCTCGCGGCTCGCGTGGTGCAGGATGTCGCAACCGCCGAAGTCGATGAACTCGACCACGCCGAGCGCCGCGAAGCGCAGGCCCAGGCCGTAACGCGTGGCCTTGTCGATTTCTTCCGCTGTGGCAGCGCCTTCTTCGATCATGCGGGCCGCCTCGTTCATCACGAGCGCCTGCAGGCGCGGCACGATGTAGCCGGGCGACGCGCCGCAGACCACGGGCAGCTTGCCGATGGCCTCCATCAGTGCCTTGGTGCGTGCGAGCACGCCGGCGTCGGTGCCGGGGTGGCAACTCAGTTCGACCACGGGGATCACGTAGGCCGGGTTGAGCCAGTGCATGTTCAGGAAGCGCTCGGGCCGGCGCACCAGCGCGGCCAGCTGCGTCACGAGGATGCTGCTGGTGGTCGAGGTGAGGATCGCGTCGTCGCGGCAATGGCGGTTCAGGTGCTCGAAGGCCTCGCGCTTGGCCTCCATGGTTTCGGGCACGCCTTCGAACACCAGCTCGGCAGCGGCCAGTGCGCGCGGTGCTTCTGCTGCGTTCACGAAGTCCACGCGCGCGGCGATGCGCTCGACCTGCGACGCATCGATCACACCGAGCTGCGCCAAGCCCGAAAGGCTCGCGGCGATTTCCGCCTGTGCCTCGTCGCGCAGCCGCTGCCAGGCCTCGGGCGTGCGCGGGCGCAGGTCGATCAGCGAAATGCGGTGGCCCGCATAGGCGAACGCGATGGCGATGCCGCGCCCCATGCGGCCGGCGCCCACGGCGGCAAAGCGCGGCGGCGCGGGCTCATTCGCCATCGTGCAACCTCTGCTTGAGCTGGGCCGCGCTCAGGCTGGCGAGGCCCAGGCTCTCGAAGGTGCGCGGGCCCTGGCGCAGGTCGCGCCCGAGGAAGCCGCCGACGATGGCCAGCAGGCCGTGCGCAATGGGCGCATCGACGCCCGCATGGCGCGCGGCCGAGGCCAGGAAGGCCAGGCCGAGCTCGGTGTCTTCGGTGATGTAGCGGTGCGTGTGCAGGTCGATGTTCTCGCGCCAGTCGCCCGACTTGACCAGCTGCTTGTGCGCATCGCCGTACATCCACTGGTCGTTGTTGTAGTGGTCGGCCAGCGGATAGTGCGGCGCGCCCTGCCCGAAGGCCTCGCGCACGGCCATGCGCTCGCGGTCGAGCCGGTCGGTCACGTCGCGCACGGCGCGCTGCGTGCCTTCGTTGTGGATGTCCCAGCGCTCGAAGTGCTGCAGCGGCGCGGCGTTCATCACCATCAGCGGCGGGTGGATGACGGGGCCGGCGTTCATCAGCGCGCCCGAGAGCGCGTCGCCGCAGCCGTGCACGGCCGGGTAGGCGCGGCGGATCACCTCGATGGCCTGCGCCTCCTTGCGCGCCGGGTAGACGCCGGTGGGCAGGCGGATCGCGCGGATGGTGACGTTGACTTCGCGCTCGCCGTGCTTGCGCGCAAGGTATGGCAAGGTGCCGGTCTCGGCCCAGGCCACGTCGGCGCGGTTGCCGGCGGCCTTCACCGCTTGCGCCATCACGTAGCTGCCGAAGGTGCCCGGCGGCAGGAACACCACCTGGCCGTCGACCAGGTGCGGCGCCATGGCCAGCGCGATGTCGTGCTGGGCGATGGCGGGCGTGGGAATGACGATGAGCTCGGCGCCCTTCAGCGCGGCGCCGATGTCGGCGGTGGCCAGCGCGATGGGCACCTCGCGCGCACCGGCGGCGTCTTTCAGCGTGATCGCGCCGGCCTGCACGACGGGCTCGAGCGCAGCGGCGTCGCGGCGCCACAGGCGCACTTCATGGCCGGTTTCAGACAGGTCCGCAGCGGCCGCATAGGCGCCGTGGCCACCCCCAAGAATCGCAATTTTCATGGTCGAAAGTCGAGAACAGGTGTCGATGAACCGGCAGCCGCGAACGGACCGGGGAGAAGCAATGCGCTATTACATTACTTTTCATCGATTCAGATGTCAACCAACTTCATGGGCGCCGGAGTGCTCGGAAACCCGACAACGAAAAAGCCCGCGTTCGTGAGAAGCGCGGGCTTTTTGGGGGGGAAGCAACCCTTTTCAGGGCCGCTTGCGGGGGCGATCAGCGGCTGGGCTTGAACGCGCGCTTTTGCGCGTCGCGGGGCACGAACACCTTGCCCGGGCCACCGTGGCCGGCGCCGTTGCCGCGGGGTGCGAAACCTTCGCGGGGTGCAAAGCCTTCACGGGGTGCGAAACCGCCGTCGCCGCGACCGCCGCCATGACCGTGGCCGCCGCGCGGGGCGCTGTCGCCCCAGCCCGGCTTGCGACCGTAGCCGCCGCCACCGCCATTGCCGCCTTCGTCACGGCCGCCGCCGAAGCCGGCGTTCTGGCCGCCCTGGAAGCCGCGCGGGCCTTGGCCTTGGGCCGGGCCGCGTGCGTTGCGGTCGTTGAAGCCGCTGGCGCCGGCATAGCCGCCGCCGTTGTTGTTGTTGCCGCGGTAGCCACCGCCGCCGCCCGCACCGCCATTGCCGAACTTGCGATCGCGCGAGAAGTTGTCGCCGCGGCCACCGCGGTACTCGCCCATCGGGGGACGCGATTGCGGCATGCGCTGTTGCGGCTCGAGGCCGGCAACCACTTCCGCCTTGAACTGCTGGCGGCTGTACTGCTCGATGTCCATGATCTTGCGGCGATCGCGGAACTCGGCAAAGGTGATGGCCAGGCCATCGCGGCCGGCACGGCCGGTGCGGCCGATGCGGTGGGTGTAGTCCTCGGCCTTCATCGGCAGGCCGAAGTTGAAGACGTGGGTGATGGTCGGCACGTCGATGCCGCGGGCGGCAACGTCGGTGGCCACCAGGATCTGCACCTGGCCCTGGCGCAGTGCCATCAGGCGGCGGTTGCGCAGGCCCTGGCTCAGGGCGCCGTGCAGCGCGACGGCGCTGAAGCCTTCTTGCTGCAGGTCGTTGGCGAGGCCGTCGCACTCGACTTGCGTGCTGGCGAACACGATCGCCTGGTTGATGCTGGTGTCGCGCAGCCAGTGGTCGAGCAGCTTGCGCTTGTGCTGGCTGTTGTCGGCCCAGTACAGCGACTGCTTGATGTTCGCGTGCTTCTCTTGCGGGCTGTCGATGGTGATGCGCTGCGGCTCGCGCATGACGCGCTGGGCCAGCTGCTGGATGCGCGGCGCGAAGGTGGCGCTGAACATCATGGTCTGCTGGCGCTCGATGGTGAGCTGGTTGACTTCAGCCAGGTCGTCGGCAAAGCCGAGGTCGAGCATGCGGTCGGCTTCGTCGACGACCAGGAACTTGACCTGGTCAAGCTTGAGCTGCTGCGAGCGCTGCAGGTCGAGCAGGCGGCCCGGCGTGGCGACCACGAGGTCGGCGTTCTGCAGCTTGGCGATTTGCAGCTGGTAGGGCATGCCGCCCACCACGTTGGCAACGCGCAGGCCGCGGCAATGGCGAACCAGTTCGATGGCGTCGTGCGCAACTTGCTGCGCGAGTTCGCGCGTCGGGCACAGGATCAGGGCGCCGGGGGTGGCGGCCTTGAAATGACGGGCGTTGGTCGGGTCCTTGCGCTTGGGCTTCTTGAGCGGCGCTTCGCCACGGGCAGCGGCTTCAGCGGCCAGGCGCTGGAACTCGGCCTTGGCTTCGGCTTCGGCTTCGGCCTGGCGCTTGATCAGCGTGTGCAGCACGGGCAGCAGGAAGGCGGCGGTCTTGCCCGAGCCGGTCTGGCTCGAGACCATCAGGTCGACGAAGCGGGCCGAACCGGCTTCGCCCATGGCGATCGGCACGACCTTTTCCTGCACGGTGGTCGGCTGGGTGAAACCCATGTCGGCCACGGCGGCGATCAGTTCGGGGGCGAGGCCCAGCTTGATGAAACCGTTGGGCGCGGCGGGCGCTTCGGCTTCGGCGGCTGCGGCGTCCAGCGCGTCGAGGATCGGAGCCTCGGACACGGTTTCCGCGACAGCGGTGAATTCGTTATGGGTAGCGGATTGCACAGGCGCGAGTTCGCCCTGCGCTTCAAAAGCGTCGGTCATGAATATCAATCTCAAACGCGAGCGCTGCCGTGGGCGGCGCCCCGTTGGTGGTTAAAAACATCAACCATCCAACGACATTCAACTTCCGGCTTTCGTCGGAGGCTGCGGCCCTTTTTGATCAGCGAATGCGATCGGGCGCGGTGTGCAAGATAGGGAGATGCGAGAGACGCTGATCTGTGTCCAAAGACGCGTTCAAATCAGCGAAGCCTGCGATTATGGCACGGCTTCGGGTTTTTACCTAATTGTTGTCAATCCACCAAACGCAGGAAGGTTTCCCGGTAGTGCGCCAACTCCTCGATGGACTCGTGCACGTCGGCCAGCGCGGTGTGCGCCTGCTGCTTCTTGAAGGCGGTGTAGGCCGCGGGCTTCCAGCGCTTGGCCAGCTCCTTGAGGGTGCTGACGTCGAGGTTGCGGTAGTGGAAGTACGCCTCGAGCTTGGGCATGAACTTGACCAGGAAACGCCGGTCCTGCCCGATGGTGTTGCCGCACATCGGCGAGCCGCTCCTGGGGATGTACTTGGCGATGAATTCGAGCAGCTGCTGCTCGGCCGCGGCTTCGTCCAGCGTGGAGGCCTTCACCTTGTCGATCAGGCCGCTGCGTCCATGGGTGCCCTTGTTCCAGGCGTCCATGCCGTCGAGCACGGCGTCGCTCTGGTGGATGACGAGCACGGGGCCGTCGATGCGGGGCGTGAGGTCGGGGCCGGTGACGACCACGGCGATCTCGAGCAGGCGCTCTTTCTCGGGGTCGAGGCCGCTCATTTCGCAGTCGAGCCAGACCAGGTTCTGGTCGCTTTTCTTCAGGGTGGGGACGGTTGCGGGGGGCGTCGGGTCAAGGGATTCGGGCATCGCAGGATTGTCGTCGAAGGCCTGCGCCCCGATATACCGGGGACTAAACTCGCCGCTTCATGATGTCTTATTCGCTCATCTTCACCCTTGCCTTCGCGGCGGCGCTCGTGGCGGGCCTGCTCGTGAAGTTCTGGCTGGCCACCCGCCAGGTGCGCCACGTGGCGCGCCACCGCGGCGCCGTGCCGGCCGCCTTCGCCAGCACGATCACGCTGGCCGCCCACCAGAAGGCGGCCGACTACACCATCGCCAAGGTCCGCTTCAGCCTGGTCGAAATGGCCTGGGGCGCCGCCCTGCTGTTGGGCTGGACGCTGCTTGGCGGGCTCGACACGCTGAACAAGCTGTTGCTGGTGTGGCTGGGCGGCGGCATGGTGCAGCAGTTGCTGCTGCTGGGAGCATTCACGGCGATCAGCAGCCTTCTCGAACTGCCGTTCGCACTCTGGCAGACCTTCAGACTCGAGGAACGCTTCGGTTTCAACAAGATGACCTGGGGGCTTTGGTTCAAGGACACCCTGAAGTCGATAGGCATCGGCACCGCGATGGGATTGCCGATTGCCGCGCTGATTCTCTGGCTCATGGGCGCAGCCGGCGAGCTGTGGTGGCTCTGGGCCTGGGCTTCATGGATGGGCTATAGCCTGCTGGTCATGGTGATCTATCCGATCTTCATTGCGCCGCTGTACAACAAGTTCGAGCCGCTCGACGACCCAACGCTCAAGGAGCGCGTGACGGCCCTGCTGAAGCGCTGCGGCTTCAAGGCCAAGGGCCTTTTCGTGATGGACGGCAGCACGCGCAGTGCGCACGCCAATGCCTATTTCACGGGCTTCGGCGCGAGTAAGCGTGTGGTCTTCTACGACACGCTGCTGCGCCAGCTCAATGCCGGTGAAATGGAAGCGGTGCTCGCGCACGAACTCGGCCACTTCAAGCACCGCCACATCGTGAAGCGGCTCGTCGTGATATTCGCGCTGAGCCTGGCCGGCTTCGCGCTCCTGGGCTGGGTTTCGACCCAGGTCTGGTTCTACGCCGGCCTGGGCGTGCAGCCCAACCTGTCGCCGGCCGCGCCCAACAACGCGCTGGCGCTGCTGCTGTTCATGCTGGCCGTGCCGGTGTTCAGCTTCTTCGTCGCCCCGCTGCCGGCGCGCCTGTCGCGCAAGCACGAGTTCGAGGCCGACGCCTACGCCGTGGCGCAGACCAGCGGCGCCGACCTGTCAGCCGCCCTGCTCAAGCTCTACCAGGACAACGCCTCCACGCTCACGCCCGACCCGGTGTTCGTCAAGTTCTACTACTCCCACCCGCCCGCCTCCGAGCGCCTTGCGCGCATGGCCACGGCGTGACCCTCGACCCCCTATTTCAGCGAAGCCCCTCATGAGCAGCATGTTCAAACCCAAGGACTGGAAGAACCTTCCGCCCCGCAAGGCCCTGAGCGCCACCGAGATCGTCTCGGGCCTGGCCCAGCTCGACGGCTGGAAGCTCACCGGCGACGGCGCCGATGTCGCGATCGAGAAGACCTTCACCTTCGCGAACTACTTCGAGACCATCGCCTTCGTGAATGCGCTGGCCATGGTGGCCCACACGCAGGACCACCACCCCGACCTGTCGGTGCACTACAACTGCTGCGTGGTGCGCTTCAACACGCACGACGTGAACGGCCTGTCGAGCACCGACTTCGATTGCGCGCGTCAGGCCGACGCGCTGGTTGCGAGCCCCGCCGCATGAGGACACACGCCTGTGGCTAAGCCGGGCCGCGCCGCCTTCACCCCCGCTGCGCACAACACGGGGAAGGCGCACCACGACGGCCTCGTCGTCGCCAGCCACGGGCGTCACTGCCTCGTCGAAACGCCCACCGGCGAGCGGCTGATCTGCCATCCGCGCGGCAAGAAGAGCCAGGCCGTGGTCGGCGACCGCGTGCGCTGGCAGGCCACCGAAGACGAAGGCACCATCGAAGAGGTGCTGCCGCGCCGCAACCTCTTCTACCGGCAGGACGAGATCCGCACCAAGTCGTTCGCGGCCAACCTCGACCATGTGCTGATCCTGATCGCGGCCGAGCCGGAGTTTTCCGAACACCAGCTGGCACGCGCACTGATCGCGGCCGAGGCCCAACGCATCACGCCCATCATCGCGCTCAACAAGAGCGACCTCGTCGAGCCCTTTGCGCGCGCCTGGGCCAAGCTGGCGCCCTATCGCCGCATGCACCACGGCGTGCTGCCGCTGTCGCTCAAGGCCTCGGGCGAAGCGGACTACGCCTCGTTGATGAAGCTGCTGGCGGGCAAGTCGACGCTGGTGCTCGGCCCGTCGGGCTCGGGCAAGAGCACGCTCACCAACCTGCTGGTGCCCGGTGCGAGCGTGCTGACGCAAGAGATTTCGCAGGCGCTCAACTCGGGCAAGCACACGACCACCAGCACCACCTGGTACTGGATCGACGAGGCCCGCACCACCGGCCTCATTGACTCGCCGGGCTTCCAGGAATTCGGCCTGAACCACATCGAGCCGATGCAGCTCGCGGGCCTCATGCCCGACATCGCCGAGCACACGGGCGACTGCAAGTTCTACAACTGCACCCACCTGCACGAGCCCGGCTGCGGTGTGATCTCGAACGTCGAAACGCCGAGGCAAGCTGGCCCGATCAGCGCCTCGCGCTACAAGATCTACGGCGAGCTGTTCGCCGAGTTGAGCCAGACGCGCTACTGACGCCGCACCGGGGGCCCGGCCGCACTCAGGCCAGCCAGGTGCGGTACGACTTCCAGGTCGGGTCGAAGGCCAGGGCCAGCGTCACCGGCAACTCCAACGCTTCCTGAACCGATTGCGCATGCGCAATGGCCGCCTGCGGATCGGCCACATGGAAGTGCACGGTGCGAACGCCCTCCTCCAGCACGATGTGCGTGCAGCAGCCTTCGCCGTGCGTCTGCAGCAGCGCGGTCAGCCGGTCTTCGTAGACACGGGCCTCGTCCAGTTCTTCGCCCGATTCGACGGGGACGGCAGCCGAAAGCCGATGCCCCAGGTCGGCGCGCCCGAGCAGCGCATTCGCGGCGTCGTTTCGCATGACGACCGCCTCGACTTCGCTGCCGTCCTCGGCGGTGCGCGTGGCGGTCAGGCCGGACCAGCCATGCTCGCCTGAGGGAAACACGCCGGTGTGGCCCAGGTCCTCGCGCCAGCATGCGTCGAACAGAGGCACGAAGCCGTCGAGCGGCACGCCCTCGAAATCCGCTTGCGCATCGGCCTCGACATGATCGACCGGCCCGACCTTCACGGCGAAGTCGTACTCGCCCAGGATGTGATCGAGCATGATCAGGCTCATGTGGCGCGCGTGGTCCTGCATGTCCATCGGAATGGGCTTGGCAAAGCCGATCTCCAGCGCCACCTGCCCCCTGTAGGGCGCGTGCTTCACGAGAACGTCCGAGCAGGCCAGTTCGAAGTCGTTCATGCGCATGCTGAAACCTTCGCGCATGCGCTGCCGGAAGGCCTCCACCTCGACCTGCGGCAATGCGGGCGCGCTGTGCACCAGCGCCATGAGGTCCTCGAAATCGTCCTCGGCGCCGTGCGCCGTCAGCACGAGCGTGAAGGCCGGCGGGTCGCCCAGCACTTCGGCCGCCAGGTTCGGAAAGAAGGGCTGCAGCAGCGCATTCAATTCACCCACCAACGCGTGGCCGGACAAGGACTGCAGGCTCTCGAGCTTGTCGCTCAAGGCTTGCCAGAACGATGCGCAGGCAACGGCGCGCGGGTCGGCGTGAAGGGTCGACATCGACAGGATTTCTCTCAGGGTTTCAGGCCAGGATGTCCTGCAGGCACTGCACGAGCGCACTGCACTGATCCCGCGTGCCGATGCTGATGCGCAGGTACTGCGCGATGCGCGGCTGCCTGAAATGCCGCACCAGCACCGCGCGCTCGCGCAGCAACGCGGCCAACTCGGCCGCATCGCGCTGCGGGTGGCGCGCGAACACGAAATTGGCCTGCGACGGCAGCACCTCGAAGCCCAGGTCTTCGAGCTGCAGAGTCAGGCCCTCGCGCGTGTCGACGACCTGGTCGCGTGTCTTGCGGAACCACGCCTCGTCGTCGAGCGAGGCCACGGCGCCGGCGGAGGCCAGGCGATCGATCGGGTAGGAATTGAAGCTGTCCTTGACCCGCACCAGCGCGTCGATCAGGTGCGCCTGCCCGCAAGCGAAACCGACCCGCAGGCCGGCCAACGAACGCGATTTGGAGAGGGTCTGCACCACGAGCAGGTTCGGATAGCGGCTGATGAGCGACAGCGCGCTCTCGCCGCCGAAATCGACATACGCCTCGTCGACCAGCACGACGCGATCGGGACAGGCCGCAAGAAGCTGCTCGATGCGCGCCAGCGGTTGACCGATGCCTGTCGGCGCGTTCGGGTTGGCGATGACGATGCCGCCGCAGCCCTGGCGGGCGCGCGCCGCGAACGCATCGATGTCGATGCGCAGGCCCTCGTCGACCGGCAGCTGCTCGCAGGCGATGCCGTAGAGCTGGGCATAGACCTTGTAGAAGCTGTAGCTCACGTCGGGCATCAACAGCGGCTGCGCCTGCTGGAAGAACGCGAAGAACGCGTGCGCGAGCACCTCGTCCGAGCCGTTGCCCGCGAACACCTCACCGATCTGCAGCCCTTGGCGGCGCGCCACGGCTTCGCGCAGCGCGAGCGACGTGGGGTCGGGGTAGCGCTCCAGCCCGTCGGCGGCCGCGCACTGGATCGCCGCGATGGCGTCCGGCGATGGCGGGTACGGGTTCTCGTTGGTGTTGAGCTTGACGAGGTTGGCGATGCGCGGCTGCTCGCCGGGCACATAGGGCTCGAGCGCGCCGATGCGCGGGCTCCAGAAGGCCGGTGCGGGCGAGGTGCTCATGGGGTCAGCCGAGCAAACGCGCGAGCGTGAGCAAGGCCAGCAGCACCATCCACATCACGACCGAGCGCCAGACCAGGCCGACCACGCTGCGCAGGTGACCGGGCTCGGGCTCGCGACCCGGCGTGCTGCCGCTGTCCAGGCGGCGCCCGGCGCTTGGCGACTCGCCGGCCTGCGCGCGCGACAGCGGATCGGCCACCGGAATCGGGCTCAGCGAGCCGCCACCCAGGCGCACGTTCACGGCGCCGGACGTGGCCGCGAGGATCACGCCGTCGTTCTCGTTGGGGAAGCGCCGTGCGTCGTTGCGCCAGCAGTCGATCGCTTCCTCGAAGCTACCGACCACGGCAAAGCCGAGCGCGGTGATGCGTGCGGGCAGCCAGTCGACGGCATGCCAGGCGCGCTCGGCCGCATCCTGCACCGCCACGCTCGAAGGCTGCACGGGCGCGCCGTTCTTGTGGGCCCAGTAGCGCGCCACGAACTCGCTCATGCGATAGAACACCGCGCCCGCTGGCCCCAGGCCGAGGGCGGCGAGCACCGAGAACCAGGCCAGCACGCCGAAGACATGGCGGTGCGCCGCAATGACCGAATGCTCGATCACGTGGCGCACGATTTCGCTGCGCGGCAGCTCGGCGGCATCGACGCCCTGCCAGTGCGCCAGCAGCGAGCGCGCGAGCGGCTCGTCGCCTTCGTCGAGCGCGTCGCGGATGTCGGTGAAGTGGTGACTGAACTGGCGAAAGCCGAGCGTCATGTAGAGCACCGCGACGCTCCACAGCACGGCGAACGGCAGGCCCAGCGTGAGCACCAGCAGCCAGTGCACGCCCAGCGACAGCAGCGTGGGCACGAACACCGCGAGCCCCCAGGCGATCCATCCATGGTGCGGCTTGCCCGCATCGAAGTTGCGGCTGGTCCAGCGCGTCCACGCCAGAACGCCGCCGTACACGGGGTTGTGCGGGCCCAAGGGCCGCACCTGCTCGATCAGCAACGCGCACAGGATGGCAAAGAAGCTCATCCTTCGATGATAGCGAGAGCACCTGAAGGTTTTGGCCTCAGGTGGTGCCCAATCAGGCTCAGGCGACGAGGAAGCGGTAGAGGTTGCGCAGCATGCCCGCCGTGGCGCCCCAGACGAAACGCTCGTGAGGACCATCGACGTACGGCATCGAGTACCACTCGCGACGGACGCCATCGGTGGCACTGACCGCGTGGCGGCGGTGGTTGACCGGGTCCATGAGCCAGGCGAGCGGCACCTCGAAGGCCTCGGCCACTTCGAAGGGATTGATGTCCAGCACGACGTCGGGCTGCACCAGCGCGACCACCGGGGTCACGACGAAGGAGGTGACGGTCGTGTAGGTCGGCAAGGTGCCGAGCACCTCGATGAACTGCGCCGACAGGCCCACCTCTTCCCAGGCTTCGCGCAGCGCGGCGGCCTGGATGTTGGCGTCTTCAGGATCGACCCGCCCGCCGGGAAACGCCACCTGGCCCGAATGGGTCGACAGGTGCGTGGTGCGCTCGGTGAGCAGCACGGTCGCGCCTTGCGGGCGCTGCACGATCGGCACCAGCACGGCGGCCTGGGCCGGCACCCGGTCGCTCATGCGGGGCTCGCGGCGCAGCTCGGGCGTCCATACGGGCGGCGAGGCAAAGCGCGCCCGCAGGGCGGCGGCCGTCAGCTGCGTTGGTGCCACCGCCGGCAGGCCGTCACTTCCGTCCACGAAAGGCACCTGGCGCGGGTCGATCTGCAGCAGCGTGGGCGGCACCACGGCATTGACGGGTTCGACGACGGTGGAGGGCGTGGGGGCGGAGGAAGTGGAGGTCAAGAGAAGGTGCGGCCTGTGACGGGATGAAGGGAGTAGAGCGTAAAAATGAAAAGCTGTCTTGAATGCGCGGCGCCAACGCAAAAAGCCGCCAGAGCGGCGGCTTTTTGAGCAGAAAGGACGGCGGCTGATTAAGCGGCCGACGCAGCCTTCTGCGACTTGCCCGGCAGCTTTTCCTTGATGCGTGCCGAACGACCGCTGCGCTCGCGCAGGTAGTACAGCTTGGCACGGCGCACGTCGCCGCGGCGCTTGACTTCGATGCCGGCGATCAGCGGGCTGTAGGTCTGGAACGTACGTTCCACGCCTTCGCCGCTGGAGATCTTGCGCACGGTGAAGCCGCTGTTGAGGCCACGGTTGCGCTTGGCGATCACGACGCCTTCGTAGGCCTGCACGCGCTTGCGGCTGCCTTCGACGACGTTCACGCTGACGATGACCGTGTCACCGGGCATGAAATCGGGGATGGTCTTGCCGAGACGGGAAATTTCTTCCTGCTCGAGGGTCTGGATGAGGTTCATGATTTCCTGATAGTCGATCGTTTCGGGCTGCACTAAAGGCGCCGTGGGCTTTGGCGGAAAACCGCCAAGAAACCGGGCGCGGCCGGACAGAGGATCGGGGAACCGCGGATTATAGCTTTTTTTTCAGCGCGGCCTCATCGGCCTTGTTCAGCCTGCCGGCCGCCCGGGCAGCATCGATCAGTTCGGGGCGCCGCGCGGCCGTGATGGCCAGGCGCTGGTCGCGCCGCCAGCGCTCGATCTGCGCATGGTGACCCGAAAGCAGCGGCGCCGGAACGCCCTGCCCGTTCCACTGCTCGGGCCGGGTGTAGTGCGGGCAATCGAGCAGGCCGTCGAGTGCCGGGTTGAAGCTGTCCTGTACGTGGCTCGCCTCGTCGCCCAGCACGCCGGGCTGCAGGCGGGTCACGGCGTCGAGCAAGGCCATGGCCGCGATCTCGCCACCCGACAGCACGAAGTCGCCGAGGCTGATCTGGTGGGTGACGCGCGCGTCGATGAAGCGCTGGTCGATGCCCTCGTAGCGTCCGCAGACCAGCACCGCACCCTCGCTCGCCGACCAGCGCTCGACGGCCTCGTGGCGCAGCGCCTCGCCGATGGGCGAGAACAGCACCACCGGCGCCGGTGTGCCGCGGGCAGCCAGCGCGGCATCGAGACAGGCCGTCAGCGGCTCCGCCATCATCACCATGCCGGGTCCGCCGCCGAAGGGACGATCGTCCACGCGCTTGTAGTTGCCCTGCGCGAAATCGCGCGGATTCCACAGCACGACCTCGACCTGCTTCGATTCGTAGGCGCGACGCGTCACGCCGCTGGCCACGAAGGGCGCGAACAGTTCGGGAAAAAGCGTGAGGACGTCGAAGCGCATGCGCGCGCGGCCCGAGTCAGAACTCGGGTTGCCAGTCGACCGTGATGAGGCGGCCGGGCAGGTCGACCTTGTCGACGAAGACCGAAACGAACGGCACCATGCGCTCGATGGTCTTGCCGTCTTCTTCGGCCGTCAGCACCAGCGTGGTCTGCGGGCCGGTGGCGAGCAGTTCACGCACCGCACCGAGCACGACACCTTCGCGGTTGACGACCGACAGGCCGATCAGGTCGACCCAGTAGTACTCGTCGTCGCCGGCGGTCGGAAAGCTCGAGCGCGGCACGAACACGCGCGCGCCGCGAAGCGCCTCAGCCGCGTTGCGGTCCGGCACATCCTCGGACGAGGCGACGATGCAGTCGGAATGTTCTTTGGCTTCGCGAACCGCGAGCCGGAAAGCGGCAGGTGTGGAGGCTCCGGGAGCCTGCAGGAACCAACGCTTGGAAGAAAAAAGCGCCTCAGGTTGGGCGCTGTGGGGCAGGACCTTGAACCAGCCCTTGATGCCCCAGGCATCGGCGATGCGTCCGACCTCGATCGCATCCGCCGGCAGTTCGGCGGCTTCGAGTGTGGGCAACATCGCCGTGCGGGCGGCTTAGGCGGCCGCCGCGGGAGCCGCAGCAGCGGCTTGCTTGATCAGGCGCAGCACCGTGGGCGAAGCCTGGGCACCGACGCTCTTCCAGTACGCGAGGCGGTCCTGGGCGATGCGGATGCTTTCTTCGTTTTCCTTGGCGGTCGGGTTGTAGAAACCCAGGCGCTCGATGAAGCGACCATCGCGGCGAACGCGCTTGTCCGACACGACGATGTTGAAGAACGGACGGCCTTTGGAGCCGCCGCGGGAGAGTCGAATGACGACCATGATTTATCCTTGGGTGGTCAGCGAGCCAGTTCAAATAGAAAGAGGCCCGCTCACGATGTTCTTCCAGCGTCGAGACACGCGACATGGCCACCCGGCCAGCGCACGCTGAAAAGCCCACGATTATAGCCCGACCCGGGTTTTTCTCCGAATTCCGGCCCCGCGCCGCCTGCTCCACCCGCATGACCCTCACCATCCGCCCCAGCCGCGACGAAGACATCGCAGCCATCACGGCCATCTATGCCCACCACGTGCTGCACGGCACCGGCACCTTCGAAACCGAGCCTCCGTCGGAGGCCGACATGACCACCCGGCGCGCCGATGTGCTGGGCAAGAACCTGCCCTACCTCGTGGCCGAAGAAAACGGCGAAGTGTTGGGTTTTGCCTACTGCAACTGGTTCAAGCCGCGTCCGGCCTACCGGTTTTCGGCCGAAGACTCGATCTACATGTCCGAGGCCGCGCGCGGCAAGGGCGTGGGCGCACAGCTGCTGGCGGCGCTTTCGCAGGCGGCCGAAGCGGTCGGCGTGCGCAAGCTGATCGCGGTGATCGGCGACTCGGCCAACGCGGGTTCGGTCGGCGTGCACCGCAGCCAGGGCTTCACGCACGTGGGCGTGCTGAAAGACTGCGGCTGGAAGTTCGACGCCTGGCGCGATGTGGTCCTGATGGAAAAAGTACTCGGCGAAGGCAGCCGCACGAAACCCGAATGATGAAAAAGATGAAAAGCAAGACCGTGGCCGCCTGGCTCTCCTTCCTCGGCGGCCCGCTGGGCCTGCACCGCTTCTACCTGCGCGGCATGGGCGACTGGCTCGGCTGGCTGCTGCCCATTCCCACCGCGCTGGGCATCTACGGCATCGAGCGCCTGCGCATGTACGGCGTGGACGACGGCGTGAGCTGGGCGCTGATTCCGCTGCTCGGCTTCACGATCGCGGGCTGCGCCTTGATGGCGATCATCTACGGCCTGATGACGCCCGAGAAATGGAATGCCCGCTTCAACGCCGGCGCAGCGCCCGACGCCGCGCCGGGCCAGACCAACTGGCTCACGATCGGTGCCGTGGTGGCGTCTTTGTTCTTCGGCAGCTCGATCCTGATGGCGAGCATCGTGTACAGCTTCCAGCACTACTTCGAGCACCAGATCGAAGAGGGCCGAAAAATCTCACAGTAGCCGGATCAGGCGCGGCGACCTCTGCGAACGAGGCGCCGACGCTTCAGTGCTTCAGAAGATCTGCCAGCTGAACCAGTAAGCCATCGCCGCAACGAAGGCCGAGGCGGGAATGGTCAGGATCCAGGCCCAGACGATGTTCCCCGCCACGCCCCAGCGCACTGCGCTGGCGCGCTGCGTGGAACCGACGCCGACGATGGCGCCCGTGATGGTGTGCGTGGTCGACACCGGAATGCCCAGCGCAGTGGCCAGGAACAGGGTCAGCGCCCCGCCGGTCTCGGCGCAGAAGCCGCCCACGGGCTTGAGCTTGGTGATCTTCTGGCCCATGGTCTTCACGATGCGCCAGCCGCCGAACATGGTGCCCAGCGCGATCGCGGCGTAGCAGCTCACGATGACCCAGGTCGGCGGCACCGCGTCGCTGGTCGAGGCATAGCCGGTGGCGATCAACAGCATCCAGATGATGCCGATGGTCTTCTGCGCGTCGTTGCCGCCGTGCCCCAGGCTGTAGGCGCCGGCCGAGACCAGCTGCAATCGCCGGAACCACCGGTCCACGCGCGACGGCGTGGCGCGCCGGAAGCCCCAGGCCACCACGATCATCATCAGCGAGCCCAGCAGGAAGCCCAGCAGCGGCGACACGAAGATGAAGGCCACGGTCTTCCAGATGCCGGAAGCCACGAGGCCGCTGGTGCCGGTCTTGGCGATCACGGCGCCCACGATGCCGCCGATCAGCGCGTGCGACGAGCTGCTCGGAATGCCGTAGTACCAGGTGACGAGGTTCCAGCTGATGGCGCCGATGAGCGCCCCGAACACCACGTGCACGTCGACCACCCCGGGCTGGGCGATGCCCTTGCCGACAGTGGCCGCCACGCTCAGGTGGAAGACGAAGATCGCGATCAGGTTGAAGAAAGCCGCGAACACCACGGCCTGCCCCGGCTTCAGCACGCCGGTGGACACCACCGTCGCGATCGAATTGGCGGCATCGTGGAAGCCGTTCATGAAGTCGAACAGGATCGCGAGCGCGACCAGCACCACCACCACCCAGAGGGCGACCTGCACCGTTGTCATCGGTTGCTACCCGTTTTCAGGAATTCTCGAGGACGATGCCCTCGATCACGTTGGCCACGTCCTCACACTTGTCGGTGATCGTCTCGAGCAGTTCGTAGATCGCCTTGAGCTTGATGACCTCGCGCACGTCCGGCTCTTCGCGGAACAGCTTGCTCATGGCGCTGCGCATCACGCGGTCGGCGTCGGATTCGAGGCGGTCGATCTCCTCGCAGGTCTTGAGCGTGGCCTCTGCCACGGCCGGGTCGGCGATCTTGCCGAGGTACTTGACGGCGTCCTTGAGGCGGTCGCAGCACTTCACGCTCAGGGCCGTGAGGCGCACGATCTCGTCGGTCATGTGGCGCACGTCGTACAGCGCCATGGTCTCTGCCGAGTCCTGGATCAGGTCGGCCACGTCGTCCATCGTGTTGATGAGCTTGTGGATCTGCTCGCGGTCGATGGGCGTGATGAAGGTCTTGTGGATCAGGCGGTTGACGTCGTGCGTCACGCGGTCGGCGGCGCGCTCGGCGTTGTCGACGTCGCGGTTGTACTGTTCGCGCAGGTGCACGTCCGCATAGTGGGTGACGAGCTGCTCGAAAGCACGCGCCGCCTCCACGATGCGCTCGGCATGCTGGTTGAACATTTCAAAAAAATTGCCCTCTCGGGGCAGCAGCTTGCCGAACATGGAAAAACTCCTGGGACGCGCCAATCACAATTTCATGACGCCTTCGTGAAAACTTCCCGAGTTTAACGGGCGCGACCGGAACGACCGGTCGGGCCGAGCTTCGAGCCCCGGCTCGACGGGCCTGCCCAGACCGGCAGCCGCAGTGCCACGACCAGCCGCACGCACGCGGCGACGCCGGCAAGGTCGGGCAGGTACAGCCGCATGCCGGCCGCCCCGGGGTCAGCGGATTTTCTGGATGACCTGGCCGGTCACGCGCGCCAGCGCGGCGCGCGGCACCTTGTCGGGTGCGATCTCGGCCAGCGGCTTGAGCACGAAGGCGCGCTCGCGCATGCGCGGGTGCGGCAGGGTCAGCGTGGGGCTTTCGACCACCGAATTGCCATGCATCAGCAGGTCGAGGTCGAGCGTGCGCGGCGCATTGGGAAAGGGCCGCTCGCGACCGGCCAGCGTCTCAAGGCGCTGCAGCGCGATGAGCAGCTGCTCCGCGTCCAGCCCGGTGCGCACGGCCACCACGGCGTTGATGAAGTCGGGGCCTTCGGCATCGACCGGCGCGCTGCGGTAGAGCGACGAGCGGGCCGTGACCTGGGTGCGTTGCAACGCACCGATGGCAGCCATGGCCTCCTTCACGGTCGCCTCGGCATCGCCCAGGTTGGCGCCGATGGCGACGAAGGCCTGCACGGTCGGGTAGTCCTCGCGCGGACCGCGTGGACGCGAAGGCGCGCGGCGCGCGGGCGGGCCGCTCTTGCTAGCAGCCGATGGCGGCTTGCCTGCGGCGCGCGGCGCGGGCTTGCTCCCTTTGGCTGCCTTGGCGGCTGCAGGGCTCTTCTTGCCGTCCTTCGGCCGGTCGGTCGCGCTCATTCGCCTGCGGCACTCCCGCCGCCCTCGCTGCCGCCACCACCGCTACCGCCGCCCACCGGGCGCGGCTTGCGCCGGCGCTTGCGCTTGCGCGGCGCGGCCGCTTCGCCGTCCGGCGGCACAGCGTCGGCCTCGATGTCGGGTCCGTCGCCGTCGTCCGACTCTGCAGCGGCTTGTTTCTGGCGCGCCGGCTGTTCGCTGCGCGGCTTGGGCGCAGCGACCGGGTCGCGCAGGCGCACGCGCTGGCGCACCTTCTGTTCTTCGCGCACCTGTTCGAGCAGGTCCTGGCGGCGCAGGTCGTCGGCGGTGCTGAACTCTTGCCACCACTCGGCGATGGCTTCGCCGACTTCGCCCACGTCGGCACGCAGGCGCATGAAGTCGAAGGCGGCGCGGAAGCGCGCCTGCTCGACCAGGCTGTAGGGCGTGGAACCGGTGCGCTTGTCGAAGCGCGGCTGCATCATCCAGATCTCGCGCATGTCGGCGGCCAGCTTGCCGCGGCCCGACACGTCGCCGATGCGCGAATTGAACACGTCGTCGATGGCGTCCTGCAGCGCCGGAAACGGCGGTTGCGGGCGCTGGCCATGGCGGCCTTCCTGGCGCTGGGCCCAGCCGTCGCGCACGTCGGCCCACAGCACGCAGGCCAGCAGGAAGCTGGGCGCCACGGGCTTGCCTTCGCCCACGCGGCGGTCGGTGTCCTGCAGGGCGGCCTTCACGAAGGGCTGGTCGGCGCGCTCCACCACCACGTCGAGCAGCGGATAGATGCCGGTGGCGAGCCCCAGCTTGCGCAGCTGCTCCACCGTCGCGATGGCGTGGCCGGTCTGCAGCAGCTTGAGCATCTCGTCGAACATGCGGCTTTGCGGCACATCGGCCAAGAGCTTGCTCGATTCGATCAGCGGCGCAGCGGTCTTGGCTTCCATCTTGAAGCCGAGCGCGGCCAGCTTGGCCGAGAAGCGGATCGCGCGAATGATGCGCACCGGGTCTTCGCGGTAGCGCGTGACCGGGTCGCCGATCATGCGCAGCGTGAGCTTCTGGGCGTCCTTGATGCCGTTGTGATAGTCGACCACGACCTGGTTGGCCGGGTCGTAGTACATGGCGTTGACGGTGAAGTCGCGGCGCGCCGCGTCTTCTTCCTGCGGGCCCCAGACGTTGTCGCGCAGCACGCGGCCACTGGCGTCCACGGCGTGCTTCATGCTCGCGAGCTCGCCCTTGCTGGTGCGTTCGTTGCCGGCCACCTGCTCGGCAGCGGCGTTGTCCATGTAGGCACGGAAGGTCGAAACCTCGATCACCTCGTGCTCGCGGCCCCGGCCGTACACCACGTGCACGATGCGAAAGCGCCGGCCGATGATGAAGGCGCGGCGGAACAGCGACTTGACCTGCTCGGGCGTGGCGTTGGTGGCCACGTCGAAATCTTTCGGCCGCAGGCCCAGCAGCAGGTCGCGCACCGCGCCACCCACCACGTAGGCCTCGTAGCCGGCCTGCTGCAGCGTGGTGACCACGTTCTTCGCGCGTTCGTCGACCAGGGCAGGATCGATCTTGTGAACCTCTGCCGGCACCTCCTGGCGCTTGCCGAAGCGGCTCTTGCCCTGTGCGCTGCCAGCGGACTTGCCGAGCAGCTTGTCGATGAATTTCTTGATCATTGGTTGTTTTTCGAGGAGGAGCAGACGCTTCTTCTTATTTATTCGTTTTCGAGCATGGAGCGGATCAGCGGAATGGTGATCGCGCGTTGGGTCTGCAAGGCGTAGCCGTCGAGCTGCGAGAGCAGCTCCATCAGGCTGCCCAGGTCGCGGCTGAAGCGGTGCAGCATGAAGTCGAGCACGTCGTCGGACAGCATCACGCCGCGCGCGTCGGCCGCCTGGCGCAGCACCGCGCGGCGTTCGCTTTCGCTCAGCACCTGCAGGTGGAACACATGGCCCCAGCCGAGGCGGGTGCGCAGGTCTTCGCGCAGCGGCAGGTCGGCCGGCGGCAAGGCGCCGGCGGCGACCACGCCGCGCTGCAGGGTCTGGGCGTTGACAAACCAGTTGAAGGCCGCGTGCTGCTGCACCGCGGTGTAGAGGTGGACGTCGTCGAGCAGGACGGCGCCCCAGCGCTCGTCGAACTCGGGCGGCTCCAGCAGGCCGGCGTGCAGCCAGCCCACGCTGGCGCCCTGCTCGGCCAGTGCGACACGCACGGATTCGAGCAGGTGGGTCTTGCCACTGCCGCTGTCGCCCCAGAGGTAGGTCGGCACCGGCGAGTGCAGCGCAGGGCTGCCGTCGGCGCCGCCCACCCACACTTGCAGGTGTCGCAGCGCCGCCTCGTTGGGGCCGGCAAAAAAGGCGTCGAAGCTGGGGCCCGTCGCAATGCCGATATCGAGCGCGAGCTGTTTCATCCCGGGAAGGTTCATGGAGGGGGCCCGGAGGGCCCTTAAAATCGTGAGGAATTCTATCGGCCCGGCCGCCTCGGTCGCCGGCGCCTCCCCTGCCCGCCCTTCCTCGCCGCTTCGCGAACCTTTTCGCTCCTTCTTCTCGACACCGCCAGCCCATGACCTCCTCCACGCCCACCCCGCTCAGCTACAAGGACGCCGGTGTCGATATCGACGCAGGCGACGCCCTGGTCGACCGCATCAAGCCCCTGGCGAAGAAAACCATGCGTGAAGGCGTGCTGGCCGGCATCGGCGGCTTCGGCGCGCTGTTCGAAGTGCCCAAGCGCTACAAGGAACCCGTGCTGGTGAGCGGCACCGACGGCGTGGGCACCAAGCTCAAGCTGGCCTTCGAATGGAACATGCACGACACGGTCGGCATCGACCTCGTGGCCATGAGCGTCAACGACGTGCTGGTGCAGGGCGCCGAGCCCCTGTTCTTCCTGGACTACTTCGCCTGCGGCAAGCTCGACGTGGACACGGCCGCGGCCGTGGTCGGCGGCATCGCCCGCGGCTGCGAAATCTCCGGTTGCGCCCTCATCGGCGGCGAAACCGCCGAAATGCCCGGCATGTACCCGGCCGGCGAATACGACCTGGCCGGCTTTGCGGTCGGCGCGGTCGAAAAGTCGAAGATCCTCACCGGCCAGAACGTCAAGCCCGGCGACGTGGTGCTGGGCCTGGCCTCGGCCGGCGTGCATTCCAACGGTTTCAGCCTCGTGCGCAAGGTGATCGAACGCGCCGGCGCCGACCTGCCCGCCACCCTCGACGGCAAGCCCTTCCGCGAAGCCGTGATGGAACCCACCCACCTGTACGTGAAGCCCGTGCTCGAAGCGCTGGGCAAGCACCCGATCAAGGCGCTGGCCCACATCACCGGCGGCGGCCTGCTCGAGAACATCCCGCGCGTGCTGCCCGAAGGCACCGCCGCCCACCTGAAGAAGGGCAGCTGGCCGCAGACCGAGCTGTTCGCCTGGCTGCAGAAGGTGGCCGGCATCGACGACATCGAGATGAACCGCACCTTCAACAACGGCATCGGCATGGTCGTGGTGATCGACGCGGCCGAAGCCGCCGCATGCGCCGCCACGCTGCGCGCCGCCGGTGAGTCGGTGCACGAGATCGGCGTGATCGCCGAGCGCGGCGACGGCGCGGCCGTGGTCGTCGCCTGATCGCACGCCCTTTCTTTTTTCTTTCCTCACCGCACGCCCCGCTCCCCGGATGGCCAAGCCGCTGCCCGACGCCACCCTCGCCGCCCCGCCCCAGGCCGCAACCTCCCGCCACGTGACACTGGCCAGCTACCTGCTGATGCTCGCGGGGCTGATGCTCGTGATGTGGCAGCACCTGCTGCCGGGGCTGCTGTGCGTGTGCATCGGCTTCCTCGTCGCGCGCTGGTTCGCCCGGCTGCTGGGCGGCTGGCTGTCGCGCCTGAAGCCCCTGCGTTCCGGCGCCGACGGGCTGGCCCGGGTGGTGGCGGTCACGCTGGTGCTGCTGGGCCCGATCGGCCTGGTCACGCTGGGGTTCTCGCAGGCGCGTGAATACGTGCTCGATGCGCCCGACCAGTACCGCGAACTGCTCGACTACACGGCCCGCACGGTGCTCGAACTGCGCTCCAAGCTGCCGGCCGACATCGCCGTCTACCTGCCCGAGGGCGCGGCCGAGGTGCAACGCATCGTCGCCAACTACCTGCGCACGCAGGCCGGCTCGCTCGCCATGGCCGGGCGCGCCTGGCTGGGCGGACTGCTGTTCGCCTACGTGGGGTTGATCATCGGCGCGCTGGCCGCCGTGGCGCCGGCGCCGGCCCAGCGCCGACCGCTCGCGCAGCAGATGTTCCAGCGCATCACCACCTTCGGCGAGGCCTTCGGCCAGATCGTCGCAGCGCAGTTCTGGATCGCCGCCTTCAACACGCTGCTGACCGCGATCTTCCTGCTGTTCCTGATGCCGCTGTGGGGCCTCGAGCTGCCCTACACGCCCGCCCTCATCACCCTGACCTTCGTGGCCGGGCTGGTACCGATCGTGGGCAACCTGGTCTGCAACTCGGTGATCACGCTGGTGGCGTTGTCGGTATCGCCGGTCACGGCCGCGGCCTGCCTGGGCTTCCTGATCCTGATCCACAAGGCCGAGTACGTCATCAACGCCAAGGTGGTCGGCGCGCGCACGCAGATGCGCGTGTGGGAGCTGCTGTCGGTGATGTTCGTGGCCGAGGCGGTGTTCGGCCCGGCCGGGCTGGTGGCAGCGCCGCTGTACTACGCGTACCTGAAAAAAGAACTGCACGCAGGCGGCCTGGTCTAACGGCCGGGCGATGTCCTGATCTGATCGGTTCCGGTCCGCTTCGGCGCGGACGAAGCTCTGGCGGCGACCAAGAATAGGCGGCATCATCCACTTTGCCTTGCCCGCCCCCGCCATGACCACCTGTCTGATTGTGATCGACGCCCAGGAGTCGTTCCGCCACCGCCCGTACTGGAGCGCCGCCCTGCTCGCACCCTACCTCGAGGCCCAGAACGCGCTGATCGCCGGCGCCGTGGCGGCCGGACTGCCCGTCGTGCGCGTCTTCCACGTCGACGCGCCGCAGGCCGCGTCCAACCCCTTCGCGGTCGAATCGGGCCATGTGCGCCCGATCGACGGCCTCGCGCCCTTCGAGGCGGCCGCCACCTTCACCAAGCACCGCCACAGCGCGCTGGTCAACAGCGGCCTCGATGTGTGGCTCACGCAGCACGGCATCCGCCGCCTGATCGTGAGCGGCATCCGCACCGAGCAATGCTGCGAAACCACCACGCGCCACGCCTCGGACCTGGGCTGGGAGGTCGACTACGTGACCGACGCCACCCTCACCTTCGACATGGTGCAGCCCGACGGCCGGCCGCTGTCGGCCGCCGACATCAAGGCGCGCACGGCGACCGTGCTGGACGGGCGCTTCGCCACGGTCTGCAGCGTGGCGCAGGCACTTGAGCGCGCCACGGAAGGCGCGACGACATGACCCCGCTGCGCGTGCGCATCCTGGCCTACGACGGTGTCGAGGCGCTCGATTTCGCCGGCCCCTTCGAGGTCTTCACCACCGCCGCGCGCGTCCACCAGCGCCTGCAGCCGGGGGCGCCCGCGCCGTTCGAGGTGGCCTCGGTCGCCCACACCCGCGCAGGGGAAGCCGTGCAGGCGCGCGCCGGCCTGCGGCTGCTCGCCGACCACGCGCTGGCCGATGCCGCCGCCACCGCCGACGTGCTGGTCGTCCCCGGCGGCGTGGTCGACGCGCCGATGGCGAGCCCCGACACCCTGCGATGGATCGCGCAGTGCGCGACCGGCGCACAACTCGTCGCCTCGGTCTGCACCGGCGTCTTCCTGCTCGCGCAAAGCGGCGTCGTGACGCGCGAGGCGGTCACCACGCACTGGGAAGACCTCGCCGACCTGCGCGCCCAATTCCCGCAGCTCGACGTGCGCGAGGGCGTGCGCTGGGTCGACACCGGCCGCATCGTCAGCTCGGCCGGCATCAGCGCAGGCATCGACATGAGCCTGCACCTGGTCGAACGCCTGGCCGGGCGCGAACTGGCCGAGCGCACGGCGCGCCAGATGGACTACACATGGACCCGCAACGAGCCCCCCTCCGCGTAGTCTTCGTGCTCCTGCCCGACAGCCTGGTGCTCGACTGGGCCGGGCCGGCCGAGGCGCTGCGCATCGCCAACCAGCGGCTGCGCGCGGCGGGCCAGCCCGAGCGCTTCGTCATCGAATTCGCGGGACCGCGGCCCACCATGAGGGGCTCGGTCGGCGTCGCGCTGTCGGGGCTGTCGCCGCTGCCGACGCAGTGGGACGGCCCCGGCTGGGTGGTGCTGGTCGGCCTGCCGGGCGACACCATCGCGACCGACACGCCCGAGGCGCAGGACCTGCTGCACTGGCTGCGCGGCCAGCGCTTCACGCGCGGCGGCGTCGAGCTGGTCACGGTCTGCGCGGGCGCCCTGCTCGCGGCGCACGCGGGCGCGCTCGCGGGCCGGCGCGTCACCACGCACCACCATCACCTGGACGAGCTGCGCGCCGTGGAGCCGCGCTGTGAGGTGGTGAGCAACCGCGTGTTCGTGATCGACCCGCCGGTCTACAGCAGCGCGGGCGTCACGACGGGCATCGACCTGATGCTGCACCGCATCGCCGACACCTGCGGCGAGGCGCTGGCGGCCCAGGTGGCGCAGACGATGGTGGTGGCGCTGCGGCGCGGCCCGCACGACCCGGAGCTGTCGCCCTTTCTCGCCTACCGCAACCACCTGCACGCGGCGCTGCACCGGGTGCAGGACGCGGTCAGCGAACAACCGCAGGCCGACTGGAGCGTGCCACGCATGGCCGAGGTCGCCCACACCTCGGCGCGGCACCTGACGCGGCTGTTCGTCGAACACGCGGGCGTGGCGCCGCTGGCCTACCTGCGCCGGCTGCGGCTGGCCGCCGCGCAACTGGCGCTGGCCTCGGGCGCCAGCGTGACGCGGGCGGCCGAGCTGTCGGGCTTCGGCTCGGACACGCAGCTGCGCCGCGCATGGCACCAGTTCGGGCTGCCGGGCTCGCCTTCCGAAGGAACGTCGCTGCAGCGCGCTCAGTGAAGCACGCCCGCGGGCGCCGGCCCCGGCACGCGCAGCAGCCTGTCGTTCGCTATCTCGAGCAACCGGTTCGCCGCGTAGCTGTTCTGCGAATCGGGCTCCAGCGCCGCACTGACCAGCGGCGACAGCGGCTGCGCCAGCGACACGTAGAAGCTGCCCGGCGGCACCACCGCGCGGCCGGTGCGCAGACGCACGCGGAAGGTGCGGATCGCCTCGCCGTCCTCGATGGCGCCGCGCGCATCCTGGCGTTGGCCGTCGGTCTGCGACAGGATTTCATAGCGCTCCACCTGCCAGGGCGCCGCGTTGTCGATGCGCGCCACATGCACGCCCAGCATCTGCAAACGCTGCACGGTCGTCGCCTCGCTGGACGCCAACAGGTAGCCGCACGGACGCGGACGGGCATTGACGACCTTCAGCGGATCGGCCGCGCGCCATTCGACCTCGACGGCCTTGTCTTCGGCGCTCTTCGCGTCGAGAAAGTCGAGGCGCTGCCGCGTCGTCGTCTGCCACGCCTCGACCACCACGTCGCCGCGGCAAGCCTCGGCCGCGGCACGCTGGCCAGCCTGTGCGGTGAGCTGCTTCAGCGCTGGCCCCTGGCGCGCCGCCGTCTCGATGACCGTGGCGGCCGCCAGCACCTGGGTGTGCACGCGGCGCGCGAAATGCGCGCGGCCGAGCCCCACGCCGCGCACCTCGAGCAGCAGGCTCACGGCCTGGCGCAGCCCGCTCACATTGCGGCCGGTGTCGGGCTGCACGCCGCCCATCGACACCGAGAGATCGCTGGCCTTGCCCGCGGCGGTCGTGTGGTACTTGAAGCCCTGCAGGCCCTCGCGTGCGAAGGCGGCCTGGATCGCATCGACGTAGTCGCGCTGCGCGCTCCCGGCGATGGCGGCGTCGAGGTTGCCCACGGTCGCGGGCTGCAGCAGGCCGTCGTAGCGCATGACGGCGCCGAACTTGTCGATCCACCGGCCACCGACCGTGAACTCGTGCAGGTCGAGCACCACCTGCGGTGCGTAGCGCAGCATGGCGCCCGCGAGCAGGCGCGCCTCGGGCGTGCGCAGCAGCAGGTGGTCGCGGTTCACGTCGATGCCGTTGGCCGTGACGCGCGTGAAGTGCTCGGCGCCGTCGGGGTTGCCGCGCGGCAGCAGCACGAGATTCACTTTCTGCAGCAGCGCGGCGTCGGGTCCGCTGGCGAATTTCTGCGCGAGCGCCAGCACGGCCTCGCCGCCCGCGGGCTCGTTGCCGTGCTGCTGGCCGATCACCATCACCGTGGGCCGCGACGGATCGAAGCGGCCCTGGTCGGCGAGCAACACCAGCGGCATCTCGCGCCCCTGCTGCGACACGCCCAGCCGCTCCACGCGCACATGCGGCGACTGGCGCGCGAGGTCGTCCAGGAAGGCGAGCACTTCGGCGTGCGAAGGAAAGTCGGTGCGGCCGGCGCGCAAGCCCGGCGTGGCGTAGCTCACGCCGGGGTCGGGAAAGCGCGCCGCGATGGCGGGCGGCTCGACCCACGCCTTGGCGGGATCGAACTGGGCCTGGGCCGGCCCTGCGGCCAGCAGGGCCAGGCCGAGGGCGCACGAGGAATGGAACAAGGGAAGACGAGGCATGGCGCGCATTCTCCTTGCGCGCAGCGGCGCCGCCTTCAGCACCGATTCAGCCCTCGGCCCGGCAGGCCTCGGCGCGCGCGCGCAGCAGCGCCTGCTCGCGCGTGTTGCGCGTGAGCGAGGCGGCGCGCTGGAACTCCCGGCGCGCCTCGTCGTGGCGGCCCAGCTTGAAGAGCAGGTCGCCGCGCACGGTCGGCAGCAGGTGGTAGCCCTTCAGCGCGGGCTCGTCCTGTAGCGCATCGACCACCTCCAGCCCGGCCGCCGGCCCGAAGGCCATCGACAGCGCGACCGCGCGGTTCAGCTCGACGATGGGCGACGGCGACAGCGCGGCCAGCGCGTCGTACAGCGCCGCGATGCGGGCCCAGTCGGTCTCGCCCGCGGTGCGCGCGCGGGCGTGGCAGGCGGCGATGGCGGCCTGCAGCGCGTAGGGGCCGAGCGCACCGCCCAACGCTTCGGCGCGCGCCAGCGCCGCCAGGCCGCGGCGGATCAGCATCGGGTCCCAGCGCGCGCGGTTCTGGTCGAGCAGCAGCACCGGCTCACCCGAGGCGCCCACGCGCGCGGCGGTGCGCGAGGCCTGGATTTCCATCAGCGCGACCAGCCCGTGCACCTCGGATTCGCCGGGCACCAGCTCGGCCACGATGCGGCCCAGGCGCAGCGCCTCGTCGCACAGCGCGGGGCGCATCCAGTCGTCGCCGGCGGTGGCCGAGTAGCCTTCGTTGAAGATCAGGTAGAGCACCTCGAGCACCGAGGCCAGCCGGGCTTCGAGCTCGTGGCGGCGCGGCACCTCGAAGGGCACGCGCGCCTCGGCCAGCGTGCGCTTGGCACGCACGATGCGCTGCGCCACGGTGGCCTCGGGCACGAGAAAGGCCCGGGCGATCTCGTCGGTCGTGAGGCCGCCCATCAGCCGCAGGGTGAGCGCCACGCGCGCCTCGGTCGAGAGCACCGGGTGGCAGGCGGTGAACACGAGGCGCAGCAGGTCGTCGCCGATGTCGTCGTCGAGCGCCGCATCCACCGCCTGCGCGAAATCGGCCTGCGCCATGGCGTGCAGCGCGTCGAGTTCGCGGCCGATCTCGGGCGCCTTGCGCTCGGCCAGCTGCACGTGGCGCAGGCGGTCGAGGGCGCGGTGCTTGGCCACCTGCGTGAGCCAGGCGGCGGGGTTGTCGGGCACGCCATCGACGGGCCACTGCTCGAGCGCGGCCACCAGCGCGTCCTGCGCCAGTTCTTCGGCCAGGCCCACGTCGCGCACCTTGCGCGCGAGCGCGGCGATGATCTTCGCGGACTCGATGCGCCAGACCGCCTCGATGGCGCGGTGGATGGCGGCGGCGTTCTGGCCGTCGCTCATGCGACCCCTACGGTCGATGCGCCGGATAGCATGCAGCCATGACACCACGCCTCGTCTTGTTGAGCCTGGGCATTGCATTTGGCCTCGCGTCCGGCGGCGTCCGGGCGGACAACCTCGCCGTGGAACGCAACAGCCTCGGCATGGCCTTCGTGCGATTGCCGGCAGGCGAATTCCTCATGGGCAGCGACGAGGCGCCCGAGGCGCTGGCACGCGACTACCCCGAGTTGCCGAAGGAACGCTTCACCCAGCTGGCCGACGAAGGGCCGGTGCACCGGGTGCGCATCACGCGGGCGTTCTGGATGGGCCAGCACGAGGTGACGGTGGGCCAGTTCCGGCGCTTCCTCGAGGCCTCGGGCCATGTACCCGAATCGGTGGCCGACGGCACCGGCGGCTACGGCTGGCGCGCCGACTACGACCCCGCCACCACGCGGCGCGGCGACGCCTTCGAAGGCCGCGACCCGCGCTACTCGTGGCGCAACCCGGGCTTCGCGCAGGACGACAGCCACCCCGTCGTCAACGTGAGCTGGAACGACGCGCAGGCGCTGGCCGCCTGGCTGAGCAAGACGGAGGGCCGGCGCTACCGCCTGCCGACCGAGGCCGAGTGGGAGTACGCCTGCCGCGCCGGCACGCGCACGCGCTACAGCACGGGGGACGATCCGGCCACGCTGCTGCGCGGGGCCAACGTGTTCGACACGCGCAGCGCCGCGCATTGGCCGCGCTGGCGCGCGATGGCGCTCGCGGGCGACGACGGTTTTGCCTTCACCGCCCCGGTCGGCAGCTTCGCGCCGAACGCCTGGGGTCTCTACGACATGCACGGCAATGCGTGGGAGTGGGTGGCCGACTGGCATGGCGACGAATACTACGCGCGCGCACCGGCCGACGACCCCCAGGGCCCCGCCACGGGCACCGTGCGGGTGCGCCGCGGCGGCTCCTGGCACACCTGGGCTTTCTATGCCCGCTCGTCCTACCGCAACTGGAATGCGCCGGGCACCCGCTACACGCTGCTGGGCATCCGGCTGGTGCGGGACGACTAGGCCCCGCTCGCTTTCACTTCTTCAGGGTCTGCTGCATCGACGTGAATTCGCTCGCCACGTCCTGCACCTCGGGCGAGAAGTCCTCCATCTCCTGCACCTGGCGGATCTCGATGACCTCGTTCTCGCTGCCCGGGCAGCGGCTCGCCCATTCGATGGCTGCGGCGCGCGAGGCGACATCGATCAGCCAGTAGCCGCCCAGCACTTCCTTGGCCTCGGCAAAGGGGCCGTCGACCACCTTCGGCTTGCCGCCCGGAAAGCTCACGCGCGCGCCCATCGACGGCGGGTGCAGGCCCTCGCAGCCGATCAGCACGCCGGCCTTCTGCAGGGACTCGTTGAAGGCCATCATCGACCCCACGCGTTCGACGTCGTCGGGCACGGTGCCGGGCGCCGCGCTTTCGTAGCCGTGGGGAATCATCAGCAGCATGAATCGCATGATCGTTTCTCCTTCGAAGAATGGACGGGGTTCAGCGGCCGGCCTTGGCAGCCGACTCGGCGCGCAGGCGGTCTTCCTGGGCCAGCAGCTCGGGCGTCATGGCCTCGCCGAAATCGGTGGCCTCGAAGACCTGGCGGATCTCGATCTCGCCTTCCTGGAACGGGCTGCGCTTGATCCACTCGATGGCCTCTTCCTTCGACTTGACCTGCAGCAGCCAGAAGCCCGCGAGCAGTTCCTTGGTCTCGGTGAAGGGGCCGTCGATGACGGTGCGCTTCTTGCCTTCGCAGCGCACGCGGGCGCCCTTGGCCGACGGGTGGAGCCCCTCGCCCGCCAGCAGCACGCCGGCCTTGACCAGTTCTTCGTTGAACCGGCCCATCTCGGTCAGTATCTCGGTGCTCGGCATCACGCCGGCTTCGGAATCAGCATTGGCCTTGACCAGAATCATGAATCGCATGTCGTTTCTCCTGTGGGTTGATGAGGGTCGGGAGGCGCCGGAATCTGCGCGCTCCTGTTCACACGTCGCGCGAGCGGACAACGGATCGACACGACCGCATCGATCTGCTTGTAATTTTGTGTTTCAGAGATAGCCGCAGAACCGGAGCACGTGCCCATCCGGTTCGCGGATCGCGAATTCGCGCAGTCCCCAGGGCTGGGAGACGGGCGGTTCGATCACCGTCACGCCGCGCTTCACATAGGCGGCATGCAGGCCGTCGATGTCCTTGCCGACGTGGATCACGATTTCGCCACGCCAGGGTCGGGCCTCGCGGCTGCCGCATTGCCACAGGCGCAGGTACACCGGGTCGCCGTAGCTGCGGTCGCCCTTCTTCACGCGCGCATAGCTGGGCGGTTCGCCGGCGATGAAGTCGATCTCGAAACCCAGCACTTCGGAAAACCAGCGCGCGGCGCGCGAGACGTCGGACACCGGCAACACCGGCTGCACGCCGTGGAATTCATGCAGCGTGCCCAGGTCGGGCGCCGCGCTCACACCGGTGCGGGCGTCGGTCATGGGCGTTGTGGCTGTTGTGGCTGGTCAGTTGGCCAGGCGCCGCAGCAGCGCCACGCGCTCGGCGATCGCGTCGATGTCGAGCGCGTCTTCGGCGTTGGCGAGGTAGGTTTCGAGGTCGAGCACCGCCAGCGCCGCATGGCCCTGCTCGGCATGCGCCACGCCGCGGTCGCGGTGCTCGCCCCAGGCACTGGGCAGCAGCGCAATGAGACGGTTCTGCACCGCGATGTAGCGCGGCCAGTCTTCCTGCGCGTGGTGCACTTCCTTCAGGTTGCGCAGCATGCGCGCAATGATCTCGCGCGGGCTCGCGGGCTCCAGGTACAGGCCCAGCGGCACGTCGAAGTCGCCGACCAGCCCGTTGCCGCGCTTGTAGGGCTCGAGCCGCTCGCTCAGATCCTCGCGCGAGAGCGACTTGCCGGTGAACGGGTCGATCACGACCTGCCCCTTGGGCAGCGTCACCTTGATCATGAAATGCCCCGGGAAACCAATGCCGCGCGTCTGCAGGCCCAGGCCCTGCGCCAGCTCCATCCACAGCACGGCCAGCGAGATCGGAATGCCGCGGCGGGTGCGCAGCACGGCGTTCAGGTAACTGTTGTCCGGGTCGTAGTAGTCGTTGACGTTGCCGCCGAAATTCAGGTCGCTGAAGAAGAACTGGTTCAGCGCGCGCAGCCGGGCCAGCGGCGCGGCGTCGGCCGGCAGGCGGCGCTTGAGGCGCGCGAGCAGCTGGTCGACGTCGCCCAGCACCTGCTGCACGTCGAGTTCGGGGTATTCGTCCTGCGCGATGCTGGCCGCCGCTTCGAGCAGCGGAAAGTGGTCATCGCTGCCGACCAGCGACTCGAAATATTCCAGTGCCGTGGGAACCTGGTAGCTGAACGTCATATGGCTTTGTAGAGGAGCCCGCGGGGAGCGTCAAGGCAGTGTTTTCCGGCTCGCCAACGGCGCTTCAGCGGCGCATGAAACTGCGCAGGCGCACGCCCGCGGCGGTGAGCACGGCGAAATAGAGCAGCGCGGCGCCGGCGATGAGCGCGGCCAGCAGGCCGATGCGGTGCAGGCGCTGCGCGCGCAGGCCGACCCAGTCGAAATAGTGCGCGCCCCAGGCCAGCAAGACCGCCAGCACCACGGTGCCCAGCAGCACCTGCAGCGCGAACTTGCCCCAGCCGGGCTCGGGGGTGTAGCTGCCGCGGCGGATCAGGCCGATCAGCAGCCACAGCGCGTTGACCAGCGCGCCGATGCCGATGGTCAGCGTCAGCGCCGCGTGCTGCAGCAGCGGCACCAGGAAGAAGTTGAGCACCTGCGTGAGCACCAGCACCGTCACGGCGATCAGCATGGGGGTGCGCGTGTCGTGCTTGGCGTAGTAGCCGGGCGCGAGCACCTTCACCGCCACGAGGCCGACCAGCCCGACGCCGTAGCCCATGAGCGCCACGGTGGTGCGGCCCACGTCCTCGCCGGTGTAGGCGCCGTTGTGGAACAGCACGGCCACCAGCGGCTTGGCGAACAGCAGCAGCGCCACGGCGCACGGCGCCGCCAGCAGCACCACGAGGCGCAGGCCCCAGTCGAGCAGCGAGGAGTAGCGCGCGTCGTCCTTGGCGGCGCGGGCGCCCGCGAGTTGCGGCATCAGCACCACGCCCAGCGCCACGCCGAGCATGGCGGTGGGGAATTCCATCAGCCGGTCGGCGTTGGTGACCCAGGTCACGCTGCCGGTGGCCAGGTGCGAGGCGATCTGCGTGTTGATGAGCAGCGAGATCTGCGCCACGCTCACGCCCAGCAGCGCCGGCAGCATGAGTTTCATGACCTTGCGGGTGGTCGGATCGGTCCACGCGGCGCGCAGCGCCTTGAAGCTGGCGCCGATGCGCGGCATGAGCCCCAGCGCGCGCAACGCCGGGATCTGCAGGGCCAGCTGCAGCACACCGCCGACCATCACGCCCACGCACTGGGCATAGATCGGCTCGATGCCGTAGCGGCGGAACAGCGGCGCGCCGATCGAGATCGACAGGATCAGCGCGATGTTGAGCAGCACCGGCGACGCCGCCGGCACCGCGAACTTGCGCCAGGTGTTGAGAATGCCGCCCGCCAGCGCCACCAGCGACATGAAGCCGATGTAGGGGAACATCCAGCGCGTCATGACCACGGCGGCGTCGAAGCCCTGCAGGCCGCTGGCCATGGCCCAGACCAGCAGCGGCGCGCCGGCCACGCCGGCCACGCACAGCACCACCAGGGCCCAGGTCAGCAGCGTGGCGACGTGGTCGACCAGCTCCCGGGCGCCCTCCTGCCCCGCCTCGGTCTTGCGCGCGGCCAGCACCGGCACGAAGGCCTGGCTGAAGGCGCCCTCGCCGAACACGCGGCGAAACAGGTTGGGGATGCGAAAGGCGACGTTGAAGGCGTCGGTGAGCGCGCTGACGCCGAACACCGAGGCAAACAGCACGTCGCGCACGAGGCCCGTGATCCGCGAAGCGAGGGTCAGCAGGGAGACGGTGGAGGCGGATTTGAACAGGGACACGGGGGCGAGTGTAGGGCTGCGAAAGGTGGCAAAAGCAGGCAATTCGGCAAAAACCGGAACCCGGCCTATAATGGAGGGCTTTGCTGCATCATCCTCAGACACCTAAGGAACACTAAATATGGCATCCGCCAAGCCCAAGAAGAAGAACCCGCGCCTCGCGTCGGGCCGCAAGCGCGTCCGCCAGGACGTCAAGCTCAACGCTGCGAACACCTCGCTGCGCTCCAAATACCGTACCGCTGTCAAGAACGTCGAAAAGGCTGTTCTGGCTGGCGACAAGACCAAGGCAAGCGAACTGTTCGCGAAGGCCCAGAGCATCGTCGACACCGTCGCCGACAAGGGCATCTTCCACAAGAACAAGGCAGCCCGCGACAAGAGCCGCCTGTCGGCCAAGGTCAAGGCCCTCGCCCTCGCGCCTGAAAAGGCCGCCGCCTGACACCTGTCAGGCAAGCCCGGATCGGAATCCTCCGGTCCGCCGTTTGATCGGGGTGCGCTGCAGCAAGCAAAAGTGAAAAACCGCCTTCGGGCGGTTTTTTCATGGGCGCTCGAAAAGCCTCCAGGCGCGAGCAACCCGCGCAGGCCAAAAAAAAGACCTGGAAGTCAGGCCTTTGTGGGAGGGGGCGGCGTGTCCGCCGGGTCGGGCACCAGGCAGGCCTCGGCCACCTGGAGGTTGTTGTCTTTGGCGAAGTTCACGCAGAAGTCCCAGGCCATGGGCTCGGCGTCGCGCAGGGCACGGTTCACCACCACGCATTTCACGCCGTTGATGGTCGTGGGAATGCACCAGGGCGAATAGCTCAGGTGGCTGCCCGGGTAGGCGCCGCCGGGGCGGAAGGAGCACATGACGCCGGCGAGGCGTTCGGCCCAGTCGCTGGGGCGAAAAGTGCGGCCATCGTGGGTGATGCCCTGGATGAAGATTTCTTTGGCGTTGGGGGAAATCATCGTGAAGTGAGGCGACCGGAACAGGTGCTGCGGTGCAGCAAGCGATTGTATCCGGGGCCCTTTTTGCATCCTGAATAGAGGGCATTGCTGTGATGCGGAATCCTCAACGAAGCCGTCAAATCGCACGCCTAGAATTCGTGTTCCCTATCTGGAGTACCGAATGAGCGCCACCGCCCAGCAACCCACCTCGCCCCACGTCATGAACACCTACGGTCGCCTGCCGATCGCGCTGTCGCACGGCCAGGGCTGCCGAGTCTGGGACACCACGGGCAAGGTCTACCTCGACGGCCTGGGCGGCATCGCCGTCAATACGCTGGGCCACAACCACCCCGAGCTGGTGCCCGCGCTGCAGGACCAGCTGACCAAGCTGATCCACAGCTCCAACTACTACCACGTGACCGGCCAGGAACAGCTCGCCGCCAAGCTCACCGAGCTGTCGGGCCTGACCAACGCCTTCTTCTGCTGCACCGGCCTGGAAGCCAACGAAGCGGCCTTGAAGCTGGCCCGCAAGTTCGGCCACGACAAGGGCATCGAGCGCCCCGAGATCGTCGTCTACGAAGCCGCCTTCCACGGCCGCAGCATCGCCACGCTGTCGGCCACCGGCAACCCCAAGGTGCAGGCCGGCTTCGGCCCGCTGGTCGAAGGCTTCATCCGCGTGCCGCTGAACGACATCGAGGCCCTGAAGAAGGCCACCGAAGGCAACCCCAACGTGGTCGCCGTGTTCTTCGAAACCATCCAGGGCGAAGGCGGCATCAACCCGATGCGCGTCGACTACCTCAAGCAGGTGCGCCAGCTGTGCGACGAGCGCGACTGGCTCATGATGATCGACGAAGTGCAGTGCGGCATGGGCCGCACCGGCAAGTGGTTCGCGCACCAGTGGGCGGGCATCAAGCCTGACGTGATGCCGCTGGCCAAGGGCCTGGGCTCGGGCGTGCCGATCGGCGCCGTCGTGGCCGGCCCCAAGGCCGCCAACATCTTCGGACCGGGCAACCACGGCACCACCTTCGGCGGCAACCCGCTGGCGATGCGCGCCGGTGTGGAAACCATCCGCATCATGGAAGAGCACAAGCTGCTCGAGAACGCAGCCACCGTCGGCGCGCACCTGAAGGCCGCGCTGGAGCGCGAAATCGGCAGCCTGCCGGGCGTGAAGGAAATCCGCGGCCAGGGCCTGATGCTGGGCATCGAGCTCGACCGCCCCTGCGGCGCGATCCTGAACCGCGCCTGCGACGCCGGCCTGCTGCTGAGCGTCACGGCCGACAAGGTGATCCGCCTCGTGCCGCCGCTCATCCTGAGCATTGCCGAAGCCGACGAGATCGTTGCGATCCTCGCGCCGATCGTCAAGACCTTCCTCTCGGAGCCCGTTGCGCAATGACGACCGCCGCCGCACCGAACGCCCTGCGCCACTACCTGCAGTTCTCGGACCTCACGGCCGACGAGTACGTCTACCTCTTCGATCGCATGGCGATCATCAAGAAGAAGTTCAAGACGTATGAAAAGCACCAGCCCCTGGTCGACCGCACGCTGGCCATGATCTTCGAGAAGGCCAGCACGCGCACCCGCGTGAGCTTCGAGGCCGGCATGTACCAGCTCGGCGGCAGCGTGGTGCACCTGACCACGGGCGACAGCCAGCTGGGCCGCGCCGAGCCCATCGAGGACAGCGCCAAGGTCATCAGCCGCATGGTCGACCTGGTGATGATCCGCACCTACGAGCAGACCAAGATCGACGCCTTCGCCGCGCACTCGCGCGTGCCCGTCATCAACGGCCTGACCAACGAGTTCCACCCCTGCCAGATCCTGGCGGACATCTTCACCTACATCGAGCACCGCGGCTCCATCCAGGGCAAGACGGTGGCGTGGGTCGGCGACGGCAACAACATGGCCAACACCTGGCTGCAGGCCGCCGAAATCCTCGGCTTCACCGTGCACGTGAGCACGCCCAGCGGCTACGAGGTCGACCAGTCGATCGCCGGCATCCGCTCGGGCGACAGCTACAAGGTCTTCAAGGACCCGATGGAAGCCTGCCGCGGCGCCGACCTCGTCACCACCGACGTGTGGACCAGCATGGGCTACGAGGCCGAGAACGAGGCGCGCCGCAAGGCCTTTGCCGACTGGTGCGTCGACGAGGACATGATGCGCATCGCCCAGACCGACGCCCTCTTCATGCACTGCCTGCCCGCGCACCGCGGCGAGGAAGTGCAGGCCGAAGTCATCGACGGCCCGCAGTCGGTGGTGTGGGACGAGGCCGAGAACCGCCTACACGCACAGAAGGCGCTGATGGAGTTCCTGCTGCTCGGCAGGCTCTGACATCGATCCACTGAACCCACGAGGCGCCGCATGGAGCTGATGAACCGCTACCTGCCGCGCTACCAGTTCGCGGAGACGCACAGCCTCCATGTGCCCGCGTCGCCCGCGCGCGTGCTCGACGTGGCGGCCCGCCCCGAGATCACCGACGATCCCGTGGCGCGCAGCCTGATCGCGCTGCGCGAACTGCCGAACCGGCTGGCCAGCCGGCTCGGGCTGGCCGCCCCCACGCTGCGCCAGCGCGAGGCCTTCGGTTTTTCCGACTTCACGCCGCTGGGACGCGACGGCGAGCGCGAACTGGCCTTCGGCCTGGCCGGCCGCTTCTGGCGCTTCGACTACGGGCTGGTCCCGCTGGCCGACGGCCCGGCCTTCGCCGCGCTCGATGCCACGGGCCTGGCCAAGCTGGTGCTTCACTTCACGGCCGAGCCCGAAGGCACGGGCACGCGACTCACCACGCGCACCCGGGTCTGGTGCGGCGATGCCGCTGCGCAACGCCGCTTCACCGCCTACTGGCTGCTGATCCGCCCCGCAAGCGGGCTGATCCGCCGCCGCATGCTGCAGCGCGTGCGTGACGCCGCGCTGCTCGCTTCATGAATCCCTGCCAGACCTGCGGCGCCTGCTGCGCCAGCTACCGCGTCGACTTCAGCGTCCACGAGCTCGACGACAACGGCGGCCGCGTGCCTTCGGGTCTGGCGGTCGACGTGAACGACGCCCTGTGCCGCATGCGCGGCACCGACCACACGCCGCCGCGCTGCGCCGCGCTCACCGGCAAGATCGGCCAGTCGGTGGCCTGCGGCATCTACGAATGGCGGCCGAACCCCTGCCACGAGCTGCAGGCCGGCAGCGACGCCTGCCAGCGCGCGCGCCTGCGGCATGGGCTCGCCATGCTGTCCGACGAACTGCACTGACCGCTCAGGCCACGGGCACTGGCAATCCGCCGAGCTGCCCCTTGAACTCCTGCAGCGAGAAATGCGTCTGCACGTGGCGCACGCCCGGCAGGCGGTGCAGCTTGCGCTGCAGCAGGTCGGAATACGCATCGAGGTCCTTCGCGACCACCACGAGGATGAAATCCGCCGGCCCCGAGATGCCGTGGAACATCACCACCTCGGGAATCGCGCACACCGCGTCCTCGAAGGCGCGCGACGAGATCTCGGTCTGGTGGTCGATGCCGACCATCACGAAGGCCAGCACGCCGAAGCCCAGCGCGCGCCGGTTCAGGCCCGCGTGGTAGCCGCCGATCACGCCGTCGTCCTCCAGCTTCTTCACCCGGCGCCAGCACGGCGACTGCGACAGATGCGCCATCTGCGCCAGCTCGCCCGAGGTCAGGCGGGCGTTGTCCTGCAGCGCGCGCAGCAGCTGGAGGTCGGTTCGGTCGAGGTCGGCTTGCATGATCTGTTCTCCAATTCCCGTTGATTGAATAGATTATTCAATATTTCGATGATTGATGGATAACTTCTCGACTCATGGCAGTCACTGCGCATAGCATTCGGCACCCGCTGGCCCCTTGTGGACCGACTCCAACCGGCCCACACTGCCCTTTTTCTTCTCTGTTCTGCCGCCCGCCATGACCGCCCCGCTCCGACTCTGGGACATCTCCGCCCCCGTGCACGCCGGCAGCCCGGTGTTCCCGGGCGACACGCCGTATTCGCAGCAGTGGTGCGCCACCATCGGCCCCGGCTGCCCGGTCAACGTGAGCGCGATCACGCTGTCGCCGCACGTGGGCACCCATGCCGACGCGCCGCTGCACTACGCCCCCGAGGGCCAGACCATCGGCCAGGTCGACCTCACGCCCTTCCTCGGCCCGTGCCGCGTGATCCATGCGATCGGCCGCGGCCCGCTGGTCACCTGGGAGCACATCGCGCACGCCGTGAACGACACGCTGCCCCCGCGCGTGCTCGTGCGCACCTACCCGGCCATGCCCGTCGACCGCTGGGACCCGCAGCTCGCGGCCTATGCGCCCGCCACCGTCGAGCGCCTGGCGGCCATGGGCGTGAAGCTCATCGGCATCGACACCGCCAGCATCGACCCGGCCGACAGCAAGACGCTCGACAGCCACCAGCGCATCCGCCACCTCGACCTGCGCGTGCTCGAGAACCTCGTGCTCGACGACGTGCCCGAGGGCGACTACGAACTCATCGCGCTGCCGCTCAAGCTGACAAGCGCCGATGCCTCCCCCGTGCGCGCCGTGCTGCGCGAACTTCCCCGCTGAAACCCTCCCTTCCATGACGACGACCCTCGCCGACTGCCGCGCCCTCGACGCGCAAGACCCGCTGCACGCCCTGCGCGACCAATTCACCCTGCCCGAGGGCGTGCTCTACCTCGACGGCAACTCGCTCGGCGTGCTGCCCAAGGCCGCGCCCGCGCGCATCGCCGAAGTGGTCGCCAAGGAATGGGGCGAAGGCCTGATCCGCTCGTGGAACACCGCGAGCTGGTTCGACCTGCCGCAGCGCCTGGGCGACAAGGTGGCCCGCCTGATCGGTGCGGCGCCCGGCGAGGTGGTGTGCACCGACAGCACGTCGGTCAATCTCTACAAGGTGCTGTTCGCCGCGCTCTCGCAGCAGAAGGCAAGCGGCCGCAAGCTGGTGATCAGCGAGCGCAGCAACTTCCCCACCGACCTGTACATCGCCGAATCGCTGTGCCGCGAACGCGGCTTCACGCTGAAGCTGATCGACGCGAGTGAGCTGGCCACGGCACTGACCGACGAAGTCGCCGTGCTGATGCTCACGCACGTCAACTACCGCACCGGCGCCATGCACGACATGAAGGCCATCACCGCCGCCGCGCACGCCGCCGGCGCGCTCACCGTGTGGGACCTGGCGCACAGCGCGGGCGCCGTGCCCGTGGCACTGAACGACAGCAACGCCGACTACGCCATCGGCTGCGGCTACAAGTACCTCAACGGCGGCCCCGGCGCGCCGGCCTTCGCGTGGGTGAACACCAAGCACGCGGGCCAGTTCGAGCAGCCGCTGTCGGGCTGGTGGGGCCACGCGGCGCCCTTCGAGTTCACGCCGCACTACCGCCCTGCCCCGGGCGTCGGCCGCTACCTGTGCGGCACGCAACCGGTCATCGCGCTGGCCGGCCTCGAATGCGGTCTCGACACCGTGCTCGCCGCCGAAGCCTTCAACGGCACCGGCGGTGCAATGGCCGCGCTGCGCACCAAGTCGCTCGCGCTCACCGACCTGTTCATCCGCCTGGTCGAAGAACGCTGCGCCGGCCAGGGCCTGTCGCTCGTCACCCCGCGCGACCACGCGCTGCGCGGCTCGCAGGTGTGCCTCAGCCGCGAGGAAGGCGCCTACGCCATCGTGCAGGCGCTGATCGCACGCGGCGTGATCGGCGACTACCGCGCCGGCGATTCGCAGATGCCCGACATCCTGCGCTTCGGCTTCACGCCGCTGTATGTCGGCTTCGAGGACGTGTGGCACTCGGTCGAACACCTCGTGCAGGTGCTCGAGACCGGCGAGTGGCGACGCGCCGAATTCAACCGCAAGAACGCAGTGACATGAGCACCGACAACGACAACAACAAGACCCCCGAGTCCATCGTCCACGAAGAGAAGGCGCAGCTGGACTTCAGCAAGTCCATGAGCTACGGCGACTACCTGCACCTCGACGAGATCCTGAACGCGCAGCATCCGCTGTCGCCCGCGCACGACGAGATGCTGTTCATCGTGCAGCACCAGACCAGCGAACTCTGGATGAAGCTCATGCTGCACGAGCTGCACGCCGCCGTGCGCTGCATCGCGCAGGAGCAACTGCCCGACGCCTTCAAGATGCTCGCGCGCGTGAGCCGCATCATGGAACAGCTGGTGAGCGCATGGACCGTGCTCTCGACCATGACGCCGCCCGAGTACACGGCCATGCGCCCCTACCTCGCCAACTCCAGCGGCTTCCAGAGCGCGCAGTACCGCTGCATCGAGTTCCTGCTCGGCAACAAGAACGCCGCCATGCTCAAGCCCCACGCGCACCGCGCCGACCTGCTCGCGCAGGTGGACGCGGCCTACCGCGCGCCCTCGCTGTACGACGAGTCGCTGCGCCTGCTCGCACGCCACGGCCTGCCCGTGCCCGCCGACCGCCTGGAGCGCGACTGGACCCAGCCCTACGAATCGAGCGACGGCGTCGAGGCCGCCTGGCTCGCGGTCTACCGCAACCCGCACGACCACTGGGACCTGTACCAGCTCGGCGAAAAACTCACCGACCTCGAAGACGCCTTCCGCCTCTGGCGCTTCCGCCACGTGACCACCGTGGAGCGCGTGATCGGCTTCAAGCGCGGCACCGGTGGCACGGGCGGCGTGAGCTATCTGCGCAAGATGCTCGACGTGGTGTTGTTCCCCGAGATCTGGAAGTTGCGCACCGACTTGTGACCGACGAAGGCGCAGACAGCGTGCGCGTCGTCGCCGAGGCTCATGCGCCTTCTTCCTTCTCCCGATATCGCTCCAGTTCCTGCTCGATCTGCTCGATGGTCGGCAGGTTCGTCTGCAGCTCCTTCGGGAGGGATTCGACCAACTGGTATTCGGCAATGCCGATGGGCTTGTTGGAGTCGCGCAGCGCGTATTCGGCAACCACACGGTTCTTCGTCTTGCACAGCAACAAGCCGATGGTCGAAGCATCCTGATCTGACTTGAGCTGCGCATCGACCGCCGTCAGGTAGAAGCTCAGTTGGCCAGCATGCTCTGGCTTGAAAGCACCGGCCTTCAGTTCGATGACCACGTAGCAGTGCAGCTTCAGGTGATAGAAAAGAAGGTCGATGAAAAAATCGTCTCCACCGACTTCGATAGGAACCTGTCGCCCGACGTAGGCAAAGCCGGCCCCGAGTTCCAGCAGGAAGCGGGAAATGTGTTCGACCAACGCGGCTTCGATTTCACGTTCCCCAGCTTCCTGGCCGATACCCAGAAAATCAAACACGTAGGGGTCCTTGAGCGCTTGCAAGGCGAGGTCCGAGCGCACTGCGGGAAGGCGGGCCGAGAAGTTGGTCACGGCCTTTCCCTCTCGCTCCAGGAGACGGGTTTCGATATGGACAGTGAGCACATTGCGCGACCAGCCCAGCTCGATCGCTCTCTGTGCATAGGCCAGGCGCAGCTGTGTCGTCTTGAGCTTGCTCAGCAAGACCAGGTTGTGACCCCAGGGCAAATGTCCAACAGCCTGTTGGACAATTTCCTCGTCGGGCCATGCCTCGGCGAATGCACGCATGTACATGAGGTTGGCGCGAGAAAAACCTTTCATCTCGGGAAAGGCCGTGCGCAGATCATGGGCCAGTCGCTCGATCACCTTGGCGCCCCACCCTTGCGTGGCCTGCCGCGCCAGGATGTCTCGCCCTATCTGCCAGTACAGGTTGACCAGCTCGCGGTTGACAGCAGTGGCCGCGCGCTGCTGGGCACTGTGGACGCGCGATTTCAGGTCGGCGAGCCATTCGGCATAGCCGACGGGCACATCCGTGAGCGACGAAGGTCTTGGACTGTTCATGAACACCGGGTTCTGTTTCGGAGAGAGGCTGCGCAAGCAACGCCGCAGCGCTGCGATGGATTATTGAAGGTATTGAAATCGGGCGGCCAACGCCAGTTGGCCGCGGGCCGTACTTTTCCCTCAAATACGCGCGCTCCTGCGAGCCGCCCAGCATCCACGCTTCAGCCTTGCCGCACAACCGCCCTCATGAAATAGGGGTGGCATGGGTTGTTCCCTCTGCGCAAAGCGCTACATTTTGGAAACAACGGAGACCACTGCCATGAACGACATCCGGTTCACACCCGACGAGCTCTCCACCCTGCGCGAACATGGCGTCGTGCTGTTCGCCGATCGCGTGATCTTCGACGCGCAGCCGCCGATGCCGCAGCAGCAGATCGACGCGGTGCAAGCCCTGTGCGCCGGCCCGCTGCCCGAAGCGCTGGTCGCGCTGTGGCAGCACACGGCGGGCGGGCGCCTCGACTACGACCTGGCGCTGCCGATGAACGGCAATGTCGAGAGCGTCAGCTGGTCGGAACTGTTCTGGGACGGCAGCGACGGCTACCGCGACCTGCAAGGCTGGATCGAGCATGAGCAGGAACTCGCCGAGGAAGCGGCCGAAGACGGCGGCACGCCCTGGAGCGGCAAGCTCACGCACCTGCCCTTCGGCGGCTTCGAGTACTGCGACCGCGTCTATGCGGTGGTCGAGCCCGGCGCCACGCACGGCCAGGTCATCGCGTGGAAGCAGGGCCTGCCGCCGGCCTGGACCCACGCGCTGCACGAAGACGGCCTGAGCCCCGTCGCGGCCGACCTGTACGGCGCCTTCGCGGCGCTGCATCTCGACGAAGACCCGCTGGCGCCGACGGCCGACTACTTCTCGGGGCAGGCGCTGCTCGCCTACCTCGACGACCGCCACGAAGGCTACGGGCTGGACCTCGACCTGATGGACAAGCTGGTCACCTTCTATTGCCGCGCCATCGTCGACTGGCGCACGCCGCTGGCCGACGGCACGCTGCGCCATCACCCGGCGCTCGCACGCGCGGCGCTGCGCCACGCGATCGCCACCGACGACGCCGCGCTGGTCGCTGAACTCGCCGCCGCGGGCCTGAACTTCGAAGGCCCGCAGCAAGGCAGCGCGCTCGCCACCGACGTCGCGGTGGGACACAGCGCCTTCGCCGCCGCGGCAGCGCTGGTGCGCGCAGGCGCGCCGGTGGCATCCGACGTGCTGCGCAACATCGACGGCCAGATCTCGCCCGAACTCACGCGCGCCCTGCTGGACAACGGCGCCGAGCCGACCGTAGCGGCCATCGTGAAGTGCGCGGCCTGCGGCGCGCCCGCCAGCGCGCACCTGATCGCCGACGCCTGCACGCAGATCGGCATCGACGTACCGCCGGCCTTCGTGGCGGATCGCGACGCGATGCTGGTCGAGCTGGAGACCACGCTCGCGCAGATGCGCGATGGGACGCAGGGGCATTACCTGGGGCAGGAAGGCTTGGCCGAACGCATCGAGCACTTGCAGACGTTCCGGCTTTGATTTTTTTCAGGGCGACGCTCACGCCGACGGGGGACATTCGCGGAGGGAAGTACCCGGTGGCCTGGGCACGCGCCCTGGATCAGCCCCCGTACAACCAAGGCTGATCCAGCAGCCGCGAACCCAACACCCGCATCGCCACGTCGCGCCCAAAGCGCACCGCCCCCGTGGCATGAAAGATCTCGCCGTTGCGACGCGCCCTCGCCTGCACCTGCGCATTGCGTTCCCAGCGCGCCTCGGCATAGCGTGCAAACGCGGCCGGCACACCCAACGCCGAGGCATCGCCCAAGGCATCCGCCAAGGCGATCGCATCCTCGATCGCCATGCCCGCCCCTTGCGCAAGGTACGGCACCATCGGATGCGCGGCATCGCCCACCAGCGCCACGCGCTCATGCGCCATGTCGCCAGGTCCGGCCACAGGCGCCCGATCGCTCAGCGTCCACGCGCGCCAACTCGGCATCGCGTCGAGCAATGACTGAAGGCTCGCACAGCTGCGACCCATCGCCTGCTTCAGCGCGACAAGGCTGCTGGCCTGATCCCAATCGCGCGCATCGCCAGCGGGTGCAGATTCGGCAATCACGACGACGTTGAGCGCATCCCCCGCGCGCACCGGGTACGCGACCGCATGCAAACGCGGCCCGAGCCACACATCGACGCGCGAACGACGCAGCGCCGCAGGCAGATCGGCCTGACGCACCAACGCACGCCAGGCCGTGTGCCCGGTCACGCGCGGCGGCACTTCGGCGGATTCGGATTCGAGCTGCGCGCGCACCAGGCTCCACAGGCCATCGGCGCCCACCAGCGCCTCACCCTCCCACGCACGCGCGTCGGTGCTCGAGACGCAGACCAAGTCGTCGCTGGTCTCGACCTGCCGGATGCGCGCGGCCGTGACCAGCGAGCCCGTGCCCTGCGCGCGCACGGCATCGAGCAGCAGCGTGTGCAGGTCGGCGCGGTGCACGCAGCAGTACGGCGCGCCGTAGCGCTGCTGCATGGCCTCGCCCAGCGGCATGCGGGCCAGTTCGGCGCCGCTGCCGGCGCTGTGGACCACCAGCGCCTCGGGGCGCGCCGCAATGGCTGCGAGGCCGCGGCCGAGGTCGAGTTGGTGAAGGCGGCGGGTGGCGTTGGGGCCGAGCTGCACGCCGGCGCCGATCTCGCCGAAGTCGGCGGCCTGTTCGAAGACGTCGGCGCGGTGGTGGGCACGGGACAACGCCAGCGCCGTGGCCAGCCCTCCGATCCCGCCCCCGGCGACGAGGATGTGCGCGGGCATCGGACTCAGCGTCCGGTGCTGGGCGTGGTGGAAGTCAGCGCGGGGCTGCTGTGGCTGTCGGCCGGGTCGGCGCCAGCGGGTTTCTTGGGGGCACAGCTGCCGCAGCTGTCGCACGAGCCGCAGCCCGAGGTCTTGGCCAGCGAGGCGGCGAGCTGATCGGCACGGGCCTGATCGATGAGGCCCGCGCGCTGCGTGCCGGCCGCGAACTTGCGCGCGGCACCACGGCGCCAGCCGGCAGGCATCCAGCGCCAGACCGCGTAGAGCGCGGCGGCCGCGACGATCAATCCGACGATCAGTTGCTGTGTCATGTCTTCTTCAACCCTTTCCCTGTGGTTTTACCCCGCGCCGAAAGCGAGTGCAATGCGATAGGTCAAGAAGCATGCCACGTATGCCAGGGCGAACAAGTAGCCCGCCATGATCCACACGTATTTCCAGGAGCCGGTTTCGCGCTTGACGGCCGCCAGCGTCGAGATGCACTGCGGCGCGAACACGTACCAGACCAGCAGCGACAGCGCCGTCGCCAGCGACCAGCTGCCGGCGATGAGCGGCTCCAGCGCGCTGGCCACGTCGTCGCCGGTGGCCGAGAGCGCGTACACCGTGCCCAGCGCGCCCACCGCGACTTCGCGTGCGGCCATGCCCGGCACCAGCGCGATGGAGATCTGCCAGTTGAAGCCGATGGGCGCGAAGATGTGCTCCAGCCCGCGGCCGATCATGCCGGCCAAGCTGTACTGGATGGCGGGGCCGGTCGCGCCCTCGGGCGGCGACGGGAAGGTCGACAGGAACCACAGCAGGATCGTGAGCGTGAGGATGATCGTGCCCACGCGCTGGATGAAGATCCACGCCCGTTCGTACAAACCGAGCAGCAGGTTGCGCGGATTCGGCCAGCGGTAGGCCGGCAGCTCCATCAAGAGCGGCGAATGCCTCGTGCTGTCGCGGAAGCGCTTCATGACCCAGGCCACGGCCATCGCCGAGACGATGCCGAACACATACAGCGCGAACAGCACCACGCCCTGCAGGTTGAACACGCCGCCGACGGTGCGCGCCGGAATGAAGGCCGCGATGAGCAGCGCATACACCGGCAGCCGCGCCGAGCAGGTCATGAGCGGCGCGATCATGATGGTCGTGATGCGGTCGCGCCAGTTGCTGATGGTGCGCGTGGCCATCACGCCCGGAATGGCGCAGGCAAAGCTCGACAGCAGCGGAATGAACGAGCGGCCCGACAGGCCCACGGTGCCCATCAGGCGGTCGAGCAGGAAGGCCGCGCGCGGCAGGTAGCCGGAGTCTTCGAGCGCGAGGATGAACAGGAACAGGATCAGGATCTGCGGCAGGAACACGATCACGCCGCCCACGCCGGCAATGACGCCGTCGACCAGCAGGCTCTGCAGCATGCCTTCGGGCATGTGCGCCTTGATCAGGTTGCCCAGCCCTTCGGTGCCGGCCTTGATGGCGTCCATCGGCACGTTGGCCCAGCTGAACACGGCCTGGAACATCAGGAACATGGTCACGGCCAGCACCAGCATGCCCCACACCGGGTGCATCACGACGCGGTCGATGCGGTCGCTGGTGTCCAGGCTGCCCACGGGCTCCTTCACCGCCAGGCCGAGGATGCGGCGCACCTCGCGCTGCGTGGCGAGCACGTCGTCCAGGCCGGGCGCCCGCCACGGCTGCGGCGCGGCGGCGGCGACCGGTGCGTCGAGCGCCTGGAGCAAGTTCTTCGCGCCGCCGGTGTGGACACCCACGGTCTCGATCACCGGCACGCCGAGTTCGCGCGAGAGCACGGCCGTGTCGACCGTGATGCCCTGCTTCTTGGCCATGTCGGTCATGTTGAGCGCCACCACCATCGGCAGGCCCAGCTGGCGCGCTTCGAGCACCAGGCGCAGGTTCAGGCGCAGGTTGGTGGCGTCGGTCACGCACACGAGCAGGTCGGGCAGTGCCTCGTTGCTCTGGCCGGTGACGATGTCGCGCGTGACGGCTTCGTCGGCACTCAGCGCGTTCAGGCTGTAGGCGCCCGGCAGGTCGAGCACGAAGACGCGGCGGCCGGTCGGCGTGCGCAGCGTGCCTTCCTTGCGCTCGACGGTCACGCCGGCGTAGTTGGCCACCTTCTGGCGGCTGCCGGTCAGGAGGTTGAAGAGCGCGGTCTTGCCGCAGTTCGGGTTGCCCAGCAGCGCGATGCGCCCGGGCTGTGCGGTGGCGCCGAGACGGCCCGGCCCCTGGATGACGGCTTCAACCATGGTTGGCGGCCCCCGGCGTGACGTGGATCAGCGCGGCCTCGTGGCGGCGCAGCGCGAAGGTGGTGTGGCCCAGGCGCACGGCCAGCGGCTCGCGGCCCGGGGTGCCGGTGGCGACGATGCGCACGGCCTCGCCCGGCACGAAGCCGATTTCGGTCAGGCGCAGCACCAGCTCGCGGTCGTCCGCGCTGTCGGGGCGGGCCACGTCGAGCACGGTGGCCCACTGATGGGACGGAAGCTGGTCGAGGCTCAGCGCGGTGGTGGTCGGCGCTGCGCCGAGGTCGTTGTTTCGCACGGTGGAGGTGCGCCCCCCGGAAACCCCGGGGCACGCCAGTAAGCAAAAGCCAGATGCTAGCAATTCTCACTCGCGAAAACCTGACCAACCCCAAAAAGTACCGGGTGTCGGCCAGGAAACGGCGCCCCCAGGGCCGGATTCAGTTCAATCCGAGTATCCCGCGCAGCTTGGAGAGGTCTTCGGCCAGCGTATTCACCCGGCCGGCCAGCATCTTGCGGTCGCGCTCGGTGAGCTTCGAGTAGGTTTCGAAGCCGCCGTCGGCCGTGCGGTACTTGGCCAGCGTGTCGAACACCACCTTGAAGTTGGCGTCGGCCTTCTCGGCAAACGGCTTGTCCTGCTTCACGACCAGCGGGCGCAGCAGCTCGACGATCTTGTAGGCGCCTTCGAAGTTCGACTGGAAGTCCCACAGGTCGGTGTGGCTGTAGCGGTTTTCCTCGCCGGAGATCTTGGTGGCGGCCACCTCTTCCATCAGCACGGCGGCGCCGCCCACGACCTTCTCGGGCGGGAAGGTCAGCGCGCCCAGGCGCTTTTGCAGCTCGAGCACGTCGGCCAGCAGCTTGTCGGCCACGGGGTTCAGGTCCTTGGTGCTCTTGAGCGTCCACAGGCTGTACTCGATGCGGTGGAAGCCGATGAAGGCCGGGTCTTTCTCGGCCTTCTCGTGGTCGTCCGCGCGCGAGTCGATCGACTGGTCGAGGTCGGTGAACAGCTCGGCCACGGGCTCCACGCGTTCGTAGCTGGTGCGCGTGGGCGCGTAGAGCTTCTTGGCCTTCTCGATGTCGCCGGCCTTCACGGCGGCGGTGAACACGCGCACGTCGGCGGCCAGCTTGCGCACGTTCTGCGTCACGTAGATCTTGTAGTCCGAGATCGGACCGACCAGCTCGAGTGGCGACACGGCGGCCTGCGCGCCCACGGCATAAAGGCCGGCAAAGCCTGCGACGAAAGCGGCGAGGAAGCGGCGGCGGAACTGCACGGTCATGGATCTCCTTGGATGCGGTGCGGTGGTGATGAAAAAGGGAGCGCTCAGGCGGCCAGCAGGCTGCGCCCGAGCCAGTCGTCGGCGCCCTGCACGCCCGGCAGCGTGAAGAAGAAGCCGCCGCCGATGGGCTTGATGTATTCCTCGAGCGGCTCACCGTCCAGGCGGGTCTGCACGGCGACAAAGCCCTTCTCGAGGTCGGCCTGGTAGCAGATGAACAGCAGGCCCATCTCGAGCTGGCCCGACTTGGTGACGCCGTTCGAGTAGTTGAAGGGCCGGCGCAGCATCAGGTTGGCGTCCGAGGCCTTGGTGCGCGGGTTCGCCAGGCGGATGTGCGCGTCCATCGGCGTCGCCTTGCCTTCGGGGTCCTTCGTGTAGTCGGGCACGTCGTGCTCGGTCTTGCCGCCGTCCAGCGGCGCGCCGCTGGGCTTGAGGCGGCCCATGATGGCCTCCTGCTCCTGCAGCGGCGTGCGGTCCCAGCGCTCCACGAAGTTGCGGATGATGCGCACCGCCTGGTAGCTGCCGCCCACGGCCCAGGCGGGCTCGTCGCCATTCGGCTGCACCCAGACGTGCTTGTTCATGAGCGTGTCGTCCGCCGAGTCGGGGTTGGCCGAGCCGTCGCGAAAACCGAGGAAGTTGCGCGCGCTCTCCGCGGGCTGGCCCGCCACGGCCGGGATCGGCGGCACGGAGCCCTCCTGCTTCCAGTGCAGCACCAGCAGGTCGGGCGTGTTCTTGATGATGTCGCGCAGCGCGTGGATGTTGGTGTCGGGCGTGTTGGCGCAGAACTGGATCGACAGGTCGCCGTGGCACAGCGCGGCGTCGAGCGCGTCGTTCGGATGGCGCTGCATCGGCTTCAGGCGCAGCGGCTTCTTCTTGTCGAGGCCGAAGCGCTCGTCGAACAGCGAGGCACCGACCGACACCGTCACGGTGAGCCCGTCGGGCTGCACCACCGGGCCGAGGATGCCGGAGCCCGCGGGCGGCAACTTGGGGTCGGGGTCGGTCTGCGGGCCGCCCTGCGTGAGGAAGGCGATGCGCTCGGTGAGCGTGCGCATCAGCCGCGCCAGGTCGGCGCGGTTCTCGGCCAGCACGTAGAACGAGGCGATCATGCCGGCCGTCGGGCGCGGCGTGACCACGCCCGCCTGGTGCTTGCCGCGGAAGGGCACGCGGTCTTGCGTGTGGGTGCTCTGCGGCGCGTCGGTGACCTGCGCGCCGGTGTCGGGCGGGCCCGGAATGGCCGCGCCGGCGCGCGCGCTGGCGGCGAGCCCGGCAAAGGCCACGCCTGCGGCGCCGAGCATGCGGCGGCGGTGCGGCGAGGCCGGAGCGGTGTCGTTCTTCTTCGTCGGTTCCATGGGGTCGTCGTTCTCTCTCAACTCATTCCAGACCGAGCGCGGCGTTCACCTTGCCCAGTTCCTCGGCCAGCGCGCGCACGGGCACGGCCAGCGCCTGGCGCTGCGCGTCGTCCAGCGGCGCGGGCTGGAAGCCTTCGCCGGCGCGGTACGGCGCCAGCGCGGCGTCGAAGGCGGCAAAGCGTTCGTCCACGGCCTTCTGCTGCGCGGGCGCGGCCTTCACCAGCAGCGGCTGCAGCAGGTCGGCGATCTTCTTCGTGCCTTCGTAGCTGCCCTGCAGGTTCACCAGCTCGGCATGGCCGTAGTGGTCCTCGCCGCCGGCGGGCAGGTTGTCGGCCACGCGGCGCAGCAGCTTCGAGGCGGCGCTGGCGAGCCGTTCGGGCGGCACGCTCAGTTCGCGCAGGCGCGCCTGCAGCGTCTCGGTGTCGGCCAGCAGCTGGTCGAGAACCGGGGCCAGCGCCTTCGCGTCGCCCTGGCCGTACAGCGCGTACTCGATGCGGTGGAAGCCGCTGAAGCCCGGGTCGGCCTCGCGCTTCTCGAAGTAGTCGGCGCGGGCGTTGATGCGCGCGTCGAGGTCGGCGAACAGCTCGGCCATCGGCTCGATGCGCTTGTAGGCCTGGTGGGCCGGCGCGTAGAGCGCGCGCGCCTGCGCCAGGTCGCCGGCCTTGACGGCGTCGGCCAGCGCGCGCACTGCGTCGTCGAGCGTGGCGGCCTCCAGCCGCAAGAACACCTGGTACTCGGCCAGCGCGCCCACGTAGTTGACGAGCGACGGCCGCGCCTCTTCGGCCAGCGAGGCCGCCGACGGGGTGACATGCAGCTTGCCGCGCGGGTTGCTCAGCAGCCCGCAGGTGATGGCGAAGTCGCCGGGCGAGAGCTTGACCGTCATGGTCTGCGAGAAGCCGGGCGCGATGTTCTCGCGCTCTTCCACCACCATCACGCCGTCGAGAATTTCCCACTCGAGCGCGCGGTTCGACTGGTTCACGATGGTGAAGGTCGTGCGCCCCGCGGGCACGGTGATCTCGTTCGGATCGCAGGCGTTGCCGCGGATCGTGACGGTGACGGCATGGTCGACCGCCTTGGGCGGCGCCTTGCGCGCCTCGTTCGAGGCGTACCAGAAGGCCGCCAGGCCGGCGACGACCAGCAGCGCCGAGGCGCCCACGGCGACGCGCATGAGCGTCGATGACGAAGAAGAGGAAGAAGACATCGGGGAAAAAGATCAGCCGGCAGTCGCCGTGCGCGGCGCCGCAGCAGCCGCCGGGCGCAGGAAGAAGAACAGGGCCACGGCCAGGAAGGCCAGGTAGACGATCACCTCGCCCACCACGGGCGCGGCCTGGTAGCCCAGCAGGCCCGACAGCACGGCGCCCACGGGGCTGTCCATCGGCAGGGTTTCGCTCATGTCGAACACCACGGTCTGCAGCTGGTTCCACACGCCGGCCTCGTGCAGCTTGCGCAGCACGCCCGCCAGCAGCCCGGCCGCGACCAGCAGGATGAACAGGCCCGTGAAGCGGAAGAAGCGGCGCAGGTCGAGCCGCACGCCGCCCGAATAGATGCCCCAGCCGACCACCACCGACACGGCGATGCCCGCGAGCGCGCCCACCGGCGCCTCCCAGCCGGTGCTCTGCTGGAACACGGCCAGCAGGAAGAAGACCGACTCCAGCCCCTCGCGCGCGACCGCCAGGAACACCATGCCGATCAGCGCCCAGCCCTGCCCGTCGGCATGCTGCGCCAGCGCCTTGTCGATGGATGCGTGCAGCTCGCCCTTGATGGAGCGGGCCGCCTTGCGCATCCAGAACACCATCGAGGTCAGCATGACCACGGCGATGAGCCCCACCACGCCTTCGAACAGCTCCTGCTGCTTCTGCGGAAACTCCGCCGCCAACAGTTGCAGGCCGGCGCCGGCGAACAGCGACAGCGCGGTGGCCAACAGCACGCCGACCCACACCGCGGGCATCAGCCTGCCGCGACCGCTTTGTTTCAGGTAACTGGCAACGATGCCGACGATCAGCGCGGCTTCGATGCCTTCGCGCAGCATGATGAGAAAGGGAATGAGCATCTCGGAACGGAAGGACGTTCTTTGAAAATGCCCCGATGTGGTGCATTTCTCAAGGAACGGCCCGAGGATACCCCATCAAATAAGATTTATTCTCAATTAGGGGTATTCGACCCCGCCCCGCTCACAGGGGCAGTTCGACGATGCGCGCGCTGACGGCGTCGCCGTCGACGATCAGTTCGGCCACGGCGATAGGCAGCTTGAATCGGCGCGGGCCGGCGCTGCCCGGATTCACGTAAAGCACGCCGCCGCGTTCTTCCACCTTGGGTTGGTGCGAGTGGCCGGAGACCACGACACGCACGCCGGCACCGGCGGGGTCGATGTCGATCTGAGAAAGGTCGTGGATCGCGTAGACATGCACGTCGCCGACCTTCAGGAATGCCGTCTCTGGAACGGCCCCGGCCCACGCCTCGCGGTCGTTGTTGCCGCGCACCACCGTCAGCGGCGCGATCGCGGCGAGTGCGTCGAGGATGCCGGCGTCGCCGATGTCCCCGCCGTGCACGATGAAGTCGCTGCCCTGCAAGGCCGCCACGGCCTGCGGGCGCAGCAGGCCGTGGGTGTCGGAGATGAGCCCGACGCGGATCAAGCGATCAGGCCGCCAGCAACTGCCGCAGCACGAACGGCAGGATGCCGCCGTGCTTGTAGTAGTCGACCTCGATCGGCGTGTCGATGCGCAGGCGCACCGTCACCTCCTGGTGCGTGCCGTCGGCGCGGTGCACGACCAGCTTCACGTCCATCTGCGGCTTGAGTTCGCCGCCGATCACGACGTCGATCTTTTCCTCGCCCGTGAGGCCCAGCGTCTGCCACGAGTCGGCGCCGCGGAACTGCAGCGGCAGCACGCCCATGCCGACCAGGTTGGCGCGGTGGATGCGCTCGAAGCTGCGCGCCACCACGGCCTTGATGCCCAGGAGCTGCGTGCCCTTGGCGGCCCAGTCGCGCGACGAGCCCGTGCCGTACTCCTCGCCGCCGAACACGATGGTCGGCGTGCCCGCTTCCATGTATTTCATGGCGGCGTCGTAGATGAACATCTTCTGGTTGCCGGGCTGGAACAGCGTGACGCCGCCCTCTTCCTGCGTGCCATTGGCGTCCGGCGGAATCATCAGGTTCTTGATGCGCACGTTGGCGAAGGTGCCGCGCACCATCACGTCGTGGTTGCCGCGGCGCGAGCCGTAGCTGTTGAAGTCGGCCTTGGGCACGCCGTGCGCCTTGAGCCAGATGCCCGCGGGCGAGCTTTCCTTGATGGAGCCGGCCGGCGAGATGTGGTCGGTGGTGATCGAGTCGCCGAACAGCGCCATGATGCGCGCGCCCTGGATGCCCGCGTCCGACGCGTGCGGCTGCATCTGGAAGCCTTCGAAGAACGGCGGCTCGGCGATGTAGGTCGATTTCGGCCAGTCGTAGACCTGGCCGGTCGTGCCCTTGATGCTCGTCCAGAACTTGCCCGGATCGCTCTTGACCTTCTCGTAGTTCGCGCGGAACGACTTGGCGTTCATCGCGAAGCGCAGGTTGTCGTCGATCTCCTTCGGCGTGGGCCAGATGTCGCCCAGGTACACGTCCTTGCCGCCCTTGCCCTTGCCCACGGGCTGGGTCATGAGGTCGGTCATCACGTTGCCCGCGATGGCAAAAGCCACCACCAGCGGCGGCGAGGCCAGGAAGTTGGCCTTCAGGTTCGGGTGGATGCGCGCCTCGAAGTTGCGGTTGCCCGAGAGCACGGCCGCGCCGATGAGGTCGTTCTTCGTGATGGCTTCGTTGATCTCGGGCGTGAGGTCGCCGGCATTGCCGATGCAGGTGGTGCAGCCGTAGCCCGCGAGGTAGAAGCCCAGCTTCTCCAGGTACGGCAGCAGGCCCGCCTTCTCCAGGTATTCGGTGACGATGCGCGAGCCCGGGGCCAGCGAGGTCTTGATGTGCGGCTGCACCTTCAGGCCCGCTTCCACCGCCTTCTTGGCCAGGATGCCGGCCGCGAGCATCACGCTCGGGTTGGAGGTGTTGGTGCACGAGGTGATGGCCGCGATCAGCACGTCGCCGTTGCCGATCGTGATCTGGCCCTTGGGCGCGGGCGGTGCCGTGGCACTGGTGTGGGCCGCGGCTTTGGTGGAACGGTTGGCGACCATCTCGACCAGTTCGCGCGGCGAACCGGCGGGCGGCGCCGCCGCCTCTTCGTCGCCGCCCTGGCCGGCGCTGACCAGTGGGTAGCGCTGCTTGAGCTTCTCGGCCGGCTGGTTGAAGCCGTTGGCGTCGTTGGGCTTGCTGTACAGCTCGGCGAACTTGGTCGACAGGTGGCCCAGGTCGATGCGGTCCTGCGGGCGCTTGGGGCCGGCCAGGCTGGGCGAGACGGTGCCCAGGTCGAGCTTGACGACCTTGGTGTAGTCGATGTCGCCCGGCGCGGGCATGCCGAACAGGCCCTGCGCCTTGTAGTAGGCGGCGAAGCGCTCCACTTCTTCCTTGGTGCGGCCGGTGCCTTCGAAGTAGGCCACGGTCATCTCGTCGACCGGGAAGAAGCCCATGGTGGCGCCGTACTCGGGCGCCATGTTGCCGATGGTGGCGCGGTCGGGCACGGCGATGGACGCGGCACCGGGGCCGAAGAACTCGACGAACTTGCCCACCACCTTTTCACCGCGCAGGATGGCGGTGACGTACAGCACCAGGTCGGTGGCCGTGACGCCTTCGCGCAGCTTGCCGGTGAGCTCGAAGCCCACCACGTCGGGCGTGAGCATGTAGACCGGCTGGCCCAGCATGGCGGCCTCGGCCTCGATGCCGCCCACGCCCCAGCCGACCACGCCGATGCCGTTGATCATGGTGGTGTGGCTGTCGGTGCCCACCAGCGAGTCGGGGTAGTACACCGGCGTGTCGCTCTTGTCGGCCGGGCTCTTGTAGACGCCGCGCGCAAAGTACTCGAGGTTGACCTGGTGCACGATGCCGAAGCCCGGCGGCACGACGCCGAAGGTGTCGAAGGCCTGCATGCCCCACTTCATGAACTGGTAGCGCTCGTTGTTGCGCTGGAACTCCAGCTTCATGTTCAGGTCGAGCGCCTTGGGCGTGCCGTAGTAGTCGACCATCACCGAGTGGTCGACCACCAGGTCGACGGGCACCAGCGGCTCGATGGTCTTGGGCGACTTGTTCAGCTTGGCGGCCACGCTGCGCATGGCGGCCAGGTCGGCCAAGAGCGGCACGCCGGTGAAGTCCTGCAGCACCACGCGGGTGACGACAAAGGGAATTTCGTCGGTGCGCTCGGCGTTGGGCGCCCAGTGGGCCAGCTCCTCGACGTGCTTGGCCGACACCTTCTGGCCGTCGCAGTTGCGCAGCACCGACTCCAGCACGATGCGGATCGACACCGGCAGGCGTTCCACGGTCGGGTACTGCTTGGCCAGTTCCTTCAGCGACCAGTACTTGCCGGACTTGCCCGACGCGGTCTTGAAGGTCTTGAGGGTGGACGCAAACGCGTGCGCCGGGGCTTTGGCCATGAGAAGACTCCTGTGTGTTCGTGGAAGCTCCTCAAGGATAGCGAGGTTCAATGTCAGTGGCTGTAGTCGGTCTTCCTTGTCGGGCTCTCCCGGAACTATCGTTCTCATAGCAAAAACGCCCGCCGCACGGGGTGCGGCGGGCGCGGGGCGGACGGTCAGACGCTCAGGCCATCGCCATATCGGTAGCACCCCGGGTGCGGCGCAGCCCGGTCCATTGCAGCTCGGCCAGCACGACCACGCACAGCGCCTGCGCCAGCACCCAGGCCATGCCGAGCGCGGTGACCGCGAACACGCCGCTCACCAGGAGGGCCACGCAGGCCACCGCCCAGGCGAAGTTGCCGACGATCACGAGGCCGATCAGCGTGCGCGGCGGCGTGGCGCGGCTGGCCATGAAGGCGGCGGCGGCCGCATAGGCCAGCAGGAACACGCCGGTGCCCATGAGCAGCCAGGCCGGCAGGCCGGTCAGGGCCGCAAGAACGTCGGTGAACGCCACCTGCAGCGCGCCGGTCGCGGCGCACGAAGCGGCATCGGCCCACATCACGTTCGACAGGAAGCGGGGGGAAGCGAAAACAGACATGTGAATCTCCTGGGTGGGTACGCTGCAGGCCAGTCCTGCTGCGTTGGGGTCGATGATTCCGCCGGGCGTGGATCGCGTCGATGACCTGGGAGGTCATGGCGCGGCGGCGCCGTCGCGCCAGAATGCGGCTCCATGAACACCCCCCGCACCCATTCGTCCAAGGCCGCCGCCGCCGGCCTGCCCGGCGCGCGCGATCCGTTCGGCGCCCACCTGCGGCACTGGCGCACCCACCGCCGCCTGAGCCAGCTCGACCTGGCGCAGGAGGCCGAGGTCTCGACCCGCCACCTGAGCTACGTAGAAACCGGCCGCGCCGCGCCCAGCCGCGAAATGGTGCTGCGGCTGGCCGAACGGCTCGATGTGCCGCTGCGCGAGCGCAATGCGCTGCTGGTGGCCGCCGGCTTCGCGCCCATGTACCGCCAGCGCTCGCTCGACGATCCGGCCATGGCCTCGGCGCGCCGCGCCATCGACCTCGTGCTGAAGGGCCACGAGCCCTTCCCCGCGCTGGCCGTGGACCGCCACTGGAACCTGGTCGCGCACAACGCGCTGGTGCCACTGCTCATGGAAGGCTGCTCGGCCGAATTGCTGAAGCCGCCCATCAACGTGCTGCGCCTGAGCCTGCACCCCGAAGGCGTGGCGCCGCGCATCGCAAACCTCGCACAGTGGCGCACGCACCTGCTGGAGCGGCTGCAGCAGCAGATCGCCGCCACCGGCGACACCGTGCTGCAGGCGCTGCACGACGAGCTGGAGGGCTATCCGCCGCCGGCCGTGAGCCACGACGCGCCGCTGCTCGACACCGCGCTGTCGGCGGTGGCCGTGCCGTTCCAGGTGGTCATGCCCAGCGGCGTGCTGAGCTTCATCAGCACCATCACGATCTTCGGCACGCCGGTGGACGTCACGCTGCAGGAACTCGCGGTGGAGTCGTTCTTTCCGGCGGACGAGCAGACGGCGGCGGCGCTGACGGCACTGGCGGCGCAGCAGGCGCGCTGAGGCCGGCGCTGCCGTCCGCGTTGCGCGCCGGCCCTTCGAAGTCGTCGACCTGGATGACCTTGTCGGCCGCCTGCAGGTAGGCCAGCGCCAGCGCGGGGTCGCTGGCCGAGCGCGCGGCCTCGTCGAGCGAGCGCGTGCGGCGCAGCACCTTGTTGAGCGCGGCCGTCTCGTCGCCCAGGCGCGCGCCGAGCGCCATCGCCTGCATCAGGTCGCGCAGGCCGCCCGGGCCGGGTTCCGACAGATCGGGCACGAGCCGCGCGACCACGTCCGGGCGCGTGCGCAGCAGCTCGGCCAATGCCATCAGCTGCACGTCGCGCAGCGGCGCCAGGTGCGCGGTGCGGCGCAGCACCAGCGCACCGAGCAGGCGCCGCCCCGGTGTCGGCAGGTTGGCGTACAGGTCGCGCAGGATCTTGCCGGCCTCGTCCAGCTGCAGCCGGATCGCCGCCTGCGCAAAGGGCAGCAGTTCGGGCGCCGCATCGACGCGGTAGCGCCACACGCAGGCGCTCGCCAGGTACAGGTGGGCCAGCACGTCGCCCAGCCGCGCCGACAGCAGCTCCATGCGCTTGAGCTTGCCGCCGAGCAGCCCCATGGCCAGGTCGGCGGTGAGCGCGTACTTGGCGCTCATGCGTGCGATGAGGCGCGCTTCGGCCGCCAGCGCCGCGGGCGGATCGCCGCGCACCGGCGCGCCGAACAGGCTGTGCCACAGGTTGCGCGCCACATGCCTGCCGTGCGCGATGAGCGCCCGGCCGAGCGCGGCTTCATCTTTCGCCTGCACCGCCGCCATCTCGTCGAGCACGTGCGGGTGGCAGCGCACCGCGCCCTGCCCGAACACGATGAGCGCGCGCGTGAGGATGTTCGCGCCCTCCACCGTGATCGCGATCGGCGCCTGCCGGTAGGCCACGCCGAGCAGGTTCGACGGGCCCGAGATGATCCCCTTGCCGCCGAGGATGTCCATGCCCCGGTTCACCGCGCGCCGGCCAGCCTCGGTGAGCTGCACCTTGAGGATCGCGCTGGCCACGCTGGGTCGCTCGCCCGCGTCGAGCGCGGCGGCGGTGAAGCGGCGCGCCGCATCGGTCGCGTACAGCTCGGCCGACATCTGCGCGACCAGCCCCGCCACCGCATGGAACTTGCCCACCGGCAGGCCGAACTGCTCGCGGATCTGGCCGTAGGCGTTGCTCACGTACAGCGCCGTCTGCTGCAGGGCCGAGCCCAGCGCGGGCAGCGAGATGGCGCGGCCCGCGGCCAGGCATTCCATCAGCATGCGCCAGCCCTGCCCCACCTGCGGCTCGCCGCCGATGACCCAGTCCATCGGCACGAACACCTGCCGGCCGTGGATCGGGCCGTTCATGAAGGCACTGTCCATCGGTCGGTGGCGCCGGCCGATCTCCATGCCCTCGTGCGGCACGGGAATCAGCGCGCAGGTGATGCCCTGCTCGCGCTGGCCTTCGGGCCGGCTCTCGTCGACGGCATGGAACGCGAGGCCGACCACGGTGGCGACTGGCGCCAGCGTGATGTAGCGCTTGTCGAAATCGACCAGGAAGCCGCGCGTGCGCCGGCCCTGGAACTCGCGCTCGACGAGCACGCCGCGGTCAGGAATGGCGGCGGCGTCGGAGCCCGCGTAGGGCGAGGTCAGGCCGAAGCACGGCAGCTCGCGGCCGTCGGCCAGGCGCGGCAGGTAGTGGTCTTTCTGCGCGTCGGTGCCGTAACGCAGCAGCAGCTCCGCCGGCCCGAGCGAGTTGGGCACCATCACCGTGACGGCCGTTGCCACGTTGACGCTCGCGATGCGCGCCACCACGGTGGCATGCGCGTAATGGCCGAAACCCAGGCCGCCGAAGGCCTCGGGAATGATCATTCCGAAGAAGCGCTTCTCGCGCAGGAAGCGCCACACCTCGGGCGGCAGGTCGTGCGCCTGGTCGATGGCGTGGTCGTCGAGCATGCGGCACAGCGCAGGCACCTCGTTCGCCAGGAAGGCTTCTTCGCGCGCGCTGAGCTGGTTGGGGCCGGCGGCCGCCAGCGCGTCGAAATCGGGGCGCCCGGCAAAGAGCTGGCCCTCGAACCCGACCGTGCCGGCCTCGAGCGCGGCACGCTCGGTGTCGCCCAGCGGCGGCAGGGCCTTGGAGAAAGGCTGCATCGCCCATCGGCCGATCAGGGTCGCCAGTGGCATGGGATCTCCTTGCGCCGCACCGGAGCGCGCGGCATGCGTCCATTCTTGGACGGCACCGGCCCACGCCGGGGCCGGTCAAGGGCGTTCGCGCGTGTCGGAGACGGGCTCGCGCGCGCCCTTGAATCGGCCTGGATCAGCGGCGCTTGGGCGCCTGCCCCGCTGGCGCGGCGGCAGGCATCGGCGCAGTCGGGTCGCGCCAGCCGTACTCGACATAGCGGCGGATCACGAGGCAGCCCGGCGGCGAATCGATCAGCGAGACCGACGAGGTCGGCTCCTTGTCGTCGGTGTAGACCGTGTAGATCGGCAGCAGCGCCGTGCGCTTGTAGTTCTTCAGTTCCTGCTCGGCCACGCTGGCGCAGGTGTAGGGCGCGACCGAGATGCGCTCGGCCGACACGGTGCAGGCACCGCTGTCGTCGGGAATGGCGGTGATCGACGCGGCCACGCCCGCGTTCGGGAACTGGATGCCGATCAGCGAGAACACCGGGCCGGCGTCGGGGCGCTTGCGGTCCCAGTCGAGCAGCACGTCGTGCGCGCGGCTGCCCTGCACGGTGAGCGTCGCCAGCCGCGTGATGGCGGGCAGGCAGCGCTGCACGCCGACGCTGGCGGCGGCGCGCGTGAGCGTGTCCTGCGGCGGCGCGGGCGGGGCCAGCACGCCTTGGGCCAGCGCGCTGCCGGCCATCGCGAGCACACAGGCGGCAGCGGTGAATCGGGCCAAGGCGGTCATCGGTGTCGCCTTCACGCGTAGAGGCTCTCGATGGCCGCCGAGTAGAGGCGCACGTTCTCCTCGCCTTCCGGGTCGAGCCTGGCGATGAGGTCACGGGCGCGCTCGCGGTAGGCCGGCAGGTTGGCGTCGTGCTCGGCGAACGCGCGCCGCAGCGCCTGCCCGCCCTCCTCGCAGTCGAAGCCGTGGTAGCGGTAGCCGCAGTCGCCGATCAGGTGCGAGTTGTGGATCAGCGGCCAGCCGCCGTACAGCGCCTCGTAGTAGAGGTAGTTCTGAGCGTTCTCCCAGTGGTGCGCAAAGACCGCATCGATGGCGCCGGGCAGCACCTGGTACAGCGGAAAGCGCCCTTCAAAAGTCGCCAGGCCGTGCCGCACGAGATCGAGGCTCTGCGCAAAGGCGACGAAGTTCGGCTTGTCCTTCAGGTGGAAGCTGTTGTAGACCCACATCTTCTCGATGAGGCGCGGCTGCGCACGGTGCGCCGACTCGCAACCCAGCATCGGGATGAAGCTGGTCTTCACCATGCAGATGTTGGGCTCGAAGATGGCCACGCGCCACTGCTTGCGCCCCGGCTCGTAGGCAAAGCGCTTGCCCTCGGCGCCGCGCGCCATCGCCTTCTCGACCACCATCGGGCTCCACAGGTGCGGCATGAGCTTGGTGGGCGCGCGGAAGGTGCTCGCGAAGTACGGCTTGCAGGAGATTTCGTACTCGGGCAGCGTCCACACCTCGTCGTACGGCGCGCCGCTGACCAGCATGCCGTGCGGCTTGTTGAAGGTCATGCGTTCGATGTCGATCACGTAGTCGTTGCCCACGCGCATCGAGACGATCTTGCCGCCGCGCTCACGGAACGCCACCGACCACTCGCGGCCGAGCTGCGCGCTCATCTCGATCATGAGGTCGAGCTCCTGCGCGGCGGTGGCCATGTCGATGATCGGCACCGGCGAATCGGCCAGGAAGTTGGTGGCGTCGGCCGGGCCGCCGTCGCCGCCGCCGGCCACCAGCACCGTGCGCTCGACGCAGGGCGAGCGCAGCAACAGCATCACGAGGAACAGGCAGTTCTGGTAGACGCCGTTCTCCCACAGGCTCTGCTCGCCCTTGCGGATGAAGATGGAGACACCGACCTTCAGGCGGGTCGGCGTGGCGGCCGCGCGCGGGCCTGCGGTGGGGTTCTGCACGTCGCTCATGCGGCCACCTTCGCGTTGCCGGCACGGAACGCCGGGTCGCCACCGACCAGGTGCAGCAGCCGCTGTGCGTAGCCGTCGATGTTGGCCGTGTTCATCGGATCGATCGCGTCGAACACGCGCTGGCTGCGCGCGCGGTAGTCGTCGAGCTGTGCATCATGGCCGCGCACGGCCGCGGCCAGCTGCTCGGCGCCGACGGCGATGTCGAAGTCGGGGTAGTAGTAGCCGGCGTCGCGCAGCCAGGGCGAGTTGTGCACCAGCGGGTAGTTGCCGTACAGCGCGTCGAGGTAGCTGTAGTTCTGGTCGTTCTGCCACTGGTGCGACACCACCGCGTCGGTATGCTGCACCATGAAGCCGGCGAAGTCATGCCGCCCGTGGAAGGTGGCCTTGTGCTGGCGCACGATGTCCAGCGAGTTCGCCAGGTAGAGCATCGTCGGATGGTCTTTCAGGTGCAGCGTGTTGAGCACGTGCATCGCCGCGACGTGCTCCGGGTTGGCGCGGTAGGCCTCGTCGGTGATCAGCATCGGGATGCTGCACGACTTCACCACCGAGATGTTCGGCTCGAAGATCGCCACCCGAAAGCCCGGTTGCTCCGCCGTGCGCGGCTGGTAGCCGAAGCGGTAGCCCTGCGCCTGCACCTCGTCCACGCGCTGCGCCAGGAACTGCGGCGACCAGAGGTACGGCACCTCGTGCACCGGGCAGCGGTGCAGCGTGCGCATCATGGGCGCAAAGCCCGCGTCCTTGGGCAGCAGCCAGATCTCGTCGCAACGGTCGGTGGCGCCGAAGTGCCCCTGGTCGGCAAAGATGATCGGCTCGGCCAGCGCCACGAAGGGCTGCCCCACGCCATGGAAGGCCACGCGACCGCCGCAGGCGCGGAAGTACGCCAGCCACTGCAGGTCGAGGGCGCCCGCCATTTCGATGACCACGTCGAGCGCGTCGGTCAGCTCGCGGGCGCGGCCCAGCGTGAGGCCCATCGCCGACAGGTCGACCTGCGGCGGCATGGCCTGCTGGTCGCCCGCATCGATGAGCGTGACGGACTCGACGAATTCGATGCGTTGCAGCAGCCGGGCCAGGAACAGGACGTTCTGTCCCATTCCGTTTTCCCAGATGTTCTGCCCCGCGTGGGAGAGGACTGAAATACCGATGCGCATGGGCGAAGTGTGTACCAAAAAACAATGGCTCCCGCGCGCAGGGCGCGGGAGCCACCGGGGCCGGGCGTCAGCCGGGCGCTTGCTCGCTCAGCGGTTTACTTCCACTTCCAGCCGATGCCGGCGTTCACGCCCCACTCCTTGCCGGTGGTCGTCAGGCCCGCGCCCCAGGACATCTTGCCGTCGTCCGACAAGGCCTTGAAGGTCAGCGCCACGGCGCTGTAGCCCTGGTACGAACCCAGGCCGACGCCGACCGTCTTCTCGCCCGGGTACAGCGTGGGCAGGTAGGTGCCCGACATCGCGAAGGCCATCGCCGTGCCCGAGTAGGCGATGCGCGCCACGTCGCCCACCTGCTTTTGCACCTGCTGCAGCTGGCCCAGGTTGACCGCGTCGGTCGGCAGGATGCCCGGTGCCACGTTGCTGATGCGCGTGGGACCCGAAGTCTCGGTGCCCAGCGTGATCTGGTTGTAGTTCACCGATCCGTCGGGGTTGGTGGCGTACTGCACGCTGCTGGCCTTCGCAGCCGCCGAGACCGCCTTCAGCTGCGCCACGTTGGTCGCGTCGCTGTCGGCCGAGCCGGCTGCCACGCCCGTGATCTGGCGGAACTGGTTGTTGGCCGCATCGCCCACCGACACCGCCGCCTGCGTGCTGGTCGTGGCCTTGATGGCCGCTTCCTGCTGCGCATTCGCGCTGCCCGGCACGTAGCCAGCCACGCCCGCCGCCCGCGAGGCCACCGAGTTCGCACCCAGTGCCACGCCGCCGGTCTGCTGGACCACCGCGCCGAAGCCGATGGCCGTGCCCTGCGCGATGTTCTGCGCCTTGCTCAGCGGCGTGCCGCCGGCGTCCGCACCGTCACCCAGGGCCACGCCGCCGCCGCCGGCACGGGAGTTCGCGCCGATCGCCTGCGAGCCCGTGGCCAGCGCCCCGGTGCCGATGGCGATGGCGTTGGTGCCCGTGGCCTGCGCCCCGAAGCCCACCGCCACCGCGCCGTCGGCCGTGGCCTTCGCGCCGTTGCCGGCGGCGAAGGAGTTGGCACCGCTGGCTTCTGAACGCGGCCCGATCGCCACCGCTTCCGCACCGGTGGCCTTGGAGTCGGTGTTGGTCGAGTTGGCGTGGAAGTACTTCGTGCCCCCGTTGTAGATCGAGCTGACCGTCGTGCTCAGGCTGCTGATGCTGCTGGTGGCCGTGCTCAGGCCGGTCGACGTCGAGGTCGACAGGCTGGCGATGCCGCTGGCCGCGCCGCCCACGCTGGTGGACAGGCTGTCCAGGTTGCTGTTGGTGGTGCTCAGGCCGGTCGACAGGCTGCTGACGTTGCTGTTGGTCGTGCTCAGGCCGGTAGACAGGCTGCTCACGTTGCTGTTCGTCGTGCTCAGGCCGGTCGACAGGCTGCCGACGTTGCTGTTCGTCGTGCTCAGGCCCGAGGACAGGCTGCTCACGTTGCTGTTCGTCGAGCTCAGGCCGGTCGACAGGCTGTCGACGTTGCTGTTCGTCGTGCTCAGGCCCGTGGACAGGCTGCTCACGTTGCTGTTCGTCGTGCTCAGACCGGTCGACAGGCTGCCGACGTTGCTGTTCGTCGTGCTCAGGCCGGTGGACAGGCTGCCCACGCTGCTGGCCACCGTGCTCAGGCCCGACGACAGGCTGCCGACATTGCTGTTGGTCGTGCTCAGGCCGGTCGAGAGGCTGGAGATACCGCTGGTGGCGGTGCTCAGGCCGCTCGACAGGCTGCCGATGCCGCTGTTGGCGGTGCTCAGGCCGGTCGAGGTCGAGGACGACAGGCTGCCCAGGTTGCTGTTCGTCGTGCTCAGACCCGTCGACAGGCTGAAGATGCCGCTGGTGGCGGTGCTCAGGCCGGACGAGAACGAGGTGGACAGGCTGCTCACGTTGCTGTTCGTCGTGCTCAGGCCGGTGGACAGGCTGTCGATGCTGCTGGTGGCGGTGCTCAGGCCCGACGAGGTCGAGGTCGAGAGGCTGTCGACGTTGCTGTTCGTGGTGCTCAGGCCGGTCGAGAGGCTGTCGATGTTGCTCGTGGCGGTGCTCAGGCCCGACGACGTGGAGGTCGAGAGGCTGCCGACGGTGCTGTTGGTCGTGCTCAGGCCGGTCGAGAGGCTCGAGATGCCGCTGGTCGCGGTGCTCAGGCCGCTCGACGCCGACGTCGACAGGCTGCTCACGTTGCTGTTCGTGGTGCTCAAGCCGGTGGACAGGCTGGAGATGCCGCTGGTCGCCGTACTGAGACCCGTCGACAGGCTGTCGATGCTGCTCGCGGCGGTGCTCAGACCGCTCGACGTCGAAGTCGACAGGCTACTCACGTTGCTGTTCGTGGTGCTCAAGCCCGTAGACAGGCTGGAGATGCCACTGGTCGCGGTGCTGAGACCCGTCGACAGGCTGTCGATGCCGCTCGTGGCGGTGCTCAGACCCGACGACGTCGAGGTCGACAGGCTGCTCACGTTGCTGTTCGTGGTGCTCAAGCCCGTGGACAGGCTGGAGATGCCGCTGGTTGCAGTGCTCAAGCCGCTCGACGTGGATGTCGACAGGCTGTCCAGGTTGCTATTCGTCGTGCTCAGACCCGTGGACAGGCTGGAGATACCACTGGTCGCTGTGCTCAGACCGCTCGAGGTAGACGTCGACAGGCTGCTGACGTTGCTGTTGGTCGTGCTCAGTCCGGTAGACAGGCTGGAGATGCCGCTGGTTGCAGTGCTCAAGCCGCTCGACGTGGATGTCGACAGGCTGTCCAGGTTGCTGTTCGTCGTGCTCAGACCCGTGGACAGGCTGGAGATACCGCTGGTCGCCGTGCTCAGACCCGACGACGTCGAAGTCGACAAGCTGCTCACGTTGCTGTTCGTGGTGCTCAAGCCCGTGGACAGGCTGGAGATGCCACTGCTCGCGGTGCTGAGACCCGTCGACAGACTGTCGATGCTGCTCGTCGCCGTGCTCAGACCCGACGACGTCGAGGTCGACAGGCTGCTGACGTTGCTGTTCGTGGTGCTCAAGCCCGTAGACAGGCTGGAGATGCCACTGGTCGCGGTGCTGAGACCCGTCGACAGGCTGTCGATGCCGCTCGTGGCGGTGCTCAGACCCGACGACGTCGAGGTCGACAGGCTGCTGACGTTGCTGTTCGTGGTGCTCAAGCCCGTGGACAGGCTGGAGATTCCGCTCGTGGCGGTGCTCAGGCCGGACGACGTGGACGTCGACAGGCTGCTCACATTGCTGTTCGTCGTGCTCAGGCCCGTGGACAGGCTGGAGATTCCGCTGGTCGCGGTGCTGAGACCCGTCGACAGACTGTCGATGCTGCTCGTCGCCGTGCTCAGACCGCTCGACGTCGAAGTCGACAGGCTGCTCACGTTGCTGTTCGTGGTGCTCAAGCCGGTAGACAGGCTGGAGATGCCACTGGTCGCGGTGCTGAGACCCGTCGACAGGCTGTCGATGCTGCTCGTCGCCGTGCTCAGACCGCTCGACGTCGAAGTCGACAGGCTACTCACGTTGCTGTTCGTGGTGCTCAAGCCCGTGGACAGGCTGGAGATGCCGCTGGTCGCCGTGCTCAGACCCGACGACGTCGAAGTCGACAAGCTGCTCACGTTGCTGTTTGTAGTGCTCAGGCCCGTGGACAGGCTGGAGATGCCACTGGTCGCGGTGCTGAGACCCGTCGACAGACTGTCGATGCCGCTCGTGGCGGTGCTCAGACCGCTCGACGTCGAAGTCGACAGGCTGCTCACGTTGCTGTTCGTGGTGCTCAAGCCCGTGGACAGGCTGGAGATGCCGCTGGTCGCGGTGCTGAGACCCGTGGACAGACTGGAGATACCACTGGTAGCCGTGCTGAGACCGCTCGACGTCGAGGTCGACAGGCTGCTGACGTTGCTGTTCGTCGTGCTCAGGCCCGTGGACAGGCTGGAGATACCGCTGGTCGCTGTGCTCAGACCGCTCGAGGTAGACGTCGACAAGCTGCTGACGTTGCTGTTGGTCGTGCTCAGTCCGGT
>NZ_JBWKPT010000015.1:0-80004 GCF_059418385.1 Variovorax sp. GW821-FHT09A10
ATGTTGCCAGCGAAGGTGGTGTCGGCGCTGCGGTTGAACACCAGCGCGGCGTTGTTGGCGATGTGGCCGAGGATGCTGCCGCTGTCGCGGATCTCCAGCGTGCCGCTGTCGATGGTCGTGCCGCCGGTGTGCGTGGCGTTGCCGGTGTAGACCAGCGTGCCCGCGCCGGTCTTCGTCACGCTGCCGGTGCCAGTGATGAGGCCTGCGAAGGCCGTATCGTTCGATCGGTTGAAGACCAGCGCCGCATTGTTGGTGACGTTGCCGGTGATGCTGCCGCTGCCGATCTGCAAGGTGCCCGCGCTGACCGTCGTGCCGCCGGTGTAGGTGTTCGGGCCCGAGAGCGTCAAGGTGCCGGAGCCTTCCTTGACCAGCGAGCCCGTGCCGTCGATGCTGCCTGCGAAGGTGGTGCTGGCGTTGGCCGACCCGACGGTCAGGGTGGCGCTGCCCAGCTGAACGGCGCCTGCGGTGCCCGACAGGCTCGATGCACGCAGGTTGAAGCTGCCCAGGTCGAGCACGCCGCCAAACATGGTGTACGCCGTGTTCTGCGACAGGGCCGACGCGGCGCCGAAGCGCAGCGTGCCCGCTTGGATGGTCGTACCGCCGCTGTAGGTGTTGGCGCCGGTCAGGGTCAGGGTGCCCGCCGTCGTCTTCACCAGTTGGCCCGTGCCGGTGATCGCACCCGAGAACGCGCCGGACTCTACCGTCGTGGTCTGGGTCGGGCCATTGCCGGTCCGGGTGTTCAGCGTTCCCGCGCCCTGCAGGTTGCGGATACTGGCGCTGGAGCCGTTCAGGTCGAGCGTGGCGCCGCTGTCCACCGTGGTGGAAGCAGCGTAGGACAAGAAGAAACTGAGGGAATTGGCGTCTGCCGCCTGCAGCGTGCCGCCGGCCACGACGATCGCGGCATCCAAAGAGAGGCCGCCGCCGCTGCCCAGACGGATGGTGCCGTTTTCAGCGGCGCTGCCAAAGACGGCTGTCGCCCCGGGGCCCAGGTTCAGGACGCCGCCGATACCGAGGGCCTGGCCACTGGCGGCAGCCACCGTGCTGCGCTGACCGCCGGCGAAGTCCAGGCGGTTGGTCAGGTGAAGACTCGAGGTGGCGGTCAGCTTGCCGCCGTCGAGCGTGACCGTACCGGCGCCGAGCGCGCCGGCCGTGCCGATCTGCACCGTGGTGCCGTTCCTGATCGTGGTGCCGCCGGCGTACGTGTTGGTAGCGCCCAGCGCCAGCGTGCCACCGCCGTCGGCCGTGAGGCTGCCGGCACCGGAGATGACGCCGTTCATCGCCAACAGCGCGGGCGCCGCGCCACTGCCGTCGACAGTGACCGTGAGGTCGCCTGTGGGCAGGAACGCGCCCGTCAGCGTCCACTGGCTGCCGCTCTGGGCATGGACGCTCGAGAAGCCCGACATCGCATCGTCTTCGCTGCCGCTGCCCTGGAGATTCAGGGTGTTGCCGCTACCGAGGGCAACCACTTGGCCGTTCAGCACCGACCCCGTCTGCAGCGTGAGCGAAGCGTTGCCGCCGCTGAAGCTGATGGCGTTCGCGCGGGTGACGCCATCGCCAGAGAGCCCGCCCGAGATGGTGCCGCTGCTGACGATGCGCGAGGCACCGCTGGCGACGATGCCTTCTCCACCCGCGCCCGCAGCGCCTGCTGCAGCGTCCGTGCTGCTGCCCCCTGTGCCGCCGTTGCCACCGGTGATGCTGCCGGCGTTGACAAGTGAAAGCCCGGCTCCTGAGAGCGAGAGGCCCACCCCACCTCGGCCACCACTGCCGCCATTACCGACAGCCCCCCCGGCGAGGGCAACACCGTCGCCCGCTCCTCCATTGCCGCCATTGCCGCCAGACACGCTGCCGCCCTGGGCATTCGTGATCGTCGCCACGGCCGTGTCGACAACAAGCCCGAGCCCCCCGTCGCCGCCACTGCCGCCCCCTCCCGCCCCGCCAACGTTATAGCCACGGAACCCGGCGCTGCCATTGCCGCCATTCCCGCCTCGAACGGCCACTGCGTTGACAACATCGGTGGATGCCACAGACCCATGGCCACCCGCGCCGCCACCGCCGCCGCCATAGCTCGCGCTCCCGCCGGCTCTTGTTTCGCCGGCATTGCCGCCATTGCCGCCGGTCGGCGACTGCAAGGTACCGGACACGCCGCCGCCCCCTCCGCTGCCCGCGGTTGGTTGAGAGTTGGGCACACCGTCGGCTCCGTTGGCGCCCGGCGACGCACCGGCCGCCCCGCCTGCGACATGGCCCGTAGAAACACCGGCCTGTCCCACATCGCCGCCCGCGCCACCGCTGTCAAAGTCTCCCGCCCCACCAGCGCCCCCGGCAGCCAGTGCGGCAGCGCCGGCCACGGTCAGACCCGCGGCCAGGACAGCCGCACGCACCTTCGAGCCCGCGCCCGACTTGCCCGAGGCACGCGCGGTTTCAGGTGCGGCCACCCAGGCCCCCAGCGACGAGTTCCAGAGGCTGCGATGTGCTTTGTTCATGGGGAGAAAAACCTTGAAATGAGAGGCCGGATGCACCAGAAATGGGCAAACCGTCAGGAAACGTTTATTTTTGTAAATAAATTGTTTCCAACCTATCACCAGAACTAGTTATTCATGCGCGCCGCCATCCTTGCTGGGTTTTCGGAAACTTCCGTACGTCCAGCAATCCGGCGCGACAATCCGCCGCATGGCTTCCGCACCCGACCTCCCTCCCCTCAACCGCCAGTTCGTCGCCCACTTCGGCGAAATGGGCAGCAAGTGGGGCATCAACCGCACCGTCGGCCAGATCTATGCGCTGATCTTCTTGTCGGAGCGCGCGCTCAATGCCGACGAGATCGCCGAGATGCTGGAGTTCTCGCGCTCCAACGTGAGCATGGGTTTGAAGGAGCTGCAGGCCTGGCGCCTCGTGCACCTGCGCCACCACGCGGGCGACCGGCGCGAGTATTTCGAGGCGCCGAAGGACGTGTGGGAAATCTTCCGCGTGCTGGCCGAGGAACGCCGGCGCCGCGAGATCGAGCCCACGCTCTCGATGCTGCGCAACGCGCTGCTCGAATCGCCCACCAGCGACGCCGAGCGCCACGCGCAGGCCCGCATGCGCGAGATGCACGACCTGATCGACCGGCTGATGAAGTGGTTCGACGACGTGCAGCGCCTGGCGCCCGAGACTGCGATGCAGCTCATGGGCATGGGCGCGACGGTGACGAAGGTGCTGACGCTCAAGGACCGCCTCACGGGCGGTGCGTCGAAGAAGAGCAAAGGCCCCGCGGGCGAAACCTGAGTCGCGCCGCAAGGCAGAGGGAACGGATGGGGCGCTACGCCCTCACAGCCGTTCCTGCCCCTGCGGGGCTTCCGGCGTGCCGAGCTTTTCCTTGCGGATGGCCTCGTCGTCCATCAGCTCGTACCACATGGCGTTGAGCACGGCGAAGGCGGCGGCCAGCGGCAGGCCGAGGATCCAGGCGAAGTACCACATGTCTTTTTCCTTCCCGTTTCAGTAGGCGTGTCCGCTCTCGTCGCGGATGGCTTGTTCGTCGACCTTGCCCCACAGCACGTGGTAGACCCAGGTGGTGTAGGCCACGATGATCGGGATGAAGATCGCGGTGACCACCAGCATGATGAACAGCGTCAGGTGGCTCGACGACGAATCCCACACCGTGAGGCTGGCGCGCGGATCGATCGACGAGGGCAGGATGAACGGGAACATCGACGCGCCCACGCTCAGGATGATGCCGGCGATGCCCAGCGCCGCCGTGAGCAGCGCGAACCCCGGCCGACGCAGCACCAGCCCGAGCAATGCACCCAGCGTGCCGACGAAGCCCGCTGCCGGCGCAGCGATGGTCCAGGGGTGCGCCGCGTAGTTGCCCATCCAGGCGCCGGCATGCAGCTCGACGGTCTTGAGCATCGGGTTCGACGGGCCCACCGCATCGACCACGCTGCTGATGCGAAAGCCCCCGATGCCCATGGCCAGCCACACGCCGGCCAGCGCATAGAACACGAGCGTGAGCACCGCCGCGACCATGCCGTAGCTGCGCGCACGCTCGGCCACCGGCCCGGCGGTCTTGAGCAGCAGCCAGGCCGCGCCGTGCATCACCAGCATCGCCACCGACACCAGCCCGCAGAGGATGGCGAAGGGGTTCAGCAGGCCGAAGAAGCTGCCGTCGTAGAAGATGTGCATGTCGGCGCCGAAGCGGAACGGCACGCCCTGCAGCACGTTGCCCACGGCCACGCCGCAGATCAGCGCGGGCACGAAGCCGCTGAAGAACAGCACGCCGTCCCAGCGCGCGCGCCACTGCGGCGACTCGCGCTTGCTGCGGAACTTGAAGGCCACCGGCCGCAGGATGAGCGCCGACAGGATCACGAACATCGCCAGGTAGAAGCCCGAGAACGACACGGCGTACAGCTGCGGCCAGGCCGCAAAGACGGCACCGCCGCCCAGGATGAGCCACACCTGGTTGCCCTCCCACACCGGGCCCACGCTGTTGATGACCACGCGCCGTTCGATGTCGTTGCGCGCGGCAAAGGGCAGCAGCATGCCGGCGCCCAGGTCGAAGCCGTCGGTCACTGCGAAGCCGACCAGCAGCACGCCGATCAGCAGCCACCAGATGAAGCGCAGGGTGTCGTAGTCGAGAAGTGTGTGGAGGATCATGCGGCGCTCCCGGTCGATGCAGAAGAGGAAGACGTGGCGGCACGCGCCGGCGGAATGTGCGAGCGGGCATCGCCCTCGGTGGGCGCATGCTCGACCTCGGGGCCCTTGCGGATGGCCTTGAGCATCAGCTTCATCTCGATGATGAGCAGCGTGGTGTAGATCGCGATGAAGCCCGCGAGCGTGATCAGCAAGGTCGTCACGCCCAGGTTCGACACGGCCACCGCAGTCGGCAGCACGCCCTCGATCACCCAGGGCTGGCGGCCGAACTCCGCCACCAGCCAGCCGGATTCGATCGCGATCCACGGCAGCGGAATCGCCCACACCGCGACCTTCAGCAGCCAGCGGTGGCGGTCGAGCGCGCGGCGCGCCGACAGCACGAAGAAGGTGCCGGTCAGCAGGATCAGCAGCATGCCGATGCCCACCATCACGCGGAACAGCCAGAACAGCGGCGCCACCTGCGGCACGGTGTCCCACGCGGCCTTGGCGATCTGCTCGTCGGTGGCCTGGCGCGGGTCGTCCACGTAGCGCTTGAGCAGCAGCGCGTAGCCCATGTTGATGCCGTTGTCCTCGAAGTCGCCGCGCACGCCCTGCGTGACCTTGTCGGTGCCGCCGGCCTCGCGGATCTTCTGCAGCGCGTCGTAGGCCTTCAGGCCCTCGCGAATGCGGGCCTCGGCGCGCTTCACGAGCTCGTCGATGCCGGGCATCACGGTGTTGAGCGAGCGCGTGCCGATCAGGCCCATCACCGCCGGAATGTGAATGGCGTAGTGCGTCTCGCGCGCCTTCTGGTCGGGGAAGCCGATCACGGTGAAGGCGGCGGGCGCGGGCTGCGTCTCCCACATGCCTTCGATGGCGGCCAGCTTCATCTTCTGGTGTTCGCCCGAGAGGTAACCGCTCTCGTCGCCGAGCACCGCCACCGACAGCGCGGCAGCCAGGCCGAAGGACGCAGCCACGGTCATCGAGCGCTTGGCCAGTTCGATGTGGCGGCCCTTGAGCAGGTACCACGCCGACACGCCGAGCACGAACACCGCGGCGCACACATAGCCGGCCGACACGGTGTGCACGAACTTGGCCTGCGCCACGGGGTTGGTCAGCACGGCCGCGAAGTCGGTCACTTCCATGCGCATGGTCGCGGGGTTGAAGGCCGCGCCCACGGGGTTCTGCATCCAGCCGTTGGCAATGAGGATCCACAGCGCCGAGAAGTTGGAGCCGATGGCCACGGCCCAGGTGGCCGTGAGGTGACCCACCTTGGAGAGCTTGTCCCAGCCGAAGAAGAACAGGCCCACGAAGGTCGCTTCCATGAAGAAGGCCATGAGCCCTTCGATGGCCAGCGGCGCGCCGAAGATGTCGCCGACGTAGTGGCTGTAGTAGCTCCAGTTCATGCCGAACTGGAACTCCATCACGATGCCGGTGGCCACGCCCATCGCGAAGTTGATACCGAACAGCACGCCCCAGAACTTGGTCATGTCGCGCCAGATGACGCGCCCGGTCATCACGTAGACCGTCTCCATGATGGCCAGGATGATCGACAGTCCGAGCGTCAACGGCACGAACAGGAAGTGGTACAGCGCCGTCACGGCGAACTGCAGGCGCGAGAGCGCGACGATGTCAAGGTCCATGGGGGCTTCCTTTATGTGTTCTCTGTTCGTTCGTTGCTCGGTCGGTCAACTCATCAATCGGGGCGCAGGCCGCGCAATGCGGCTTCGAAGGCATCGGTGCCACGGCGCAGGTCGGCGACGATGCGGCCCTGCGCCATGCACACGAGGCGGTCGGCCAGCGCGGCTTCGCGGCGCAGGTGCGTGGCGATCAGCAGGGTGCGCGGGCCGGCCTCTTGCGCCAGGCGCTGCAGCACGTCGTGCGCGGTGGCGGCGTCGAGCGCCTCGGTCGGTTCGTCGAGCAGCCACAGCGGCACGGGCCGCAGCAGCAGCCGCGCGAGCGCGAGCCGGCGCGACTGCCCGCCCGAGAGGCCGAGGCCGCCTTCGCCCAGGCGCGTGTCGAGGCCGGTGGACAGCGCGCGCACATCGGCATCGAGGCCGGCGGCATGCAGCACGGCCCAGAGGCGCTCGTCGCCCGCTTGCGGATCGGCCAGGCGCAGGTTGTCGCGCAGGCTGTCCTGGAAGAGTTCGGTGCGTTGGGTCAGCAGGCAGGCCGGTTGCGCCTGCACCTGGCCGGCGCGCGGCGTGAGGTCGCCGGCAATCAGGGAGAGCAGCGTGGACTTGCCCGCGCCGCTGGCGCCGACCAGCGCGACGCGCTCGCCGGCGTTCAGGTGCAGCGACACGCCGCTGAGCACTTCGACCAAGCTGCCGGGGTGAACGACGGTGAGTTGGTCGACCTGCACGGCCGCCGTCTGTGCGGTGCGAGAGGCGCGCGCGCCCTCTTCCACTGAAGGGTCCAGCCGTGGCGCCAGCCGGCGCACGGCCAGCCAGGTGCGTCCTGCATCGAGCGCACCGCGCCGCAGCGCCGCGAAGGGTTCGGTGGCAGTGAGCGCGATCAGCAGTGCGAGCGCAGCGCCAGGGGCGCCGATGACGCCTTCGCTCACCAGCGCGCCGACAGCCAACAGCACGCCGACCAGCGTCAGGGTGCCCGCGCTGCCGTAGGCGAAGCCGGCCGCGGCTTCGAGCTTGTTCAGCGCGAGGTCCGCCTGCGCGAGGTGCGCGTCGGCATTCATGAGCGCCGCGCGCTGGGCGTCGAGCCGGCCCGCCATCGCGAGGTCGGCCTGGCCTGCGACCAGGTCGACGGCCCGCGCGCGCAGCGCTTCCACGGCATGCGCGCGCTGTCGCGCCGGCTGCCGCGCACGCCGCGCGATGAGGAACGCCAGCCCCCAGCCGACGGCGCAGAGCCAGAGCGCGATCGCCATGCCCATCCCCACATGCATGAAGCCGAGCACGATGCCCGCCAGCAGCGCCGCGCCCAGCGCCGCAGCGGCGGGCACGAACAGGCGCAGGTAGAGCGACTCGAGCGCGTCGATGTCGGACGTGAGGCGGAACAGCAGCCGCGCCGGCCGCATCAGCAGGTCGCGCGCGGCCTCGGGGCGGGCCCAGCCGCGGAACAGCCGCACGCGCAGTTCGGCAAGCACGGCGAAGGTGGCGTCGTGCGTGACCAGCCGCTCGCCGTAGCGCGACCCCGTGCGCCCGAGCGCCAGCAGCCGGATGCCGGCCGAAGGCATGAAGACATCGAAGGTGAAGGCCGTGGCCGCATGCAGGCCGGCGAGCGCGGTCGCGGTGATGAACCAACCCGACAGGCCCAGCAGCGCCATGCCCGCGAGCACGGTGACAGCGGCCAGCAGGCAGCCCAGCAGCAAGGCGCGCGGCTGGGTCGCGAGGAAGGGACGCAGCACGAGGCGCAGGTCGCGCCAGCGGGGGGAATGGGTGGCGTGGCGGCTCATGCGGCCTTCTCCACCAGCGGCTCGGGCCCGAGGCTCACCGTGCGGTCCATGCGCGCGGCCAGCACCGGGTCGTGGGTCGAGACGATCAAGGTCCGGCCGCGGGCGAGCGCCACCAGTGCGTCGGCGACGCGTGCGGCGGTGGCGGTGTCCAGGTGGGCCGTGGGTTCGTCGGCCAGGATCAGGTCGGCATGCGGATGCACCGCGACGCGCGCCAGCGCCAGCCGCACAGCCTCGCCGCCCGACAGGCCGCTGCCGCCCTCACCCAGCGTGGTGCCGGGATGGGCCTGCGCCACGTCGTCGAGCGCCGCGAAACGCATCGCCTCGGCCACCTCGGGCGCGCCGATGTCGGCGCGGCCCAGTGCCACGTTGGCTTCGACCGATCCGGCGAAGACGTGGGGCTTCTGCCCCATCCACGCCGTGCGCTGACGCAGCGCGGCGGCCGTGTGTTCGGTGAGCGGCACGCCGCCGATGGCGATCTCGCCGCGCGTGGCCGGCATCAGTCCGGCCAGCAGCGAGAGCAGCGCGGTCTTGCCCGCTCCGCTCGGGCCGGCCAGCGCGATGTGCTCGCCGGCGCCGATGCGCAATTCATAGCCGTCGAAGAGCGGTGTCGACTCGCCGGGCCAAGAAAAATGCAGCCCGTGGACCGTCACCGCAGGCGCGGCCCCTGCCCCGGCGGCGCCAGTCGCTGCGCGCGTGACCGCGACACCCGCGCCGGGCAACGGCAGCGCGCCACCTTGCAGGTCGTCGAGCGCCTGCAGTGCCGCCTCGCCCGCCGCGCGGTCGTGCCAGACCGCCGACAGCTCGCGCAGCGGCTCGAAGAAGGCCGGCGCCAGCAACAGCACGAACAGGCCTTCGCCCAGGCTGAGCTGCTGGCCCCAGGCGCCGAAGCCGAGCGAGCCCAGCAGATGGAAGCCGATGTAGACCGCGACCAGCGCCACGCCCAGCGCGGAGAACAGCTCCAGCACGGCCGACGACAGGAACGCGATGCGCAGCACCGCCATCGTGCGCTGGCGCAGCGACTGGGCGGAGGCACCGAGCCGGTCGGCCGTGGCGTCGACCGCGTCGAGCGCGCGCAGCGTGGCCAGGCCGCGCAGACGGTCGAGCAGGAAGGCGTTCATGCCGCCCATCTCGACCATCTGCGCCTCGCTGGCCGCCTTGGCGCGCCAGCCGACGATGGCCATGAAGATCGGGATCAGCGGCGCCGCCACCAGCAGCACCAGCGCCGCGGCCCACGAGAACCAGGCCACTGCGGCGAGCAGGAAAAGCGGCACCACCGTCGCGCGCCAGCGTGCGGGCTGGTAGCGCACGAGGTATGGCACCAGCGCCTCGGCCTGTTCGGCGAGCACGCTGGCCGCAAGGCCCGAGGGCGCACGTTCGCGGTCGAGCGGCGAGCCCGCCGCCAACGCCGCCGCGGTCTGCGCGCGCAAAGCCGTCAATTGCGCCCGGGCGCGCCCGAAGGTGCGGCGCACGCCCCAGGCTTCGCAGCCCGCGCGCAGCAGGCCGAGCAAGAGGATGCCCACCGCCGGCCACAGCACGGCCGCCATGCCTTCATCGTTGGCCAGCCCCTGCACCGCCATCGCCAGCAGCGCCGCCTGCGGCAGCCACGCGAGCGCCGCGACGCCTTGCACCACGCTGCCGATGTCGGGCGACGTGAAAGCCTTCAACGGCGATCGTGGCGGCGATGGTTCTGTCATTCCTTGAGTTTGTGTATTTTCAGTATTTACTGAAAGATTCACAATCATACACAACAGGGGCAGTTCGCGCAGACTGCCCGCTCTGAAGCCCGAAGGCAACAGATTTGCAAAGGAATGGGAAGAAAAAGGTCCGCACCGCAGCGGGTGCGGCGCGCTTCAGTACGACACGATGAGGCCGCTGACGAGCAATGCGGCAAAAAGTGTGCATACGCTGCGCAGCGAGGCCGGCCGGGCTTCGACCCCCCGGTACAGCAGCACTGCGGCGCCCACCGACAGGCCGAAGGTCGCGACCATGCCCAGCAGGTCGACCCACGGCCCGTGCGGCCCCAGGCCCGCCACCAGCGCGTTCACGGCGAGCAGCACCGGGAAGTGGATCAGGAACAGCGAATACGAAATGCGCCCCAGCTGCTGCAGCGGCACGGCGGCTGCGGGCCAGTGCGCGGGCGACAGCCACTGCCGGCGCTGCGCCACCGCGATGAGCAGCGCAGTCACCAGCGCGATGGCGATCCGGCTGCGCCAGTCGATCATGAGCGCGCCCGCCCCCACCAGCGCCAACAGCGCGACGGCGCCGTGCCAGGTGCTGGCACGCGTGGCGCGGCCGACCCAGAAGGCCAACATGCCGAGCCCGTAGGCGCCGAAGAAATAGAACGCGGTGTCGTCCAGCCGCGCCTGCCGGTTGAACAGTGCGAGCGAGGCCACGGCCACGATGAACACCAGCGCCACCGGCGCCCACCGCGCGGCCGAAGCCGGCTGCCGCAGCACGGCGGGCAACCCGACCAGCGCGAGCGCCAGCGCGAACAGCTGGAAGTCGATGGCCACGTACCAGACGCCGGTCGACAGCGACTCGTAGTTCAGCAGGTCCTGCAGCAGCAGGCCGTGCGCCAGCAATTGGCCGAGGCTCGGCGCGGCCGGCACCACGTCTTCACCGAGCCATGGCCTCACGACATCGGCCACCAGCACGCACACCGTGAGCGCCGCAAGGTACGGCATGACCAGCCGGGCGTAGCGCTGCAGGATGCGCGACACGGGCCGGTCGACACGCAGCACGCCATCGGGCGCGAGGCTCGCCGTCGCGAGAAAGCCGGCGATCACGAGGAATACCTGCACCGCGAGCCGGCCGTCGTCCGCCAGCCAGCCGAAGAAATCGGGCGCCAGCACCTGCGCGCCGGCCGGCATCGGGCCGTAGCGCGCCAGGTGGTGCCCGACGATCAGCGCACAGGCCAGGCCTTTGACCACGTCCAGCAGCGGCATCCGCCCCTGCCGCGCAGGCACGGCCCCGCCGCCACCGCTCGCAGCGGAGGTCGATGCCGGTGCGTGCGAACTGTTCAAAGTGCCAATCGCTGTCGTGCTTCCTGGTATTCGCGCTTGAGCTTCTCGATGAAGGCGCCCGCGCTCGCCACTTCGGTGATCGCGCCAATGCCCTGGCCCGAGCCCCAGATGTCTTTCCAGGCCTTGGCCTTGCTGCCTTCGCCGCCGCCGAAGTTCATGGTCGTCACGTCGCCTTCGGGCAGGTTGGCCGGGTCCATGCCGGCCTTGACGATGCTGGGTGCCAGGTAGTTGCCGTGCACGCCGGTGAACAGGCTCGAATAGACGATGTCGTCCGAGTTGCCGTCCACGATGGCCTGCTTGTACTCCTCGCTCGCGCGCGCTTCTTCGGTCGCGATGAAGGCGGTGCCGATGTAGGCGAAGTCGGCGCCCATGGCCTGCGCCGCGAGCACCGCGCCGCCGGAGGCGATGGAGCCCGACAGCGCGATCGGGCCGTCGAACCACTGGCGGATTTCCTGCACCAGCGCGAACGGGCTCTTCACGCCTGCGTGGCCGCCGGCACCGGCCGCCACGGCGATGATGCCGTCGGCGCCCTTCTCGATCGCCTTCTGCGCGAACTTGTTGTTGATGATGTCGTGCAAGGTCACGCCGCCGTAGCTGTGCACCGCGTCGTTCACGTCGGTGCGCGCGCCCAGCGAGGTGATCACGATCGGCACCTTGTACTTCACGACCATCTCCATGTCGTGTTCGAGGCGGTCGTTGCTCTTGTGCACGATCTGGTTGATGGCGAAGGGCGCGGCCGGCTTGTCCGGGTTGGCCTTGTTGTAGGCCGCCAGCTCCTCGGTGATCTCGATCAGCCACTCTTCGAGCTGGGCGGCCGGGCGGGCGTTGAGCGCCGGCATCGAGCCGACCACACCGGCCTTGCATTGCGCGATCACGAGCTTGGGGTTGCTGATGATGAACAGCGGCGAGCCGATGATCGGCAGCGGCAGGTTCGCGAGGACAGAAGGCAGCTTGGACATGTCGTCTCCGGGAAGGGGTTCGGTTTTATAAGAGCAAGGGGCCGCTGCCGCCCGTCAGATGGGCGACAGCAGCAGGTGCGTCAGAACGCTTCGAGCGCCAGCGCCGTGACGCTCTCGGCGCCTTCGACGATGCTGTCGCGGATGCCCGGCACCTTGTTCAGGATGTGCTCGGCGTAGAAGCGCGCGGTGGCGATCTTGGCCTGCATGAAGGCGGCGTCGACGTTGTGCGAGGCCTGGTCCTGCGCCACGATCAGCGAACGCGCCAGCTGCCAGCCGGCCACGAGGTTGCCTGCCAGCATCAGGTACGGCACGCTGCCCGAGAACACGGCGTTGGGCGAAGCCTTGGTCTGGCCGGCGACGAAGTCGACCACGTCGATGAACGCGAGGCGCGCGGCGGTCAGGCGCTTGAGGACGGCGGCGGCTGCGGCGCTGTCGCTCTTGGCGAGTTCAGCCTCGGTCTTCTCGATCTGCGCGGCGATCGCCTTGGCGGTCTGGCCGCCGTCGCGCGCGGTCTTGCGGCCCACGAGGTCGTTGGCCTGGATCGCGGTGGTGCCTTCGTAGATCGTGAGGATCTTCGCGTCGCGGTAGTACTGCGCCGCGCCCGTCTCTTCGATGAAGCCCATGCCGCCGTGCACCTGCACGCCCAGCGAGGTCACTTCGAGGCTCATCTCGGTGCTGTAGCCCTTCACGAGCGGCACCATGAATTCGTAGAAGGCCTGGTTCTGCTTGCGCGCGTCGGCATCGGGATGGTGGTGCGCGGCGTCGTAGGCGGCGGCGGCCACCGAGGCCATCGCGCGGCAGCCTTCGGTGTAGGCGCGCATCGTCATCAGCATGCGCTTGACATCGGGGTGGTGAATGATGGGCGCGCTGGCGTTGATCGAACCATCGACCGGGCGGCTCTGCACGCGGTCCTTGGCGTAGGCCACGGCGTGCTGGTAGGCGCGCTCGGCGATCGCGATGCCCTGCATGCCCACGGCGTAGCGGGCCGAGTTCATCATGATGAACATGTACTCGAGGCCGCGGTTTTCCTGGCCCACGAGGTAGCCGACGGCGCCGCCGTGGTCGCCGTACTGCAGCACGGCGGTCGGCGATGCCTTGATGCCCATCTTGTGCTCGATGCTCACGCAGTGCACGTCGTTGCGCGCACCGAGCGAACCGTCGGCGTTGACCATGAACTTCGGCACCACGAACAGGCTGATGCCCTTCACGCCTTCGGGCGCGCCGCTCACGCGGGCCAGCACGAGGTGCACGATGTTCTCGGCCATGTCGTGCTCACCGTAGGTGATGAAGATCTTGGTGCCGAACACCTTGTAGGTGCCGTCGGGCTGCGGCTCGGCGCGGCTGCGCACCATGGCCAGGTCGCTGCCGGCCTGCGGCTCGGTGAGGTTCATCGTGCCGGTCCACTGGCCGCTCACGAGCTTCTCGAGGTAGATGGCCTTGAGCTCATCGGAGCCGGCGGTGAGCAGCGCCTCGATGGCGCCGTCGCTCAAGAGCGGGCACAGCGCGAAGCTCATGTTGGCCGAGTTGAGCATTTCGCCGCAGGCCGCGCCGATGGTCTTGGGCAGGCCCTGGCCGCCGAAGTCCGCCGGATGCTGCAGGCCCTGCCAGCCGCCCGACACGTACTGCGCGAAGGCGTCCTTGAAGCCCTTGCTGGTGGTGACTTCGCCGTCCTTGAACGACGAAGGGTTGCGGTCGCCTTCGACGTTCAGCGGCGCCACCACGTCCTGGTTGAAGCGCGCGCACTCTTCGAGCACGGCCTGTGCGGTTTCGAGGCCGGCGTCTTCGAAGCCGGGCAGCTTGGCGATCTCGCCGATGTTGGCCAGGTGCTCGATGTCGAACAGCATGTCCTTGAGGGGGGCGGTGTAGCTCATGTCTTCTCTCCAGGGGCCGCGGTGGGGGCGGCAGATGTAAAAAAGGCATCGCGAACGATGCCTTCTGGCTCAATGCGTTGAAGCGATCAGAGCGCCTTCACGAGTTCCGGCACGGCCGTGAACAGGTCGGCCACGAGGCCGTAGTCGGCCACCGAGAAGATCGGCGCTTCTTCGTCCTTGTTGATCGCGACGATGACCTTCGAATCCTTCATGCCGGCCAAGTGCTGGATCGCACCCGAGATGCCCGCGGCGATGTACAGCTGCGGCGCGACGATCTTGCCCGTCTGGCCCACTTGCCAGTCGTTCGGGGCGTAGCCTGCGTCCACTGCAGCGCGGCTGGCGCCCAAGCCTGCGTTCAGCTTGTCGGCCAGCGGAGCCATCACTTCGGTGAACTTCTCAGCGCTGCCCAGGGCACGGCCACCGGAGACGATGATCTTGGCGGCCGTCAGTTCGGGGCGTTCGCTCTTCGTGACTTCGCGGCCGACGAAGGTCGACTTGCCGCTGTCTGCGACGCCTTCAGCGGTTTCAACGGTGGCGCTGCCACCGGTGGCGGCTGCGGCGTCGAAGCCGGTCGTGCGCACGGTGATCACCTTGGTGGCGTCGGTGCTCTGCACGGTGGCGATGGCGTTGCCGGCGTAGATCGGACGCTCGAACGTATCCGGGCTGTCGACCTTCGTGATGTCGCTGATCTGCGCCACATCGAGCTTGGCGGCCACGCGCGGTGCGACGTTTTTGCCGTTGGCGGTCGAGGGGAACAGGATGTGGCTGTAGTTTCCGGCGATCGCCAGCACTTGCGCTGCGACGTTCTCGGCGAGGTTCTCGGCCAGGCTGGCGCTGTCGGCAGCGATCACCTTGGACACGCCGGCGATCTGCGCGGCGGCCTTGGCAGCCTCTGCGGCGTTGGCACCGGCCACGAGGATGTGGACGTCGCCACCGCAAGCCAGGGCTGCGGTCACGGTGTTGAGGGTGGCCGGCTTGATGCTGGCGTGGTCGTGTTCGGCAATAACAAGTGCGGTCATGTTCAGATCACCTTCGCTTCGTTCTTCAGTTTGTCCACCAGCGTTGCAACGTCAGGCACCTTGATGCCTGCACCGCGCTTGGGCGGCTCGCTGACCTTGAGGGTCTTCAGGCGGGGCTTGACGTCCACGCCCAGGTCTTCCGGCTTGAAGGTGTCCAGCTGCTTCTTCTTGGCCTTCATGATGTTGGGCAAGGTGACGTAGCGCGGCTCGTTCAGGCGCAGGTCGGTCGTGATGACTGCGGGCAGCGTGAGCGTTAGCGTTTCCATGCCGCCGTCGACTTCGCGTGCGACGGTGACCTTGTCGGCTGCCAGGTCGACCTTCGAGGCGAAGGTGGCTTGGGGCAGATCGGCCAGCGCAGCCAGCATCTGGCCGGTCTGGTTGGCGTCGTCATCGATGGCTTGCTTGCCCAGGATGATCAGCTGGGGCTGTTCCTTGTCGACCAGCGCCTTCAGCAGCTTGGCCACGGCCAGCGGCTGCAGTTCTTCGCTCGTCTCGACCAGGATGCCGCGGTCGGCACCGATGGCCATCGCGGTGCGCAGGGTTTCCTGGCACTTGGCATCACCGCAGGAGACAGCGATGACTTCGGTCACGATGCCCTTTTCCTTCAGCCGAACCGCTTCTTCGACAGCGATCTCGTCGAAGGGGTTCATGCTCATCTTGACATTGGCAATGTCCACCCCGGTACCGTCGCTCTTGACGCGCACCTTCACGTTGTAATCGACGACCCGTTTGACAGGCACAAGAACCTTCATTGACTTGACTCCATTGGATTGCAAAAAGGGGGGCTTCGAGAGCAGCCTGCCATTTTAGGACGCAGGCCTTGGCTGCCTCTCCATTCTTCTTGTCGGCCTCAAGGGCCAAAAAAGAACGATCGTGCTTTTCCGTGATTATAAAACAGCGGGAGGCGCTGCGGCCACTCCTGCCGGCAAAGATTCCACTCGCAGCACCCGCTGCGGATAGGGAATGTCAATGCGGGCGGCCCGCAGTCCTTCGAGGATGGCGATGTTGATGGCCGAGCGCACGTTGTCCTTGCCCTTGTCAGGGTCGGCAACCCAGAAGTTCAGGCTGAACTCCAGGCCGTCGGGCGCGAAGGTGACGAGGTAGGCGATAGGCGCCGGGTCGGTCATGACGCGCGGCTGGGCCTTGGCGGCGTCGCACAGGATGCCCTGCACCTGCGCCACGTCGCTCTCGTAGCCGACCACGATGTTGGTCGTGATGTTGAACTTGCGGTCGGCCAGCGACAGGTTTTCGACCCGGCCGGTGATGAGCGATTCGTTCGGCACGATGGCCTCGCGCCCGTTGCCCGCGCGGATGAGCGTGTAGCGCGTCTTGATGTCGGTGATGCGGCCTTCGAAGGTGTCGACCTTCACGTTGTCGCCGATGCGGATCGAGCGCTCCAGCAGGATCACGAAACCGCTCACGTAGTTGGCCGCCAGCTTCTGCAGGCCGAAGCCCAGGCCCACACCGAGCGCGCCGCCCAGCACCGACAGCGCCGTGAGGTCGACCCCCACCGCCGACAGCGCGAACAAGAGGCCGATCAGCAGCAGGAAGGCGCGCACCGCGTTCGACGCCACCTTGCGCATCGACAGGTCGCTCACGGCCTCGCGCAGGATGCGTTTTTCGATGGTGCTGGAGATCCACAGCGCGATCATCAGCACCAGCCCCGCCGACAGCGCGCCCTGGATGATGGTCTGCAGGCTGACGCGGGTCTTGCCGAAGGCCAGCGTGATGTCGTCCAGTTCGGCCAGCACCGGCGGCAGCAGCCCGACGATCCACAGCACGGCGGCGATCCAGGCCAGCCACGAGATGGTGCGCTCGATCAGCCGCACCAGACTGGAGGTGGGGAACACGGCCCGCAGCACCCGCGCGAACAGCCGGATGACCGCCAGCGACAGGAACACCGGCACGGCGATGCGCAGCACCAGCACCACGGGCAGCACATCGAGCGCCACGCGGCGCGCAATGCCGGTGAGCACCAGCGCGAGCAGCGGGAACAGCAGGCCGTCGAAGGTGCGCTCGCCGAACCAGATCGAATCCTTGGGCTGGTCGCGCCCGAACCATTTGCACACCGCCCATGCCACGCCCACGCAGGCCACGAGCACGGTGAGTTCGATGCCCAGGCCGTGCGCGTCGACCTGTCGCAGGCGCTGGAGGAAGTCGTCGAAATTGAAATTCATCGGTGAAAGAAACAGGGCGCCTCGCGGGCGCCAACCGGGTTACAGGTCCGCCAGCACGCGGATGTGCGCTTCCACGCTGCGCGCCAGGGCGTCCAGGTGGTAGCCGCCCTCGAGCAGCGAGACGATGCGCCCGCGCGCATGGCGCTTGGCGACATCGCGCACGCGGCCGGTGATCCAGGCGAAGTCGTTTTCGTTGAGGCCGAGCTGGCCGAGTTCGTCCTCGCGGTGGGCGTCGAAACCGGCGCTGATGAACACCATCTGCGGCTTGAAGGCTTCGAGCCGCGGCATCCAGATCGCCTCGACCAGCTCGCGCACGTCCATGCCCTTGGTGTAGGCCGGGATCGGCAGGTTCAGCATGTTCGACGCCGGATGCTCGGTGCCGCTGTACGGATAGAACGGGTGCTGGAAGAACCCGACCATCAGCACGCGCGGGTCGTTCGACAGGATGTTCTCGGTGCCGTTGCCGTGGTGCACGTCGAAATCGACGATGGCCACGCGGTCCAGGCCATGCACCTCGAGCGCGTGCCGCGCGGCGATGGCCACATTGTTGAAGAAGCAGAAGCCCATGGCCTGCTCGCGGCAGGCATGGTGGCCCGGCGGGCGCACGGGGCAGAAAGCGTTCTCGATCTCGCCGGCCATCACGGCATCGGTGGCCGCCACGGCAGCGCCGGCGGCGCGGCGCGCGGCCAGCAGGGTGAAGCGGGTCAGCACGGTGTCGGGGTCGACCTGCGCGTGGTCGGGGCCGCCGGCAGGCGCGTCAGCCACGAGGCGCTGCTGCAGTTCCTCGAGGTGTTCGACATGCGCGTGGCTGTGGGCCCGGGTGATCTGTTCCAGCGTGGCCAGGGGCACTTCGCCCCGCGCCAGTGCGTCGCCGACGCCGGTCAGCAGCAGCCGGTCTTCGATGGCATCCAGCCGCTCGGGGCATTCGGGATGCCCGTTGCCCATGTCGTGCTTCCAGAAGTCGCGATGCGTGAAGTAGCCTGTCTTGCCCATCTCTCGCCGTGTCTCGTGTCGTCGCGTCTAGACCTCACACGGCATGGGGCCGCAAGGTCTTACGGTATCGTTTGCATATGGATACAAATATGGACGTAGCCGCGAAGCTAGCCTCTTTGCTGAGTCAGCTTAACACGGTGATTGTTGGCAAAGAGGCCCAGGTGCGCGACTGCGTGGCCTGTTTGCTGGCGGGCGGGCACCTGCTGATCGAGGACGTGCCGGGGGTCGGCAAGACCACCCTGGCCCATGCGCTGTCGCACACCTTCGGCCTGCAGTTCTCGCGCGTGCAGTTCACGGCCGACCTGATGCCGGGCGACCTGTCGGGCGTGGCGATCTACGACCGGGGCCAGCAGGCCTTCGTGTTCCACCCCGGGCCGATCTTTGCGCAGGTGCTGCTGGCCGACGAAATCAACCGCGCCAGCCCCAAGACCCAGAGCGCGCTGCTCGAGGCGATGGAAGAAAAGCAGGTCACGGTCGAGGGCGAGACCCGTCCCCTGCCCACGCCCTTCTTCGTGATCGCCACGCAGAACCCGCAGGACCAGCTCGGCACCTTCGCGCTGCCCGAGTCGCAGCTCGACCGCTTCCTGATGCGCATCTCGCTGGGCTATCCCGACCGCGCCGCCGAGCGCCAGCTGCTCGCGGGTGCCGACCGCCGCGAGATGCTCGCCGGCCTGCCCGCCCTGCTGACCGCCGGCGAACTCACCGCCCTGCAGCAGCGCGTGCAGCAGGTGCACGCGGCCGAGCCGCTGTTGAACTACCTGCAGGACCTGATCGCCGCGACCCGCTCGGGCCGCTGGTTCCTGCAAGGCCTGTCGCCGCGCGCGGGCATCGCCGTGCTGCGCGCCGCCAAGGCGCAGGCGCTGCTGGCCAACCGCAACTACGTGGCGCCCGACGACATCCAGGCCGTGCTGCCGCAGACCATCGCGCACCGTCTCACGCCCGTGGGCGATGCCGGCCGCGGTGCGGTCGAACAGGTGCGCGCGATGATCGCCGCGGTGCCGCTGCCGTGAGCCCTGTCGGCGTCCTGCGCTCGCGCATCGACGGCTGGTTCCTCTCGCGCCGGGCCCCGTCGGACACGCTCGAGCTCACCCAGCGCAACGTCTACATCGTGCCCACGCGCGCCGGCTGGACGCTGGCGGCCACGCTGCTGGTGCTGCTGGTGGCGTCGATCAATTACCAGCTCAACCTGGGCTACCTGCTGACCTTCCTGCTGGCCGGCAGCGTCGCGGTGGGCATGCATGTGTGCCACGCCACGCTGCGCGGGCTGGCGTTGCGCATGGTGCCGCCCGAGGCGCAGTTCGCGGGCGCCGCGGCGGTGCTGCGCGTGGTGCTGCACAACGAACGGCGCAGCGTGCGCTACGGCATCGGCATGGCGGTGCGCGGCAGCGGCCAGTGGGCCTGGACCGACGTGCCGGCCGAAGGCACGGCCACGGTGGAGATCGCCTTCCAGCCCGAACGGCGCGGCCTGCACCCGGTGCCGCCGCTGACCGCCGAGACGCGCTTTCCGCTCGGCACCTTCCGCGTCTGGACCGTCTGGCGCCCGGCCGCGCAGCTGCTCGTGTACCCGACGCCCGAAGCCCACCCGCCGCCGCTGCCGCCGGGCGAGCCGCTCTCGGGGCCCGCCGCCGCGTCGGCTGCGATGCGGACGCAGAACGCCGGCGAATACGACGGCGTGCGCGCCTACCGGCGCGGCGATCCACTCAAGCTCGTGGTCTGGAAGAAGGCCGCCCGCGCGCAGGCCAACGGCTCCGAAGACCTGGTGAGCCGCGACACGCAGCACACGCAACGCGAAGAACTCTGGCTCGACGCGCACGCCGCCGCGCTGCCCGACATCGAGGCCCGCCTGTCGCGCCTGTGCGCCTGGGTGCTCATGGCCGACCGGCTGGGCGTGGACTACGGCGTGCGCGTCGCCGGCCGCACGGTGAAACCGTCGCAGGGCGAAGCACACCGGCGCGCCTGCCTCGAGGCGCTGGCGCTGTGCGCATGAACGGGGCCGCCGCATGAACCGGGTCGTACGCGAACTCACCGCGCTACCGAGGGACGCACGGGACACGCTGTTCCTGCTGTGCGTCATCGGTCTCATCCTGCTGCCGCAGGTGGACGAGCTGCCCTGGTGGTGCTCGGCCATCACCGCCCTGGTGCTGCTGTGGCGCGCCTCGCTGGCGCTGCAGGCGCGCCCGCTGCCCAGCAAGTGGTGGCGCCTCGCGCTGCTGGCGCTGGCGCTGGCCGGCACCTACGCCACCCACCGCACGCTGCTGGGCCGCGACGCAGGTGTCACGCTGGTCGTGTGCCTGCTGGCGCTCAAGACGCTGGAGCTGCGCGCGCGGCGCGACGCCTTCGTGGTCTTCTTCCTGGGCTTCTTCGCGATGCTCACGAACTTCTTCTATTCGCAGTCGCTGCTCACCGCCTTCACCATGCTGCTGGCGCTGCTGGGCCTGCTGACGGCGCTGGTCAACGCCCACATGCCGGTGGGCCGGCCGCCGCTGATGCAGGCTGCGCGCATGGCCGGCTGGATGGCGCTGGCGGGCGCGCCGGTGATGCTCGCGCTATTCCTGCTGTTCCCGCGCTTCGCGCCGCTGTGGGGCACGCCCGGCGACGCCATGGCCGGGCGCACCGGCCTGTCGAACACGATGCGGGTCGGCACCATCGCCGAGCTGGCGCTCGACGGGAGCATCGCCGCGCGCATCAAGTTCGACGACAACCGCGCGCCGCCGCAAAGCCAGCTGTACTTCCGTGGCCCCGTGCTGGCGCAGTTCGACGGCCGCGAATGGACCGCGCTGCCGACCTGGGCGCGCAGCGGGCAGGCGATGCCGAACCTGCGCACGCGCGGCGAGCCGGTGCGCTACGAGGTCACGCTCGAAGCCAGCCAGCGCCCGTGGCTGCTCACGCTCGACGCCGCGCCGCGCGCACCCGAGGTGCCCGGCTACGAGGTCACCGGCACGCCCGACCTGCAGTGGTTCGTGAACCGCCCGATCACCGACCTCGTGCGCTACCGCGCCGAGAGCCACCCGCAGTTCCAGAGCGGCCCATTGACACGCACCGGCGGCCGGCTCCAGCCCTACCTGGCGCTGCCGGCCGGCAGCAACCCGCGCACCGCCGCGCTCGCCGCCCAGATGCGCGCCGACCCCGCGCTGGCCGGCGCCGATGCCAACGCCTTCGTGCAGGCCGCCTTGCAACGCCTGCGCACCGGCGGCTACACCTACACGCTGGAGCCCGGCGTGTACGGCAACGAGACCGCCGACGAGTTCTGGTTCGACCGCAAGGAAGGCTTCTGCGAGCACATCGCCTCGGCCTTCGTGGTGCTGATGCGCCACCTGCAGATCCCGGCGCGCATCGTCACCGGCTACCAGGGCGGCGAGCTCAACAACGTCGACAACTACTGGGTGGTGCGCCAGAGCGACGCGCACGCCTGGGCCGAGGTGTGGCAAGAGGGCGCGGGCTGGGTGCGCGTCGACCCGACCGGCTCGGTTGCGCCGGGGCGCATCGGGCAGTTCCAGCGCCTTACGCCGCAGCCCGGCCTGCTGGCGGGCGCCATCGGCGTCATGAGCCCGACACTGGTGCAGAACCTGCGCGCCGCCTGGGAGGCCGTGAACAACGGCTGGAACCAGTGGGTGCTCAACTACACGCAGAGCCGCCAGCTCGACCTGCTCAAGACCCTCGGCTTCAACGCCCCGAGCCTCGAAGACCTGGGCTACGTGCTGCTGTACCTGCTGGTGGCCGCGAGCCTGGCCGGCGCCGGCTGGACGCTGTGGGAGCGCAGCCGGCACGACCCGTGGCTGCGCCTGCTGGGCCGGGCTCGCGCGCGCCTGGCCAAGGCCGGCCTGCCGCTGCCCGAGACGGCGCCGCCGCGCCAGATGGCCCAGGCCGCCGACGCCCGCTTCGGGCCCGCCGCGCAGGCCGTGCGCGACTGGCTGCTGAAGCTCGAAGCCCAGCGCTACGCACCCGCCGCATCCGGCCCATCGGCCTCGCTCGCCGCGCTGCGCGCCGAGTTCCGCCGGCTGCCCTGGCCGCCCGCACCGCCGCGCCCCTGAAGCGCGGCTGCAACCACATGTGTCCCCCGAAAGTGCGCATGCGCACGGGCGGCACAATCGTGCCCATGTCACACGCCTTCCCCACGCCCTTGCGCGCCGCAGTGGCCGCCACCGCCCTCCTCGCCGCCTGCGTCGCCTGGCCCACGGGCGCCCTGGCCCAGAAGCCCCAGGCCAACGCCCGCCCCGCCGTCACGCCGGTGCGCGGCAGCACGCCCTACGCCACGCGCGACGACGCCATGGCGTTCGCCGACGACGTCGCCCAGCGCCGCAACCTCGATCGCGACTGGGTGCGCGCCACCATCGGTGCCGCGCGCTTCCTGCCCAACGTCCCGCGCCTGATGCTGCCGGGCCCGGTCGGCACGGTGAAGAACTGGCAGACCTACCGCAGCCGCTTCATCGACCCGGTGCGCATCGCGGCCGGCGTGCGCTTCTGGCGCGCCAACGCCGAGACGCTCGCGCGTGCCGAGGCCACCTACGGCGTGCCGCCGGAAATCATCGTCGGCATCGTCGGCGTCGAGACCATCTACGGCCGCAACATGGGCAACTTCCGCGTGATCGATGCGCTGGCCACGCTGTCCTTCGACTTCCCGCAGGGCCACCCACGCGCGGCCGAGCGCGTCGCCTTCTTCCGCGGCGAGCTCGAAAGCTTCCTGAGCACCGAAAGCCGCACCGCCGACGACCCGCTCACGCCCGTGGGCAGCTACGCCGGCGCCATGGGCATGCCGCAGTTCATGCCCAGCAGCATCGCCAAGTACGCGGTCGACTTCGACGGCGACGGCCGCATCGACCTCGTGAACAACCCGGTCGACGTGATCGGCTCGGTGGCGAGCTACTTCAAGGCCTTCGGCTGGACGCCCGGCATGCCGTCGATCTACCCCGTGCATTTCGACGAGGCGCGCCTCAAGAAGGCCCTGCTGCTGGCGCCCGACATCCTGCCGACCTTCAGCGCCGACAGCTTCGTGGCCGCAGGCGCCGTGCCCGAGGGCGAAGGCCTGAAGCACAAGGGCCTGCTGGCGCTCATCGAGCTGCAGAACGGCCTCGACGCACCGCCGACCTACGTCGCCGGCACGCGCAACTTCTACGTGATCACGCGCTACAACTGGAGCAGCTACTACGCGATGTCGGTGCTCGACCTCGGCCAGGAGGTCAAGGCCGCGATGGAGCAATAGCCGCGATGACACCGCAGGCGCTGCACGCGAACTGGACCGCCGCCTGGCAGGCGCTGGGCGTGGCCGCGCCCGACGACGCATTGCGGCTCGAACTGCAACGCCGCTACGGCGAGCCGCAGCGCCACTACCACACGATGCAGCACCTGGGCGAATGCCTCGCATGGTTCGACCGGGAACAGGCGCTCGCCGAACGCCCCGGCGAGGTGGCGCTGGCGCTGTGGTTCCACGACGCGATCTACGACGTGCATGCGCACGACAACGAAGCCCGCAGCGCCGACTGGGCGCGGCAGGCGCTGCAGGCCGCCGGTGCGAGCGATGCGTCGGCCGAGCGCGTTCACGCGCTCGTCATGGCCACGCGCCACGACGCCGTGCCGGAGGGCCGCGACGCCGAACTGCTGATCGACATCGACCTGTCGATCCTCGGCGCCGAGCGCGCGCGCTTCGACGAGTACGAGCGCCAGGTGCATGCGGAATACGGTTTCGTTCCCGAAGAGATTCGCCTGCCGCGCCGGTGCGCGATCCTCCAGCGCTTTCTAGCTCGCCCGGCGATCTACGCCACGCCGCGCATGCACGCCCTGCTCGAAGCGCGGGCGCGCGAGAACCTTCAGCGTTCGATCGCCGCCTGATCGGTCGGCACCAGCCGCCACCATTCGGAGCGCGGCGGCACGTCGCCGAACGTCTCCTCCACCACGCCGAACAGCAGCCCGTCGCGCCCCGCGCCCAGCTGCGACAGCGTCAGCGGCCGCGCGAGATCGCGGCACAGCATGAAGCTCGCATCGCCCTGCCAGTCGAGGCTGCGGCCGACCTCGGCCAGCATCAGCGCGGGCTGCCCCTGCATGAAGGTGAAGGGCATCGGCAGGCCCGCGTCGAGCTGCGCCAGCCCCGCACGCGTGGCCTCCCACGCACCGCGCCGGCTGGTCACGCGCAGGCGCGCGCCCGTCGGCAGCGCGGCTTCGCCGGCCGCGTCGAGGCAGCGCAGCGCGCCGTACATCGCCAGCTCGGTCCACAGGCCGACGCGGCGCGGCCGGCGGCCCAGGCGGGTCGCCAGCGCGTCGCGCCAGTCGTCGGGCGGCGGATGCGCCACGACATGGGCGACGGTGCGCCAAGCGGTTGTCGAGTTGCTCATGCGGCGTTGCAATCCTTGAGCACCAGCGACGCATGCCCGCCGCCGAAGCCCACCACGTTGAGCAGGATGTGGCGCAGCCGCGCCGGCGGCCCGTCGCTCAGCGCGATGCCCAGCGTCTCGTCCAGCGCGTAGCCGACCGACGGCCAGGCGCCGCCTTCGATGCAGCCGACCAGCAGGGCCAGCTCCGCTGCCCCGGCCGCGCCCAGCGTGTGGCCGATCGCCGACTTGAGCGACACCAGCGGCGGCAGCGGCGCGAACACCTGCCGCAGCGCCTCGACCTCGATCGCGTCGTTGACCGGGCTGCCCGCGGCCTGCACCTTGATGAGGTCGATGTCCGCGGGCTGCAGGCCGCTGCGCGCCAGCGTGTCGCGGCACATCGCGCGCACGGCGCTGGCCTCGGTGCCCGAGGGGTTGCGGCCGTCGACCACGTTGGCACCGCCCAGCAGCGCCCAGCGCGCGGGTTGCGACCCGAGCCGCAGCGCCGCCACCGCTTCGCCGAGCACCAACCCCTGGCGCCCCGCGCCGAAGGGCCGTGCGCTGTCGGTCGCCAGCAGCTGCATCGCGCCGAAGCCGGCCACGGTGAAGCGGTTGTCGAGCTCGGCGCCGATCACCAGTGCCTCGCGCGCCTCGCCCGCGCGCACCATGTCGGCCGCCGCCAGCATCGCGTTGAGCGCCGAGGTGCAGGCGGTCGAGACGGTAAAGACCGGGCCTTGCCAGTCGAGCGCGGCGGCGGCGATGTCGGCGAAATCCTGCAGGTCGCCGCTGAGCCGCGCGTCGTGCTGCGCGTGTTCCATGGCCCCGATGTCGAGCGACGACGAGGCCACGAACAGCGGCCCCTGCCGGTCCAGCCCGTCGCCGGTCTGCGCGACCACGCGGCGCACCGTGTGCTGCACGCGCTGCGCCCAGTCGCCGGGCGGCACCGGCAGCGTGTAGACCGGCCACTGCAGGCCCTGGGCCACCGTCACCGGCGTGGGCGGCACGCCGCCGCGCCGCAGCGCCGCGAGCGCCGACGGCACATCGTCGCCGAGCACGCAGGCCAGGCCCATGCCGGCCAGGTACACCGGACTCATGCTTTGCCCGCTTGCGCCAGGTGTTCCGCCAGGTGCGCGATCGACGTCATCGCGCGGCGCGTGTCCTTGCTGTCGGGCATGCGCAGGCCGAAGTGCTGCTGGATCGCCATCGACACCTGCAGCGCGTCGAGCGAGTCGAGGTCCAGCCGCGCCTCGGGGCCGAACAGCGGCTCGTCGTCGCCGAGGCCGCCGGGCGGCGCGTCTTTTTCAACAGCCTCGAGCACGAGGGCCTTGAGGCGGGCGATGAATTCAGGAGAGGAAACGGTGCTCGTCACGGTGCGCGCCTGCGAAACAGAAAGACAGCCACGAAGAACATGAGGGCCGCGAACGCCACCAGCCGGCCGACCTGCGGCAGCACCTCGGCCACGCCGCCGCCGCGCAGCAGCACGGTGAGCAACGCTTCGAGCCCCCAGTTCATGGGAGAGATTTCGACCATGCGCTGCATGAAGCCCGGCATGACGAACTTGGGCACCATGATGCCGCCCGCCGCCGCCATCAGCACATTGACCATCGGCCCGAGCGTGGCGGCCTGCGCATGGCTCTTGACGAGGCAGGCCACCGCCAGCGACAGGCTCACCGCCGCCAGGCTCACGGCCACGAGCGACAGCAGCAGGCCGCCCCAGTGGATGCCCGCCAGCGACAGCGCATCGCCGCCGATCAGCGGCATGAACCAGATGCCCGCCGCCAGCATCAGCAGCGCCTGCAGCGCGTTCACGCCGAGGTAGGGCAAGGCCTTGGAAGCCAGCAGCATCGAACGCGACACGCCCAGGCTCTGCAGCCGGCCGAGCGCGCCCGAGCCGCGCTCCTGCACGAACAGGCTGGACAGCGAAGCCACCACGAAGAACATGCCGAACACCAGCCAGGCCGGCACGTTCTGCTGCACCGACGTGGGCCGCGGGCCGGCGGTGGCAAAGCGCTCGGCCTGCACCATCGCCTGGATGGACGCATCGGGCGCGGGGCTGGCCGTGCCGGGCACCGCCAGCGCGAGCCGCGCCTTGAGTTCGCCCGACGCGCCGATGAGTTCGGCGCGCAGCGCGTTGAACAGGTTGGCGTCGATGCCGGGCTCGGCCAGCAGGCGGATGTGGGCACGCGTGGAGAGCGCTGCCGATTCCAGTTCGTCCGACAGACCCGGCTCCAGCACGATCACGTACTTGAGCGTGCCGCTGCGCAGCCGCGCCTGCCAGTCGCTGCCCAGCGGCTGCGGCGCGCCGTGGCTGCGCTGCCAGATCTGCAGCAGCCACTTGGCCGGCGTGCCGCTGTCGCGCGCATCGACCGCGTAGCTCAGCTCGGCCAGCGGCGGGCGGTAGATGTCCTTCAGCGTGAGCGACATCAGCACGATGAACACCATCGGCATCACGAACAGCACGGCCAGCCCGTGCATGTCGCGCACGAGGGCCAGCAGTTCCTTCTTGATGAGGGCGAAGAGCATGGCGTTCGATCAGTCGCGCAGCGAACGGTGCGTGAGCGCCATGAAGAGCTGCTCGAGGTCGTGCCGGCCGAACTCGGCCTGGCGCACCTCGATGCCTTCGGCTTCGAGCGCGGCCAGCACGGGGCCGGGGCCGGTGCCTGCGTTCAGGTGGATGCGCCAGTGCGCCGCGCCCTGCTCCACCGTGCCGAAGCGCGAGAGCCTCTGCGCATCGAGCCCGTCGGCGGCCAGGGTCAGCAACATCGCGCTTTGCGACAGCAGCGCGTCGAGCGGGCCTTCGCGCAGCACACGGCCCTGGTCGAGGATGGCCACGCGGTCGGCGATGGCCTCGATCTCTTCCATGTAGTGCGAGGCGTAGATCACCGCCGCGCCGGCCTGCGCCAGGCTCTTGATCGCATCGAGGATGAAGGCGCGCGACTGCGGATCGACGCCCACCGTCGGCTCGTCGAACAGCATCAGCTCGGGTTCGGGCAGCAAGGCGATCGCGAGGTTGAGGCGGCGCTTCAGGCCGCCCGAGAGCCGCTCGGCGCGCACGCCCGCGAACTGTTCGAGCTGCGCGAACTGCGTGCAGGTGTCGATGCGCGCCTTCTTGCGCGCACCCGAAAGTTTGCCGGCCGCGGCGAAGCAGGCCAGGTTCTCGGCCACGGTGAGCATCGGATAGAAGGCCTGGTCCTGCGGCGCCACGGCGATGCGCGTGGGCGCCTTCGCGCGCACCTGCTGCAGGGGCTGGCCGTCGATGCGGATGTCGCCCGACTGCACCGCGAGCGCGCCCGACAGGTGCGAGATCAGCGTGGTCTTGCCGGCGCCGTTCGGGCCGAGCAGGCCCAGCACGCAACCGCGCGGCACGGCGAGCGACACGTCGGCCAGCGCGGCCTTGTCAGCGTGCGGGTAGCGGTAGCCGAGCTGGTGCAGCTCGAGCATCGGCCCGTCGCCGGGCCGCCCCAAGGCGGGCCGAGCCTCCCCCTCGGGGGGTGGCGAAGCACACGCAGTGGCAAGCCGGGGGGCTCCCATCTCAAGCGACGGCGGCCTTGAGGTCGCGGAAGAAGGTTTCCTCTTGCTGCGCCTGCTCGCGCAGCTTGCCGGCGAGTGCGACGGGATCGACAGGCTCGCGGCCCTTGACCATGCGCGCCGCCTTGAGCGCGAACGCGCGCCAGCCGTCGCCGATGGCGATCAGGCGTTCGGACATCTGCGTGAGCTGCGGCTTGTCGAGCAGCTGCGCGGCCTCCTGCAGGAAGCCCGCGTAGATGAAGCGAAAGCCCGCCCCACCCGTGCCGATCTCTTCCTGCATGCGCACCAGGTGGCCGATGAAGTCGACGCTGCGCGGATCGCTGGGCGACAGCTTCTGCATGCGCTTGGCCAGCGTGCGCATGCCGCGCACGCCGACGATGGGCACGGGCGCGAGCATGTTGCGCACCGTCTTGCGGATGGCCTGGGTCACCGAGGCGGCGTCGACCGCCTTGCGCTCGATGGCCTGCGGGTAGTACATGAGGCCCTTGGGCGCGAGCACGCCCTTGGCGAAACGGGCGCGCGACAGGTCTTCGCTGGCGCAGCGCACGGGTTCCTCGAACACGGGGTCGCTGATCAGGTAGTCGTCGCCGTCCTTGCCGTAGACCAGCAGGTTGTGCGCGTTGAAGTGAAAGCGCATGTTCGGCGGAAAGTACGGCAGCCAGTAGACCGAGGTCTGCAGGCCCACGAGCTGGCCGTCGGCCAGCAGCGCGTCCAGCCGCTGCTGCCCGGCCTGCGGGCTGCGGAAGGTCTCGAAGCGAAAGCGCGCGGCCATCGGCGCCAAGAGGCCCTTGATGATGGCCTTGGGCGGCATGCGGTACGAGATGAGCGGCAGGCCCGACAGCTTGATGAACGGCAGGTAGGCGAACGACAGCGCCGACGACAACCCCAGCGCCATCGCCTCGCTCATCGGCGCACCGTGGTGGCGCATGAGGCTGGAGATGACGCCGCTTTCGCAGTGCGCCGCCTGTTGGTGTTGGAAGTTCACGGCAGGCCTTGCAGGGTGGAAACGGGCAGCCCCAGCGCCTGGCCGTAGCGGGCGAGCTGGGCCGGCGACAGCGCGGCGAAATGGCGCGGCTGCAGGTGGCGGCGCACGCGCCACTGCCAGAAGCCGCTGGTCTGCGAGAGCAGCGCCACGTCCATGCGGCGCTCGTACATCCAGTACTCGAGCGGCGAGGCCAGCCCGGCCTTCACGCGCGCCTTGGCCTCCTGCGCCTGCTCGACCAGCACGTCGACCGCGTGGCTGGTGACGATCTCTTCCGCCTCCCAGCCCTTCGAGGTGGTGGTGACGACGCGGCCTTGCCCGTCGCGGGCGTACATCAGCTTGGAATGGCCCGCGAGGGTCGCGTTGCCCTCCTGTGGCACGGCATCGAGGTCCATGGCTACACCGCCTCCAGGTAGATGAAGCCGCTGGAGAAGCGACCGCTTTCCGGTACGAACATCAGCAACTTCTGGCCGGGCTTGATGCGACCGGAACGGAACAGCTCGTCGAGCATGATGTACGGCGAGGCCGAGCCCGTGTTGCCCTTGGTCGCGAGGTTGCTGAACCAGCGCTCGCGCGGAATCGGCAGGCCCAGCGACGCCAGGCTCGCGGCCACGGGCTCGACGAAATAGTGCGACGACAGGTGCGGCAGGAACCAGTCGATGTCGTCGGTCTTCAGTCCGCGGCGTTCGATGATGGCGGCCAGCGGCTCGGTCAGCGTGGCGCGCACGATGTTGTCGTTGAGCAGGCGCACGTCCTGCTTGACGGCGAAGGTCGAGTCGCGCTGCCAGTCGGCCGGCGAGGTGCGGGCCCAGCCGTCGAGGCCGCCCTGCGCGTTCTTGTCGGCGCCGGCATACATGCACACCGGCAGCTCGTGCGCCGCCGACGACAGCTCGATCCACTCGACGCGCAGCGACAGCGGCCCGCGCGGCTCGCGCTCCAGCAGCACCGCGCCGGCGCCGTCGGACAGCATCCAGCGCAAAAAGTCTTTCTCGAAGGCGATCTCGGGGCGCGCTTCGAGCGCCTCGAGCTTGTGCTCGAGCTCGGCCTCGAAGTTGATGCCGCGCATCACGGCCGAGGCCAGCTCGGAGCCCGTGGCGACCGCGCGCCGCGCATCGCCCGCGCGCACCGACAGCCACGCATGCTTGAGCGCCGCCGCGCCGGCCAGGCAGATGCCGGCGCAGGCCACCACCTCGAGCCGGGGCCAGCCCAGTTCGCCGTGCACCATCACCGCGTGGTTGGGCATGAGCTGGTCGGGCAGCGAGGTGCCGGTGGCCAGGCAGTCGACCGGGCCGATGTCGTCGCCCAGCGCGCGGATGGCCGCGGCGGTGAGCTGTGCGTTGGTCATGGCCAGCTGGCCGGTGGCGCGGTCGATGGCGTAGTGGCGCGACTGGATGCCGTTGCTGCGCAGGATGAGGCGTCGCGCACGCGACACCTTGCCGCCGATGCGGCCCAACACTTCTTCGATGTCTTCGTTGCTGACCGGAGAAAAAGGCAGGAAGGCGGCGGTGCGGGTCAGGAAAACATCAGTCGTCATAGAGAGGGAGCCGGTCCGTGGCAGAGCCCGACGGGCGCTCGAATTGAGCCGTCATTTTAGTCAGCCACCCTCGGAACAAAGGCCGCAGCAGGGCCTGCAACGTCAGGCTCACCGGCACGACGGTGACGATCAGTGCCAGCAGAAACAGCACGTACAGCAAGAGCAGCGGTTTGCGCACTGCCGCGCCCGGCCCGCCGGCCGCCATGATCAACTTGCCCCAGAGGTAGAAGCTGCGCGTGCCGGCCTTCTCGCTGATGAGCAGGCGCGCCTGGGCGCGCACCGCGCCCAGCCCGGCCAGCAAGGGCGCATCGCCCTGCTCGCGACCTGCGTGCAGCGCATCGCGCAGGGCGCGGCCGAAGCGGCCGCAGCCGCGGATCTGTTCCTCGCTCAGGCCCGCGTCGGGCATGCCCCAGAAGCCGCGCTTGCGGCCCCAGATGAGCCAGGCCGGCGTGGTGAAGAAGGTGGCGAGCGTGGGGCCCGGGTCGGTGAGCACCACGTTGTCGATCAGGCGCGCGCCGGTGGCGGCGAGCAGGCCCTTGAGCTTTTCGTGGGCCAGCAGCCACATGTTGCGGCAAGCGATGACCGTGACCACGGGTTTTCCCTTGAGCAGCCGCGCCGCCACGGGGTGCTGCAGGAAGGCCACGACCGGCTGCGCAGGCGCGAGGAACCAGACCTGGTACGGCAGGATGACGAGGTCGAAATCTTCATCGCCCGTGAGCGTCAGCGGCGCCAGCGGGCCCGGCTTCAGGTGGGCCGACTCGGGGAACGCGTCGAAGAAGGTCAGGAAGGGCCAGGGAAAGGGAAAGCGCTGCAACGGCCGCAACGTTTCCACGCGCAGTTCGATGCCCGGGTCGGCGCGCAGCGGCGCGGCGATCTGCCCGGCCACGCGGTCGAGCTGCCCGGTCTGCGAGTACTGGATCAGCAGGACGCGTTTGGCACGCGCGCCCGGGGTGGCAGGAGGGCTGGCGGAGGGGCTGGAAGAACTTGGATTCACTGGCGGGGCGTGGCGGGGGCCGTCGAATGTAAGCGAAGCTTTTCAAAGGTGCATCTGCCATAGGTCATGGCGTCGCGCGAATCCGACGAACCATTCGGCCAGAACGCGAAAAAGGGCCGCACCTCGCGGCACGGCCCTTGTTTGCAATGGCTGCGGGCGCGGTGCGCCGATCAGCGCACCTTGCCGGCCTTCCAGGCGCTCAGCAGCTTGTTGTAATCGATGGTCTCGCCCTTGGGCTTTTCGTTGGCCAGCTTCTTCCACGGGGCGTGGTCGTCGCTCAGGTACTTGGCCGGGTCGCCCTTCGGGTTGAGCTTGGGCGCGCAATGGGCCATGCCGGCGCGCTCCAGGCGTGCCATCACGTTGTCCATCTCGTCGGCCAGGTTGTCCATGGCTTTTTGCGGGGTCTTCTCACCCGTGACGGCCTCGGCCACGTTCTTCCACCACAGCTGCGCGAGCTTCGGGTAGTCGGGCACGTTGGTGCCGGTCGGGGTCCAGGCCACGCGCGCGGGGCTGCGGTAGAACTCGATCAGGCCGCCGTACTTGTTGGCGTTCTGCGTGAAGTAGTCCGAGCGGATGTCGCTGTCGCGGATGAAGGTCAGGCCGGTGATCGACTTCTTCAGCGAGGTGGTCTTGGCGGTGATGAACTGCGCGTAGAGCCAGGCGGCAGCCGTCTTGTTGGCGTCATGGCCCTTGAAGAAGGTCCACGAGCCCACGTCCTGGTAGCCGTTCTGCATGCCCTGCTTCCAGTACGGGCCGTTCGGGCCGGGGGCCATGCGCCACTTGGGCGAGCCGTCTTCGTTCACCACGGGCAGGCCCTTCTTGGTCATGTCGGCGGTGAAGGCCGTGTACCAGAAGATCTGCTGCGCGATCTGGCCCTGCGCCGGCACCGGGCCCGATTCGCCGAAGGTCATGCCCATGGCTTCCTTGGGCGCGTACTTCTTCATCCAGTCGATGTACTTGGTGAGCGCGTACACGGCGGCCGGCGAGTTGGTCGCACCGCCGCGCGAGACCGAAGCGCCCGTGGGCGTGCACTTGTCGGCAGCCACGCGGATGCCCCACTCGTCGATCGGCATGCCGTTCGGAATGCCCTTGTCGGCGGCGCCAGCCATCGACAGCCACGCGTCGGTGAAGCGCCAGCCCAGCGACGGGTCTTTCTTGCCGTAGTCCATGTGGCCGTAGATCGGCTTGCCGTCGATGGTCTTCACGTCGACGCTGAAGAACTCGGCGATGTCTTCGTAGGCGCTCCAGTTCAGCGGCACGCCCAGGTCGTAGCCGTACTTGGCCTTGAACTTGTCCTGCAGGTCCTTGCGCGCGAACAGGTCGGCGCGGAACCAGTACAGGTTGGCGAACTGCTGGTCGGGCAGCTGGTAGAGCTGGCCGTCGGGCGCGGTGGTGAAGCTGGTGCCGATGAAGTCCTTCAGGTCCAGGCCCGGGTTGGTGAACTCCTTGCCGGCGCCCTTCATGTAGTCGGTGAGCGACATGATCTTGCCGTAGCGGTAGTGCGTGCCGATCAGGTCGGAGTCGGACACCCAGCCGTCGTAGATCGACTTGCCCGACTGCATCGAGGTCTGCAGCTTCTCGACCACGTCGCCTTCCTGGATCAGGTCGTGCTTGACCTTGATGCCGGTGATCTCCTCGAAGGCCTTGGCCAGCGTCTTCGATTCGTACTCATGGGTGGTCAGCGTTTCGGAGACGACCGACACCTCCTTCACACCCTTGGCCTGCAGCTTCTTGGCGGCGTCGATGAACCACTTCATCTCCTCCATCTGCTTGTCCTTGGACAGGGTCGACGGCTGGAATTCGCTGTCGATCCATTTCTTGGCCTCGGCCTCGCCGGCCGATGCGGCGCCGTGCGCGGCGAACATCGCCGCCGCCATTGCCAATGCCGTGTAGCGCATCTTCATGAGTGTGTCTCCTCGGTTGTGCTTCCCCGGTTTTTTCATCGCGGCTCCGGGGAGGCGGAGAGCCGGACGCGTTGACGAAATCGGTGGGTCTAGCCTTTGCGCATCACGAGCGCCAGCACGAACATCGACAGCACGAAGCCGATCCAGATCGAGGGCTCGGCCTCCAGGCTCAGCCACTCCTGCACCTTGCCGGCCAGGCCGACGAAGATCAGGTTCACATACGCAGCAGACAGCAGGCCGATGAAGAGCCGGTCGCCGCGCGTGGTGGCAATGGGCAGCCAGCCGCGGCGCATCGTGGTGGGCGACTTGAATTCCCACACCGTCATGCCGACCAGCATGAGCGCGATGCAGCTGAAGAAAACGGCCACCGGGGTGGTCCAGACCATCCAGTCGAACATGTCTCGGTCTCCTTAGACGCGGCCCATCGCAAAGCCTTTTGCGATGTAGTGGCGGACAAACCAGATCACGATCGCACCCGGCACGATGGTGAGCACGCCGGCCGCAGCCAGCGTCGCCCAGTCCATGCCCGAGGCGCTCACCGTGCGCGTCATCGTCGCCACGATCGGCTTGGCGTTCACGCTCGTGAGCGTGCGCGCCAGCAGCAGTTCGACCCAGCTGAACATGAAGCAGAAGAACGCCGCCACGCCCACGCCGGCCTTGATGAGCGGCAGGAAGATGGTGAGGAAGAAGCGCGGGAACGAGTAGCCGTCGATGTACGCCGTCTCGTCGATCTCGCGCGGGATGCCGCTCATGAAGCCTTCGAGAATCCACACCGCCAGCGGCACGTTGAACAGCAGGTGCGCCAGCGCCACGCCCAGGTGCGTGTCCATGAGGCCCACGGTGCTGTACAGCTGGAAGAACGGCAGCAGGAACACCGCGGGCGGCGTCATGCGGTTGGTCAGCAGCCAGAAGAACACATGCTTGTCGCCCAGGAACGAATAGCGCGAGAACGCATAGGCCGCCGGCAGCGCCACGGTGAGCGAGATCACCGTGTTGATCGCCACGTAGATCAGGCTGTTGATGTAGCCCGAGTACCACGACTCGTCGGTGAAGATGCGCGCGTAGTTGGCCCAGGTGAGCTGCTGCGGGAAGAACGAGAAGCTCGACAGGATCTCCTCGTTCGTCTTGAAGCTCATGTTGACCATCCAGTAGATGGGCAACAGCGCGAACAGGATGTACAGCAGCAAAAAGATGCTGCGCTTGTGGAAGCGCTTTTCGTTCATTGTTCTTTCTCCACCTCTTGCGTGCCCACCCGCTGCATCCAGTTGTAGAGCACGAAGCAGAACAACAAAATGATCAGGAAATAGATCAGCGAGAACGCCGCCGCCGGCCCGAGGTCGAACTGCCCCACGGCCTTCTGCGTGAGGTACTGGCTCAGGAAGGTGGTCGCGTTGCCCGGCCCGCCGCCCGTCAGCACGAAGGGCTCGGTGTAGATCATGAAGCTGTCCATGAAGCGCAGCAGCACCGCGATCATCAGCACGCCGCGCATCTTGGGCAGCTGGATGTAGCGGAACACCGCGAACTTGCTGGCGCCGTCGATGCGCGCGGCCTGGTAGTACGCGTCGGGAATGGAGCGCAGGCCCGCATAGCAGAGCAAGGCCACCAGCGGCGTCCAGTGCCACACGTCCATCACCAGCACCGTGAGCCAGGCGTCGGTCGCGCTGCCGGTGTAGTTGTATTCGATGCCCATGACCTGCAGTGCGTGGCCCAGCAGGCCGATGTCGGCGCGGCCGTAGATCTGCCAGATCGTGCCCACCACGTTCCACGGAATGAGCAGCGACAGCGCCACCACCACCAGCACCGCCGACGACTTCCAGCCCGTGGCCGGCATCGACAGCGCCAGCGCGATGCCCAGCGGAATCTCCACCAGCAGCACCGACAGCGAGAAGCCCAGCTGGCGCCACAGCGCCTGGTGCAGCTCGTCGTCGCGCATCACGGCGGCGAACCATTCGGTGCCGACGAACACGCGCCGCTCGGGCGAGATGATGTCCTGCACCGAGTAATTGACCACCGTCATCAGCGGCACGATGGCCGAGAAGGCCACGCAGATCAGCACGGGCAACACCAGCCACCAGGCCTTCTGGTTGATCGGCTTGTTCGTCGGGTTCATTCAAATACCTCCGTGCTTCGCACTGCGGTGCGAGCTTGCTTGGGGCGGCCCTGCGCTGCGCTCATGCCACCAGTCCCTCGTCCTTGTAGTAGCAGGTGTGGGTGTCGAGCACCCGCAGCCACACCGTGTCGCCCACCGCCGGCGGCTGCTCGTCCGAATGCATGCGCACCTTGACCACGCCGCCGTCGACTTCGGCGCTGAGCATCGCGTGCGTGCCGACGTCCTGCACCTGCTTCACCACCGCCGGCACGGCACCGGCCGCCCCCGCGTTCGACAGGCGCAGGTACTCGGGCCGGATGCCGATCTTGAGCGCGCCGGGCGGCAGCTCGCGCGTGGGCACCAGCGGCGTGCCCGCCACTTCGAGCGCACCGTTGGCGCTGTGGGCCGACAGGAAGTTCATGCCCGGCGAGCCGATGAAATGGCCGACGAAGGTGTGGGCCGGCCGTTCGAACAGCGCCTCGGCGCTGCCCACCTGCACGGCCTTGCCGCGCGTCATGACCACCACCTCTTCGGCGAAGGTGAGCGCCTCGACCTGGTCGTGCGTCACGTAGATCAGCGTGAGCTTGAGCTCGCGGTGGATCTGCTTGAGCTTGCGGCGCAACTGCCACTTCAGGTGTGGATCGATCACGGTGAGCGGTTCGTCGAACAGCACCGCCGACACGTCGCTGCGCACCAGGCCGCGGCCCAGCGAAATCTTCTGCTTGGCGTCGGCCGCCAGCCCCGCGGCGCGCTGGTTGAGCTGGCCGCTCATGTCGAGCATTTCGGCGATCTCGCCGACGCGCTTCTTGATCTGGTCTTCGGGCACCTTGCGATTGCGCAGCGGGAACGCGAGGTTCTCGGCCACGGTCATGGTGTCGTAGATCACCGGGAACTGGAATACCTGCGCGATGTTGCGTTCCTGCGGCGTGGCGCGCGTCATGTCGCGGCCGTCGAAGCTCACGCTGCCCTGCGAGGGCACGAGCAGGCCCGAGATGATGTTGAGCATGGTCGTCTTGCCGCAGCCCGAGGGGCCGAGCAAGGCGTACGCGCCGCCATCGCGGAAGCTCATCTTCAGCGGGAGCAGCGCGTAGTCGCTGTCCTGCGTGGGGTTGGGGCGGTAGGCGTGGGCCAGGTCGAGATCGATGCGTGCCATCTCAAGCTCCTTTGCGCCATGCCGGCGCCAGTGCCAGTTTTTCACTGGCATCGAACACATAGGCTTGCGACGCGCTGAAGTACAGCGTGATCGAAGCGCCCAGCTCGAAGCGGTGCACGCCGGTGAGCTGCGCCACCAGTTCGCCCACCGCGGTCTCGACGTGCACGAAGGTGTCGGAGCCCGAAATCTCGGCCAGCTCCACCTTGCCGGGCAAGGCGATGTCGCCCTCCCCCGCGTCGACATTCAATGCGCTCGCGCGCAGGCCGACCGTGACCGTGCCCGACACGCTTTCAGGCAAAGCCAGCGCCAGCGCGGGCCCGCCCGCCAGTTGCACGCGGCCGGCCGCAGCCGTGCCCGCCAGCAGGTTCATCGGCGGATCGCTGAAGGCGCGCGCCACGCGCAGCGACTGCGGCGCATGGAACACCTCGGCGGTCGGGCCGTACTGCAGCAGCTCGCCGGCGTCCATCACGGCCGTGTAGCCGCCCAGCAGCAGCGCTTCGCCGGGCTCGGTGGTGGCGTAGATGACGGTCGAGTCGCCGGTGGCGAAGAGCTGCGTGAGTTCTTCGCGCAGGCCTTCGCGCAGCTTGTAGTCGAGGTTGACCAGCGGCTCGTCGAGCAGCATGAGCGGTGCGTTCTTGGCGAGCGCGCGCGCCAGCGCCACGCGCTGCTGCTGGCCGCCCGACAGCTCGGCCGGCAGGCGGTCCAGGAACATGCCGATGTGCAGCTTGTCGGCCAGCGCCCTCACGCGCGCATCGATGTTCGATTCGCCGCGCAGCTTCAGCGGCGAGGCGATGTTGTCGAACACCTTGAGCGAGGGGTAGTTGATGAACTGCTGGTAGACCATCGCGACATTGCGCTCGCGCACCGGCGTGCCGGTGACGTCCTTGCCGTCGACCAGCACGCGCCCGGTGCTGGGCGTGTCGAGCCCGGCCATGAGGCGCATCAGGCTGGTCTTGCCGGCCTGCGTGGCGCCGAGCAGCACGGTCACCGCGCCGCTTTTCGGCGCAATGCTCTGCTCGTAGAGCCAGGTTTGCGCGCCGACCTTCTTGGTGACGCGCTCCAGAGTCAGCTGCATCAGCTCACCTCCACTTCCACGGTGTCGTTGTTGTTCTTTGCGTTGGCCTGCAGCCAGATCGCCACCTGCTCGCGCTCGGCGGGCGTGTAGTGCAGGCCGAGCTTGGTGCGGCGCCAGAGCACGTCGTCCGAGCTCACGGCCCACTCGCGCGCCTGCAAGAAGCGCAGCTCGCGCTCGTACAGGCCGGGCGCCACCTCGGCGCCCATGTCGGCCAGCGACTGCGCCTCGCCGACCAGTTCGGCCACGCGCGCGCCGTAGCCGCGCGCCAGCCGCAGCGCGACCTGGGCATCGAGCCAGGGGTACTTGGCCTGCACGGCGGCCACGAAGCGGGCGAAGTCGTCGTCGGGGCGCTTGGGCGCGCCGATCCAGGCCGACAGGTCGCCGCCGGCCAGGAAGGCGCCGTCGGTCCAGGCCGGGCGCTGGGCATTCGACTGGCCGAGCATCTTGCCGACCTCGTCGGCCGCGTCCTCGGCCAGCTTGCGGAAGGTGGTGATCTTGCCGCCCCACACCGACAGCAGCGGCGCGGCGGTGGTGTTCGACTCGAGCAGGTAGTCGCGCGTGACGGCCGAGGGGTCGCCCGAGGCATCGTCCAGCAGCGGGCGCACGCCCGAGTAGGTCCAGACCACGTCGGCCGGCACGATGGCCTTGTCGAAGTAGCGGCTGGCCTGGGTGCACAGGTAGTCGATCTCTTCCTGCGCGATGCGCGCGGCGCCGGGGTCGTCGCCGCTGATCTCGATGTCGGTGGTGCCGATCAGCGTGAACGCGCCCTGGTAAGGGATGGCGAAGATGATCCGCTTGTCGGGGTTCTGGAAGATGTAGGCGTGGTCGTGGTCGAACAGGCGCGGCACGATGATGTGGCTGCCCTTCACGAGCCGCAGGCTCTTGGTGGCCAGCGCCTCGCCGCGCGCCGACTGGGCCACGCCGCGCAGGAAGGATTCGGCCCACGGGCCGGCCGCGTTCACCACGGCGCGCGCACGCACGGTGCGGTGCGCGCCGTCGGGGCCCTCAAGCGTGGCGACCCAGCCGTCGGCGCCGCGCTGCGCATGGATGCAGCGCGTGCGCGTGAGCACCTCGGCGCCCTTGGCGCGCGCGTCGATGGCGTTGAGCACCACCAGCCGCGCGTCGTCGACCCAGCCGTCGGAGTACACGAAGCCGCGCTTGTACTGCGCCTTGAGCGGCGCGCCCGCCGGGTGCTGGCGCAGGTCGATGCCGCGCGACGGCGGCAGCACCTCGCGTTTGGCGAGGTGGTCGTACATGAACAGGCCGATGCGGATCATCCAGGCCGGGCGCATCGAGGGGTCGTGCGGCATCACGAAGCGCAGCGGCCACATGATGTGCGGCGCGCTCTTGAGCAGCACTTCGCGCTCCTGCAGCGCCTTGCGCACCAGCGAGAACTCGTAGTACTCCAGGTAGCGCAGCCCGCCGTGGATCAGCTTGGTGGACGACGACGAGGTGTGCGAGGCCAGGTCGTCCTTCTCGCACAGCACGACGCGCCAGCCCCGGCCGGCCAGGTCGCGCGCAATGCCGCACCCGTTGATGCCGCCGCCGACGATCAGCACATCGCATTCGGTGGCCGGCTCGGCCGCTGGAGAGGAAAAATCGCTCACAGGATGGGGGTCCGTAGGTTCGTGACTTTTGTCAGCAAAGGCCGAGATTGTATTTTCGAGTTTTTTCATTTGGATTCCTTTTGGCGCGATTTTCCTCCGAGTTTTCCCTTACTCGGATTCGTTTTCTTTCGTTTTAAAGTGACGCGGCCTGTACCCTCGACCCCAGTCTTTCCGCTTTCCACGACGCCTCTGTGAACTCCAACCCGCGCCAGATCAACCTCCTCGACACCGTGCGCGCGCGCGGTTCGGTCACCGTCGAACAGCTCGCCGACATGCTGGGCGTCACGCTGCAGACCGTGCGGCGCGACGTGCAGCGGCTGGCCGATGCGGGGTTGCTCACGCGTTTCCACGGCGGCGTGCGCGTGCCCAGCTCGACCACCGAGAACATCGGCTACCAGCAGCGCGAAACGCTCAACGCCGACGGCAAAGCGCGCATTGCGCGCCGCGTGGCCGAGCTGGTGCCCAACGACTGTTCGCTGATCCTGAACATCGGCACCACCACCGAGGCCATCGCCAAGGCGCTGATGCGCCACACGGGCCTGCGCGTGATCACCAACAACCTGAACGTGGCGACCATCCTGAGCGGCAACACGGCCTGCGAGGTGATCGTGGCCGGCGGCTCGGTGCGCCCGCGCGACCGCGCCGTGGTGGGCGAGGCCACCATCGACTTCATCCGCCAGTTCAAGGTCGACATCGCACTCATCGGCGTGTCGAGCATCGAGGCCGACGGCTCGCTGCGCGACTTCGACCTGCGCGAGGTGAAGGTCGCGCAGACCATCATTGCCCAGGCGCGCGAGGTGTGGCTGGCGGCCGACGCGAGCAAGTTCAACCGGCCGGCCATGATCCAGCTGGGCACGCTCTCGCAGATCGACCGCCTGTTCACCGACGCCGCGCCGCCGCCGCCGTTTCCCGACCTGCTGCATGCCGCGCAAGTGCGCCTCGAGATCGCGCGCGACAACTGAACCCCCTCACATCCATCGAATGACCACCTACCTGCTTGCCCTGGACCAGGGCACCTCCAGCTCGCGCAGCATCGTGTTCGACCGCGAAGGCCGCATCGTCGCCATCGCGCAGAAAGAGCTCACGCAGATCTACCCGCAGCCGGGCTGGGTCGAGCACGACCCGATGGAAATCTGGCGCAGCCAGCTGGCCACCGCGCGCGAGGTGCTGGCCAAGGCGAAGCTGCAGCCCGCCGACATCCACGCCATCGGCATCACCAACCAGCGCGAGACCACCGTGCTGTGGAACCGCGCCACCGGCCAGCCGGTGCACCACGCCATCGTCTGGCAGGACCGCCGTGCCGAACCGCTGTGCGCGCAGCTGCGCGAACAGGGCCTGAGCGACACCATCCGCGAGAAAACGGGCTTGGTGATCGACGCGTATTTCTCGGGCACCAAGCTGCGCTGGCTGCTCGACCACGTGCCCGGCGCGCGCGCCCAGGCCGAACGCGGCGAGCTGGCCTTCGGCACGGTCGACAGCTGGCTCATGTGGCAGCTCACCGGCGGCAAGGTGCACGTGACCGACGTGAGCAACGCCTCGCGCACCATGCTCTTCAACGTGCACACGAACGAATGGGACGCCGACCTGCTGAAGGCGCTGGACATCCCCGTCGCGCTGATGCCGAAGGTGCAGCCCTCGAGCTCGCACTTTGCCGACACCGACGCCGCGCTGCTGGGCCACGCACTGCCCATCGGCGGCGTGGCCGGCGACCAGCAGAGCGCCCTCTTCGGCCAGGCCTGCTTCGAGGCCGGCATGGCCAAGAACACCTACGGCACCGGCTGCTTCCTGCTGATGCACACGGGCGGCGCGTTCCAGCCCTCGCACAACGGCCTGCTCGTGACCAGCGCCGCGCAGACCGACGCGACCCCGCAGTACGCGATGGAAGGCAGCGTGTTCGTCGGCGGCGCGGTGGTGCAGTGGCTGCGCGACGGCCTCAAGGCCATCAAGGGCAGCGCCGAGGTGCAGTCGCTGGCCGAGAGCGTGCCCGACGCGGGCGGCGTGATGATGGTGCCGGCCTTCACCGGCCTGGGCGCGCCCTACTGGGACGCGGACGCGCGCGGCACGATCACCGGCCTCACGCGCGGCACCACGGTCGCGCACATCGCGCGCGCCGCGCTGGAAAGCATCGCTTATCAAAGCGCCGCGCTGCTGCAGGCCATGAGCCGCGACGCGGTGGCCGCGGGCGGCAAGCCCGTGGCCGAGCTGCGCGTGGACGGCGGTGCGAGCGTGAACGACCTGCTGATGCAGTTCCAGGCCGACCTGCTGGGCATTCCGGTGGTGCGGCCCGAGGTGGTCGAGACCACCGCGCTGGGCGCGGCCTACCTCGCGGGCCTGTCGACGGGCGTCTACACCGACGCGCGCCAGCTCTCGAAGCTGTGGAAGATCGAGCGCCGCTTCATGCCGACCATGGGCCGCGCGCAGGCCGAGGAATCGATGGCGCGATGGGAGCGCGCCGTGCGCCAAGCTACGGCGACCTGAGCGCCCTCGGCTTCACCAGCCCCAGAGGGAGCGCTTCAGCACCCAGCCGGTGGTGCCGCCTTCGTGGCGCACCTTCACCCAGTCACCGCGGCGCTCGAGGGTGCGCAGCACGTCGCCGTACACGGCCCGCTTCACGACTGGGCTGCGGGCGCCGGGCGCGCGGCGCAGCTGCGCGGTCTTCGCCTTCACGACGTGGTGCGGCGTCTTGCTCGTCATCGAACGGAAGACCCAGGCCTTGTCGTTCTCGAAGTCGGTGACGCGCAGCCAGTCGCCCTTGCGGCCGATCACGCGCAGCGGATAACCCCGGCTCACTGTCCAGTGCGCCTCGGCGCGCTGGCTGGGGGCGGTGCGCATGTTCAGGGTCTTGACCGCGACACTGACCATCTGCGGCTGCGCGGCAAAGGCGGACGGCAGCACCATCCACGAGAAGAAGAATGCGAGCAGGAGCGCGGGCAGTCGGCGGCTGAATCGGGCCATGGGGCGAGGGTTCCTTTCGAGAAGACACAGGAGGTCCGGCAAATGCCGGTCGAAGCCCCCTCTGGGACGCTGAGCGCCGATAAGTTCCGCCGGGATATCCCTGAGGCGTACCCCAAAGACCCCGCCAGGGTCGGGACACTGAACGCGTTGCCGCAGGGTGCGGGGCAGAATTCGCCCGCCTTTCGACTCCCCCACGCCGCGTTTGACACACCCTCACATCGACGCCCCGCGTCCCACCGCCAGCGCCCTGCTGGCTTGCGGCGTGGTCGGCGCCACGCTGCTGGCGCTGATCGCCCTGGGCCACGACGGCCGCCGCATCGCCCAGCTCGCGGTGCTCGCCGCGCCGCCCGTGCTCTGGCTGCTGTGGCCGCTGCACAGCGCGCGCCTGCGGCGCTGGCGCACGGCGCTGGTGTGGCTCTGGGTCATGGGCTTCGGCCTCGACGCCGTCGTCCGCGCTTATCTGCTCGACACCTACCAGGCCGCGCCCGACAGCGCCATGGTGCTGGGCGCGGCGGCCAACACCAACGCACGAGAAAGCGCCGAGTACATCCGCATGCACTGGCGCTCTGCGGTCGTCTGGTCGGCCGCACTCGCGGCGGCAGGCGTGGTGGCGGGCCTGTTCGCGCGGCGCGGTGCCGTGGCGCCACGTGCGCGGCGGCCATTCTGGGTGCGCTCGCTGCTGCTGCTGATCCTGCTCGCGGCCTGCGTGGCCTACGTGAGCAAGCCCTGGCGCCGGCTGCACCCGGTCGTCTTCTGGACCCAGTGGTCGCAGTCGCTGCAGGACCAGCGCGCCGCCTGGGCCGGCCAGGAAAAAACCCGCGATGCACAGATGGCCCAGGCCCGGCAGATCGCACCGGTGTTCTCGCGCGAAGGGCCGTCCACGGTGGTGCTCGTCATCACCGACAGCATCAACCGCGACAACATGGGGCTGTACGGCTACGGCCGCCCGACCACGCCGCGCCTGCAGGCGCACAAGGCGCAGGAAGGCGACCGCATGGCCGTGCTGCGCAACGCGTGGTCGGTGGACGCAAGCACCCTGCCCGCGCTGCGCAACATGTTCCATTTCGGTCAGCCCGCCAACGGGAAAGACGGGAACGCCGGGAACCCGCCCCATCTGCTCGCCCTGGCACGCGCCGCCGGCTACAAGGTCTGGTGGATCAGCAACCACGACGACCTGGCCATCGAGCAGGAGCACGCGCGCTATGCCGACGTGGTCGACATGGTCAACCGCACGCCGGGCCGCGCCAGCGCCTCGCTCGACGGCGAGATCCTCGACTGCGTGCAGGAAGCCTTTGCCGACACGAGCAGCGAGCGCAAGCTCATCGTGGTCCACCTGATGGGCGCGCACCCGCACTACAGCCTGCGTTTTCCCGAGAACGCCAACCCTTTCGACGACAACGTCGATGCCATCGAGACCGGCCTCGTGAAGGATGGTCGCTCGGCCTGGGTGCGGCACTTCCGCCAGCAGTACGACGCCGCGCTGCTGTACCACGACTTCGTGGTGTCGGAGCTGCTGCAGCAGACCCTGAGCACGGGCCGCCCCGAGGACTACCGCGCCTGGATGTACCTGTCGGACCACGGCCAGGAAGTCGGGCACGGCAGCGACCGCGCAGGTCACAGCCCCGCGACCGCCTCGGGCTACCGCATCCCGGCCATCGTCTGGCGCAACCGCGAGCCGCTGCCCACCGGCGCCGCCACGCAGCAACCCTTCCGCGCCGACTGGGCGGGCTGGAGCCTGATGGACCTGTTAGGCATCCGCTGGAGCGGGCAGAAGGCGCAGCGCAATGTGCTGGGCGACAGCTATGAGTGGCAGGCGCCGGAGATTCCGGTGGCTGTCGAGTCGTTCTCGAAGTAGAAGCAGCTGAAGGTCAACGATCGGCCACCGGCCGCACGGCATGGGTGGCCTCGGCCGCCTCGTTCTGGCCGATCCACGCATTGCTGAAGTCCACGGCATAGAAGTGCTGCGCGGCCTCGCTGCCCGAACCCGACCAGAACTTGCGCAGCGGCGTATCGGGAAAGCGGGCGCTGTCGATGGTGGGAACGGAGGTTTCGCGGGCGCACCATCGCGGCACGGTGACGGGCTCCTTTTCGGGGCTCAGCGCGAGCGTGAACTGCTCGTCGACCAGGCCATGGTCGCAACGCCGCAGCGCCGCCAGCTCCACGATGGTCGGCAGCCGCCATTGCGAGATGCCTTCATGGCCCTTCACGTTGAGCGCCTGCACGCGTTCCTGCGCGTCCATCAGGCTCAGGGCTTCGGCCTCGCCGACACAACGACCACCCTGCCAGGTCTGCCCCAACGCGCAGCGCAGCCAGCGCAATCCCGTGGCGGCATCGACGACGACGGCCGTCGATGCCTGCGTCGAGGCTTGTTCTTTCGGTGACGCGGCCTGGTCGCAGCCGGCGAGCAGCACGACGGCCGCCAGGGCGACGGCCATCCACTTGCCATCGTTGGCAAGCATTGATTTCTTCTTCATGGAACTCCCTGCGGTCAGCAATTTGGATCGAGATCGAACTCGAATGCTACCGCCCGCCATGCGAGGTCCTGGGGCCTCGATGGGCCCGCAGGACTCGGTGCCTTGTCAGTGCGCCGGCACCAGGAAGTCCTGGCTGATGCGCCCGCCCAGCTCGTTCACGCGGTCGAGGAACTGCGTGAGATAGGCGTGCAGGCCCGTCGCCAGGATCTCGTCGACCCGCGCGTACTGCAGATCGGCCAGCAGCTTGCCGGCGCGGCGCTGCGTTTCGGCGCTCTGCTCGTTCTGCACCTTCGCCAGGTTGGCGACCACCTCGGCCAGGCTCGCGTGCAGCGAGCGCGGCATGTCGGCGCGAAGAATCAGCAGCTCGGCCACGCGCTCGGGCTTGATCACGTCGCGGTAGACCTTGCGGTACACCTCGAAGGCCGAGACGCTGCGCAGGATCGCGCTCCAGTGATAGAAGTCGTACTCCTGGTCTTCCTCGGTGGCGGCACCGAAGAATTCGCTGTTGAGCGCGTGGAACTTCACGTCGACCAGGCGTGCCGTGTTGTCGGCGCGCTCCAAAAAGGTGCCCAGGCGCGAAAAGTAGAACGCCTCATCTTGGAGCATCGTGCCCAGCGTGACGCCGCGCGACAGGTGCGAGCGGAACTTGACCCACTCGAAGAACTGCCCCGGGTCGCGCTCGAAATCGCCGGCGCGCAGCATGCGGTTCACCTCGAGCCAGGTGGTGTTCTGCGTTTCCCAGGCCTCGGTGGTGAGCGCGCCGCGCACGGCACGGGCGTTCTCGCGCGCGGCCTTCAGGCAGGAGACGATCGACGACGGATTGCTCTCGTCCTTGACCATGAACTCCATGACTTCGTTGGGCGCGATGTGGTCGTACTTGTCGTTGTACAGCGGCAGCAGCTCGCTGATCGAAAGCACGCCCTGCCAGCCGTACTTGGCGACCTCGGCCGACTGCGGCAGCAGCGAGGTCTGGTAGTTGACGTCGAGCATGCGCGCCGTGTTCTCGGCACGCTCGGTGTAGCGCGACATCCAGTAGAGGTGGTCTGCGGTGCGGGACAGCATCGTGGGTGCTCCTACTGCGATTGGCTTTGCGACTGCGTGGCCGCCTTCGGCTTGGCCGTGCGGTCCGCTTCGAGAATCCAGGTGTCCTTGGTGCCGCCGCCCTGCGACGAGTTGACCACCAGCGACCCTTCCTTGAGCGCCACGCGCGTGAGGCCGCCGGGCACCATCTGCACCTCGCTGCCCGAGAGCACGAAGGGACGCAGGTCGATGTGGCGCGGCGCGATGCCGGCGTCGACGAAGGTCGGCGAGGTCGACAGGCTCAGCGTGGGCTGGGCGATGTAGCCGTCGGGCTTGGCGATGACGGCCTTCTTGAAGTCTTCGATCTCGGCCTGCGTGGCAGCCGGGCCGATGAGCATGCCGTAGCCGCCGGCGCCGTGCACCTCCTTGACGACCAGGTCCTTCATGTTGTCGAGCGTGTACTGCAGCTCGTCCTTGTTGCGGCACATGTAGGTCGGCACGTTCTTCAGGATCGGCTTCTCGCCGAGGTAGAACTCGATCATCTTCGGCACGTAGGGGTAGATCGACTTGTCGTCGGCCACGCCGGTGCCCACCGCATTGCAGATCACGACGTTGCCCGCGCGGTACGCGCGCATGAGGCCCGCGCAACCGAGGGTGGAGGTCGGGCGGAACACGTCGGGGTCGAGGAAGTCGTCGTCGACACGGCGGTAGATCACGTCGACCCGCACCGGGCCGCGCGTGGTGCGCATGTAGACGAAGTCGTCCTTCACGAACAGGTCTTGCCCCTCGACCAGCTCCACGCCCATCTGCTGGGCCAGGAAGGCGTGCTCGAAGTAGGCGCTGTTGTACATGCCGGGCGTGAGCACCACCACCGTGGGCTCGGCCGTGGCCGGCGGCGCGCTGGCGCGCAGCGTTTCGAGCAGCAGGTCGGGATAGTGGGCGACCGGCGCGATGCGGTTCTGGTTGAAGAGCTCCGGGAAGAGCCGCATCATCATCTTGCGGTTTTCGAGCATGTAGCTCACGCCGCTGGGCACGCGCAGGTTGTCTTCGAGCACGTAGTACTCGCCGTTGCCTTGGGCATCGGGGGCGCGCACGATGTCGATGCCCGAGATGTTCGAGTAGACGTTGTGCGGCACGTTCACGCCCATCATCTCGGGACGGAACTGGGCGTTGTTCAGGATCTGCTCGGCCGGGATGATGCCGGCCTTGATGATGTCCTGGTCGTGGTACACGTCGTACAGGAAGCGGTTGAGCGCCGTGACACGCTGCACCAGCCCCTTTTCCATGCTCTCCCACTCGTGGGAGGGAATGATCCGGGGCAGCAGGTCGAACGGGATCAGCCGCTCGGTGCCGGAGCCGTCCTCGTCCTTGGCGCCATACACCGCGAAGGTGATGCCGACCCGGCGGAAAATCATTTCCGCCTCTTCACGCCGCGATCGCATCACCTCACCGGGTTGCTTCGCAAGCCATTGGTCGTAGCGCTTGTAGTGCTGTCGGATTGCAGCGCCCGCATAGGGGAGCTGCTCATACATCTCGTCGAATTTGTGCATGGAACGACCAATCTCCTTGAGCCATAGCTTAGCAAGTTCAAGGCCAGTAGAAGCCCTAGGTTTGGGCGCAATGCGAGGGCATTTCGCGTTTCGGACCTTCAGGGCATGCGGTGGCGCCAGTAGCGCAGGTCGTGCGCGCGTTCACACTTCAGCTCGGCGGGCAGCTGGCTTGCCCAATGGGCGGCACCGCAGCGCGGGCTGTCGACCACCTGCACGCCGCGTTCGACGTAGCGCGCCACCACCTCGGGCGCCGGGTGGCCGAAGCGGCTGCGATAGCCGGCCTGGACGAGGGCAATGCGCGGGCGCACGGCGTCGAGCAACGCCTCGCTCGACGAAGTCTTGCTGCCATGGTGCGGCACCAGCAGCACGTCGGCCCGTAGCCCAGTGGTTCGTGACACCAGCACGGCCTCCTGCAGGCGCTCGATGTCGCCGGCCAGCAGCGCCGTGGCGCGGCCGTTGCCGATGCGCAGCACGCACGACACGGCATTGGGCCGCGTGAAGCTGCGGTAGTCGCTGTCATAGGGAAACAGCACCTCGAAATCCACACCATCCCAGGTCCAGCGCTGGCCGGCCTCGCAGCGGCGCGCGGGGCGCAGCGCCTGCAGCGGATGCCCGGCCTCGATGGAACTCAGCAGCGCCGCCTGCGGCTGCATGGCGAGCACGGCGGGCGCGCCGCCGGTGTGGTCGATGTCGCGGTGGCTCAGCACCAGCAGGTCGAGCCGCTCGCCCCGCGCGCGCAGCAGCGGCACGAGCACGCGGTGGCCCGCGTCGCTGTCGAGCCCGTAGCGCGGGCCGGCGTCGTAGAGCAGGCTGTGCGTGGCGGTGCGCACGAGGACCGCGTTGCCCTGCCCGATGTCGGCGGCGAGCAGGTCGAACTCGCCCACGGCGGGCCGCGCCGGCTGCCACAGCAGCACCGGCAACAGCAGCGGCAGGCCGAGCGCGCGCATCGACCACGGCAGGCGCATCGCCAGCAGCACACCGCCCACCACGCCGCCCGCGGCCAGCCATGGCGGTGGCGCGGCCATCGACAGCGTGGCGAACGGCAGGCCGGCGAGCGTCTGCAGCAACAGCGCGAACAGCTTCACGGCGCCAGCGGCCACGTCCCACAGCGGCGGCACCGCCACGCCGAGCATCGCCAGCGGCGTGATCACCAGCGTCACCCACGGGATCGCGATCGCATTGGCCACGAGCCCGACGGCCGACACCTGCTGGAACAGCAGCAGGCTCAGCGGCGCGAGCGCCAGCGTGATGGTCCATTGCTCGCGAAAGAAGCGGCCCAGGCGCGTGAGCGCGCCCGCCCTGCCCTCGCCGGGCACGGCGGTCGCAGAGGCGAACAGCACCGCCACGGCGACGAAGCTGAGCCAGAAGCCGGCCTGCAGCAGCGCCCACGGATCGGCCGCGACCACGACTGCCGCCGTCAGCAACCAGACGTGCGGCCACGGCCAACGCCGACCGGTCAGGCGCAGCAGCGCCACGACCGCAAGCATCCAGACAGTGCGCTGCGAGGGCACGCCCCAGCCGCTGAAGAGCGCATAGAGCGCGGCCAGCAGCAGCCCACCGGCGAGCGCGGCCTGTTGCGCGGGCAGCCGCAGCATGAGCCGGCTGCTGCGCCGCCAGAGCGCGCCCACCACATGCGCCGCGAACCACGCGAACAAGGTGATGTGCAGGCCCGAGATCGACATCAGGTGCGCCACGCCGGTGGCGCGGAACACGTCCCAGTCGGCGCGGTCGATGGCGCCCTGGTCGCCGGTGACCAGCGCGGCGATCACGCCGGCCTGCCGCCGGTCGTCCACGCGGGCGAAGACCGCATCGCGCACGGCTTCGCGCGCCCGCTCGATCGGGTGCCGCCACGTCGTACCCAGCAGGCGCGACGCGGGGTCGCGCGCCCCGGCCCGCACATGGCCTTGGGCATGCACGCCCTGCTCCCACGCCCACAGCTCGCTGTCGAAGCCATGTGGATTGAGGTTGCCGTGCGGCGCGCGCAGGCGCACGGTCAGTTGCCAGCGCTGGCCGGCGTGCAGCTCGCCCACGGTGCGCGCGACGGATGCGCGACGTTCGGCGGGCTGCTCCCACATCCCGCTGTATTCGCCGTACCAGGCGAGTGCGATGCGCGGCGGCACCGTCGGCGGCGCCTCATCGGAGGCATCGGCCCACTGCGCCGTCTCCACATCGAAACGGAAGCGCGTTCCGATCTCGCCGGGCTGCGGCATCTGCGAGACCACGCCTGTGAGCCGCAGGTCGCGCCCTTCCAGTTGTGGCTCCAGCGCCGCTTGCGCGTAGGCCGTGGCACGCCATCCGGCCAGACCCGCGCCGGTCATCGCGCCGCAGGCCAGCGACAGCATCAGCACGACCGGCCGAGGCCCCCGCCACCGCCACAACAGCCATCCGCCGCCGAGCCCCGCGAGCAGCAACGCGACGTAAACGCCTGCGTGCCACAGCAGCGGCTGGCGCAACTGCAAGGCCGCGCCGAGCAGCGTGCCGCCGAGCACAACGAAGGCTCCTGACCCACCCGCGACAGCCTCGGACGCACGCCGCGACTGCCCTCCCCACACCCCGGAATCCATGATGCAAACCCTCCCCCAACCCACGCTCGATGGCGCGTTAATTGCTTGGCAACTGGGCTAGTATGCGTCTCACCAGAGACATCTTTTCGATGCAACCTCGCTGCACTGCACGCCCCTACGCATGTCCATCCACGCCGCACTCCACCACGTCACCCACTACACATACGACCGCCTGGTGCAGTTGGGCCCGCAAGTCGTGCGACTGCGCCCCGCGCCCCATTGCCGCAGCAATGTGATCTCGTATTCGCTGCGGGTCGAACCGGCCGAGCACTTCGTCAACTGGATGCAGGACCCGTTCGCCAACTACCAGGCGCGGCTCGTGTTCCCCGAGAAGACGCGCGAGTTCAAGGTCACGGTCGACCTCGTGGTCGAGATGGCGGTCTACAACCCCTTCGACTTCTTTCTCGAACCGCAGGCCGAGAACTTCCCCTTCAAGTACACGGCCTCGCAGGCCGAAGAGCTGGCGCCCTACCTCGTGGCCGATCCGGTCACGCCGCTCTTGGAGGCCTACCTCGACAAGGTCGACCGCAAGGAGCAGCGCACCATCGACTTCCTGGTCGGCCTGAACCAGCAGGTGCAGCAGGACGTCAACTACCTCATCCGCATGGAGCCCGGCGTGCAGACGCCGGAAGAAACGCTCACCAACGGCAGCGGCTCATGCCGCGACTCGGGCTGGCTGCTGGTGCAGCTGCTGCGCCACATGGGCCTGGCCGCGCGCTTCGTGTCGGGCTACCTGATCCAGCTCACGCCCGACGTGAAGGCCCTCGACGGCCCGAGCGGCACCACGGTCGACTTCACCGACCTGCACGCCTGGTGCGAGGTGTTCCTGCCGGGCGCCGGCTGGATCGGCCTGGACGCCACCTCGGGCCTCATGGCCGGCGAAGGCCACATTCCGCTGGCCTGCACGCCCACGCCGTCGAGCGCCGCGCCCATCGAGGGCGGGGTCGACGAGTCCGAGGTCGAGTTCAGCCATGAAATGACGGTCACGCGCATCTACGAATCGCCGCGCGTCACCAAGCCCTACACCGAAGAACAATGGGCCGAGGTGCTCGCGCTCGGCGACGCCGTCGATGCGCGCCTCGTGGCCGGCGACGTGCGCCTCACGATGGGCGGCGAGCCGACCTACGTGGCCACCGGCGACCGCGACGCGGCCGAATGGAACACCGACGCGCTCGGCCCCACCAAGCGCGGCTACGCCACCGAGCTCGTGCACAAGCTGCGCGCCGAGTACGGCCAGGGCGGCTTCCTGCATTTCGGCCAGGGCAAGTGGTACCCGGGCGAGCAGCTGCCGCGCTGGGCGCTGTCGATCTTCTGGCGCGCCGACGGCCAGACGCTGTGGCACGACCCCGAGCTGTTCGCCGACGAACGCTTTCCCACGCACTACACGAGCGAAGACGCGCGCCGCTTCACCACCGTGCTGGCGCACAAGCTGGGCCTCACCGAGCGCTACATCCAGCCCGGCTACGAGGACACCTACTACTACCTCTGGCGCGAACGCCGCCTGCCGGTGAACGTCGACCCCTTCGACTCCAAGCTCGACGACGAACTCGAACGCGTGCGCCTGCGCCGCGTCTTCACGCAGAAGCTCGACGCGGTGATCGGCTACATGCTGCCCATCGAGCCCGGCAACGCCAACAGCGACGCGCCCGCGCTTGCCGGCCCCGGCTGGAAGACCGGCCCCTGGTTCCTGCGCGACGACCGCCTGTTCCTGATCCCGGGCGATTCGCCCATGGGCTACCGCCTGCCGCTCGACTCGCAGCCGTGGGCCAGCAAGGGCGACTACCCCTACCTCATCGAGCGCGACCCGACCGCGCCGCGCGCCGCGTTGCCCAGCGCGTCCGATTACCGCGCGCGCTATGCCACCGCCACCCCGGTGGCCGGCGCCGACCTCGGCGAGGTGCCCTACACCTTCGGCGCGCCGCCCGTGGTGGCCGCGTCGCTGCGCATGCAGAGCCCCGGCGATGCGGCGAAGGCCGATGCAGCCGCTGCTGCGGATGCCGCCACGCCCGCCACGCGCCAGCCGCTGCGCGGCGAATCGGCCCACTGGGTCACGCGCACCGCGCTGTGCGTCGAGGTGCGCGACCCGCGCCGCGCCAACGGCCCGGCGGCCGAGAAAAAGGGCAGCGCCTCGGGCGTGCTCTACGTCTTCATGCCGCCGCTGGCACGCCTGGAGGACTACCTCGACCTCGTCGCCGCCGTCGAAGCCACCGCGCAGCAGCTCGGCGTGCGCATCGTGATGGAAGGCTATCCGCCGCCACGCGATCCGCGCCTGAAGATGCTGGCCGTGACGCCCGACCCGGGCGTGATCGAAGTCAACATCCACCCGGCCCACAACTGGAAGGAACTGGTCGCCCACACCGAGTTCCTCTACAACGCCGCGTTCGAGACGCGCCTGTCGGCCGAGAAGTTCATGACCGACGGCCGCCACACCGGCACCGGCGGCGGCAACCACTTCGTGATGGGCGGCGCCACGCCCGCCGACAGCCCCTTCCTGCGCCGGCCCGAGCTGCTGGCCAGCCTGCTGCTGTACTGGCACAACCACCCGTCGCTGAGCTACCTGTTCTCGGGCATGTTCATCGGCCCGACCAGCCAGGCGCCGCGCGTGGACGAGGCGCGCAACGACCAGGTCTACGAGCTGGAAATTGCGCTGAAGGAGATCGCCAAGAACCGCGAGATCTACGGCCAGAACATGCCCGCGTGGCTGGTCGACCGCACGCTGCGCAACATCCTGATCGACGTGTCGGGCAACACGCACCGCAGCGAGTTCTGCATCGACAAGCTCTACTCGCCCGATTCCAGCACCGGCCGCCTCGGCCTGCTCGAACTGCGCGCCTTCGAGATGCCGCCGCATGCGCGCATGAGCATCGCGCAGCAGCTGCTGATCCGCGCGCTGGTCGCCCGCTTCTGGGACGCGCCCTACCAGGCGCCCGTCACCCGCTGGGGCACCGAGCTGCACGACCGCTTCCTGCTGCCGACCTTCGTCAAGATGGACTTCGACGATGTCATCAGCGAGATGCGCCAGGCCGGCTTTGCGTTCGATGCCGACTGGTTCGCTCCGCACTTCGAGTTCCGCTTCCCGCTCGTGGGCCAGATGCAGTCGATGGGCGTCGAGCTGTCGCTGCGCAACGCGCTGGAGCCGTGGCACGTGATGGGCGAGGAAGGCTCGGCCGGTGGCACGGTGCGCTATGTCGATTCGTCGCTGGAGCGCATCGAGGTGCGCGTGACCGGCCTGAACGAAAGCCGCCACGTCGTCACCGTCAACGGCAAGGTGCTGCCGCTGCAGCCCACCGGCGTCACCGGCGAATTCGTCGCGGGCGTGCGCTACAAGGCGTGGAACCCGCCCTCGGCGCTGCACCCGAGCATCCCGGCCCACGCACCGCTGACCTTCGACCTCGTCGACACCTGGATGAAGCGCTCGCTGGGCGGCTGCCAGTACTTCGTCGCCCACCCGGGCGGCCGCAACTACGACACCTTCCCGGTCAACGCCTACGAGGCCGAGAGCCGCCGCCATTCGCGCTTCACGCGCACCGGCCACACGCCGGGCCTGCTGCGCACGCCGCCGGCCACCATCGAGCTGCCGGGCAGCCGGGAGTTTCCGTTCACGCTGGACCTGCGGCGCTGACCGGCCCGAGGACTCAGGGGGAACCCTGTCGCACCGCCGGATCGGCCCCGGTGACGGTGATGTGACAATCTCCCCCCTGTGGAACCCCTGAACGAATCCCTGTTCGACGCCCAGGCCCCGGAGCATCCGGCGGCGCTGGCGTCTTCGCTCGCGCCGGCGGCCCTGCCTGGGCATTTCGACGAATTGCGGGGTCAGGCGACGCCCGCGGCGCCTTCGCAGCCGGTGTCGGGCGCGGCCCCGGCGCCCGCCGCGGCCCCGCTGCTGTACGACGCCGCCGAGGAACGACCGACCCAGTCGCAATCGCAATCGCAGTCACAGTCCCCCTCGTCCCCCCAGTCGCAGTCGCAAGGACAGGAGTCCTCCCCGTCCAGCGACCCGCCCCCGCTCACCCCCGCCTGGAACGCCTTCTTCGAACAGCTCGGCCCTGGCGGCTTCAACGACCTGCCGCGGCGCGCGGTCAGCCTGGAGCGGCAGATCCGTGACAACGGCGTCACCTACAACGTGTACGCCGACGCCAACGGCCCGCAGCGGCCGTGGTCGCTCGACCTGTTCCCGCTGATCGTCTCGCCCGAGAGCTGGGCGCAGATCGAGGCCGGCGTGCAGCAGCGCGTGCGCGTGCTCGACCGCGTGATGGCCGACGCCTACGGCCCGCAGCAGCTGCTGGCCGAAGGCCTGCTGCCGCCGGCGCTGGTGCGCGGCCACCCCGGTTACCTGCGCGCGCTGCACGGCGTGAAGCCGGCGGGCGACACCTGGCTGCACATCGCCGCCTTCGACCTCGCACGCGGCCCCGACGGCAACTGGTGGGTGGTCTCGCAGCGCACGCAGGCGCCTTCGGGCCTGGGCTACCTGCTGGAGAACCGCCTCGCGATCACGCGGCAGTTTCCGCAGGCCTTCGAGGCGCTGCAGGTGCAGCGGCTGGCCGCCACCTACAGCGCCATGATGGAAGGCCTGCAGCGCATGTGCCCGTCGGGCTCGCCGCCGCACATCGCACTGCTCACGCCCGGCCCGTACAACGAGACCTACTTCGAGCACGCCTACCTGGCGCGCTACCTCGGCCTGACGCTGGTCGAGGGCAGCGACCTCACGGTGCGCGACCAGCGCCTGTACCTCAAGACGCTGCAGGGACTGCGCCCGGTGCATGGCCTCATCAAGCGGCTCGACGACCAGTTCCTCGACCCGCTGGAGCTGCGTCCCGACTCCACGCTCGGCGTGCCCGGCCTGCTGCAGGCGATCCGCGCGGGCAACCTGCTGGTGGCCAACATGCCGGGCTCGGCCTTCCTCGAGTCGCCCGCGCTGCTGGGCTTCCTGCCGGGACTGGCACTGCGGCTCATCGGTGAAAAACTCAAGCTGCCGGCGCTGCCGACCTGGTGGTGCGGCGAACGCGCCTCGCTCGAGGCCGTGCTGCCGCAGCTGGGCGAGAGCGCCATCAAGCCGACCTACCCCGGCTTCCAGGGGCGCTCCAGCTTCGACGCCGTGTTCGGCAGCCAGCTCGGCCGCCGCGAAATCGACGAATGGGCCGGCCGCATCGTGCGCGAGGGCGACGTCCACACGGTGCAGGGCTACCTGCCGCTGTCGCAGATGCCGACCTGGGCCAGCGACCTCGGCCCCGGCCACATCGCGCCGCGCGCGCTGATGCTGCGCGTGTTCGCGGTGAGCGACGGCCCGCAGTCGTGGCGCGTGCTGCCCGGCGGCCTGGCGCGCCTGGCGGGCCCCGACGCACAGATCGCCTCGATGCAGCGCGGCGGCAGCAGTGCCGACGTCTGGGTGCAGACGCACGGCGAGGTCGACCGCACTACGCTGCTGCAGCCGCACGCCACGCCGGCCTCGCTGGCGCGGCACCGCGCGCCGGTCACCAGCCGCGCGGCCGAGAACATGTTCTGGCTCGGCCGCTACACCGAGCGCGCCGAGAACGCGGTGCGTCTGGCGCGCCTCACGCTCAACCTGCTGGGCAGCGAAGACCAGTCCTCGCGCCCGCTGCTCGAATGGCTGCACCGCATGGCGGTGCGCAATGCGCTCGTGCCGGCCGAAGCGCCGAGCGCGCCGCAATCCCGCCGCGTGTTCGAACGCGCGCTCATCGCCGAGCTGGGCGACGTCGACCACGGTGGCAGCGTCGGCTACAGCCTGCGCAGCATCCGGCAGGCCGCGGCGGCCGTGCGCGAACGGCTGTCGCAGGACAACTGGAACCAGATCGTGCGCGCCGAAAGCGACTTCCTGCGGCGCGCGGCCGAGCAGGCTGGCGAAGGCAGCTTTGCCGCCAGCGCCGCCTTGCGCGCCCTCGAATCCGCCAGCACCGCGCTGGCCGCCATGACCGGCGCGCAGACCGACCGCATGACGCGCGACGACGCATGGCGGCTGCTGTCGATCGGCCGCCACATCGAGCGGCTGGGTTTTCTCTCCAGCGCGCTCGAGGCCGGCTTCGCCAACGACGCCGTGCACGAGGTGAGCGGCTTCGAGGCGATGGTGGCGCTGTTCGACAGCACCATCACCTTCCATGCGCGCTACCAGCAGCGCCGCGACGTCGCCACGCTGGTCGACCTGCTGGTGCTCGACGCCGAGAACCCGCGTTCGCTGGCCTGGGTCACGCAGACCCTGCGCGGGCGCATCGCGCGGCTCGCGGGCAGCGCGCCGGGCAAGCTCACGGCCCTGTCGTACGAGCTGCCCGACCCCGCCACCTGGACGCTCGAACACCTGTGCGCGGCCGGCCCCGGCGCCGACTACCCCGCGCTGGTCGAACTGCTCGCCACCTGCGAGACGGCGGCGTACCACGTGTCGGACGCCATCGGCACGCGCTACTTCACGCTCACATCCGAATCGCTGCGCTCCGTCGGCGCATGAACCGGTACTCCCCCATGCTGCGCGCACTTCGTGTCGCTTCGCACTCCCCCTCGCCGGGGGCAACGCCTGCAGCCCGGCAAAGCCGGTTCTGCGGCGTTCCACGAACAAACAAATCAGAAGGCTCTTCATGTTCATCCATCGTCGTCTCACACTGACCGCCGCCAGCCTCCTGGTCGGCCTCGCGCTCGCCGGCTGCGGCAAGCAGGAACCCGCCGCGCCCGCGGCCGCTTCGGCACCGCCGCCCGCTGCCGCACCGCGCGTGCTGGTCGTGGGCACCGACGCGGCCTACACGCCCTTCGAATCGCAGAACGAAAAGGGCGAGGTCGTGGGCTTCGACATCGACGTGGTGAAGGCCGTCGCGCAGAAGGCCGGCATCGAAGTGAAGTTCGTCAACACGCCGTGGGAAGGCATCTTCAACACGCTCGAGCTGGGCGACCGCGACCTGCTGGTGTCGGCCATCACGATCACGCCAGAGCGCCGCCAGACGATGGACTTCTCGCAGCCCTACTTCGAGGCCCGCCAGCTCATCGCCGTGAAGAGCGACTCGACGGTCGCGAAGTTCGACGACATCAAGAAGCTCAAGGTCGGCGTGCAGAACGGCACCACCGGCGACGAGGTGGTGGGCAAGCTGCTGGGCAAGTCGAGCACCGACATCAAGCGTTTCGAATCGACGCCGCTGGCGCTCAAGGAACTCGAGGCCGGCGGCGTGCAGGCCGTGGTGGCCGACAACGGCGTGGTGGCGCACTACCTGGCGAACAACCCGGGCGGCGGCTTCAAGACCGTGAGCGACGCCGGTTTCTCGACCGAGCAGTACGGCATCGCCGTGAAGAAGGGCAACGCCGAGCTGTTGGCGAAGATCGACAAGGGCCTGGCCGACATCAAGGCCGACGGCACCTACGCCAAGATCTACGCCTCGCACTTCGGCGCCGAGTCCAAGTAGACAGCGAGCCGCGCGATGCTGCTGCACGTCACCCACGAAACGCGCTACGCGTACGCGCCGGCGGTCGAGACGGCGCAGCACCTGGCGCACCTGCGCCCGCTGGCCACCGCGTCGCAGGAACTCGTGAGCCACCAGCTCACGATCGACCCCGCGCCCGCGCAACGCAACGAGGTGCCCGACCTGTACGGCAACACGCGCGCCTTCTTCGCGCTCGAAAGCACGCACGACCACCTCATCGTCACGGCCGAAAGCGTCGTGAAAACCTCGCAGCCCGTGCTCTCGCCCACCGTCGCGCGCGAGCTGCCCTGGGAGGCCGTGCGCGAGCGCTTCCGCTTTCGCAAGGACGCGCCCTTCGACCCCGCCTCGGAGTTCGTGTTTCCCTCGCCGTACGTGCCGCGCCACGACGACTTCATCGCCTACGCGCGCGCCAGCTTCGTGCCCGAACGTCCCACCTTCGACGTGGCGATGGACCTCACCGAGCGCATGTACCGCGACTTCGCCTACGACGCCGACAGCACCGAGATCAACACCCCCGCCGTTGAAGCGCTGGCGCAGCGCAAGGGCGTGTGCCAGGACTTCGCCCACATCCTCATCGCGTGCTTTCGCGCGATGGGCCTGCCCGCGCGCTACGTGAGCGGCTACCTGCTCACGCAGCCCCCACCGGGCCAGCCGCGCCTGGTGGGCGCCGACGCTTCGCATGCGTGGGTGTCGGTGTATCTGCCCGGCGAGGGCGAAGGCCCCGAGAGCGTGGGTGACTGGGCCGACTTCGACCCCACCAACGGCCGCCAGCCCGGCGAGGACTACGTCACGCTCGCCATCGGGCGCGACTATTCCGACGTCTCGCCGATGCGCGGCGTGCTGCATGGCGGCGCGCGCCACACGCTGCATGTCGGCGTGACCGTGCAACCCGTGGGGGAAGTGGTGCAACTGCCCGCGTCGGCGGCGCAAACACAGACACAATCACCCCCGTCATCGTCATCCCCAGATCAGGAGTCTCCATGAGCGTTTACGACAAGCTTTCCAGCCTCGGCATTTCCCTGCCCCCGGTGTCCGCACCTGCCGCCGCCTACGTGCCCTTCGTGCAGACCGGCAACCTCGTGTTCCTGTCGGGCCACATCGCCAAGAAGGACGGCAAGGTCTGGGTCGGCCAGCTCGGCGCCAACATCGGCACCGACGAAGGCAAGCAAGCCGCACGCGCCATCGCCATCGACCTGCTCGGCACGCTGCACGCGGCCGTGGGCGACCTGAACAAGGTCAAGCGCATCGTCAAGGTGATGAGCCTCGTGAACTCGGTCGGTACCTTCACCGAACAGCACCTGGTGACCAACGGCGCCAGCGAGTTCTTCGCCGAAGTGTTCGGCCCCGAAAAGGGCGCGCATGCACGCAGCGCCTTCGGCGTGGCGCAGATCCCGATGGGCGCCTGCGTCGAGATCGAACTGATCGCCGAGATCGGCTGATCTTCTTCAGGGCGGCTCAGCCTCTGAAGGCGTGAAGAAACCGTAGCGAGCGGCCCGAGGTCGCATCGAGGACCGGAACCGTACACCCGTACGGTGAGGACCGCAGATGCGAGATCGGGACGCGCAGTAGGTTTATTCGCGCCTTCAGTGAATGAGCCGCCCTCCGTTGCCGATCATCGACAACGTCACCGGATGCGGGCGCACCCCAGGGTCGTCGCCACTCGACACCGGAATCCCCTCGATCTCACGCCGCAGCATCAGCTTCATGGCGTCCTGCATCGAGCGGCGTGGTGAAGCGGCCAGCGCGGTGCGCGCTGCCTCCACCGTCACCATCGCCACCACGTACCCTTCCAGCGAAAAGTAGCTGAACTCGTCGCGGCCCATGTGGCTGCGCATGTCCTGCTGGTAGCGCTGCACCAGCGGCGAAGTCGCCAGCCGCGGGTTCGGCATGACCTGCGAGATCACGGTACCGCGCGCCGCCGGCCCCACGCTCTTGGCGAGCACCTCGCCGTTGACGATCGAGAGCATGTACGGCGTCGGCCTCGCCACGCCACTTTCCGCCGCAAGCCCCGACAGCAGCTTCACCCCGCACGGCGTCACGCACAGCGCGAACAGCGCATCGGGCTTGGCCGCGCGCACGCTCGCGGCCAGCGCGGCGCCGTCCATCTGCGCCAGCGCCACGCCCTGCTGCCCCACGAGTTCGATGCCCGCACCGCGCAGCGCGACCTCGAGCGCCGCAAAGGCGTCGCGCCCCAGCCCGTCGTCCTGCCAGACCGCGAACACGCGCCGCTGCCGCACCGACACCGCCTGCGCGACCAGCTGGCGCACCTCGTCGGCGTAGCTCGCGCGCAGGTGGTAGATGAGCGCGCGCTGCGCGCCGTGCAGCGCCGACGCGCCGGTCATCGCGCCGATCAGCGGCGTGCCCGCCTCGCGCATCGTCGGGTAGGCCGCGTCGATGTGCGAGGTACCGGCCGACAGGCCCAGCGCATCGACCTTGTCCTGCACCACCAGCTGGCGGATGTTCTGCGTGTGGCGCTCGACCGAGTAGCCGTCGTCCAGCGCGCGCCACACCAGCTTGTGGCGCCCGAGCAGGCCCTCGCGCTGCACGCGCGCCAGGTAGGCGTCGATGCCGTCCTTCACGTTGCGCCCGGCCTCGCCGAGCGGCCCGCTCAGCGGCAGCGACTGCCCCACCACGATCTCGTCGGCGCGGCCCGGCAGGCCCAGGCACAGGAGGAGCAGAGGCGCAAGCCAGCGGTAGACCATCGTCGTGTCGTCCTTGCCGGCGTCGCCGGCCGTGGGGCAGCCTGAAGCAGGCGGGCCCCGATCTTGGCGGCGCACCGCACGCGGCGGCCATCGGACATTTCCGGCCGGCGCTACGGGGAACCCTGCTGCTCGCAAACCCTCGGGCGCGGGGTGCGTGGCGCGGCCCCCGACCTATCATGCAGCGCGCCACCGCCCACCCCATGACCGATCCCGCACCCGAGCGCCAGCCGGACATTCCCTTCGACGCCATCGTCGAACAGATGGTCGCGGGCATCTACGTGATCCAGGACGACCGCTTCGTGTACTGCAACGCAACCTGGGCCGGCATCGTGGGCTACACCGTGGAAGAAGCGATCGGCATGTCGCTCGACCGCCTCGTGCCGCCCGACTTCCTGGAGGTGGTGCGCTCGCGCGTGCGCGCCCGGCTGGCGGGGCAGCCACCGAGCATGCACTTCATCACGCGCGGCCTGCACCGCGACGGCCGCGTGCGCTTCATCGAGGTCCATGGCTCGCGCATCACCTACCGGGGACAACCGGCCGTGATGGGCGTGGGCGTCGACGTGACCGACCGCCTGCGCAACGAAGAAGAACGCCAGCGCTCGCGCGAACAGCTGCAGGCCCTGGCCGCCTACACCGCCAACAAGCTCGAAGAGCAACGGCTGGCACTCTCGCGCGATGTGCACGACGTGCTCGGCGGCATGCTGACCTCGATCAAGATGGACGTCACGCGCATCCAGCGCCGCGCCGACAACCCCGAGGTGCAGGCACTCACGCAGGACCTGATCGCGCTCACGCAGCAGACCATCGACACGGTCAAGCAGATGTCCGAAGCACTGCGCCCCAGCGCACTCGACCATCTCGACCTGTCGGTGGCGCTCGCGAACGAGCTGCAGGCTTTCACGCGCCGCTCCGGCGTGCCCCATGCGCTGGACACCGACGCACCCGCACTGCGCCTCGCACCCAAGCACGCCACGGCGGTCTACCGCATCTTCCAGGAAGGCCTGACCAACATCTCGCGCCACTCCAAAGCACAACGCGTCGACGTGCGGCTGCGCGTGGACCGCGAGCGCCTGCAGCTCGCGCTGCACGACGACGGCTGCGGCTTCGACGCCGATGCCCCCGAGGGCAGTGCGCTGGGCCTGTTGAGCATGCGCGAACGCGCGCGCGAGATCGGCGGCGAGCTGCACATCCGCTCGGCACCCGGTGCGGGCACGCGGCTCGCATTGAGCGTGCCGCTGCACCAGGAGAACGGCCCCGCATGATCGACATCCTGATGGTCGACGACCACACGATCTTTCGCTCGGGCCTGCAGCGGCTGCTGCTCGACGAGACCGACCTGCGCACCACGGCCGAGGCCGGCAACGGTGCCGAGGCGCTCGAGCTGGTGCGCCAGCGCCGTTTCGACGTGGTGCTGCTGGACATCAACATGGAAGGCCGCAACGGCCTGGAGGTGCTGGCCTCGATCCGCGCGCTGCAGCCGGCGCTGCCGGTGCTCATGCTGTCGATGTACGCCGAGGAACAGTACGCGCTGGTCGCCATCCAGGCCGGCGCGCGCGGCTACATCGCCAAAGACGCGGAGCCCGCCGAGCTGGTGCGCGCGATCCGCTGCGTGGCGGCCGGCGGCCAGTACCTGAGCGCGCGCGCCGCCTCGCAGGTCAGCGGCCAGCTCGAAGGCCGCGACGACCGCCCCGCGCACCAGAGGCTCACGGTGCGCGAGCACCAGATCATGGGGATGATGCTCAAGGGCCTGTCGCTCACGGCCATCGGCGACGAGATGCTCATCAGCGTGAAGACGGTGAGCACGCACCGCAGCAACATCCTGGACAAGCTGGGCGTGGCCAGCACGGCGGAGCTGGTGCTCTATGCCGTGCGGCACGGGATCATCCAGTAGCTGGCTTTTTCAGGAACTCAGCGAGTGCCGTTGCGCAACGGATCGACGGACTCGGGCAACGCGTTGAAGTCGATCTGCTGGAACAGGAACTCCCGCTGCTGCGGCGACAGCAGCGAATAGCGCGGCCAGAAGAACAGGTAGTCGTCGGCCGACATGCGCGGCTGGTTGTCGAAGATCATGCGCTTGCTGCACAGCAGGCACACGAAGTTGGTCCAGTTGTTCCAGGTCGTCTGGCCGTCGAGCATGCGGCTCGGTGCGCCGTAGCGGGCGAAGCTCGCCGCGTGGCCGATGAACTTGTCCGACAGCGCCTTGCGGCTGCTTGCGTTCGCGGGGCTCCAGGCAAAGCGCATGAAGTTCGGCTCGTCGGTCACGAAGTTGCCGAAGAGCGCCGCCACGTCGATGCCGTGGAACGCACCGAAGGTGTCCTTCCAGGGCTGCGGCGTGTCGTCCCAGTTGTAGTTGTAGCGGTAGATGTCGCCGTTCTGCAGGCGCAGCACGCGGATCACGTTGTCGATCACGTTGTCCAGCGCGTAGCTGATCACTTCATGCGTCTGCGTGTAGATCGGCCGGAACTCGGGCTTGATCAGCTGGTTGAAGGTGACGCTGCCGGGCGCTGCGTAGTTGGTCAGGTTCCACAGCTCCTGCTGCGTGGGCTGGCCCATGCCGAACAGGAAGGCGAAGTACGAGCCCTCGTCGTGCGTGGAGCCGATCATCAGCGGCATCTTGTTGTAGTTGCCCGCCAGCAGCCCGGGCAGCCCGCTCGCGCGGATCACGGTGCCGTCGGTGAAGTGGCCCGGCACCACGGGGCTGGGCGTGAACTTCATGATCTGCGCCGCGCTCGCACCGCGCAGCAAGGCGGCGATGTCGGCGGCGCTCATGGTCACGCGCTGCGCCGCGGCCTGCAGCGTGGTCGAGGCGCGGCCGGTGTCGACCAGCAGGTTGTCGATGAGCGAGTCAGCCGCCAGCGTGCCCACCACCGGCGGGTACGCATTGGGCACGCCCGACATGCACAGCGCGCGGTGGAACTTGCCGTCGGCCAGCGGCGACTGCAGCAGGCCCCAGGTGTTGATGCAGCCGGCCGACTGGCCCGCCACCGTCACCTGCCCCGGGTTGCCGCCGAAGGCGCGCGCGTTGGCCTTCACCCAGTCGAGTGCGCGCACGAGGTCCAGCGTGGTGAAGTTGCCCGAGTCGTCCAGCGCGTTGCCGGTCTTCATGGCCGGGTGGTTCAGCCAGCCCAGCATGCCCATGCGGTACTGCACGGTGACCACCACCATGTTGGCCTTCTGCGCCAGGTAGGCGCCGTCGTAGGCCGGTTCGCGCGCCGAGCCCTTGGTGTTGCTGCCGCCGTGGATCCAGAAGAACACCGGCAGGTTCTCGGCGCTGGAGTTCGGGCGCCACACGTTCAGGTACAGGCAGTCTTCGGTGCCCACGGGTTGGCCGAAGGTGGCCGGGTCGGGCTCGCCGAAGGGGTTGCCGACCTGCGCGCACATGCCGGCCAGCGTGGTCGCGGCGCGCGCGCCGCTCCACGGCTGCGGCGGCTGCGGGGCACGCCAGCGCAGGTTGCCGACGGGCGGCTGCGCGAAGGGAATGCCTAGGAAGGCGTGCGTGTTGTTGGCCGCGACCTTGCCGTAGATCTGGCCGGCGTCCAGCGTGCGCGTGAGGCTCTGGTTGTAGGCGGCCAGCGCGGGCGCCGCGAGCATCGCGAGCGCCCACAGGACCGTGGTGCGAAGCAGCAGGCAAACGAGGCCTGCGAGAGAACGGGAGCGGTGCATGGTGGTTGTCTCCTCGAGGTGGATGCGGCGGGCTCTGACGGCCAGGGTCATGCATCGATTCTCGTGAGCACCCTGCCCCGCCCGCCTCGGTGTCATCGCAGGGGGGCGGCAAGAATCCTCCGATTGACATCCGCCCCGCAAAGGGCCATGCAACGCTTGGCCGCTGCTACTTGCGCTTCCAGCTCGCCACGGTGATGAACACGCCGGTTTCCTTCGCGTCGCGCAGGCGCACGCTGTAGCGGCCCGCGCCGTCGGTGCCGTTGAAGACGACCTCGCGGCCCTCTTCGTCCAGCGTCGCGCCCTTGGCGAGTTCGCGGTAGGTGTCGACCAGCTTGGCGATCGGCTCGTAGCTGCGCAGCGTGACCTCGGCATCGGGCAACTGCGCCTCGGGGCGCTGCGAGCGCTCGTAGGCCGTGCGCATCGGCAGGCCGGCCAGGCCCTTGGGCAGCACGATCTTCCCGGCGCTAGCCGAGCTGTTCACCTCGGCCGTTTGCACGAGCATCGGATGCAGCGACGCCGGGAAGCCCGGCGGCAGCTGCGCGACGCGCCAGCCCGGCACGCCCGGCTGGCCGGTGATGTATTCGACGCGCGCGATCTTCTGCGCAGCGGCCACGTCCGCCGGATCGTCGCTCTCGGCCATGGCCGCGAGGAACGACGGCAGCTGCTTGCTCCAGGCCACGAGCGGCGCGGCGTCGGCCTGGCTGGCACCGGCATGCTGGAAGACCGACAGCACGGTCTGCGGCAAGGGGTTGCACACCTTGGGGTCGTCGCGCTTGGCAGCCGCACGGCAATGGCCGTTGACCAGGCCCACCGCCTGCACGCGGCCGTCGGCGTCGATCAGCATGGCGGCACGCTCTTCACCGTGGCCGCCGCCGCTGACCGATGCAATGACCTGGCGGCCGTCGGGCCACACGGTGCGCGTGACGTCGAACTTCGATCGCATGCCTTCGAGCAGTTGCTGCGCGATCAGCGTGTCGGGCTCGGTGTAGCTGCCGCGCGCGTAGCCGACCAGGCCGATCACGGCGCTGCGGATGCGCGTCTGCTCGCTCAGGCGCAGCGCGGGCGGGGGCAGTTCCGTCGTGACGGGCGCTGCGGTGTCTTGTGCATGGGCTGCGAACGCGCAGGCGAACACCAGCGACGCGAGCGCCGCCGGAATCAATGTCTTCTTCATTCGGAAATTTCCAGTTCGATGTTCGTGATCGCGGGCATGTCGCGCGGGACCGTCGTTTCGACGGAGAAGCGCAGGCCGTTGCGGCTGCCGACGATGAAGCCGTCGCCGGACTCGACGTCCTTCAGCGGCGGCGACAGCTGCTTGTAGAACGCCAGCACCTGCTGTGGCGTGTCGACGGTCTGCAGGCGCAGCACGCGCTTCGCCTTGGCGTCGCTCAGCGCGTCTTGCGCGGTGCCGTAGATCAGCGCCTTGGGGTACAGCGGCACTTGCGCAGAGAAGGCCTTGTTGGGCCGCACGATGGGACGCGCCGTGGTGCGCGCGGCGTCCATCGTGACGTACTCGGTCGTGGCGATCTTCTCGCCCACGCCCTCGCCGCCCTGCATGCGATCGGGAACCTGCTGGCTCCATGCGACCAGCGGTTGCGCCTTGGTGCGGTCGAGGCCGGGACGCAAGAAGATCGAGAGCACGGCATGCTGGTCGTCGAGGCAACCGCTCGACGACGAGTCCTTGCCGCAGCTGCGATGCACCAGTGCGGCAGCCAGCACGTCACCGCTGCGGTCGTCGACCAGCACTGCCGCGCGCTCGCCGCCGTCGTAGGGCCGGCGGTACGACGAAAGCAGTCGTTGGCCGTCAGGCAGCGCCTGCTGCTTGCGGTCGGGGCGCGAGGCCAGGCCCGAGATCAGCTGCTCGGCCAGCAGACCTTCAGGCCAGTAGTACGAGCCCGAAGCCATGCCCGCGAAGCGCGTCACGGCAAGGTCGAGTGCGGGGGCGTTGGATGTTTCCGGGGCGCGCTCGTGATGCGGCACGAGGACCAGCTGGGGTGTCGCGGTTTGCGCGACGGCGCCGAGGGAAGAGAGAAGAAGAAAAGCGAGGAAAGCGGAACGCGGTCGAAGGTGAGGCATGCAAGAAAGAAAACGAACGATGCGGCTTGCCCGATGTTTGCGGACAAGTGTGTCGTTTCATTCTAGAAGGCGTTCATTGCCAAAACGCCTCGCATCTCCTCACCGCAACGAACGTCTCACGGTGTGACCGCGAGCTTCGAACACAGCAGCCGCATCGCGGCACCGATCGGTGCGATCACCGGCACTTCGAAGCGCGGTGCGAGCGCGAGCGCGGCCTGCCCGAGCGGACCGCCGCCGATGATCACCGCCTGCGCGCCGTCGTCGTCGATGCAGCGCTGCACGGCCTGCGCCAATGCGTCTTCGAGCGCCTGCGCATCGGCCGCGAGCGCGCGCGGATCACCCTGCGTGAGTCGGATGCCGCTGAACTGCGCGCCCAGCCCGAGCGCGGCGGCGCGCGCTTCGATGGGCGCCACGAGGTCGGGCGTGACGGTGGCGATGCCGAAGCGCCGCCCGCCCTCGCCCGCCGCGAGCATCGAGGCTTCGGCGATGCCGACCACGGGCACGCCGGCCTCGCGCCGCAGCAGCGCCACGCCGGGGTCGCCGAAGGCGCTGACGATCACGCCGTCCCAGCCCTCGCCCGCCGCCGCGCGCCACACCTTCAGCACCTCGAGCGCGGCCGCGTTCAGCTCGTCTTCGTTGACGATCATCGGCGGGCCCTGCACCGCTGTGCGGCCGGTCACGCGGCAACCGGCGGGCGCTTCGGCGGACGCGATGCCGACCATCATGTCGGTGGTGGCGACGGAGGCGTTGGGGTTGATGAGCAGGATGTCGGGCATGCGGAAAAACGCTTTCTTTGGAGATCGGTCGGTGCGCAGCTCAGTTCGAGCGGGCCAGCGTCGCGCCCGGTGCGCGGTCTTCGGCCTCGGCCTCACCAGGCAGCGGCAGCGCATCGGGCGACTGGCCGTAGGTCTCGGGCACGCACTGCACGCTGGCCACGAACACCGCGTACATCGCGGCGGCCAGGCCGAACACGCCGACCAGCCCGAAGCTGTCGAACAGGCGGCCCGCCACCAGCGGCATCAGCGCGCCGGCCGCCGTGCCCGTGGCGAGGATGAAGGCCGTGCCGAAGGCGCGCACGCGCGTCGGGTACAGCTCGGGCGCGAAGATCCAGATGGTGGTGTTCAGCAGCAGCACGAAGAACTGGAACACCGCGCCCGCAATGAGGATCACGACGATGCTCTTGGCGACGAAGCCGATGGTCAGTGCCGCGAGGCAGGCGCACACGGCGCCGGCTGTCAGCACGCGCTTGCGCGGAAAGTGAAAGCCCAGCAGCGAGGCCGCGATGGCGCCCAGCAGGCTGCCGCCCTGCATCACCATCGTGAACAGCAGGCTCTTGGACATGCTGTAGCCCAGCGTCACGAGGATGGTCGGCATCAGCGTGAGCACCGAGATCTGCGCGCCGTAGGTCATCCAGATCGTGATGCACAGCGGCACCGTGCGCCGCGCCAGCGCGCCGCGGAAGATCTCGGTCACGCGCACCTTCGGCCGCGCGGCCTGCGCGAGCGTGCCGTCGTCGGTGATGTAGGGCTGAGGCGCCGCCGGCTTGCCCGACAGCCGCCCCGAGGCGAGGCGCGACAGCACCGCGTTCGTTTCCTTCACGCGGCCTTGTGACAGCAGGAAGCGCGGCGTCTCGGGGATGTAGCGGCGATAGAAGGCACCCAGCAGCGCCGGCACCATGAGGCAGGCGAACAGCCAGCGCCAGGCGTTGTCGCCCGGGAACATCCAGAACACCAGCAGGCCGAAGCCCGGTGCGAGAAAGTTGCCGAGGCCGCCCGCGCCCACGTTCACCATCCCCACGGCCGTGCCGCGGAACTTGGTCGAGCAGAACTCGGCCAGCATGGTCACGGCAATGGCGATCTCGCCGCCCAGCCCGAAGCCCACCACGGCGCGGCCCAGCGCCATCACCGTGAAGTTGGGCGCCATCGCGCAGATGCCCGCGCCGAGCGTGAACAGCAGCAGGTCGATCGACAGCATCACGCGGCGGCCGTAGCGGTCGGCGATGAAGCCCGAAATGATCCGTCCGATGGCCGCGCAGGCAAAGGTGACGGTGTTCAGGAAGCCGATGTCGGAGGCGCTCAGCCCCCACTGCTCGCGCAGCATCGGGCCGACGATGCCGACCGCGTTCTGCTCGAAGGCATCGAACAGGCAGCCGATGAGGATCAGGAAGATGATCGTGTGGTGCGAACGCGTGACGCCGATGGTGTCGAGCGCGCGATCGAGCTCCGCGACGCGGGGCGAGTCGGGCCCGGAGGAGAGTGCAGGTCCAGCCATGGAAAAACCCCTTGAGAAGGAATGAAGTGCTTGCTTGCGCGGTGCAGCCCGGTGTCGCGGATCGCATCGTAGGCGGCATCGCGTTTGAATGGCATATGGATTTCACCTACTTCAAATAGTTGAAATTCAAATTTCATTCAAAAGCAAGCTCAAGCAAACGGCATGCCGGGTGTTTTCCCCTCTTGAAGGCCGGATGTCGGGCGCCAACGCACGAACGCCCGCGGCAGGCGCACCTGCCGTGGGCGTTCGCGCACCGGCGCGGGGCGGTTCAGGACAAGGCGAGTGCCTCGACCTGGTCCAGCGCCCGCGACGCGCCGCCCAGGCGCGTCGCCAGGTGCTGCGCGCGCTTCAGGTACAGGTGCGCGTCATGCTCCCAGGTGAAGCCCATGCCGCCATGCACCTGGATGGCCGTGCGCGTGGCCTGCTGCGCGCCTTCGATGGCCGTGAACTCGGCCGCGGCGCAGGCGAAGCGCCAGTCAGGCAGGCCGCCGTCGAGCGCGGCGGCGGCGTAGCGCACGGCCAGGCGCGCGTTGTCCACGCCCATCCAGGCGTTGGCGAGCTGGTGCTTGATGGCCTGGTAGCTGCCGATGGGCTTGCCGAACTGCACGCGCTCGCAGGCGTAGGCGCTGGCGAGGTCGAGTGCGGCCTGCGCGACGCCGACGAGTTCCGCCGACAGCGCGACGCGGTGGGCGGCGCGCACGCGGGCACGTGCTTCGGGCGCGATGGGCAGCGTCTCCCATGCGAGTGACGGCACGGGAGCCGCCGGTGCTTGTCGCAACGTGGGATCGAGCGCATCGGATGCCGCGCCCTCGGGCATCGGCCGCAGCGCCACGCGCAGCGGCACGGCATCGTCATGCCAGCCCTGCACCACCACGAGGTCCGAAGCCTGCCCCGCATGGTCGATCCAGCCATCACCCTGCGCGATGCAATGGAAGGCACGCTCACCCGCCATTGCCGCACGCACCCAGTCTCGCAGCGACTCGGGCGGTGCCTCACCACACGCCTGCAGCCACAGCGGCAACAGCACGGCGCTGCCGGCCAGCGGCAGGTTCAGCAACTGCTGGCCTGCGGCCTCGGCCACGATGCAGGCCTCGCTCATGCCGAGCCCCAGGCCGTCGTGCGCCTCGGGCACCAGCAGCGCCATCCAGCCCATGCCGGCCATGTCGGCCCACAGCGACTGCTGCGTGGCATCGGTCCAGGGCAAGGCACGCCGTGCGCGCACGAGCGGGTGGTGGTCGGCGAAGAAGCGGTGGGCCGACGCGTGCAGCATCTGCTGCTCGTCGTTCAATGCGAAATCCATGGCGGGTCGTGTCGTCGTCTTCAATCAGTTCTTGGGCAGGCCCAGCATCTGCTCGGCCAGGATGTTGCGCTGCACTTCGGAGGTGCCCGCCAGGATGGTTTCAGCGCGCGTCCACAGGAAGTCGCGCACCCAGGCCGCAGCCTGCGGGTCGGCGCCCGTGGGCTCGGGGCCGGCCAGCGCGCGCTCGCCGAGCACTTCCATGGCGGTGGCGAGCAGCTTCTGGTGCGACTCGCTCCAGTGCAGCTTGGTCGACGAGCCCTCGGGCCCCGGCGGCCCGCCGCGCATCGCGTGTGTGAGCGCGCGGTACGACTTGAGCTTGAACACGTGGCTGTCGACCGCCAGCCGCGCGAGGTCGCGCCGCAGGTGCGGGCAGTCGAGCGCGGGGCGTCCGCCCTTCTGCACGCCGGCCGCCAGCCGTGTGAGCGCGCCCAGCTCCTGCGTGAAGCGCACCTGGCGCGGAATGAAGTAGGTGCCCCGCTCGAAGCTCGCGGCGGCCATCGCCAGGCGCCAGCCGCCGTTCTCCTCGCCCACCAGTGCGTCGAGCGGCACCTTCACGTCCTCGAAGAAGACTTCGTTGAAGTCCGACTCGCCCGTGATCTGGCGGATGGGTTCCACGCGCACGCCGGGGCTCTTCATGTCGACCAGCAGGAAGCTGATGCCCTTGTGGCGCGCGGCCGCGGCGTCGGTGCGTGCGAGCACGAAGCAGTGGTCCGCGATGTGCGCGAACGAGGTCCACACCTTGTGGCCGTTGAGCACGTAGTGGTCGCCGCGCCGCTCGGCGCGCGTGGACAGCGCCGCAAGGTCGGAACCCGCGCCAGGCTCGGAATAGCCCTGGCACCAGATCTCGCGGTTGCTCAAAATGCCCGGCAGGTAGCGGGCCTTCTGCGCCTCGCTTGCGAAGTGGATCAGCGTGGGCGCCAGGATGCCGTGGCCGATGATGTTCACGCCCAGCGGCGCACCGATGCGGGCCTGCTCCTCGTGGAAGATGGCCTGCCGCGTGAGCGGCCAGGCCTTGCCGCCGTGGGCCTCGGGCCAGCCCAGGCCCGACCAGCCGGCCTGGCACACGTGGTCTTCCCAGGCGCGGCGCCAGGTCAGCTCGTTGGCGTCGGGGGTGCCCCCGGGCCAGGCCGCGACGAAGCGCGGATAGTGCGTCTCGAACCAGTCGCGCAACGTGAGGCGGAAGGCTTCATCTTCCGCCGAATAACCCACTTGCATGCTTGTCTGCTTTCTCGTTCTTGCGTGGTGATGACTGCGGTCAGTCCGCTTTCGCGCCCGAGTCTTTGATGACCTTGGCCCACTTCACGATGTCCTTGCGCAGGAAGGCGGCGAACTCCTCGGGCTTGTTGCCGATGATGTCCAGGCCCAGGCTGCGGAACTTGTCCTTCACCTCGGGTTCCTTGAGCACTTCCTGCAGCTCGTCGTGCAGCCTGTTCACGACCGCTGCGGGCGTCTTCGCCGGTGCGACCACGCCCAGCCACGGCATGGCTTCGTAGCCGGGCAGGCCCGACTCGGCAACGGTGGGCGTGTCGGGCAGCGACTGCGAACGCTGCGCCGTGGTCACGGCCAAGAGGCGCACCTTGCCGTCCTTGATGAAGGGGCCCGAAGACGCATACGCGTCGAACATCACCTGCAGCTGGCCGCCGATCATGTCGGTGAGCGCGGGCGCGCTGCCCTTGTAGGGGATGTGCTGCATCTTCACGCCGGCCACGCTGTTGAACAGTTCGGCCTCCAGGTGCGTGGACGTGCCCGCGCCCACCGAACCGTAGTTGGCCTTGTTGGGGTTGGCCTTGAGCCAGCTCACCAGCTCGCCCACGTTCTTCGCCGGAATGCTCGGATGCACCACCAGCACGTGCACCACCGAGGCCACCTGCGAGACCGGCGCGAAGTCTTTCACCGGGTCGTAGTTGACCTTGCTGTACAGGCTGGGCGCGATGCCCAGCGACGAGGCCGCGAGCAGCAGCGTGTGGCCGTCGGGCGCGGCCTTGGCCACGTACTCCGACGCGATCATGGTGCCGGCGCCGGGCTTGTTCTCCACCAGCACGGGCTGGCCCAGGCGCTTGTGCAGCCGCTCGGCGAGCAGGCGCGACATGATGTCGGCCGCGCCGCCCGGCGAGAACGGCACGACGAGCGTGACGGGCTTGGTCGGGTAGGTCTGCGCCACGGCGGTACCGCCCGCGAGCGCGGCGGCGGCCAGGGCCACGCAGGCCAGTGCTTTCTTGAACATGGGATGTCTCCTGTCTCTGTCGATGGTTGTGGTTGTGTCTACGAAGCCAGGACCAGCGCGTCGAGCGCGCGCACGCCCTGGCCCTGTTCCTTCACGAGCAGCGGGTTGACCTCGACCTCGTCTGCCTGTTCCTGCAGCGCCAGCACGGCGCGTGAAAATCCGGCGATGGCGCGGCACGCGGCCTCGACGTCGCCCAGCGGCCGGCCGCGATACCCCGTGAGCAGCGGAAAGGCCTTGAGCTCGCCCAGCATGTCGCGCGCCATGGCCTCGTCGACCGGCAGCACGCGGTGGCTCACGTCCTTGTACAGCTCGGTGAGCACGCCACCCAGGCCCACGGTCAGCGTCATGCCGAACACCGGGTCGCGCGTGGCGCCGAGGATGAGTTCGGCCTGCCCTGCTTCCATCTTCTGCAGCAGCGCGCCGTCGATCTGCGCCGTGGGCGCGTAGGCGCGCGCCGAGGCCATCACCTCGTCGAAGGCCTTGCGCACCTCTTGCGCATTGCCCAGGCGCAGGCGCACACCGCCGGCCTCGGTCTTGTGTGCGATGTCGGCGCTGAGCACTTTCAGCACGACCGGAAAGCCCAGCCGTTCGGCCACGGCCGCGGCTTCGTCGGCCGTGCGCGCCACGGCCTCGTCGACCGGCTGCACGCCGAACTCGGCCAGGTAGCGCTTGGTGGTGTGCTCGTCGGCGCGGCCTGCCAGCGTGGTGCGCGCGGGCGCGGGCTGGCTGCGCACCTGCAGCCAGGGGTTGTGCTTGCGCCGCTCCTGCCACAGCAGGAAGGGCGACAGCGCCGACACCGCCACGCCGATGTCCTCGAACACCGGCACGCCGCCCGTGCGCAATTGATCGCGCGTCTTCGCTGCGCCGGTGTCGATCGCGACGATCAGGCGCGGGTGCTTGTCGGCCACGGCACACAGGTCGTCGGCCATGCGGTCGAGCATGTAGCCCGGCGCGTAGACCACGATGGCGTCGATGGCGTCGGACACGGCCAGCGCTTCCATCGCGGTGCGCACGAAGCCGGGGTCGTTCACCACGTTGCCCGTCACGTCGACCGGGTTGGAGACCATGCCGTAGTCGGGAATGCCGGCGCGCAGCTGGTCCTGCAGCGGCTGCGGCAGCGTGGGCACATCGAGCCCCTGGCCGATGAACTTGTCGGCCAGGATCGCGCCCAGCGCGCCCGAGATCGTGATGATCGCCACGCGCTTGCCCGCGCTGCGGTGCCGGTAGCCGGCCAGGTGCGCGAGCTGCGCCATCTGCGCGAAGTCGTGGCTCTGGATGATGTTGAGCTGGCGAAACGCGGCCTGGTAGATCTGCTGGTCGCCCGCCAGCGCCGAGGTGTGCGAGCGCACGGCCTCGGAGCCCTTCTCGGTCTCGCCGGCCTTGTAGAGGATGAGCAGCTTGTCGCGCCGCACGAACTCGGCCGCGGCCTCCATGAAACGCGGGCCGTCGCGCAGCTCTTCGATGTAGCCGATGCCCACTTCGGTGGCGTCGTCCTGCGCCAGGTATTCGAGGTACTGCGCGAAGTCCACGCAGGCTTCGTTGCCGGTGTTGATGAAGTGGCTGAAGTCCACGCCCAGCCGGCGCGCAATGGCGTACACCGCGGCGCAGACGTTGCCGCTTTGCGTGAGCAGGCTCACGCGGCCCGGGCCCTGCTGCATCGGCGCGGTGTTGAACACCGAGGCGAAGTTGGTGTGGGCCTGCGTGTTGAGGTTGGCGAAGCCCATGGCGTTCGGGCCCGCGACCACCATGTCGGTGGTGGCCACGAAGGCCTCCAGCTCGGCCTGCAGCGCGGCGCCCGCGTCACCGGCTTCGGCGAAGCCCGCGGCATACACGATGACCGCGCGCACGCCGCGCGCCTGGCAGCGCTTGAGCATCGGCGTGACCTCGGCCGCAGCCAGTGCCAGCACCACCAGGTCGGGCGCGGCGGGCAGCGCTTCGAGGTCAGGCCAGCAGCGCAGGCCGAAGACTTCTTCGTACTTCGGGTTGATCGGGTAGATCGCGCCCCGGTAGCCAAACTTCGTGAGGTGCGCGAGCGGCATGCCGCCGATGCGCGCGGCGTTGCCGCTGGCGCCGACCACGGCGATCGAGGCCGGGTTCAGCAGGGGTTCGAGACGGTGCAAAGTCATCTTCGTTCAGGCGGAGGCGGGGTTCTTCTGGATGGCCGAAGCCAGGCCGCGGTCGCGGGCCGTGAGAAAGCCCTCGCTCAGGTGCGAGAGTTGGTGCGTGTCGAAGTGCGCGGCCAATGCGGTGCGCAGGCCCTGCGCGTCGAGCGTGCGGTTGATCGAGCGCTTGATCAGCCGCAGCCCGAACGGCGGCGCCTTGGCGATCTGCTGCGCGAGCGCCAATGCGGCGTCGGCCAGTTCGGCATCGGGCACGACGCGGTTCACCATGCCGATGGCATGCGCCTCCTGCGCCGACAGCTTGCCGCCGGTGTAGAGCATTTCTTTGGCCTTGCGCGCGCCCATCACCCACGGGTGGATCAGCACTTCGGTGGCCGCCGCGCCCAGCGTGTGGCCCACGGGGTCGCTGAAGAAGGCCGACTCGCCCGCGACCACCAGGTCGCACATGTTGGCGATCATGAAACCGCCCGCCACGCAGGCGCCCTGCACCTGCGCGATGGTGGGCTTGGGAAAGTCCCAGATGCGCATCGAGTAGTCGAAGTAGCGCAGCTCTTCGTAGGCCCAGCGCTCTTCCACCGTGAAGTTCGCGCGCTCGGCCTGCGCCTGCTTGAGGTCATGGCCGGCCGAGAAGTGCGCGCCCTTGCCGCCGAGCACCACGGCGTTCACCGTGTCGTCGCGCGCGGCGTCGTCGAAGGCGGCCATGAGCTCGTCCAGCATCTGCTGGCTCTGGGCGTTGCGCTGGGCGTCGCGGGCCAGCAGGATGCGGCGCACGGCGCCGTGGTGTTCGATTTCGAGGGTGTCGTAGGCCATCGTGTGTCTCCGGGTCGGTGTCTGGGGCGGGGTCAGTTTAGACTTCGAAATTCCTGCATTCCAAACACTAACTCCAATTTTTCCCACTATATGGACGAACCCAGAGAGACCGCCGGCGCCCAAAGCCTGCGGCGCGCCCTGCAGCTGCTGCGCCTGCTGGCCGAGCACCACGAGGAAGGCATCAAGCTCACCGAAGTGATCGCCGCCTCGGGGCTGGAGCGCTCCACCGTGCACCGCCTGCTGTCGTGCCTGGCCGAGGAGCAGTTCGCCGAACGCGACCCCGACGGCAAGGCCTACCGCCTGGGCATCGACGCCATGCAGCTGGGCTTTGCCTCGATGCGGCGCGTGCCGCTGGTGGACTCGTGCCGCGCGCTCATGCAAAAACTCGCGCGCATGTCGGGCGACACCGTGTTCCTCGTGATCCGCCAGGGGGACTACTGCGTGTGCCTGCACCGCGAAGAGGGGCACTTTCCGGTGAAGGTGTTCACCACCGACGTCGGCGGACGCCGCCTGCTCGGCCTGGGCGCGGGCGGGCTGGCACTGATGGCCGCGCTGTCCGATGCCGAGATCGACCGCATCCTCGAGCGCCACACCGCCGAGTACGCGCAGGCCGGCTTCACCCGCGAGCGCATGAAGCAGGCCGTGAAGCGCACGCGCGCGGCGGGCCATGCGGACATCGTGGACACGCTCACCGAAGGGGTGTCGGGCGTGGGGCGCACGTTTGCGGCGTCGGCCACCACGTTGGCCGCGATCAGCTTCGGCGCGATCACGCCGCGGCTGCCGCCGGCGCGCAAGAAGGAGATGGCGTTGTTGTTGAAGGCGCAGTTGCCTTCGGGTGACACAAACGCCCGGTAGGCTGCGCCCTGATGAAAAAGCCCGACCTCCTGTCCATCTTGAAGTGCGCTCTCGTTGCCGTCGCCTGCATGGGTGGCGGTCAGGCCCTGGCCTCGAGCAACAAGATCATCGGGGCGGCCGATGCACTGTTTCAACCGGGCGGTACCGCGATCACGCCTGCCAGCCAGGAGAAGCTCCTGCAGTTGGCGGAACGCGTCGATCAACAGAGCCAGATCGAGGTCATGATCATCCTGGGCCATGCCGAAGCCTCGGAGCCCGATCCGGTCGCGCTGAGCGAGCGCCGTGCGGCGGCGGCGCGCTTTCACATGATCCAGCTCGGGGTTCCGCCCCGGATGATCTACACGGAAGGGAAAGGGGCCACCCGGCCACTCGAGGGACAGGCTGCGGCGCTGCAGCGCCGCGCGGGGATCGAGTACGTGGGCCTCTACGACCAGACGCCAGGCACCAGCGGCTTTCGCCTGCTCGACACATGGCGGCGCATCGCTTCGAGTGCTGCGCCGCGAGACACGCAGACGCGGACGCACGACGCATGGGACGCAATGACGCCGCTGCAATTCCTGCCGCTCATCAAGGACGGCGCCCTGCGCGCGCGGTTCCTGCAGAAGTACCAGTTGCTCGCCATCTACCGGCAGGACGACGGCCTGCTCAGGCAACTGCAGGCCCTGGCCTCACCGGACGCGATGCCCGACGTGCTGTCCCCCGCACTCATGGCCGCAGCCCTCGGTACACCCTACGCGCAGGCCTCGCTGGCTGCGGCACTGCCGCGCGTCGATGTCCGCACACCCGCGTCGCGCGATTTCGCGCGCGCCTTGTGGTGCGGTGCCCCTTTTGAATGGAGGCCCCTCATCGACCGGGCCACCATGCAGCGCATCCGGATTTCGCAGATGCTCGCCGACCTGTCACCCGCAGCCCAGCAAGAGTGGGTCGTGTGCGCTGCCCGGCGCGGCGGGCCGGAGGTGTCGGCGGAGGACCTGCGGTTCCTGATGTCGCACCGCCTGGCACTCGATGCCCCGGGCGGCCACGGCCGAACGGCGCTGCATGCGGCGGTTCTCTGGTCCGATCCGAGCGCGGTGCGGGCGCTGCTGGCCGCGGGGGCCAACCCGAACGCAGCGGACGCCGATGGGAAGACGCCGCTGCATCTGGTGCCTTCAGCAAGCCTCGGCCCCATGACCTTCACGACCTTGGAAACGAAACGCGCGCTCTGGGACGCACTGCTTGCCTCGGGCGCAAGCACCTCGATCGCGGACAAGCAGGGCACGCTCCCCATCCTCGAGCCGAAGTAGCGCACGCAGGCGCGCGAAGGCGCCCCCTCAGAGCTCGCCGTTTTCCTCGTGCCCCAGCTCGATCGCCGCCAGCCGCTTGCGCCCGGCCGAGCCGGCGGCCTCGATCACCATCGTGGCGATCAGGTCGCACACGCCCATCACGGCCGCGTGGTTGTCGAGCAGACCCGGACCGCGGCAGTCGCATTGCAGCGACCACGTGGCGCCCGCGAAATCGGGCGAGGCGCGGTCGCTGATGTAGACGATCTTGGCGCCGACGCGCTGCGCGCCCGCGAGCAGCGTGTCGAGCTGGCGGGTCTGGCGGCGCGTGCCGAACACGATCACGCAGTCGCGCTCGCCCAGCCCCGCCAGGTGCTCGGCCAGCGTTTCGCCGGGGCCCGGAATGGCGGTGACGCGCGGCACCACCTGGATGATCTGCCAGCGCAGGTACAGCGCGAACGCGTGGCTGCTGCGCGTGCCGAAGATCAGCACCTGCCCCGCGCCGATGATGGCCTTCACGATCTCGGCCATCTGCTTGTCGCTCAGGCGCTCGAAGGTGCTCGCCAGGTTGGCCTGCGACTGCTGGAAGTGCGTGGCCACGAGGTGGCCGCGCTTGGAGGCTTCGGTCGCGTTCTGGAACAGCGGCGAGCCCGTCTGCTTTTCTTCGCGCACCTGGCGCCGCGCCTCTTCGTAGTTCTCGTAGCCGATGCGCCGGATGAAGCGGCTCACCGTGGAAGGCGACACCCCCGCCAGCTCCGCCAGTTCGTTGCCCGCATAGCTGGCCAGCTCGCCGGGAAACTCCAGGACGAAATCGGCAAGCTGGCGTTCGGTCGCGGACAACTGGTCGAGCTGGCTGCGAACGCGGCGGACGAAGGAATCGGCGGACATGGGTGGGCGGTGGGAGGCGGCGCACGATGATGCCATGCGCGGCGCGAGCCCCTTCAGCCGCCTACCACTTGACTCGCACGCCGAGCGAGCCGTTGATCGAGCTCTTCACCTTGGCATCGCCACCCGACGACCACAGCTTGCCGACTTCGCCGTACAGGCTGGTGGTCTGGCTCAACGCCAGCGTGAAGCCGCCTGCGAGTTCGGTGCTGGTGCCGCCGGTGGGCGCCACGATGTCGGTCGTGGTCGCGCCGCTCACGAAGCGTGCGATGTCGGTGCCGCTCGACGTCTTGTAGACGTTCAAGCGCCCGTACGGCTGCAGCACGCCCAGGCCGGTGTCGACCTGGCCCTTGACCCGCACGCCTGCGCGGGCGACCCAGCCGCTGTCGGCTTGGGGCTGCGCGATGGCACCGGCGATGGTCGAGTTGCCCAGGTCCATGTGGTGATGGATCAGCTGCAGCTGCGGCTCGATGCGCCAACCGCTGCTGCCGATCGCGAAGGACTGACCCACTTCGATCGAGCCCAGCAAGCTGTTCCCCTTGCCGCCCACGCCCGCGCCCAGCATCGGCTCGACCGTGTAGCGGTGACGGCCCGACTGCACCACGGCGTCGGCATAGAAGCCGCTGTCGGCGGTGTAGGTGCCGTACACGCCGACGTACTGGCTGCGCAGGTCGTTGCGGCCCACCGCGAGGTTGCGGATGCCGCTGGCAAAGCCGCTCACGCGGGCATCGCCGTCGAGCTGGCCGACATACAGGCCGGCGCGCCAGTTCGGCGTGGCGAGCAGGTCGGTGCCGGCCTGGAAGCCGGTGAGGCGCCCCTTGCTGGTGGGCGAGACGGTGCCGCCCTGCTGGATGTCGATGTCGGTGGAGAGCACGCGGGCCCAGGCGCGGCGGTCCGATCCCGTCGGTGCGCTCGCGGCGCCCTTCACATCGTCGTCGCCCACACGCTTGCGCACATCGCCGAGCATCGCGAGGCTGCCCTGGCGCAGCTGGCCCGGCAGTGCGGCGTACAGCGCGGCTTCCGGGCGGTAGGTGACGACGGGCAGGCCCGCCGGTTGACCCGGCGCGACCGCGTCGGTGGTAGAGCGCAGGTACCAGCTCTCGCCCGCGCCCTTCGCATCGGCGGCATGCAGGCGGTACTCGTAGGCGCCTGCGTCGACATGGCCACCGGCCAGCGAGAAGGCGTCCTTCGTGGTCTGTGCGGTGCTGGTCGCGCCGTTCTGTGCGGTGATGACCTCGATGCCGTTGCCGCTCGTGAGTGCGCCCAGGCCGCCGAGGTTGCCGATCTGCACCTGGGTCTTGCCGCTTGCAATCGCGGTGGGGCCGTCGAGCACGAGGCGGTCCGAAGGGCCGGTGCCGTTGAGCGTCGTGCTCAGCTTCAGCACGCCGTTCGTGCCGACGTAGGCGCCCTTGACTGTCAGCGTGGTGCCTGCGGTCGCGCCGGCCAGCGACACAGTGCCGCTGTTGGCCAATGACGCGACGGTCTGGTTGAAGCCCGCCAGGTCGAGCGTGGCACCTGTGGCCACGCTGTGCGCAGAAGCCGCGCTCAGCGTGTTCACCGCGCCGGCCTTCAACGTCCCCTGCGCCACGTTCGTCGCACCGGTGTAGGTGTTGGCGCCCGACAGCGTCAGCGTGCCCGTGCCCTGCTTGGTGATGAAGCCGCCACCGCTGATCGCGCCGCTCAGCGTGCCGCTGAACGCGCCCGTGTCGATGACCGGGTCGTGGTTGCCGGTGAGCTTGATCGTGTTGGCGATCGTCAGGCCGTTCGTGCTGAAGCCCAGCGTGGTGTCGTCGTCCATCGACAGCGTGCCGGTGCCCAGGGCCTGGCTGTGGCCCACGTTCAGGCGGCCCTGGCGCAGGGCCGTGCCGCCGGTGTGGGTGTTGGCACCCGACAAGGTGAGCGCGCCCGTGCCAATCTTGACGAGCGAGCCGCCCACGCCCGAGATCACGCCTGAGACTTCGGTATCGGTATTGAGAGCGCCCGTGGTCAGCGCCTTCGCTCCCAGCAGCACGCGGCCCGCGCCTTCGAGCGAACCGATGGTGGTGCCGGGCGTGCCGAGCTTCGACAGGGAGACCGTGCCATTGACCTTGTTCACCACGCTCGCCTGAGCAGCCGTCGCGTTGCCGCGCATGTCCAAGGTCCCGCCAGCCTCGTTGACGATGGTCGCCTGCTCGGCCGAGGCATCGGCCCAGAGGTTGGTCGCGCCGCCGGCGAAGTTGGTGATGTAGGCCTTGCCCGCCTTGGCGTTGAACCAGAAGGTGGTGTCGTTGTGGTTCTCGATGATGGCGTTGCCGGCGGTCGCATTGCCACGGAAATCGATGGCGCCCGTGGCGCCTGCAACGAGCTTCGCGCTGCCGGCGGACGTGTCGTCCTTGAACTGGACGAAGCCGTTGCCGGTCTGCCCTGCGGTGATCCTCAGGCTTTCGGCCTGCGCGCTGCCGCTGAAGATCAGGCCGGCGCCGCCGCTCACATCCACCGGGCCGGTTCCGATCGCGCCAGTCACGCCCACATTCAACGTGCCGCCGTCGACCTGCGTGCCGCCCTTGTAGCTGTTGGCCGCCGTGAGCAACAACTCGCCGCCGCCGATCTTGCGCAGGCTGCCCGCGCCGCTCATCGTGCCCGCGAAGCTGCCGCTGGCCACCTGGTCGA
>NZ_JBWKPT010000016.1:0-63959 GCF_059418385.1 Variovorax sp. GW821-FHT09A10
GCCTTCAGGCTCACAAAGCGGGTGGGTCAGTATTCGACGGAAATCTAGGGTCAGAGATTGGCGGAATCCAACACCTTACTCATTTGATGATGCTACTTTGAGTTCGGTCGTCAATCTCGCACCCGCCGACCTGCCGAAGGATTCGGGCCGCTTCGATCTGCCCATCGCCCTGGGCATCCTCGCGGCCAGCGGGCAGATCGAGAACGCCCGGCTGGCCGGCCACGAGTTCGCGGGCGAGCTGTCGCTGTCGGGCGAGCTGCGCCCCGTGCGCGGCACGCTGGCGATGGCCCTGGCCCTGCACACGCGCGGCGTGGCGACGCGGCTGGTGCTGCCCATGGACAGCGCCCGCGAGGCCGCGCTGGTGCCCGGCGGGGAGGTCTACGGCGCCCGGCACCTGCTGGACGTGGTGCGCCAGTTCCTGAGCGACCGCGACGCCGCCGCATCCGCGCCCGAGGGCCCCGACGACGGCTGGACCCGCGTGCTCCCCGCGACCGGCGACGCCGCGCCGCACTACGCCGACCTGGCCGACGTCAAGGGCCACGCCAGCGCCAAGCGCGCGCTGGAGGTGGCCGCGGCCGGCGGCCACAGCCTGTTGATGGTGGGCGAACCGGGTTCGGGCAAGTCCATGCTCGCGCAGCGCTTTGCCGGCCTGCTGCCGCCGATGGGCATCGACGAGGCGCTCGAAAGCGCCGCCATCGCGAGCCTGGGCGGTCGCTTCGCCACCGGGCGCTGGATGTGCAGGCCGACAGCGGCGCCGCACCACACGGCCAGCGCGGTGGCGCTGGTCGGCGGCGGCTCGCCGCCCCGGCCCGGCGAGATCTCGCAGGCGCACCACGGCGTGCTCTTTCTCGACGAATTCCCCGAGTTCGCGCGCGCCGCGCTGGAGGCACTGCGCGAACCGCTCGAGACCGGCACGATCACCATCGCGCGGGCTGCGCGGCGCGCGGAATTTCCGGCGCGCTTCCAATTGGTCGCGGCGATGAACCCCTGCCCCTGCGGCTACCTCGGAACGACCACGGCCAAGGCCTGCCGTTGCACGCCGGACCAGATCCTGCGCTACCAGGGCAAGCTCAGCGGCCCGCTGCTGGACCGCATCGACCTGCACATCGAGGTGCCCGCCGTGCCGGCGCAGCTGCTGCTCGACGCGCCGCCCGGCGAATCGACCGCCAGCATCCGCACCCGCGTGATCGCCGCGCGCGAACGCGCGATGCGGCGCCAGGGCACGCCCAACCAGTCGCTGCAAGGCAGCGCCATCGACACGCATGCCGCGCTCGACACGCCGGCGCGGCAGTTCATGTTCAGCGCCGCGAACAAGCTCGGCTGGTCGGCGCGCAGCACGCACCGTGTGCTGAAAGTGGCGCGCACGGTCGCCGACCTGGCGGGCGCGGACACGGTGGAGGTCGCGCACGTGGCCGAAGCCGTGCAGTACCGGCGGGCGCTGCGCAGCGGCGCGTAGACAGCGCCACGCGCCCTGGCGGGTTACAGCAGGCCGCGTCCGGCCAGGTTGCGCATCAGCGCCCCGATGCCGTAGCGCCAGCGCGGCGCCTGGTCGGCATGGACCACGCGGTTGTTCAGGGCACCCAGCTCGGGGGCCGCGATGCGCACGTAGTCGCCCACGACGTGCGTGAACCCTTGCCCCGGTCCGTGACGGTCTTGTGTCGGCGCGAACATCGTGCCCAGAAACAACATGAAACCGTCTGGGTAGGCGTGGTGGCGGTTGAGTGTCTGCGCCACGAGGTCGAGCGGATCGCGGCTGATCTTCGACAGCGAGCTCGAACCTTCGAGCGTGAAGCCCTCGGGGCCCGTCACATTCAACGCGACCGTGATGCGCCGCACATCGGCGATGCCGAAGTGCGCATCGAACAAGCGGATGAACGGCCCGATGGCGCACGAGGCGTTGTTGTCCTTGGCCTTGCCCAGCAGCAGCGCGCTGCGGCCTTCGAAGTCGCGCAGGTTGACGTCGTTGCCGAGCGCGGCGCCCAGCGTCTCGCCGCGGCTGTTCACCGCGAGCACGACCTCGGGCTCGGGGTTGTTCCAGGCCGAGTCCGCGTGGATGCCCACGTCGGCGCCCGTGCCCACGGCCGCGAGCACCGGCGCCTTGGTGAAGACCTCGGCGTCGGGGCCGATGCCCACTTCGAGGTACTGCGACCACATGCCTTGCGCGATGAGCACGTCCTTCACCTTCATCGCTTCGGGCGAGCCCGGCACGATGTCGGCGAGGTTGTCGCCGAGCACATCGCCGATGGCCGCGCGCGTGGCCTCGGCGCGCGAGGCATCGCCACGTGCCTGCTCTTCGATCACGCGTTCGAGCAGGCTCGCGACGAAGGTCACGCCGCTGGCCTTCACGACCTGCAGGTCGCAGGGTGCGAGCAGCCAGGGCTGGCCACTGTCGCGCGTGCTTTCGTCGCTGTTGGCCAGCACGGCATCGAGTGCGGCGATGCGCGGCGCGGTGCCCGCTTGCAATGCCGCGCGCACGGCTTCGGCTGGCGAGCCCTTGCCTTCGAGCAGGTCGCTCATGGTGGGCGCGAGCTTCGACAGGTCGTGCAGGCCATCGCCCTGCACGGCCACCAGCACCGGGCCCACGCCGGGTTGCCAGAGGCGGCCGACAAGGGTGGCGCGCTCGGCGTCGCGGGGCAGGCTGGAAGCGGTCGAAAGGTCCAAAGGCATGGCGTTGTGTCTCCGTGAATAGGGTCTGCGCGCCATCGTAGCCGCGCCTCGGGAACCGCCGTGTGTCAGTGGCCCGGCGTGGCCCGCACGCGCGCCACCTCGGCGGGCAGGTTCGTCCACGGCGCTTCCTGCGGCGCGAAGCGTGCGCGCATGTAGCCGGCGAGGTCGGCGATCTGGCGGTCGTCGAGCGCGTCGCGGAATGCGGGCATGAAGCCGATGTCGCGGTGCGCGGGCGCACGCACGCCATCGAGGATGGTGCGCAGCAGGTTGTCGGGCCGTGTGCTCGTGAGGCTGCTGTTGAGTGCGAGCGGCGTGTTCACGCCCAGCAGCGTGGGGCCGTCGCCGTCGTGGTGGCACGAGGCGCAGGCGCTGTCGAACATGCGCTGCGCGGGGCCGAGCAGCTGGCCTTGCGTGCGCGCCGCGTTGTCGATGGCCTGCTGCGCAAGCGCCTGCGGCTGCGCGACCGGCTCGGGATTGAACGAGCCGAGGTAGACGGCCATTGCGCGCACGTCGGCGTCGGGCACCTGCGCGAGTTCGCGCACCACCTCGGCCATCGGGCCGCCCGCGATGCCGTGGCGCGGCGAGTGGCCATTGCGCAGGTAGCGGTACAGCGCGTCGGTGTCCCACGGCACGGCGGCTTTCGACAGCTGCGTGAGCGCGGGCGCCTCCCAGCCATCGACCATCGCGCCCGAGAGGAACGCGCTGCCGCCCTGCTCCGCGCCGAGCGCGTTGCGCGGTGTGTGGCAGGCGCCGCAATGGCCCAGGCCGTTGACGAGGTAGGCACCGCGGTTCCATTCGGCGCTCTGCGTGGGCACGGGCGGAAGCGGCGCGGGGTCGTGGAACAGCGCGTTCCAGCCGGCCATCAGCGGGCGCAGGTTGAACGGGAACGTGAGTTCGGACTTGGGCGTTGGTGCACGCACCGCCGGCATCGACATGAAGTACGCATAGAGCGCCTGCAGGTCGTCGTCGCTGGTCTTCGCGAAGGCGGTGTAGGGGAACGCGGGGTACAGGTGGTGACCGTCGCGCGAGACGCCTTCGCGCATCGCGCGCTGGAAGGCGCTGAACGACCAGCGGCCCAGGCCCGTCTCGGCATCGGGCGTGAGGTTGGTGGTGTAGAGCGTGCCGAAGGGCGTGTCCATCGCGCGGCCACCGGCGTTGGGTGCGCCGCCCGGCGCGGTGTGGCACACGGCGCAGTCGCCGAGCGCGGCGAGCACGCGGCCGCGTTCGATGGTGGACTCGCTGTAGACCGGTGCGCTGAGCGACACCGGCGCGATGGCCGAGCGCCAGCCGAGCAGGCCGGCGATGACGCCGAGGCCGCCGATGAAGAGCGCGGCGCCGGTGGCCCATAGGCCCTTGCGCTGAGGCCACGGTGCATTGCTCCTTCCCCCTCTGGGGGAAGGTTGGGATGGGGGCACGGCAGCGTCACCACTCCAGCGCCGCTCGCCCCCACCCCCGCCCTCCCCCAGAGGGGGAGGGAGCAAAACCTTGTTCAACTCGGCCAGCACTGTCTCGGGTGTGAACGGCGGCGAGCGGAACCGCACGCCGGTCGCATCGAAGATCGCATTCGCGATCGCTGCCGTGCCCGGCACCGACGATGACTCGCCCGCGCCCAGCGAGGGCTCGCCGGGGCGCGGCATGTGCATCACCTCGATCACCGGCACGTCGCGGAAATTGAGGATCGGGTAGCTGCCCCACTCGCGGCTCGCGACCACGCCGGTCGGCAATACGCCCGGCAACTGCGCACCGCCAGCAGCAGCACCTTGCTGCGGCGCGAACTTCACCTCTTCCATCAGCGCGCGGCTCGTGGTCTGGATCACGTTGCCATGCACCTGGTGCTCGACGCCCGCCGGATTGACCAGCAAGCCCGCGTCGTGCCCCACCACGACGCGGCGCACATGCACCTCGCCGGTCTTTCGATTGACTTCCACATCGGCCACCCACGCGGCCCACGCCGCGCCGAAGCCCGGCCACTTGCTGTGGATGTAGCGCGCGTACGCGAAGCCCTGGCCGAAGAGGATGTCGCCGCCTTCGCCCAGCCCGCCGTCGGCGTTCTCCTGCGGCCCGGTGCGCATGCGCCAGCCGGCCTTCTGCGCGGTGGCCTGCACGAGCTCGACCGCGCGCGGATCGTCCAGGTGCCGCAGGCGGAACTGCACGGGGTCGACACCCGCCGCCGTGGCCAGCTCGTCGATGTACGACTCGTGCGCGAACGAACTCGGCAGCGCCGACACGCCGCGCAGCCACGAGGCGCGCACGATCGGCGCCATGTCGTTGACCTTCACGCGCAGGTTGTCGTAGCGGTACGGTGGGCGCGCGGTGCGGTCGCCCATCTCGTAGGCCTGCGCCACGGGCTCGACCGTGCGCGTGAGCAGCAACGCCAGCGTGGGCGCGCCGTTCGACGGATAAGAGGTTTCGAAGTCGTAGGCGGCGACGCGACCGTCGGCCATGAGCCCGCCGTCGATCTCCATGAGCTGCGCGGCGCCCTTGGGCTCCCACGCATGCTCCTGCTCGCGCGAGAGCTGCACGCGCACCGGCGCGCCCACGGCGCGCGCGAGCAGCGCGGCATCGGCCGCCACGTCGTCGGCGCCGTTGCGGCCGTAGCAGCCCGCGGCCTCCATGCGCACGACGTCGACATGCACGTCGTCCACGCCCATCAACTTCGCAAGATCGGCGCGCAGGACGTGCGGGTTCTGCGACCCGGCCCAGCAGCGCAGCTGCATGCCGCTGCCGTCGGCGGGCTGCCACTCGGCCAGCGCGCACGAGGGGCCGATGGACGCATGCATCTGGTAGGGCCACACGTAGGTGCGCTGCATCGGCTGCGCGGCGGCGGCCATGGCGCCGTCGACATCGCCTTCGTCGACCAGCAGGCGCTGCGTCGACGGGTTGTCGCGCAGGGCCTGCGCCACGTCGCGCAGGTCGGGCATGCCGGGCCAGGGCTTCCAGGTCACGCGCAGCTCGCGCATCGCCTGCTCGGCGTGCTCCTCGCGCTCGGCGACGATGCCGACGAAGTCGCGCACCACGACCACGGCGCGGATGCCGGGGATGTGGGCGATCGACGCTTCGTCGACCGACTCCAGCGTGTTGCCGATGAACTCGCCGTGGTCCGCGCCCGCGTACGGCGGGCGCACCACGCGGCCGTGCAGCATGCCGGGCACGCGCATGTCGTGCACGAACACGAGGTCGCCCGCGAGCTTGGCCGGGATGTCGACGCGCGCCTGGCGCGTGCCGACGAGGCGGTAGTCGGCGGGGTTCTTGGGTGTCGCGTCGAGGTCCAGGCGCAGCACGGTGCGCTGGTGCGCCACGAGGTCCGCGTAGTTGATGTGCCGGTCCGGCGTCTCCGCGACGCGCACCACGCCGTTGCGCACCTGCAGCGCATCGACGGCCACGCCCAGCCGCTCGGCCGCGCGCGCGAGCAGCCACGCGCGTGCCTGCGCCGCGGCCAGCCGCAGCGGCTGCGCGTGGATCTGGATCGACGCGCTCGCGATGGTCGCGCCCTGGTTGGGCACGCGCGCGGTGTCGCCGAGCATCATGCGCACGCAGGGCATGCCGAGGTCGAGCTCCTCGGCCACGATCTGCGCCAGCGCGGTCTGGATGCCGGTGCCCAGGTCGACGTGGCCGTTGAGCGCGGAGACGCTGCCGTCGTCCCACAGCGCGAGCAGCACCTCGTCGCCTTCGCTGGGGTGGCTGGCGATGAAGGCGGGCTGGCCCTTGGCCGGTGGCGGCGGGGGCGGCGCTTCGCGCACCACCAGCAGCACGCCGTCGGCGGCCAGGAATTCCGCGCGCGTCTGCGGCAGGTCGGCGCGGCGCGTCATGCGGCGGGGGCGTCCGGCGGGGCCGCACGCAGGCGCACGGCGGCACGCTGCACGGCGTCGAGGATCTCGATGTGCGTGCCGCAGCGGCACAGGTTGCCCGAGAGCTCGCTGCGGATGCGCGCCTCACTCGCGTTGGGGTCACGCGCGAGCAGCGCCGCCGCCTGCATGACCATGCCGTTGAGGCAGTAGCCACACTGCGCAGCCTGCGCGTCTTCAAACGCGGCCTGCACCGGATGCCAGCGCCCGCGCATGCCCAGGCCTTCCAACGTCGTGATGTGGCGCCCCGCCACGCCATGCGCCGGAATCACGCAGGACCGCGCGGCCACGCCGTCGACGTGCACCGTGCACGCGCCGCACTGCCCGAGCCCGCAGCCGTACTTGGGCCCGTTGAGCCCCAGGTCGTTGCGCAGCAGGTGCAGCAGCGTGGCTTCGCGCGGCACGCCGGCGAGCGTGTGCGCCCGGCCGTTGACCTGCAGGTGCAGCGGCTCAGCGCCGCAACTGGCCGTCACGGGTGTACATCTCCAGGTCCACGAAGGTCGAGCCGTTGTGGTTCTTCGCGCTGTAGTCGACGGGGAAGTCGCCGAAGCGCGTGCTGCCGATGCTCTCGAGCCCGGCGATGAAGCTGTCGCGCGTGAGTGCCTTGCCCGCGCGGCGCAGGCCCTCGGCCATCACACGCGCGACGATGTAGCCCTCCAGCGCGGTGTAGCTGTCGATCTTCTGGCCGAACTCGGCGCGGTCGCGCTGGTAGTCGGCCACGATGGGCACGCGCTGCGCACCGGGCGGCGGCACGATGCTGGCCGTGACCAGCCCGGCGAGCTTGCCGTCCAGCCGCTTGGCGGAGCCGGCCGCATCGGTGATGCCGACCGACAGCGTGTACAGCGGCGCGGCCGCGCCGCTCGCGCGGTAGTCGCGGATGAAGACCTCGGTCATGCGACCGGCCATGATCATCACGACGGCGCCGGGGCGGCCCTCGGCCAGCCCGCCGATCACCTGCTTGGCGTCCTCGGCCGCGATGGCCATGGGCAGCGTCTGCACCACCTTCACCTTGTACTCGGCGGCCAGCTGCTCGCAGGTGGCGAGGTTCGACTTGCCGAAGGCGCTGTCCTGGTAGACCACGGCGATCGACTGGATGCCCAGGGTCGAGAGGTGGCTGATGATCTTGCGCAGTTCCAGGTCGTAGCCCGCGCGCACGTGGAACAGGTAGCGGTTGGTCTTGGTGCGGAAGGACGTGGTGCCCACCAGCGGCGCGAACATCGGCACGCCTGCCTTCTCGGCCAGCGGCATCGCGGCCGCGAGGTTGCCCGTGGCGACGTAGCCGGTGAGCGCGAAGACCTTGTCCTCGTCGATCAGCTTGGCGGTGTTGACGGCCGTCTTCGCGGGCTCGTAGGCGTCGTCGTAGGTGACGAGTTCGATCTTGCGGCCGTGGATGCCGCCCGACTTGTTGACGCGGTCGAAGTACAGCTGGATGCCCGCGCGGTAGTCGACGCCGAAGTCTTTCGCCGGGCCGCTGAACACGGCCGACTGGCCGATGCGGATGGTCGTGTCGGTCACGCCGTTGTCCGCGCGTGCCGGCCGCAGCAGGCCGGGGCCGAGGGCCAGGGCCGCGCCGCCCGCCACCAGGGTGCGCCTTGAAATCGAAAGCTTCATGCGTCGTCTGTCTCTTTGTTGTTGTCGTCGGAGGGTGTTGCCGCGGCGGCGCCGCGGACTTCGTCGTCGTCAGCCGGCCTGGATGTCGCCGGACTGGATGCGCTTGACGCCCTTGGCCGTCATCTGCTTCCAGGCGGCGGCCAGCGAGCCGTTGAGGTCGATGCCGCGCGTGGCGTCTTCGATCACGTAGGCCTCGAAGCCGGCCTTGCGCGCATCCATCGCGGTCCAGGCCACGCAGAAGTCGGTGGCCAGGCCCGTGACGAACACGGTCTTGATGCCGCGCGCCTTGAGATAGCCGGCCAGGCCGGTGGCCGTCTTGTGGTCGGCCTCCTCGAAGGCGGAGTAGCTGTCCATGTCCTTGTGGAAGCCCTTGCGGATGATGAGCTGCGCGGTCGGCACCTTGAGCTCCTTGCCGAGCGCGGCGTCTTCAGTGCCCTGCACGCAGTGGTCGGGCCACAGCACCTGCGTGCCGTAATTGAGCTTGGTGGTCTCGAAGGGCTTCTTGCCGCTGTAGGTGCTGGCGAAGGAGGCATGGCCCGCCGTGTGCCAGTCCTGCGTGACGACGATGTTCTGGAACGCGGGCGCCAGCGCGTTGATGACCGGGATCACCTCGTTGCCGCCCTTCACCGCGAGCGTGCCGCCGTCGAGAAAACAGTTCTGCACATCGACCACGATCAGCGCGGCTTTTCCACCGGGCTTGATCTTGCCGGCCGCGAAAGCGGACGAGAGACCGAAACTGCCGAGGCTGCCGGCGAGCCCCAGGGCAGCGGCGGACTTCAAGACGGTTCTGCGATGCATGGTGTGGACTCCGGTGGTTGAGGAAAGGAAACGGTCAGACGCTGAGGTAAGCCCTGCGCACTTCTTCGTTGGCCGCCAACTCGGCCATCGTGGCGTGATAGCGGATCTGCCCCTTCTCGAGCACATAGGCCCGGTCGGAGACCAGCTCGGCGAAGTGCATGTTCTGCTCCGACAGCAGGATGCTCACGCCCTGCGCCTTGAGCTCGAGGATCATGTTGGCCATCTGCTCGACGATGACGGGGGCCACGCCCTCGGAGGGTTCGTCGAGCAGCACGAGATACGGGTTGCCCATCAGCGTGCGCGCCACGGTGAGCATCTGCTGCTCGCCGCCGCTCATGCGGCCACCGGGGCGGTTGGGCATCTCGCCGAGGTTGGGGAACAACTGGAACAGGCGCTCGGGCGTCCACAGCGGCGCGGCGGTGCCGTCGGCCCACTGGCGCGCGGGCTGCTTGCCGACCTCGAGGTTCTCCATCACCGTGAGGTCGGTGAACACGCGCCGGTCTTCGGGCACGAAGCCCAGGCCCAGGCGCGCCGCGTGGTGCGGCTCGCTTTTCGAAATGTCGTGGCCCAGGAAGCGCACGGCGCCGCGGCGCTTGGTGAGCATGCCGATCAGCGTCTTGAGCGTGGTCGACTTGCCCGCGCCGTTGCGGCCCATGAGCGCGACGACTTCGCCGCGCCGCACTTCGAGGTCGACGTCGTAGAGGATCTGCGCGGCGCCGTACCAGGCGCACAGGGCCTTGGCCTGGAGAAGAGGTTCATGCGTGCTCATGCGGCAACTCCCAATGCGGCGGCCTTTTCGGCGATCTTCTCGAAGGTCTTGCCGCTGCCGAAGTACACCTCCTGCACCTTCGGGTGGTCGCGGATCTCCAGCGGCTTGCCCTGCGCGATGAGGCGACCGCGCGCCAGCACGATCATGCGGTCGGCGTACGCGAACACCACGTCCATGCTGTGCTCGGTGAAGAGCACGGCCATGCCGCGCTGGATGACGAGGTCCTTGGTCAGCGCCATGAGCGAGTTGCGCTCCTGGGGCGCCATGCCGGCCGTGGGCTCGTCCATGAGCAGCAGCTTGGGCGAGTTGGCCATGGCGATGGCGAGTTCGACGCGCTTCACGTCGCCGTAGGCCAGCACGCTGCAGGGCCGGTCGGCCTGCGCCTTCATGCCGACCTGGTCGAGCAGCGCCAGCGCCTCGTCGCGCTTGTGGTCGGCCGCGCGGCGCCACATCGAGAACAGCTTGTGGTCGTGCGAGAGCAGCGCCATCTGCACGTTCTCGACCACGGTGAGCGAGGCAAAAGTTTCGGCGATCTGGAAGGTGCGGCCCACGCCCTTGCGCCAGATCTCGCGCGGCTTGCGGCCCACGAGCTCGTGGCCGTCGAGCGTGATCGAGCCCTGGTCGGCCTTGAGCTGGCCGTTCACCATGTTGAAGGTGGTGGACTTGCCGGCGCCGTTGGGGCCGATGAGCGCGAGCAGTTCGCCGGGCGGCAGCTCGAAGCTGATGCCGTCCACGGCCTTCACGCCGCCGAACGATTTGCCGAGGTTGGTGACTTTGAGGAGGCTCATGCCTTCACCTCCTTGAGCTTGGCGTCTGCTTCATCATGCTTCGGTGCGCGCCAGCGATCGACGAGCTGTTTGATCGACCCGGCAATGCCCTGCGGGAACAAGAGCACCAGGATCAGGATGATGGCGCCGAGCATCGCGCGCCAGTAGTCGGTGTTGCGCGCCACGGTGTCGTGCAGCCAGGTGAAGGTGACGGCGCCGACCACGGGGCCCGCGAGCGTCTGGATGCCGCCCAGCAGCACCATCACGAGGCCGTCGACCGACTTGCCGACCGACAGGCTCTCGGGCGAGATGCTGCCCTTGGAGAACGCATAGAGCGCACCGGCCAGGCCCGCCACGGTGCCGGCGATGACGAAGGCCGCCCACTGCATGCGCTTGACGTCGATGCCGATGGCGTCGGCGCGCAGCACCGAGTCGCGGCCCGCGCGCAGCGCATAGCCGAAGGGCGAGAACAGCACGCGGCGCAGCCACCACACGCCCGCGCCCACGAGCACCAGCGTGAGCCAGTAGTACACCTGCTTGTTCGACAGCCACTCCGAGGGCCACACGCCGGTCAGGCCGTTGCTGCCGCCCGTGAAGCTGTCCCACTGGTAGGTGACGGCCCAGGTGATCTGCGCGAAGGCCAGCGTGAGCATCGCCAGGTAGACGCCCGACAGCCGCACGGCGAACCAGCCGTAGACGAAGGCGCCGAGCGCGGCCACCAGCGGCGCGACCACCAGCGCCAGCTCCATCGGCAGGTGCAGCGCGCGCACCAGCAGCGCCGCGCCGTAGGCCCCGAGGCCGAAGTAGGCCGCGTGGCCGAAGGAGTGCATGCCGGCCGGCCCCATGATGAAGTGCAGGCTGGTGGCGAACAGCGCGGCGATCAGCAGGTCGATCATCAGCACCGTGGTGTAGGGCGAGCCGGCCGTCAGCAGCGGCAGCGCGGCCAGCACCAGCGCCAGCCCGGCGGCGGCCACGATGTAGGCGGTGCTCGGGCGGCGCAGCGGCTCTTCCTGCATGCCGACATAGCGGCTCGGCGCCTGCGGCCGACCGAACAGACCCCAGGGGCGCCACACCAGCACGATGGCCATCACGAGGAAGTCGACCATCAGCGTGAGCTTGGAGAACGACACGTCGATGCCGAAGATCTGCACCACGCCCAGCCAGATGCACACGGCCTTGATCTCGGCGATGAGCAGCGCGGCCACGTAAGCGCCGGGCAGCGAGCCCATGCCGCCGACCACCACGACGACGAAGGCGGCGCCGATGGTGTTCAGGTCCATCTCGAGCGTGGCGGGTTCGCGCGGCAGTTGCAGCGCGCCGCCCAGGCCTGCGAGCAGCGCACCGAGCGCGAACACGGCGGTGAAGAGCCAGGCCTGGTTCACGCCCAGCGCGCTGACCATCTCGCGGTCTTGCGTGGCGGCGCGCACCAGCGTGCCGAAGCGCGTGCGCGTGAGCAGCAGCCACACGAGGCCGAGCACCAGCGGGCCGACGACGATCAGGAACAGGTCGTACGAAGGAAACTGGCGCCCGAGGATTTCGACCGAGCCCTTCAGGCCCGGCGCGCGCGGGCCGAGCAGTTCGTCAGGGCCCCAGAGCCACAGCACCGCGTCCTTGATGACCAGCACCAGCGCGAAGGTGGCCAGCAGCTGGAAGAGCTCGGGCGCCTTGTAGATGCGACGCAAGAGCAGCACCTCGATGAGCGCACCCAGCACGCCCACCGCGAGCGCGGCGATCAACAGCGCAGGCCAGAAGCCCACGCTCGGGCCGAGCTTCTCGACCAGCGTGTACGCGGTGTAGATGCCCACCATGAAAAAAGATCCATGGGCGAAGTTGACGATGCGCGTCACGCCGAAGATCAACGAGAGGCCGGCCGCCACCAGAAACAGCGAAGACGCGCCAGCCAACCCGTTGAGCAACTGAACAACGAAGCCTGAAAAGCTCATGAGGGACCCTGAGGAAACTGGAGACACCGCGCCCCGCCGCGCTCAAGAAGCGGCGGCGGACGCGTTGCAGGAGCCGTGCGGTCAGTCCGCAGGGCGCATCTTTTTCACTTCGTCATCCGAAGGCTGGAACTTGGCGCCATCGAGGTAGACGTAGTCGACCATCACGCCCTTGCCACCGTCGTTCTTGGTCTTGCCGACGTACGCGCCCATGGTGGACTGGTTGTCCTGTGCGCGGTAGCTGATCTTGCCGAAGGGCGTGTCGACCTGCAGGCCCTTGAAGGCTGCGACCAGCTTCTCGGTGTCGGTGCTGCCGGCCTTCTTCACGCCGGCGGCGATCGAGTAGATGGCGCTGTAGCCCACCACCGAGCCCAGGCGCGGGTAGTCCTTGAACTTGGCCTGGTAGGCGTCGTTGAAGGCCTTGTGCTCGGCGGTCTTCACGCCGTACCAGGGGTAGCCGGTGACGACCCAGCCGTTGGGCGCTTCGTCCTTCAGCGGGTCGAGGTATTCGGGCTCGCCAGTCAGCACGCTCACGACCTCGCGGTCCTTGAAGAGGCCGCGCGTGTTGCCTTCGCGCACGAACTTGGACAGGTCGGCGCCGAACAGCACGTTGAAGATGGCGTCGGGCTTGGCATCGGCCAGGGCCTGCACCACGCTGCCCGCATCGACCTTGCCCAGCGGCGGCGCCTGCTCAGCGACGAACTCGACGTCGGGCTGGATCGCCTTGAGCAGCGTCTTGAAGGTGGCGACCGACGACTGGCCGTACTCGTAGTTGGGGTACACGATGGCCCAGCGCTTCTTCTTGAGCTTGGCGGCCTCGGGCACCAGCATCGCGACCTGCATGTAGGTCGAGGGGCGCAGGCGGTAGGTGTACTTGTTGCCATTGCTCCAGACGATCTTGTCGGTGAGCGGCTCGGCGGCGAGGTAGAAGAATTTCTTCTGCTTGGCGAAATCGGTCAGCGCCAGGCCGGTGTTCGACAGGAAGGCGCCGGCCAGCACGTCGACCTTCTCGCGCGAGATGAGCTCTTCGGCCACGCGCACGGCGTCGCCGGGGTTGGCGTTGTCGTCGCGGCTGATGAGCTCCAGCTTCTTGCCGTTGACGCCGCCCTTGGCGTTGATCTCGTCGACCGCCAGTTCCATGCCCTTCTTGTAGGGCTCGAGGAAGGCGGGCTGCGCCTTGTAGCTGTTGATTTCGCCGATCTTGATCACGCCCTGCGCATGCGCGGGGACGAGGGCGGTGGCCAGCGTGACGACGGAAGCGGCGCAGAAGGCAAGGCGCAATGGATTCATCGGGAAGCTCCTAGAAGTTCGAACAGAAAACACGATGCGGGTGACGATGCAATGACAGGTCAGCGAAGACCGTCTTCGCCCTTGATTTCACTGACCTGCAGGCCGCCGACGCGCGGCAGCGGGCGGCCGCTGTCGGTGACGGCCACGGCCACGACGATCTCGTTGGCACGCGGCGCGTCGCTCACGCGGGCCTCGACGGCGTCGAAATGGCTGCGCACGAAGGCGGCGTCCTTGTGGCCCAGCGGCACGTCGATGGCGGTGCCCAGCGTGCCCTGCTTCTTGGCCGAAGGCACGAGCGCGGCGCCCTTCTCGACCGCCACGCGCAGCGGCGCGCCCAGCTTGGGATGCAGGATGGCGGCGGCATGCTCCAGCTCGCCGCGCTCGCCGACGATGGCGGCCTTGCCGTAGCTCTGCGCCTGGCCGGGCTCGATGCCCAGCGCCTTCACGGCCTTCTGGCCCAGCAGCGCGCCGAGCTCTTCGCCGATGGCGATGAGTTCGTCGAGGTTCTCGCTGTAGCGGCCGGCGTACGGGTTCTCGATGACGGCGATGGCGACGGCGCGGCGCGTGGGCGGCGTCACGTCCTGCCCCATTTCCTTGCGGGTTTCGTCCACTTGAATGACGAGCTTGCGGATGTTGGCGGTCATGTCTGTGTGTTCCTTGTTGTCTTGTCTCTTGTCTTGTGCGGTCAGCGCAGGCCGTCCCACTTGCTGATGTCCTTGGCGAGCAGGCCGCCGACGCGCGCATGCACGCGGTAGCCGGTGCTCATCGCGAGGATGAAGACGATCTCGTCGGCCATCGGCGCGCCGGGCACGCGCACCTCGATGGCATCGAACTGGCCGCGCACGTAGCTGGCGTTGATGTTGGTGAGCGGCACGTCGAGCGCGGCGCCGGGCGGGCCGACCTTCTTGGTCGAGGGCACGATCGACAGCGCGTTGCCGGGCTGGCCGGTTTTCTCTTCGGCCTTGCCCGCGGTGTAGGCGGCGCGGCTGCCCTTCCAGCCGAGCAGCTCGCGCATGGCGTAGCCGCCGGGCACGTGCCACAGCGCGCCGTGCTCCAGCTCGCCGTCGGCGCCGACGATGGCGCCCTTGCCGTAGGTGGCGATCTGCTCGAGCGGCACGTCCATGGCGGCGTGCAGCTGGTGCGCCATGTCGACGCCCACGGGGTCGAGCAGCGCCATCATCGGCAGGATGTCGGGCTCGTAGCGGCCCGCGAAAGGATTGGTCAGCACCGCGCCGATGGCACCGCGCACCAGCGGGGTTTCGGCACGCGGGCCGAACTCGTGGTGGATGTACTCGACATGGGTGAAGACGCGACGGATTTCGATCATGAAAAAGAACCTTGCTTTTCGTTAAGCAAATACTGAACCAACTGCTTCTGGCAGCGCGATGTCCAGCGACTTCGAGCATAAGGGTTCCACCCGCCGCCACTGCCCCTGGCAAACGAGCAGAACGGCCCACACGAGCCCCCTTTTCTGCAGCACGCGGGCGCACGCCGCGCCCGCATCGAGTGCATGGTGCACCTGCGCGGGCGCCAGCGGCGGCACGTCGACGGTGACGAGGGTGTCGCCGAGGTCGCTGTCGTCCTTGCAGGCGCTGGCGGGCAGGCGTTGGATGGCGGCATCAGGCACGTCGACGGCGTTGGCGATCACGGTGGCGGCGGCGTCGGCCTGCGCCGCGGTGGCGGCCAACACCGTCACGCTGTCGGCGATGCCCAGCGAGAAACTGCGCCCGCGCCAGCCGCTGGTGGCGACGCCGCGCACCGGCTGGTCGGCGTGCAGCTCGAACTGGCCGTCGGTGGTCAGCATGCCGCTGTCGCGCCAGTCGAAGCGCGCGAGGTCGGAGAACAGGCCCACGCGCGCCGTGTGGCCGGGCGCGAGGTGCAGCGCGATGTCGCCGCCGTTGTTGATCCAGGCGCGCTCGATGCCGGGCCGGTCGTAGAAGGCGATGAGTTCCTGCGCCACGCTGCCGGCCACGGCCGCCATGGGCGTGAGGAACAGCGGCGAGAACGCATCGCAGGCGTCCCACATGCGCCGCGCGACGACGCCACGCGGGCGCTGGCGTGCGGTCACGGGCAGGCGCAGCTGCGGCAGCTCGCGCACGAGTTCGTCGAGCACATGGCCGAAGCGCGCCCAGGCCGCGTCGTGCGCGGCGGCGACGGCGTACGGGTCGCCGTGCGCTTCGGCCACGATGTCGATCGGGCCGTGGTTGAAATGCCAGCGGCCCGCGTCGAGCGCCGTGCGTTGAGCGGACATGGTTTCAGCCCAGCATGGGGGCATGACCCAGGGGCCACGGATTGGCATCGTCGATGACGAGCCATTGGCGCGCCAGCGGTGCGCCGTCTTCCTGCCACGCACCGCGCGCGAGCGCCTGTTCGAGCGGGAAGATGTGTTCCATGTGCCCGCCGAGCGCCTCGTAGTCGTCGCGCCGCATGCTGAACTCGATGGGCGCGACGATGGCCGGCGTGGGCACGGTGCCGAAGCTGTTGTCGGGCATGCGCATGACGTCGGCCATCACGGTGATGCCGCCGCCGGGCCACACATAGGCCGGCGCGCCGCCGCACGTCACATTGACCAGCGCGCGCTTGATGGCGCGCGTGAGCAGCACCGGGTTCTCGGTGACGCCCGCGCGCAGGCTGCCGCCGGCGCCGCCGAGGAACAGCACGGTGCACAGCGAGGGCTCGCAGTTCTCGCCGATGCGGTCGACGATGCGGCGCACCTCGGGCGGCATGGGCTGCTCGATGGGCTTGAGGGCCTCGTCGAGCACGTACCACTGCGCGTGCTCGCCGGTGGTCGAGGTCATGAGCAGGCGCAGGCCGGGGCGGGCCACGCCCTCTTCCCAGCCTTCGATGATCGCCAGCGGGTCGGCGATGTCGGTGCCGCCCCAGCCGTTGCCGGGGTTCGCGACCTGGAAGTAGCGCCCCGGCGTCGACTTGCGCCCCAGCATCTGGATGCCCGAGGGCGTCATGTCGAGGCAGCGGCCGGCCTGGTGCTCGGTGAGCACGCCGGTGATGTGGTCGTCGACCACCACCACCTCGTCGGCCACGCCGGCGAACTGGCGCGCGAAGATGCCCACGGCCGCCGAGCCGCAGCCCACGCGCATGCGCTGCTCTTCCACGCCGTTGACGATGGGCGCCTTGCCGGCCTGGATGACGAGGCTGGCGCCGCCGTCGATGGTGCATTCGACCGCTTGCTTGTTGCCCAGCAGCTGCATGAGCTCGGCCGTCATGCGGCCTTCCTTCTTGCTGCCGCCCGTGAGGTGGTGCACGCCGCCCAGCGACAGCATCTGCGAGCCGTACTCGGCCGTGGTGACATGGCCCACGACCTCGCCCTTGTAGCGCACGTTGGCCTGCTCGGCGCCCAGGAAGCGGTCGGTGTCGATCTTCACCTTGAAGCTGCAGTAGCTGAAGATGCCTTCGGTGACGACGGTGACCATGTCGACGCCCTGGGCTTTGGAGGCCACGATGAAGGGCGCGGGCTTGTAGTCGGGGTAGGTGGTGGACGAGCCCACGCCGGTGACGAAGACCTCGTCGGCGTGCAGCAGGTCGCCGTTCCAGTCGGGCGTCGCGTCTGCCTCGGCCACTTCCGCGCCGGGCCGGTCGAAGGGCACGAGCGCCGGCTGTTCGCTGGCGAGCGTGCGGCGCAGCAGCACCACCGGATCGACGCGCACCAGCACGCCCTGGCGGTTGGCGTAGCGGTCGCAGGCGCCGGTGCGGCCGTCGGAGATCTGGCACAGCACCGGGCAGGCGTTGCACTCGACCTTGGCGGTGCTCATCTTCTCGTTGCGCGGCGGCGCCTTGCCGAAGGCGGCGCCGCCGGCCTGCGCGACCAGGGGCATGTCGATGCCGGGCAGTCCGTCTGTCTTGGTGTGTTCAGTCATCGGGGCGATCTCGTGGTGTGGTGCTGTCGGAGCGGGTCTTCAGGCCCCGGAGGTTTGCAACAAACGTGCCGTGCAGGTGCTTGTGCGGCGGCTTTCGTTTGTGTAGCATCCCCTACACTTTCATGTTGCGTTCACTACATCAAAGGTCAATGTAGCAAACAGGCCCGATGCTTGCAATGGTGTTTTCTCGCGGTGTTCATCGGGGTTTTTCCGACCAACGACAATGCAGGGTTGCTAGCCGGCCGATGGCGGACGCCCCAAAGGCGTGCATTTCGGCTCAGCCACCCTTTTCTGTCTTCAACCAACACTTGAGTTCCGTATGAGTGCATTCAGCGAAGAACGCGTCCTGAGCGTCCACCATTGGACCGACCGCCTGTTCACCTTCACCACCACGCGCGACCCGGCGCTGCGCTTCTCGAACGGTCATTTCACGATGATCGGTCTGAAGGTCAACAACAAGCCCCTGCTGCGCGCCTACAGCATCGTGAGCCCGAACTACGAGGAGCACCTGGAGTTCCTGAGCATCAAGGTGGAAGACGGCCCGCTCACCTCGAAGCTGCAGCACATCCAGGTGGGCGACACCGTGATCGTGGGCCGCAAGCCCACCGGCACGCTGCTCATCGACTACACGCTGCCGGCCAAGCGCCTGTACCTGTTCGGCACGGGCACCGGCCTGGCGCCGTTCATGAGCATCATCCGCGACCCCGACACGTACGAGAAGTTCGAGCAGGTCATCCTGGTGCACGGCGTGCGCCAGGTCGACGAGCTGGCCTACCACGACCTCGTGACCGACCACCTGCCCAAGCACGAGATCCTGGGCGAGATGATCGCCAAGCAGCTGCTGTACTACCCCACGGTCACGCGCGAGGAGTTCCGCAACCAGGGCCGCGTCACCGACCTGATCGAGAGCAACAAGCTCACCGACGACCTGGGCCTGCCCCCGCTGAACGTCGAGGAAGACCGCGTGATGCTGTGCGGCAGCCCCGGCCTGCTGGTCGACCTGAAGCACATCCTGGAAAAGCGCGGCTTCAAGGAAGGCAACACGAGCACGCCAGGCGACTTCGTGGTCGAACGCGCCTTCGCCGAGAAGTAAGACCCGACAAAGAGGCGCTGCGCGCACGATGGCCGACTCCCGCTCCGTCAGCAAGCCCAAGCCCCAGCGCCGCACCGGCGTGCGCGAGGCCGCGGCCCAGGCCACGCGCGACAGCATCCTCAAGGCGGCGACCAAGGTGTTCGCCAAGTACGGCTACGACGGCGGCAGCGTGGAGAAGATCTCCAAGGCCGCCAAGTCGTACGACCGGATGATCTACTACTACTTCGGCAGCAAAGAGGGCCTGTTCATCGCGGTGCTCGAAGGCATCTACCAGCGCATGGACGACGCCGAGGCCGCCATTGCGCTCGACGCCTCGCGGCCCGTGGAAGCGCTCACCGAAGTCATCCGCTTCGTGCTCGGCTACTACCGCAAGAACCCCGAGTTCGTCACCCTGCTGAACACCGAGAACCTGCACAAGGGCCGGCACATCTCGAAGTCGCTGCGGGCGCGCGAGTACTCGTCGCGGGCGGTGGCCATCATTTCGGAAATCCTTGCCAGCGGCGCGGCCCAGGGCCTGTTCCGCACCGACCTCGTGGCGCGCGACATCTACCTGCTGATCGCGTCCACCGGCTATTTCTACACCTCGAACCGGCACACGCTCACGGCCTTCCTCGGCGAGCCGATGGAGTCGCCGGAAGCCGTCGCGCACTGGGAAGATTTCGTGATCGAGACCCTGCTGCGCACCGTGCGCGCGGACGAGGCATCGGACAACAGAACCCCTTCCCCACCCCACGACGAGGACACAACGAAATGGCAGAAATCGCAGCCGGCGCAAAGTCGGGCAAGGTCGTCATCAAGAACATAGGGCTGCTGCTCTCGGGCGACATCGACAAGCCCATCCTCGACGCCGACACCCTGGTGGTGAACGACGGCCTGATCGTGGCGGTCGGCAAGGAGAAAGACTGCGACCTCGAAGGCGCCGTCACCGTCATCGACGCGAAGAAGACCTGCGTCGCACCCGGCCTCATCGACAGCCACGTGCACCCGGTGTTCGGCGACTGGACGCCGCGCCAGGGCCAGATCGGCTGGATCGACTCCACCATGCACGGTGGCGTGACCACCATGATTTCGGCCGGCGAGGTGCACCTGCCCGGCCGCCCCAAGGACATCGTCGGCCTGAAGGCGCTGGCCATCACCGCGCAGCGCGCCTTCGACAACTTCCGCCCCGGCGGCGTGAAGGTGCTGGCCGGAGCACCTGTGATCGAAAAGGGCATGGTCGAGAGCGACTTCAAGGAGCTCGCCGAAGCCGGCGTGGGCCTGCTGGGCGAAGTGGGCCTGGGCTCGGTGAAGGCCGGCTACGAGGCCAAGGAAATGGTCGCCTGGGCGCGCAAGTACGGCATCCAGAGCACGATCCACACGGGCGGTCCGTCGATCCCCGGCTCGGGCCTGATCGACAAGGACGTGGTGCTCGAGGCCGACGCCGACATCATCGGCCACATCAACGGCGGCCACACCTCGCTGCCCGAGGCGCATGTGTGCGAGCTGTGCGAGAAATCGTCGCGCGCCATCGAGATCGTGCACAACGGCAACGAGAAGGTCGCCATCGCGGCGGCGAAGGCCGCGCTCGAACTGAAGTGCCCGCACCGCGTGATCCTGGGCACCGACGGGCCCGCCGGCTCGGGCGTGCAGCCGCTGGGTATCCTGCGCATGGTGGCGATGCTGTCGTCGATCGCGAACATCCCGGCCGAGCTGGTGTTCTGCTTCGCCACCGGCAACACGGCAAAGATCCGCAAGCTCAACTGCGGCCTGATCGAAGTGGGCCGCGCGGCCGACTTCGTGTTCATGGACCGCGCCCAGCATTCACCCGCGCCGGGCCTGCTCGAAAGCGTGCAGCTGGGCGACATCCCGGGCGTGGGCATGGTGATGATCGACGGCCTCGTGCGCTGCGGCCGCAGCCGCAACACGCCGCCGGCGACCGAGATCCCGGTGGTGGTGTCTGGCGGGCACTGAACGCGCCCGGCGGCGGCCTCAGTCGCCGCTGCGGTGCGAGCGGAAGACCAGGTAGCGCGCCGAGAGAAAGTTGGCGCCCATGCCCGCGAGGCTGCCCAGCGCCACGCCGAGCGCGGCGGCCCAGCGGCCCTCCACCCAGTGCAGCGTGAGCACGTAGGTGCCGTAGTTCAGCACGGCGCCGGCCAGCATGGTCGTGAGGTAGCCCAGGTATTCGCGCCAGACCGAACGCCCCGTGGCGGCGCCGGCCGCGCTCGCCGCGAAGGTGTAGCGGCGGTTGTAGAGCCAGGTGGTGGTGGCGGCGGCCAGGAACGACACGACGCGCGCGCCGTACCACCCGAGCAGTGGCGCCAGCAGGTAGAGCACCGTCACGTCCACCCCGAGTCCGATCACGCCGGCCACGGCGAACGAGAGGAACTCGCGCCCGATCTTCATGACGGCATCAGCGTGCGCGCAGGCTCTCGCGCACGCAGGGCTGCGCCAGGTAGCGCAGCCGCTTGGCCTCCTGCCGGCCGAGCGTGACGGTGTGCATCACCACGCCGCAGACGAAGGACAGCAGCGCCGCCAGCATCGCGCCGGTGGCGAGCACGGCCGTGGGCAGCCGCGGCACCAGGCCGGTGTGGGCGTAGGTCATGAACAGCGGCACGGCCAGCGCCAGCGAGCCGAGCGCGAGCACGGCCGCGACGATCGAGAAGAACTGCAGCGGCCGTTCGCTCACGAAGAGCTTGCCGATGGTCTTCAGGATGCGCCAGCCGTCGCGGTAGGTCGAGAGCTTGCTGTGCGAGCCTTCGGGGCGCGTGCTGTAGGCGGTGGCTTCCTCGGCGTAGGGCATGCGCAGCTCGAGCGCGTGCACGGTCAGCTCGGTCTCGATCTCGAAGCCCTGCGACAGGGCCGGGAACGACTTGGCATAGCGACGCGAGAACACGCGGTAGCCCGAGAGCATGTCGGTGAGGCCGCCGCCGAAGAGCTGCGCCACGGTGCCCGTGAGCAGCCAGTTGCCGAAGCGGTGGCCGGCGCGGTAGGTGAGCGCGTCCTGGCCGTCGTCCACGCGGCTGCCGACCACCATGTCGAGATTGCCCTCGACCAGCCGCGCGATGAGGCGCGGCGCGGCGGTGGTGTCGTAGGTGGCGTCGCCGTCGACCATCACGTAGATGTCGGCCTCGACGTCGGCGAACATGCGCCGCACCACGTTGCCCTTGCCGCGCGCGGCCACGTGCGTGACGATCGCGCCGGCCGCGCGGGCCACGGCGGCCGTGTCGTCGGTGGAGTTGTTGTCGAAGACGTGGATCTCGGCGCCCGGCAGTGCCGCGCGGAAGCCTTCGATCACCTGCGTGATGGCCAGGGCCTCGTTGAAGCAGGGAATGACGGCGGCAATGCGTGGCATGGCGGACACGGGAGCAGGTCGGTGGTCGGTCATGGAGCGGTCGTCGGAAGGAGTCGGTAGGCCCGGCTGCCGTCTTGTTCGTGCAGCAGGCCATAGTACGTGTCGAAGTCGGGCCGCACGCTGAGCACTTTCACCATCTCGGGCGACATGACGACGGTGGTGAAGCCCTCGGCCGCCAGCTTGCGCGCCGTGTCGCCGGCCGACATCAGCAGGTAGTCGCGGTAGCGCCAGCGCCCGAGCGTGTCGCCCCAGATCGGATTGGGGCCGTAGTAGATCGCCTCGTTCAGCGCGATCTGGTAGACGCGCCCCGTCACGTTGCGGCGCACATAGTCCATCACGCCGTAGCCCGGCACGTGCTTGCGCAGGAAGGCCTCGCGCGCCTCGGGCGTGAGCGAGATCATCGACACCTTGGTGGCCGTCTGGCCCACCGACACGGCGGCCAGCACGGCCAGCAGCAGCACCACGACCCAGTCGCCGACGCCGGCGCCGCTGCGCGGACCGTCGGCAGCGACAGCCGCGGGCGCTGCGCGCAGCCGGCGCACGCCGGTCGCGATCCAGCCGAACAGCACCTGCCAGCCCACGGCGGCCGTCATGGCGAGCAGCGGGAACGAGGCCATGAGGTAGCGCGGGTAGCGCGAGGTCACGACCCACACGGCCACCGAGTACAGGCAGAACCAGCCCGCCGCGCGCACGGCGGCGGAGCGCTTCCACCACACGCTGAAGGGCGCGAGGAACACCGACCAGATCAGCGCGTTGGGCATCTCGGCGTGGTCGCGCACGTCGGCCACCTGCTGCACGTAGTCGGCCGGCACCCATTCGGTGAAGCCGAACACGCGTGCGCCGATCGGGTTGAAGGGGTCGCCCGTCATGATGGCGTTGCGCGCGTACCAGTAGATGCACGGGATCAGGAAGCACAGCAGCGCGGGCGCCCAGGCCCGCCACACGCGGCGCTCGTGGCGCACCACGAACAGCGCCACCAGCGGCAGGAAGATCAGCGCCTGGTACTTGGAGCCCGCCGCCACGCCGAGGCAGAACGCCGCCAGCGACAGCCAGCGCGAGCCGTCGCGCAGCGGTTCGGATTCGCGCCACCACCACAGCGCCACGCAGGCCGACAGCACGAACAGCGCCACGCCCATGTCGATCAGCGCGTTGGCGTAGTCGCCCATGCCCAGCCAGATGGCCGCGCCGATGCAGGCGGTGAGCCGGTTGGCGTGCAGGATGCCCAGGCGGAAGATCATCAGCACCGACAGCGCGCCCGCCAGCGCGTTGAGAAAGTGCGGCAGCACGTCGTCGCCCACCTGCAGCGCGGCGGCGTACAGCAGGTTGTAGTTGTACGGGAACCAGGGGTAGCGCAGCCAGTCGTGGATGCCCAGCGTGCCCTGCTGCGCCACGAGGCGCGCGTAGGGCAGGTGGTACATCAGCTCGTCGAAGGCGGCCGGCGGCGCGAGCGGCGCCACCAGCGCGGGCAACGCAACCAGCGCCAGCGCAATGGCGGCGATGCGCTCGAAGCGGGTCCACGGCGCGGTGGCGGGTGCGGCCGCGCGCAGCGCGCGCACCTCGGCACGCCAGCCGCGCCACTGCCACGCGGCGGCCACGACGCCCGCGCCGATCAGGCCCAGCGTGGCCTCGCGGCGAAAGAGCCCGAAGATGGCCAGCGCCTGGAAGGCACAGATGTAAAGGCCGACGCCGAGCGCGGCCGACATGGCCGCCTCGAGCCAGGCGTCGCGGCGCGACGGTGGGCGCAGGCGCGCGAGCACCGCGCGGCCGGCACCCCAGCAGGCAATCACGAAGATCGCGAACTGGGCGTAGTGCGCGGCGGCAAAGATCAGCTTCTGAATATCAACTCCCGTGGCCGGTCACTCCGGTCGCGCCGACCGGCCGGCAGGTTCAAAGGTTCGGCGCCAGCAGGCGCTCGAGCTCCGATTCGCTCGTGCGGCGCCGCGCGGCCTGGTCCTGCAACTGGTCGTGCCCGATCTTGCCGACGTTGAAGTACGTCGCGTCGGGATGCCCGAGGTAGAAGCCGCTCACGCTGGCGGCGGGCATCATAGCGAGGCTCTCCGTCAGGGTCATGCCAATGTCCGCGCAGTTCAGAAGGTCGAACATCGGGCCCTTCACGCTGTGGTCGGGGCAGGCCGGGTAGCCGGGCGCGGGGCGGATGCCGCGGTACTTCTCGGCAATCATGTCGTCGTTGCTCAGGCCCTCGTGGGGCGCGTAGCCCCACAGGTCGGTGCGCACGCGGTGGTGCATGGCTTCGGCAAAGGCCTCGGCCAGCCGGTCGGCCAGGGCCTTGAGCATGATGGCCGAGTAGTCGTCGAGGTCGTCGATGAAGAATTTCTCTTTCTTCTCGACGCCCAGGCCGGCCGTGACGGCGAACACGCCGACGTAGTCCTTCACGCCGCTGTCCTTGGGCGCGACGAAGTCGGCCAGGCAACGGCTGGGGCGCATCACGCCGTCGATCACCTGCTTCTCGGTCTGCTGGCGCATGCCGTACCAGGTGAGCGCGACTTCGCTGCGCGTCTCGTCGGTATAGAGCTCGATGTCGTCGTCGTTCACGGTGTTGGCAGGCCAGAAGCCCACCACGCCGCTGGCGCTGAGCCAGCGCCCTTCGATGAGGCGCTTGAGCATGCGCTGGCCGTCGGCGTACACGCGCACGGCCTCGGTGCCGACGATCTCGTCCTTCAGGATGGCGGGGAACGGGCCGGCCAGGTCCCAGGTCTGGAAGAACGGGCCCCAGTCGATGTACTTGGCCAGCTCGGTGAGGTCGAAGTTCTTGAACACGCGCCGGCCGATGAACTTGGGCACCGTGGGCACGAAGTTCGCGAAGTCGACGGGCGTCTTGTTGGCGCGCGCCTTGGCCAGGGGCCACATCGGCACCTGCTTCTTGTTGGCGTGCTGCGTGCGCACCTTCTCGTAGTCGGCGTTGATCTCGTCGATGTACGCGGTGGCCTGGTCCGAGAGCAGGCTCTGCGCCACGCTCACGCTGCGCGAGGCATCGGGCACGTAGACCACGGGGCCTTCATAGTGCGGCGCGATCTTCACGGCCGTGTGCACGCGGCTGGTGGTGGCGCCGCCGATGAGCAGCGGGATCTTCTTGATGCGGAAGTGGTCGTCGCGCTGCATTTCGCCGGCCACGTACTGCATTTCTTCGAGGCTGGGCGTGATGAGGCCCGACAGGCCCACGATGTCCGCGCCCTCGACCTTGGCCTTGGCCAGGATTTCGTGGCACGGGACCATCACGCCCATGTTCACCACTTCGAAGTTGTTGCACTGGAGCACGACGGTGACGATGTTCTTGCCGATGTCGTGCACGTCGCCCTTCACGGTGGCGATGATGATCTTGCCCTTGGTGCGCACGTCGCGGCCGGCAGCCTCGTCGCGCAGCTTTTCGGCTTCGATGTAGGGCAGCAGGTGGGCCACGGCCGACTTCATGACGCGTGCCGACTTGACCACCTGCGGCAGGAACATCTTGCCGGCGCCGAACAGGTCGCCCACGATGTTCATGCCGTCCATGAGCGGGCCTTCGATCACGTGCAGCGGGCGGCCGCCCTTGGCCAGGATCTGCTGGTAGGCCTCTTCGGTGTCCTCGACGATGAAGTCGGTGATGCCGTGCACCATGGCATGCGACAGGCGCTGGTTGACGTGCACCGGGTGCTCGGGCGTGCCGCGCCATTCGAGGCGCTTGCTTTCGTCCTTGGCGCCGCTCTTGGCGGTCTCGGCCACTTCGACCAGGCGCTCGCCGGCGTCGGGGCGGCGGTTCAGCACCACGTCTTCCACACGCTCGCGCAGCGTGGGCTCCAGGTCGTCGTACACGCCGACCATGCCGGCGTTGACGATGCCCATGTCCATGCCCGCCTGGATCGCGTGGTACAGGAACACGGTGTGGATGGCTTCGCGCATCGGGTCGTTGCCGCGGAAGCTGAAGCTCACGTTGCTCACGCCGCCCGACACCTTGGCGCCCGGCAGGTTCTCTTTGATCCAGCGCACGGCGTTGATGAAGTCGACCGCGTAGTTGTCGTGCTCCTCGATGCCGGTGGCGATGGCGAAGATGTTCGGGTCGAAGATGATGTCTTCGGGCGGAAAGCCCACCTCGTCGACCAGCACGCGGTAGGCGCGCTCGCAGATCTCGATCTTGCGTGCGTAGGTGTCGGCCTGGCCCTTCTCGTCGAAGGCCATGACCACGGCGGCGGCGCCGTAGCGCTTGACCAGCTTGGCCTCGTGCTTGAACTTGTCGACGCCCTCCTTCATGGAGATGGAGTTGACGATGCCCTTGCCCTGGATGCAGCGCAGGCCGGCCTCGATGACGTCCCACTTCGAGCTGTCGACCATCACCGGCACGCGCGCGATGTCGGGCTCGCTGGCAATGAGGTTCAGGAAGCGGACCATGGCGACCTTGCTGTCGAGCATGGCCTCGTCCATGTTGATGTCGATCACCTGCGCGCCGTTCTCGACCTGCTGGCGCGCGACGGCCAGGGCGTCCTCGAACTGGCCGTTGAGGATCATGCGCGCGAAGGCCTTGGAGCCGGTGACGTTGGTGCGCTCGCCGATGTTGACGAACAGCGTGCCCTGGCCGATGGCGACCGGCTCGAGGCCGGACAGCTTCATGGGAGGGGGAGCAACGGGAGCGGAAACGGATGCGGGAATCTGGGACATGGCCTCACCTGCGGAAGAGTCGGACAGGCGAGCGTCGTTGTCGCCCCAAGCCTGACGATTCGCCTCTGTGGCGAACCGCTGCAACGCTCCTTGGGAAGTCGCGCATTTTAGGTCGATTCGATTGCGCCCTGGGAAAACCCCAGTTTTCATTCCTGCATGTGTCAACAGAATGCGCCCACCGTTTCTGAACGAACGTTCGTGTTTTTAACCAAACGTAAGGGAGTTCGCCGATGGCCAGGAAGTGGAATGTCCGGTTGCAGCATGCAGCCACCCCGATGCGCGCCGTGGCCTTGAGCTGCGGCCTCCTGGCCGCCGCGGCCCTCGCGGTTCATGCGCCACCGGCGCGTGCCGCCGCCGGCGACAGCGCCACGCGCGTCGAGGCCCGCGTCACCTCCGACACGGCGAAGACGAAGTACCCGATCGTGCTGGTCCACGGCCTGCTGGGCTTCGACAACCTGCTGGGCGTCGACTACTTCTACGACATCCCCGGCCGGCTGGCCGCCGCGGGCGCCAAGGTGTACGTGGCGCAGGTGTCGGGCACCAACACCTCCGAGATCCGCGGCGAGCAGCTGCTGCAGGAGCTCAAGACCATCCGCGCGCTGGAGCAGAACCCCACGCTCAAGTTCAACCTCATCGGCCATTCGCAGGGCTCGCCCACGGTGCGCTATGTGGCGGCGGTGGCGCCGGACATGGTGGCCTCGGTCACGTCGGTGGGCGGCGCCAACGGCGGCTCGAAGGTGGCCGACCTGCTGGCCAAGCTGCCCGAAGGCGGCATCGGCCAGACCCTGGTGGTGAAGGCCGTCGGCCTGCTGACGGGGCTGATCGGCTTTCTCTCGGGCAAGGACCCGAGCCAGCTGCCCGAGGTGCCGCTGAACGCGCTGGCCTCGCTGACCACGGCGGGCGGCGCGGCCTTCGACGCCAAGTTCCCGCAGGGGCGCCCCGCGCCGGGCTCGTCGTGCGACGTGAAGAGCGGCGCGGCCGTGGCCAACGGCGTGCGCTACTACTCGTGGTCGGGCGTGTCGACCAGCTTCAACCTGTTCGACCCGAGCGACACGGCGCTGTCGACGCTGGGCAGCCTGTTCTTCTTCGGCGAGGCCAACGACGGCCTGCTCGCGGTCTGCACCACGCGCCTGGGCACCCACCTGGGCGACTACCGCCAGAACCACCTGGACGAGGTGAACCAGGCCTTCGGCAACACCTACGGCAGCCAGTTCCCGTACTACGAGAAGAAGCCGCCGGAGCTGTTCAGGGAACAGGCCGCGCGACTCAAGAGCGCGGGGCTCTGAGGACGCTGCGCATGCGCGGTGTGGCCTTGACCATCGGCGCCGTCGCGCTGGTGGCCGCGGGGACCGGCTGGCTGGCGCTCGGCCCCGGGGCGGTCGATGCGCCTCAGGCCGCCGCGCCCCGCCCCACGGCGGCGGTCGCGGTGCCCGGCGCGCCCCCGCCGGTGCCGCAAGCTGCGGCGGCCCCCGACACCCTGCTCACCAGCGACCTCATCACCCTCTTCGACCAGGTGCTCGCCGAAGCGCAGGCCGACAGCAAGGCCACGCTGATGGCCCGCGCGCCCGCCCTGCTCGCCCAGCGCCTGCGCGAGGACTGGCGCGTGCGCGCGCTGGGCCTGCTGGAGCGCTACGTCGACATGCAGGAGGCCCTGCGCACCCTGCAGCCGCCCGCGCCCGGCGACCCGGCCTTTTTGCGGCGCAGCCTGGAGGCGCGCGAGGCGGTGCGCCGGCAGTTCTTCGCGCCCGAGGAAATCGAAGGCCTGTTCGGCGACCAGATCCGGCAGGACCGGTTCATGGCCGAGAAGATGGAGCTGCTGTCCAACCCCGACCTCACGCCCGAGCAGCGTGCGGCGGCGCTGGCGCACAGCGAGCAGGCCTGGCTGTCGCCCGCGCAGCGCGAGGTGCGCAAGGAGGCGGTGGCCCACCTCGACGTGATGCGCCAGACCGAGGCGCTGCAGGCGCGCGGCGCCAGCCCCCAGGAGCGCTTTGCCGCGCGCAGCGAGACCTACGGCTACGAGGTGGCGCGCGGCCTGGCCACGCTCGACCAGGAAACCCAGGAATGGAACGCCCGGCTCGACCGCTACGCCAGCGCGCCCGAGGCCGAGCGGGCCCAGCTGCGCGAGACGCTCTTCAACGAGAACGAGCGCCTGCGCCTGAGCGGTGCCCTGGCGATGCGCTCGGCCGCCGCGTCCAAGCCGGCGAAGTGAATCGACTAAGTAAGCGCAGGCTTACGCAGGCTGCGCTTCGCCCATGGCCGAGGCCGGCAGGCCGAACACGCGGTCGAAGGCCCAGTTGAAGACGAAGGTGTAGACCAGGAAGAACACCACCAGGCCCAGGTCCATCACCAGCGCCTGCCAGAGCGACACGCCCAGGCCCCAGGCCAGCATCGGCACCAGGAAGGCGATCAGGCCGCCCTCGAAGCCGATGGCGTGGGCGATGCGGCGCTTCAGGCTGCGCCCGCGCACCGCCTGGCGCGACTCCCAGCGCTCGAACAGGGCGTTGAAGGTCAGGTTCCAGATCACCGCGATGACCGAGGCGCCCACGGCCAGCAGGCCCGAGTGGCCGAGCCCCGCGTCCGACATCAGGGCCAGGCCGGCGCTGGCCGCCACGATGGCGATGCCCTCGTAGAGGGAGATGTAAACGATCCGACGCTGAAGGCCCTGCATGACTGTTTCTCTGTGTGTTTGACTGTGATGGAGGGACTTTATTTGCTTTTAGTTGATATAAAAAGTTAACTTGTTTCAGTTTTATTGATAGATCGGGACGCCATGGCTTTCTCCAGCGACAACGTCGAGGTCTTCCTGGCCGTGATCGACCACGGCTCCTTCTCGGCCGCCGCGCGGGCGCTGCGCAAGGTGCCGTCGGCCGTGAGCATGGCCATCGCCAACCTCGAGGCCGAGCTGGCGCTGCCGCTGTTCGACCGCAGCGGTCGCGAGCCCCAGCCCACGTCGGCCGCGCGCTCGCTCGAACCGCAGGCACGGCTGCTCGCGGCCCAGCTGCGGCAGTTGCAGGTGCAGGCGCTGGCGCTCACGCAGGGGCTGGAAGACCGGCTCACGCTGGCCATCGCGCCCGAGCTGCTGGCCGCGCCCTGGAGCGGGCCGCTGGCCGCGCTGGCCGACGACTACCCGCTGCTGCAGGTCGAGGTGCTGGCCGCGCCGCAGGCCGACGCGCTGGCGCTGCTGCACAGCGGCCGGGCGCAGCTGGCGCTGGTGTTCGAGCGCCCCAGCCTCGACGGCCGCGAGGGCTTTCAGGAGGTGGGCAGCGACACCATGGTGGCCGTGATGGCGCCCGAGCACCCCGTGCTGCGTGCCGCGGCCGGCGGGCGCCTGCGCGAGGAGCACCTGACGAACACGCGCCAGATCGTGGTCGCGGGGCGCGACCTGGCCACCAGCGACCCGCGCTTCGTGTTCGCGCGGCATGTCTGGCGCACCGACAACGCACTGGCCGCGCTGAGCCTGATCACCGCCGGGCTGGGCTGGGGCTGGCTGCCGCGCAACTTCGCCCGGCCGCACGTGGCCGCGGGCGCGCTGGTCGAGATTCCGTTCGAGAACCTCAGCAACGGGCTGGACCTGTGGGTGGACGTGGTGTGGTCGCGCGAACGGCCGCTGGGCCTGGGCGCGCAGCGCTTCGTGGCGCTGATCGCACGCGACCGGCAGGCGGCGGCCGGCATCGGGACGCCGGCCGTGTGAGCCGGATCAATTCTTTCCGTGGCCGTGGCCGTGCCCGCCTCCACCGCCGTGCCCACCGCCCCCGCCGTGCGGACGCCCTCCTCCACCCCCGCCGCCCCCACCGGGCCGGCCCCCGCCCGGATGCGGATGCGACACGCCCGGCGGCGGCCCGGGCCGGAAGCCCGGCTGCGGGCGCGGCGGACGGAACCCCGGATCGACGGGCGGCCGGATGCCCGGCCCGTGCGGGGGACGAACCCCGGGTCCGTGAGGTGGACGGAACCCAGGCCCCGGCGGCCAGGGCCGCGGCTGCCAGCCCGGGTGCACGGGCGGCGGCGGGCGCCAGCCCGCGATCGGCGGCGGCGGGGGCCGCTGGCCCCACCAGCGCCGGTCGCCGTACCAGGGGCGGTCGCGGTAGTAGTCGGCCCAGTAGCTGCCGATCACGAAGCTCACGATGGGCACGCCGATGACCGCGCCGTAGGTGGCCAGCGGCACGCGCTGCTGCTGGTAGGCGTAGTCGAGGTTCCTGGCCCAGACCCAGCCGCGCCCGCCGTCGGGCAGCACCACGTCGCACCAGCCGTAGCCGCTGGTGCAGCCGACCACGTCGACCGGCTGCCCCGGCCCGAGCCGTGCCACCAGCGGGTAGTCGCCCGAGGGCCCGGCGCGCATATTGACCGCGCCGCGCGTGAAAGCCTGCTGCGCCGCCGCCGCGAACGGCAGCAGCAGGACGAACGCGCCCAAGGCAGCGCGGCGCAAGAAGGATGTGGCGTTCATGGGGGGCTCCTGTGCGCCCCAGCGTAGGCGCGGGGCGGGGAGCCGTCAATCAGCCGAAGGCGCGCGTGGCGCCTGGCGTCAGGCGGCCTCTTTGTAGAAGCCGTTGCTGTTGAGTGCACGCCCCTTTGCAGGCGCCACCGCCGCACCGATCGCCGCGATGTGGTCCGGCGTGGTGCCGCAGCAGCCGCCCACGATGTTCACCAGCCCCTCGGCCGCGAACTCGTGCAGCAGGCGCGAGGTGACGTCGGGCGTCTCGTCGAAGCCGGTGTCGCTCATCGGGTTGGGCAGGCCGGCGTTCGGGTAGCAGCTGATGTAGGTGTCGCCCGCCACGCGCGCCAGTTCCTGGATGTAGGGGCGCATCAGCGTCGCGCCCAGCGCGCAGTTCAGGCCGATGGCCAGCGGCTGCGCATGGCGCACGCTGTGCCAGAAGGCGGTGACGGTCTGGCCGCTGAGGATGCGGCCCGAGGCGTCGGTCACCGTGCCGCTGATGATCAGCGGCAGGCGCTGGCCGCTGTTGTCGAAATATTCGTCCACCGCGAACAGCGCGGCCTTGGCGTTGAGCGTGTCGAAGATGGTCTCGACCAGGATCACGTCGGCGCCGCCTTCGACCAGCGCTTCGGTCTGCTCGTAGTACGCCGCGCGCAGCGATTCGAAATCGACATTGCGCGCGCCGGGGTCGTTCACGTCGGGGCTGATGCTCGCCGTCTTGGGCGTCGGGCCGAGGGCGCCGGCCACGAAGCGCGGCTTGTCGGGCGTGCTGTACTTGTCGCAGGCCGCGCGTGCCAGCTTGGCCGATTCGAGGTTCATCTCGCGCGCCAGGTGGGCCATCTTGTAATCCTCCTGCGCGATGGTGGTGGCGCCGAAGGTGTTGGTCTCGATGAGGTCGGCGCCGGCCGCGAGGTAGGCCTCGTGGATGTCGGTGATGACGTCGGGGCGCGTGAGCGACAGCAGCTCGTTGTTGCCCTTCACGTCGCGCTCGAAGTCCTTGAAGCGCTCGCCGCGGTACTGCGCTTCGGTGAGCTTGAAGCGCTGGATCATCGTGCCCATCGCGCCGTCGAGGATGGCAATGCGGTTGGCCAGGATGCCCGGCAGCGCCTGGCCGCGGGTATAGATGAGGGGCTTGGTCATGTCCGCGATTGTAAAAACCCCGGTCTGGCCCGGCGCGCAGGCGGGTCTTGGCGACCCGGCCCCAGTGTCAGCCTTGCCCGCCCGCGATCTCCGCCAGCGCCTGCACGAAGCGCGCGTTGTCCGCGTCGGTGCCCACCGACACGCGGATGAAGGTCTCGAAGCCCGGCTCTTTCCAGGGTTTGACGATGATCCCGCACGCCAGCAAGGCCTCGTTGACCGGCGCGTTGGGCCGCCCGAGGTCGACGAACAGGAAGTTGGCCGCCGACGGCGCGATGCGCAGGCCCGGCCAGACCGACCCGGCCAGGGCGCGAAGCTGCGCCGCCAGCGTCTCGCGCTGTTGCACGGTGCGCGCCACCGCCTGCGCCATGAAGGCCTCGTCGCCCCAGGCCGCCAGCGCCGCGGCCTGCGCCGCCAGGTTCACGTTGAAGGGCGTGCGCACACGGTCGAGCAGCTGCACCAGCGCCGCGTCGGACGCAACGCCGTAGCCCACGCGCAGGCCGGCCAGGCCCCAGGCCTTGGAGAAGGTGCGCAGCACGATCCAGGGCGAGCGGCCTTCGCCGGCCGCCTGCCATGCGCGCAGCAGGGCTAGCACGTCGGGGTAGCCGGGCGCCAGCCGCGCATATTCGTAGTAGGCCTCGTCCACCACCAGCAGCGTGCCCGCGGGCACCGCCGCGAGCAGGCGCGCGAAGTCGGCCGCATCGAACATGCAGCCGACCGGGTTCGAGGGGTTGGCCAACATCACCACCTTGGGACCGCGCGCGAGCGCCGCGCACCAGGCGTCGACGTCGAAGCCGAGTTCCGGCGTGAGCGTCAGCAGCTCGACCTGCGCGCCCATCATGCGCGGGTAGATCTCGTGCAGGCCGAAGGCCGGGCGCTGCGTGAGCACGCGGTCGCCCGGCGACAGCAGCGCCTGGCACAGCATCTGCAGGATGTCCTCGGAGCCGTTGCCGATCACCACCTCGCCGGGCTGCGCACCGGTGCGCTGCGCGATGGCGGCACGCAGCGCCGTGGAGTTGGCGTCGGGGTAGGTGCCCGCGCGCGCCGCCAGGTCGACCAGCGCCCGCGCCACCGCGGGGCTGGGGCCGTACGGGTTCTCGTTGCTCGCCAGCCGCGCGATCTCGCTGACGCCGTAGCGCGCGCGCACGGTGTCCGAGGACAGCCCCGCGTTGTAGGGCGGCAGCGGCGGCACTTCGGGGCGCGCGAACGCGTGGATGGCGGCGCTCACCGGGCACCGCCTTCGACGAAGGCCAGCACCGCTTCCAGCATGCGGCGCACGTGCGGCTTCACGCCCGCGGCCACGTCGGGCAGGTAGTCGAAGGGCAGCGCTTCCTGCATGTAGCTCGACTGCGTCATCTCCAGCTGCACCGCGTGCACGCCGCCGGCCGGGTTGCCGTACTGGCGCGTGATGTGGCCGCCCTTGAAGCGGCCGTTGAGCACGCCGGTGTAGCCCGGCGCCGATTCGGCGATGCCGCGCAGCGTGGCAGCCAGCGCGGGGTCGCAGCTCTTGCCGTCGGCGGTGCCCAGGTTCAGGTCGGGCAGCTTGCCTTCGAAGAAGCGCGGCAGCACGGAACGAATCGAGTGCGCGTCCCACAGCGCGACGGTGCCGTGCGCGGCCGTGAGGCGATCGAGCTCGGCCTGCAGCTGCTGGTGGTACGGGCGCCAGACGGCCTCGCGGCGTTCGGCAACTTCTTCGTCGGACGGGTGGTCTTCGGGCTTCGCGTAGACCGGCGTGTCGTCGAAGGTGTCGACCGGGCACAGGCCGGTGACGCTCTGGCCCGGGTACAGGCTGGCGCCGTCCGGCGGACGGTTCAGGTCGACCACGTAGCGCGAGTGCGTGGCCACGAGCACCGAGGCGCCGAGTGCGTCGGCGAAGTCGTAGAGCTGTTCGAGGTGCCAGTCGGTGTCGGGCACGTGGCGCGCCTCGTCGGTGAAGCGCGCGGCCAGCGCGGGCGGCACGTGCGTGCCGACGTGCGGCATCGAGATCAGCAGCGGGCGCGTGCCCTGGCGGAAGCGGAACGCCGGTTCGGTGGTGGTGAAGGCCATGGGAATTCAGTCCTTGAGGAGTTGGGTGCGCGCGGCAACGAAGGCGGCTGCGGCATCGCCATGCAGCGCGTGGCGCCCGGCCGTGACGCGCGGGCGGCCCGCCACCCAGACCGCATCGACGGCCGAGGTGCGGTGGCTCGCGAACACATGGGCCGAGAGCATGTCAGGCGCCGACAGGCCCTGCAGCGCGAGGTGATGGGCATCGAGCACGACGAAGTCGGCCTGCTGCCCCGCGGCCAGCCCGCCGACCGCGCGGCCCGAAGCTTGCGCCCCGCCCTGCACCGCTTCGAGCGTGAGCGCGGTGGCCACGTGCGGCTGCGCCGCGCTGGCACCGACGTTGCGCTGGCGCCGGCCCAGGCGCTGGCTGTACTCGAGCATCAGCAGTTCCTCGGCCGCGTTGACGCTGGCATGGCTGTCGGAGCCCACGCCCCAGGCGCCGCCGTGGCTGCGCCAGCGCGCGAAGTCGAAGATGCCATCGCCGAGGTTGGCCTCGGTGGTCGGGCACAGGCCCGCGACCGCGCCGCTCTGGGCCGCGTATTCGTATTCGGCGTCGTTCATGTGCGTGGCGTGCACGAGGCACCAGCGCGCATCGACGGCCGCGTGGTCGAGCAGCCACTCGACCGGGCGCAGGCCGCTCCACTCGACGCAGTCGTCCACTTCCTTCGTCTGCTCGGCGATGTGGATGTGGACCGGCGCGGTGCGGTCGATGGCGTCCAGGCCGGCGAGCGCCTCGCGCAGCGCCTCGGGCGGCACGGCGCGCAGCGAGTGCGGCGCCAGGCCCAGGCGCGCGCCCTGCGCGTCGCAGTCGGGCTTGAGCGTGTCGAGCAGGCGCAGCATCGATTCGGTCGAGCGGATGAAGCGGCGCTGCCCGTCGGTGGGCGGCTGGTCGCCGAAGCCGCTGGTCTGGTAGAGCACGGGCAGCAGCGTGAAGCCGATGCCGGTGTTCTGCGCGGCGCGCAGCAGCGCACGGCTCAGCGCCGCGTCGTCGGCGTAGGGGCGCCCGTCGGTGTCGTGGTGCACGTACTGGAACTCGCACACGCTGGTGTAGCCCGCCTCGAGCATCTCGGCATAGAGCCAGGTCGCGATGGCCTCCATGTGCTGCGGGCCGAGGCGCGCGGCAAAGCGGTACATCAGCGTGCGCCAGCTCCAGAAGCTGTCCTGCTGTTCGGCGCGGTGCTCGGTGAGGCCCGCGAAGGCGCGCTGGAAGGCGTGCGAATGCAGGTTGGGCATGCCGGGGATCACCGGGCCGGTCGCCACCTGCGCGCCCGCGGGCGGTTGCGCACCGGCCTGCACCTGCGTGAGCTGGCCGGCGTCGTTCCACGACAGCAGGACGTTCTTCGTCCAGCCTGCGGGCAGCAGCGCATCGGCTGCGAAAAGCGTGTGTGTCATTCGGTGGCTCCGATGGCGATGCGTCCCTGGCGCACCACGGCGCGCACCGGCTGCTGGCCGAACCAGTAGGCCAGCTCGGCGGCGTCGTGCAGGTTCCAGAGCACGAAGTTGGCGGGCATGCCGGGCGCGATGGCGCCGTGCGTGTCCTGCAGGCCCAGCGCGCGCGCGGCGTGCACGGTGACGCCGGCCAGCGCCTCGGGCACGGTGAGGCGGAACAGTGTGCAGGCCATGTTGACCATCAGCAGCAGGCTCAGCGTCGGCGAGGTGCCGGGGTTGTGGTCGGTCGAGACGGCCATCGGCACGCCCGCGGCGCGCAGCGCGTCGATGGGCGGCAGGTGCGTGTCGCGCAGCGTGTAGTAGGCGCCGGGCAGCAGCACGGCCACGGTGCCCGACTGGCGCATGGCCGCGATGCCGTCGGCCGACAGGTGCTCGATGTGGTCGCACGACAGCGCGCCGTAGCGCGCGGCCAGCGCCGCGCCGCCCATGTCCGACAGCTGCTCGGCATGCAGCTTCACCGGCAGGCCCAATGCCTTCGCGGCCTGGAAGACCTGCTCGGTTTCCGCGAGCGAAAAGGCGATGCGTTCGCAGAACACGTCGACCGCATCGACCAGCCCTTCGGCCGCGAGTGCAGGCAGCATCTCCTTGCAGACGAGGTCGATGTAGTCGCCACTGCGGCCCGCGTACTCGGGCGGCAGCGCGTGCGCGCCGAGGAAGGTGGTGCACACGGTGACGCCGTAGGCCTGGCCCAGGCGCCGCGCCACGCGCAGCTGCTTGCGCTCGTGCGCGAGCGCGAGGCCGTAGCCCGACTTGATCTCGATGGCGCACACGCCGTCGGCCAGCAGCTGCTCGAGGCGCGCGGCGGCCTGGGCGAAGAGCGTGTCCTCGTCGGCCTCGCGCGTGGCGCGCACCGACGAGACGATGCCGCCGCCGGCCTTGGCCACCTCTTCGTAGGTGGCACCCGCGAGCCGCATCGCGAATTCGTTGGCGCGCTGGCCGCCGTAGACCAGGTGCGTGTGGCAATCGACGAGGCCGGGCGTGACGAGCGCGCCGCCGCCGTCGTGCGGCGCGAGCCCCGCGAACTCGGCGGGCAGGTCGGCGCGCGCACCGACCCAGCGGACCGTGCCCTGCGCGACCACGAGGGCGGCTTCGGCGTCGGGCGCCAAGGTGACGCCGGGCGCCGCACCGGGCGCCAGGCGCAGGCCGGTCCACAGGCCGTCGGCCGAGGGGAATTCGCTGGGGGGTGTCATCGTCATCTCCTTTTTCTTTGGCTACTCAGGCCGGCACGAAGCGCACGGCCACCAGCCGCGCGCCCTCGCTCGCCGGTGCGGCCTGCCATGCCTGCGCGGCGTCGGTCCAGCACAGGCCCTCGCCTTCGCCCAGGGCTTCGCCGTCATTCAAGCGCCACTCGCCGCGCAACGCCAGCAGCACGCCGTGCGGCGCGGGCGCGATGTCGGCGGCGCGTTCCAGCACCTGCACGTCGGCGCGCCACTGGCCGCCGCGCGCCATCACGTTGAAGTCGTTCGAGGCGCCGCCGAGCAGCGTGCAGTCGATCGGGTCGTCGCCCGAAAAGGCGAAGGGCTGGTGCGGCACGTCGAGCCGGTGCGACACGCGGCCGTCGTGCGTGAAGAGGCGCACGCCGTCGCCTTCGAGCAGCATGATCTGGCGGTCGATGCCCGGGAACACCGAGAACGGGCCCGGCGACGCGATGGTGGCGATGCTCACGCGCCAGCCGAAGCTGTCGAGCCCCGCGCCTTGCGGCCAGCTGGCGATTTCCTGCGTGGTGCCGCCGCCGTTCTTCCAGGGCGTGGCGCGCAGGGTCGCGCGCGAAAAACGCTGCACGCTCATCGCATCAACCCGCCCTGGCGCAGCTTCTGTTCGAAATGCCGCAGGATCAGGGTCATGGTGCCCGTGAGCATGAAGTACACGAGCGCGATGGCCAGGTACACCTCGAGCGAGCGGTACGACACGCTGATGATCTTCTGGCCTTCGTGCATCACGTCATGGATGGTCAGGAGCGACACCAGCGCCGAGTTCTTGATGAGCGCGATGAACTCGTTGCCCAGCGGCGGAATCATGCGCACCACGGCCTGCGGCAGCACGATCTGGCGCATGGCCACGCCGGGCGTCATGCCCAGCGACTGCGCGGCCATGGTCTGGCCCTTGTCGATCGACTGGATCGCACCGCGCACGATCTCCGACACGTAGGCGCCCGAGTACACGCCGAGCCCCAGCACGCCGCACACGAAGGCGGGCAGCAGGATGCCGAAGTGCGGCAGGCCGAAGAACAGGATGAACAGCTGCACCAGCAGCGGCGTGCCGCGAATCGCCGCCACGTAGGCGGTGCACACGCCGTAGATCCAGCGCCGCTTCGGATTCAGCCGGCCGATGCCGACCAGCAGGCCCAGCACGCAACCGAGCGCCAGCGCGCAGGCGGTGATCTCCACCGTGACCAGCGCGCCGCGCAGCAGGTCGGGCCAGCCCTGCCAGACGGGCGAGAAATCGAAGTCCATGGCGCGCTTACTTGGCGGTGGCGCTGAACCACTTCTTGACGATCGCGGCGTAGGTGCCGTCGGCCTTGAGCTTCTCGATCGCGCCGTTCACGGCCTTGGTGAGCTCGGGCGTGTCCTTGCGGATGGCCATGCCGTATTCCTCGGTGGTGATCTGCTCGTCGAGCACCTTCAGGCCGCCGCGCGTGCGCACGTACTGGAAGGCGGCGGGCTTGCCGGTGACGGCAGCGTCGGCGCGGCCGATGTCCACGAGGTTGAACATCTCCTGGTTCTTCTCGACCTCCATCAGCTGCACCTGCGGGAATTTCTCCTTGGTGTAGGCCACCGACTTGGTGCCCACCTGCACGCTGACCTTCTTGCCGTTGATGTCGGCCGGCTTCTTGATGGTGGTGTTGCCGTCCTTCACCATGACCACGAGGCCGCCGGCGTAGTACGGCACGGTGAAGTCGACGACCTTCTTGCGCTCGTCGGTGATGTAGATGCCCGACACGGCCATGTCGAAGCGCTTGGAGATGAGGCCCGGCACGAGGCCCTTGAAGTCGATGTCGATCCACTCGATCTTGCGGCCCAGCGTCTTGCCGATGGCCTCGACCAGCTCCACGTCGAAGCCGGTGCGCTTGCCGTTTTCCACGAACTCCATCGGCGGGAAGGTGGCGTCGGTGGCCACGCGCAGCGGCTCGCCCTGGGCTTGCGCGGCGCCAGCGAAACCGAAGAAGGCGAGGCCGGACAGGGCGGCGGCGACGAGGGTGCGACGGGTGTTCATGGGAGGGCTTTCGTGGAGGTGAGGGAGGGAGAAAGAAAAGAAAAAGCGACGACTACTGCAGTGCGCGCGAGATGCGGGCCGCCGTGACGACGGTCATGTGGACCAATGCAGCTTCCATGCCTTCGACGCGCGTGAGCGGCGCCATGAGCGTGATCGCCCCGCGCAGGCGCCGGCCCGCGGCCAGCACCGGCGCGCTCGCGCCCCACACGCCGGCATCGACCTCGCCGTGGGTCACGGCATGGCCGGCGGCGCGGATGGCGTCGAGTTCGGCGGCGCGCTCGGCGCGGCGTTCGGGGCCTTCGTCGAGCCCGTCGAGCAGCAGGTCGCGCGCGTCGTCGGGCGCGTGGGCCAGCAGGCACTTGGCGCTGGCGCCGTCGCGCGCGGGCACGCTGCGGCCGCGGTCGAAGGAGCAGCGCAGCGACTGTTCGCTGTCGATCATCTCCAGGCACACGACGCGCTCGTTCACCAAGGTGACGAGCGCCACGCTCTCGTGGCTTTGCTGCGCCAGCACGCGCATGTCGGCGCGCGCGGCCATCACGAGGTCGGAGTTGCCGTCGAAGCCGCTGGCCAGCTGCACGCTCACCGGTCCCGGCGAGTAGCGGCCCTCGGACTCCATCACGAAGCCCCAGCGGCGCAAGGTGGCGACCTGACGGTACAGCGTGCTCTGCGACAGGCCGGTGGCCTGCACCAGCTCGGCCGCCGTCATCGCCGCCTTGCTTTGCGCCAGCACCGACAGCACGAACAGCGCGCGGTCGTTGTGGGCGGGAGCGTCAAGGGGGGTCGTCATCGGGGGCAATCGCTGGGCGGTCGAAAGTGGATGCGGCGTGCAGTATCTTGCTCGCCGTTCTCACGACCAAGCCCGAATTCCCACGCGATGGGAATGAGCGCGTTTTTTCTTTCTACCTTCGTCTTACCAAGCGGGTCGGACTCAGCGCACCAGCAGCGGAAAGAGCGGATCGTCCATCGGCGCGCCGGCCGGCAGGCGCTCGGCCAGGCCCGGGAAATCGGGCGAGGTCTTCCAGCTGCGCGGCGCGTGGCGGATGTCGTCGCCCAGAAATCGCACCGAGAACACACGGCGCCGGTTCGGCCCTTCCACGCCGGCGGCCGCATGCAGCGTGAGCATGTGGAAGCAGACGAAGTCGCCGGGCTCGATGTCCCAGCCGACGATGGGGAAGCGCTCGCGCGCACCCTCGATGTCGGGCAGGTCGTCGAGGCTGCCTTCGGGGAACCACTTGGCGTGGTTGTCCATGAAGGTGCGCGGCATGAGCCACGGCCCCTTGTGGGAGCCGGCCACGAACTCGAGCGTGGCGGCACGCGACACCGGGTCGACCGGAATCCACATGCTGACGTTCTGCATGCCCTCGATGTTGTAGTAGGGCTGGTCCTGGTGCCACGGCGTGCGCTGGCGCGTGCCGGGCTCCTTCACGAGCAGGTGGTCGTGGTACAGGCGCACGGTGTCCGAGCCCATGAGCCGCTGCGCGAGGGGCGCCAGCGGCGCCTGCCGGATGAAGCGGCCGAAGGCGTCGATCTCCTGCCAGTTGCAGAAGTCCTCGAAGAAGCGGCCCGGGTCGTCGGGCCGGCTCGCGACCTTGGCGCGCGGGCTGGGCGCCGCCAGGTTCGCCTCGATGCCGCCCTGCAGCAGCGCGAGTTCGTCGGCCGTGAGCAGCTGGCGGATGCAGACCGCGCCGTCGCGCTGGAACTGCGCCACCAGCGCGTCGTCCACGCGTTCGCGCACGCGGCGCTGCAGGTCGGAAGCATCGAGGGTCATCGTCGGGTCTCCTTCGGGTGTCGGGTGTCGGGTGACCCGCTTTTTTACTTCACCTGCGGCGCCTGCCGGCGTTACTTGATCATCGGCAGCTTCAGGCCCTGCTTCTTCGCCGTGGCGACGGCGATGTCGTAGCCCGCGTCGGCATGGCGCATGACGCCGGTGGCCGGGTCGTTGAAGAGCACGCGCCCGATGCGCTTGGCGGCGGCGTCGGTGCCGTCGCACACGATCACCACGCCCGAGTGCTGCGAGTAGCCCATGCCCACGCCGCCGCCGTGGTGCAGGCTGACCCAGGTCGCGCCGCCGGCCGTGTTGAGCAGGGCGTTGAGCAGCGGCCAGTCGGAGACGGCGTCGGTGCCGTCCTTCATGGCTTCGGTCTCGCGGTTCGGGCTGGCGACCGAGCCGGTGTCCAGGTGGTCGCGGCCGATGACGATCGGGCCCTTGAGCTCGCCGTTCTTCACCATCTCGTTGAAGGCCAGGCCGGCGATGTGGCGCTCGCCCAGGCCGAGCCAGCAGATGCGCGCGGGCAGGCCCTGGAAGGCGATGCGCTCGCGCGCCATGTCGAGCCAGCGGTGGGTGTGGGTGTTGTCGGGGAACAGCTCCTTGATCTTGGCGTCGGTCTTGTAGATGTCTTCCGGGTCGCCCGAGAGCGCCACCCAGCGGAACGGGCCCTTGCCTTCGCAGAACAGCGGACGGATGTAGGCCGGCACGAAGCCCGGGAAGTCGAAGGCGTTCTTCACGCCTTCGTCGAACGCGACCTGGCGGATGTTGTTGCCGTAGTCGACCGTGGGGATGCCCATGGCCTGGAAGTCGAGCATGGCCTGCACGTGCACGGCGCACGATTGGGCGGCGGCCTTCTTCAGGGCGTCGTGTTGCGACGCGTCCTTCATGGCGGCCTGCCACTGCGGCACGGTCCAGCCCGAGGGCAGGTAGCCGTTGATCAGGTCGTGCGCGGAGGTCTGGTCGGTCACGAGGTCGGGCTTGAGGCCGCCGGCCTTCGCGCGCTTGACCAGCTCGGGCAGGATGTCGGCCGCGTTGCCCAGCAGCGCGATCGACACGGCTTCCTTGGCGTCGCAGTGCTGCTTGATCAGCTCGAAGGCGTGGTCGATGTCGCGTGCCTGCTTGTCGACGTAGCGCGTGCGCAGGCGGAAGTCGATGCTCGACTGCTGGCACTCGATGTTCAGCGACACGGCGCCGGCCAGCGTGGCCGCGAGCGGCTGCGCGCCGCCCATGCCGCCCAGGCCGGCCGTCAAGATCCACTTGCCCGCGAGGCTGTTGTTGTAGTGCTGGCGGCCAGCTTCGACGAAGGTCTCGAAGGTGCCTTGCACGATGCCCTGGCTGCCGATGTAGATCCAGCTGCCCGCCGTCATCTGGCCGTACATGAAGAGGCCCTGGCGGTCGAGCTCGTTGAAGTGCTCCCAGTTGGCCCACTTCGGCACGAGGTTGGAATTGGCGAGCAGCACGCGCGGTGCGTCGGCGTGCGTCTTGAACACGCCGACCGGCTTGCCCGATTGAATGAGCAGCGTCTCGTCGTCTTCCAATTCCTTCAGCGAGGCGAGGATCTGGTCGTAGCAGGCCCAGTCGCGCGCGGCGCGGCCGATGCCGCCGTACACCACAAGGTCTTGCGGACGCTCGGCCACCTCGGCGTCGAGGTTGTTCTGCAGCATGCGGTACGGCGCTTCGGTGAGCCAGCTCTTGCAGTTCAGCTCGGTGCCGCGCGGGGCGCGGATCACGCGGGTCGGGTCATGGCGCGGGTCGGTGCCGGCAGCGGGGGTGTTCAGGGCGAATTTGTCGGGTGCGTTCATGGCGTGGTTCTCCTTGTCGGGTGGTGGTCGGTACGGATCACTTCGAGTGGCTGGGCAGGATGTCGAGCAGCGCGGCCGGCAGGTCGGCCGCGAGCGCCCACAGGCGCATGGCTTCGATGTCGGGTGCGAGGTAGCGGTCGGTCTCGAGGAACGCGACCTTCTGGCGGATGCGGGCGAATTCCGCTTCCACCAGCGGCGAACTCTTCAGCTTGCGCTTGAGTTCGATGCCTTGTGCGGCGGCCATCGCTTCGATGCCGACGACGACCGCGGTGTTGTTGACCATGTCGCCCAGGCGGCGCGCCGCGAAGGTGGCCATCGACACGTGGTCTTCCTGGTTGGCCGAGGTCGGCAGGCTGTCGACGCTGGCGGGGTGCGCGTGCGACTTGTTTTCCGAAGCGAGCGCGGCGGCCGTGACCTGCGCGATCATGAAACCGGAGTTCAGGCCGCCGTCGCGCACCAGGAAGGGCGGCAGGCCCGACAGGCCGCTGTCGAGCAGCAGCGCGAGGCGGCGCTCGGCGATGGCGCCGACTTCGCTCACGGCCAGCGCAATGATGTCGGCCGCGAAGGCGACGGGCTCGGCGTGGAAGTTGCCGCCCGAGATCACCTCGCCGGTGTCGCAGAACACGAGCGGGTTGTCCGATGCGGCATTGGCTTCGATGACCAGCACGCGCGAGGCGTGGGCCAGGTTGTCGAGGCAGGCGCCCATCACCTGCGGGATGCAGCGCACCGAGTACGGGTCCTGCACGCGGCCGCAGTCGGCGTGCGACGGCACGATCTCGCTGCCGTCGAGCAGCGTGCGCACCGCGCCGGCCACGGCGATCTGGCCGGGCTGGCCGCGCGCGGCGTGGATGCGGGCATCGAAAGGCTTGATCGACCCCTGGATGGCTTCGAGCGACAGCGCGCCCGACATCAGCGCGGCGGCAAACACGTCTTCGGCACCGAACAGGCCGGCCAGCGCGAGCGCGGTCGACACCTGCGTGCCGTTGAGCAGCGCCAGGCCTTCCTTGGGGCCAAGCACGAAGGGTTCGAGGCCGATGCTGCGCATGGCTTCGGCGCCGCTCACCTTCTGGCCGTCGGCCAGCGTGGCTTCGCCTTCGCCGATCAGCACGCAGGCCATGTGGGCCAGCGGCGCGAGGTCGCCCGAGGCGCCGACCGAGCCCTTGCACGGGATGCTGGGCGTGACGCCCGCATTGAACAGCGCCAGCAGCGCATCGACCAGCGCGGGCCGCACGCCCGAGTGGCCGCGCGCCAGGCTCACGGCCTTGGTCGCGAGGATCATGCGCACCACCGGCGCGGCCAACGGCTCGCCCGTGCCCACGCTGTGCGACAGCACGAGGTTGCGCTGCAGCTCGGCCAGGTGGTCGTTGCCGATGCGCGTGCTCGCGAGCTTGCCGAAACCGGTGTTGATGCCGTAGACCACCTCGTCGTTCTCGACGATGTGGCGCACCGCGGCCTCGGCCTTGGCCATGCCGTCCTGCACCGACGGGTCGAGCGCAAGGTGCACGCCGCCGGCCTGGATGCGTCGCAGCATCGCAAGGTCGACCTTGCCGGGCGTGAGGGTCAATGTGGCGTGGGAAGTGGCGGTGTGATTGCTTGGCATGTGAACCTGTCTATACAAGTGGTTGCGAGAGAAAACGTAAGCCTCTGAGGGTGGAAAAAAACGGTCTGTCTAGCCGAAGCTCGGGTTGCCGTCGGATTTAAAGCGGCTGCCCAGGCTGTAGCGCGAGGCCGGATGCAGGCAGCGCACCCAGGTCACGGGCGTGTTGCGGATCCAGGTGCGGCGTGTCAGCAGCAGGCAGGGGTCGGTGGGCGCCATCGCGAGCCGCTCGGCCTGTTCGGCGCTGGGCAGCACGGCATCGACGACGTGTTCGATCTGGTCGAAGGGCACGTTGCGCACCAGGTACTCGCTGGGCGGCACGGCCGTGAAGTCCTGCTCGAGAAAGTCGGGCACGACCTGCGGGTTGACGTAGCGCTCCTCGAGCTGCACGGGCGTGTCGTTGTCCAGGTGCAGGCAGGCGCTGTGGAACACCGAGTCGCCCGCGCGCAGATCGAGCCAGGCCGCCACGTCGGGCGAGGCCGCGAGCCGCTCGACCGCGAGCATCTCGCAGCGGTAGTCGTGGCCGCGCTGGCGGATCTCGCTGGCGATGTTGGCGATCTGCAGCAACGTCGACTGCGGCTTGTTCTCGGCCACGAAGCTGCCGACGCCGGCCACGCGCACGATGCGCCCCTGCTCCATGAGCTCGCGCAAGGCGCGGTTCACGGTCATGCGCGCCATGCCGAACTGCGCGACCAGCTCGTTCTCGGAAGGCAGGCGGTGGCCGGGCGGCCACGTGCCGTCCTGGATCTTGCGGGAGATGTGATCCTTGACTTGCGCATAGAGCGCGAGGGACGGCAGGTCGCGTTTCATCGTGCTTTCAATGTTCCGCGGCGGCCATCGACTCGGCGCGGATTTCTTCGGTCAGGCGCGCCTTGATGTCCATGAACTCGGGCGAGGTCTTGATGGTGTAGCTGCGCGGGTGCGGAAAGTCGACCGCGATCTCGGTCTTGATGCGGCCCGGCCGCGCACTGAACACCGCCACGCGGTTGGCCATGAAGATCGCCTCGTCGATGTCGTGCGTGACGAACAGCACCGTCTTCTGCGCCGACTCCCAGATGCCCAGCAGCAGCTCCTGCATCAGCACACGGGTCTGGTTGTCGAGCGCGCCGAAGGGCTCGTCGAGCAGCAGCATCTTGGGGTCATTGGCCAGCGCGCGCGCAATGGCGGTGCGCTGCTGCATGCCGCCCGAGAGCTGCTTGGGAAAGTGGTGCTCGAAGCCGCGCAGGCCGACCTTGGCGATGAAGAACTCGCTGCGCTCCTTCTGGTCGGCTTCGCTCATGCCGCGCTCGCGCAGGCCGAAGCGGATGTTCTGCGCCACCGTGAGCCACGGGAAGAGCGTGTAGCTCTGGAACACCACGCCGCGGTCGGCGCCGGGGCCTTCGATGCGCTCGCCGTCGAGCATCACCTGGCCGGTGGTCGGGAAGTCGAGCCCCGCCACGATGCGCAGCAGCGTCGACTTGCCGCAGCCCGAGGGGCCGAGGATGGTGACGAAGTCGTTCTCCTTCACCTCGAAGTCGATCGGCTGCAGCGCCTGCGTGCGCTGGCCCCTGGTGCCGGTGAAGACGCGCGAGACGCCTTGGATGGAGAGTTGGTTTCCGAGCGCCGACAGGCCGCCCTTAGGCGCGAGCGCCCCCTCGGGGGGCAGCGAGGACACGGAGTGCCGAGTGTGGGGGTAAGTATTCACAGTGCAGCCCATGCAAACAGACGGCGATTCATCGCCTTGAAAGCGAAGTCGGACAACAGGCCGATGACGCCGATCACGATGATCCCGAAGATGATCTGGCCGGTGTTCAACAGCGCCTGGCTGTCGGTGATCATGTGGCCGATGCCCGACGAGGAGCCGATGAGCTCGGCCACGATCACATAGGTCCAGGCCCAGCCCAGCACGAGGCGCAGCGTTTCGGCGATGCCCGGCGCGGCCCCTGGAATGAGCACGCGCGCCACGATGCCGCGGCTGTTGGCGCCCAGCGTGTAGGCGGCCTCGACGAGGTCGCGCCGCGCGCCGCCCACGGTGACGGCCACCATCAGCACGATCTGGAAGAACGAGCCGATGAAGATCACCAAGAGCTTCTGCATTTCGCCCAGGCCCGCCCACAGGATGAGCAGCGGAATGAAGGCCGAGGCCGGCAGGTAGCGGCAGAACGACACGAAGGGCTCGAAGAAGGCCTCGACCGTCTTCCAGGTGCCCATGGCCACGCCCAGCGGCACCGCGATGACGGCCGCCAGCAGGAAGCCGCCGAACACGCGCCACACGGTCATGCCGATGTCGCCGATGAAGCCGTACTCGGTGAAGAGCAGCCAGCCCTCCTTGACCATCGTGATCGGGCTCGCCAGGAAGGTGGGCGACACGAAGCCGCCCAGCGTGGCGATGCCCCACACCACCACGAAGAGCACGAAGAAGCCCAGCCCCAGCATCGTGCGCGCGGACGCGCTGATGGGTTCGAGCGGCGCGAACACGCGACGCCGCACGGGAGGCGCGGGCGGCGGCGTCACGGCGCGCGCCGGGGCGGCGGTCATCGGTTGCATCTGCGGCAAGGCCTTACTTGACATAGCTGGCGTCGAAGGTGGCGGCATAGTCTTCCGGCGCCTTGCGGATCACGCCGGCCTCCAGCAGGATGGCCGCGGCTTCCTTCATGAAGCTGGTGAGCTCGCCCGCGAAGAACTTCTGGTTGGCGGCCTTGTCCTGCCAGCGCAGGTAGGCCGACGACTTGGCGAACTGCTCGCCGCTTTGCTTGACGGCCGAGCCCATGAGTTCGTTGGCCTTGGCCGGGTCGGCCTTGATCAGGTCGAGCGCGTCGAAGTACGACTTGGTGAGCGCGGCGGCGGCCTTGGCGTTGGTCTTGAGCCAGGTGGGCGCGCAGCCGACGGTGTCCATCACCATCGGGTAGTCGAGCGTGGTGGCCAAAATCTTGCCGGCGGCGGGGTTGGCGCGCACGGTCGACAGGTAGGGCTCGTAGGTCATGGCGGCGTCGTTCTGGCCGGCCACGAAGGCCTGCGCGGCGGGCTGCGGCTCGAGCGAGACCACCTTCACGTCCTTCAGGCTCATGCCGTTCTTGCTGAGCATCCAGGCCAGGCCGAAGTACGGCGCGGTGCCCGGGGCGCTCACGCCGATGCTCTTGCCCTTGAGGTCGGAGAAGCTCTTCACGTCGTTGCGCACGGCCAGGCCATCGGCGCCGTAGGACTTGTCCATCTGGAAGATCTGCACGATCGGCACGCCGTTGGCGTTCCAGGCCACGTGCGTCTCCACCGTGGTGGCCGCGCACTGGATCGCGCCGGAGGCCAGCGCCAGGTGGCGGTCCTTCTGCGGGATCATCTTGAGTTCGACGTCCAGCCCGTTCTTCTTGAAGATGCCGGCCTTGTCGGCCAGCGACAGCGGCGCAAAGCCGGTCCAGCCGGACATGCCGAGCGAAATCTTCGTGTCCTGGGCGGCGGCCGTTCCGGCCATGCCCGCTGCACATGCACCTGCTGCCAGCAGCGAAGCGACTTTCACAACTACCGTCTTGACCATGGGGACTCCTGGTTCCATTTTTTGAGAGAGGTGACTCGGCGATACATGCCCGGGGGATGTGGGCAGCACGCCTCGCATTGTTGCCAGGCGCCCCAACTTGTCTATACAGGATAACCCGAAAGTCCTGTTTTGGTGCATCTCCGAGAGAAATGCCCAAGTTTGCTGTCTAGACAAGAGGGGTGCCGGGACGGGGTTCACCATTGCAAACGCCGTGCCACAGTCATATCGGAGCCGCTGGGGGACAATCGGCGTCCGCCCCGGCTCCGGCCCTTTTCTCCCCTCTCCCGCCCTTCGCACCCCCGCCTGTGTCTTCCCTCGCTCCCCGCCCCTTCGACGCTTCCAGCGACGGCAGCAGCTCCGGCAGCGCGGCCCCCGCCGACATCCTTCACGACGTGTTCGGCTACGCGCGCTTTCGCGGGGCCCAGCAGGACATCGTGGAGCACGTGGTGGGCGGCGGCGACGCGCTGGTGCTGATGCCCACGGGCGGCGGCAAGTCGCTGTGCTATCAGATCCCGGCCATCGCGCGGCAGCGCGCGGGGCGCGGCGTGTCGGTGGTGGTGTCGCCGCTGATCGCGCTGATGCACGACCAGGTCGGCGCGCTGCACGAGGCGGGGGTGAGCGCGGCGTTCCTCAATTCGACGCTCGACTGGGAGCAGACGCAGGACGTCGAGCGCCGCATGCTGCGCGGCGAGATCACGCTGCTGTACGCGGCGCCCGAGCGCGTGAACACGCCGCGCTTCCTGTCGCAGCTCGATTCGCTGAACGAGCGCGGCAAGCTCTCGCTGTTCGCCATCGACGAGGCGCATTGCGTGAGCCAGTGGGGCCACGACTTCCGTCCCGAGTACCGCGCGCTCACCGTGCTGCACGAGCGCTACCCGGGCGTGCCGCGCATCGCGCTCACGGCCACGGCCGACGACCTCACGCGCGCCGACATCGTCGAGCGGCTGCAGCTCGAGGAGGCGCGCCAGTTCGTCTCCAGCTTCGACCGCCCGAACATCCGCTACACCATCGTCGAGAAGAAAGACGCCACCACGCAGCTGCTGCGCTTCATCGAGCGCGAGCACGAGGGCGATGCGGGCGTGGTCTATTGCCAGTCGCGCAAGCGCGTGGAAGACCTCGCGACGACGCTGCAGGGCGCCGGCATCAACGCCCTGCCGTACCACGCGGGCCTCGATGCCGCGGTGCGCCAGAAGCACCAGGACCGCTTCCTGCGCGAAGAAGGCATCGTGATGGTCGCGACCATCGCCTTCGGCATGGGCATCGACAAGCCCGACGTGCGCTTCGTCGGCCACGTCGACATGCCCAAGAACATCGAGGGCTACTACCAGGAAACCGGCCGCGCGGGCCGCGACGGCGCCCCCGCCGACGCCTGGATGGCCTACGGCCTGAACGACGTGGTGAACCAGCGCCGCATGATCGACGAGAGCCCGGCCGGCGAAGAGTTCAAGCAGGTGATGCGCGGCAAGCTCGACGCCCTGCTCTCGCTGGCCGAGGCCAGCGACTGCCGCCGCGTGCGCCTGCTGGGCTACTTCGGCGAGAAGAGCACGCCCTGCGGCAACTGCGACAACTGCCTGAACCCGCCGCAGGTGTGGGACGGCACCGATGCCGCGCGCAAGCTGCTGAGCACCATCTACCGCGTGCAGCAGCTCAGCGGCATCAGCTTCGGCGCGGGCCACATCATGGACATCCTGCGCGGCAAGGCGACCGAGAAGGTCAAGCAGTTCGGCCACGAGCGCATCAGCACCTTCGGCATCGGCGCGGAGTTCAGCGAGGTGGCGCTGCGCGGCGTGCTGCGCCAGCTGATCGCCACCGGCGCGCTGGCGGTGGACGCGGAAGCGTTCAACACGCTGAAGCTCACCGAGGGCTCGCGCGCGGTGCTCAAGGGCGAGACCTCGGTGTCGCTGCGCGAGTCGGTGTCGTCACCGGCCGAGCGCAAGCCCCGGCGCGAGAAGGTCGCCAAGGGCGCGCCGTCGCCGGCGGCGGCCTCGCTCGACGACACCGGCAAGAAGCGCTTCGAAGCGCTCAAGGCCTGGCGCGCCGAGGTGGCCAAGGAACACAACCTGCCGGCCTACGTGATCTTCCACGACGCCACGCTGGCCGCCATTGCCGAGCGCGCACCGGCGACGCTGGAAGACCTGCAGGGCATCAGCGGCATCGGCACAAAGAAGCTCGAGGCCTACGGCGCCGAGGTGCTTCGCGTGTGCGAGGCCTTCTAACGCTCTCCACCTAGAGCAGGCGGGCCGCCTTCGAGAAATCGATGGACGCGAGCACCGCGGCGCGCATGGCCGTCAGCAGATGGCGCTCGTCGTTGCTGCGCTTCTGGAAGGTGTAGGTCAGCGCGGGCAAGGCCTGGCGGGTCTTCAGGATGCGCAGGTCGCCGCGGCGCGACAGCAGGCGCGCCCAGCCTTCCGGCAGGAACCCGACACCGATCCCCTCGATCAGCAGGCCGGCGACGGCACCCCAGCTGTTGCAGCTGAGGCGGTGCGGCGCCTCGAGGTTCTCGGCCATGAGCCATTCGTCGAGCAGGCGGCTGGTGCCCGCGCCGGTCGGCAGCGTCACGATGGGATGTTGCGCGAGCAGCGGCGCGCCGAGGGTCGTGGTCTTGCCCGCCAACGCGGGCGCGGCCACCCACACGAAATGCGCCTGGCCCACGGTGTGCGACGAGATCAGCCCGTGGTGCGGTGAGCGCCCGGCGATCACCGCGCAGTCGAGCTCGCCGTTGCGAAGGCGCTCGTCCAGCGCCGAGCCGAAGTTGACGTGCGGCTCCAGGCGCAGGTCGGGCAGGTGCCGCCCCACGTGCGCGACGAGCTGGGGCAGCCAGGTCAGCGCGCTCAGTTCGCCGATGCCGAAGGTGCAACGGCCGCCGAGGCTCGCGGGTGCGCCGATCGACCGCTTCGTTTCGTCGGCCGCCAGCAGCAAAGCGGCGGCGCGCGGCAGGAAGCGCTCGCCCGCGTCGGTGAGCGTGGCCCGCTGCCCGGCGCGGTCGAACAGCGGCGCGCCGAGCGACACCTCCAGCTCGGCCAGGCGCTTGGACAGCGACGAGGTCGACAGGTGCAGCCGCTGCGCCGCGAGCGCGAAGCTGGCGCAGGTCGCGGCCCAGTAGAAGGCCTCCAGTTGCTTCAGCGTCATGCGCCGTCCCCCTCAGTCATTTCGAAAAAAGCGAAATGACAAATTACCATAAATTCGCTTTTTCAAAACCCTCTGCACGCCTACAGTCCGCGCGGACCGAACGACTGACTGGATGGCGGACATGACTGTTTTCTCGCGTGCCTTCGATGCCCCGCGCACCGCGCCGGCGCAAGCCCCGGCGGCTGCTGCCGCGACGCCGCGGCGCCTGGCCGGCATCCTGTCGCTGCAGGACTTCGAGCACGCGGCCCAGCGCCGGCTGCCGCGCCCGCTGTTCGGCTACATCGCCGGCGCGGCGGAGGACAACCGCTCACTGGACGCCAACCGCGCCGCGTTCGACGCGCACGATTTCCTGCCCCGGGTGCTGGTCGACGTCTCCCGGCGCTCGCAGGAGGTCACGCTGTTCGGCCAGCGCTACGCGTCGCCCTTCGGGATCGCGCCGGTCGGCATCAGCGCGCTGTCGGCCTACCGCGGCGACCTGGTGCTTGCGCAAGCGGCGCAGGCGGCCGGCATTCCCGCGGTCATGAGCGGCACCTCGCTCATTCCGATGGAAGAAGTGGCCCAGGCGGCGCCCGGCACCTGGTTCCAGGCCTACCTGCCGGGCGATGCGGCGCGCATCGACGGCCTGGTGGCGCGCATCGCCGGCGCGGGCTTTCACCACCTGGTCGTGACGGTCGACATTCCCGTCTGGGCGAACCGCGAAAACAACGTGCGCGCCGGCTTCACGACGCCGCTGCGGCCCAGCCTGCGGCTGGCATGGGACGGCCTCGTGCGGCCGCGCTGGCTGCTCGGCACGCTCGCCCGGACCTTCGTGACCCACGGCATGCCGCATTTCGAGAACTCGTTCGCCACGCGCGGCGCGCCTCTTTTCTCGAGCACCGCGATCCGCGACACGACCGGCCGCGACCACATCCACTGGGACCACATCGCCCGCATCCGGCAGCAGTGGCGCGGGCCGCTGATCCTGAAGGGCATTCTTCATCCGGCCGATGCGCGCCGCGCGCGGCAGCTCGGCGCCGATGGGCTCATCGTCTCCAACCACGGCGGCCGGCAGCTCGACGGCGCGGCCCCGGCATTGCGCGCGCTGCCGCAGGTGCTCGACGCCGCGGGCGAGCTGCCCGTGATGGTCGACGGCGGCGTGCGCCGCGGCAGCGATGTGCTGAAAGCGCTGGCGCTCGGCGCCAAGGCCGTGTTCGCGGGCCGGCCGTTCATGTATGCCGCCGCCGTGGGCGGCCACGCGGGCGTCACGCACGCGATCCGGCTGCTGCGGGACGAGGTCGACCGGAATATGGCGATGCTCGGCGTCAACGACCCGGGCGAGCTCGACGCGAGCTGCCTGATTCCGCGGCGCCCCTGACCTGTTCCCACTCACCCCCCCCATTCCATCAATCCAAGAGGAGGAAGACACCTTGCCGAAAAAACCCACCCTGTTCGCCCTCGCCTGCCTGCTGGCAGCGGCCGTGCCCGCCCACGCGCAGGGCTATCCCGACAAGCCCGTCAAGCTGCAGGTGCCGTTCGCACCGGGCGGCACGACGGACATCATTGCGCGCGTCATTTCCGAGCCCCTGGGCAGGCACCTGGGGCAGAGCGTCATCGTCGAGAACAAGTCGGGCGCGGGCGGCGCGATCGGGGCCGCCGAGACCGCGCGCGCCACGCCCGACGGCTATGCGCTGGGCATCGGCACCGTGTCGACGACGGCGGCCAACCCGGCCATCAACCCCAAGGTGCCGTACAACCCGAAGACCGACTTCACGCCCATCATCAACCTGGCGGCCACGCCCAACGTCATTGCGGTCCACCCCAGCTTTCCGGCACGGGACTACAAGGGCTTCATCGAGGTGCTGAAGAAGAATCCCGGCAAGTACGCCTACGCCACCGCAGGCACGGGCAGCATCGGGCACCTGCAGATGGAGCTGTACAAGGGCATGGCCGGCGCGTCCGTCACGCACATTCCCTACCGCGGGTCGGGCCCGGCGCTCAACGACACCGTCGCGGGCCAGGTCGCGATGATCTTCGACAACCTGCCGTCGGCGCTGCCCTTCATCAAGGACCGCCGGCTGATCCCGATCGTCGTGGCGGCGTCCGAGCGCCTGAAGGATCTGCCCGACGTGCCGACCTTCAAGGAGGTCGGGCTCGCGCCGGTGAACCGCATGGCGTACTACGGCATCGTGGGCCCCAAGGGCCTGCCCAAGGACGTGGTGGACAAGGTGCACGCGGCGGCGCGCAAGTCGCTCGAAGAGCCTGCCGTGCGCAAGCGCATCCAGGACACCGGCTCCTTCGTCGTCGGCAACACGCCGCAGGAATTCACGCAGCAGATCGCCGCCGAGTTCGACGTGTACAAGAAGGTGGTGGACACCGCCGGGCTCACGCCGGACTGAGCCGGCGAGCGCCTCGTCAGGCCACCGACGCCCAGACCGGCGCCATCGCGCGGTAGAGCGTGCGGAAGGCCTCCAGCCGGGGCTGGTAGGCCGCGTGCAACGCTGCATCAGGCGCGAGCACCTGGCGCACGGCGGGCGCGACGACCACACCCGCCGGGTCTTCGCCCGTGACCGCCAGCCGCGCGAGCCGCGCCGCACCGAAGGCCGGGCCGCGGTCGGCGGATTCGTACAGCACCAGCGGCACGTCGAGCACCGAGGCGATCAGCTGCGCCAGGAAGGCGGAGCGCGCGCCGCCGCCGATCAGCGCCAGGCGCTCGGGCCGCGCCGTCTGCGCGCTCAGCGCTTCCAGGCCGTCGGCGAGCGAGAAGGCGATGCCTTCACAGACCGCCTGCATCAGGTCGGCGCGCGTGGTGGCACCCGACAGGCCGACGATCGCGCCGCGCGCGAAGGGGTTGTTGTGCGGCGTGCGCTCGCCGAACAGATAAGGCAGCGCGAGCAGGCGCGACGGCCCGGTGTACGCGGCCTCGACCTCGGCCAGCAGCGCACCGACCGATGCACCGCCGGTGCACGACGCCAGCGCCGCGAGCGGGCTCGCGCCGTTGAGCAGCGCCGCCATGCGGTACCAGCGCTGCGGCAGCGCGTGGCAGAAGGCGTGCACCAGCCGCTCGGGGTCGGGGCGGTGCGCGGTGTCGGCCACCAGGATCTGCGCCGAGGTACCGAGCGACACGAAGCCGTCGCCCGGCCCGACCACGCCGATGCCGACGCCGCCCGCCGCGGCATCGCCCGCGCCGCCGGCGATCGGCACGCCGCGCGGCAAGCCCCAGCGCGCAGCCAATGCATCGCGCACGGTGGCACAGGGCTCGCACGACTCGACCACGCGCGGCAACCAGGCGGGATCGACCCCGCAGGCGGCGAGCGCCTGCGGCGACCAGCGGCGCTGCGCCTGGTCGAACAGCCAGGTGCCGGCCGCGTCGGTGACGTCGGTCACCTTCTCGCCCGAAAGCTGCAGGCGCACGTAGTCCTTGGTCAGCAGCAACGAGCGGGCGCGCGCCACGGCGTGAGGCTCATGGGTGCGCAGCCAGCGCAGCTTGGGGCCGGTGAAGCCCGCCATCGGCTGCACGCCGACGGCGCGGCGCAGGGCGAGGTCGGTCTGCATCAGTTCGGCGGCCTCGGCGGCGGCGCGGCCGTCGTTCCAGAGGATGGCGGGGCGCACCGGGCGGTCGGCCGCGTCGAGCAGCACCAGCGAGTGCATCTGGCCCGACAGGCCGATGCCTTGCACGCCGCCCATCGCTGTCGGGTGCGTACGCGCCAGCTCGTCGAGGCCATCCGCCACGGCGGCCCACCACTGGTCGGGGTCGTGCTCGCACCACAGCGGCTGCGGGTACTGCGAGCTGAGCGGTCGATCGACCGTGGCCACGACCTGCAGCTGCATGTCGGTCAGGACGATCTTGACCGCGGAGGTTCCGATATCGATGCCGATCAGCATGCGTGTGTTCCCTGTTCGAGGGCCGGAGTATCGGCGCTCCGGCCAGTCGCGCAGGCTGTGGACGGCAGGCGGTTTACGAGCCGGTCGCCGGCAGCGTGATCGGCACCGGCCGCGTGAGCAGGTCGATGTAGAGCTCGAAGAAGCGCGCGTTGTCGAACTTCTTCACGACGGTCATCTTCTGCAGCGGCACGCCCGCGGGCGGCGTGGTGTAGCCGATGGAGCGGCCGTTGTCGGCGGCGCCGGGCTTGGCAACCACGTCGACATAGCGCTCGACGGTCTGCGTGGCGTAGCGCGGATCGATGAGGTAGGCCAGCACCAGCGTGTCCCAGATGTTCTGCGTGTAGTTCGGGTTGTTCTCGAAGCCGTTGGTGCCGCTGAAGCCGTAGCCGTTGAGCTTGCGGAACACCTCGGTCACGGCCGTGGGCTTGGCCGGGTGCGCGATGCGGTCGTAGATGGGCTTGGTGAGGAACACGGTGTCGGTCACGTCCAGCGGCACCACCACCTGAGGGATCGGCAGGCGCACCACGAACTGCGCGGCCTCGGGGTCGAACCACCAGTTGAACTCGGCGAAGTGGGTGGTGTTGCCGGGCACGTCGACCGCGCCGCCCATGTAGATGATCTTCTTGATCAGCGGCACGATGTCGGGGCTCTTCTTCACGGCCAGCGCGATGTTGGTGAGCGGGCCGATGGCCAGGAGGGTGATCTCGTTCGGGTTGGCCTTGACGGTGTCGATGATGAAATCGACCGCGCTCTTGCGCTGCACCACGGTGCGGGTGGCGAAGCCGTCGGGCGAGGGCTTGAGGTCGGCGTCGGTCTTGGGCTCGGGGCCGCTCCAGGCGCCCAGGTAGCCGTCACCGCCCGCGCCAGCCTTCATTTCGGCCTCGATGTCCGCGAAGGTGTGGTTCAGCGCGTAGTTCTCGCCCACGTAGACGCCGATGCGCTGGCCCACGCCCAGGCGCTCGACCGACATCAGCGCGTCGGCCACGCCCTGCTTGAGCCACTGGTTGCCCGAGACGACGCTGATGCCCATCACCTGCACCTTGCCCTCGGCCTGCAGCTGCGCGGCCATGACGCCGAGCTGGCCGTCGTCGCTCATGGTGTTGTAGTCGCTGTCGATGATGACTTTCTGCGCCACCGGCGTCGCCGCGTACCCGGGCGCCAGGCCGATGCCGCCACCACCATCGCCCCCGCCGCCGCATGCCGTGAGCACGGCCACGGCGACGAGCCAGAAGGCCCTCACTGTCCATTTGCGCATCTGTTTCTCCTAAGTGTTTGGTTTTCAACCCGGTTTCCAGAGGGGCGCCAGGGAGTGGAAACGTTTGCGCAAACCTTTGCGCAAACGTTTGCCAAACTCTAAGTGGCAGGCCACAGGCGTGGCAATGGGGTGCGGCTAGGGGTTTTCCGCGAGGCCGGAGCGTCGGCCTCGCGCGGGGGTCAGGGTGTCATCAACCCGGGTTGGGCACGGGGTCGATCAGCCGGTTTTCGCGCAGCGGCGAGCGGGGACGCAGGAAGGGTTCGCCTTCTTCTGCCGACGTGGCGGCCTTCTCCAGGCCCGAGACGTCCGCGGCCTTTGCGGACGCAGTCGGTGCGGTGCACGACCCGGTGTCGCGCAACCGCAGCGCCGCGGCCAGCCGGCCTTCGGCGGCATCGCCCAGGAGGTGGTCGAAGTCGTCGGCCACGGCGCAGCTGGCATTGGGCGCAAAGCCGTCGCCGTAGTCGCCGAAACCGGCCTGGTTGACGCCCTTGAAGTTGACCGCGAAGTAGGTGGTGCCGCAGTTGTCCTGCGGAACGAACCCGTAGGGCTTGCCGCAGGTGGTGGCGCCCACGAGGTTGACCGTGACGCCCACCCCGCGCAGGCTGTTGATGACCGACTCGCTGGCCGAGCAGGTGCTGCGGCCCGTCAGCAGCGTGACGCGCGACAGGCCCAGCGTGGGCAGGGGCTGGTTGGCGCGGGTGGTCGTGAAGAAGGGCGTGAGGTTGTCCGCGAGCGTGGTGCGGTACGGGTTCTTGTCGTTGAAGGTCAGCAGCTCGAAGGTCTTGCCGTTCGTCGGGCCCGGCCCGGCCACCATGTAGGCCAGCTGGCTTGCGATGCGCAGCTGGCCGCCGCCGTTGTAGCGCATGTCGATCACGAGGTCCTGGACGCCGCCGTCCTGCTTGAGCGTGTTCATGGCCGTGACGAGCTGCGCCTCGGCGGTCGAGATGTGGTCGTTGAACAGCAGGTAGCCCACGCGGTTGCCGGCCGGCCCGATGGTGCGGGTGTACAGCACCGGGCTGCTCGTGATGCGCTGGGCCGTGAGCTCGATCGGACTGCCGCGCGTGCCGCTCACCTCGAAGGTGAAGGTGTGCTTCTCGCCGAGGGCCTGCGGCGAGATCGCGCGGTTGATGATGTCGACGTTGGCCTGCCCGGTGCTGGCCACCACGTCGACACCGTCGACGACGACCAGCTTGGCCCCGCGCGCCAGCCCGGCCGACGCCGCCGGCGAACCCGGCTCGACGAAGGCGAGGCGGATGTTGCGCGGCGGCGAACTGCGCACGGCCGCCGTCTCCATGCCGTAGCCGACCGACACGCCGCCCTCCGACTCCAGGCGGTACGCCTCGGTGTCGAGGTAGAAGTGGAAGCGGTCCTTGAGCTGGCCCGAGGGGGTGGTGGCGGGCGTCTTGAGCACGTTGAACCAGGTCAACGGCGTGGCGTAGTCGGACGCCTTGAGGGTCGTGGGCACCTCGTTGTACCAAAGGTAGGTTTCGTCGATCCAGCCGCGCACCCAGCTCTTTTCGTTGTCGACGGTGCCGGCGACGTCGGGATAGGCAACGCGGGTCGCGGGGTTGATGCCCCGGCGCGGCGCGGCGCACTGGCCGGCGACGGTCGAGGACGCGACGATGCCGCCGCTTTCACCGCCGCCGCCGGGGGTGGGCGTCGGCACCACGCCGATCGGGAACCCACCGCCGCCACCTCCGCCCCCGCCTCCTCCGCCGCACCCCGCCAGCAGGCCAGCCAGCGCAAGCGCCATGGCCCCTGCGGTGGCCGCCACGGCCCGCGAGCGCCGCGACGCATCTGCTTTGCGAAAAGCCATCGGTTCCTCCTGGCGTCCGCCATGGCGGACAGTGTCTGCTTGTTGTGTTGGGGGGCTGCGGCGGGACGCCCGCCCGCTACTGGATGAAGCCCATGCCGCGCGATTCGCGCACCTCGGGCTTGATCCGGTGCTCGGCTTCGAGCTGCTCGAGAAACTCCGCCGCCGAGAACTCGGCCGCGAGGATGTCGGTCTGCCGCTTCACGGCCGCGAAGTCGCCCGGGCACAGCTGCGACAGCTGCGCCAGCCGCGCGCGCACCTCGCCGGTAAGCAGGGCCGCATCGCCCGCCAGCGCCTCGGTGACGAACATGCGTTCGCGCTGCGCCGCGGTGAGCGGCATGAACTTGATCTTGAAGGTGAAGCGCCGCAGCGCCGCCTGGTCGAGCCGGTCGAGCAGGTTGGTGGTGCACACGAACACGCCGCGAAAGCGCTCCATGCCCTGCAGCATCTCGTTGACCTCGGTGACCTCGTAGGTGCGCTGCGCGCCGCGCCGGTCCTGCAGGAACGAGTCGGCCTCGTCGAGCAGCAGCACGGCCTTCTCGGATTCGGCCTCCTTGAACATGGCAGCCATGTTCTGCTCGGTCTCGCCGACGTACTTGCTCATGAGGTCGCTGGCCTGCTTGACGATGAGCGGGCGGCCCACGGCCTTGGCGATGTGCTCGGCCAACGCGGTCTTGCCGGTGCCGGGCGCGCCGTAGAAGCACAGCGTGCCGTGGCCGCGCGCCTTCAACGCCTCGACGATGCGCGGGATCTCGAAGCGGGTCTCGACGTGGAGCATGTCCAGGTCGTAGGTGGTGACGCTGCGGCGCTCGGCCGGGCTCTTGTCGAGCGTGCCCAGCGCGAGGTCGGCGTTGCGCAGCTGGCGCTCGATGAGCGCCTCGACCGAGGCCTCGTCGGTCTTGGCCAGGCCGGCAAAGCGCACGGCGGTGCGGATCTGCGCGGGCGTGAGGCCCTTGCGCTCGGCCAGCTTGGCGGTGAAGGCCTCGGACACGACCACGCCCTCGAGCGTCTTCTTGACCAGCTGCTCGCGCGCGCCGGGCGGCGGCGACTTGAGCTCCAGGTGGTAGGCGAAGCGGCGGCGGAAGGCCGGGTCGATCTGCTCGATGCGGTTGGTGACCCACAGCGTCGGCACGGGGTTGGCCTCGAGGATCTGGTTGACCCAGGCCTTGCCGCTCACGCTGCCGCTGGCAGGCGCGGGAATCTGCTCGGCGCGCGCCATGAACTGCGCGGCCTCGGTGCTGATGGGCGGGAAGACGTCCTCGACCTCGTCGAACAGCAGCGCGGCCTGCGCGCTGCCCTTGAGGAACACCTGCGCGATCTGCAGCGAGCGGTAGCGGTCGCGGCCGCTGAGCGAATTGCCGTCGCGGTCGGCGTACTCGACCTCGAAGAGTTCGAGGCCCGCGGCCTGCGCGACCACCTTGGCCAGCTCGGTCTTGCCGGTGCCGGGCGGGCCGTAGAGCAGCACGTTGACGCCGGGCTCCTTGCGCGCGACGGCCGCGCGCAGCAGCGTGACGAGCATCTGCGCGTCTTCCTGCACGAAGGAGAAGTCGTGCGGCGTGAGCGCGCTCTTGGCCGAGGGCCGCGTGAACACGGCCATCAGCTCGTTGTGGTCGCGGTACTCGCGCATGAGCACGGGCGGCAGCTTCTCGCTGACCTTCATGAGGTCGGCGAGGTCGGTGATGTTGTGCTCGGAGATGAGGTTTTCGACGAGGCCGATGCGCTCCAGCCGCGAGCCCGCGCGCAGCGCCTCGCCCACCTCGCTCGCGTTGACGCCCGCGATGTCGGCGATGGCGGCGTAGGCCTCGGGCGCGTTGTTGACCTTGAACTCGACCAGCAGCGAGCGCAGATCGCGCTGGTAGCGCGCGAGCGTGCCGTACAGGAGCAGCGCGCGCTCGGCCTTGTTGAGCTGCAAGAGGCCCGCGAGCGCGTCGATGTTCTTCTCGACGAGCGTCGACTGCTTGCGCAGCGCGTGCGTGAGCCAGTCGCGCGTGACGGCCAGCACCGAGAGCAGGTCCTTGGGCTGGTCTTTCGCGTACTCGTCGAGGTAGAAGAACAGCGTGCCTTCTTCATACGGGCCGCGCCACACGCCGTGGCGTTCGAGCAGCGTGCGGCCGTCGAAATCTTCGACGCCTTTCCACGCCTCGTTGCCCGCACAGCGGCGGCCCAGGAACTCGCGCAATCGCTGCAGCACCGCGGCGGGCCACACGAGGTGGCGCCCGGTGAGCGAGAGCAATCCGTTGATATCGCGCCGCACATTGAAGCGCGGCCCCTGCTTGGCGGCGAGCGTGAGCACGAAGTGCGAGCACATGAGCTCCAGCACCGGTGCTTCCTTGAGGCCGGGCGAAGGCAAGGCCTGCCCGCGCACCGCAGCAGCCACCACATCGACACCCGCACGCTTGACCATCAGGCAACCTCCTGCGAGGAAATACTTGGAGCGACCATAACGCAGACTTTTGGCTTCGGGAAGACGCCGAAAGAGTAAAAACCCTGATCCGCTGGATTCCAGCCACAATGCGCGCCATGGTCGGAATCGAAGCTATCCGTCGCGCTGCCGCGCGCCTGCAGGGCCAGGTGCTCAACACGCCCTGCGTGGAGTCGCGCACGCTCTCTGAAATCGTGGGCGCGCAGGTGTTCCTCAAGTTCGAGAACCTGCAGTTCACCTCCTCGTTCAAGGAGCGCGGGGCGTGCAACAAGCTGGTCGATCTGTCTGAAGGCGGCACGCGCGGCGTGATCGCCATGTCGGCCGGCAACCATGCGCAGGGTGTGGCTTATCACGCGCAGCGGCTGGGCCTGCGCGCACTCATCGTGATGCCGCGCTTCACGCCCGGCGTGAAGATCGAGCGCACGCGCGGCTTCGGCGCCGAGGTGGTGCTGCACGGCGACACGCTCGACGCAGCGCGCGCCCATGCGCTGGCGCTGGCCGAGCGCGAAGGCCTGACCTTCGTGCATCCCTACGACGACGAAGCCATCATTGCCGGCCAGGGCACGATCGCGCTCGAGATGCTCGACGCGGTGCCCGACCTCGACACGCTCGTGGTGGCGGTCGGCGGCGGCGGGCTCATCGCCGGCATGGCCGTCGCGGCGCGCGAGATCAAGCCCGGCATCGAGATCGTCGGCGTGCAGACGCAGCGCTTTCCGGCGATGGTGAATGCCGTCAAAGGCACGCACCACGCGCAGGGCACGAGCACGATCGCCGAAGGCATCGCGGTCGGCACGCCGGGCGTGCTGACGCAGGAAATCATCGCGGCCAAGGTCGACGACCTGCTGCTGGTGGACGAAGGCGACATCGAGCAGGGCGTGCTGATGCTGCTCGAGATCGAAAAGACCCTGGTCGAAGGCGCAGGCGCGGCCGGCCTCGCGGCGCTGATCCGCCACCCGGAACGCTTTCGCGGCAAGCGCGTGGGCCTGGTGCTGTCGGGCGGAAACATCGACCCGCTGCTGCTCGCGGCCATCATCGAACGCGGCATGGTGCGCGCCGGCCGGCTGGCCCGGGTGCGCGTCAGCGCGCGCGACGTGCCGGGCTCGCTGGCCCATATCACGGCCACTGTGGCCGAAGCGGGCGCTAACGTCGACGAGGTGCACCACCAGCGCGCCTTCACCATGCTGGCGGCGCAGAATGTCGACGTCGAGCTGGTGCTGCAGACGCGCGGCCGGGCCCACCTGGCCAGCGTCTTGAGTGCCCTGAAAGACGCCGGTTTCGAAGCGGTGGAGCAGCACTGAGGGCTCCTCGCAACCCCCTAGACCCGCTGACGGCGCCTCGCCGGTAAAATGGCGGGAGTTTTGTCATTTGCGGTTGACTGCATTTGATGCGTTGTCATTTGCGTATTCGAGGTATTTCCCGATGTCCCATCCCACCCCCGCCGAGCACGGCCACGCTGCCGCCGCCGAACATGACGCCGTCGAATCGGTCGTTCACCTGATGCCGCTCGTGCTCCCGCTGGCCGGCGGCGTGCTGATGCTGCTGCTGGCGTCGATCGCCGTTTTTCTCGCCTGAGCTGACAGGCTTTCGCGCTTTTGTCCGCGGGCTGTGCGGCCCGCGTTGACGCAATCTCCCAAAGCGAAACGTTTTCTCAAACGGACCTCCGTGCCTGACCCGGCGCGGCGCCCCGTTCGGAAAGACGATTTTTCAACTTAGGAGATTTCCGATGAACGCACCCACGATGAAGGGCCTTCCCATTCAGGCGCCCTCATACGTCAAGAACGCCAAGCTGATCGCCTGGGTGGCCGACATGGCCGCACTGTGCAAACCCGATGCCGTCCACTGGTGCGACGGCAGCAAGGAAGAATACGACCGCCTCTGCCAGCAACTGGTCGACGCCGGCACCTTCAAGAAGCTGAACCCCGCCAAGCGCCCGGGCTCGTTCCTCGCGATGTCCGATCCGAGCGACGTGGCACGCGTGGAAGACCGCACCTTCATCTGCTCCGCACAGAAGGAAAACGCAGGCCCCACCAACAACTGGATGGCCCCGGCCGAGATGCGCACGACGCTGCAGCCCCTGTTCGACGGCTGCATGAAGGGCCGCACCATGTACGTGGTGCCCTTCAGCATGGGCCCGCTGGGCTCGCCCATTGCACACATCGGCATCGAGCTGTCCGACAGCCCCTACGTGGCCGTCAACATGCGCATCATGACCCGCATGGGCAAGGCCGTGTACGAAGTGCTGGGCACCGACGGTGAGTTCGTGCCCTGCGTCCACACCGTGGGCGCACCGCTCGAGGCTGGCCAGAAGGATGTGACCTGGCCCTGCAACACCACCAAGTACATCGTTCACTACCCCGAGACGCGCGAGATCTGGAGCTACGGCTCGGGCTACGGCGGCAACGCGCTGCTGGGCAAGAAGTGCTTCGCACTGCGCATCGCCTCGAACATGGGCCGCGACGAAGGCTGGCTGGCCGAGCACATGCTGATCCTGGGCGTGACCAGCCCCGAGGGCAAGAAGCACCACGTGGCAGCGGCTTTCCCGAGCGCTTGCGGCAAGACCAACTTCGCCATGCTGATCCCGCCGGCGGGCTTCGACGGCTGGAAGGTCACGACCATCGGCGACGACATCGCCTGGATCAAACCCCAGGCCGACGGCACGCTGCGCGCCATCAACCCGGAAGCCGGTTACTTCGGCGTGGCCCCGGGCACCAACGACCTGACCAATCCGAACTGCATGGCCAGCCTGCACCGCGACGTGATCTTCACGAACGTGGCGCTGACCGACGACGGTGACGTCTGGTGGGAAGGCATGGGCGACGCGCCCGCACATTGCATCGACTGGCAGGGCAAGGACTGGACGCCGCAGATCGCCAAGGAAACCGGCGCCAAGGCCGCGCACCCGAACGCGCGTTTCACCGTCGCCGCCACCAACAACCCCGCCCTCGACGAAGCCTGGGACGACCCGAAGGGCGTGAAGATCGACGCCTTCATCTTCGGAGGCCGCCGCTCGACGACCGTGCCGCTGGTCACCGAAGCCCGCAACTGGGTCGAAGGCGTCTACATGGCCGCGACAATGGGCTCGGAAACCACCGCTGCGGCCGCCGGCCAGCAGGGCGTGGTGCGCCGCGACCCGTTCGCGATGCTGCCGTTCATGGGCTACAACATGAGCGACTACTTCCAGCATTGGCTCGACCTGGGCAAGAAGCTGGAAGCCTCGGGCGCCCAACTGCCGAAGATCTACACGACCAACTGGTTCCGCAAGGGCGCGGACGGCAAGTTCGTCTGGCCAGGCTACGGCGAGAACATGCGCGTGCTGAAGTGGATGATCGACCGCGTGGAAGGCAAGGCGACGGAAGGTGTCGAGCACATCACCGGCGTGAGCCCGCGCTATGAAGACCTGAACTGGACCGGCCTGGATTTCAGCGCCGAGCAGTTCGCGACGGTCACGAGCATCGACAAGGCGGCCTGGCAGGCTGAGCTAAAGCTGCACACGGAGCTGTTCCAGCAGTTGGCGCACCATCTGCCGAAGGAATTGCCGGAGACGAAGGCTGCGATTGAGCAGCGGTTGGCGGCCTGAGTAAGTTCTTCTCGCAGGCTCTCGCAGCCTGCGAAGTGCGGGCCTTGAGAGCCCGATGAGTTCATCTCGTCGGGCTTTTTTGTTTTAGGCGTCGGTCAATTGACGCCGCACCAGGTGATTTCGGGGCATCGTGGCGTCTTCGCCGATGTGGAGCACGCGTTGCAGACAGCGCGCCGGCGGCTGTCTGGTTTGGAGCGCGCCCCTGAGAAGCACGCGCGTCATGCGATGAAGGTGCTGATGAAGTCCGGAGCTGATGGGCGAGCCCTCGTTCGGGGACATCGCGGCAACGCTTGATCTGATCGAGAAATTAGCACCGCGGC
>NZ_JBWKPT010000017.1:0-44087 GCF_059418385.1 Variovorax sp. GW821-FHT09A10
GCCGTGGTCAACGTGACCGATCGTGCCCACGTTCACGTGCGGCTTGGTGCGGGTGAATTTACCTTTTGCCATTTTTCGACTCCGAAAAAAACGATTTCAACGCATGCAGATGGGTCGCAAGCCTGTCGTTGCAACCCCAGAAAACTGGTGCCCTTTGCGGGAATCGGACCCGCGACCTCTCCCTTACCAAGGGAGTGCTCTACCACTGAGCCAAAAGGGCTTTTGTTCTAACCAAATCGCTTCCGGCGCCGAACCGGGTCTCTGGAGCGGGAGACGGGAATCGAACCCGCGTCATCAGCTTGGAAGGCTGGGGCTCTACCATTGAACTACTCCCGCATCGGGGGCACTTCAAGGCACCCAAAGCGCTAGATCCAATCGCTCTTAGAAACCAAATTCATCGCTGGTGGAGAGGGCTGGATTCGAACCAGCGTACTCGTAAGAGGGCAGATTTACAGTCTGCTGCCATTAACCACTCGGCCACCTCTCCGGCGAACCTCGAAATATAGCACGATTTTGTGACTACACAGGATTCCCAGCAAAAGATGAAGCGTGGAAACCTGCTCGAGGTGTGAAGCCTCTGATTATGAGCGAAGTTCGGAGCCTCCCGACTGCTGCGCCTCACGCCATGCACGGGCTTGGCCGAAATGACCGCAGCCGATGAACGGAACCGGCGGCCGAAGCGCAGAAAGCGGCGACGGATGATTCGACATCAGCACCTTATGGCGCTCAACGTCGATCAACGCGCGCTTACTTTGCGCGTGCGAGCCCCATAGCATAAAAACAACAGGCCGTTCGCCCTGCGCCACGTGGCGAATCACGGCGTCGGTGAGCACCTCCCAGCCGCGGCCCGCGTGGCTGGCCGGCTGGGCCTCTTCGACCGTGAGACAGGTGTTGAGCAGCAGCACCCCGTGCGTCGCCCACTTCACGAGGCTGCCGCCCGGGTTCGGAAACGCCGGCGGCGGCGTGCCCAGGTCGCGCTGGAGCTCCTTGAAGATGTTGCGCAGCGACGGTGGCAGCGCCACGCCCGACGCCACCGAGAAGGCCAGGCCCTCGGCCTGCCCTCGCCCGTGGTACGGGTCCTGCCCCAGGATCACCACCCGCACGTCTTCCGGCGGCGTGAGTTCGAGTGCGCGCAACGGTTGCGGCGGAAAGATCACCGCGCCGGCGTCGAGACGCTCGCGCAGGAAGCCCTGCAGCTTCTGGCCGACCGCGCCGCCAAAGAAATCGTCGACCAGCGGCTGCCAGCCCGGTGCCACCGGCCAGTCGACAGGATCGCTGCTCGACAGCTGATCCGGCCGCGTCATTTGAACAACGCAGCGAGGGCCTCGCCGGGTTCCTTGGCGCGCATGAAGGCTTCGCCGACCAGGAAGGCGTTGACGCCCGCGGCGCGCAGCGTGGCGACGTCCTCGCGTGTGGCAATGCCCGATTCGGTCACTGGCAGGCGATCCGCCGGCAGCTTGGGCAGCAGATCGATCGTCGCCTGGATCGACACCTCGAAGTTGCGCAGGTTGCGGTTGTTGACGCCGATGAGCGCCGTCTTGAGCTTCAGCGCGCGCTCGAGCTCGGCCGCGTCGTGCACTTCGACCAGCACCGCCATGCCCAGCCCGCGCGCAATGGCTTCGTAGTCCTTCATCTGCGCGTCGTCGAGGCAGGCGGCGATCAGCAGGATCGCGTCGGCGCCCATCGCGCGCGATTCGTACACCTGGTAGGCGTCGACGATGAAATCCTTGCGCAGCACCGGCAGGTCGCACGAGGCGCGCGCCTGCTTGAGGTAGTCGACGCCGCCCTGGAAGAACTGCTTGTCGGTCAGCACCGAGAGGCAGGCCGCGCTGACCACGCCGTCGCCCTCGGCATAGCTTTGCGCGATGTCGGCCGGAATGAAGTCTTCGCGCAGCACGCCCTTGCTCGGGCTGGCCTTCTTGACCTCGGCGATCACCGCCGCCTGGCCCGCTGCGATCTTGGCGCGCAGCGCGGCTTCGAAGTCGCGCGTGAGCACCCGGCTTTCGGCGTCGAAGCGCACGGCCTCGAGCGGGGCACGCTTCAGTGCGGCGGCGACTTCCTGGCGTTTGACGGCGACGATCTTGTCGAGAATGTCTGACATGGCTTGCTCTGCTTTCGGTGGCACGACGGCCTGATTCTCAGAAGGAGGTGGAGGCCTTGACCAGCTCAGTGAGCTTGGCCTTCGCCGCACCGGATGCGATGGCCTGGCGCGCACGTTCCACGCCGGCCGGCACCGAGTCGACCACGTTGGCCGCGTAAAGCGCCGCCCCCGCATTCAGCAGCACGATGTCCAGCGCCGGACCAGCCTGGTTGTCCAGCACGCCAATCAGCATCGCCTTCGACTGCTCGGGCGTCTCGACGCGCAGCGAACGGTTGCTCGCCATCTGGAAGCCGAAGTCCTCGGGGTGCAGCTCGTACTCGCGGATCTCGCCGTCCTTGAGCTCGCCGATCATGGTGGCGGCGCCCAGCGAGATCTCGTCCATGCCGTCGCGGCCGTAGACCACCAGCGCATGCTCGGCCCCGAGGCGTTGCAGCGCACGCACCTGGATGCCCACGAGGTCGGGGTGGAACACGCCCATCAGGATGTTCGGTGCGCCGGCCGGGTTGGTCAGCGGGCCGAGGATGTTGAAGATCGTCTTGATGCCGAGCTCCTTGCGCACCGGCGCGACGTTCTTCATCGCGGGGTGGTGGTTCGGCGCAAACATGAAGCCGATGCCGACCTGCGCGATGCACTGCGCGATCTGCTCGGGCTTGAGGTTGATGTTGACGCCCAGCGACTCCAGCACGTCGGCACTGCCCGACTTGCTCGACACGCTGCGCCCGCCGTGCTTGCTCACCTTGGCGCCGGCCGCGGCCGCCACGAACATCGAGCAGGTCGAGATGTTGAAGGTGTGCGAGCCGTCGCCGCCGGTGCCGACGATGTCGACAAGGTTCGTGGTGTCGGCCACGGGCACCTTGGTCGACACCTCGCGCATCACCTCTGCGGCTGCGGTGATCTCGCCGATGGTTTCCTTCTTGACGCGCAGGCCGGTGATCAGCGCGGCCATCATCACGGGCGAACACTCGCCGCTCATGATGAGCCGCACGATGTGCAGCATCTCGTCGTGGAAGACTTCGCGGTGTTCGATGGTGCGCTGCAGCGCTTCCTGGGGGGTGATCATGGGAATGTCTCCTCGGTGTGTGCGTGTAGCCAGGCCTCAGGCCTTGAAGAAGCCGCGGATCGCCGCGACCGCGCGGTCGACGCCTGCGGCATCGACATCCAGGTGCGTCACGAAGCGCAGGCGGTACAGCCCGGTCGCAAGGATGCCCTGCTGGTTGAGGCTGGCGAGCAGCTCCGCAGAACGCGCCTGCGCCGCCCCCGTGAGGTCGACGAACACGATGTTCGTGTGCGGCGCCTCGACGGTCAGGCCTTCGATGCCCTCGAGCCCCTGTGCGAGCCGTTGCGCCAGCGCATGGTCGTCGGCCAATCGGTCGATGTGGTGATCGAGCGCGTGCGACGCAGCTGCGGCAAGCAACCCCGCCTGCCGCATGCCGCCGCCTGCCATCTTGCGGATGCGGTGCGCGCGCGCAATGAACTCACGCGAGCCAACCAGCGCCGAGCCGATGGGTGCGCCCAGGCCCTTGCTGAAGCACACCGACACGCTGTCGAAGCACTGCGCGATGCGGCGGGCTTCGGCTCGGATGTCGCTGCGCTTGTTCAGCGCGGCCTGTGCGGTGGCGGCATTGAGGAGCCGCGCGCCATCGAGGTGCCGCTGCAGCCCCTTGCTTTTCGCCAGGTCGGTCGCAGCCTGCACGTACTCGAAGGGCAGCAGCTTGCCGCCCAGCGTGTTCTCCAGCGCCAGCAGCTTGGTGCGCGCGAAGTGCGCGTCGTCGGGCTTGATGGCCGCCTCGATCTGCGCGAGCGGCAGCGTGCCGTCGGGCGCGTGGTCCAACGGCTGCGGCTGCACGCTGCCGAACACCGCGGCGCCGCCGCCTTCCCAGCGGTAGGCATGCGCCTGCTGGCCGACGATGTACTCGTCGCCACGGCCGCAGTGCGACAGGATCGCGCACAGGTTGCTCTGCGTGCCGGTGGGCACGAACAGCGCCGCCTCGAAGCCCAGCAGCGCGGCGATCTTCTCCTGCAGCGCGTTGACGCTCGGGTCGGCGCTGAAGACGTCGTCGCCCAGCGGTGCGGCCGCCATGGCCTCGCGCATCGCGGGCGTGGGCTGCGTGACGGTGTCGCTGCGCAGGTCGACGAGGGAGGAGCGGTCGGTCATGATGATCAGTCCAGGAAGTTCTTGAGCATGGCGTGGCCGTGCTCCGTCAGGATGGATTCGGGATGGAACTGCACGCCTTCGATGCGCACATCGTGTGCGAAGCCGGTGTGCCGCACGCCCATGATCTCTCCGTCGTCGGTCCACGCGGTGACAGCCAGTTCCTTCGGGCAGCTCTCGCGCTCGATCGAGAGCGAGTGGTACCGGTTGACGATGAACTTCTGCGGCAGCCCCGCAAACACGCCCTCTTGCGTGGTCGTGATCTCGCTGGTCTTGCCGTGCATGAGCTGCTGCGCGCGCACGATCTTGCCGCCGAAGGCCGCACCGATGGCCTGGTGGCCCAGGCACACGCCCAGGATGGGCAGCTTGCCCGCGAAGGCCTCGATGGCCGCCACCGACACGCCCGCCTCGGCCGGCGAACACGGCCCCGGCGACACCACCAGCCGCGTCACGCCCGAAGCGATCAGCTCACCGATCTGCGCCACCGTGATCTCGTCGTTGCGGTGCACCTGCACGTCCGCCCCCAGCTCGCCGAAGTACTGGACGATGTTGTAGGTGAACGAATCGTAGTTGTCGATCATCAGCAGTTTCATGGCTTGCTCACAATCCGGTGCACGCCCTTCACGACGGGGAACACGTTGAAGTTGATGAGAAGGCCCAGCTTCAGGCCCGAGAGGCGCAATGCGGCCAGCACCTGCGCGCGGTGCAGGTCGGTCAGCACATCGACCGCCTTGAGTTCGACGATGACCGACTGCTCGATCACGAAGCCCGCGCGGTACACCTCGCCGAGCGACCGGCCCTTGTAGGTGGCCGACAGCGCCACGTCGCGCGTGAAGCCGATCTCGCGCTCGGCGAGTTCGATGGCCAGCGCTGCGGCATAGGCCCCTTCGTCGAGCCCCGTGCCGAGCACGCGTTGCACCTCGACGGCGGCGCCGATGATCTCGTGCGAGAAGTCGTTCTGGATATCAGGTGCGGAATTCATCGTATTACCTCCGTGCTGCGCACTGCGGTGCGAGCTTGCTTGGGGCGGCCCGGCGCTGCGCTCATTCCAGGCCTTCCTCGACCAGTTCGGCGGCACGCAGGAGTGCGCGCGCCTTGGCTTCTGTTTCTTTCCACTCCAGCTCGGGCACCGAGTCGGCGACCACGCCGGCCGCGGCCTGCACGTGCAGCATCTGGTCTTTCACGATGCCGGTGCGGATCGCGATGGCCACGTCCATGTCTCCGGCATAGCTGATGTAGCCGCAGGCGCCGCCGTAGAGGCCGCGCTTGGTGGGCTCGAGCTGGTCGATGAGTTCCATCGCATGCACCTTGGGCGCGCCGGTCAGCGTGCCGGCGGGGAAGGTGGCCTTGAGCACGTCGATGGCGGTCATGCCGTCCTTCAGCGTGCCTTCGACATTGCTCACGATGTGCATCACGTGGCTGTAGCGCTCCACCGCGAAGGCCTCGGTCACCTTCACGGTGCCGGTCTTGGCGATGCGCCCGATGTCGTTGCGCGCCAGGTCGATCAGCATCACGTGCTCGGCGCGCTCCTTCGGGTCGTTGATGAGTTCCACCTCGGCGGCCTTGTCGAGCTCGATCGACGCGCCGCGCGGACGCGTACCGGCCAGCGGGCGGATGGTGATCTTCTGCTCACCGTCGCCCGTGTTCTCCTGGCGCACCAGGATCTCGGGCGAAGCGCCCACCACATGGAAATCGCCCAGGTTGTAGTAGTACATGTAGGGCGACGGGTTCAGCGAACGCAGCGCGCGGTACAGCGACAGCGGCGACTCGGTGTAGCGCTTGCTGATGCGCTGACCCACCTGCACCTGCATGAAGTCGCCGGCGGCGATCATCTCTTTGGCGCGCTCCACGGCCGCGATGTAGTCGGCCTTGGCAAAGCTGCGCTCGGGCGGGTGCGCCTGCGTGGGCTTCACGACGGGCGCGCTCACCGAGTACTTGAGCTTGTCCTTCAGCTCGCGCAGGCGGCGCTTGCCCACGGCATAGGCCTCGGGCTGCTTCGGGTCGGCGTAGACGATGAGGTAGAGCTTGCCCGACAGGTTGTCGATGACGGCCAGCTCTTCGCACTGCAGCAGCAGGATGTCGGGGCAGCCCAGCGCATCGGGCGGGCAGCTTTTTTCGAGCTTGCGCTCGATGTGGCGCACGGTGTCGTAGCCGAAGTAGCCGGCGAGGCCGCCGCAGAAGCGAGGCAGGCCGGGCCGCAGCGCGACCTTGAAGCGCTTCTGGTAGTCGGCCACGAAGTCCAGCGGGTTGCCCTTGGCGGTCTCGACGACCTGGCCGTCGGTCACGACTTCGGTGACGGCCTCGTCGCCGAAGCCGGAGGCACGCAGCAGCGTACGAGCAGGCAAACCGATGAAGCTGTAGCGCCCGAAGCGCTCGCCACCGACGACCGATTCGAGCAGGAAGCTGTGCTTGCCGCCGCCCTGCGAATGGGCGAGTTTGAGATACAGGGAAAGAGGCGTTTCGAGGTCGGCAAAGGCCTCGGCCATCAGCGGGATGCGGTTGTAGCCCTGGGCGCTGAGGCTCTTGAATTCAAGTTCGGTGATCACGGATCGTTCTCCAGTTGCCTGCCGACGCTCCTTCGGTCGGTGGCAAGGTCATTCACGAGAGTGGCCCGGTGCCGGCATGCGTGCCGGCTCGGAACCGCGGGCGCACGGCGTGCGCCGCGCAATCAAACAGTCAGCGATGTATGGCGACGCCAGGGCCAGGCTCCCCGGCTGCCTTCACCTGTTTGAATGATGTGATGAACGAACATGGAGCGCTGAGTTTAGCCCACGAAAACGAGGCCTTGTGCAACCGCTGGCTTCAGGGTTCCCCCGGAGCCTGCGACATAAAACAAAAAGATACATTCGCACGACCGTTCGCAAATTCAAGGAGACTCACTTGCTCGCACCCTCGCTTCCGGCCGTGTTCTCCCGCTTCGCGGCGCTCGCTTTTCTCTCCTGTGTGCTCTGCACCGGCGCCTCGGCCGCGCAGGTCGACGTGGCCGGCGTCAAGCTCGAAGACCAGATGGACCTGCGCGGCGCCCCGTTGGTGCTCAATGGCGCGGGCATCCGCTACAAGACCATCATCAAGGTCTACACAGCCGGGCTGTACCTGGGCAAGAAGGCCTCGACCACCGAAGAGGCGCTGGCCGTGCCGGGCCCCAAGCGCGTGGCGATCACCATGCTGCGCGACATCGACGCCAACGAGCTCGGCAAGCTCTTCGTCAAGGGCGTGGAAGACAACTCGCCCAAGAGCGAGATGGTCAACCTGATCCCCGGCCTGCTGCGCATGGGCCAGATGTTCGCGGACCAGAAACAGCTCAAGGCCGGCGACACCTTCACCATCGACTGGGTGCCCGGCACGGGCACGCTGATCACGGTGCGCGGCGTGCCGCAGCCCGACCCGGTGAAGGAAGTCGCGTTCTTCAATGCGCTGATGCGCATCTGGCTCGGCCCGAACCCGGCCGACTGGAAGCTGAAAGACGCGCTGCTCGGAAAGCAGTAAGGGGCAGTCCGTCCGTCAGGCCGCCGCGAGGTCGGCCAGCGAATCCACGAAGCCGTCCGCATCCACGCCGCGCACCGGCTCGCCGTGGTTGTAGCCGTAGGTGACGAGCACCACGGGGCAGCCGGCGGCGCGCGCGGCACGTGCGTCGTTGCTCGAGTCACCCACCATCAGCGTGCGCGACGGCACCGTGCCCAGCGCCTCGCAGGTCTTCAGCAGCGGCAGCGGGTCGGGCTTCTTGCGCTCGAAGGCATCGCCGCCGAACACCTGTTCGAAGAAACCGTCGAGCCCCTTCGCGGCCAGCAGCGGCTTGGCGAACGCCGTCGGCTTGTTCGTGAGGCAGGCCAGCCGCAGCCCGCGCGCACGCAGCGCCTTCAGGCCTTCGACCACGCCGGGGTACGCGGCCGAATGGCGGCCGTTGATCTCCAGATAGTGGTGCTGGTAGCGCTCCCACGCGCGATCGAACAGCGCCGCCGGGGCCGGCGCGCCCACGTGCGCCAGCGCCGACAGGATCAGGTGCTCCGAGCCCTTGCCCACCATGCGCTCGATGGCGGCGGGCAGCACCGGCGGCAGGTCGAGGTCGCGCAGCATGCGGTTCAGGGCCTCGGCAAAGTCGCCGAGCGTGTCGACCATGGTGCCGTCGAGGTCGACGATGGCAGCGTCGAAGCGGGAGAGATCGGTGCGAAGAGTGTCCAAAACAGGCGGCTCCCGGAGAGCAAAGTAAGTGGAGGATGCGCGAGGCACGCATTCTCCCCCGGCCGCAAAATAGGCGCCCATGACCCCCACGACGACCCCGCCCTCCGCCCCTCGCCCCATCCGCACCGCCGCCACGCTGGTCGTCTTGCGCGACGGCCCCGATGGCCTCGAGGTGCTGATGTTGCGGCGGGCCGAGAAGGCCAACGACCAGAACAGCGGCGCCAGCGTCTTTCCGGGCGGCATGGTCGATGCGCACGACCGCCTGCTGCACCCGCTGTGCACCGGCCTGGACGACGCCGCCGCGAGTGCGCGCCTGGGCCTGCCCGAAGGCGGGCTCGACTTCCACGCCGCGGCGATCCGCGAATGCTTCGAAGAGGCCGGCCTGTTGCTGGCGAACGATGCGCAGGGCCGGCCGGTCGAGCTGCTCGCGCTCACGTCGGGCGAGCTCGACGCGATGCGCGCCGCCGCCGAACGCAGCACCGACGCGCTGCTCGCGCTGTGCGCCGAACGGGGCTGGTGTCTCGCCGTCGACCGCATCGCGTACTTCAGCCACTGGCTGACGCCGCCCGGCATGCCGCGCCGTTTCGACACGCGCTTCTTTGCGGCGGCGATGCCCGTCGGCCAGGCCGTGCGCCCCGACGGTCGCGAGACCGTCGAGCACCTGTGGCTGAAGCCTGCCGATGCAGTGAGCCCCGCACGCGGCCTCAAGCTGTTGAACGTGACGCGGCGCGTGCTCGAACAGCTGGCCACCTTCACCTGCGTCGACGGCTTCATGGCCCATGCGCGCGCACTGCGCCGCATTCCACTGACCATGCCGCGGCTGGCCGATGGCCCCGCAGGCCGTCGGCCGGTGAACATGGAAGAACCCGCCTACGACGAGATCGGTCACCTCGACCCCGACGGCCAGGGCGGCGGTCGCTATGCGCTCGAAGCGGGCCTCGTCACGCCGCTGTCCGCGCGCGTGGTGCGCGTCGTGCACGACAGCGGCCTCAACAGTTTCGTGATCGGCGGTACCGAGGGCTGGGCGCTGATCAACCGCGTGCCCGGCGACGCGGCGCACGAGGCCGCGCTGCGGGCTGCAGCGCCCGGACCGGTGCGATGGGTGTTGTCGGCTGACGCTGCGCCGCAGTCCCTGGACCTTGGCGGTGCCACGCTGCGGGCGTTGGGCGCGCGAGGTTTCCTGCTGGTCGAAGAGCGCATGCTGTTCACGGACGACGCAACGACGCCCGCACCCGAGACGGACCACAGCGTCGAATGGATCGTGCCCTCGCGCGGCTTCATGCGCCGCCCGGCGTCGGCTGCCGCCGACTGAGCCTCTTCAGGCCTGCTGCGCTTCCGTCAGCGCCTGCGCCGCCACCACCGCCTCGGTGCGGTTGCGCACGTTGAGCGCGCGGAAGATGGCTGCAAGGTGGATCTTCACCGTGCCTTCGCTGATGCCCAGGCTGCGCCCGATCAGCTTGTTCGGCTTGCCTTGCGACAGCAGCTGCAGCACCTCGACCTGCCGCTCGGTCAGCACGCTGCGCAGGTGTTCCAGGGTCTGGGTGCCGCCGCCATTGCCACGCGCAAAGGGCTCGCCCGCCGCGGCAGACGAGGCCGACACGCCGGCCACGATGCCCGGCGGCAGCGCCGTGAGCATCATCGGCGGCACATACACGCCGCCCGCCAGCACCAGGCGCACGGCCGACAGCATGACTTCGGGTGAATAGGCCTTGGGAATGAAACCGAGCACGCCGCGTTCGAGCGCGCTGCGCATGATGGACGGGTCTTCGTAGCCCGACAGCACGATCACGGGCACGGCCGGGTGTCGTCGCCGGATCTCGTCGATGTGGGCCTGCCCGTCCGCGCCGGGCATGTTGAGGTCGATCAGGGCCAGGTCGAGATCGTCGGTCGCGCCGGCAAGCAATTCGTCGACGCTCAGCGCCAGGACGAACTCGATGCCGGCACCCAGTTCCGACAACTTGGCTTTGACCGCCTCGATGACGAGCCGGTGGTCGTCGGCGATCAGAATTTTCATGGCATACCCCAGTGTCCCAACGTCAATGTGCATTGGATTCTTCTGCGACTGCGAAGATAACGGCGATTGCCCCGTCCAGCAAGGCCGCTGCGCCCTACCAACGGCATAGACCCCAAGCGGTATGGCGGCCCGGTGGACCCCTTGAAAAAATGAACGCCCACTCGAACCACCGGGGACATGGGCATGTGCGATCGCTGCAGACGCCGGTGCACGGCATGCTTCGCAATGCACGCTTGAGAAGCGGGCACCCCTCATGGCCCGCCTGCTCGACTGCTTCTCGCCCTTCATCGCTTTCGGTCTCGGCCTGGACGCATCGATCGCCGCCGGGCAACCCACCCTCCCCCACGGCGACGCCCAGCGCGAAGCCCTGCGCTTGCTCGACATCGCACGTGCCGATGCGAAGGTGGCGGGCGCCAGCGCGGCGCAGATCGAATCGGCCGCCTTCGCGATGGTCGCGTGGCTCGACGAGATCCTGGGGCGCCACCCCGATGCGGTGGACGGCGCCGCGCCGCTGCAGGTGCAGCTGTTCAACTCCAACAACGCGCACAGCGAGTTCTTCCACCACCTCTCGGCCCTCGGCGCGCAGGACCACGCGGTGCGCGAGGTCTACTGGCACGCGCTGGCGCACGGCTTCAAGGGCCAGTACTACTTCGAGTCGGGCGACGAAGGCGAGCTGGGCAAGCTGAAGGACCTGCACGGCCGGCAGCTGCAACCGCCGCCGCTCGAACTCGGCAGCCTCGCGCAGGACCGCATCACGCCGCAGCCCTATGGCGTGCCCGACCCGCGCGGCCCGGCCGACATGCGGCGGCGCGACCGCACCGTGCTGCGCACCGGCACCGCGCTGGCCGTGCTCGTGCCCGCGCTGTTCCTGCTGTGGCACTGGCTGGCCGGGCCGCCGGCCGCCGACACGGCGCTCACGCAGCGCATCGACCGGCAACTCGCCAGCTATGCCTGCGCCGACCTCGAAGCGTCGATCGACCCCGACGGCCGTCCGCGCGTGACCGGCTTCGTCTCGCAGCGCGACGACCTGCTGAAAGTGGCGGACGACGTCGCGGCCATCCCCGGCGTGCGCGCGCCCCACTTCGACATCGGGCTGCGCGTGTGGCCGCACTGCGAGGTGTTCGCCATCCTCAAGCCCTCGCAGGCGCGCAACCGCCAGAAGGGCTACGGGCTGAGCGTGAGTGCCCCGTCAGCGCACGACGGCCGGCTGCGCGAGGGCGATCCGGTGCGCGTGCAGGTGGTGGCGCCGCGCCACGAGAGCTACATCTGGGTCGACTACTACACCGCCGACGGCTCCGTGATGCACCTGAACACCGGCCAGGCGCCGACACGGCTGCGCGCGGGCGAGTCGCTGGAGCTGGGGCGCGACATCCCCTCGAGCTGGCTCGTGAGCCCGCCCTTCGGCAACGTGCTGATCACCGTGCTGTCGGCGCCGATGCCGTTCAGCGAAACCTCCGACCGCCCGCCGTACGAGATGGCCTCGGCCTACCTGCTGCGCCTGCGCGAGGCGCTGGCGGCCAGCAAGAACAGCGAGCGGCTCATCGCCGATTTCATCTTCCTCGAAACCATGGCGCGCTGACCGGGCCCTTCCTCCCCATGTTCGACACGCTCTCGCCCGCGCACCTCTTCTGGCCCTTGCTTGCGGCCTGCCTCATTGGCCTGGCGCTGCTGTACGCCGCCGTGCGCGACGCTGGCCGCGGCGCACGGCGCCGGGGGCTGCTGCGGCGCGTCGACGCGCTCGGTGCGCCGGCCGATCACGCCGCCGTCGATGCGCTGAAAGAGGCCATGGCGCAGGCGCGCAACTCGCTGCGGCAGGCGCCGCGCACGCGCGCGACGGCGCCGTGGTTCCTCTTCATCGGCGGCCCGGCCACCGGGCTGCCGGGGCTGCTCTCGGCCGCCCGCGCCGAATGCGTGGCGCCGCCCGCGAACGAGGCACCGGGCACCCCCTGGTGGCGCTGGTGGACCACCGGCGCGCTCACGGCCATCGAACTGCATCCCGACGCCATCGGCGACCAGGCCGGCACGGCGCCCGCGCGCGGGCTCTGGCTGCAGTCGCTGCTGGCGCTCGCCGAGCGGCGTGAACGCCTGCCGCTGCACGGCGTGGTGGTGTGCGTGGCGGCCGGCGACCTGCTGCACGGCGATCCGGCGCTGCGCAAGCGCGCCACCGCGAACATGCGCCGCCTGCTCGACGAGGCCGGCGAGACGCTGCGCCTGCAGCTGCCGGTCTACCTCGTCGTCACAGGCCTCGAAGGACTGAAGGGCTACGCCACGCTGCGCGCCGCGCTGCCGCCCGAGGTGCTCGCCCAGGCGCTCGGCCACCGCGTGGAACACCCGTTCGCAGCGCACGCCACGCGCGCCGCCGACCGGCTCGATGCGCTGTTCGATCCGCTCGTGGACCAGCTGCACGGCCTGCGCATGGCCCTGCTGCGCGAGCAGCCGGGCCCCGCGGGACGGCTCGCGCTGCATGGCTTCGTGGAAAGCGTGCGCACCTTGCAGCCGGCCTTGCGGCAAGTGGCGCAGGGGCTGTTCGAGGGACACGGCAAAGGGGCGCGCGCGCCGCGCTGGCGCGGGCTGTACCTCACGGCCACCGCATCGGAGGGCGGTGCGGGCGCCGCGTTCGTGAGCGACCTGTTCGGCCGCTTCCTGCCGGCGGACCAACCGCTGGTGCGGCCGGGGCGCTTTGCGCCCACGGTGCCGGCGGAACTGCGCTGAAAGCCTTGGATGCGGCTGACGCTACTTGGCCGCAGCCTCCACGCGGATCTGCCGCGCGCCGAAGCTCACGTTGAGCACCTGCGCCTGGCCCGGCACGACCGCGCGCACCTCGCGCCAGCGTGCGCGGTCGAGGTCGCGGAACGCGGCCATCACGCCGATCGCCTTGGCATCGGCCGGCAGGGTGAGCTCGAGCTTGCGGCTCTCGCCGGGGCGCAGCAGCATCTCTTCGCGCTGCACCAGCTCGGCGCCGAGCGTGGCCTGGTCTTTCTCGAACAGCGAGAAGAAGTCGGCGCCCTCGAAGGGGCCTGGCGACTTGAGTGCGTAGACGCGCACCGTGAGCGGCGAAGCGCGCCCGCGCGCATCGGGGTTGGCATCGGCGCCGGCGGTGAGCGTGATCGACACCGGCGTGACCACCGGTTTGCTCGCACAGCCCGCCAGCCAAAGACCCGCTGCAGCAAGGCCAAGGGCCGCGATACGGCGTCGCGATGCGACAGCAAGGAGGCCCTCATAGGACGAATGGTGTGTACCCAGCGTGCGCATGCTATTCCCTTCGTTGCATTGACCGGTCCTGACGCATCTTTGATTATCACCAGCGAACTCGAACAGGCAACATGCTGACTCCACAACTCGTCGACGCACTGCTCACGCCCATCGGCGAGGCCTCGCCTTGCGGGGACGACCTGGAGTACGACGCGGACTTCATGGCGCTCATCGCTGCGGCGCAGGGCAAGGCCGAGCAGCAGTTCGGCGACACCGTGATCCCCGCTGTCGAACCCGACTGGCGCGACGTGGCCGAACGCGCCGATGCGCAACTGCGTCGCAGCAAGGACGTGCGCGCCGCCGTGCTGCTGCTGCGCGGCGCCACACGCCTGCAAGGCGCGGCCGGCTTCGCCGCCGGCCTGCAATTGCTCACCGGGCTGCTCGACACCTTCTGGGACGGCATACATCCAAAGCTGGATGCGGACGACGACAACGACCCCACCATGCGCCTGAACGCGCTCGCGCCGCTGGGCGACGACAGCATGGTGCCGCGCGACCTGTACGACGCCACGGTGGGCCACGCGCCCGGCGTGGGCCCGATCCGCGTGCGCGACATCGCCATCGCGCACGGCGTGCTGAACGCCGTCGGCGGCGAGGCTTCGTATTCGCCGGCGCAGGTGCATGGCGGGCTCGAGGCCCTGCACGCCGCGCACCCCGAACAACTGCAGGCCGCCATCGGCCTTCCCGCGCTGCTCGACCGCCTGCAGAAGCTGCTGGGCGAGCGCACCGGCCGCACCGATGCCATCGACCTGGGCACGCTGCGCACCGTCGCACGCGCGGTCGCGAAGGCCTGCACGGCGGCAGCCGGCGCGCCGGAGGCGTCTGCCGATGAAGGCACAACCGCAGACGGCGACGCACCCTCCGGCAACGCCGCCCGACCCGCCGCAGCGCGCGGCGAGATCCAGAACCGCCAGGACGCGGTGCAGATGCTCGACCGCGTCATCCGCTACCTCGAACAGGCCGAGCCCGGCAACCCCGCGCCGCTCCTGATCGAACGCGCCAAGAAGCTCATCGGCGTGAGCTTCCTGGACATCATGGCCAACCTCGCGCCCGGCGCGATGGACGCCATCGAGACCGTGACGGGCAAACGCCAGTCCGAATGACCGCCCCCGTTTCCACCCGTCCCCTTTCATTCCCGCAAGGAGCATCGCCATGGCCAAGAGCAGTCAGAAATTCATCGCACGCAACCGGGCGCCCCGGGTCCAGATCGAATACGACGTCGAGCTGTACGGCGCCGAGAAAAAGATCCAGCTGCCCTTCGTGATGGGCGTGCTGGCCGACCTGTCGGGCAAGCCCGCCGACCCGCTCGCGTCCGTGGCCGACCGCAAGTTCCTCGAGTTCGACGTCGACAACTTCGACGCCCGCATGAAGGCCATGAAGCCGCGCGCCGCCTTCGCGGTGGAGAACTCGCTCACCGGCGAGGGCGACCTGAAGGTCGAGCTCACCTTCGAGAACATGGACGATTTTTCGCCCGCCGCCGTGGCCCGCAAGGTGGGCGCGCTCAACAAGCTGCTCGAGGCGCGCACGCAGCTGTCGAACCTCGTGACCTACATGGACGGCAAGGGCGGCGCCGAAGACTTGCTGGCCAAGGTGCTCGAAGACCCGGCCCTGCTGCAGACGCTGGCCGCCAGCAAGAAGCCCGAAGACGGCGAAGCCGCCGCCTGAGCCCGCCCGAATTTCCTGACAGACACACACCGGTACACGAGGAGAAACCATCATGGCCGACGCACTCGAGCAGAGCGCACTGAAAGACGTTGCGTATGCGGGAAGCGACTTTTCGTCGCTGCTGCAAAAGGAATTCAAGCCGCGCAGCGACGAAGCCAAGAGCGCTGTCGAAGCCGCCGTGCTCACGCTGGCGCAGCAGGCGCTGAGCAACAGCACCGTCATCGGCAAGGACGTGACCAAGTCGATCCAGGCCATGATCGCCGCGATCGATGCCAAGCTCACCGAGCAGGTCAACAAGATCATCCACCACCCCGACTACCAGAAGCTCGAGAGTGCATGGCGCGGCCTGCACTACATGGTGAACAACACCGAGACCGACGAGAACCTGAAGATCCGCGTGATGGACATCTCCAAGCAGGAGCTGGCCAAGAACCTCAAGAAGTTCAAGGGCGCGGCCTGGGACCAGAGCCCGATGTTCAAGAAGATCTACGAGGAAGAGTACGGCCAGTTCGGCGGCGAACCCTTCGGCGCGCTGGTGGGTGACTACCACTTCGACCAGAGCCCGCCCGACGTCGAGCTGCTCGGCGAGATGGCCAAGATCGCCGCCTCGGCGCATGCGCCCTTCATCACCGGCGCCAGTCCCAACCTGATGCAGATGGAGTCGTGGCAGGAGCTGGCCAACCCGCGCGACCTGACCAAGATCTTCTCCACGCCCGAGTACGCCGGCTGGCGCAGCCTGCGCGAGTCGGACGACTCCAAGTACCTGGGCATGTGCATGCCGCGCTTCCTGGCGCGCACGCCCTACGGCGCCAACACCAACCCGGTGGAAGAGTTCGACTTCGAGGAAGACACCGCCGGCGCCGACCACAGCAAGTACGCCTGGGCCAATGCCGCCTATGCGATGGCGACCAACATCAACCGCTCCTACAAGCTGTACGGCTGGGGCTCGCGCATCCGCGGCATCGAGTCGGGCGGTGCGGTGGAAAACCTGCCGCTGCACACCTTCCCCAGCGACGACGGCGGCGTGGACCAGAAGTGCCCCACCGAGATCGCCATCAGCGACCGGCGCGAGGCCGAGCTCTCCAAGGCCGGCCTGCTGTCGATGATCCACCGCAAGAACTCCGACTTCGCGGCCTTCATCGGCGCCCAGTCGCTGAACAAGCCGGCCGAGTACGACGACCCCGACGCCACGGCCAACGCCAACCTGGCGGCGCGCCTGCCTTACCTCTTTGCCTGCAACCGCTTTGCGCACTACCTGAAGTGCATCGTGCGCGACAAGGTCGGCAGCTTCAAGGAGCGCGACGACATGCAGCGCTGGCTCAACAAGTGGATCATGAATTACGTGGACGGCGACCCCGCCAACTCGTCGGAGATCACGAAGTCGCAAAAGCCGCTGGCGGCGGCCGAAGTGGTGGTGGAAGAGGTCGAGGGCAACCCGGGCTACTACACCTCCAAGTTCTTCCTGCGCCCGCACTACCAGCTCGAAGGCCTCACGGTCTCGCTGCGGCTGGTGTCGAAGCTGCCCACGGCCAAGGGCGCGGGTTGAAAAAAATCTGCGCAATCTTCTTGAAATCCCGCTTCCGTTTCGTTCTATGAGTAACTGCCGGGCATCGGGACTTTCCTCCCACCACCGGCAGCCAATTTTTTCGTTTCGATCATCAACCGCCCGCATGCAATCGGGCTCCAAGGAGTAGGAACATGTCTTCTGACTTTCACATCAAGTTCGACGGCGTCACCGGTGAATCCACCCACAAGGATCACAAGGACGAGATCGAAGTCCTGTCCTGGTCGTGGGACGTGAGCAACGCCTCGGGCGCTTCCTCGGGCGGCGGCTCGGGCAAGGGCAAGGCCACGCCGGGCAGCTTCAGCTTCGTGCACACCTTCGACAAGGCCTCGCCGGTGCTGGCCAAGAACTGCGTGAGCGGCAAGCATTTCAAGGACGCCGTGCTGACCTGCCGCAAGTCCGGCGACGGCCAGGGCGAGTACCTGAAGGTCACGATGAAGGAAGTCTTCATCTCCCACGTCTCGCCGGCCGGCTCGCAGGGCGGCGACGTGATGGAGAACGTCGCGGTGAGCTACAAGGACATCGAGTTCGCCTACAAGGCCCAGAACGACAAGGGCGCCACCACCGGTGACGTGAAGTTCGGCTGGAACACCGCGTCCACCGAAATCCGATAAGCCCCCTTCCGGCGCTGTGCGGCAGCGAGGGCCGGGCCCGTGCCCGGCCGCGTCCGCCAGCCCAAGGAGCACACATGGCACACACGTACATCACCAAGCTGGGTGGGTCGGCCTACAACATCGACTGGGCAGTGGGTGCCACCGGCACCAACGGCCAGGCCGACGTCATGCTGATCCAGACGCTGTTCAACATCCTGTACTTCGACCACGAAGGCAACCCGGGCGAGAGCCGCTCGCAACGCTACTTCCCGCCCGGGGATGCGGCAGCACTGGTGGTCGACGGGCGCTACGGTCCGCTGACGCAGCGCTACATCGACCACTTCCAGGACACGCTGCGCGCGGCGGACGCCTGGAGCATGCGCCCGGACCATCGCATGGACCCGTTCTTCGGATCGTCGTACAGCCCGATCCAGCACGAGCCCTATGCGCTGACCCTGCTGTCGCGGTACTGCCACTTCGGCGACATCGACACCGGGGTGTATTCGTACCGCGACCTGCCCAACAACCCGGAAGCGCCGATCACGCTGCGCAATGCGCTGCACCAGCACAAGAAGGTCCCGGCGCAGTACGCCTACCACCCCCCGAAGAAGAAGCCCGCCTTCAATCCGTGAGTGCGCAGCCGGCCCGGGACACCAGGCCGCTGCGGCAGACGGAAAGAAAGCCTCTCGCGCCGCCCACCCGGGCGGCTTTTTCTTTCAGGGGGTCGGCGCGGCCGGCTCGTCGATGTCCAGCAAACGCGTCGCGTCGTCGTCATCGCGGATCACCCACAGCGTGAGCGCCGTGTAGTTGTCATGGCCCGGCTTGGCGTTGGCCTTGATCTGCGCGTCGAGCAGCTCGGTCCACTGGCTCGGCGTGCGCGACGCATGCAGCGTGTCGACCAGGCACTCGTCGCCCAGCGGCTCCCACACGCCGTCGCTGCACAGCAGCAGCACGTCGCCGGGCATCAGGCGCATGCGGTCGGACACCGCGATGTCGGGCGGCTCCTCGATCGAGCCCAATGCCGACAGCAGCATGTTGCGCTGCGGATGCAGGCGCGCGCCCTCCTCGTCGAGCATGCCGCCCGCGACCATCTGCTGCACCAGGCTGTGGTCGGTGGTGCGCGCCACGATGGCGCCGCCGCGGAACAGGTAGGCGCGGCTGTCGCCGCTGTGGACCCAGGCCAGCACCTCGCGCTCCAGGTCGATCACCGCGAACACCACCGTGGAGCGCATGCCGGCGAGCTTGCCGCCTTCGGCCTGGCGCGCCACCACGTCGAGATTGGCACGTTCGACCAGCGCGCGCAGCGCGGCCTCGTCCAGCGAGGGCGCGGCGGAGAAACCGCCGAGCATGCTGGCGCGCACCGTGGCCGCCGCCACGTCGCCGCCGCCGTGGCCGCCCGCGCCGTCGGCCACCAGGCAGGCGACGTAGCGATCGTCGTGCCAGTGGCCGTGCACGTCCTCGTTGTAGGTGCGCCCGCCCTGCCGGGAGAGCGTGACGATTTCGATTTCCAAGCGGGGTGCCTCGCGAGTGCTGGGGGTTGTTCTGGTTGTCTTTTCAGGGGTCGGACTTCAGGCGCGCCATCTGCTCTTCGTAGGCCGCGAGGAAGGCCTTGCCGAAGAGGCTGTGGAAGTCGTCCTCGGCCTCGCTCGCGATGCCGCCGTACAGCGCCACGAACTGGTCCCAGAGCTTGGCCTTGCGGTTGGCGGCAAAGAGCGCGTCGAGCGCGGTCTTGGCGCTGATCTTCTTCTCGAGCTCGGCCGGCTCGAAGCGCCCGATGACATGGGCCAGCGCCGCGCGCATGCCCACCATCACGCCGAACTGGTGCGCGCGCAGGTCGTCGAAGGCGTCGCGCATCGCGGCCTCGGGCGGCATGAAGCCGCGCACGCCGGGCCCCAGCAGATGCGCCAGCGCGACCTCGACCGTGGGCGAGAACTTCAGCGGGTTGTTGGCCTGCGCCGCGATCATCGTGACCTCGGCGCGCACCTCGCGCTTGAACTCCTGGCGCGTGAGCAGCAGCTGCAGCGTGCCTTCGGTGGCCGAACGCAGCATCGAACCGATGCGCTCCATGAGGCCGGGTGTGAGCATCTCGGGCGGCTGGTGCGTGCTGGCCAGGCCGCGCAGGAAAGCGGCGAGCAGTTCGTCGTCGGAGGCAGTGCGTGTGGGCGACGCTGCCGGCGTTGCGGGTGACGGCGCGACATGCACGGGCGGCGGTGGTGGTGGTGGCGGTGGCGGCTCCGCAACGCGGCCGGCGTTCTCGGGTCCGCTGATGCGGATCGGCTGGCCTGTCATGTCGTCGAAGTTGGCCAGCGGTGCGGCAACAGGGGGTGGTGGCGGCGGTGGCGGCGTGATGGCCTTCGGCGGCGCAAAGCCGAACTGGTCGATCGGCAGATGGTCGGAGCGCGGCACCGGCGTGGCAGGCGCGGCGCGTTGGAACGCGGCCAGCGGATCGGCGTCCGACGCGGTGTTGGGCTGCAGCAGCGGATCGGCCAGCGGCGACAGCGCGAGCGGATCGCCACCGATGCCGCCGGCCCCTGCCGTGCCGCCGAACAGCGAATCGATGCTCGCCGCCTTGCCGTGCGCGGGCGGTGCGCCCAGGTCCGAGAAGTCGTCGAGCGCACCGAGCCCGGCAGCGGGCGCGGCCGACGGCGCGGCGCCCAGCAGGTCGGCGAAGGGATCGATCTGCGCGGCCTGCGCATTGCGCGAGCCGGTGGCCATCGGGTCGGGGAACAGGATGGCATCGGCAGGCGCCGCTGAAGCAGCAGGCGCCGGCGCCGCAGGCGCGGTGGCCGGTGCAAGGCCCGCCAGCAGATCGGCAAAGGGATCGTCGCTCGATGATGACGCAGCCGCCACGGGCACCGCCGGGGCGCCGCCGAACATGGTGTCGGGAATGGCCTGTGGCGAAGACGGCGCCGCCGCAGCGGCCATCACGCGCACCGCCAGCTCGAAGCTCCCCACCACCAGGCGCGCGCCGTCGGTCAGCACGGCCTCCTTGCCGGACCCCAGCGACACGCCGTTGCACTGCATCGGGTTGCTGCCACGGTCGATGACGACGTACTGCCCGTCGCGGCACAGCACCTGTGCATGCACGCGCGAGACGGTGCGGTCGGGATCGTCGAGCACCAGCGTGTTGGTCTCCGCGCGGCCGATGGTGCCGCCGTGGGGGCCGAACTCCGCGGCCATCGGCGGCCCCGCCGGGAGGCCTTGCCGGGTGACAACAGTGATTTGAATCATGAACCGGCCCTCAGGGCGACGCCCAAACGCTGCTTGCATGTGGCAAGCAAGGAAACGCTGAAGGAGTATTCATTTCGGGTGTCGCGTTGGCAATCTCGCCGGAAGAGGTATGCCTTTCAAGGGGATCGATCGGTCCGGGTCCAGTCGTCGATGCACGAGACTTCTATGGCGCCAGCAGCAGCACCAGCGCCTGGCTCGGCACGACGCGCACACCGGGACAGTTGGTGCTGTTCTGCAGCGAGACGCTGGTCAGGCGCGTGGCCGGCATGCCGCAAAAGAGCACGGTGAAGGCGGCCGTCAGGTGACGGCTCGGCCCCATCACCGTGCCCGAGGCCACGCCCATCATGACGCCGGCGTTGTCGCCGTTGGTCATCGGAATGGTGGTGCCCAGGTTGTGCGCCGGCATGCCCATGAGCAGGATGGTCGGGCAGTTGGGAATCGCCATCGGCCCCATCGCGATGTTGGGGTACGGCACGGGAATGGGCGATGGCGCGGCCGGCGTGATGCAGACATCGGGAAAGCCCATGTCGGTGCCCATCATCTGGCAGTTGGCGAACATGTGGGACTCCGGTTGCGGTGAGATGCGGTTCAGCCGAAATGGATCTGGCCGCCGCGCGCCTTCACGAGGTCCTGCCCGTTCAGCAGCAGGTGCTGGCCGGAGATGCGCGCCAGCTGCTGGGCCTCGCATTCGAGGTGCGTCGCCTGCACGCGGTCGATGCCCTCGGTGGTGCGCACATGGCTCTTGCTGAAGTGCGCCACCCGTTCGAAGACCGTCGAGAACACCGAGCCCACGAGCTTGATGGTGCTGCCGATGAAGTGCAGCTTCTTCCCGACCCATTGCGTGTCGTCCACGGCGAACCGGGCCGTCTGCGCGCGCAACGCGAAGTGCTCGGCGGCCAGCGTGAGCGCACCGCCCTCGACCTCCAGCCGCGTCGGCCCCTGGCAGCGCAGCACGTTCTCCACGTCGTCTTCGCGCTGCAGCACGGCCACCACCCACAGCTCGTCGGGCGCCACCAGAAGGCCAGCCACGGTGTCGCCAATGCAGGGCTCGAGCAGGCAACTGACGGCGCGCCGGCCGCGCACGCGCTGCGAACCGCTGGCGATGGTGAAGCCGCCCTCGTCGCTGGCGACGACCAGGCCGACGCAGTGCTGGGCCATCGTCGGCCCGCCGAGGTCGACCGTGCGCTTGCGGGGCATCGCGGCGGTGCTGTTGCTGTGTGTCATGGAGGATCTCCTGGGAGCATGTGAGGTGCGGGCGAGCGGTGCGGCGTGGCCTTCAGCCGACCACGGCCCAGCGTTCGGCCTTGGCCAGTTCGGGATCGGTTTCGAGCGCGCGGGCGCGGTCCGTCATGCGGGCGTTGTCGGTGGCGGCGCCGTGCAGGCAGGCGCGCAGCAAGGTGGCCTGGCGCAGGTCGGCGCCGCTCAGGTCGGCGTGGCGGAAATCGGCGTAGGTCAGCTCGGCCCCGGTCATGCTCGCGCCCGCCAGTTGCGCCTTCGCGAAGTGGCACTGGTACAGGTCGGCCTCGTCGAAGCGCGCACCCTGGAACTGGCCCGCCGTGAACAACGACTGCCGCAGCTTCGCGCCGCTGAAGTTCGCCTGCGCGCCCTGCGCCTCGCAGAACAGCACGTGGCTTCCGCTGGCGCGCGAGAAATTGGCGCCGCCGACCCGCGCACCCTGGAAGTTGCATTGCTGGATCGATGTGCCGGAGAAGTCCGCGCCGCTCAGGTCCGCCGAGGAAAACTGGCAGCCGTCGAGCACCAGCCCCACGAAGGAGCGGCCGGGCATCGCACTCTGGATGAAGGCACTGCGCGTCATGCGGGCGCGCGCCCAGGTCAGCTGCGCGAAGTCGCACTGCAGCACCGTCGTGTGCTTCCAGTGGGTGTCGTCGGCGTTCACGTCGAGCAGAGACGTCTCGGTGAACGTCGCCGCCTCGAGGTCGGCGCCGGCCAGGCTGGCGTGGTCGAGCTTGCAGCGCGACACCGTCGCCATGCCGAGCCAGGCCTGCCCCAGCTGGGCATGCGCGAGCGCGCATTCGCTGAAGGTGGCGTTGTGCAGGTTCGCGCCGCGAAAGTCCGCGTGGTCGAGCTTGCAGCGGTTGAACACGGCGCGGCGCAGGTTGGCGCCGCTGAACATCGCGCCGTCGAGCGTGCACTGGTCGAACACGCTCTCGCGCAGGTCCGACTCGCGGAAATCCGCGTCCTGCAGGTCGGCCTGGGTGAACACGCCGCCGCCCAGGAAGGTGCGCGCGAACTGGCCCTTGCGCAGGTTCAGGCCGTCGACCGGTTCGCCCATGCTCAGGGCAAAGGAGAGCGTCTCGGCTTTCACAGCGGTCGCTCCGCGGCGTACTGCGCCTGCTGGTCCGGCGACAGGCGCGGCCAGGTGCGCACGCGCTCGAGCAGGGCGCCGTCGAAGCGCACGTCGCCGTCGAGCCTGGTGCGCGACAGGTCGGCGCCGAACAGGTTGGCCTGGCGCAGGTCGGCGCTGCGCAGGTCGGCATGCTGCAGCACGGCGTCCTTGAAGCTGGCGCCCGCCAGCCGCGCGCGGGACAGTCCGGTGCGGCGCAGCAGCGCGCCTTCGAGGTTCGCCAGCCGCGCGTCGCAGCCGTCCAGCTGGGCCAGCGACAGGTGCGCGCCCGTGAGCTGCGCCTTGACCAGCTTGGCACCACGCAGGTCGACCTCGGCCAGGTTGGCGTTCTTCAGGCTGGCCTGCGACAGGTCGGCGCCCGCGAGCGAGCAGGCCTTGGCGAACACGACGCCGTCGAGCTGCGCGCCTTCGAGCCGCGCGCCGGCCAGGTTGCATTGCAGGAACGTGGCGGCGCCCAGCCGCGCGCCGCGCAGGTCGATGCCGCCCAGGTCGCACTCGATGAAGTTGCTGCCCGAGAGATCGGCCTCGGTGAGCTGCAACCCCTGCAGCTTCAGCTTGTAGAAAAGCGACTGCGCGCCCTGCACGCGGCTCCAGTCCGCCACGCCCCAGGTGGTGTCGAGCAGATGCGCCCCCGCGATGCGCGCGCCGCGCAGCTGCGTGGCCGCCAGGTCGCAGCCGCTGAGCATCGTGCCGGCCAGCGTGGCATCGTCCAGCACGGCCCCGGCCAAGGTGACGCGCCCGAGGTTGGCCGCCGTGAAGTCGGTGCCGATGGCCACGGCCTGGTCGAGCTTCGCATGTGCCAGCACCGCCCGCGCAAAGCAGGCGCCCGACACGTTGGCGCCTTGCAGGTTGGCGCTTTCGAGCCAGGCGTCGGTGAAGTTCACGTCGCGCAGGTCGAGGGCCGACAGGTCGGCGCCCGTGAGATCGATGCCCGGCAGGTTGCGCAGCCCGTGTTCGAGCATCCATTTGAGCTGCGTGCGGCCGTCGATGGCGGCCTGGCCTTGCAGCGGATATGCGGGCGGCTGCAGATGGGCGCTTTGCAGGTAGGCGGCGCGTTCCGCTGCTTCGCGCTGGCCCAGCTTGCGCTCGACCACGGCAGCATCGAACACGGCGCCCTGGCTGCGCTGGGCCATCAGCTCGGCCATGTGCAGGTCGGCGTTGTAGCGCGGCGGTCCGCGATGCGCGAGCTTCTTCAGGTCGACCTTGCCCGCGTCTTCCAGGTCCATGGCGCGCTTCAGCTCGTCGACGATGCGCTCGACGCCGGCCCACTGCTGCACCCGCGCTTCCTCGCGCTTGGCCTTGATGTAGGCCGGCAGTTCGGCCAGGGGCGGCGTTTTTTCCGGCGGCGGCAGCTGCAGGCCGAGCGCATCGGGGTCCTTGCCCTGCGCGGCGGCGGCTTCGCGGGCGAGCTGGATTTCCATCTCGGCACGGCGGCGCTGCGCGTCGCCTTGCAGGCCGTCCATCTGGAAGGCCTCCTGGACCTGCTCGCTCGACGGATCGGTCATGTCGATGCCGTCGGGCAGCAGGTCGGTGTCGTTCAAGGCCTCGATGCCGCCGTCCACCGGGTCGCTGCGGCGCGCGAGCACGTCCACGTAGTGGGCGTCGTCCTTCGCTTCGCCCAGGCGCTCCACGCCGCCGAGCACGGCGGCGATGTCGGAGCCGTCGTCCTCCGCGCATTCAGCCATGCCGTGGAAGACCAGCGCCATGCGTTGCGCATGCGGAAAGAACCAGACGGTCGTGAGGCGCATCGGCACTTCGCGCAGCTTCTGCTGCGGTGGCGCGCCCTTGCCGCCGGCGAGGTTGTAGTTGACGAACATCCGCACGCGCAGCGCAGGCAGCCGGCCTTCGATGCGACTTTGCGTGGGATGCAGGTTGTCCAGCGCAAAAGGCTCGTCGCCCTTCAGCGGCGCGGCCAGCCACTGGTCGCTGGGGGCGAGGTTGAAATGCTTCCAGTCGAGGTCCGGCGCAAAGCCGGGCGAATGCGCCTGGAGGTAGGTCTCGTCGTAGGTGCCGCGGTAGGCCACGCGCTGCGGGTGCACGGTGTCGAGCGGGCCGAAGCCGGCGGGAATGACTTCGGAGCGCGGCGTGAGCACGCGCGAACGCGGCAGCTCCAGGTTGGGCAGCCAGCGCCGCCCCTGGGTCTCCACGCGTCCCGCGCCCACCGCATTGAGCGGGTAGTCGGGGCCGCCGTAGGCCTTGTCCCAGGTCAGCGGAATCGGCTCGACCGCGGCAGGCGGCACGGCCTTGGGCGCGTCGCCGTCCCAGTAGCGGTCGGCAAAAGCCAGGATGGTTTTCTCGGTGCCGCCCAGGCGCACGCGCACCGCGCAGCCCTGCGTGGCCTCGGGCCCCGGGTACGCATGGCCGTGCACCAGGAATTCCGGCGTGAGCTTGGCAATGCCCTCGTCGAGCATCGGCACCGCCATCTCGCCGGCCACGAAATTCCACAGCGATTGCTCGCCCCAGATGCGCCCGCGGTCGCCCTGCTCGAAAGGCACGTGCAGGAAGCCGCTCAGGCACAGGCCGAAGCGCTTGCGGTACTCGACCGCGCGACTGAGCAGCCCCAGCGACAGCGGCTTGTAGACCTGCATCAGCCGCCTCCCGATCCGCCGCCCGATCCTGATCCGCCGCCTGATCCGCCACTTCCTGACCCGCCACCCGACGGGCCGGGTGCAGGTGGCGCGGTCGGCGGCGTCGGCTGCGTGGGCGCCGCCCGGGGCGCCTCGTGCGGGGCCGGCGGGCCCGGTGGCGTTGCGACGGTGGCCGGCAACACGGCATCGCCGGCGGCCGCTCCGATGCCTGCGCCGATCAGCACGCCGCCCGGTCCCAAGGCAGCGCCGCCGACCACGGCACCGATGGCCGCGCCCGCGCCGGCCCGGCCCTGCGCGAGCCGGCGATCGGCCGCCGACGCCATCTCGTTCAACTTGCTTTGCAGCACCGGCATGTCGTCGAGTTCGGCCGCCGTGTCGCGCAGCGCCTTGGCCGCGTCGGCGTATTGCTGCAGCGTGGCGGCGACGCCGGAGACCCCCATGGCCGCGGCGCCCAGCCCGGCCAGCGCCGACACCGCCACCATCGCGCCCGCCGCGGCGCCGCCGCCGGCGCCGGGGTTCACGACCTTGATGCCGGTCGAGTCGATGTCGAAGGCCGACAGGCTCAGGTCGAGCGCGCCGATGTTGCCCATGCGCAGGCCCGCGCAGTTCTCCATGCTGATGGCCAGGGCGTTGTCGATCGAGGCGCCCATGAAGTTGCCCATCTGCAGGCCCAGGAAGGTGCTGGTCGCCAGGCCCATGTTGGCTTCGTTCGACATGCCCAGGTAGCCGCTGCTGTTCGAGCCGAGCACGGTCGTGTTGGAGCCGGTCGAGGTCTGGTTGATGTTTGCGTACGACATCAGGTCGACGTCGCCCGCGCTCACGATCTTGATGCCCGAGGTGGCGGCGATCATGTGGCTGCCGCCGCTGGTGTCCTTGCGGTCGGCGGCCGAGGCGACGCTGATGTTGCCCGAGGCCCCGATGCCCAGCGTGCCCACCGCCATGGTCACCGGGCCCGAGGTGAGCGCCAGCGAAGCCGAGTACTGCGTCATGGCGCCCGTGACGTTGGTGTTCAGCGTCTGGCCGATGATCATGTCGACCTTGCCGGCGATCTGGTTGAACTGCCCCTTGTCGCCGACGATGTTCTGCTGGTGCTGGCCGATGTGGTTGTACTGGCACCAGGTCACGTTGGTGTGCTGGTGCTGGTGAATGATGTTGCGCTGGTCCTTGTCGACCTCGCGCTTCTCGTTGCCGATGGTGTGGACCGTGCGGTCGTTGTCCACCGTGATGCTCTGGTCGTGGCCCACGGTGGTCGAGTCGTCCACCTCCACGGAACGGGACATGTTGCGCTCGGCGTGGATGTTGACCAGCTCCTCGCCCTTCTTGTCCTCGAACATGATCTCGTTGTAGTTCGCGTTGCCGCCGCCCGGCGTGGAGCGCGTCTTGAAGCCGCTCTGCGTGGCCGACTTGTACGGGATCGGCTGGTCGTCGTTGTAGACCCGCCCCACGATGATCGGCCGGTCGGGGTCGCCGTTCATGAAGTCGACGATCACCTCCTGGTGGATGCGCGGCGCGAAGTAGCCGCCCCAGCCCTTGCCGGCCCAGGGCTGCGAGACGCGGATGCGGCAGGTCGACTTGTCGTCGCGCTGGTCGTAGCGGTCCCAGTGGAAGTGCACCATCACGCGGCCCATCTCGTCCACGTCGTGCTCCTTGCCCTTGCCGCCGACCACGATGGCACTCTGCGGGCCCGGCATGGTCACGCGCGGCGTGAGCCGCGGCGGGCGGAACGAGGTCTTGGCCGGCAGCGCCGTGATCAGGAAGGTGCCGGTGCCGCGCGTGGCGCTGCGCAGCGCCGGCGTGCTGCGGATCATCTCGACCAGCGGCGCCAGGCAGTCGACATTCACCGCGTCGGCCGCGATGGCCTCGCGCAGCACCTCTTCGACGGGCTGCGAGGCGGCCTCCTGGCCCAGGCCTTCGTAGCCCGGATGGGTCACGGCGAAGATGCAGCCGCCGATCAGGTAGTCGCCGTTGCGCGTGCCGTCGGGGTCGCCCTCGAGCGTGAAGCTGCGCCCGGCCGTGACGTCGGGCCAATGCGTGATCGCCCAATGCAGTTGGCGGCGCGCCATCATCTCGTCGGCGCGGCGCGGAACGACCACGTCGGATTCCTTCGGCTTGAAGTACCCACCGGGGTACTCGAAGACCTCGAGGCTGGAGAGCTCGTGGTCGTCGGCCACCGTCGCGGTCGGCTTGAGCACCCGGTTGATCGCCTTGTAGTCGGTGTCGCGCGAGGCGTAGGTGCCCGACTGGAACTGGCGCGCACTGACCCACTGCTCGAACTCGTTGAAGCGCGCCTCGCCCGCGCCCTTGGGCATGAAGCGCATCACGCCGGACACCGGCAGCGCGGCGTGCGCCATGTCGCTCGCATCGGACAGGCACATGGTGCCGGGCGTGTCGTGCGCGTCGAACCAGTAGTAAATGCCTTCGTCTTCCAGGATGCGCGAGAGAAAGCTGAAGTCGCTTTCCTGGAACTGCACGCAATAGCGGCGCGGGTCGTGGGTGGCGATCACGCCGTCGACGTTGGTCTTCTTGATGCTCGTGATGGGGCTGTCCTCGAACACCGCGTCGAGCACCTCGAGCACCGGCTTGTCCTGCAGGATGCGCGAGTTGATGCGCTTGGTGAGCAGCCAGAACCACGAGCGCAGGCTGATGCGGTACTCGAAGTAGCGCCCGATCTGCGCCATGCGCGTGAAGCGCACGGCATGGCCCTTGGCATGGCGTTCGTGCTTGCCCTCGTCGGCATCGAAGAACTCGATCACCACGTCGAAGGCCCGCCCGAGGATGTCGCTGGCCGAGATGTCCTCGCGCGCCGACAGCACCGTGAGCTCGTAGCTCGACGGCCGCGCCAGTCCCTCGTGCCCCACGATGCGCCAGAACTTCAGGTCGTCGTTGGCGGGGGAATCGCTGTCGATGCGGAACTCGAGGTCGGCCATCTTGTGTCTCTGGAGGTTGGGGCGTCCGGTCGTCGGGGCGCCCGTCAGTCGAACGCGTAGGTGAAGTCCGCGTCCTTCACGTCGAGCGCCACGCGGCGGATCTCGCCGCCCGAGGCCAGGCGTTGCAGGTACTCGACGGAAATCGTGGGCAGCACGGTGTTGGTGAGGATCGCGTCGATCACGCGCCCGCCCGACTCCGGGTCCTGGCAGCGCGCGACGACCTGCTCGATCACCGCCTCGGTGTATTCGAAGGGCACGCCGTGGTTGGTCTCCACGCGCTTCTTGATGCGGCCCAGCTGCAGCCGCACGATCTTCTTCATCATCTCGGGCGACAGCGGGTAGTAGGGAATGGTGACGATGCGGCCCAAGAGCGCGGGCGGGAACACCTTCATGAGCGGCGCCTTCAGCGCATCGGCCAGCGCATTCGAATCGGGCAGCAGTTCGGGGTCGCGGCACATGCTCATCACGAGCTCGCTGCCCGCGTTGGTGGTCAGCAGGATGATCGTGTTCTTGAAATCGATCATGCGGCCCTCGCCGTCTTCCATCCAGCCCTTGTCGAAGACCTGGAAGAAGATCTCGTGCACGTCGGGGTGGGCCTTCTCCACTTCGTCGAGCAGCACCACGCTGTAGGGGCGGCGACGCACCGCCTCGGTCAGGATGCCGCCCTCGCCGTAGCCCACGTAGCCCGGAGGCGCACCCTTGAGCGTGGAGACGGTGTGCGCCTCCTGGAACTCGCTCATGTTGATGGTGATGATGTTCTGCTCACCGCCGTACAGGGCCTCGGCCAGCGCCAATGCGGTCTCGGTCTTGCCCACGCCCGAGGTGCCGCAGAGCATGAAGACGCCGATGGGTTTCTGCGGGTTGTCCAGGCGCGCGCGCGAGGTCTGGATGCGGCGCGCGATCATCTCCAGGCCGTGCTTCTGGCCGATGACGCGCTGGTTGAGCGTGTCGGCCAGCTTGAGCACCGCTTCGACTTCGTTCTTGACCATGCGGCCGACGGGAATGCCGGTCCAGTCGGCGACCACCGAGGCCACGGCCTGTTCGTCGACCGAGGGCAGGATGAGCGGCGACTCGCCCTGCACCGCATGGATCTTCGTCTGCAGTTCGTGCAGCTCGGCGAGCAGCGTGGCGCGGTCGGGGCCGGCCTCGGCGGCAGCTTCACCGGCCGCCGGCTCGTCGACCGGCTTGTTGCCCGCGCGCAGCTTGCTGCGCAGTTCGAGCAAACGATCGACCAGCCCCTTCTCTTCCTGCCAGCGCGCATTCAGCGCCTCGAGCTGCACCTTCGATTCGGCCAGCAGCGTGGCCACGAGCGCGGCGCGCTTGGTCACGTCGATGCCGATGGCTTCTTCGCGGCCGATGATCTCCTGCTCGACCGTGAGGCCCTCGATGCGGCGCATGCAGTCTTCCACCTCGGGCGGCGTCGCATGCTGCGACACGGCCACGCGCGCGCAGGCCGTGTCGAGCAGGCTCACGGCCTTGTCGGGCAGCTGGCGCGCGGGAATGTAGCGGTGCGAGAGCTTCACGGCCGCCTCGATCGCCTCGTCGAGCAGCTGCACGCGGTGGTGCTTCTCGAGCACGCTGGCCACGCCGCGCAGCATGAGGATCGCCTTGGTCTCGTCGGGCTCTGGCACCTGCACGACCTGGAAGCGCCGCGTGAGCGCCGGGTCTTTCTCGATGTACTTCTTGTACTCGGCCCAGGTGGTGGCGCCGATGGTGCGCAGGTTGCCGCGCGCCAGCGCCGGCTTGAGCAGGTTGGCCGCGTCGCCGGTGCCGGCCGCGCCGCCAGCGCCGACCAGCGTGTGGATCTCGTCGATGAACAGGATGATCGGTGTGGGCGAGCTCTGCACCTCGTCGATCACCTGGCGCAGGCGCTGCTCGAACTCGCCCTTCATGCTCGCGCCGGCCTGCAAGAGGCCGATGTCGAGCGTGAGCAGCTTCACGTCCTTCAGCTGCGGAGGCACGTCGCCGCGCGCCAGGCGCTGCGCGAAGCCTTCCACCACCGCGGTCTTGCCCACACCCGCCTCACCCGTCAGCAGCGGGTTGTTCTGGCGGCGGCGCATGAGGATGTCGACGATCTGGCGGATTTCCTCGTCCCGCCCGGTCACCGGATCCATCTCTCCCTTCTTGGCTTTCTCCGTGAGGTCGACAGCAAATTTCTTGAGGGCATCGCCCTTGCCCATGGCGGCCGGCGCCATCGCGCCCGAGTCTTCGCCGGGTGCACCGCTGCCCATGCCGGTGCCGTCCTGGGCGCGCATCTGCGCTTCGGGCGAGGCGTCGCAAATCTTGGGGAAGTTGTCGGCCAGGTCTTCGACCTTGATCTTCTCGAACTGCTTCGACAAGCCGAACAGCGGGTTGCGCAGGCTCTGCGTCTTGAGCATGCCGACCAGGATGTAGCCGGTGCGCACCTGCGCCTCGCCGAACTGCAGCGTGGCGTAGGTCCAGGCGCGCTCGATGGCGTTCTCGATGTGCGGCGAGAAATCGCTGATGGCGGTGGCGCCGCGCGGCAAGCGGTCGAGCGCGGCCGTCATGTCTTTCGCGATCACCGACACGTCGAGGCCGTAGTGCTGGATCACGCGGTGCAGGTCGGAGTCCTGTGCCTGCAGCAGCTGGGCGAACCAGTGCTCCAGCTCCACGTACGGGTTGCCTCGCATCTTGCAGAAGACGGTGGCGCCCTCGATGGCCTTGTAGGCCAGCGAGTTGAGTTTGCCGAAGAGGGCGGTGCGGCTGATTTCACTCATGGAGGACTCCGTATCTCATCTAGACGATTGGCGAGGGGGTGGTTTGAAACGCCGGGGCCGAACGGCGCGCAATGCGCACGTCGGCCGCGTCGCGCGCGCGGGGTGTCGTGCCGAGCCACGAGGCCCAGCCCAGGCGCGGCGCGTTGCCCTCGCGCTGGCCGAGCCGGGTGGGCGGCACCTGGGCCTTCTCGAGCACCAGCTCGGCGTCCCATTCGAGTTCGTCGCCCAGCAGCTGCTGCATCCAGCGCTGCAGCACGGGGCGTGCCGGTCCGATGGGCAGGAACATGCGGTACTGGTCGAGCGTGAGCGGCCCCAGGTGCAGCCGCACGCGGTGCTGGCGGTCCCAGGCGCGCGTGCCGAGCATCGCGCCCATGCCCATCGCGCGTGAGCTCTCGCCCTGCCCCAGCCGCGTGACCTCGTCCGTGGGCACGCGCATCCAGTGGCCGACCCAGCGCTCCAGCGTCACCGGCACGCCGAAGTAGCTGCACAGCACCGACGCCACGCCCTCCACGTTGTGCACACGGCGCGCGAGCCAGCCCGAGAAGTGCAGCCGCGCGTCGTCATGGATCTCGTCGCGCCCGATGCGCCCCGGCGTGCCGATGCCGACCAGCGCTCCGACCTGCAGGCGGAAGCGGTCTTCGCCCGGCCGGTCGAGCGCGACGGCAGGGCGCGCCTGCGCCCACGCGCGGTAGAAGTGCAGCGAGAAGCGGTGCGAAAAGCTGTCGAGAAAGGCCAGCCAGGTCGGGTCGCCGTGGTTCAGGCTGCGCTCGCGGATGAAGTCGCTCAGGTGCACCGGCAGCGGACCGTTGGGGCCGATGTAGCCGAAGAAGTGCTGGCGCAGGCGCGGCGGCGAGGCCTCGGTCGCGCGCTCGAAGCGGCTGAAGCTGGCGGGCGCGAACGAGAGCGACGGCTCCTGCCCCACGCGCACCGGTTCGGCACTGGGCAGCAGCGCGCGCCCCCAGCGCGGCGTGGTCTTCGCAATCGACTCCAGCCGGCGCATCACCGCGAAGTAGTCGTACGCCCAGGGATCGCTCGACCAGGCCTGCACCGCGGCATCGACACGCGCGCGCGCACCGACATCGGGGGCCGCCGGATGGACGCGCGCTACAGGATCTGGCGCGTCCCGCACAGCGGCCTCCAGCGCATCAGCTCGCCCTTGCCCGACAGGCGCAGCACGGTCTCGACGAAATGGTTCACCTCGACATGCCGCGACAGGTAGCGCGCGAGCACGGCGCCGAACAGGAACACGCTGTGGCCGTGGAAGGCGTCCTTGTCGACCTCGAGCGTCACCTCGAGCCCGCGCCCGAAGGCGATCGGCCCTTTCATCGGCAGGCGGCGCGCCACCGGCTGGCTCTTGACCGACAAGAGCCCGCGCACCTGGCCCTGGCGCATCTCGTCGGCATGCACGGCATAGAGCATCAGCGTCTCGCGCAGTGCCGCCGCGCCCTGCTCGGGCGTGCTGTCGGACAGCGAGAGGTAGTTGAGTGCCAGGTGGTCGATGACGCGCCAGCCCAGCCCCTGGCTCACGACCGGCGACACCGGGCGCGAGGGTCCGCGCACCATGCGCGCGCGCTGCACGGGGAAGGACTCGACGCAGTCGAAATCGTTGTCGCGCCCCATCGGCAGCAGCAGCGGCAGGTCGCGGTTGGTGCACAGCGCCGTCACCGCGAGCTGGCGCAGCGCGGCCGGGTACGGCGCCTGCTGCGGATCGACGATCTGCAGGTAGACCTCGGAGCCGATGTGGCTGCTGCGATGCCCTTCGGTGCGCTGGCGCACCGACAGCATGCGCGGCTCGCGCGTGGTCGTGAAGTAGGCCGGGTGGTTGTGACGCGCGCCGTGGAAGGCCGAGTAGAACGGGCGAAACGCCTGCTCGACCGCCGCGCTGTCGGTGCCCGGCGCGCCGTGGCCGATGACCTCGGTGACGGTGTGCACCTCGAAGTCCTGCGGTCGCGTGCGGTCGGGCAGCAGGTGGAACTGGCTCACGCCTTCGGTCAGCGGCACGCGGTCCAGGCGCCGGCTGAACAGGTTGACGGCCGGCACGCAGTGCAGCTGCACGTTGTCGGTGCCGACCAGCTTTTCGAGCGCCGCATCGCCGCGCGAGAACAGCAGCACGATCTCGATGTCGGTCACCGGCATGGCGGCGAGCAGCGGCTGCAGGCCCGCGATGCGCGCGAACTGGAAGCGCGGCGCAAAGGCGAAGTACTCCTGCAGCAGCCGGAAGCCCGAGAAGCCGGTGGCGGTGACGGGCAGCAGCGCCTCGTCGTCCTCGAAGCCCACGGCCTGGATCGCCGACGGCGGCAGGCTGCGCGCCTCGCCCTGCAGCGCGCCCGAAGGCGCGAGCGGACGCACCATCACACCCACGGGCTGGCCGAGCGCGCACTCGTGCAGCTGCCACGCCACGTCTTCGCTGCCGCCGAAGTGCAGCACCAGGTCGTCGAGCGCGAGCTGGCTGAAGTTCAGCCCCGCCGTGGCGCGCAGGCCGATGCGCAGGCCGCCGCGGATGCTGCGCGCCTGCGGGTGCGTGCCCAGCGGCAGGTCGGGCGCGTAGGTGAAGTACTGCGCGCGCTGCACTTCGATAGGCCACAGGCGCAGCGCGCTCGCGGTGCGGAACTCGCAGTGCGTGTTCTGGCCCACGGCCTGGCGTGCGCGCAGGCCGCTGCCGCGCGGCAGCGTGGGGCCGATGGCCAGGTTGGCGTCGTCGGGGTAGGGCGCAAAACTCACCACGGCCATCGCGGGCGTGGGCGCCAGGAAGTTCGGGTAGACGATGTCGAGCAGGTGCCCGGTGAAGCGCGGGTACTCGGCATCGAGCTTGAGGTTGACGCGCGCCGACAGGAAGGCCGTGGCTTCGATCAGCCGCTCGACATACGGGTCGGCGACCTCCTGCCCTTCGATGCCCAGGCGGTGCGCGATCTTCGGAAAGGCGCGCGCGAACTCGGAGGCGCTTTCGCGGAAGTAGCGCAGTTCCTGTTCATACAGGGTGAGAAGCCGGGGGTCCATGCGGGGGACTTATCTCGGGCTTTGGCTCACGTCCTCGATCTCGATGCGGCCTTCTTCCAGATCAACACGGCTGCGCATCAGGAACTCCAGCGGCACGGGTTGCGCCCAGAGCATGCCGCGGATCTGCAGGCCGATGCTGTTGTGGGAGTCCAATGCCGAGCCTTCCATGACGAGTTCCACTTCGAGAGTGCGGGACAGGATGCGTGGCTCGAACTGCAGGATTGCGTTCTTCAAAGCCTGTTCCATGCTGACACGCTGCACCGACGAGGTGAACTGGCCAGACAGCATAGGCAATCCGTAATTGATGACGGAGCGCGCGGCGTTGGGGTACTGGCGGTCGTCCATCTGCAGGCCGAAACCGGTGGCGTTGAACAGCCAGCTCAGGTCGCGCAGCACGGCCTGGCGCAGCGCCTGCTTGGTCAGCGTGCGCTTGTCGTCGCCCTCGCGCTTCTCGTCGGGCGCATGGTCGACGAGCCGGTCGAGCAGCGAGGGCTGCAGCCGCTCCTGCGCGGCAGGCGCATTGGCATCAGCCACCGCCGCTGCTTTCTTCGCCGCCTTCGGCGGCGGGCGTGAACAGGATCTCGCGCACGTCCATCAGCGCGTACTCGCCGGCATCGCTGCCGAGCACGCGTTGGCCGTAGCCGGCCCAGACCTCGGGGCGCAGCTCGCGCCAGTCGGTCTTGCGTGCCAGGCGCAGCGCGCCGTCGTCCTGCGCCTCGGTGCCTTCGTAGCGCGTGGGAATGAGCGCCAGCGTTTCGCCGCCGTTCTCGAACTGCAGGTGCGCGGGCATCCAGACGCAGTCGCGCAGGTCTTCGGGCGGCTCGATCTTGATGTGCGCCAGCCGCGCGTAGGGAATCCAGTAGTACTTGCCGTTGACGAAGGCCTCGAGCACGGGGCCCAGGCGCATGTCGGCATCGGCCAGCCATTCGAAGGGCGCGCCGTCGATCGAGCCGGCGATGGCGGGTGCGCCGTCGAAGGCGCGCTGGCGCAGGTCTTCGGCCAGCCCGCTCTCGCCGCGGCCTTGCCGCAGCAGCGATTCGATGAGCAGTGCCAGCCATTCGTCGGGCTGGCCGAAGATCATCGGCGTGCGCGTGCCGGCAAACACCTCGGCGCGCAGGCCTTCGCAGCGCACGGCCTCGCCGTACACCTGCTTCATGGGCACGGCGAGCGCGTCGAGCTCGGCCGCGACGTTGAGCTGGTTGAGCGCGCGCTCCCACTGCCCGAGCACGCACAGCAGCTGCGCCATGAAGACGCGCAATTTGGCGTCGGCGGGCTTGGCGCGCACCTCGTCGCTCAGGGCCTGGAGGGCGCCGGCCGGGTCGGCGGACTGGAGCAGCGCGGCGGAAGCGGTGGTCATGGTGAGGGCTCCGTGAAGGTCGTCACTGGGTGGCGGTGATGGTGGCGGTGCGCACCGCGCCGCGCAGGCCGGAGTGCTGCTGCGCGGCCGACTTGATCTCGACCTTGCGACCCGCGAACACCGTGACCTCGCGCGGCTGGCGCGGATGCCCGCCGGTAAGGATGGCCTGGCTGATCACGCGCGCATCGGTCAGCACGATCTCGAGGAAGGGGTCGGCCACCATGTGGTCGCCGCTGGCACGGTAGACGAAGATCGACACCTCGAGCTTGTCTTCCTGGCTCGCGAGCAGGCTCGAGATGGAGGCGGTGGCGGCGTCGCACTCGCGCACCACCACCAGCGGGAAGATGCGCACCTTGCCCTTGGTGGAACCGGGCGGCGCAGCCACTTCCATCTGGTGGCAGTAGCCGCCGATGTCGATGAACTCGATGCCGCGCTCCGACTCGCCCTTGACCTTGGTGCCGCGGCTGTCGATCGACATCATGAAGTCGTTGGCGGTCTCGCCCGCGAGCAGGTCGAGCATGCGCAGCAGCTCGTCGGGGTCCAGGATGCCTTCAGCGGACAGACTCATTGCAATCTCCTTGAGAAAAAATTCCGGTCATCAGCGCACGGGCGCGTCCCCGGCCGACCAGGACACCATGGCGGCGAACAACGGCCGCTTCTGAGGATTCGGCTGGCCGCGCAACCGCAGCTCGGCCATCGGCGATTCGGCCACGCCCGAGCCGAACAGGCGCGGTGCGCTCTGCGGCGTGGCAGGCATGGCAAACACATACAGGCGCGCACCCGCGCCGGCGAACCAGGGCAGATCGAAGCGCTTGGCCGCGGGCGCCTCGCGCGTGCCGCGCTCGAAGCGGTTGCTGTCGCCGGGGTCGTCGGGGTACACGGCGCGCAGGCCGCCCTGCGCATCGAGCCCGGCCACCACGAGATCGACCGAGTGGCCGCTGGTGTTGCGCACCTGCAGCGCCGCGCGCTCGCCGGGGCGCAGCGCCAGCGCCGGGCCGGCGGCGCGGCGCGCGGGTTCGCTGCGCACCAAGCGGTCGCCGTTCCAGATTTCGAGCACGGCGTCGAAGCCGTCGAACGGCGTGTCGTCAGCGCCCGCACCCAGTGCCTGCAGCTGGTTCCACCACTTGAGCCGGGCCAGCGCCTCGAGGCGCCGCTGCACGGCGGTGCTGTCGGGCAGCAGCTCGGCGCGGCCAACGGCGTTGCCACCGAGCGACGGCGCGAGCAGCTCGAGGCGCTGGCCGCCGGTGCCCAGGTCGGTCCAGCGCACGTCGGCGGTGCTGTCTGCGTCGGCCGCGAGCACCGAGGCCGGGTAGTCGAGGTTCAGGCGCGGTGGCGGCTGGCCGCTGTCGCTGCGCACGCGCAGCGCGATCGCGGGCGGCGGTGCGAGCGGCGAGACGCTCCAGGTCGCCGCGCCCGACAGGGCCCGCAGCGCTTCGGGCACCGGCAGGCGCGCGCTGTCGAATTCGGCCTGCGCCAGTGCAGCCTGCGCGCTGCGCACGGTGCCGTCCTCGCGCGTGGCCAGCACGCGCAGCGCCTGGCGCGGCTGCAGGCCGTCGATCTGGCCGGCGGGCACGGTGAGCGTGTCGCCGCTGCGCTGCGCGCGCCAGACCGGCTGCGTCGAGGCCGCGGCCACGCTGTTGGCGAACAGCCGGCCGTCGAGGTTGCCCTCGGCCACCGGCGAGGGCAGCTCGCGCGTGGGGAAGCGCTGGGCGAGTTCGTCGATCACCGGCGGATAGAGCGCGAGCACGCCGTCGAACAGCGCGCGCCAGGTGGCGGGCTTGCGCTCCAGCGCGCCGGCCACGGCCCAGGTCAGGAGGCCCTGCGGGCGCGCCGCGCGGCTCTGGCGCGGCAGGCGCAGCTCGGGCGTGATCTGGTGGCTTTCGGAGGCGTAGAAGGCGACATAGCGGGCGCGCGCCACGCGGGCGACGGCGGGCGGTGTCGCGGGCGATGCGGCGGCCGGTGGCGGGCCTGCGCGCAGCTGCGCGGCGCGCAGGCCGCGCCAGCGCACCTCGTCGTCGGGCGGGCCTTCGGCGGTGGCGGGCACGGCGGCGGCTGCGGCGCCGCGCGTCATCGAGGTGGCGGCGCAGGTGTCGAACACCGACCACACGAACACGTCGCGTGCGAGGAAGGCCTGCACCCAGGCGTCGAAGTCGACATCGCGCACGCCGCCTGCAAGTGCGCTGTCGGCCCCGATGGCACCGCGCACATCGCGCGCAAGAAAGTTTTCGGCCAGGCCGTCGGGCTCCTGATAGCGCTTGGTGGTGTCGCGCCAGCGCGTGCCGTGGCCGGAGAAGTACAGCAGCACGAAGTCGCCGCTCTTCGATTGCGCGAGCAGGCGGCCGAGCGCGGCGTGGATGGCCTGCGCCTCGGGCAGTGCGGCACCGGGCACGCCGTCGGCCAGCACGGCGATGTCGGTGGCGGCGAAGCCCTGCTTGAGGAGTGCGTCGCGCATCAGCGTGACGTCGTTGCGCGGCGCCTGCAGCCACAGGGTTTGGGGCTGGTTGACGAGTTCGGAGACGCCGACGAGCAGGGCGCGTGGGGTGGCGAAGGCGGTGCTGGTGCAGATGAGCAGCAACGCCATCAGCAACGCTCGCAGAAAGTACCCCTGCATTGCTCCTTCCCCTTCCGGGGGAAGGCTGGGATGGGGGCAGGCAGAGCGCCCGATGGATACGCCGCTTGCCCCCACCCCTGCCCTCCCCCGGAAGGGGAGGGAGACAGACGGGGGCAGCGCGGCACGCGTCATGGCTGTTCCGAAGCCGGCCCGGCCGACGCAACCAAGGGCGACGACGCGAGCACCGACAGGCCGCCCACCGGATCGGCCACGCGCAGCCGCCAGACGCCGTTGGCACCCGGCCCGCCGACCACTTCGGCCGACATCGTGCGCAGCAGGCGATCGGCCTCGTCGATGCGAACGCCCTCGTTCCAGCGCACGACCAGGTTCGCCTGCGCCACAACCGGCGCCGTGGGCACCGCGCGAAAACGCACCTCGTCCTCTTCCGCAGTGCTGCGCCCACCGATGAGCCCCACGTTCTGGATCACCGCGAACAGCGCCACCGCAGCAAACGCCGGGCGCACCCACCCTTCGGCGCCGAACCAGCGACGGATGCTGCCCCACCAGCCGTCCTCGGGCCGCGGCTGCGGCCGGGCGGGCGATGGCGACGGTGCGGCGGGGGTGTCGTCCTGCGGCTGCGCCAGCGCGCGGCCGAGTTGCAACCCCGCATCGCGGTACAGCGCCTGGTAATCGGTGCGCGGGTCTTGCGGGCCGAGCGGCGTGCCCGACAGCACCGAGAACGCACCGCCCACGGCGCGCAGCGCAATGCGCCCCGGCTCCGGTGCAATGGCGGACGCCGCGTGCGCGGCCCATTCGTCGTGCACCGCGCGGATCGCGGCCAGCCGCGTGGCCGACACCTCGCCGAGCACGCGCGCGGCCAGCTGCGGGCTGGGTTCGAGCGTGAGCATGTTCCAGGCCTGGACCACGCCGAACATCGGCTCGAAGGGCTCGTCGTCGGGCTCCAGCAGCACGTCGAAGTCGGAGGCCCAGTCGGGCTCACCGGCGGCCATCCAGCCCTGCCAGAGGTCGCCGTGGATGCAGCGGTCGAGCAGCACGCCGAGCAGGCGCCCGTCGTGCACCACGCTCACGAGGCGGCCCGGCGCCCAGCGCGCGGTGAAGGCGCGCCGGGCGACAGCCTCGCGGCGCCGGGCCAATTCGGTCAAGGGGAGCAGCAGGTCCGACGTTACGGGCGTGCCCGCGCCGCTGCCGTGCGGCATTGCGACGGTGGCAACGTCCGGCGCGGCATCACCGGGCGGCGCGCCGGTTTCGAACGCATGGCGGATCACGCTGAGCGGGGGCCAGAGGTCGGTGGTCATGGCGTCTGTTCCTGAATGGCTATGTCTTCAGACATAAGACGCTTCAGCCCCGAGGATTTTGAAAACCTGCAGGATCGCCGCCATGTTGTCGGCCTCGATCGCGATGCCCAGGGTCTGGCCGATCCAGCTGCCGATGCGGGTCTGCGCATAGCCGGCGCCCAGCCCTTCGCGCTTGTGCACGAGGCCCAGCCGGCCGGCGCGGTAGTGGTACGAGGCGATGGCGTGGCGCGAGGCCACACCCGACAACCCTCCCTCGGCCTCCTGCCCGAAGCCCTCGCACAGCAGGATGCGCTCGGGCTCGGGCAGCCCGGCGATGAAGGCGCGCGCCGCCAGCTGCACGGCCTGCGCGCTGAGGCCGTGCTCGGCCAGGCAACCGTCGAGGTCTTCGCCGGGCCCGAGTTCGTCTTCGAGCTGGGCCTCGGTGATCTGGTCGCCGATGGAGACCTTGCGGCGAAACGAACTGGCGCGCGTGCAGTCGATGAGGTAGCGGCGGAAGTACGCGCACAGCGCGAAGGCGGTGGACGGCGCGCTGTGGCCGGCGCGCTCTTCCGACTCGTCGGGGTCGGCGTCGAGCCGCAGCACCTTCACGTAGATGAACTGCGCCACCAGCTCCTGCCGCCCCTCGCCCAGCACCTGCAGCTCGGGCGGGTTGCAGGCCACGAGCGCCTCGCCCACGATGCGGTACATGGTGCCCATGTCGTCCGAGGACAGCGTCTGCCGGCGCCGCCAGAGGCGGACGAGTTCAGAGCTTTCCGCGGACGAGAGGGTTTCCTGCATGAAGGGCCAAGGGGTCGAAAGAAGCGGGATCAGTCGTCGACGCAGACGCCTTCCGAGGGCACGAGGCACTGCGGGAGATTGGCGCCGGCCGGCCCACCGCGCGTGCGGATCGCACCCGACACCGCTGCCTGCGCCACGGCCAAGCCGCGTGGCAGCAGGATCCACAGCTGCCCGCGCTCCTTCATGCGGCGCGCGTTGGTCGCCGCCTGCTGGCCGTTGCCGAAGAAGTAGTCGGCCCGCACCGCGCCGCGGATGGCGCCGCCGGTGTCCTGCGCGATGGTCAGGCGCTGCATGGGCGCGCCGCTGCCGGGCGTGCGCGTCGACACGAACACCGGGTAGCCCAGCGGTGTGCTGCGCGGATCGACCGCGATCGAGCGGCCGGCCGACAGCGGCACGCCGAAGGCGCCCACCGGACCGCCCGCGGGCGAGGTCGATTCCTTGAAGAACACGTAGCTCGGGTCCTTGATGCCGGAGCCGGTCACCGCGCCGGCCGTGCGACGGCCCGGCACCACCACCGCGCCGCTGGCCGTGGGCCGCGCCAGCGTGAAGCCGCGCGTGCGGATCACGCTGTTGTCGATGGCGCCCGTGTCTTCGTCATCGCCGTCGTCCAGCGTCAGCTCGAGCGAGCCGCCGCGCACCTTCACGGCGCTGCGCGGCTTGCCGTTGGCGGCCTGCGCGATGGTCGGGCGGAAGGGCTGGCCGTTCTGCTCGGCGTAGGCCACGCGCACGACTTCGCCGCTGGGCAGCTTGATGCGGCCCGAACCCTGGATCTGCATCTCATACAGCGCGGTGGCGCTGCTCACGAAGGCCAGCACCTTGGCATTGGGCGCGCCCTTGGTCTCGATCTCTTCGCGCGTGTAGTACGGCAGCAGGCGCTTGCCGTCGATGCGCAGGCGCACCTTGCGGTCGAGCGTGTCGCGGGTGATGGCAGACAGGTCGAGCGCGTACAGGCCCGGTGCGCCCATGTCGCGCGTGCTCAGGCCGCTTTGCACGATCACGTTGCGGCCCTCGACCTTCGCGGCCACCGTGGCGCTGCCGGCCGGGAGCTTGCGCGCATCGACGAACAGCATGTCCTCGGGCTGGCCGTAGACCGGGTAGATGAACGGCGCGACGTAGGTGCGGCTGCCCGCGATCTCCGGCTCGAAGTAGCCGGTGACCACGCCGTCGGGCTTGCGGTCGTCGTCGCGGATCTGATAGGCCGAGAACTCGCTCTCGAAGAAACCGCGAATGGCCTGCGTGCTCTTGCCGTCGACCTTCAGTGCGCGGTCGCACACGTCCTTCCACTCGGCGCCGCGGCCGTTGAGCACCTTGCAGCTGCCGAGAAACGCCGGCCAGCTTTCCGAGAAGTCGTCGCGCGCCCAGCCCGGCACGGCGTCGAAGCCGACCGAGGTGTAGGTGGCGAGCTGGGTCGAGAAGGTGCGCGCCTGCCCGGCCACGCTGCCGCCGGTGGGACGGGCCGGTGCGGTCGCGGGGTCGGTCGTGGCGGTCGGCGTGGCGGCTGTGCCCGTGGCAGACGGCGGCGTGTTGGCGCAGGCGGCCAGCAGCACCAGCGCGACCACGGCGGCCGTTCGGCAAAGGGGGAGCGCGAAGTGCGGCGACGGTGACGTGTGCATGAAAGTCTCCTGGTCGTGGTCGTGGAATGGGGGCCGAAAGCGGCCGACGCTCTACAGACGATTACTTCTCGACGATTTTGAAATTCGCGACGCCATAGACGTCGTTGCACGGCGGGGCGCCCGGCGCGCACACCGGTTTGCCCAACAGCGGCGACGGCCCGGTGCCGCGCGTGGCTTCGAGTGCCGCGAGCACCGGCAGCGGGAACTGCGGGAACACGCCTTCGTTCTGCACGCCCGAGGCGCCGAAGTCGCGCTCGTGCTCGCTCACGAGCACCGCGAACTGGTTGGTGCCGGCCGGCCCGCCGGCGTCCATCGGCCAGGAGGCGCGCGGCAGCGCCAGCGCGGCGTTGGCGGTGATCTTGTTGTACTTGTCGAGCAGGTTCGGGAACAGCAGGAACATCTCGCCGCCGCTGGACAGCAGGAACACGTAGACGAAACCGTCGCGCTTGCTGCGCACCTCGAAGGCCAGCTTGTCCTTGCCGATGGCGACCTCGGCCTTCTTCGGCGTGGCCGTGACTTCGAAGCCCGGGGCGGCGCCTGCCGCGAGCGATTGCAGGGATTCGGCGGGGGTGCGTGGCTTGGGAGGCGGCGGGGGTGGCGGCGGCGGTGGGGCCTCGGCGACCTGGGTGGGGGTGTCGGGGGGCGGTGCGGGCGTGGCGGTTTGCGCCGTTTTGCCGGCATCGCCTTCGCTGCCCGAGCGGCCGAGGAACCACCAGCCACCGCCCGCTGCGACGACCAGCACGGCGGCGACGACGGCGCCGAGGACGGCCTTGTTGCTGCCGCCGCTGCCCTTGCTGTTGTTGTTCGCGACAGGTGCCTTGACGGCGATGGGCTTCGGCATGTGGGCCGTGCCGATCACAGTCGGTGCATCGGCACCCGACTGACTTTTGCTTCGTGCGCCCGACGGCGGCACGGTGCGCGGCGTGGGCGCGATGCTGTGGCCGACCTCGAGACCCAATGCCGCGCGCAGCTCCGCCATCGATTGCGGCCGTGCCTCGGGCCGCACGCCCAGGCCCGCATCGATCGCCGCGAGCAGCCGGTCGCTGTAGCGCTGGCGCAGGATGTCGTTGCCCGCCAGCGGCACGTAGCTGTCGGACAGCAGCCGCGCCACCGAGGGCGGCGGTGCCCGGCCGCACACGGCGACGTGCATCACGGCGGCGAGCGCGTAGACGTCGGTCCATGCGCCCTGCGACATGTCGGGCATCTCGGCGTACTGCTCGATGGGCGCGTAGCCGGGCTTGAGGATGACGGTGATCGCCTGCGTCTTGTCGGTGATCACGCGGCGCGCGGCACCGAAGTCGAGCACCACGGGGCGGCCGGAGCCTTCGAGCAGGATGATGTTGTCGGGGGCGATGTCGCGGTGGTAGCAGTGGGCGTTGTGCATCACGGCGAGGGCTTGCGTGACGCCGTCCATGATGCGGGTGAGCCAGGCTTCGTCGACGCCTGCGGGGATCGCTACGAGTGCCTCTCGCAAGGTGTCGCCCTTGTAGAAGGGCATGACCATGTAGGTGGTGCCCTTTTCTTGCCAGAAGCGGTAGACCTTGAGGAGCGAGGGGTGGTCGAACTGGGCGAGGAGGCGGGCTTCGTTGATGAAGCTGCGCATGCCGAGGTCGAAGGTTTCTCTGTGTCTTTCTGACAAGGGGACTACGGTGCCGTCTTGCTGTCTTGTGGAGAGCGAGGTGGGGAGGTATTCCTTGATGGCTACTACGCGCTCCAGCGTGTGGTCCCAGGCCTCGTAGACGACGCCGAAGCCGCCTTGGCCTACGACTCGGGTGACTTCGAATTCGGCGAGGCGGCTGCCTACGGGGAGGAGGCCTGCGTCGTGGGTTGCGGTTGCTGGGCTGGTGACGGGGGTGCCTGAGGCTGTGGTGAAGCCGCCGGCGGTGATGACGGTGGCTCCGCCTGTGTCAGCTTCGGTTGTGGGAGTGCGTGAGACGACTCGGGTGCGGTCGTCTTCCGGTGGGGTGGTGTTGGAGTCGGTCATCGACTGGCTCCTGTTATTTGGACTGCGTTGTGAGGTTGCTTTCCGGGGCCGGGTCTCGCCCCGGCAGGCGACCTACTTTTCTTTGCTTCGCCAAAGAAACGTAGGCAAAAGAAAGGCGACCCT
>NZ_JBWKPT010000018.1:0-21202 GCF_059418385.1 Variovorax sp. GW821-FHT09A10
GGTCATCCAAACCATCGCCCCGTCGCGCGCAATCGATGCAGGCACGCAATAGGTGACGGACTTGGCATTTGCGCTTTCTCCCAGCGAGGCATGCTCGCTAGTCCATTTGCGCTAGACCGTATTGCGAATAGGCGAGGTGAACACCCGCTCCTAGACTTTCCCACGAGGCCTGAACGGCGCGCACTCCCGCGGCGTCGAGCGTTCGCGGCAGCGAGTGCATGGGTCGAGGGGGTTCAATGGCGTGGTTTTCGAGATGGGGATGTACGCATCCGGCGCGTCGCCGTGCCGGTCTCGCCGGCGCGGTCGGCCTGGTGGGTGTCTTGCTTCTGGGCCCCGGCGGTCCTTCAGCCCTGGCGCAACGACCCGCGCCACCACCTTCTGCTCCCGCCGCTGCGGCGGGCGGCCCGAATGCCGAGGCCGCGGCCGACCGCATGGCGCAGGCGCGGCTGGCCGACACCGACACGCTGCTGGCCCTGACCAGCGAAGGCGCGGTGCTCTACGGGCAGGACGCGGTCAAGCTCTCGGGTTATCAATACTGCAGCCAGGCGGTCGCATTGGCCGAGGCGGGCGAGTTCCGCCAGAGCGTGCGCGCCGCGAGCAAGGCGCTGCATCTGGCCAACGCCACCAGCGACCCGAACCTGCGCGCCGTGGCCAACCGCGACCTGGCGATCGTCTACAGCTACTCGGGCCAGCTCGAGAAGGCCGAGGAGTTCGCGCGCGAAGCGCTGCGCCACACCGCGCGCGACCCCAAGCTGGTGGTCGGCCCGGTGCAGAAGGTGATCGGCGACGTGCGCACGCGGCGCGGCGACTTCGCCGGCGCGGTGCTCAGCTACGACGAGGCACTGGCCAACAGCTCGCCGCGCTATGCGCCGCTGGTGCAGGCCTCGCTGGTCAACGCGCTCATCGAATCGGGTGACGCGGTGCGCGCACGCCAGGTGCTCGGCGACATGGCCGAGCCGCGCGAGGCGCCGCTGGCTGCGCAGCTCGAACGCACACGCGCTCGCCTGCTGCTGGCCGAGAACAAGCCGGCCGAGGCGCGCGACAAGTACCGCGCGCTCACCACGCGCCAGGTCGGCACCGACACCGCCTACTACCGGCTCTGGGCCTGGGACGGCGTGGCGCGCAGTGAACTCGCGCTGGGCCAGAAGCAGGCCGCGGCCGACGCCGCGGGCCGCGCGCTCGCCGACGTCGACCAGGTGCGCGCGCGCTTTCGCAGCGAAGAAGTGAAGATGGGCCTGTTCTCCGACCTGCAGTCGGTGTTCGAGCGCGGCGTGGCGGTGTACAGCGAAGCAGGCGATCCGCAGCGCGCCTTCGAGGTCAGCGAGCACAGCCGCTCGCGCGCGCTGCTCGATGCGGTGCGTGGCCGCGCGAAAGTCAGCGAGTCGTCGGCCGGCATGGTCGGCGTGGCCGCGCTGCAGCGCGCGCTGGCGGCCGACGAGCGCGTGGTGCAGTACCACGCACTGCCCGACCGCCTGATGGTCTGGGTCGTGGGGCCGGACGGCATCACCGAGAAGCGCATCCCCGTGAAGCGCGACGAACTCACCGAACTCGTCGAGACCTTCCGCAACTCGATCGTGCGCGGTCGCCGCGCCGCCATCACCAACGCCGACAAGCTGGGTGCCGCGCTGCTCGGGCCGCTGGGCCTGGTGCCGGGGCAGCGCGTGGTGGTGGTGCCGCACGGGCCGCTGCACTACCTGCCGTTCCAGGCGCTGCGCCTGGACGGGCGTTACCTCATCGAGACGCACCCGGTGTCGGTGGCGCCGTCGATCAGCATCGCGGTGCAGCTGGCGCAGCGCACGCCGCGCGTGAACGCCTCGCTCACGGCCTTCGGCAATCCGCGCATCGAGGACAAGTACGATCTGCCCGGTGCCGAGACCGAGGTGAAGCAGCTCGCGCAGCTGTTCCCGCGCAACACGGTGTACATGGGCGCGGCCGCCACCAAGACGCAGTTCCGCGACGTGGCCTCGCGCTCGCCGCTGATGCACGTGGCGGCGCACGCCGAGGCCGACGAGGTCGATCCGCTGTACTCGCGCATCCTGCTGGCCAACGAAGGCGGCAAGCAGAACTTTCTCGAGGCGCACGAGATCCTGGCGCTGCCGATGGACGGCACGGCGCTGGTCACGCTGTCGGCCTGCGAGTCGGGCCTGGGGCGCATCGCGCAGGGCGACGAAGTGCTGGGCTTCACGCGCTCGTTCCTCTCGGCCGGCAGCTCCAGCCTCATCGCCTCGCTGTGGCCCGTGTCGGACGACGCCACCGCCGTGCTCATGGGCACGCTCTACGGCGAACTGGCCAAGGGCCGCGACATCCAGAAGGCCATGCAGGCCGGGCAACTGGCCGTGCTGAAGGACCCCAAGATGTCGCATCCCTTCTTCTGGGCGCCGTTCAACCTGATCGGCAACTGGCGCCTCACGGTGGGAAGCTAGAAATGTTGCTCGCCCCCAGTCTCCCCGCACTTCGTGTCGGTCCGCCAACCCCCTACCGGGGGCGGTCCGGCCGCTTCGGGCGGCCGTGCGCGGCGGCCCCCACGAAAAAGAAGAACTGCCATGGTCACTGAGAAGATCCGCCTTCGTCCACGGCCGACGCCAGTCGCCCTCGCCGCCATGGCACTCGTTGGTGCCACGCTGTGGGTCGCCATGCCCCGCGCCCAAGCGCAGGAAGCCACCGCGCTGCTGCCCACCAAGGACCCGTGCGGCAGCTGCGACCGTCCCGTGGCGCAGGCCACCGGCGCCGTCGCCCCGCAAACCCTGCCCGCACCGCCACAGCCCGCCGCCGCAGGCAGCTTCAAGCTCACCGACCTGCGCCTGAACGGCGTGAAGGCGCTGAGCAACGAAGAGCTGCAGACCATCACCGCGCCGTACATCGGCCGCGACGTCACGCTCGGCGACCTCGAAGGCCTCGCGCAGGCCATCACCACGCGCTACAAGGAGCGCGGCTACTTCCTCGCGCAGGCGGTGGTGCCGGTGCAGACCGTGCGTGACGGCATCGTCGAGATCAGCATCATCGAAGGCCGGCTCGGCAAGGTCGAGGTGCTGGTCGCACCCGAGGCGCCGATCAGCGAGGCGCGCGTGCGCGGCTTCCTGGCGGCGCTGCAGCCGGGCGAGGCCGTGAACGCGCCGGCCTACGAGCGCGCGATGCTGCTGCTGTCGGACCAGCCCGGCCTCAAGGTGTCGTCGAGCCTGCAAGAGGGCGCGCAGGCGGGCACCACCGACCTGTCGGTCGAGGTCGAGGCCGGCGCGCGCTGGGCCTTCTCGGCCGAGGCCGACAACCACGGCACCAAGGAGGCAGGGCGCTACCGCGTGGGCGGCACGGCGCGCTGGCTCAGCCCCTTCGGCATCGGCGACAACCTCGATGCGCGCCTGCTGCTGTCCAACAGCAACGCGCTGCAGTACGGCCGTGTGTCGTACGAGGCACCGCTGGGCACCAGCGGCCTGCGCGCGGGCATCGGCATCTCGCGCGTGAGCTACGACCTGGGCGGCAAGTTCGTCGACCTCGACGCGCGCGGGCGCGCCGACGTGCTCGACGTGTCGCTCAACTACCCGCTGATCCGCCAGCGCCAGCAGAACCTGTTCCTTCGCCTCACGGCCGACGTGAAGGACCTCACCGACGAGCTGCGCGGCGTCGACTTCACGGCGAAGAAGCGCGTGCAGGGCTTCGGCATCGGCTGGGCCTGGGAGCGGCGCGACGAGGTGCTGGGCGGCGGCTACTGGGCCAGCTCGGGCACGCTGTACCACGGCGACCTGTCGATCCGCGACGCGCAGAGCTTCCAGTCCGACCAGCAGTTCGGCGGGCGCCACACCGAAGGCGGCTTCACCAAGCTGAGCTTCCAGGTGTCGCGCCTGCAGGCCATCGTGCCGCGCCATTCGCTGTACTTCTCGGTCGGCGGCCAGCGGGCCAGCAAGAACCTCGACGCCTCCGAAAAGCTCGCGCTCGGCGGCGCGCGCGCGGTGCGCGCCTACCCCTCGGGCGAACTGCTGGTGGACCAGGGTCTGATCGGCACGCTCGAATACCGCTGGGCCGCGACCGACGAGATCACGCCCTACCTGTTCTACGACGCGGCACGCGGAAAGATCGCGCGCCATCCCTCGCCCTTCGATGGCGAGAACTCCCACAGCCTGCGCGGCTACGGCATCGGCCTGAGCTGGTCGCGCCCGGGCAACTTCTCGATCAACGCCACGCTCGCCTGGCGCGCCGGCACACCGCCCGCGCAGACCGACGGCGGCGGGCGCAACCCGCGGCTGTACGTGCAGCTGCAGAAGGCGTTCTGACCATGAAGCCACGCAACTTCCAACCCCGGCATCCGCTGCGCCCGCTGGCGCTTTCGATCGCCTGCATGGGCCTGGCCCCGGCGCTGGCGCAGAGCATCCTGCCGAGCTACCTGCCCGGCCAGTACACGACGCAGGGCGGCGTGAGCGTGGCGGGCTCGACCACGGTCTCGCCGCTGGGCGGGCAGGCGCTGGCGATCTCGCAGTCATCGCTGCGCGCGATCATCAACTGGAACGCCTTCTCCATCGGCGCGAAGGACGTGGTCAACATCAGCCACACCAACCCGTCGCAGGCGGCTGCCAGCATCCTGCTCAACCGCGTGACGGGCAATGACATCTCGACGATTGCGGGGCAGCTCACGTCGCCCGGGCGCGTGTTCCTCGTCAACCCGAACGGCGTGATGTTCAGCCAGGGCGCGACGGTCAACGTGGGCGGCCTCGTGGCGTCCACGCTGGCACTGAACACCAGCGACGCCGACTTCCTCGCCGCTACCAGCACCAAGCTCGATTTCCTGCGCGACGACAACAAGAGCACGGTCGTGAGCAACGCCGGCGTGCTCACCGCCACCGGTGGCCCTGTGGTGCTGATGGGCGCCGAGGTGACCAACACCGGCCGCATCGTCGCCGACCGCAGCACCGTGGCACTGGCTTCGGGCCGCAGGATCAGCTTCGACCTGGGCAACGACGGGCTCACCAACCTCGTGGTCGCGGCCGATGCGATGGCCACGAGTGCCAAGGTGGTCAACGCCGTGGGCGCCACCTTGCAGGCCGACGGCGGGCGCGTGATGCTCATCGGCAGCTCCAGCACGGCGGGCCAGCTGGTGGTGAACCAGTCGGGCACGGTGCGCGCGCGCACGCTGGAGAACGTCAACGGCGAGATCGTGCTCGGCGCCGGCAGCAACAACCGCATCGAGATGAACGGCGGCACGCTCGACGCCACCGGCACGGGCGCGGGGCAGCACGGCGGCAGCATCCGCATCGCGGCGGGGCAGGTGCGCATCGAAGGCACCGGCGGCGGCGACCAGCGCGCGGTGATCGATGCCAGCGGCCAGGCCGGCGGCGGCAGCGTGTCGGTGCGTGGCTACGACGTGGCGCTGTCGTCCACGTCGGTGCTGCGCGCCGACGCCACCACGGGCGGCGCCGGCGGCACGATCACCACGGCCAGCGCCCAGGGCCAGGCCCTGGTGGGCGAAGTCGATCCGGCGCCCGAGCGCAATTCGCAGCTGCAGGCCTACGGCGAGATGACCGCGCGCGGCGCGGGCGACGGCAAGGGCGGTGCGATCTCGAACGAGGCCGATGCGGTGCGCGTGCAGGCCGTGCGCGTGGACGCGGGCGGCGGCGCGCAGGGCGGCGCCAACGGCAGCTGGACGGTGAGCGCGAAGCAGACGGACCTGGGCATCGTCAACGCCGCCAACGTGCCCGCCTATGACAGCACACTGCCGCCCTTCGGTTTCAGCACGGTGAGCGCCGGCAGCGTAGGCGACACGCTGGGCCGCGGCACCGACGTGACGCTGGCCAGCGGACGCACCGGGTTCGGCGCGGACGTGTCGTTCGCGGCCGGTGCACAGGTCGTCAAGAGCGAAGGCGGCACGGCGCGGCTGCGCATCGATTCCGCCGGCAGCATCGTGATGAACGACGGTTCGGCCATCACATCGCAACAGGGTGCGCTGCATGTCGACTTCAACGCCGACTCGACCGGCCTCGTCGCCGCCAACGCGAAGAACATCAACAACAGCAGCGGGCTCCCCTCGATGGAGAGCGACTACGCCGGCGCGATCCAGTTGAATGGCGCGACCATCACGGCCAACGGCGGCGACGTGCGCTTCTTCGGCCAGGGCGATGCGCAGAACGGCCGCGCCATCGGCGGCGTGGTCCCGATCGGCGCCGAGGGCACCACCCTGTCCGACGGTATTTCGCTGAGCGGCAGCCAGGTCACCACCCGCGGCGACGGCCGCGTGACGATGCGCGGCCAGGGCCGCACCTGGATCGACGACCAGAACAACAGCGACTTCATCTTCCGCGGCAGCAACGGCGTGTCGATCACGGGCGGCACGGTCGAAGCCGGCGCTGGCGGCCTGCAGCTCGACGGCCTCGCGGGCTACGGGCGCAGCGGCGTGGCCATCGGCAGCGGTGCGGTGCTGAAGTCCGTGGGCGACATCGGCATCAAGGGCCAGGGCCCGACCTGGACGTCCAACATCGGCGGGGCCGCGGTGGGCGCCAGCACGGCGGTCGCCATCGACGACGCCACCGTGGCCGGCGAGCGCGACGTGCGCATCGAAGGCCAGGGTGCGAACCTCGACGGCCTGCGCACCGACACGGGCTTCGCGGCGGGGAACATGTCGGCCGGCGGCGGCAACGGCGTCGCCATCCGGGGCGCGGTCTCGGCCGGCGCGGGCCGGCGCATCGACGTCATCGGCCATGCGGGCAGCGAAGGCTTCAGCGCCACGCTCGGTAGCCCCGACATCATCATCACGCCGTCCACCACGCCCACCTACGGCGTGGCGGTCACGGCCGACGCCGACCGGCCGATGGCGCTGCGCACCGACGGCGGCACCATCGCCATCGACGCCCAGGGCACCGACGTCTCGATGCGCCTGGTCACCTTCATCTCCAGCGTGGGCACCAGCGTCGGCACGCTGGCCTCGGTGGCCAGCGGCAGCGGCAAGGGCGGCAGCATCTCGGTGCAAGGGCGCAACGTGCTGATCGACGGCGCCACGAATTCCGACGGCTCGCCCGCGGTGGCGCGCCTGGATGCCGGCGGCGCGACCGGCGGCGGCAGCATCGACATCGCGGCCAGCAACGCCATCGCCCTCGGAAAGAACACCAGCCTCGAAGCCAACGTCGGCGCGGGCACGGGCAACGGCGGCAGCATCAAGGTGGTGGCGACCGAGACGCTGCGTGCCTACGGCCAGCTCTCGGCGCGCGGCGGCACGGCCGGCGGCAACGGCGGGCGCATCGAGACCTCGGCCGGGCGCTTCGACCTGCGCGGGGCGCGCGTCGATGCCTCCGCGCCCGCAGGTGCGGCGGGCCAGTGGTTCATCGACCCCTTCGACCTCACCATCAGCCACGGCACGACCGGCGGCACGCTGCCCACCAACCCGTACGACGCGCTCGCCAACTCCACCATCGAGGACGGCGACATCAACACCGCGCTCAACGGCGGCACCAGCGTGCGGATCTCCACCGGAACCGGCACGGGCGGCAGCGGTGTCATCACGCTCGAACCCGATGTGGACATCAACTACACCGGCTCGAAGGGCCCGCTCACGCTCCAGCTGGACGCCGCCAGCGGCATCCAGACCCGCGCGCCGGGCACGACCATCCGCGCGATCGGCGGCGACGACCTGAACGTGGTGATGAACGCGGGCGTCAACCCCGACGGCACACCCTCGGGCAACAGCGGCTTCATCGACTTCGCCGGCAACATCCTCACGCAGGGCGGCAGCGTGACGATGAACGCGGTGGGCACGGGCACGCCCGGCAGCGGCTTCATCCGCCTGGACGGCGGGCAGGTCATCACCGACGGCGGCAACGTGTCGCTGTTCAGCGGCCAGCCCGGCGCGCCCACCGGCACCGTCGTGGCGCGGGACGTGCAGATCGACACGCGTGTCGGCCAGAGCAACGCGGGCGCGGGCGGCAACGTGCGCATGGAAGGCGGCGACGTGCTGCTGCAGGGCGCGCGCATCGCCACCGCCACCGGCAACGTCGACATCCGCGGCACCTCGACCACGTGGGACAGCGGCGTGGTCATCACCGACGGCCAGACCGGCCCGAGCACCATCAACACCACCAGCGGCAACGTCACGGTGCAGGGCGTGGCGCGGCGCCAGGCCTCGTCGACCTTCGCGGCGGCGCACGGCGTGCTCATCAACGGCGGCAGCTCCATCACCACCGGCAGCGGCAACATCGCGGTGCGCGGCTACAACTTCAACAACGACCCCTCGGCGCCGGGCGTGACCGAAGACAGCGGCGTGCGGCTGGAAAACGGCGCGCAGCTCGTCACCACGGGCGGCGGCAACATCGAGGTCACGGGCCGTTCGCAGAACGGTGGGCGCGGCGTTGTGCTGCAGGCCGGCGGCTCGCCGACCGCGCCCGGTGCGTTGCCCGGCATCCGCAGCAGCGGCAACGTGCTGCTGCGCGCCAGCAACGACGGCAGCGGCGATTCGATCGTCATCGAGGCGCCGGTGGTCGCGGCCGGCACCATCGACCTGCGCCCGGGCGGGGTCGATGTCAACATGAACGTGTCGGACGACACGGCCACGCCCATCGTGCTGGGCGGCCCGACGGTCAACGGCTTCTCGGTGTCGGGCGCGGAGTTCGCGCAGCTGTCGGCGCCGACCATCGTCGCGGGCAGCACCACGCACGCGGGCGCCATCACGGTGGCGGGCGCGCTCACGACCCCGGGCGCGCTCACCCTGCAGAACGAAGGCGGTGGCGGCGGCATCGCGCTCAACGCGCCGGTCTCGGCCGCGACGCTGGGGCTGCTGTCGGGCGGCAACGTGAGCCAGTCGGGCGCGGGCACGATCACGGCGGGCGCGCTGCTCGCACGCTCGCGCAACGGCAGCGTCGACCTGCGCAACCCGGGCAACGACGTGGCCACGGTCGGCGGCGGCGCGGCGGGCGGCTTTGCCTACGTGGACGCGAACGCGGTCACCATCGGGCCGGTGTCGGTCACGGGCTTCGACGCGGCGGGCAACCTGCCGCAGGTCACTTCGGCCGACTCGATGGCCGCCAACACCGTGTTCGTGCGCACGCTGCGCGGCGATCTCACGCTGGGCGCGCCGGTCAGCAGCGCCAGCGGCACCGACCTCGTGGCGGCGGCACGCTTCCAGAACCCGGGCGGCTACGGCATCACGGGCGCGCTGTGGCGCGTGTGGGCCGATACCTGGGTGGGCGAAACGCGCGGCGGGCTGGCCGGCTCGGGCCCGCTGCCCAACTTCTACCACTGCGCCTACCTGGGCCTGTGCACCGTGACCGTGACGCCGGGCGACAACCACTTCATCTACGCCCAGCAGCCGACGGCCACGGTGGTGATCGCCGATGCCTCGCGCACCGTGGGCGCGCCCAACCCCTTCTTCATCTACAGCATCACGGGGTTGATCCTGGGCGACACCGGTGCGGGCTTCAGCGGCTCGATGTTCTCGCCGGCGCTGCCGGGCAGCCCGACGGGCCTGTACCCGATCAACGGCACCTTCACCTCGGCCGAGGGCTACGCCGTGCGCGTGGTGCCGGGCCAGCTGCGCGTGAGCGGCCTGCCGTTGCTGCCGTCGGTGGACGTGGTGCGCGAGCCGTTGACCTCGTACCTGTACGACCGGAACATCGGGCAGGCGCCGATCTGCCTGGCCACCGGCCCGCTGGACGGCGACCGCGCGCAGCAGGGCGCCGACGTGCTGGCGCGCGAATGGTCGCGCGTGCGCTCGCGGCCCAACCTGCTGAGCTGCGTGAACACCGAGCGGCGCAACGGCTGTTCGGACTTTTGAGACCGCACGCGTGTCAGCGCGGCGCGTGATCGCGGGCCGTGAGCACGAAGAGCTGCGCCATCAGGTCCGCGAGCAGCCGCAGCTGCGGGTCGTCGGTGAGCGGCGCGTGCCGCCACGGGGCGACATGGGCCTCGAGGCCGTCGAGCGGCCCGGCGAAGAACAGGCGCCGCAGCGCACCGCCGAGCACGTCGTGCGCCGCCGATGCCGCGGGGCTGCCGAGGGTGCTGTCGGCATGGCTGCCGGAGGCGGGCGTGGCGAGAAAGGGCGAGAGCACCACGCCTTGCAGGCGGCCGTCGCGCAGGAAGCTGCCCAGCGTCAGGTCGTAGGGTTGCAGTGGGCCGCTCGCGAGCGCCTCCTGCAGCAGTGCGGGCAGCACGCGCAGGCCCTTCGGCGTGACGAGGTAGGCGACCGCGCCCCAGTTGTAGAGCGTGCGGGCGTCGAGGAAATCGATGCCCGACAGTGCATGGCGCGGCGCGCTGCTGTCCCGTGGCGGCAGGCGCCGTTGCAGGCTGTGCCAGAGCGCGAGCAGGTGCTGCGTCGAGGTCACGGGTTGGCATTCGAGGAACGCGATGTCGCAGCCTTCGGCTTCCAGTTGCGCGAGCGCGCCGCTGTGCAGCACGGCCGGGAGGGCTTCGCTGAGTTGCGCGTCGTCTTCGAGCACCAGCAGCGCTTCGTCGGGGTTCGCGCGGGTGAGGGCTTCGGTGTGCGAGAGGAAGCAGGCGCGCTCGCCGGGCGTGATCGCCGTGCTGCCGGGCGCGAGTGTCTGCGCATCGATGGCGGCCAGGCGGTGCACCTGCGTCAGCCCGAGCCGCTGCAGCTGTGCGTCCATCGCGGCGCGGCGCTCGGCGCTTCGCTCGAGGTTGATGTAGCGGCCTTGCATGGGCATCTCCGGTGCGTCATCGCTGAAGGAGCGATGCAGTGAACATCATGACGTCAAGCAATCAGGCGGCGGGCACGGGCCGTCCGTGGCTCAGCGTCGTGCTGCCTTTCTACCGCAAGCTGGCCGAGTTCGAGCGCGTGCTGCCGATGAACGCGGGGTATTGGGCGCGGCCCGGCATCGAGGTCGTGCTCGCACTCGACGAACCCGGCGAAGAAGCCGGCGTGCTCGCGCTGGTCGAACGCTTTCCGCAGATCCGCTGGAAGGTGCTCGTGAACGACCTCGCCCATGCGTGGCGCCCGCCCTGCAAGGCCATCAACGCCGGCGTGCGTTGCAGCGCGGGGCGCTTCGTGCTGGTCCATTCGCCCGAGTCCGCCTACGCCGGCGATGCGCCGGCGCTGCTGCTGCACGCCGCGATGGAGCACGCGCACGGCGTGGCGGTCGGCCGTGTCGGCTTCGCGCGCTTCGACGAACTCACGGACACGCTCGACGCCGCCTTCGCGCGCCAGGTGCCGCCCGAGCTGCTGCTGCAGACCTTCTACGGCTCGCTGTGCTGCGCGCGCGAAGCCTTCGATGCCGTGCATGGCTACGACGAATCCTTCGAAGAATGGGGCGGCGACGACGACAACCTGCGCGTGCGCTTGGAGATGGCGGGCTGGCAACTGCTGGCCTGTCCGGACGCACACCTGCTGCACCTGTCGGACGAAACGCGCACGGGTGGCGAGCAGTTCGACCGCGACGTTGACTGGATCAAATGCACGCCGAACGAGGCGCGCGCGGGCGATGCCGGATGGGGGCGCGACTTCGACCGCATCGCACGCGACGACAGTGCCGGTGCATGGCCCGCCGAAGCCCCGGCCTGGCTGGTCGCCGCACCGGTGGTGCCGATGGGTTCGCGCCGCCAGTGCGAGGTCTGCGCGCGCCTGCTGCACCACGAGCCCAGCGCCTTTCATTGCCCGCGGTGCGCGCCCCCGCCGATCGCACCGCGTCTCACGTCGCGGCTGCGCATCGTCTGCGTGCTGCAGGTGCGCAACGAGGCGCGCTATCTGCATGGATGCCTCGACCACCTGCGCGGCCATGTCGACGGCATCGTCGCGCTCGACGACGGCTCGACCGACGGCACCGCCGAGATCCTGCGGCGCGAACCGATGCTGCTGGAGCTGCTGTCGAACCCGCCGTGCGACGACGGCGCACACGTCTGGCGCGAGAACGAGAACAAGCGCCGCCTGCTCGAAGCCGCGCGCCGCCACGGCGCAGGCTGGGTGCTGGTGTGCGATGCCGACGAGCGCTATGAAACGTTGTTCCTTAGTCACCTGCACGCCACCGTCGATTCGCTGCCCGACCGCCAGCTCGCGAGCCTGTCTCTCGTGTCCTGTGAGCTTTGGAATTCGCCCGATGCCTGGCGCAGCGACGGGCCGTGGGGGCGCAAGTCGCGCGCGCGGCTGTTCCGGTTGCCGCAGCAGATCTCGTTTGAAATGAGTTCGGAACTGCACGGCCCGTGGCTGCCCGACGACGCGCAGCGCCACGGCCTGATGTTCTACAGCCGCTACCGGCTCTACCACCTGAAGAGCATCCGGCACGCCGACCGCGTGGCGCGGCGCGACCTCTACACGCGGCTCGATCCGGCGCGGCAGTTCCAGGCCATCGGCTACGACTACCTCGCGCAAGAAGGGCCGGGGCTGCAGCTGAGGCGCATCGAGTCGGACCGCGACTACGACCGCAACACCTTGCCGCCCGACCTGCAAGCGGCTCAGTCGCCCAGCCCCAGCGTTCTCGCAAAATCGCCGCGGTAGGTGCGCAGGCCCTGGTGCGACAGCTGCGAGCGCGTGTCGACGTGCACGCGTCCGCCGATCGATTGCCAGCGGCGGCAGAAGCCGTAGTCCTCGCTGAGGTAGCGCCCGTTGCCCGGTTCGGCGAACACGTCGAAGAACCGGTAGTGCGGGCGCGCCGCGATGACCGGGTCGTCCATGCGGTCGGGCGTGTAGCGCAGCTCGGGCAACGCCTGCGCCATCTGCTCGAGCACGCGGCGCGCGATCAGCATGAAGCCGGTGGGCGCATCGAGCACTTCGAGAAAACCGTCGGCATCCACGCGCGCGCCCGCGTCGTTCACGTTGACCGGAAACGCCGCATGCAGCGCCTCGAAGTCGGCGCGCGTGGTGCCGGCCGGCAGCGGCGCGCGCAGGCCGCCTTCGGGCCAGCCGTCGCTCTTGTGCGGGTACACGCCGGCCACCACGTCGCGGCCCGCGCCCAGCAACCGCAGCGCGGCCTCGGGCTCGAAGCCGATGTCGGCATCGATCCAGAACAGGTGCGTCCAGCGCGGGTCGGCCAGGAACTCGGCGGCCAGCCGGTTGCGTGCGCGCGTGACGAGGCTGTCGCCGTCCAGAAAGCGCGTCTGCATCGCGAAGCCGTGGGTCCACGCGAGGTTGACGAGGCCGAGCAGGCTGCGCACGCACTCGGTGCCGACCGCGCCGCCGTGGCAGGGCGTGGCGACGAAGGGGCGGACGTTTTTCAGGTCGACGGCAGTGGGCATGCAGGTTCAGGCGCCGGGCGCGTGGCGCCGCGTGGTGAGCAGTGCGCGCAGCTTGGCCGGCGCCACCGGTTTGGTCAACAGCGTCACGCCGCCGTGGCGCAGCCGCTGCAACACCTCGGGCCCGGTGGCGCCCGACACCAACACGGCGAGTGCGCCAGGCTGCAGGCGGCGCGCGGCGTCGATCACTTCCACGCCGTCGGCGTCGCCGGCCAGTTGCAGGTCGCACAGCACGGCGTCGTAGACGATGTCGCCGGTGCCCAGCCGTGCCAGGGCCTCGGCGCCGGTGGTGACGCATTCGACCTCGCAGCCCCACTGCGTGAGCAGCGCGTGCGTGCCGTCGAGGATGGCGGGGTCGTCATCGACCACGAGGCAGCGCAGGCCCGCCAGCGGCGCGGGTGCGACCGGGACGGGTTCGGGTGGCGCCACGTCGGCCATGCGCGCGGGGGCCAGCGTGAACGCGAAGGTGCTGCCCGCCTGCAGCGCCGAGCGCACGGTGATGCGGGTGCCCAGCAGGGTGGCGATGCGCGCGCAGATCGCCAGGCCCAGGCCGAAGCCGCGGCGGCGGTCGCGCTCGGTGTTGGCCACCTGGTAGAACTCTTCGAAGATGCGGCCCTGGTGGATGGGCGCGATGCCCACGCCGTTGTCGCGCACCTCGATTCGCACGCCGGCCCGGCTGCGCCGCGCGGCCACCAGCACGGTGCCACCCTCGGGCGCATGGCGCAGCGCGTTGGCCACCAGGTTGCCGACGATGCGCTGCACCATCGCCGCGTCGCTGCGCACCGCCAGCCCGCGGTCGCGCCAGTGCAGCCGCACCTGCGCCGCGCTGGCGGCGGGCGCGTGCTGCGCGTCGAGCTGGTCGAACAGCGCGGCCAGCGAGACGCGCGTGATGGCGGGCGTGAGCACCTGCGCGTCGAGCCGCGAAATTTCGAGCAGGTCGTCGAGCAGCACGCCCATGAAGCCGGTGCTCTCCTGCAGCCGCAGCACGGCCGGGCGCTGGGCCTCGGTGGCGCTGGGCAGCAGGCCGTCGATAAAGAGACCCATCGCATGCAGCGGCTGGCGCAGGTCGTGGCTCGCGGCGGCGAGAAAGCGCGCGCGCGACAGCGCCGCCTGCTCGGCCTCGGCCATGCGCTGCAGCGCGACGGCGGTGGCCTCGCGCACGCGCTCCTCGCTCACCTGGCGGTTGTATTGCAGGCGCTCGGCGAGGCGGTCGATGTCGTGTGCGAGCACGGCCAGTTCGTGCGTGCCGCGCGTGCCGCCTTCGACCACGTCGCAGCGCACCTCGAAGTGGCCGGCCTCCAGCGCCGCCACGGTGCGCGACACGCGCCGCAGCGGCCGTGCCACCGTGCGCGCCATATGGCGCACCGAGGCCCACGCCGCCAGCAGGGCGACCAGCGCGATGCCGATGCCGGCGATGAGCGAGCGGCTGCGCTCGTGCGTGTAGGCGGTGGTGTCGCGGAAGGTCTGCACCAGCCCGATGGGCGTGTCGCCCGCCGTGGTGGAGCCGGCCGGCGCGAAGGCGCTGGCGCGCGAGGCTTCGCGCAGCGTGACCGGCGCGCTGAACATGCGCAGCTGCGCGAGCGATTCGTTCTTCGGCCCGGCCGTGACGTACACGCCGGCGCTGTTGCTGATCTCCACGCGCGTCACCTGCCCGCCGCGCAGCGCCGCCGAGGCCACGTTCTGCAGCGCCGGCAGATCGCCTGCGTAGAGGCTCAGGTCGGACATCGCCGCCACCTGCTTCGCCACGGCCTGGCCTTCGGCATCGAAGGCGGCTTCGAGCGTCTGCAGCCGGTTGTGCGTGAACCAGCCGGTGAGCGCCAGCGCCACCGCCGCGCAGGGCACGACGCCCAGGCGGAACAGGTCGCGCTGCAGGTTGCCGCGCACCACCAGCGACGTGGTGGCCGGTGGTGGAGGGGGCGATGGCGCTTCGGTCGCCGTGACCGCTCCCGCCGCCGTCGGGCGGGACAGCGGGCTCGGGGGGACCGGCGTGGTGCTCATCGCGGGGCTGCGAGTCGTTCGGTGAGCTCCCGTTCCTCCGGCGGACGCAGGCCGAGCCCGCGTGCCACGGTCGCGTTGATCCGCACGGTGGCCGGCGTGGCCGCCTCCACCAACGGGCCGCTGCCGGTGCTGCCGGCGCTGGCCACCTTCTGTCCGAGCTGGCGCGCCTGCTGGGCCAGCTGGCCGGGCGTGGAGACCGCCGCCGCCAGGCCGCCCGAGCGCACCAGCCCTTCGCTGGCGCCGAACACCGGCAGGCCCGCGCCGGCGCCGGCATGCAGCACCGAGAGGGTGGCGGCCTGGCTGTCGCCGATGAGGTCGGGCAGCACCATGAGGGCATCGCTGCGCGGCACGAGGGCGCGCAGCGCGGCGGCCAGCGAGCGCGCGTCGGGCGCGATCTCGACCTGCAGGTCCCAGGGCGGGTTGGCCCCCTGTGCGGCACGCTGCAGCTCGCGCACCAGCGGTTCGGATTCGGGCGTGGCGATGACGCCCAGGCGGCGCTTCTGCGGCAGCACGGCGTTCACCAGCGCGAGCTGGTCGGCCATGGCCGGGTCGCGCAGCAGCACGCCCACGCGCCGATCGCCGCGCCGCAGGGCGACGGGGCTGGCGGCCTTGAGGGTTTCGTAGTCGAGGCGGCTCAGCATCGCGAGCACGAGCGGCTCGGCGCTGGGGCGCTCGAGCGCAGCGCGCGCAGCGGCGGTGCCCACCGCCACGGTGAGGCCCGCGTCGTTCGCGGTGCGCAGGCTGCGGGTGCGCACACCGGCGTTGGCGGCGGGTTCGGTGTCGGTGCCAGCGGGTTCCACAGCCGCCGTGGCCGTGCCCGGCCCGATGCGCACCAGCTCGAACTTGCCGGAGGCCGCCTGGTCGGTGCGCAGCTGCTGCACGAACTCGGCCGACGCGGCCTGGTCGTCGCCGACCAGCACCGTCAGCGTGGCCGCCGATGCGACGCGTGGCGCGGCGGTGAGGCACAGCACGAGGCCGCAGGCCAGCAGGGCGTGGACAGCACGGTGCACTCTTCCGAAGAAAAGCGGAATGGGGAGGTTCTCAGCGACGGACATGGACTGCTTTGTGCAGCGAGAGGCAATGGTCCAATGTAAAGACGCGCCCTGTTTCCCGCGATAAGGCAGAGGGCTTATGTCCGCGCATGCGACGGCCCGCACCTGTGAGGAAGATCACAGTGCGGCGGCTGCTTGGTCTATGCCTGACGGTCTACCCGGGCCCCTACCCCGAGGGCAGGGCTGTCAGAGGCCCGCCGCGATCATCAGCGCGGCGGTGCGCTGTGCCTGGATCGCCTGGCGCAGCACGCGCGGCGACACCGGCTTGTAGAGCACGGCGATGCCGGCGGCGGCCACCTCGCGCAGGCGGTCGGGCTTGGTTTCGCCGGTGACCAGCAGGCGCGCGGTGCCGGCGCCGATGCCGCGCGGATGGCGCTCGAGCGCGGCGATCACATCGAGGCCGTTGTCGCCGCCCTGCAGCAGCAGGTCGCTGACCACCACGTCGGGCGGCGTGTCCCAGCCGTCGGCCAGCGCCAGCGCTTCGGCGCGGGTCTGCGCGGCCAGCACCGTGGCGCCCCAGTTGCCGAGCACCACGCTCAGGCCTTCGAGGATCGTGCGCTCGTCGTCGATGACGAGGATGCGCAGGTCCGCCAGGCTTGCGCCGTTGTCGTCGGCGGCGGTGACCACCGTGGGCGCCGGTGCCACCGGCGCCGGCAGCGCGGCGGGCGCGGCGCGCACCTGCACGCGCACGCAGGTGCCCTTGTGCAGGCGCGAGCTGAGTTCGACGCGCGTGTTCAGCAGCTCGGCCAGCCGCTGCACCGTGGCCAACCCCAGGCCCATGCCGCGCGCGCCGCCGGGCGCGTTGCTGCGGCTGGCCGGCTCGACCTGGTAGAACTCCTCGAACACCCGCGCCTGGTGCTGCGCGGCAATGCCCACGCCGGTGTCGACCACGTCGATGCGCACGCCCTTGCCGCGGGCGCGCGCACCGATCAGCACGCCGCCCTCGACCGTGTGGCGCAGCGAGTTCGACACCAGGTTGTTCAGGATGCGCGAGAGCATCACGTAGTCGCAGCGCACCCACAGCTCGGTCTTGCGCACCACCAGCCGCAGGCCCTGTTGCTCGGCCACGGGGCGGAAGTTGCGGCTGATCTCGTCGAACAGCCGGTCGAGCGGAAAGTCGGCCCACTGCGGCTGCAGCACGCCGGCGTCGAGCTGCGACAGGTTCAGCAGCTCCGAGAACAGCCGGTCGAGCGAATCGACGCACTCGCGGATGTGGCCGATGCGCTGCAGCTTCACCGGGTCGGTCTCGCCGTTGGCCAGCCCGTCGGAGAACAGCGTGAGCGCATGCAGCGGCTGGCGCAGGTCGTGGCTGGCGGCGGCCAGCAGTCGCGTCTTGGCCTGGCTGGCCACCTCGAGCAGCTGGTTCTTGCGCGCCAGCTCGGCGGTGGCCTCGTTGATGCGGCTTTGCAGCAGCCGGTGGCTTTCTGCGAGCGCGCGCGCCGCCTGGTTGAAGCCGTGCTGCAGGTGGCGCACCTCCGAGGTGCCTTCGATCGCCACGCTGGCGGCCTCGCCCGCGCCGAGCCGGTCGACCGCCTCGCCCAGTGCGCGGATCGGCTCGCTGATGCGGCGCGCCGCCCACCAGCCCGCCAGCCCCACGCCCAGCAGGCTCACGGCCAGCACCAGCGCCACGTTGAGCCAGACCGCGCGGCGCGCGCTCTGCACCGCGTCCAGCCCGATCTCGACCATCACCTTGCCGTTGTGCCGGCCGTCGTCGCTGACGATCGGCACCACCACCTGCAGGCCCTCGCCGCGGCGGCGGTCGACGGTTTCGGAGTTGGCGACGATCTCGCCGTCCTCGGTCCAGATCTGCACCTGCTGCACGTGCGGCTGGTAGGTGCCCGTCTGCGCGGTGCGCGCCAGCGCGCGGCGGTCCATGCGCGACAGCGGGGCCTGCGCCACCGTGGCCACCTGCAGCGCCACCGTCTGCGCATTGGCGCGCATCAGCTCGGTCAGGTTGCCCAGGTGCTGGCGCGTGAGCACCGCGATGGCCACCAGCGTGGCCGCCGCGGCCGGCAGCAGCGCCAGCAGGATCAGCTGCTGGGCGAAGGTGAGGCGGGCCAGCCCGCGCAGGAGGCGGAAGTTCAAGTTCATGAAGGCCTTGAGCACATGGGGGGCGAGCTTAGGGCCGCGGCCCGGAACAGGGAAGAGCAGAAAACAGCACGAAAAACGGCGGCATTTGCGATGTAATGGCGTCCGCGTTGCCCATGCCAGACCCCGCCGGTTCGCCGCGGGCCCTTGTCTTCCGGTGTCCTCATGCAGGCTTTCTTGCGTCGTTTCGGCAAATTCCTCCAGAACAGCCGCCGTGCGGTCCTGGCCTTTGCCGTGGGGCTGCCGCTGCTGGCTGCAGCCCAGGCGCCGGCCCCCGCAGCGGACGCACCGGTGCGCTTCGGCATCCTGCCGCTGGGCGGTGCCTTCGAGTCGCGCAGCGACTGGGACCCGCTGCTGGCCGAACTCAGCCGCGCCATCCAGCGGCCGGTGAGCGTGCTGTCCGTCAATTCGTATGAAGCGCTGGAGCAGGCCATCCAGCGCGGCGAAGTCGACATGGCGTTCCTCTCGGGAAAGATGGCGCTCGACGCCGTGACCCAGCAGCGCATGAAGGTCGTGGCCCAGGTCGTGCGGCACGACGGCCTGCCCGGCTACCGCGGGTTGTTGCTCACGCGCAAGGCGCCACCTTTCAACACGTTGAAGGAATTGATCGACCAGCCCGAGCGCTGGCGCCTGGCGCGCGGCGAGCGGCAGTCGGTGTCGGGTTTCATCGTGCCGCAGCTGCAGTTCTTCCTGCCGAACCACATCGTCATGGAGACGCGCTTCCTGAGCGAGGTCGTCGGCACCCACCAGGCCAACGCACTGGCCGTGGCCAACAACGAGGCCGACGTGGCCACCAACAACTCGGCCGATTTCGAGCGCTTCAAGCTGCGCTTTCCGGCCGAGGCGCAGCGGCTGCAGGTGCTGTGGGAGTCGGAGCTGATCCCGCATGCGCAGATCGTCGTGCGCCGCGAATACCCGCCCGAGCTGCGCCTGCGCGTGCAGGCCTTCCTGGTCGCCTATGGCCGCGGCAAGGGAGCGCGCGGCGACGCCGAACGCGTGGTGCTCAAGTCGCTGCACGACCTGGCGGGCTTCGTCGCTGCCGACAACAGCTCGCTGCTGCCCGCCGCCAAGCTCGCCTACCAGCTCGCGATGCAGAACGCGAAGACCGCGCAGTGGGTCAACGACGCGGCACGGCAGGCGCGGCTGCAGCGGCTGGAAAACGGCTATGCCGACCAGTTGGCTGTCTTGAAGGATGTGAGCCCTTGAACCGCCGCACGATGCTCGCGCTGGCCGTGTCGTCGCTGATGGCGCCATGGCCGGCGGGCGCGCAGCCCGCGCCAGCGCCCTCCGCGAAGGGCCCGCTGGTGATCAAGGAAGTGCGCTTCGGCGTGCTGCCGCTGGGCGGCACCGTCGAGTCGCGCGCCTTGTGGACGCCGCTCATGGCCGACATGAGCCGCGCGCTGGGCCTGCCCGTCAGCGCGTACTCGGTGCCGTCGTACGAAGAGCTCGACCGTGCCATCGGCCGCGACGAGATCGACATGGCCTTTCTCTCGGCCAAGATGGCGCTGGACGCCGTCATGCAGCGGCGCATGAAGGTGGTGGCGCAGATCGCGCGCCGCGACGGCATGCCCGAGCACCGTGCCGTGCTGCTCGCGCGCAAGACCGGGCCGCTCAACACGCTCGAAGGCCTGCTGACCCAGCCCGAACGCTGGCGGCTCGCGCGCGGCGACAGCCGCTCGGTCACCGGCTTCATCGTGCCGCAGAGCCAGCTCTTCCTGCCGAACCAGATCGAGATGGAAACGCGCTTTCGCAGCGAGTTCGTCGGCACGCACCAAGCGACCGCATTGGCCGTGGCCAACGGCGACGCCGACGTGGCCACCAACAACACCACCGATCTCGAACGCTTCCGCCAGCAGTTCCCGGTCGAGGCCGCGCGGCTGCAGGTGATCTGGGAATCCGAGCCACCGCCCGGCGCGCCGATGGTGGTGCGTCGCGACTACCCGCCCGAGTTTCAGGCGAAGCTGCAGGCCTTCCTGATCGGCTACGGCAAAGGCAAGGGGACGCGTGCCGATGCCGAGCGCGAGGTGCTGAAGAACCTGCGCGCGGCGTACGGCTACGTCGCGGCGGACGACAGCGCGCTGCTGGCGGAAGCGAAGCTGGAATACCAGCTGGGGCGCCAGCGCGCGTTGTCGGCGGCGTGGGTCAACGATGCGGCGCGGGAGCAGCGGCTGCAGCGCATCGAGAAGGCGTATGCGGCGCAGGTGGAGGCGCTCAAGGCGTCGAGCGCATCCCGTTGAGGCACGGCCAGCGCAGGCCGTGCCCATGAAAAATCACTCGCTTTGCGCGGGTATCTGAACGCAGGTCGCGGCGGGCGACCATTGTTGTCAATGCAAACGCGTGGTGGCTTCCACACTGCGCGACCTCTTTCCGTGTGAAGGCTGCTGTCGAAGACGTTCTTGCGGGCGGCTTCGTGCGGTTTGCGTTTTTCGTCGGAAAGAGGACGGGGCGCGAGCCCGCATCTGACAACGACGATCCCTATCGGAAAGACAGTCACGCAATGAAGACCTACAAGATATTCAAGGACCCCCTCGGCAATGTGCAGGCCGTCAAGGACGGGTGGTGTTGGCCGGGTTTTTTCTTCGGGGCGTTCTGGGCCCTTTTCCATCGCATGTGGTGGGTGGGGCTGGGCCTATTGGGCGTGGCGACGCTCATCGTCGTTGGAGAAGACGCTATCGGGACGTCGGCCGCGGAGGCGTTGCTCAACGTGCTTTCTGTCATCGTGTCGGTGGGGTTCGGCATGGGAGGGAACGCCTTGCGCGTAGGACAACAGATTCGCAGGGGCTATGAGGAGATTACGGTGGTGCAAGCCGCCAACGTGGAGATGGCGCTGATTCAGGGGCATGCGGCGCCCGCAACGAAACCTGGGACGCTCTGAGAAAAATCCCACGCATGGCGAAGGCGGTGCGTGGAGTTTGACG
>NZ_JBWKPT010000019.1:0-20287 GCF_059418385.1 Variovorax sp. GW821-FHT09A10
GCCGCGGTGCTAATTTCTCGATCAGATCAAGCGTTGCCGCGATGTCCCCGAACGAGGGCTCGCCCATCAGCTCCGGAAATGCGATGCCAAACCCGTTCTCCCAGAGCGCATCCGCTGAGATCAGCGTCCGCGACACCGGGTCGAACAGGATCACCGAGTGAGGATCGTGGCCCGGAGCCCCATGCACTTGCCACGCACTGTCTCCCAACAGGCATTCAGTGCCAGGCTCGAGCAGTCCGGTGAAAGCAAAGCGCGGGCAACGTTGCCCCGTCGCAAGAAAACTCAGACCCTGCGCATCCCATCGCTCGACCAGCGCCGCCTCTCCAGGCGGAATGTCCGTCCGCAACGACGGGTAGCGCCGCTGCAGCGCCGCGTTCCCCCCGCAGTGGTCGCTGTGCAGATGCGTGTTCAGTACCCGATCAAGCGGACGTTCGCCCAACACCGACTCGACCAACGCCAGCGTCTGATCGGCATGCGTGGCATAGCCGGTGTCGGCCAGCGCCGTTTCCTCGGCTCCGACGAAGAGGATGTTGTTCGAAGACAGCCAGCCCCGCTCGAACACGACGACATTCGCCGGCAGCCCGGCGCTGGCTTCCCCGTGGCGCCCCACGCGCTCAGGCACCGGCGCTGGTGCGCAGCTCGCGCCGCAGGATCTTCCCCACGTTGGTCTTGGGCAGCGACTCGCGGAACTCGATGTGCTTCGGGCGCTTGTAGCCGGTGAGCTGTCCGTTGCAGTACTGGAGCACGGCATCTTCTGTCAGCGTCGGGTCCTTGCGGACCACGAAGACCTTGATGGCTTCGCCTTGCTTCTCGTCCGGCACACCCACGGCGGCGCATTCGACCACCCCCGGGCAGAGCGAGATCACGTTCTCCAGTTCGTTAGGGAACACGTTGAAACCGCTGACGAGGATCATGTCCTTCTTGCGGTCGACGATCCGGCTGTAGCCGTCTTCCTGCATGACGGCGATGTCGCCGGTGCGCATGAAGCCGTCGGCCGTGAAGGCCGCCGCCGTCTCGGCGGGCTGGTTGTAGTAGCCGGTCATCACGTTGGGACCCTTGATGCACAACTCGCCTGCCTGGCCGATCGGCAGCGATTGGCCTTCATCGTCCTTGATTGCGATCTCAATGCTCGGCAACGGCAATCCGATGGTGCCCGTGAACTTCGTGTTCGACACCGGGTTGTTGGTGCCGATCGCGCAGGTCTCGCTCATGCCCCAGCCTTCGATCATTGGGCAGCCAGTGGCCTCGAACCACTTGCGCGCCGTGCCTTCGGAGGCGGCCATGCCGCCGGCCTGCGACACGAACAACGTCGAGAAGTCGACCGTCTTGAACTCCGGATGCATCAGCAGCGCATTGAACAAGGTGTTCACCGCCGGCAGCATGTGGAAGGGCCGCTTCTTCAGCACCGCGACGAACTTGTTGAAGTCGCGCGGGTTCGGAATCAGCGTCATGTGCGAGCCCTGGCGGATCACCAGCAGGCACAGCGTCAGCGCGAAGATGTGATACAGCGGCAGCGCGGCGATGCTGTTGACCTTCGCCAGGTCGCCGGCCCGCGCCAGCGCGGGCGTGAACCAGGCTTCGGCCTGCAGCGTGGCAGCCACGATGTTGCGGTGGGTCAGCACCGCCCCCTTCGACAAGCCGGTGGTGCCGCCCGTGTACTGCAGGAAGGCGATCGAATCGAGCGTGCTCTGGTCGGGCCCGAGCGTGCGTCCGCGGCCTTCGGCAAGCGCCTGTTTGAACGGCGTGACCGTGCGGCCGTCGCTCAGCGGCAGCTTGTAGGGCGGCACCATCTTGGCCAGGTGGCGCACGGCCACCGTGATCCAGGCGCCGTACAACCCGCCGAGCAGGTCGCCCATCGCGGTCATCACCACGTGCTTGACCGGCGTGCGCTCGATCACCTGCTCGAGCGTGGCGGCAAAGTTCTCGAGGATGACGATGGCGGTGGCGCCGGAGTCCTTGAGCTGGTGCTCCAGCTCGCGCGCCGTGTACAGCGGATTGACGTTGACGCAGGTGTAGCCCGCGCGCAGCACGGCGCACATCGTGACAGCGAACTGCGGCACGTTGGGCAGCATGATCGCCACCCGCGCACCGGGCGCGAGGCCCTGCGATTGCAGCCAGGCACCCATCGCCTTGGAGAGCGTGTCGAGCTCGCCGTACGACATCCAGCGCTCCATGCAGACCGAGAACGGCCGGTCCTTGTAGCGGCCGAAAGCCTCGTCGAACATGTGAGGCAGGGAGCGGTACTGCTCCGGATGAATCTCGTGCGGCACGCCGGCCGGGTAGTTCTGTCGCGCGGATGTCTGCATGCAAGCTCCTTTGGCGCGGATTGTGGGAGCCAATGCCTCCCACCCGCCAGCGGGCTTGTCCTAGGGGCGCATACCCGGTGTCGCGCAGGCGATAGCCGCCGTGCGCGCCCGGGTCACTGCGATGCGATCAGGCGTTGCCGGATTCGCCCGGCAGCAGCACGCCGGCCGGGATGTCGGCCTCGACCTCGAGCGCGCGGTACAGCGGCGTGAAGTCGGGTGCCGTGAGATCGAAGAGCTGCGCGAAGTTCTCGATCACGAAGTAGTTGGCCTGGTAGGTGTCGATCTTGTATTGGGTGCGCATGGTGCGCAGCAGGTCGAGCGGCAGGCGGTGCGGCTCGGGGCTGCGCACCGCGTGCTGCAGCTCGCCGACCGAGCTCAAGATGCCGGCGCCGTAGGCGCGCAGGCCCTCGGGCTGGCGGATCAGGCCGAACTCGACCGTGTACCAGTACAGCCGCGCCAGCTTCTCGCCGGCGCCCAGCTCGTGCGCCTTGATGCCGCCTTGGCCGTAGCGCTGCACGTAGTCGGCGAAGTTCGGGTCGAACAGCATCGGCACGTGGCCGAACAGGTCGTGGAACACGTCGGGCTCGACGATGTAGTCGAACTCTTCGGGCTTGCGGATCCAGTCGGTCACCGGGAACTTGCGGTTCGCCAGCAGCGTGAAGAAGGGCAGCTCGGGAATCAGCCCCGGCACCGCGACGATCTCCCAGCCGGTGGCGCGGTGCAGGCGCTCGTTGAGTTCCTCGAAGCGCGGGATGCGGTCCTTCACGCCGAGCAGCGGCAGCGACTTGATGAAGGCGTCGCAGGCCAGGCCCGTCAGCTGCGCGGCCTGGCGTTCGTACAGCCGCTTGTAGGTGTCGTGGTCGGCCGCCGTGTAGCTGGCCCAGTCCTGCGGGCAGGTGTAGTCGGCTTGCACCGATCCGCCGCGCGAGTAGTCGCCGCGCGGCGGGCGATCGGAGGCGCCATAGACGGCGGGGGTGACAACGGCGGCAGGGGAGTCCATGGGGCGTTCGGTTTCTCGGGTTACTTGAGCCAGCGGTCCATCACGCGCTGGAAGTCGCCGCCGGCTTGCTGCAGGTGCAGCCATTGGTCGACATACGATTTGAAAGCCACGTCGTCGCGCGGCAGCATCCAGGCCATCTCGCCGTACTGCAGCGGCTTGTCGGGGTTCACGGCGCACAGCCCGGGCTTGAGCTTCTGCTGCGTGATGGCCTCGGCCGATTCGGTGACGAACACGTCGGCGCGGTTGGCCAGGATCTCGTCGAAGATCGTGACGTTCTCGCCGTGCAGCGTGAGCCTGGCTTGCTTGAAGTTGGTGCGGGCGAAGCGTTCGTTGCTGCCGCCCGGGTTGAAGATCACGCGGGTCGACGGCTGGTCGATGGCCGCCACGCTCTGGTACTTGGCCACGTCGGCACAGCGCGCGATAGGCGTCTTGCCGTTGACCATATAGGGCGCGCTGAAGAAGGCGCGCTTCTGGCGGTCGGTGGTCACCGACACGCCGCCCACGGCGATGTCGCACTTGCCGGCGGCCAGGTCGGGCAGCAGGTTGGCCCACGTCGTCTTGACCCACTCGGGCTTCGCGCCGAGGCTGGCGCTGAAGCCGGTCATCAGGTCGACGTCGATGCCTTCGAACGAGGCGTCGGCTTTCTGGAAGCTGAAGGGCCGGTAGTCGCCCGGCGTGCAGATGCGCAGCACCGCCGCCTTCTGCACCGTGTCCAGGTGCGAGGCACCCGGGCCGGCCGCGGGCGGCGCCGAAGCGCAGCCCGAGAGCACGACCGCAGCGGCGGCTGCCGCGACGAAGGAAGTGACGACAGTCGAAGAAGACGCGTGGCGCATGCCGGGCTCCAGGGCAGTGGTGAAGCGCCTTATTTTGCGGCGCTCAGCACGCCGCGGCGCATCTGGTCGAGCTCGATGCTCTCGAACAGCGCCTTGAAGTTGCCGTTGCCGAAGCCGTCGTCGCCCTTGCGCTGGATGAACTCGAAGAAGATCGGGCCGAGCTGGTTCTCGCTGAAGATCTGCAGCAGCAGCGCGTCCTTCTTGCCGTCGATCAGGATCTTGCGCTTCTTCAGCTCGGCCACGCTTTCGCCGTGCTCGGGGATGCGCTTGTCGATCAGCTCGTAGTAGGTGTCGATGGTGTCCAGCAGCGTCACGCCGTTGGCGCGCAACGCGTCGACGCTCTCGTACAGGTCGTCCGAGCCCATGGCGATGTGCTGGATGCCCTCGCCCTTGTACATGTCCAGGTACTCCTGGATCTGGCCGGCCTGTTCCTTGCCTTCTTCGTTGATCGGGATGCGGATCTTGCCGCAGGGGCTGGTCATGGCCTTGCTCTTCACGCCCGTCACCTGGCCTTCGATGTCGAAGTACTTCACTTCGCGGAAGTTGAAGAGCTTCTCGTAGAAGTTGGCCCACACGTCCATGCGGCCGCGGTACACGTTGTGCGTCAGGTGGTCGATGTAGGTCAGGCCGTTGCCCTTGCGCGCCAGCGCGTCCTGCGACGACACGCCCGGCAGCGCCTCGAAGTCCACGTCGTAGAAGCCGATGTTGCCGATGTCGCCCGGCTGCGCGCCGTTCTTGCCCGGCCAGCGGTCCACCAGGTAGATCAGGCTGTCGCCGATGCCCTTGATGGCGGGAATGTTCAGCTCGCCCGGGCCGGCCTTGTCGGCGAAGCCCCAGGCGCCCAGCGCGGTGGCGCGTTCGTAGGCCTGCTTGGCGTCCTGCACGCGGAAGGCGATGGCGCACACGCTCGGGCCGTGCTCGCGCGCAAAGCGCTGGGCGAACGAATCGGGCTCGGCGTTCAGGATGAAGTTGATCGTGCCCTGGCGGTACAGCAGCACGTTCTTGTGGCGGTGCTTGGCGATGGCCACGAAGCCCATGCGCTCGAACACCTTGCCCATCGCGACCGGATCGGGTGCCGCGTACTCGATGAATTCGAAGCCGTCGGTGCCCATCGGGTTCTCCCAGGGCGTGAAGGCGGGGGCGTCGGCGTGGCTCATGGATGCTGTCTCCGAAAAGTGGGGAAAGTTGTGCAGAAAGGAAAACAAGGGCCCGGATTCGGACCGTGCTGCACTGTAGGTCGGAAGGCTTTCAGGTTTTCTGCGTTTCTGGGCGCCCTGGGTGGTCATGACGCAGTAAAACTGCAAAAATGAGGAAATGGAAGCACTCGACAAGATAGATCGTCTCATTTTGCGCATGCTGCAAGCAGACGGCCGCGCCACCTACGACCAGATCGCGGAGCAGGTCAGCCTGTCGCCCAGCGCCGTGCTGCGGCGGGTCAAGCGGCTCGAGGAGCACAAGGTCATCGACCGCTATGTGGCCCTGGTCCAGCCCGAGGCGGTCGGCCTGGGCCTCACGGCCTACCTGAACGTGCGGCTCGAAAAGCACACCGAAACCCACAAGCGCAACCCCATGGACCTGTTCCGCGCCAGCGTGCAGACCTGGCCCGAGGTGGTCGAGTGCGCGGCCCTCACCGGCGACATGGACTACCTGCTGCGCGTGGTGGTGGCCGACATGGCGCACTACAGCCGCTTCATCATGGACACCCTGCTCAAGCACCCCAGCGTCGAAGACTGCAAGACCAGCTTTGTGCTCGATCGTGTCAAAGCCACAACATCTGTGCCCGTTTAACCACAAATTGGTTGCGTAAACACCACGGACTCTGGTATCGAGTCACGAATGCGTCCTGAAAGTGTCCTTGCGGGCTTGGTGATTAAGGGAAAACCCTTACATTGGAGCCATGCTTACCGCCAAGACCCTCCTCAAAGCGTCTCTCGGCCTCGGCTCTTTCCTGAAGGCGCCGATGGTTGAGGCGCAGCCGCGCGCCGTCAGCGCGCCCCCACCCGTCATGGTGCCGATCCGCTCGATCGGCCCGCGCGAACGCGAACGCATCGCGCGCCACCTGCTGGACCTGACGCCGCACGACCGCTACCTGCGCTTCGGCTATGCCGCGGCCGACGAGCAGGTCCTGCGCTATGTCGAAGGCCTGGACTTCGACCGCGACGAACTGTTCGGCATCTACAACCGCCGCCTCGACCTGATCGCGATGGCGCACGTGGCCTACGCGCCCAGCGACCAGCACAGCGACTGCGCCGAATTCGGCGTGTCCGTGTCGTCGCACGCCCGCGGCCGCGGCTATGGCGCGCGCCTGTTCGAGCGCGCCGTGGTTGCTGCGCGCAACGAAGGCGTGGGCATGCTCTTCATCCATGCGCTGAGCGAAAACGCGGCCATGCTCAAGATCGCCCGCAACGCCGGCGCCACCGTGGTGCGCAGCGGCTCCGAGTCGGAAGCCCACCTGCAGCTGCCCACCGCCACCTTCGACAGCCGCATGAGCGAGATCGCGCTGGAGCACTACGCCGCGGTCGATTTCGCGCTCAAGAGCCGCGCCAAGCAGTTCTGGGCCTTCCTCGCGAGCCTGCAGGAAGTGCGCAGCGGCATGCGCGACGCCCGCAGCAAATCGGCCCCCTGAGCGGGCGAGGGCGGCCTATGCCGGCCGGACGGTAGAGCCTGTCATGCGCAATCCGTTATCCTTGTCTCTCTTCAACTCCGCCCTCCCGCAGTGGCCGACCCTCACCCTGAACGCGCTCCCGTTGAACGGGAAGACAAGCGTGGCTTTCTCCAGAAGCTCGCCGAATTCATCCACCCCGGCCCCGATTCACGCGACGAGCTGATCGAAACCCTCGCCGATGCCGAGGACAACGAGGTGATCGGCGCCGAATCGCGCGTGATGCTCGAAGGCGTGCTGCGCATGGCCGACATGACGGCCGGTGACGTGATGGTCGCGGCGCCGCGCATGGACCTCGTGAACATCGACGCGCCCTTCGACGCGCTGCTGCACGCCGTGATCCAGACCGCGCACTCGCGCTTTCCGGTCTACGAGGGCGAAAAAGAAAACATCATCGGCATCCTGCTCGCGAAAGACCTGCTCAAGCTGCAGCGCGCGCCGGGCCTGAACATCCGCGCCTTGCTGCGCCCGGCCACCTTCGTGCCCGAGAGCAAGGGCCTGAACGACCTGCTGCGCGAGTTCCGCGGCAACCGCAACCACCTGGCCATCGTCATCGACGAGTTCGGCCGCGTGGCGGGCCTCATCACCATCGAGGACGTGCTCGAGCAGATCGTCGGCGAGATCGAGGACGAATTCGACATCGCCGAAGACGAGGGCGACATCTTCGGCCTGGCCGACCACACCTACCGCGTCTCGGGCGACACGCCCATCGAGCGCGTGGCCGAGGCCTTCGGCATCGTCTTCAACGAAGAACAGCTGAGCGAAGACTTCGACACCATCGGCGGACTCATCGCGCACGAGATGGGCCACGTGCCCAAGCGCGGCGAGCACCACGCCATCGGCGGCTTCGACTTCGTCGTGCTGCACACCAAGGGCGGCGCGGTGCGCTGGTTCCGGGTGTCGCCGGCGCGCGGCGGCGACGCGGCCGACTGATGCCGGCGCCCGCAGCAGCGGCCCCGGCCCGCGTCTCGCCCACCACCTCTCCCCCTTCCTCTGCCGCCTCCGGGCTGCTTCGCCTGCTCGGCTTCGGCCTGGCGGGCGTGGCGCAAGCCCTGTCCATCGCCTGGCCCGGCGACGGCCGCCCGCTGTGGTGGCTGCAGCTGCTGTCGCTGGCCGGGCTGGTCTGGCTGCTCGACGGCCTGCGTGCCCAAGGCGCGGGCTGGCGCCGCGCCGGCCTGCACGGCTGGGTGTTCGCGACCGCCTGGCTCACCGGCAGCTTCTGGTGGCTCTTCATCTCGATGCACACCTACGGCGGGCTGCCGGCGCCGCTGGCGGTGATCGCCGTGCTCGCGCTGGCGGCGGCGCTCGGGCTCTACTACGCCGTGGCCTGCGCCTGGTTCGTGGTGCGTGGGCCGGCGGGGCGCGTCGCCGGTGCCTTCGTGTTCGCCGCGCTGTGGACGCTGGCCGAGCTCGTGCGCGGCAGCTGGTTCACCGGCTTTCCCTGGGGCGCGGGCGGCTACGCCCATGTCGACGGCCCGCTGGCCGCGCTGGCGCCGTGGGTCGGCGTGTACGGCATCGGTGCCGCGGCGGCACTGGCCGTGGCGCTGGTCGCGCGGCGGCTGCCGCTGCCGCTGCGCGGCGTGGTGCCGACGACGCTGGCCGCCGTGCTGCTCGTCGCGGTCTTCGTGCCGCCCAACGTTGTCTCCCCGCTGCCCGCCGATGCACGCGGCGCGCAGGGCACCACCGGCACGCTGCAGGTCGCGCTGCTGCAGGGCAACATCCCGCAGGACGAGAAATTCATTCCGGGCGGCGGCATCGAAACCGCGCTGCGCTGGTACGCCGAACAGCTGCGCGATGCCAAGGCCCAGCTCGTGGTCACGCCCGAAACGGCGCTGCCGCTGCTGCCGCGCCAGCTGCCCGCCGGCTACCTCGACGCGATCCAGGAGCGCTACGGCCAGCCGGGCACGCAGCAGGCGGCCATCGTCGGCCTGCCGCTCGGCGACGGGCCGGGCACCTACCGCAACGCCGTGCTCGGCTTCATGCCCGGTGGCGCGGCGCAACCCTACGCCTACAGCAAGCACCACCTCGTGCCCTTCGGCGAATTCATTCCGCCGGGCTTTCGCTGGTTCATCCGCATGATGAGCATCCCGCTGGGCGACTTCGAGCGCGGCGGCCTCGCGCAGGCGCCCTTCGTCTGGCAGGGCCAGCGCATCGCGCCCAACATCTGCTACGAAGACCTGTTCGGCGACGAGATCGGCGCGAACTTCCGCGACGAGGCCACGGCGCCGACCGTCCTGCTCAACGTCAGCAACATCGCCTGGTTCGGCGACTCGGTCGCCATCGACCAGCACCTGGCCATCTCGCGCATGCGCGCGCTCGAGTTCGCGCGGCCGATGGTGCGGTCCACCAACACCGGCGCTACCGTGGTGATCGACGCCGCGGGCCGTGTCACGCACCAGCTGCCGCGCCTCACGCGCGGCGTGCTAGAAGCGCCGGTCGAAGGCCGGCGCGGGCTCACGCCCTTTGCGCGCTGGGTCGCGCCCTTCGGCCTGTGGCCGCTGTGGATCGCGGCGCTGGCGATCGTCGCGCTGGGCGCGGTCTTCTTCCGGCCTGGGCGCACCCGGGGCTGAGGCGCACCGGCGGATGCGCATTCGACGTCATCGTCCGTGAAGCACCACCACCGCCCCAAGCATGCCGCCCCACCACCGGCCGCTGACGGCGCGGGCGCCTTGCCTGCCAGGGGCTCGGTGCTCGAAGTCTTTCTCGCTTTCCTGAAACTGGGCCTGACCTCCTTCGGCGGGCCGGTGGCGCACCTGGGCTACTTCCGCACGGAGTTCGTGGAGCGCCGCAAGTGGCTCGACGACAAGCGCTATTCCGACCTCGTGGCGCTGTGCCAGTTCCTGCCCGGTCCCGCGAGCAGCCAGGTCGGCATCGCGCTGGGGCTCGGCCGCGCGGGCTGGGGCGGGGCGCTGGCGGCGTGGCTCGGGTTCACGCTGCCGTCCGCCGTGGCGCTCATCCTCTTTGCGGCCGGCGTCACGCAGTGGGCGGGCCTGGCGCAATCGGGCGCGGTGCATGGGCTGAAGGTCGTCGCGGTGGCCGTCGTCGCGCAGGCGGTGTGGGGCATGGCGAAGTCGCTGTGCCCCGACCGGCTGCGCGCGGGCGTGGCCATCGTCGCGGCGTTGCTGGTGCTCGCGGTGACGTCGGCCATGGGGCAGGTCGCCGCCATCGTCGCCGGGGGTGTCGTCGGCCGATGGGCGCTGCCGCCCGGCCACCTGCCCGCCGCGCAGCACCGCGACCATGGCGTGCGCAAGGCGACGGGCGCCGCGCTGCTGGGCCTGTTCGCCGTGCTGCTCGTCGCCCTGCCGATGCTGGCCGCGGCAACGGAGTGGCCCGCGCTGTCCGTCATCGCGTCCTTCTACCGGTCGGGCGCGCTGGTGTTCGGCGGCGGCCACGTCGTGCTGCCCTTGCTGCAGGCGGGCGTGGTGCCGACGGGCCTGGTCTCGAACGACGTGTTCCTGGCGGGCTACGGCGCTGCGCAGGCCGTGCCGGGGCCCCTGTTCACCTTCGCGGCCTTCCTCGGCGCCGCGATGCCGGGGCCGTTCGGCGGCTGGGTGGGCGGCTTGGCGCTGCTGCTGGCCATCTTCCTGCCGGCCCTCCTGCTGGTGGCCGGCGCGCTGCCGTTCTGGGAGACGCTGCGCCAGCGCGATGCGGTCCAGCGCGCGATGGCGGGCGTCAACGCGGCGGTCGTCGGCGTGCTGCTCGCCGCGCTCTACGACCCGGTGTGGACGAGCGCCATCCACTCGAAGGCCGATTTCGGGCTGGCGCTGGCGGCGTTCGGCTTGCTCGTCTACGCGCGCCTCTCGCCGGTGTGGGTCGTCGGACTGGCGGCGGTGGCGAGCTGGCTGCTGGCCCTCTAAGGCCGGCGCATGACGGCATGCCATGCCGGCATGCAGCGGCATGGCATGCGGGCATGGTTCATGTATCTTCCTCGCCGCCTCGAGAAATCATCCTCAAATCAAGGAGCCCGTATGTACTTTTCTACCCATTTCCGTGCCTTTGCGGCCGGTGCCGCACTGCTCGCGGCCAGCGCGCTCGCGCAGGCCCAGCAGGCGCTGCCCAACGTGGTGATCCTGGCGACCGGCGGCACCATCGCCGGTGCCGGCGCGTCGGCCGTCAACAGCGCCACCTACGCGGCCGCCAAGGTCGGCGTCGAGAAGCTGATCGCCGGCCTGCCCGAACTGGCCAAGGTCGCCAACGTGCGCGGCGAGCAGGTGTTCCAGGTCGCATCGGAAAGCCTCACCAACGACAACCTGATGACGCTGGCCAAGCGCGTCTCGGCGCTGTCCAAGCAGTCGGACGTCGACGGTATCGTGATCACCCACGGCACCGACACGCTGGAAGAAACTGCCTACTTCCTGACGCTCACCGTGCACACCAACAAGCCGATCGTGGTGGTCGGCTCGATGCGCCCGGGCACGGCCCTGTCGGCCGACGGCGCGCTCAACCTGTACGACGCGGTGAACGTGGCGGGCAGCAAGGACGCGATGGGCAAGGGCGTGCTGGTGACGATGGGCGACAACATCGACACCGGCCGCGACGTGAGCAAGAACGTCAACATCAAGACCAGCGCGTTCTCCAGCCAGTGGGGTCCGCTGGGCATGATCGTCGAGGGCAAGAACTACTGGTTCCGCGCGCCGGTCAAGCGCCACACCATGAACTCCGAGTTCGACATCGACAGCATCACCGCGCTGCCGCCGGTCGAGATCGCGATGGGCTACGAAGGCGTGTCGTCGGTGGCCATCGACGCGATCGCCAAGAGCGGCGCCAAGGCGTTGATCCACGGCGGCACGGGCAACGGCTCGGTGGCCGACCGCATCGTGCCGAACCTGCAGAAGGCGCGCACCGACGGCGTGATCGTCATCCGCAGCTCGCGCGTGCCCGACGGCTTCGTGATCCGCAATGCCGAGCAGCCCGACGACAAGTACGACTGGGTGGTGGCGCACGATCTGCGCCCGCAGAAGGCGCGCATCCTGGCGATGGTGGCCCTCACGAAGACCAACAACACCAAGGAACTGCAGCGCATCTTCTGGGAATACTGATCGACGGTCAGCGCGCGGTGCGGCGCTTGCGGTGCCGCGCGTATTCCAGGCTGCTCACGCACACGAGCAGCCAGCCCAGGCCGGTCAGCAGGCCGGCCGCGACATCGCTCGCGAAGTGCACCTGCAGAAAGATCCGGCTGCAGGCGATGGTGACGATGGCCGCCACCGCGGCCATGGCGGCCGGCACATGCCAGCGCGCCGGCAGCAGCCGCAGCGCCAGGTACAGCAGCATCCCGTAGCTCACGATCGCGCCCGCGCTGTGGCCGCTGGGAAAGCTGAAGCTCGTTTCCAGTGCCAGCCCGTGGTCATGCACCGGTCGGGCCCGCGCAAAGATGTGCTTGAGCGCGGGGTTCAGCACCACGATGCCGCCGAGCGCGGTCACCCAGCCCAGCGCCAGCCCGCGGTGCGCGTTGCGCCATAGCAGCAGCGCGACCACAAGGCACACGGGCGCGAGCAGTTGCGCGTCGCCCAGGTGCGTGAGCCAGCTGAAGCTCACGAGCGCGCCCCACGGCACATGGGCGGCGATGGCGTCGGCCAGCGCCTGGTCGGCGTGGCCCATGGTGCGGCCGTCGCCCAGGTGCGAGGCGATCCATGCAACCAGAAAAGCCGCCGCGAGGATCAGCACGAAGCCCAGGCCCAGGCCGAGTGCCAGGCGCGATTCGTCAGGCTCGCCGGTGTCGGGCAGCGGATGGCGCCGTTGCAGCATCCGGCAGGCGAGGCCGGCGCCAAGCACCGACACGGTCAGCGCGAGCGCGAACCAGGCCAGGGCGTGTTCGCCCAGCTGTTGTGCGAGAAGAACCAAGGGGGAAGAAGAAAGGAGAAGGGTGTCCGCAGGAGGCATGCGGCGCAACCCTAAGGGCCCGCCGCGCGGCTGGCAAGCGGAAGCCGTAACAGGTCAACGGGCATGAAGGCTTTGTCGGCCGCCGAGTGGTCCCAGCGTTCGACCACGCACACGCGCTGCGCGCCGTCGCCGGACGCTTCCGTGCGCAGCACGTTCACCGAGTTGGGCGTGTCCCAGCGCACGCGCGTCGACACGGCGGTGCCGGCCTGCACCGCCCAGGCGGTGGGCGAGCAGCCTTGAAAGTGCTCGTCCAGCGGGCGCACGAAAGGCAGGTGGATGTGGCCACCGACGATCAGGTCGGCGCCCGCCGCCGTCCAGCGCGCCACCGCCGCCTCGCGCCCGCGCAGGCGGTTCTGCCGGTCTTCGGGCCGCGTCACCAGCACCGGCTGGTGCGTCACGACCACGCGCACCTGTCGGGGCGTGGCGCTCGCCAGCCGCGCCGCGACGCGCTCGACCTGCGCCGGCGACACCTCGCCGTCTTCGTGCCGGTACCAGCGCGTCGTGTTGACCGTGACCACCAGCCAGTCGTCGCAGGCGAACACCGGCTCCAGGTCGGCGCCGAAGGCTTCCGTGTAGCGGCCATAGGGCGAGAACACGCGCGCCGCCAGCTGGAACAGCGGGATGTCGTGGTTGCCCGGAATCGCCACCACCGGCGCCGCCAGCCGGTCGGCGAAGGCGCGCGCCGCCGCGAACTGGCGGCGCGTGGCGCGCTGCGTGATGTCGCCCGACAGCAGCACCGCCTGCGGCGCCAGCGCATGCGCGAGGCGTTCGAGCGCGTGCAGCACCTCGGGCTGCTCGGTGCCGAAATGCGGGTCGGACACTTGCAGCAGGCAGCTCATGGCCGTGCCGCCTCCAGTTCGGGCGCGCTGTCGGGCCGCACCAGCCACAGCGGGTCGGGCGCCACGCGGAACAGCAGGGGCATGTCGACCCAGTCGATCTCGCCGTCGGTGGCGATCTTCACGCGGCGCGGCGTGCGCAGCCGGCCGGCCTTCACCGTCATCGACTCGAAGGGGAAGCTCAGCACCTCGTCGGCGTCGCCCAGCCGCCCGAGCGCGCCGCGCACCAGCAGCCCCGGCATCGCCAGCAGGCCGACCGGCTTGAGCGCCACCGCGGTCAGCCGGCCCTGCTCGGGCGCCTCGGCGTGGTCGACGCCCGCCTGCATCAGCTGCAACGGGTTGTTGCCCACGAACAGCGTGGGCGTGCGGATGTCGCGCTCGTGGCCGTGCGAGGCGATGCGCAGCTGCCAATGGCGATGCCGCCCGCGCAGCACCGTGAGCAGGCCCGAGTAGAAGGCGATCCAGCGGTGGCGGCCGAAGCGTGCCTTGTGGCTTTCGCGTTCCTCCAGCAGGTCGGCATACAGGCCCATGCTGGCATTCACCAGGAACACGCGGTCGTTCACCAGCCCCACCTGCACCGCCCGCGGCTGCTGCGTGAGCAGCACCTGCAGCGCCTGCGCCGTGTCGCGCGGAATGCCGTGCGTGCGGCTGAAATAGTTGAAGGTGCCCTGCGGCAGCACGCCGAAGGGGCAGCCGCTGCCCAGCGTGGCCTGGGCCACGGCGTTGATGGTGCCGTCGCCGCCCGCGGCCACCACCACACCGCCCACGGCCCGAGCGCGCTCGACCGCTTCGCGCGCCAGCGCCTGCACGCGGCCGGGGCCGTCCACGAGGAACACGCGGTGCCGGCGGCCGTCTGCGGCAAAGGCGTCGTCGATGACCTGGCGGGCCTGCGCAGTGCTCTCGCTGCCGGAGCCGGCGTTGAGCACGATGAAGAAAGGAGTGTCGGGGCCGATGTGGGGCGGTGCCATGCAGTGAGAGAGGGGGAAAGCGCAGGAAAGTGCCGAAAGCGGCGGGAAACGCAAAAAAGCGTGCGGGGCCGGGCTTTGTCCCACAGCCGCACGGGCTGTCGCGGCAGCCGGCATCCCGAGCGGCTGTGGGAGAGATGCCCTCCCGCGAACGTAAAATCGTCGCCTTTCGCGGCCTGTGCCGCGCCACCGTCCCGTCCAATGTCCGGCCCTCGACGCCGGCCAGCTTCATGTTGACCTTCCAGCAAATCATTCTCAAACTGCAGTCGTACTGGGCCGACAAAGGCTGTGCGCTGCTGCAACCGTACGACATGGAAGTGGGCGCAGGCACCTCGCACACCGCCACCTTCCTGCGCGCGCTCGGCCCCGAGCCCTGGAAGGCCGCCTACGTGCAGCCCAGCCGCCGCCCCAAGGACGGCCGCTACGGCGAGAACCCCAACCGCCTGCAGCACTACTACCAGTACCAGGTCGTGCTGAAGCCCGCGCCCAGCAACATCCTCGAGCTCTACCTCGGCAGCCTGGAAGCCCTGGGCTTCGACCTGAAGAAGAACGACATCCGCTTCGTCGAAGACGACTGGGAGAACCCCACGCTCGGCGCCTGGGGCCTGGGCTGGGAGGTCTGGCTCAACGGCATGGAAGTGACGCAGTTCACCTACTTCCAGCAGGTCGGCGGCATCGACTGCAAGCCCATCACCGGCGAGATCACCTACGGCCTGGAACGCCTGGCCATGTACCTGCAGGGCGTGGACAACGTCTACAACCTCACCTGGACCGACGGCCTGAGCTACGGCGACGTCTACAAGCAGAACGAGGTCGAGCAGTCGACCTACAACTTCGAGCACAGCGACGCCGAGTTCCTGTTCACCGCCTTCGCTGCGCACGAAAAGCAGGCCAAGCACCTCATGACCGAGCAGCTCGCGCTGCCGGCCTACGAGCAGGTGCTCAAGGCCGCGCACAGCTTCAACCTGCTGGACGCGCGCGGCGCGATCAGCGTGACCGAGCGCGCGGCCTACATCGGCCGCATCCGCAACCTCGCGCGCAGCGTGGCGCAGAGCTACTACGACAGCCGCGAGCGCCTGGGCTTCCCGATGGCCCCGCGCGAGTGGGTGGCGCAGATGCCCCCGAAGAAAGCCGCCTGAGCGATGACGACCCCCATGAACAACAAGAACTCCCTGCTGGTTGAACTGTTTGTCGAAGAGCTGCCGCCGAAGGCGCTGAAGAAGCTCGGCGAGGCTTTCGCGGGCGTGCTGCGCGACCAGCTCGTGGCGCAAGGCCTGGCCGAGACCGGCTCGGTGCTCACGCCCTACGCGTCGCCGCGCCGCCTGGCCGCCCACCTCACGCACGTGGCCGAGCGCGCCGCCGACAAGGCCGTGTCGCAAAAGCTCATGCCCGTGGCCGTGGGGCTCGATGCCTCGGGCCAGCCCACGCCCGCGCTGCTCAAGCGCCTGGCCGCGCTCGGCGCCGACGCCTCGGCCGTGCCGGGCCTCAAGCGCGCCATGGACGGCAAGGCCGAAGCCCTGTTCTACGAAAGCACCGCCAAGGGCGCCGCGCTGGCCGAAGGCCTGCAGAAGGCGCTGGCCGAAGCCATCGCCAAGCTGCCGATTCCCAAGGTCATGAGCTACCAGCTCGAAAGCGGCTGCGAGCTGCCCGGCTGGAGCAGCGTGAGCTTCGTGCGCCCCGCGCACGGCCTCGTCGCGCTGCATGCCGACACCGTGGTGCCCATCGAGGCGCTGGGCCTGAAGGCCGGCCGCGAGACGCACGGCCACCGTTTCGAAGCGGCGGTCGACCCCGTGGTGCTGCGCGATGCCAACAGCTACGCCCTGCAGCTGCAGGACGACGGCGCCGTCATCGCCAGCTTTGAAGCGCGCCGCGCCGAAATCGCACGCCAGCTCGCAGCGGCTGCGGTCAAGGTCGGCGGTGGCTCGGTGCCGATCCACGACGACGCGCTGCTCGACGAAGTCACGGCGCTGGTCGAACGCCCCAACGTGCTGGTCTGCAGCTTCGAGCGCGAGTTTCTCGAAGTGCCGCAGGAGTGCCTCATCCTCACGATGAAGGCCAACCAGAAGTACTTCCCGCTGCTCGACGCGCAAGCCAAGCTCACCAACAAGTTCCTCGTCGTCAGCAACATCAGCCCCGAGGATGCAAGCGCCGTGACCGGCGGCAACGAGCGCGTGGTGCGCCCGCGCCTGGCCGACGCCAAGTTCTTCTTCGACCAGGACCGCAAGAAATCGCTGGCCTCGCGCGTCGAATCGCTGGGCAAGGTGGTCTATCACAACAAGCTCGGCACGCAGGGCGAACGCGTGCAGCGCGTGATGCACATCGCGCGCGGCATTGCCGAAAAACTCGGCGACGCGACGCTGGCCGCGCAGGCCACCCAGGCCGCGCAACTGGCCAAGGCCGACCTCGTGACCGACATGGTCGGCGAGTTCCCCGAGCTGCAGGGCACCATGGGCCGCTACTACGCGCTGCACGACGGCCTCGACGCCGCCGTGGCCGACGCCATCGAAGACCACTACAAGCCGCGCTTTGCCGGCGACGAGCTGCCGCGCAACAGCGTGGGCCTCGTGGTCGCGCTGGCCGACAAGCTCGAGACGCTGGTCGGCATGTTCGGCATCGGCAACCTGCCCACCGGCGACCGCGACCCGTTCGCGCTGCGCCGCCACGCGCTGGGCGTGATCCGCATGCTGATCGAGAAAGACCTCGCGCTGGGGCTCGACGCCCTGCTGCAGGACGCCGCCGCGCAGTTCAGCGCCATCGACGGTTTCGACAGCAGCAAGGCCACGGTCGAGCTGCGCGACTTCATCCTCGACCGCCTCGCCGGCAGCCTGCGCGAGCAGGGCGCCAGCGCCCAGGAAGTCGACGCCGTGCTGGCCCCGCTGCCGCAGCGCCTGGGCGAAGTGCCCAAGCTGCTGGCGGCCGTGCGCGCCTTCGCCGCACTGCCCGCCGCCGCCGCGCTGGCCGCTGCCAACAAGCGCATCGGCAACATCCTGAAGAAGGCGCCCGAGGCCGACGCGCACGTGAGCGAGCTGCTGCTGCAGGAGCCCGCCGAGAAGGCGCTGCACGCCGCCATGGCGCAGGTCGTGCCCGCTGCCAACGCCCAGTTCGACGCGGGCGACTACACCGGCTCGCTGCAGACGCTGGCCGCGCTGCGCGAACCGGTCGATGCGTTCTTCACGGACGTGATGGTCAACGCCGAACAGGCCGACCTGCGGCTGAACCGCCTGGGCCTGCTGATGTCGCTGCACAGCGCGATGAACCGCGTGGCGCAGCTCGAGCGGCTGGCTGTCTGACCCCGTGCCCCATCCCTCCACCAGGAGCGGTTCCGCCATGAAGCTCGTCATCCTCGACCGCAACGGCACGATCAACGTGCACCGCGAAGACTTCGTCAAGAGCGACATCGAGTGGACGCCGCTGCCCGGTGCGCTCGAGGCCGTGGCGCGCCTGAACCATGCGGGCTGGCACGTGGTGGTGGCGTCGAACCAGTCGGGCCTGGGCCGCGGGCTGTTCGACATGGCTTCGCTCAACGCCATGCACGCCAAGATGCACAAGATGCTCGCGGCCGTGGGCGGCAAGGTGGACGCGGTGTTCTATTGCCCGCACAGCCCCGACGAGGGCTGCGACTGCCGCAAGCCCAAGGAGGGGTTGTTCCTTCAGATCGGCGACCGCTTTGGCATCGATCTGAAGGGCGTGCCGACCGCGGGCGACAGCCTGCGCGACCTGCAGGCCGGCGCCGCTGCCGGCTGCGAACCGCACTTGCTGCTCACGGGCATGGGCGCGGCCTGCCGCGGGGTCCACCCGCTGCCTTCCGAATATCCGGCGGACACGAGGGTGCATGACGACCTCGCCGCCTTTGTCGACTTTCTGCTCGCGCGCGAAGCGCGGGCTGCACTGCAGGTGGCTGTCTGATGGCGTTTATCCGTTCCGTTCTCCACGCCTTGTGGATGCTTGTCACCGTGGTGCCCTGGGGCATCATCATGTGCGTCAGCTCGCTCTGGAAGCGCGGCATTCCGCTGTACTGGATGGCCGCGCGCTGGCTCGGCTGGGCCGTCGATGGCGCGCGCGTCATCATGGGCATCCGCACGCGCGTGACCGGCATGGAGAACCTGCCGACCGACAAGCTCGCCGGTGCCGTGCTGCTGGTGAAGCACCAGTCCACGTTCGAGACCTTCCTCATGCCCACGCTGATGCCGCACCCGCTGGCCTACGTGTTCAAGAAGGAACTGATCTACGTGCCCTTCTTCGGCTGGGCGATGGCGCGGCTGGACATGATCCACATCGATCGCAGCCAGCGCGCGCAGGCCTTCAACAAGGTCGTGAGCCAGGGCCGCAAGCTGCTCGCGCAGGGCATCTGGATCATCATGTTCCCCGAGGGCACGCGCATTCCGCGCGGCCAGAAGGGCACCTACAAGAGCGGCGGCACGCGCCTGGCCTGCGAAACCGGCGTGCCCGTGATCCCGATTGCCGTCACCTCGGCCAAGGTCTGGCCGCGCAAGGCCTTCATCAAGCGCCCCGGCGTGGTCGACGTGTCGATCGGCCCGGCGATCTCGAGCGTGGGCCGCAAGCCCGACGAGCTGATGCGCGAAGTCGAAGCCTGGATCGAGGCCGAGATGCGCCGTCTCGACCCTGAGGCGTACAGCGACACCCCGGCGCAGCCGCAGCAGACGTTGCCGCGCGAAGCGGGCTGACGCGCCTGCCAACTGTTCTGAATCGGGCCCGACATGCGGGGAATGCTGCAGTTCACGATGGACCTCTTCGAGGGGCTGGGGAGCACGCCGGCGCCTGCTGCTGCGCCGCCGCGGCGGCCGCGGAAGAAGGCGCCGGCGCCTGTGCCACCAGCTGCTCCTGTGCCGGTGGTGGATGCCACTCCTTCATCTATCGGGCCCGTTGATCCGCGTCCTGCGGTGCCGTTGGCTGACACACTGACGCTGGCGAACTTCACGCATCCGCAAGCGACGCGTGAAGTGGTGTTGGGGTCGGCGCGGGTGGCCTACGAGTTCAAGCGGGGGCAGCGCAAGACGATCGGTTTTCTTGTGGGGGCCGAGGGCTTGTCGGTGCGCGCACCGCGGTGGGTCACGCTGCGCGATGTCGATGCGGCGGTGCGCGAGAAGGCCGACTGGATTCTGCGCAAGCTGGCGGAGACGCAGCAACGCAATGCGCGGGTCGAGGCGACGCGGATTGCTTGGGAAGACGGGGCGGAGTTTCCGTTTCTTGGGGAGCCTGTGGTGATCCGGCTCGATCCGAAGCACGGTTTCGCGAGCGTTGGCGGCACGCTCGACCCCGCTGTCGAAGGCGGTGGCCCGCGGACGCTGCGGTTGGCTGTGGCGCAGAACGCGGCGCCCTCGCAGATTCGGGATGCGGCGCAGGCCTGGTTGATGCGGCAGGCGCGCAAGCTGTTCATCGAGCGGCTGGATCACTTTGCGCCGCTGCTGGGGGTGTCATGGCAGAAGCTGTCGCTGTCCAATGCGGCTACGCGGTGGGGGAGTGCGAGCGCGGATGGATCGATTCGGTTGAACTGGCGGTTGATTCATTTCCGCCTGCCTGTGATCGACTACGTTGTGGCGCATGAGCTGGCGCATCTGCGGGTGATGGATCACTCGCATCGGTTTTGGGAAACCGTTGAGAGTGTTGTGCCTGACTATGGGGTGCTGCGGCAGCAGTTGAAGGATGAGGCTGTGCCTCGGTGGGGCTAGGGGGCTTTTGCTTCCCGAGGCCGGGTCTCGCCCCGGCAGGCGACTCACTTTCTTTTGCTTCGCCAAAAGAAAGTAAGCAAAGAAAAGGCGACCCCACTGTCTGCGACCCTTCGCT
>NZ_JBWKPT010000020.1:0-8966 GCF_059418385.1 Variovorax sp. GW821-FHT09A10
GCCTTTCTTTTGCCTACGTTTCTTTGGCGAAGCAAAGAAAAGTAGGTCGCCTGCCGGGGCGAGACCCGGCCCCGGAACCCCAAAGAAAGCAGGCACCTCATTCCCCACCCCCGAGAAACAAAGCGTCGAACTGCACATCCCGAGGAAGCCCGGTAGCCAGCATCCGAACCCCGCCCTCCAAGCCAGGCGTCTCCATCCAAAGCGAGGTCCCCGCCAGCGGCAAGTCAAGCGACCGATCCTCAGCGGAAGGCTCAGCAGCAGCTCCCACAAACAACTGACTCAGCACCGCATCAAACCGCAGCGCATCCAAATCACTCTCAAGCCCTTCCAACACAGCCCGCGTCCCCAACGCCCACCACCGCAGCGCAGCAACGAGCGCCTCTCCGCGCAGCGCATCAGATACACCCTCATCCAATTCAACGGCAAGAGTGAACGGAAAGTACCTCCCCACCCCATCCACCGAAGGCATCAACACCCCCATCCACCCCCGCTCCCCCACCACCTGCGCCCCCAGCGCAAAGCACCACACAGGCGCCTCCAGGTAGTGAGCAGTCCAATCCGCATGCCGATCCCGCAACCGAGCCAGTCCGCGCTGCAACCACGGATCCCACACCGAGCGAAACGCCTCCGGCAACCGCCGATGCGCAAAGTCCCCCATCCCCGGCAACTTCCCAAACCAGCCGGGAAGTTCGTCGGAAATAAAGAGCGAAGAAGAGGCCAAGCTCACAACCCCTCCGGACAAGAAAACTCCCGCAACTCCTTCAACCGAATCGGATGCTGCACGCTGTTCGTCGTCACCTCGAACCGCGTCTTGCGCGCCCCCACCTGGAACGTGATGAAGAACTTCTCCGGCGCATCCCCCGCTTCGAGTTGCCCGTCATCCAACGTACGGAACAAAGCCCAAGGCCCATCCATCGCCGACCCCGAACTCCCGGTCGTCGACGGCGGACTGACTTGAACGCGCACCTGGTTGCTCCCCTTCGGCCCCGGCCACTGCACCGCCATCGGCACCACCGGCCCGTGCGCGTACTTCACCAGCTGCCCGTCCACGTCGAGGATGAACTGCGTGATGCCCGCGTCCATCTCCACCGGCTTGAAGTCCAGTCGCATCGACGGCCCGCGACCGCCGCCACGGAAGAAGATGTCCTTGATGCGCGCCGCGCGTTCGAACTGCGCCAGCGCCTGCGTGGTGATCGCCCCGCGCTCGGCCACGGGCTTGTAGCGCCACGGCCGGGTGCTGGTGTCGACCAGCGCGGCCAGGCGCTTCTGGAAGAAGTCGTCCATCAGGCCGCCGGCGCCGAACATCTGGCCGAAGTCTTCGGGCAGCACGTCGCGCTTGCTGCTTTGCACGAACGGGTAGCGGCCCGCGATGGCGCGGTTGCAGAACTCGGTCACGGGGCGCAGGTCCTGGCTCAGGTTGCCGCGCTCGGCCACCTGCGCCTGCGCGGCGCCGGTCTGGCTCAGGTTCTCGATCATGCTGCGCACCGGCTCGGGCAGGCGGCCCGCGTCCGACTTGAGCTTGCCGGCCACATCGCCGGGCGGCGGCGAGGTACGGCCCTTCACGGCCGTGTCGACGGCATTGAGGTACACGTACACCTCGTTGAAGAGCTTGAGCGCATCGTCGATCGGCGCCGGCTGGTTCGGGCCGCCGGCGGTGACCAGACGGCGCAGCGACTCGAAGCGGTCGTCCACGATGCTCTCGATGCGCTTGCCCGGCGCCACCTGCTTGCCGGGGTCGCTGCCGAACAGGTCTTCCAGGCCCTTGCGCGTGTTGCGCACGGTCTCGGTGGCCTTGCTCACGACGTCCTTGTTGGCATCGGCCGCGGGAATCAGCGTGGTCTGCTTGACCACCGCACGCAAAAAATTCGCGAGCGGCGAATCGACGCCCGAGAGAATCCGCGCGGTCTCGATGTTCTTCTCCAGGCCGCTGACGCGGATCAGCCGCACATCGGCCAGCAGCGCTTCCCACTGCTTGACATACTCCTCGAGGTACAGGCGTCGCACGCGGTCGGTGAGCGCGCCAAGCGCCGCGGCGTCGCGCAGGCGTTCGCTGGCGTTGCGGTCCTGGCCGAGCACCCACGGGTCTTCGGCGGCGAGCAGGCCGGTGAGCACCACGACCTCGTTCTGGAAGCGCTTGTGGTAGCCGTCGTAAGTGAACATGCCGGGCACGCCCTCGCTCAGCGGCTTGCCGCTGATGCGCTCGAACACCAGCGGGCCCGACGGGCCGGTGGCCTGCGCCACGCTGAAGCCCGGGATGTCCTTGGTGGCGCGCTGGCGCTTCAGGCGGCTGAACACGCGCTGCTCCAGAGGGTAGCTCGCGAGCACGGCACGCACGCTGCGCACCAGGTTCTCGTCCATCTTCAGCGGCGAGCGCGGCGGGCCCTGGGCGATGAGCACGTCGAGCTGGTCTTCGAGCGCCTTGCGCTGGTCCTCGGGAATGCCGCGGTCGAGGTTGCGCGCCCAGTCGAGCGTGATCCAGGCCTTCAGCGCCTCGGGGTCGAAGCGCTCGGGCTGGTAGAGCATCAGATAGCTCTTGAGGGCTTCATAAGTGAACTCGAGGTTGTCCTTCTGCGCGGTGCGCAGCTGGTCCTCGATGCGCTTGGCGATCTGCGGCAGGAAGGCGTCGTTGAGCGCGCGCTGGTGCGTGAGCATGGCGGCGGCGTCGAGCTTGTCGCCCTGGTACAGGCCCAGCGTCATCGACAGCGGCTCGTCGCCCTGGCGGTTGTCAGGCGTCTTCCAGATGTCGCGCAGGCCCTGCAGCACGGGCGCGACCTCGACCAGGTTCTGCACGCGCGTGGGCAGCGCGGCCAGCGTTTTCTGCGCGGGCTCGACGCGCGCCTCGACCGACTTCAGGTAGTTGTAGTTCTGCCAGGTGCTGTAGCCCCAGGCCGCAAGCAGGCCGACGGTGAGCAGCGTCATGGCGGCCACGCCCGCCAGGCGCAGCGTGTTGCGGCGGCGCTCCAGCTTCACGTCGGCGCCGGCCAGGCGCTGCTCGGGGAACACCACCTCGCGCAGCAGCGCGGTGAGGAAGTAGCTGCGCCCGCTGGACTTCTGCGGCGCGAGCATGGCGCGCTCGATGCCGAAGCTGCGCGCCAGGCTGCCCATCACGCGGTCGATCGGGCTGCCCTCCTGCGTGCCGCTGGTGAAGTACACGCCGCGCACCCACGGCGGCTGCGCAAAGCGCGAGCCGGTGAACACCTGTTCGAGCAGGTCGGAGAGCAACGGGCCGACCGAGCCGAACTGCGCCGGGAAACCGAAGATCGCCGCGCGGCGCGTGCCGTCGGTCTCGCGCTGCATGCGCGCGATGAGGCCGTCGTTGACGCGGTTGTGCAGCAGGGCGAACTCGCGGTTGAAGGCGGTCGACAGGGCCTTCTCTTCGCGCTGCACGTCCTCGTCCGCCGGCAGCGTGAAGCCGAAGACCTGCGCGCGCTGCTCCTTGCCGAGGTCGTCGAAGTAGTCGGTGAAGCCGTAGAGCAGGTCGCTCTTGGTGACGAGCACGTACACCGGCAGGCGCGTGGTGAGCTTGCTGTCGAGCTCGAGCAGCCGCGCGCGGATCGAGGCCGCGAGCTGCGTGCGCGCTTCGGGGCCCTGGCTCAGCAGGTCGCCCACGCTCACGGTGAGGAACACGCCGTTGAGTGGCCGGCGCGGGCGCGCCTTCTTCAGCAGGCCCAGGAAGCCTTCCCATGCGCTCTTGTCTTCCGACTGGTGGCTGTCCTGCGTGGTGTAGCGCCCGGCCGTGTCGATGAGCACGGCCTCGTCGGTGAACCACCAGTCGCAATTGCGCGTGCCGCCCACGCCGCGGATGGCGCCGGGGCCGAACTTCTCGGCCAGCGGGAACGAGAGGCCCGAGTTGACGAGCGCCGTGGTCTTGCCCGCGCCCGGTGCGCCGATGAAGACGTACCACGGCAGGTCGTACAGGTAGCTGCCGCCCGAGATCGACAGCCAGTCGCGCCAGCCCGGCTTCTTGCCGGCGGCATGCAGGCGCATCTGCTTGAGCGTGGCGACGGCTTCGCTGAAGCGCGTGTCGAGGATCTTCTGTTCGCCGTCGACCGGTGCACCGGTCTTGGCGGCGGCCGGCGCCTTCATGAGGCCGTCGGTCAGGTGCTGGCTCGCGCGGCGCGCGCGCCAGCGGCGGTACAGCGCGCGCAGCACCACGACGAGCACGATCACGCCGATGACGATAGCGCGCGTCATCTCACCTTCGAGCGGCGCGAGCGAACCGATCTTCACCAGCGGGCCGATCCACCAGATCAGCAGCGCGACGACGATCAGCGCGAGCAGCGTCAGCAGCAGCGGGCTGAACAGGAAGCCGAAGATTTTCTTGATCATTTCGTCGCTCCTGGAACGGGAGCAGCCGGTGCAGCAGCAAGGCGCTCGGGTTCGGTCAGCAGCACGATGTCGACGCGGCGGTTGCGCGCGCGGTTGGCCGGCGTGTCGTTGGCCACCACAGGCTCGGCGTCGGCCTTGCCGTCGGAGCGCATGCGCGCGGGCTCGACCAGCGTGGAGAGCGCGCCCTTCACCGCATCGGCGCGCGCGGCCGACAGGTGCCAGTTCGACGGATAGCGCAGCGAGCGGATCGGCTGGTTGTCGGAGTGGCCGGTGATGAGCACCTCGCCCTTCACCTCGGCCAGCGCCTGGCCGATGCGGCGCAGCACCGGCAGCGAGGCCGCCATCGGCTCGGCGCTGCCAGAGCCGAAGAAGGAGTCACCGCGCAGCCGCACCACGCTGCGGTCGGCCTCGTCGGTCACGGTGACCAGGCCCTGCTTGATCTCGGGCTCCAGGAAGCGCGCGAGCCGCGGCGACTTGGCCGGCGCGGCGGGCGGCGCAATCTGGATGTTCGGCACACGCAGGCTCGACACGGCCGCGTAGGTGGTGTCGGAGCGGTGGTTGAGCGTGAGCCGCAGGCCGAACCACGCGAGTGCCAGCAGCAGCGCGAAGCCGGCCGCGAACACCCACAGCGGCAGCGACTCGCGCAGCCGCACCGTGCCCGCGCCCTGCCCGCGCCAGTGCGGCGACAGCTCGGGCTCGACCGGCGGGCGGTCTTTCGCGATCAGGTCGGCCAGGCGCTGGCGCACCGAGTCGAGCTGCGCGCGGCCGTTGTCGACCACGCGGTAGCGGCCCTCGAAGCCGAGCGCGAGCACGCTGTAGATCAGCTCGAGCAGCTGGCGGTGCGTGGGCACGTCCTGCGCGAGTTTGGCCAGCAGCTGGAACACCTTTTCGCCGCCCCAGGTCTCGTTGTGGAACTGCACCAGCAGGCTCTGCTTGTTCCAGCCGGCCTGCACGCCCCAGGGCGTGTTGGCCACGGCTTCGTCGAGCGCGGTGCACAGCACATAGCGCGCGGCCAGCACCGACTCGTTGCCCACGCCCGCGCGGCGCGCCGCGGCATCGAACTGGTTCACCGCATCGGCGGTGGACGCGCGCAGCGCCGGCACGTTCGGCGGCTGCGCGAGGTTGCGCAGCTTGCCGATCAGCACCAGCAGCTTGCCCGCGGCGGAGACCAGCGGATTGAGCAGGCCGATCTCGCCCACCTCGGCCACGGGCGTCGGATCGGCGCCGCCGAAGAACGGCGCGGGCGCAGGAGCCGGTGGCGCGCCGCCCGGCGTGCGCGGCTTGGGCTTGATGACCGTGCGCTCGGACTCGAAGGCGGCAAAGGGGTCGGGAGGGGTGCTCATGGTGATGTTCCGTTTCCGTCAGCCAGAGGTGGCTAGGAACGAATGGCCCAGAACGCGAGGTCCAAGCCGGGGAAATCGCCCGCGATGTGCATCGCGATGCCGCCCGATTGCTCGAGCTGGCGCCACAGGTCGCTGTTGCGCGTTTCGAGTTCGAAGTAGTTGGCGCCCGTGTGGAAAGGAATCTGGCGCGGCGCCACCGGCATCGGCGTCAGCGTGACGCCCGGCAGCGCGAGGTTCACGAGATCGCGGATGCGCTCGACCGGGCCGATCTTCACCTGCGTGGGGAAGCGCGCGCGCAGCGCCTCGCTCGGCATGTTCGCGTTCACCGCGAGCACGAAGGTCGCCTTGCGCTGCAGCTCCACGTCGGTGACCATCGCCACGCGCACGCCGTGCTTGCGGTCGTGCAGCTCGATGCGAATGGCCGACTGCTCGAACACCATCGACAGGCTGCGGCGCAGGTCGTCCATCAGCGGTCGAAAGCTCAGCGCCAGGTCGTCGTGGATGTAGGGGCCGAAGCGCGTCACGCGGCGCGTGTCGCGAAAACTCGCGAGGTCGCCGGCCAGCCCCAGCGCGTGCTCGAAGAAATGCTGCGGGTGCAGCATCGCGCTCTTGGCCAGGTGCGCAAAGATGGCTTCGTTGCGGTTCACCGCCTGCAGCAGCATGAAGTCGGCGATCTCGGCCACGCCGCCGGTGCCGCCTTGCGTCATGCGCCCGGCCAATGCCTCACCGCGCTGACGCAGCAGGCCCAGCAACTCGTCGAGCCAGGCGCGGATCACCGCATGGCCGGCCACGTCGAGCAGCGGCGGCAGCATCGCGCGGTCGAGCTGCACCTGGTTGTCGACCCGGCGCTCGACCACGCGGGCCACGCCCAGCGTCGCCCAGGCATCGGTGGCTTCGCTGGCACGCATCAGGCGCGTGTGGAGCTGGCCGAGTTGCAGCATCGCGGTGCGCTCGCCGGCCGTGTTGGAGTCGGGCACGTCCGACTCCAGCACGCGGTGGCGCACCAGCTCTTCGTATTCTTCAGCGTCGGCCTCGCGCGCTCCGGCGCGGCGCAGCGGCAGCGCCAGCACCACGGTCTCGTCGCGCATGGACGCAGGAATTTCGATGGGTTCGGGCAGCGGATCGACCGCCGGCATGTCGAACACCGTGCCGTCGCCGAAGATGCCCACCGCCCGCACCAGCGCCAGCTTGCCCAGCGTGAGCGCCGCCGCGTCGATCTCGACCTCGGCGAATCCCCAGGCGTAGGGCGTGGTGGTGCGCAACAGCACATGCCGCGCATGGTCGGCATGGCGCTCGCTTTGCTGCAGGTGCTGAGGCTGCAACAGCATCCCCTCGCTCCAGACCACTTTGGTTCGCCAACTCATCCGCACTCCGTCTACGGCAAGGGTGCCGGGAAGTAAGAAGAAACACGAAGTTTCCGGCGCGGGGGGCGGGAGGCAAATCCGCCTTAAGGCCTAGCTAATGGCCTAGGTGGGGCGGGAGGGGTACGGCGAAGGGAGTAGATGCGGGGCCGGGCGTGGCTTGGATGCTCTGGCGGGATGCGGCCGGAAAGTGCCGTCGACGCACAGAATCGATCGGAGCTGGGGCGGCGGGCCTGGTCGCAAGTTCCTGTGGATATCAGAGCGCAGGTCAAGCACGTTGATCAGGCGCACGATCGTGCCTTCAATCTCTTTCGGTCACTCGACTTTCTGTGCTGTCCACACCGTCAGGCCATTGAAGAGATGCCACACCAGATACATCAAACCTCCGGTGGCGGACCGGGGCGCAGCCTGCGGTAGGTGTCGGTGCGAAGGTCCAATTCGTTGATCAATCGACCGATGGCTTGCTTGATCTCTTCGGGCCACTCGACCTTCTGTGCGGTCCAGACGGTCAAGCCGTTGAAGAACAACCACAGCATGTACAGCGGCACCGTGACAGGCATGCTGATGTACTTGAGTAAGGTCTTCCAAGGCTGCTCTTTCCAGCGCTGCCCCGGCTGGTCAAGAAAAGGGACGACCGCACCGAAGTCACTCCAGGGCACATACGCGCCAGTGTTCGACACTGGAGGAAACTCACCCTGCACCAGCGGCGCAGCGCCTTTCTCCATGTAGCGGCGGATGTACTCCCACAAGGCTGGCACGAAGTCGACACTGGCGAAGGTGAAGCTGTCGACGATGGTCGGGTCGTCCTTGCTCTTGCGCACGAGGAAGACAAGGTGGTGCACACGACTCGCCGTGGCTGTGCTGGCCTGCAACGTGGTGTGGTGCTCGGCGTCGATCAGGTCCCAGTCGTAAGCAACAAGGCTGGAGTTGCGAGGGCCGAAGAAGCGCCAGCGGCGGGCACCGGACTGAGTGACCTTGTAGACCTTGCGATGCTTGCGGTCGAAGTAGAGGGGGCTGTCGGCGGGGGCGAAGAGTTCGAGGTAGGCGAAGAATGCAAAGAAGGACCAGGAGCCGATGTAGGCGAAGGCGATAACGCCGTAGCCTTCGTACCCAATCATTCCCTCCAACATGAACGTTGTGAACAAGTACGTGCCAAGAACCCCAGAAACGAAGCCATACGCCGTATAAAAACCCCCTCCACCCGTCAGGTAGACCCTCTGAAACTCGATGACATCTGGATAGACACCTGTGAGCTGTCCGCCATGGCCGGTTACTCCGGTGACTCTTTGTCTTTTGTTGGCATAGCGCTCCACAAGCCCGATGACCTTGCCATCGGTGCGATCCTCGTCGGTGCTGCGCCCGCTGGTGTTGATGCCGCCGATCATCGGAAGCCGCCCACGCCATCGTTCACGGGATTCCTTGGATCGAACGGAAATCGCGGTGACAACTGAGGCGCCAGCGGCGGGGCCGGGTGCGAATTGAACAAATGCGCAACTTCCTGGCTGACCATGAGCTTGCGCACCCACTCCATTCGAAGCTCAGCCGCCAAAATCGTCCTTTCCATGGCTTCGTCGCGACTCAGAATTTGGCAGGCCACCGCATTGGCTCCTCAGGTCCGACGCCGCTTTCTCTTCGCTTCTGGCCGCAGTCGCTGTTCCACTCTTCGGGAAAAGTTGGCCAATAGCACAGTCGCTCGGCCAGGCTGTTCAACGGTGCCCAAGGCAGGTTGGCGGCATAGTTGATGTAGGTTCCCGTCGACGTACCACCACCTGCAAGATCGTCGTTCGCGTGCGAACGGTGCATCACGGTTTCTTCAAAGTGCTCGCTTGCACCGCTGAATCCCTTTCGCAGCCAGTGTGTTGATTGCCGCCGAAAATTGACCCAGCTAACGCAGTAATTTCCGTCTAAGACTGACCCACGTAAAACCCTACCC
>NZ_JBWKPT010000021.1:0-2500 GCF_059418385.1 Variovorax sp. GW821-FHT09A10
TCCGGAGCTGATGGGCGAGCCCTCGTTCGGGGACATCGCGGCAACGCTTGATCTGATCGAGAAATTAGCACCGCGGCAGGTGATTCCTGGTCATGGAGGAGTCTTCGCCGATGTGGAGCGCGCGTTGCAGACGGCGCGCCGGCGGCTGTCTGGCTTGCAGCGAGACCCTGTGAAGCACGCGCGCCACGCGATGAAGGTGCTGATGAAGTTCAAGCTTCTGGAGCTGCACGCGGTGTCGCACGCGGAGTGGGGATTGTGGCTTGGTGGGACGCCGTATTTCGAGCTGATCCGAGCTCGATTCTTTGCCGGTGAGACGCTGGTGGCTCTGACGTCGGACCTGCTTGCAGAGCTAGTTGCGGTCGGCGCGGCGCAATCCGATGCATCAGGGATCTGTAATAGCTGATTGGTGCTTGTTTGCTCCAATAAAAAAGCGCCATCTCTTTCGAGTTGGCGCTTTTTATGTATTCGGTCTTTGCTTCGCGCAAAGCAAAAAACCCCAGTCATTGCTGACTGGGGTTTTCTGGGCTGTAAGAGCCTGACGATGACCTACTTTCACACGGGAACCCGCACTATCATCGGCGCTGAGTCGTTTCACTGTCCTGTTCGGGATGGGAAGGAGTGGTACCAACTCGCTATGGTCATCAGGCATAAAGGGTTGTCTGACTGATCACACGATCAATCAAACGAATTCATAGAGTTTGGAATCAGCTTTTGGCGAATTATTTTGAATGCGTCAACTTGGCATAACACCTTGATCAGATTGATCAAAGTTATAGGGTCAAGCCGCACGAGCAATTAGTATCAGTTAGCTTAACGCATTACTGCGCTTCCACACCTGACCTATCAACGTCCTGGTCTTGAACGACTCTTTAGGGGGCTCAAGGCCCCGGCAGATCTCATCTTGAAACGAGTTTCCCGCTTAGATGCTTTCAGCGGTTATCTCTTCCACACTTAGCTACTCGGCAATGCCACTGGCGTGACAACCGATACACCAGAGGTGTGTCCACTCCGGTCCTCTCGTACTAGGAGCAGGCTTCCTCAAATCTGCAGCGCCCACGGAAGATAGGGACCAAACTGTCTCACGACGTTTTAAACCCAGCTCACGTACCTCTTTAAATGGCGAACAGCCATACCCTTGGGACCGGCTACAGCCCCAGGATGAGATGAGCCGACATCGAGGTGCCAAACACCGCCGTCGATATGAACTCTTGGGCGGTATCAGCCTGTTATCCCCAGAGTACCTTTTATCCGTTGAGCGATGGCCCTTCCATACAGAACCACCGGATCACTATGTCCTGCTTTCGCATCTGCTCGACTTGTCAGTCTCGCAGTTAAGCACGCTTATGCCATTGCACTATCGTCACGATGTCCGACCGTAACTAGCGTACCTTCGAACTCCTCCGTTACGCTTTGGGAGGAGACCGCCCCAGTCAAACTGCCTACCATGCACTGTCCCCGATCCAGATAATGGACCTAGGTTAGAACCTCAAACACACCAGGGTGGTATTTCAACGTTGGCTCCACAAGATCTAGCGACCCTGCTTCAAAGCCTCCCACCTATCCTACACAGATCTGTTCAAAGTCCAATACAAAGCTACAGTAAAGGTTCATGGGGTCTTTCCGTCTTTCCGCGGGGAGATTGCATCATCACAAACATTTCAACTTCGCTGAGTCTCAGGAGGAGACAGTGTGGCCATCGTTACGCCATTCGTGCAGGTCGGAACTTACCCGACAAGGAATTTCGCTACCTTAGGACCGTTATAGTTACGGCCGCCGTTTACTGGGACTTCAATCAAGAGCTTGCACCCCATCATTTAATCTTCCAGCACCGGGCAGGCGTCACACCCTATACGTCCACTTTCGTGTTTGCAGAGTGCTGTGTTTTTAATAAACAGTCGCAGCCACCGATTTTTTGCAACCCATTCATGCTTCGTTGTTCACTACACACTAATAGGGCACACCTTCTTCCGAAGTTACGGTGTCAATTTGCCGAGTTCCTTCTCCTGAGTTCTCTCAAGCGCCTTAGAATACTCATCTCGCGCACCAGTGTCGGTTTGCGGTACGGTCGTTGTTAGCTGAAGCTTAGTGGCTTTTCCTGGAACCTCGTTCAGTCACTTCACGGACAAGTCCGCTCGATCGTTGGCCTCGGTATATGTGCACCGGATTTGCCTAATGCACGCCTACATCCAACTAAACCAGAATAATCCAATAACTGGATGACCTATTAAGATCCGTCCCCACATCGCACTAACAATCGGTACAGGAATATTGACCTGTTTCCCATCAGCTACGCATCTCTGCCTCGCCTTAGGGGCCGACTCACTCTACGCCGATGAACGTTGCGTAGAAAACCTTGCGCTTACGGCGAGGGGGCTTTTCACCCCCTTTAACGCTACTCATGTCAGCATTCGCACTTCTGATACCTCCAGCACGCTTTACAACGCACCTTCACAGGCTTACAGAACGCTCTCCTACCACTTGCAATAAATTGCAAATCCGC
>NZ_JBWKPT010000022.1:0-923 GCF_059418385.1 Variovorax sp. GW821-FHT09A10
CACTACGCACACGTCGACTGCCCCGGTCACGCCGACTATGTGAAGAACATGATCACGGGCGCCGCTCAGATGGACGGCGCCATCCTGGTGTGCTCGGCCGCTGACGGCCCGATGCCCCAGACCCGTGAGCACATCCTGCTGGCTCGCCAGGTGGGCGTGGGCTACATCATCGTTTTCCTGAACAAGTGCGACATGGTCGACGACGCCGAGCTGCTCGAGCTGGTCGAAATGGAAGTGCGCGAGCTGCTCGACAAGTACGAGTTCCCTGGCGACGACACCCCCATCATCCACGGCTCGGCCAAGCTCGCCCTGGAAGGCGACAAGGGCAAGCTGGGCGAAGAAGCCATCCTGAAGCTGGCCGAAGCGCTGGACACGTACATCCCCACGCCTGAGCGCGCTGTGGACGGCACGTTCCTGATGCCCGTCGAAGACGTGTTCTCGATCTCGGGTCGCGGCACCGTGGTGACCGGCGCCGTCGAGCGCGGCGTGATCAAGGTCGGCGAAGAAATCGAAATCGTCGGCATCCGCCCGACCGTCAAGACCACCTGCACCGGCGTGGAAATGTTCCGCAAGCTGCTGGACCAAGGTCAGGCTGGCGACAACGTCGGCGTGCTGCTGCGCGGCACGAAGCGCGAAGAAGTCGAACGCGGCCAAGTGCTGTGCAAGCCCGGCTCGATCAAGCCGCACGTGCACTTCACCGCCGAGGTGTATGTCCTGTCCAAGGACGAAGGTGGCCGTCACACGCCGTTCTTCAACAACTACCGTCCGCAGTTCTACTTCCGCACGACGGACGTGACCGGCGCGATCGAGCTGCCCGCGGACAAGGAAATGGTCATGCCTGGCGACAACGTCAGCATCACCGTCAAGCTGATCAACCCGATCGCGATGGAAGAAGGCCTGCGCTTCGCCATCCGTGAAGGCGG
>NZ_JBWKPT010000023.1:0-695 GCF_059418385.1 Variovorax sp. GW821-FHT09A10
CCGAAGGTGCCGCCGGGCGATTGCGCCACGTTGAGCGTGCCGTCGAGCACGAGGCCGTTGTTGACCTTGACCAGGTCATTGAGCGGACCGCCCGCCGTGCCGGCCTGGCCCAGTTCGTAGTTCAGCAACGAACCGCTGCCGAGCAACAGCGTGCCGATGTTCAGCGTGCCGAGGTTGCTGCCCGGTGCCAGCGCCGCGCCATCGGCGATGGTGACCTGGCCCGCGATGCGGCCACCGCCGCTGAGCGTGGCGCCACTCTTGACGAGCACTGGGCCCGCGCCCGTGGCGCTGCCGGTGGCGTTGTTCACGCGCAGCATGCCCGCATTGACCTCGGTCGCGCCGCTGTAGGTGCTGGCGCCCGTCAGTTCCAGCACGCCCGCACCGCTCTTGGACAGGGTGCCGTTGCCATCGATGCTGCCTGCGTAGCTCAGGTCGCCCGTTCGATCGAAGACCAGGTCGCCGTCGTTGGTGATGTTCCCCGCGATGCTGCCGGTGGTGCCACCCGCGCCGATCTGCAGGCTGTTGCCGACCACGACGGTGGTGGTACCCGTGAAGGTGTTGTCGCCGGTCAGGGTCAGCTTGCGCGCGCCCTTGTGCAGGAGGCTGCCGGAGCCGCTGATGTTGCCAGCGAAGGTGGTGTCGGCGCTGCGGTTGAACACCAGCGCGGCGTTGTTGGCGATGTGGCCGAGGATGCT
>NZ_JBWKPT010000024.1:0-527 GCF_059418385.1 Variovorax sp. GW821-FHT09A10
GACCTGGTCAAGGTCAACAACGGCCTCGTGCTCGACGGCACGCTCAACGTGGCGCAATCGCCCGGCGGCACCTTCGGGCCCGGCCTGTACCGCCTGATCAGCTACACCGGTTCGCTGATCGACAACGGCCTGAACATCGGCACAGCGCCCGCAGGCACGGCGGCCGGCGACCTGCACGTGCAGTCGTCCGTGCTCGGCGAGATCAACCTGATCAACAGCAAGGGCGTGTCGCTCGGCTTCTGGGACGGCGCGGGCGGCGATGCTTCCACCTACAACGACGGCACGATCAGCGGCGGCTCCGGCATCTGGCGCCTCGGCAACTCCACCCTCAACGATCCGTCCGACAGCTGGACCGGCGCCAACGGCAAGACCAACACCGGCTGGAAGCAGAACCAGTTCGCGCTGTTCGGCGGCGCGGCCGGCACGGTTCGGGTGGACAACACGGGCGGTGCGATCAGCATCGATGGCGCGCAGTTCTCCACCAGCGGCTATGTCGTCACCGGCGACGCGCTGACGCTGGGCAACGC